>NZ_RPOK01000002.1 GCF_003820355.1 Paralteromonas sediminis | reverse complement strand
AACACGCTCAGAGTTGACCGATGGTGAACACTTAGCGTAAAAATAAGCTTCGCCCAATGCGGGAAATCTCAGGTGTTCACGATGCGCCAGAATCGGTGTTCACGTTCAGCAGAATACGCAATACGACCGACCAGAATTAGACTATGTTTATGCGATGAAAGCATCGTCTCAATCTCGATTTACACACAAGATTTTATCTGGGGCCGAACATGGGGAACCACTGTTAGAAAAACATCCAGCAGTTCTCAATGATATTGTGTTGTGGGTAAGTACCGTCTTGCAGTCAGCTAGGCAATAATCTTGCTAACAATATAATGAATAAAGTGTAGTGGTTTAAAATGTAGAAGTCGGCATCTGATCTGACGACTATCAGTTTTTGGTTAGGTGGCTCGTCAGGTTAGTTTGCGCTCAGATTCTTCTCAGGCCAAACCAGTTTTCCATCAATAAGCGTTTCCATTGGCGTTCGGCCACAACAAATTTTTCCCTGATGGGGGTCGCTCATTGTTGTTGTAATTGAGCCAATCGTCCAGATCTTTCTGAAGCTCATCGATGTTCGTGTAAAGGTTTTTGCAGAACGTTACCTGATAAAATTCCTGTAGTATCGTTTTATGGAATCGTTCGAAGATACCATTTGTTTGTCGCGATTTCACTTTAGTTTTGGTGTGGTCAATATCGTTAACGGCCAGATAATCTGGTAATCATGATTATCAACCTTCCCAAAGTATTCAGTGCCTCTATCAGTCAATATACGCAGCAGAAGCAGCTTATGATGTTGAAAGAAAGGCAAGACCTTGTCATTGAGCATATCGGCGCTTATAGGCGTTTTCATCGTGTACAGCTTGGTAAAGGCCACTTTGGAATAATATTGACAAAGGTTTGTTGGTAGACCCTGCCAACGCCTTTGAGGGTGCCAACATAAAACGTGTCCTGAGAGCCAAGATAGCCAGAATGAGACGTTTCAATTTCACCACTGACTTCATCATCTAGCTTCTTCCTTTCCAGTGCTTGTACTTGATACTCCGTCAGACTGATGTTGTTGTCAGAAGCCATTTTGGCTTCTAGTGCGGCCAGACGGCCTTTGAAGTTAGCTAAACCGTGACGTAACCAAACTGAGCGAACACCACTTTGTGAAACTAACACCAAAAAATGAATCATTTTCCAAGTTTAGCTTTAGCTTATATGAACACTATGGCACTAAGTCCTGTTGCTGAAGTTCTTTCAATTATTCTTCAGTCACTTTTGAAAGTTCGAGCAATTCGCATTTGGTGATGAAGTGCTCGTTTAAATATTTAATTAATTCCACAAATTTCGAATTTCATAAAAAGAAGCTAACGCCCCGCGCATGCGCGCGGACTTGTGAGTGTCGCAGGGGCCGCAGTCCCCGAATTGCTATGGAACTTTCGTGTAGATGTCAGGGGCATAAACCTCCATAAAAGTGTCTGGTTTTCGCAGCGCCGTAAATCCATATTTTTGGTAAAGTCCATGTGCATTTGAGGTCGCAAGCGTAAATCGCCGAACTCCTTTAACACTTGAGTGGACCATTACTGCTTCCATTAACTTTCGAGATATTCCTAGCCCACGATATTCGGGCCAAACAATAACATCGACAAGATTTGCAAATGTCGCCTGATCGGTAATGATTCGACTGAAGCCTATCTGATCTTTACCTTTATAAGCGCCAAAACAAATCGAGTTTTCAATACTACGAGCTACTGTTTCGTAATTAATTCCCAGAGCCCAAGTACTTTCTGTTGTCAAAAAGTGATGAATTTTTGCGATATCAAGTAGTGACTTGTCATCGCTGACTGTTAATGCTGACACAAAACCTCCTTGACTTTTATAATGCCCGCTACACATGCGAGCGACTTGTTTTTCGATTTGAGCCGCAAAGCGGCTTTTTGATGGCGATTGTTAGTTTTTTCCAATTAATGTCTCGGATAGTAATTTCTCAGTGAATATTTGCGCTTGGTCCTGCTCTTTATTGTTTTGCGGCAGCAAAGTTCGAACCGATTGGTAGCCGATAAGCTCGCCCGAACCTTAATATTCTTGGGTTACTTATCAATGGTGATGGTAAAAATACCACCTTTATATAATCCAACTGCGAGATTGATTGTTTGCTCAGACTGAATGGCAGCAATACTTTTCCCTCCACCAAAAATATTGTCTTCATCATAAGCCTCAGAATGCCAGCTTGCTCCTTTGTCAGTCGTATATTCAAGAATCAATGGTTGGGGTTCATCAAATGATTTATTCCATCCAACTGTGAACACCGAGTCGCTATCGTTTTTGTCAACAATAAAATCAAAGTAGAATCGTGCTTCACTATTTTTTAAGAGGCTATTCCACGTTTCTCCATAGTCGTCAGAACGTATAATTCCACCTTCGCCAGATGCAATAACAGTTTGACCCTCTTTGATAATTATAATTGACTCAATTGTGCTAGGTTGCGGGAGATAATCTGTCACATCAATAAATTCAGTTGCAAGAGTTGATAAGTCTACCTTCCTTAATATCGGATTTTCGAAAGCGCCCTGTCCACCATAGAATGCTATATTACTCTCACGATCATAGGTAACTGCAAACATGCCTCTGCCAAATCCCTGCCAGAGCCCTGATAATAATTCCCATGAACTAGCCTCTGCATTTGAAATTGCCAACACATCTGTACCCACACCGAACAAAGATTCAGATACGGGGTCCCAAAATAGCCTATTAATGTTCTCGAAATTTCGTGACTCCCCAAACCCGAATTGAGAAGTACTAGTAGTCCAATTCCTTCCCATATCATGGCTGAGAGCTAATAAGTTTACGCCTCTATGTACAACCGAACCGATCAGTGAAGAGTCCGAGGTTAAAATGATATCCAAAAACTCCCAATCTTTACTTGTCAGTAACGACCATTTAGTTTCGTCTTTGGAGAAAAAAGAAACTCTTGACGCTTGGTACAACCCTCTATTTGTAGAGGCAAAAACAAATTGTTCAGAAATTAAAACATCCTGAATGATTAACCCTTTCAAGCCTTTATATTGCCATTCTATGTTTGGTCTATTTGGAACAAGAGTCTCAGATAAAGTTTCATCTTTGCATGACCAAACCAATACAGGAAGAAAAAACACTAGAAGCAGCTTAATAGCTTGTTCAGTATGACATAAAAAAAAACGAGAATTATCTTTCATGACGTGGTTTAGATAGATGTTACAAAGTGATAATCATATATTTTTTATTCAAAAAAAATTAACAGAACGTTCAAAAAAGTACGCTTTTCGTTCACTCCCTGAACAATAATTTCAACCCTTCTGCTAGTTCTGGAAACCATCAATTTGCATTGACCTTACTTCCTAGTTTTAGTAGTGTTATAGGGTTAAAAGAAAGAAAAAATGTATGATTAATCAGTATGTTGGATTCATGGTAAGGCCAGTACTTCTATTGCCTTCTTGGTTGCTTACGGCAGCTTTTCACGATACTCCAGACCGAATTCTACGAGCAGTGCGTCCAAAACCTCTCTATTATCCTGATCAATTACGGTGTCATATACCAAGGTGTAATATCCATTTGTAGATATATTTTCCAAGGCCTTTTTCTCGCCAATTAATTCGGAAAGCGCGATATACTCTAAATAGCAAACTATGATGTGGCTTAGTGTTCCTCCGGCGTCACTACTACCGAATGGGTGGCCTATTTGAATATTGGGGAAAAACTCCTTAATCCTGGAACGAAAAGCTTCTTTTTCAGGTTTGCCATTCATAACAACGTGCCAGTGAAATTGTTCATGAAGGTATGATGATAATAGTTTGGTTTTGCTTGATATATACTCTGGCTGTGTGCTCATTGTGAGGACTGGGTGACTATAAGGAGCTCTGGCTTTCTCATCTACTTGGATTTTCTTGGTGTAGAGGTATGGTGTTAAATCGTATTGCTTATGAAGATATTCTAAATCTGATTTTACTTTGAGCTCATTACTGCTCCCGTTTGCAGTTGTAATATTGACCTTTGGGCGCAACTCACTATGCGAGCGATTGCGAAATTGCTCTATAATCGATGCATCCACCCAAAAAATATTGGCGTTACCAGCATCATTTAAGCGATGAAAAATGAGGTACTTCCCATCTGGAGTAACGCTTGCAGCCGCATCCCACCCATCCGTATTAATCTTTGGGCCTAAGTTGATAGCTCTGCCCCAGGAACCGTCGTATTGCTTAAAGCTAATGTAGATATCTGATCCCCCAAATCCGCTTTTACGGCGGCTGTCCCACAGCAAGTAGGACTCGTCTGGGGCGATAAAAGGGTGTGCATTAAAAGTACCCGTATTCACAACTTCACTGAATGCCCGAGGTTTTTCACGCTTTCCATTAATGAGGCGCGAATATCGAATGACGCCATCGCCATCCTCAGAGCCCACTTCATCAAATACATAGGTTTCGGCAAGTGAGCTCGTCATGCGCATTATTCGAAATGGTTCAAAGTATTCACCGAGTTGTTTTACTTCAGACCAGCCTTCTTGAGTTTTTAGTTTAAATCGCTTCCCCAGGTGCATTAAATCGCCGTTTGGCGCCACCATAGGCTGACCTACTGGCTTTGAAATCACAGATTCTTTCCATTGATTTTCAATATTTTCAAACACGACAAATTCGAGACCTTCATCGGTTCCTGAGTCGCGTAAAAAATAAAATGCCTTCATATCTGGAGTGAATGTTCCTCCATAAGTATAGCGGTCAGTTGAGACCACGTCGGGTGCAAACTTTTGGGGCTCTGATTTCGGAGGTACTTGACCTAAGTATGGGCCTGTTAAATTAGTAGCTTGGCTGTATACAGTATAAGTGCTTCCAACAACCATCAGAAAAGCAACTGTGGCAGATTTTAAAGTCATCGTATTTCCTTCAAAAATTTTAGTTCAGTTTGGAGTTGAGTTAAGCGAACCCTTGAGTCAACGCGTTAGGCGTGACGCTTACGAGTGAAAAGAATGGCAACCAACGATGTTAAGACGATTGCAGCTGCAACGACGATAGCGAGCTCAAAGCCCAGTATGAGCACGGAAATGTTACCAGTTTGTACACTTGAACCCACGTACGGCGAAATCACGTAAGAAAACAACACTCCGCCCATTATGCAGCATGAGATCAAAGCTGGTATTACAATTTGGTCTTTTCTCCAAACCAGCCACAGTACAATTATGCCTAAAGCTATATGAGTAAACAGCTGCCAGACCTCGTGAAAGATAGCATGAGGGGGCCATTGAGGATTAAAAACATGGCTGACGTTCCATTCCAATATAGGAATTATGAGAATGTAAAATAATGCGCCAAGTGTTATAAGTAGTTTTGAAATACGAGGCATAGATATAACTCCAAAGTAATTTTTATCATGCGTTCATTTTTGCTGGCTTAGGATAACTAAGGCTAAGAACATGATCATGAACATCGCGATGGCAGATAATATGGTTGGGTCTGTCCACAGTGTGGCATTAAATTGGAACTCGTTGCTCCAAATCTTCGACCACCCCCTGAAGTGTTGAAAGGCAGCTACAACAAAGCCAAAACCCGCAATCTCTATGGCGACTAACTTAAGCAACCAATAATGAATAAACGGCAACAACAGCATCATGCCCAAAACGCCTATAACTGTCCTCTGCGTTCTGCAATAAGGGCATTCATAGACCAAGCCAGAAATATCCATCCACCATGTAATAATTGATATAACAATTGCGACAAGAGCGATAACTTTGCTGTTTTCAAGAATTTGATATGGGATTAAGCTTTTCATAGTTAGGTTTTTCTAATTGATTATAAAAATATCCTAACTTAGCAAGGCTGAACATAATTGACATTCAGTTCAGATTTATTGACCAATCATTCAAGTTGATAGAACTTTCGATAAGCGGTGATTTTTCACTCATTAACGTACAGAGGGTTCAATTTTCATGACCGATCGTATTGTTAGTGTAATCCGGCTATTAAAGTGATGCTAAGATTTCTAAAGCTTTTGAGTATAGCCTTTCAATATCAGCTTCTTCTGGTGTCAGCTCAATAAGACATTAGGATTGTTTTTTTCTTGGATTGTTAATTTGAACTTTGAGTCAAAAGTTGTGAACTAATTGCGCACAAAGTGGATTTTCCACTATCTATACTTGAAGTTTTACATCTCGTCATGTGCTGTATGAATAAATGTACATGCTGATTTTGCGACTCTCTCCAGGGCAATAAGGAATAAATGAATTGAATTACGTAAAAAAGGTTAATCAATTTCGCTACGCGATATATTTATCTCTTAGTTTCGTTGCGATGCAAGCTGGAGCCACGGCATCTTTTTCGGCTGGAAACATTGATAAGTATTTATCTGATAATGTCGACAGAGGAGTGTCTGCTTCAATTCTGGTGGTAAAAAATGACACCATCCTCATTAATAAAGGCTATGGTCTGGCAAACAGAGATTCTGGGTTAGCTAATTCTCCTTCAACAGTCTTTGATATTGGCTCATTAACAAAACAATTTACATCGGCCGCAATACTCAAGTTGGTTGAATTAGACAAACTTAAGTTAAGCGATACTTTAGATATCTATTTTAGTAACCTACCAGACGATAAAAAGCCGATCACAGTTCATCAATTACTAACTCATACTTCTGGTTTTAAGGAGTTTCCAGGCAGAGATTTTGATTCTGTTTCGAAAGAAGACTACTTTCAGACAGTATTTTCGAGTGAGTTAGAATTCACTCCAGGAGAGCGCTATAAATACTCAAATGTGGGATATAGCATACTTTCTTCCATCATTGAGCAGGTGGCTCAAACGAGTTATGAGACATTTTTAAGCAAGGTATTTTTTGAACCATTGCAAATGACGCAAACAGGATATCTGCTCCCAGATTGGAAGAGCTCAGAACTTGCTCATGGATACTATGAAGATTTTTATGACCGAGGTACATCAATCGAAAGATATGAAGAAGGTGGCGTATCTCCTATTCTTGTTGGGAATGGAGGCTTGCAGTCTACGGTATCTGATTTACACAAGTGGCTTATTGCACTTGATGACAATAAAGTCTTAAGTAAAGAATCAATTCAATTGTTAACTACAAAGCACGTTCAAACGCCAGCTCAAGTTGATGCTTCTCAACATTCAACTTCCTATGGGTATGGGTGGAAGATCGGATCTAACACATATTCAGAACATATAATTTCTCACAATGGTAATAATGGAACATTTCGATCATCCATAGTGTGGCGTCCAAATGAAGATTCACTTGTAATTTTTTTGTCAAATACAGAATCGAGAGGTACGCTTTGGTTAGCCTATGAGATTGACAAAATGCTGGCAAACGATACTTACCAACCTGACCCGATTGAGCCAAACCCTTTTCGAGTGATTGATGAATATGTCAAGAGAACAGAGACAGTCTCTGACATTAAGTTATTAGCGTATTATCAACTACAAACAGGGAATGATTCGATAAATTCTTCAGTCATTAATCACTTGACGAGAATCTATTTCCACTTTAATGAACACACAGATTGGGCGTTAGAGTTACTAAAACTAAATGTAAACTTACACCCTGATGATGGCAATTTATGGGATAGCTTGGGAGAGGGTTATATTCAACTGGGGCAGCGAGAATTGGCGCTTGCCAGCTTTAGAATGTCATTGACTTTGGCGCCTGAAGAAGGGTGTCATTGGTGTGAAAATGCGCAAAAAAAAATAGAAAGTCTAATGGTACGCTAGTTGTATGAGAGTATTAATAAGTACAAGTGTAGTGGTGTGATTACCAAGGGATGTTTCATCACATCGAAATGTTCTACAATCCGAAGCGTCCTCATACTGCCAACGACGTACATCACCAACAGAACATGATAGGCAGTATTTTAATGACATGGAGAGTGCCTAGAAAACTCAGGCCTTACTAACCTTAGTTCTATAGTTGACTAATAATTTGTTTCAATTAATGCCCAGCGCATTAGGTAAATCTTGGTTTATGGATTTTATGAGCGATAGTCTACATAACAAAGTCCGGTTCCGTACGTTCAATGTCATTGATCATTATAACCGCGAAGTGTTGTGCAATCCCCCCATTTTAAACAGCAGTAATTCGTAGAAATTCGCTAAGCTGCTTTCAATAATTGTTTGGGTGGAATACCGCCGATAGCCATATTAGGCCGTTCGTTATTGTATTTCCACAGCCAGTCCGTCGCTAATTCCTGAGCCTGTTCAACACTGTCAAAGACATACATGTTTAGCCATTCATGCCTCACTGTCCGATTGAACCGTTCAACATAGGCATTTTGGGTTGGCTTACCAGGTTGAATATAGAGTATCGTGATCTTGTGCTTATTTGCCCACGTGACCAATTCACCTGACAGATGTTCTGGGCCATTGTCACAACGAATAGCCGCAGGTTTGCCGCGCCATTCAATCACTTGTTCCAATGAACGGATAACTCGCAAGCTCGGTATCGATAAATCAACATCAATCGCTAAGCCTTCGCGATTATAATCGTCAATGGCATTAAATGTGCGTAGTGTTCGCCCGTCAATCAGGCTATCTGACATAAAGTCCATCGACCACACTTGGTTGATAGCGACAGGCACAATCAACGCTTCAGGTTTATCCCGCTTAATACGTAAGTTAAGCTCCAGCTCTCGGTAAATCCGATAAACACGCTTATGATTCCAACGGAGTCCTTTCATATTGCGCAAGTACAGAAAGCACAGCCCAAATCCCCACTGCTTATTGGCGTAGGTCAATCGCAATAACCAATCAGCTACCAACGCGTTCTCACCGCTCAGTTTGGCGTTATAGTGATAACAGCTTTCGCTGATACCCAGACTGCGACAGGCCAAACGGATGCTGACACTGTGTTCAACCACAGCGTTAATGGCCATCTCTTTACGCTGAGATGGCTTTACAACTTTCCCTCAAGGGCTTCCTTACGGATCTCTGCGACTAATCGCTCCTCCGCATACATCTTTTTGAGGCGCTTCATCAGTGACGCATCTATACCGCCAAATTTAGCTCGCCATTTGTAAAACTGGGCTGAACTCATGCCGTGCTCTCGACGTAAGTCAGGAACGCTGACACCGTTCTCGTTTTGTTTCAGTATCGCCAAGATCTTGGTAATCGCGGTTATTTTTGAAAATTATTGATCTGTTTTTGAAATTCACTTTCATTTTTGACAACGAAAATGCAATTCATTTTATGACGGCATTTATTGCCTATATATTTCGCAAACCACTATCTAAACTAATTCAGAGAATGCATAAGTTCAACTTTTTTTAAAACTTTAAATATGCTAGGAAAATGGGTAAAAGTCAGTGAGTTTATTGACTGTTAATTAAGCGAGGGCATTGATATAGAAGTGTTGTATGAACATAACTAGGGACAAAAAAACGCTTCTTGAATCTTAGTTTTATCCTAACGCCACCTTCAAATATAAAAATATAAACCGGCTGCTAAGTCGTCCGCTAACAAAGGCATCGGTATTCTAGTTTGGAAATCTTGTTAGAAGGAAAAACGAATAGTGAAGTAAATACATGTTTGAAGTCACAGACGACGAGCATAGTCATGAAGACAAGCTTGAACAGTTATTTGATAAACTGGGTCATTCATACACCGACGGTGTCTGCCACATCCAGAAACCACTCTTTTAAAGGTAGGTGACTTGATAAATGGAACGCCTCAACAGCGAAAATCCATTGATACTCTTCGGTCTATGGCAATCAGGTAATGAGTTAGTGTTAATAGAAAATCATGGGTTTGGTGCACTGTCGTCGTATTTAAAAAACAAAGCGGGCATCCTCCCTTCGCTTCGGAACAGAAAAAAGGTAACAGCATGTGGTATTCTCAAAGAGGCAGAAACAGCCCTATCGTGGTATGAAGCAACCATTAATTTGTTTATGTATACTTTCTTGACTTTTAAAACTTTAGCTTCGGGCCAGATAGCAGAAAATTAGATTACCAATTGCTAGGATCCAAAAATAGTCCCATGCACAGAAACCCTCGACTGGCGCTGTGCAGCGAATAGTAATTTGAGCTATGCTTGATTGCACAATCATTTCGAGTATTCCTATCAAAAATAATGAGAGAAAAACAGCAGCTTAATGTCTCACTTAATTGTATTGAAAGCGTGCAGGAAGCGTCTAACTTTCCTGAAAACATCAGCCCTAATGAGCTATTCAAGTTTCTTTCATATTCTATTGAAAATGCAGCCGACGAAGTCTTTTGGATGCGTTCCGACTCACAGATTATGTATGTTAACAATTCTGCGTGTCGAAAATTGGGTTATGCAAATGAGGAATTGGTTGGCATGCGTGTTTGGGAGTGGGACCCATTATTTCCGAAAGATGTGTGGCCTGCTTTTTGGAGTGAGTTACAAGAAAAAAAACATATCCAGTTTGAAACGCTTCATCAGCATAAGAACGGACATGTTTTTCCAGTAAGAATAAGAGGGCATCTATTAGAGCACGGAAAAGAAGAATTCTTGTTTGCATTCGTCAATGATATTTCAATTGAAAAAGAACAAGAAACAAAAGCCAGAAATAATTTCCTGAGCTATCTGACAGGGATTTCTGGTACAAGCTTTGCCATCACTGATAATAAGAACAAACTACTGTCAACTAATGATAGCTTTCAAGAGCTGTTTGGCCTCGCCATCGCCGATTGTCAGGACAATTCGCTTATCAACTACATTGTTGGTCCAGAGTCTGACATGAATATCATCAATAAAATTAATAAAGCCCTTAATAATGAAGGTCACATCTTTGAAGAGCTCAAGCTACTTAAAAAAGAGGGCCACCCATTTTGGGCGAGCTTAATTATTGCCCCTATTGTTCAAAATAGTCAGATTGATAACTTTGTATATATCGTTACAGATATTGATGAATTAAAAACAAAAGAAGAAGAATTAAAGGCAACAAATAGAAAACTTAAGCTGATTACAGAAGGCTCGCAAGATGGCTTCTGGCACTGGGCTAATGTGGACTCAACCATCGCTGAGTGGTCGGATAGAACATTTGCTTTGTTTGGCTATCAACCTGGTGAGTTTGAATCAACCATCGAAAATTACCAAGCCATGATCCACCCAGATGACCGCCGTATAATCCAGTTGGCCATTGAACAGGCTATTAATGACAAAAAGGCCTATGAAATTCAATACAGAGTAAAAACAAAATCAGGCAAATATAGTTGGTTCAGGGACAAAGGGATGCCGTTTCATGACGAGAGCGGCGCATTACTCGAAATGGCCGGCTCAATATCGAATATTGATGAAATAATGGAATACCAGGAGAGTATTAAAAATGTTAACTTAAAACTTAGCGAGGCAATAAATGCTGGCCAGATTGGCGTATGGGACTGGGATGTTGAAAATGATGTGTTGGTGTGGGATCACCTTATGTTTGAGATGTATGGAATACCTGCAACTCTAGATGAGAATAAAGTTAGCCTTTGGGAAGAGGCTTTGCACCCAGAAGATAAGGCCAGCGCCATCCAAGCCCTTCATAATGGCGTAAGTGGAGTCAAAGATTACGATATCGAGTTTCGTATTCAGCGACCTTGTGGGGAAATTCGATACATCAAAGCAGCCGCTACGGTACTCAGAGATAAGGCGGGTAATGCGTTGCGTATGGTAGGTACAAATTTAGATGTTACCGAGAGCCGACGTGCCGAAGATGAAATCAGAAACCTGGAGAAACGCAATCGGGCTCTGCTGGATTACTCACCAGTGTGCCACAAGATTGTCGATTTAGACTTTAAGCTTCGTTACATGAATCGCAATGGGTTTGCCATGCTGAGCTTGCCGATGAATAATGACTGGCTAGGGCAACCCTATCCCTTTGCATTTTTTCCAGCCGATGCCAAACGGTTGATGGAAGAAAAATTGGCTTATGTGAAGCGTGCCAAAAAACAGGTAACTTTTGAATCTATCGCCCATGATAGCAAAGGTAACGAAGTATGGCTGCTTCACACTCTCATCCCTGTGTTTAAGGACGACGTCGCAGAACTTGATTATCTGACGGTGGTGTCAGCTGATATCACCGAGCAAAAGCATGCTCAAGACCAATTGCGCCACCGAGAAAAAATGGATGCCATTGGTCAACTTGCCGGCGGCGTCGCTCATGACTTTAATAATCAGTTGGCAGGCATTTCGGGTTATGCAGAATTACTTAAAATGGAAGTCTCAAGTGAAAAAGCAAAGAGTTATCTATCAAAAATCCTTGCTTCGACGAAACGCTCCAGTGACCTAACGCGGCAAATGCTCAATTATTCGCGCAAACAAAAGCTCGTGAATGAGCAAGTCGATATTCATGGGGAGCTTGAAGATGCTATTGAGTTACTCAAGCATTCAGTCGACAAGCGTATTGATATGCAAACACACTTTAGTGCCGAAAAGTGCATCATTCAAGGTGATACATCGAGTTTACAAAATGCGTTTTTGAATATCGCCATCAATGCAGCAGATGCCATGCGTGAGGGCGGTTTATTGAGTGTAAGCACTGAAATTTTAGCTCCAACGGATGATAAGAGACTATCTAAACAAGGTAGTGCTATAGCCGACGAGTATATGAAAATTGTCTTTGAGGATAATGGTGATGGTATTGCTAAAGAGCATATTGAAAAGGTCTTTGATCCTTTCTTTACCACCAAGCCGGTCGGCAAAGGAACAGGCATGGGACTGGCTTCGGTGTATGGTATTGTAAAGCAGCATCAAGGGTTTACCTACATCGAGAGTGAGGCTGACGTAGGTACGCGCGTTTTCGTATTTTTACCACTTTGCAAAGATGAAACCTCAGCGCCTGTGGGTGATGACGAGAAAAGGTTACTTACCCAAGAATCTGCAAGAAAAACAATACTAGTTGTCGATGATGAGCAGCTATTGAGAGAGTTGTGTTTCGACTTTCTCACCGCTTGCGGCTACAACATATTACTGGCCGACAATGGAAAAGAGGGTGTCGAGGTGTACCGTGAGCACTATCATGATATTGATTTGGTATTAATGGATCTAGCGATGCCGATTATGGGCGGTCATGAAGCCTGTAGAGAGCTAAAGCGCATCAACCCAAGCGTAAAAATTATTATCTCATCCGGCTATGATAGTGGCTTGTCAATAGAAGCCCAAAAAGCCAGCGAGGTATCAGCCATTATTGAAAAACCATATAAACTGCAAGAGTTAAAAGAAAGTGTAGTCAAAGTGTTGGGTTAACTTCCTCTGTCTTTCTTTTTGACGGTATTTAGAGGGTGTTTTTAAAAGGCCTGTAATTGTAATGTGCATTTGTAGTCGGTATTGACAGAGCTCTGTATGTCCTCTTTGTCAGGAGTAGCGTAAGTACATTTCAACGTGGTTGGATAACTGCTATCGCTCTCTGCTGCAATCAATGCGGGTTTGATACAACCATAAAGCGGTTGACTACTGAAAGGTGCCAGTTACATAGCTTTTAGAAACATGTATTTGCATGGCCACTATCAACTTGACTAATAAATGAGTAAACACTTAACTGTTAAATGTAACGACAGTCTTCTATTGTTTTGAATAGGCTATTTGAAATAGAGTCATATATGAGTGGCAGGAACGAAACATTACACGCAGAGATTAATAGATTAAAAACTGAGCTCGCTAGTCAGCAAGCTGAGAACATCATGTACAAGGAGTTATTTAATGTTTCTGGGGACGCACTTTCTGTCATCGATCTTATTACAGGAAAGTTCATTAGGTGTAATCAAGCTGCAATTACTCTTCACGGCGTAGAAAGTGCCGATAAATTTCTCACTTTAAGCCCTTCAGATATCTCTCCGGCCTATCAGCCTTGTGGAAAAGCATCCGAGGAAATGGCTGTTGAATATATTAAAAAAGCTCACTCTGAGGGGCCACAGCTTTTTCAATGGGTCCATTCTCGTTTGGACGGGTCAACGTTTCCGTGTTTGGTTTCTCTTTCTGCGTTAACAATAGGAAATCAGAATCTGGTTTTAGCAATAGGTAGGGACATTACAGAACTGGTTGAGGCGAAGAGTCAACTATACTCTGCTAATGAAGCGATGGAGCGTGCGAGTGCTGCGTATTTAGAAGAAAATGAAAAGTTTGAGAAGCTGGTTAACCTAGCGCCTGTTGGCATTGCGATAAACAGGCTAAGTGATGGGAAATTTGACTACGTTAATAAAGAGTTGAGTCGATTCACTGGTTACACTCTTGATGAACTTAACAACATGGACTACTGGCAATTGACGCCAAAAAAATATGAGCAAGAGGAGCAAGCTCAGCTGAAGTCCTTATCTACCTCTGGTCGTTACGGGCCTTATGATAAAGAGTATATACACAAGGAAGGGCACACCTATCCAGTTCAACTCATTGGCGTAAAAATTGCGAGTGCAATGGGTGAAGAGCTTATCTGCTCTATCATTCAGGATATTTCCAAACAAAAACTTATTGAGCAACAACTTGAAGCCGCTAAGCAAAAGGCGGAAGAAGCTAACAAAATGAAAAGCGAGTTTTTGGCAAACATGAGTCACGAAATTCGCACTCCGATGAACGCTGTTCTCGGTGGATTGCAAATGATAAATACTGATGCTCTCGACGCTAAATCAAAGCTTATGCTAATTAATGCGTCATCATCAGCCAAATCACTACTAACGATCATAAACGATATTCTTGATTACTCGAAGATTGAAGGCAAAAAGCTAAAACTGGAAAAAGCACCTTTCTCAATTAGCGAGGTAATAAAGTCCGTCAAGTTTGATGTAGATGGGATCGTCAGTAATAAAGGAATACAACTTATCAGTCATATTGAGGCGGATTTTTATGATAGTTGGCTGGGTGATATTGTCAGAGTTAAGCAAATCCTTCTTAACCTCGTGAGTAACGCTGTAAAATTTACCGCGAAAGGTAGTGTAACAGTCAATATTTACGAAACTCAGCATAATGCCAAAAAGGCACTTGGTTTCGACGTCATTGATACTGGCGTTGGTATGAGTGAGGAGGCCAAAAGCCGCTTATTTGAACGTTTTACTCAAGCGGATAACTCAACAACTCGTAAGTTTGGTGGAAGTGGCCTGGGAATGTCGATAACACAAAATCTTATAGAGATGATGGGCGGCTCAATAGATGTTAAAAGCGAAACAGGATGCGGGACAGCAATAAGCGTTACCCTACCATTAGAGCAAACGGACAAAGCGACTTGTAAAGCTGAATATAAAGCACTGGTTGCACCGCACTTAACCGACAAGAAAATACTTATTGCCGAAGACAACGAAATAAATCAAGTTGTCATCGAAGCATTACTTGAAAGCACTGAGGCTACCTTAAAGATTGTAGAAAATGGTAAACTGGCGGTTGCAGCCGCAGAAACAGACGAGTTTGATTTAATTTTACTGGACATTCAAATGCCTGAAATGGATGGCGTTGAGGCAATGAAGCGTATCCGCCAATTTAGCAGTTATACGCCAATCATCGCGCTCACGGCCAATGCGATGGTGGAGGATGTGTCGAGCTATTTAAGTCAAGGCTTTACCGCTCATGTCGCAAAGCCCGTCGATAAAAATCATCTTTATGGGTTGCTGGCTTCACTCTTATCATAAGTCTTTTTACAATCGCAAAACACTTCGTCTAGATAGCGTATGTTTTGAGATTAAATCTATTCTATAGTAGCAAACGTAACCTTTATCTTTGCCTCTATCATTCATAGCGAACATACAAATGAGCGAGCCAAATTTCTACGAAGGCGCAGATCGGATGTTCAAACAATGTATGTTGGACGTCTATTGTCTGCCTCACACCAACCTTTAGGATCAGGTAAACCCATATCCGCTGCTTGCTTTAAACCGATAATAATTTAGGTTGGCGCATAATTATCTCTCTCAAAATCCACACGCGTTAACTTGTCTTACTAACACACTATTCAGGAAAAAAAGAATAGACCAATTTCAAACCTTTGACTTTTAAAGTTTAATGACGACAACACTGCATTACGACAAAAACGATTCACCACGAAGCCTGCTCTTTGCGTAGTTTAAACAGAAATACGCGCATAAAATCGATTTAAACGCTTGAAACGATTAAATCGATATATATACTGTTTGGCAACATCGTTTTATTTATTGTAAGCATGAACAATCCTAAAGATTGGCTGTCCCCGCAGAAAGCTGCTCAACTATTAATGATTTCGCCAATTACACTCAGGCAATGGGCGAGCAGCGGAAAAATTAAAGCTGCCACAACGCCAGGTGGTCATCGACGTTTTTTAAAAAGTGATGTTTTAGCGCTAGCTGAAGCGAACGTAGATATCTTCACAGGCCAAGACGATGCACTGATGCAAGATACAAAAAAGGTACTTATCGTCGATGATGATGTCGATTTTAACGCCATGCTTCACTTTGAATTATCTTTGCAATACGAAGGCTGGCAGTTTGAAACTGCTCTTGACGGTTTTGATGCCGGATTGAAAGTAGCAGAATGGCATCCCACCATCCTTCTCCTCGATTTATTTCTACCTGGCTGCCATGGGGATAAAGTTTGCCATCAGATAAGGTCAAACCCAGAGTTCCGAAGACTTCGCATCATCGGGATGACAGGGGACACTGGAGAGTATGCTGTTTCTCGTTTTCTCGATGCAGGAGCCGATGAAGTACTTCAAAAACCTTTTAAAATGAAACGTTTGTTTGAACTCTTGGAAGAATAGACCAGGTCACAGGACGCATTAATAATGTCAAAAAGAAATCAACATGTAATAGACGAAGAGGTGACCTTTCCTCATAGCGAAGAGTTGGTCTCTGTTACGGACACAAGAGGCGTTATCAAATATGTTAATGCGTCGTTTTGCAAAGTGGCCGGCTTTGATGAATGTGAGCTTGTAGGGAAGAATCATAACATCGTTCGCCACCCTGATATGCCGAAGGCCGCATTCGCTGATATGTGGCAAAAACTAAAATCCGGTAAGGCGTGGCGTGGTGCGGTCAAAAATCGCTGTAAAGATGGTCGTTATTACTGGGTTGATGCGTATGTGACACCCGTTTTTGAATCGGGCAAGCTTGTAGGCTACCAATCGGTTCGAACTGTGCTGCCAGAGAACATCAAAGCGCGCGCATGTCGACTGTATCATTCCGTTAACAGCGATAAGAGTATCGATGAGCCGATTTGGAAACGTCATGAGGTCAGGTTAGGCATTTTCTTTGTTGCATCTATCTTGATTTGCATTGGCGTATTCATGTCGCCTTTTATTGGCTTGCTTTTACCTCTGGTTTTACTTGCGATCTTTCAACAAGAAATCTTTAAGTTACCTCACGCGATTAAACAACTTAGAAGAGAATATGACAGCGTTTCACGCATTATATATAGAGGAGCTAGTCTGATGGATGTCATGCTCTTTCAAAATGACATGCAAGATGGCAGGGCTAAGACTATTCTTGGGCGGGCACTGGATGGTGCCAACTCAATGCGGGGAAGCGCCATTGAGCTTCAAAGTGTAGCGGGTACGTCAAAAGAAGGTGTTGAGCAACAAACGCACGAGCTTCATCAACTAGCCACTGCAATGGAAGAAATGTCTGTCACTATCAAAGACGTGGCGAAAAATACGACAAGCACATCGGAGAAAGTAAGTGCTGTTCATGATGAGTGTGGTCGAGCAACAACAGCAATGGAAAAAACAATGTCTGCTGTTCAAGCCCTCTCACAGGAAGTGTCGGAATCTGCAACGCAATCTGAAAAGTTAGCCGTTGAGGCGGACGAAATCTCTAACGTCACAAAAGAAATACAGGGTATCGCGGATCAAACTAATCTTTTAGCGCTCAATGCGGCCATTGAGGCGGCAAGGGCAGGTGAGCATGGCCGTGGATTTTCTGTCGTTGCTGATGAGGTTAGGGCCTTGTCGAGTAGGACACATAAAGCCACACAGCAGATTGAGCAGTCAATGACACAGATGAGAGAAACATTACTGGAATGGGCTGAAAAAATGCAACGAGGGCGTGAGACGGCTGAAAATAGCCATGCCCAGTCTCAGCAAACAGTTCAGATAATTAATAAAGTGTATGAGGATGTTTCAATCATCGCCGACTATGCCACACAAATATCGACCGCTGCTGAGGAGCAAAGTGTCGTTGCAGAAGAAATAAGTCGCAACGTCGTGAATGTCAATAATGTAGCAAGCAGAAACCTTAACTTAGCAGAGGAAGTCGCTTTGCATGCCGAAAAAATCGGCGCACGCTCTGCATCATTGGCGTCATTACCATTGAGTTTTGAGAAGTAAGTCAAAAAGCGTACCGCGACCGGATAAAGTCTATTTATGTTCGAATACAAAAAAGTCATTGATAAAGACACTATGCAAAACATTGCAAAGGAGTATCACTCAACATTGACTTCTGAGCTCCAAGCTTTAAAAGATTTTATAGGCGCTGATGCCTTATTTTGGGCAACGGTTGACGGCAAGGATTTATCGACGCTATCGATGCTACAAAATGACAAAGGGCAAAGGCATTTTACCTATCAACTGAACAGCGCGTTAGGTCAGGTCGAAAATACTTGTGGCGTAGAGGTTCATGTATACCCGTCACTTAAGAGTTACCCGAGTGACCATGCACATATGCATTTTGATGCACAGAGCTCCGTCAGCGCGTTTATCAAAAACGCTGCTAATCAATGCGTAGGTGCTTTGGTGGCTTTATTTTCTGATCGCGTGCAAGAATCTTCATTGCGCCATTTTTCAATTGCTTTCAAAAGTTTCGAAAACCTGTTTACACGTCTGTATCAAGAAAAAAATACGCAAGCCGCGTTGCAATTGATGAAAGAAGTGCAATCAATCTCAAAAATCGGAGCCTGGGAATATAACCCTGAGAAAGACACCGTCTATTGGACTGACGAGGTATTTGAGATCTATGCGATTTCAAGACGTGATGGCATAACACTTGAGCAGGCGATGAGTCATTACAAAGCCGATTCAAGAATCATTCTTCAAAATGCTTTTAATACTCTTCTCACTAAGGGGCTTCCTTTTTCATTAGAGCTTGAATTTACTGATGCAACAGGTGCTCACAAATGGGTGAGAGCAAGTGGCAATTGTGAGAAGAACGAACAAAACCATGTGGTTCGCGTATTTGGAGCCTTTGAAGATATTTCTGACGAGAAAACATTGAGAATTCAAAGTGAGGAAAGAGCTCAGAAAATAGAAAATATCCTGAATAACATTAATGATGCGCTAATCACTATAGACCAGAAGGGAGTCATTTCTCACCTAAATGAGGTTGCGCTCGATATGTTTGGTTACACATCTCGTGAACTCTTGGGCGCAAATATCGCTGTGCTAATGCCCGCGCCCTACGCCGAACAGCATGACACTTATATGGCGCATTACAAGGAAACTGGTAATGCAAAAATAATGGGTGTAGGTCGGCAATTGCCTGCAAAACGTAAAAGTGGGGAAATTTTCCAAATGGAATTATCTCTTTCTGAGTTAACGGAGGAAGGAGAAAAGAAGTACATTGGTGTGATAAGAGACATCAGTGAGAGGATTAAAGCACAAGATACAATTTACAATTTGGCTTTTACTGACAATGTGACCGGCTTACGCAATAGCCAATGGTTTGAACGTGAAGTAAGAAACCTTTCAAATGAGGCTCGGCGCAAGCAGCATGGACTTTTTGTCTTGCTCCTTGATATTGACAAAATGAAGGTTTTCAATCACAAGTATGGATTCAACGCTGGCGATGAAGCATTAAAGCAAATTGCAAGAAATCTGAAAAAAGTAAGCAGTGATGCTTACAGTTTATATAAATATAACGCAGACGCGTTTATCTTTCTGGCCAAATCTACTTTTCTGATGACCGAAATTCACAAATTTGAATCAGACGGTTTGAAAGACATTCTGCTAAAAGAAAATAATTTTGATGTCCAAATTGGCCAACACAAACTCTGCCTCACTGCCTCATTGGGAAGCATCATTTTTGACCCTAGCGCGCACTCTTTCGAATCTATGCTCAACATTTTAGAGCAAGCGGTAAGGCAGTCAAAATTGTCAGCGCCATTTGGTTATCACCATATTGCTAAAGAAGGGATTGACCAGCACGATCGCTATGTTCGAATAAAAGATGCTTTAGACTCGGTTGCCGACAGTGGCGAATTGTCCTTGGTTTATCAGCCGCAATACGATGTTGATACTAATGTTGTCGGGTTCGAAGCATTAGTGAGATGGCACTCCAAAAAGCTAGGTTTTGTGAGTCCTGGCGACTTTATCCCTCTAGCTGAAGAGTCCTCAGCAATAATATCGATAGGTGATTGGGTTATTGATGAAGCCATTTCGTCATTAGCATATAGTATAAAGCAAGGTGCAGCATACCCGATTTCAATAAACATCAGTGCCAAACAAATAGTTGAACCGAGTTTCTCTGAAAAATTTTTAAGTTGTATAAATTTCCATCAAGTCCCGCCTCAACTGATAGTTATTGAGTTGACTGAAACAGCATTAGTGCTTGATATATCCGTTGTCAAACAAGTGATGGTTGAACTCAGTAATTATGGCGTGCAGTTTTCTATCGATGATTTTGGGACGGGCTATTCAAGTCTAGCTTATCTTAAAGAGTTACCGATTTCTGAAGTGAAAGTTGATAAATATTTTGTCGATGACATCAATGCTTCGGCTTCCCACCAAAGCTATAAAATTGTGGACGCCATTATCAATATCTCCAATGCCTTGGGAGTGAGGTCGGTCGCGGAGGGCGTAGAGCGAGAGATCCAAAAAGATTATTTAGCTCGCAAGGGGTGTCATATATTTCAAGGATACTTCTTTTCTAAACCGTTGAATAAGGAGCAATGGATGAACCTCATAGCCGAGCTTAGTCACGCACCGCGCGCAAATGAGCAGGTAGTCAAATTCAACGATGTTAATCAACGCTATTCAGATTGAGAGAAGATCAGAAAATGTCTTTAAAAACTAGATTGCTTGTCGTCATGATTTCTTTGACGGTAGCTTCAATCCTCGTCATGGCTACTGTTTCGGTAAATATTGCCGTAAATGAGTCCAGACATGCACTTAAAGAAGCTGCGAAAGAGAAGTTGGTTAGTCAAAATGTGCAGACCAAAGAGGCGCTAGATGCATACATCTCAGGAATTGCTTCGCAGATAAGAGCCAAGTCATATAACTTAACCATGGTTAACGCAGCGACTGACTTTATAGCAGCCTTTAATAAGTACGCTTCACAACGAATGCCACTGCAAACGGACGAGCAGCAGTTGTTGAATGAATATTATAAAAAGTCATTTGCCACGCGTTTCAATGAACTTAATACCAGGGCTTTGTTGGAGCCGGAAAAATTGTTCGACCCACTGTCGTTAACTTCGCGACAGTTGCAATATGACTTTATAGCAGGTTCCGCTTTCCCTCTTGGCGAAAAGGACAAGTTGCATGATCTAACGAATTCAACAGACTATGCAAAAGCACACAGTAAATATCACTCTACACTGCGTCAGTTTCTGAATGAATTTGGCTACTACGATATTTTCATTGCTGATATCAAAACAGGGAACATTGTCTACAGCGTATTCAAAGAATTAGATTTTGCGACCAGTATTGAAACTGGACCTTACTCTGCCACTGGTATTGGTGAAGTGTTTGATAAAGCGCGTAAGCTCGATAGTAGTAATGATGTGGTATTTAGTGAGTTTTCGCCTTACCTTCCTTCCTACATGGCACTTGCCGGATTCGCTGCCAGCCCAATTAAAGATGAAACAGGACGAAACATTGCGGTGTTGATTTTTCAAATGCCAATGGAGCATATTAACAGCCTCTTAACACACCAACAGAAGTGGCAAGACAAAGGTTTTGGTATATCCGGAGAAACCTATCTTGTCTCGCCGAAAGGCGTATTAATGAGTGAGAGTCGTTTTTTCTTAGAAGACTCAGAGAGTTATTTAGCCGTCATCGAGGAAAAGTATCCAGCAGAGGCTAAGGAAATCACATCAAGAAGAACATCAGTGGGTCTCCAGCCAGTCGAAACTGAAGCGTCTCAGCAAGCGCTTGAGGGGAAAGCAGGTTTCCTTGAGATAAATGACTATCGTGATGTGCCCGTATTTTCATCATATTCGCCGGTCGAGATTGGAGATTACACCTATGCCCTCATGGCAGAAGCAGATGTGGAGGAATCGCTTCATGCGGCGGTTCAAGTCGGAAAACGTCTTATGTTGTCAGCAGTGGTGGAATTTCTTCTTATCACCACGGCTGCTGTCGGTGTTGCCATTTGGTTCGCAAAAAAGATTATTAGGCCATTAACTGCACTAGGGCAGTCATGTGATGCACTCGCACAAGGAGAGGGCGATTTAACCGTCTCGATACCGCTATCTAAAATTCCCGAGATTGATAGGATTTCCGTCGGTTTTAATATATTTATTGGCCAAATTAGAGATATTGTTGCTAGCACAAAAGAAGATGCTGCTACTTTGGCATCTGCGGCAGAACAGCTCAGTGTAACAACAGAGCAGGGCGCAAACCTTTCTGAACGCCAGCGAGATCAGACGCATTCTGTCGCGACTGCTATGGAGCAATTAACAGCCTCAATTAATGACATTGCTCAAGCCTCATTGACCACAAAGGACAAGGGAATAGAAGCCGAGGCGAGTCTTAAAGAAAACGTCGAGCGCGTCAATCTTGCTGCTAAAAACATATCATTATTGGTGGGACTGATAAGGGATTCTAGCGGCATTATTGCTTCGTTAAAAAGCGAAGTTAACCAAATTACTGTAGCCCTGAACACCATTACGGGTATAGCTGATCAAACAAACCTATTGGCACTTAACGCGGCCATTGAAGCCGCTAGGGCGGGAGATGCAGGCCGAGGCTTCTCTGTGGTCGCGGATGAAGTGAGAGCGCTTGCTACCCAATCACAGCAAAGTGCTGTTGAGATTGCCCGCATTATGGAGACCATGAATAACACGTCTGATAAATCGGTCTGTGCGATGGAGCAAGCTGAGCGAGCGGCTGATGGTGGGATCCACTTGGTTGAGCTTGTAACCAAGGCCATGAACGAACTTTCGTCGAATATTAATGTTTTGCTTTCAATGAGTGAGTCCGTTGCTGCTGCAACAGAGCAGCAGAATATGACATCTTTGCAGGTCTCTCAGAGTGTTGAATACATTAGCAGTATGTCAGTTGAGGCCGAACAGGGTTCAAGGCAAGCAAGAGAAGCGGCAAGTGAATTAGCAGAAATGGCGTCACGCACACAGCAGCTTGTATCTCGCTTCAAAGTCTGAACATGTATCAGTTAATGAAAGTAGAGAGAGACGCAATAATGGATAGAAATGCAGTTGACGCATCATCACTTAGCAAGACAGCGATAGGAATATGTAAGGAAATATTACGTAATAATGGGAAAATTGAATTCATTATTGACAAAATTTCCATAGCCATTCCAGAGCACAAGGCTGCTTTTTTTGGTCTTTCCGATGAGCTCGTTAGTAGCATGAAAACCCTAGACTCACTGATGATGACAATTGGTAAGCCTCCGGTTTATCAGGATTTTGTAAAGCAATATGAAAAGGAAGCGGAAAGTCCTACTAATCAATATTGTGTGTTTGTCGAGTATTTTGCGTCCTATGACAACGAAGCTTAATGTTTTTTAGAGCCATAGCTTTTTTGGGGTACTAATTATTGGAAAGATTAAATGGCTCGCAATTAAGAGCGATGTTAAAACTTTGACAAATCAAAGTGATGTTATAATGTTATGAATAATCAATTGGCAACGCAGACATAAGGGGGCTCGCTGGAGCTTCTGGTAGTCACTGAGTGGTAGAAAGCAATTTATTTTTGCAGGATTTAAGTAAGGTTAAACACCATGAAAGTGTTTTGTGTAATCTGTTAGAACTTAAGAGCTTGAAAGCAGAGAGCATGGCAGAATTTTGGACTATACTTGAATAGCCATTGTAATGGTCGGCTCTGCGCTCTGAGAGTTCGTGTGAAATATTAACTAATGAACGTCAATAGTACGATCGAGCTCCATTTTGAATGGTGAAAGCATGAATATCGAAAAGCTAATCTCGTCAAACAAAGACGGTCTGATTGCCCTTTATTTTGAAAAGGGCATAGGATGGCATAGCTCAATGGATGAGAGCCGTTTACTCATCCCGACAGAGACTGACTTTTGCAGAAGAATAGAGCATACGCGTAAATGGTGTTTTCAGCACACAGAGGGGCACGCATTTTTCTTTCCCTACCTTGTGAAGGCTGGTGAAAGGCAAATCGTTAAAGCGCGTAAAGTGACATTTTCACTATTGTCAGCCGATTCATTAGGCGTATCAATTGAGCCTGAGCAAGATTATGACGACATTGTATTTAGTGCAGGGGATAACTTTAATTTACTGGAGGCAATGAATGATGTTGTGCTGATTGCTGCTGCTCAGTCTCATGAACATCCAAGTCCGCCTACCATATATGTAAATGATGCCTTTGAACGAATGACAGGTTATTCTGCGGCAGAAATCATTGGTAAAACTCCAGCAGAAATATTGCAAGGTGAAGAAACGGAGGACGTTGCAAAACGTAACATTCGAGACGGTTTGAAAAACTGGCAACATGTCAATCAACGTCTAACAAACTATAAAAAGAATGGCGAGAAATTTGTAGTTGAATTGACCATCTCTCCTGTTGTGGATAAAACAGGTTGGTATGAGAGCTGGATAAGTGTGCAGCGAAATATTAGTCAAGAGTATTCTATTGATAACTACCGCAGACGAAATGAGCTTGCTTTAGAAGCGGCAGGCATAGGTACATGGACATGGAACTTAAAAAATAACACCATTGAGTGGGACGAGCGGATGTACACCATATATGGATTAGCGCCCAGCGGTGGAGCGTTGCAGTATAATGATTGGGCGGCTTACCTTGATCCAGAAGACAGGCTTAGGGTAGAGAAAGAAATAGCTTTAGCGGTTGAGCATAAACTTGAGTGGGAAAGCAGCTTCAGAATAAACAAGATCAGTGGTGAGCCCGTCTATGTGTCTGCAAAAGCTAAGCTGTACAACAATGTTTTAGATGACAGCTGGGTGATGGTGGGTGTCAATATTGATAGAACAAATGAAGAACGTGCTAAACAAGAACTTGACGAGCAAAAAAAGCTTGCCCTTAACAACGCTAAACTGGCGTCTTTAGGTGAGATTGCCGCAGGCGTTGCCCATGAAATCAATAATCCTTTAGCAGTAATATCTGGGGTTGCAGAGCTTATGGAGGCAAGACTCGTTGATGGCAAGTTAGCTACGGATAAAACTATTGACGGTTTCAGAAAGATCCAAAAGGCCTGTGAACGAATTTCAACTATCGTCCATGGTCTTCGTGCCGCTAGTTCAATGTCTGACGACAGTATAAAGCTCAAAACCCTGGATTTATTCGCTGAGTTGCAGCAATGCCTGCCTCTATTTACAAAGTTATATTCTAAACACAACGTAGAAATTTACCTTAAGCCCTTTGATGGCCATTGTCTCGTAAAGGCGAGTAGCGCACATATACAACAAATACTCATCAACTTGATGAACAACGCCAAGGATGCTTTGAAGTTACAAGGTGGAGGGAAAATTGAGCTGGAAGTTGTTGACTTTAATAGCTTCTGGCGAGTGAAAGTGGCCGATAACGGTCCTGGCATTCCTGATGATTTTAAGCACAAGATATTCGAGCCATTTGTTACGTCAAAAGGTGTGGGTGATGGCAGTGGGTTAGGCTTGTCGATTAGCCATAAACTTGCGAATGACATGGATGGCGCTTTGTCTTTTGACTCATCTGTTGAACATGGCGCACTGTTTTTCCTCGACCTTCAAAAAGCTAAACAGGCGGACAATGAAAAGCTAAGCGTATTAGTGATTGACGACGATACAGCACTAGTCGATGTACTTGAGGAAATGTTTGATTATGCGGACTGTGAAGTATTTACAGCCTATGATGGTGCCGAGGCTATCGATGCTATTACCCAAGGACCGAAATTTGACTTCATATTCTGTGACATTCAGATGCCCAAGATGAATGGGTTAGAATTTATTGAATGGCTGGCGGAAAACAAGAAGATCAAACATTCATTGATATATATTCTCACTGCCGAAGAGGGAAACTTAACGCCTCAAGATTACAGGCTGATTGATTCGGTGTGCGAAAAAGTGCTGCGAAAGCCACTAAAAATCAACCAACTCAAAAGTATCATTAGGCAATAGGAGCTACCAGAGCCATTTTGTGGCCAATGTATGACTAACTTTGATTTGGTTTTAGGTTGAAATAGCTGGATTGATTGCCCATTCTTAAAGCTTAGGACCAATAGAAGAAGTAAATGGCACACGACACTTTTGAGACACAAATACACAAGCGATGCACGCAAGCAAAGATTTTAATTGTTGATGACTCTCCCATTTTTATCGCAATGTATGAATCTATGCTCAGTGAGTTGGGTGAGTGCTACTGCGTTGGCTCTGCTAAAGAAGCGCTTTCCTTATTGGCAAAACATGATTTCGATGTTGCCCTATTTGATCATCATTTGCCTGATGGAACCGGTTTGCGGCTTTGCAAAATGGTTCGACGAGTTCACTCATCAAGGCAACTTCCTATATTTATCATAACGGGTAGCAGTGATGAGACATTAGAGCAAAAATGCTGGGAAGTGGATTGCTCGGATTTCATTAGCAAACCGTTTCATGCGATAACGTTAAAGCATCGAGTATTGGCACAGTTGCGTTTAAAGTTCGCCGTAGACTTGTTGCAAGAAACGTCTAATCAGGACCAATTGACGGGATTGCATAATCGACGTGCTATAGATGATGTCATTCAGCGCCGCTCTCTTCGAAAAGGTCACGTTTTTTCAATAGCAATATTGGATGTTGATTTTTTCAAGAAATTTAATGATGAGTATGGTCATCAAGCGGGTGATGAATGCTTAGTAAAAGTCGCCTCGATAATGAAGTCATGTGTTAGAGGCCCTGATAAACTGTCCGTGAGGTATGGTGGTGAGGAGTTTTTAATACTTTTACCGGATACTGAATTAAAAGATGCCATTGCTATTGCTGAGAGGGTACGTTCAGAAGTCGCAAAAGCACAGATCCCCCATATAAAGTCTCCTATGGGGGTAGTAACACTGTCGGCCGGTGTCGCTACTTACGGTGGCGATTGTTTAACATGGCGAGCCTTACTGAAGGCGGCAGACGAATGTCTGTATCAAGCAAAACGTGAAGGTCGAAACAGATTGGTATCGGCATTATAGAGACCTTAAAATAAACATGCTTTGCACTTCTTAGCCTCTGGCAACCATGAGGCCGTATATTTAATTGGAAGGGGTGTACTGTTTCTTTTTTATATCATGCCCATCTAACAGAAGAAGGATATCTGCAACGCACTGCCTTATGGTTGATAGATTAGGAATGGAGCTGTCCTCAGATAGGCGTTTTCTCTCTAATCTGTGAAGCCTGTTTAACAGAGCGTCATAATCCTTCTCTTGCGAAGAAGTGATATTAAAAGGAATCTTATATTCCATCTCTTCGAGTAAATTTTTTAAATGTTGCTTTGCTTCTACGAGACGTGTTGGAGTACTTGATTTTTTGATTATTTGTTCTAGTGATTCTTGCATTTACAGCTCTTTTTAGGGCGTTGATATTTACAACTTCCGCCAGTAATAGAAATACATTATTCATACTATTTTTCTTTAACGCAACATAAAAAGGTGGTGTAATTATGAACAGGCTATGCAACTGATTTTTGAATCAATAGGGACAACACTTGGATTTATCTCTTTACACCTTTGAGGCGTGGCTTGAGATGCTGTCTAATGCAGCTTCACTGGAAAAGCTTGCGTTACACATGAGCGAAGTGGTGAATGCTGATCAGTTGATGTTCGCGTTGATTGAGCGAGAACGTAATAAGGCGCATACATTTTGTTATCTTGTTGATGGGCAAGTTATAGGTGATATCGCTTATCCGTTGTCTGGCACGCCCTGTGAAGCACTAATACAAGAGGGTTTCTGTGTTCATAACGGCGCAGTCGCAGAGGCATTTCCAAAAGATACACTTCTCAAGGAGCAGGGGATTGAGTCATATGTAGGCTACCCCATCAACAATGAAGCTGGAGAGCGAATAGGGCTAGTTGCCGCTCTTTTCAAACAGCCCAAGAAGAACCTTGATTTTATTGAGTTACTTTTTACCTCGCTATCGCAGTCAGTGGGCGCTGAAATCCGAGCATTATCGAGTGCGTTTGCATTGGAGAAATCACTGGAAGCATTAACAGCTCGAAATCTGATGTTTAATGCTATTCATGACACCATACCCGACGGAATAGTTACCATTGACGCAAAGGGCAATATTCAATCGGTCAATAGGGGAGGGCTTGCGCTTTTTGGCTATGAAGAAAATGAGCTTATTGGTGAAAATATTACGATTTTGATGCCCGCTAAAGAAGCTGCCGAACATCAGGGGCACATTGATAATTATGCGTCTTCGGGCGTTCCAAAAATTATTGGGCGAGGCAGAAAATTGCAGGCTATTCATAAGTCAGGGGGGGTTATCAGCATTTACTTACGTGTTGGAGAGGTAAGTTTAAATAACGACAGGTATTATCTTGGCTATATTCAAAATATTACAAAAACCGTCCATTTAGAAAACCAACTGAAGACCTTTTCCTCTCGGCATACAATAAGTAAGTTGCCCAATATGGCGGTGCTTAAGCAGGTTCTGAGTAATGCCCTTAGTATTATTCAACTAGCCCGCAAGAAAATGTATTGTGCTGCCGTGAGTATTGAGCGTTTCGAGCGCGTCCAGCAAGAGCATGGTGAGAAAACCGAATTAAAAGTCATTGAGTGCATTGCTACAAAGTTAAATATCTTGGTTCCGGAAGGTTTTACCCTGTTTCATGTTGGATTAAATGCATTTTACCTTGTAGGGACAAAAGCACTTGTCTCCTGTGAGGAAGCGACAAAATTTGAGAAAAAAGTATTAGAAATTGACGGCGTTGATATAGACGGTGCGACTATTCCGTTTTTGCTAACAATAGGTAGCTTTTGTTTTGATGCAAATGCATTGTCAAAGACATTGATATGGGCACTGTTTGATGAAGCACGAGCTGTAATCGATGGTAATGGCGAGGTAAGAGGGCATAGGTTAACTGAAAAAGAAATCGAATGCGTCCTATTAAAGGAGCGGGTAAAACAAGTCCTCCCCTCGGCAATCGCATCCTCAGAATTTGCATTCGTACTACAATCAAAAGTTGATATGAATTCTGAATGTCATTCTGCTGAGCTCTTAATGCGATGGAAGTCACCTAGTCTGGGCCTAGTCTCTCCCGCAGTTTTTATTCCTGTAGCGGAAGACGGACCTGAAATACTCGCGTTGAGTCAATTGGCATTAAATAAAGCCTGTGAGATTATTTCCAATGTAAAGCAAAAGGGAAAAGACGTTACTATCGCGGTGAATATCAGTGCGAACTTTCTAACTCACAGTACTTTTGAGAGTGCGTTATTGGCAGTGACTACAAAATATAATGTTGAACCAAAGAGGCTTATTCTTGAGATTACAGAAAGTGCGTTAATAAAAGATGTGGCCTTTGCTACTTCACTTTTGCAAAAATTATCTTTGAAAGGGTTTCAATTTTCGATAGATGACTTCGGTACGGGGTATTCCTCTCTTGCTTACCTACAGAAACTCAGCATACATGAGATTAAAATCGACAAATCATTTGTTATGAATTTGGAAAGCAGTGTCACAAGCCAATCCATAGTCAAAATAATTATCGATTTAAGCAGAGCCATCAATGCCAGAGTTGTAGCTGAGGGCGTTGAGACTAACTGGCAGGCAGAGTTTCTAACTAGTCATGGATGTGATGTTTTACAAGGGTTCTTTTTTCACAAGCCTCAAGATACAGAAAAGTGGCAGGCAGCTGTTAATCTCGGAGAAAAATCAACATTAATTGTGTGATTCATAGACCTCAATTTAATATACTATGACTCTATGAACAAAGAAATTAAACAGTGTTTAAAGTGGGTTGAGATTACATAATATCTTATAAATTTACCTTTTCACCTTAAATAACTAGTAGTTCTATTCTAGATACTTCAACTTCAACCGAATCGTTTGTGAAATAATGTTCGGTGTCGAAAACTATGTGTTTTGTAAAATTAAAGGTATGGCTGGTGTTAGTTCTTAGCCTGAATACTATGGTGTGTTATTCAAGCGGCACATCGACTAATTTAGCAGGATCGTTTGAGGTTGCTTATATTTCTAGTAAAAATGAATTCATTGAAGTTCTAAGGGTAGATTCCGAAGGTAATCAGGAGATAACGAAAAAAAATGTCAAAGGAGGATACTTAGCGTGGTCTCCAGAAGGTAGCCAGTTTTCCTATTATGGGAAATATGATGACAGAAAAACATGGTCTATTCATGTTATGCAATCTGATGGCTCGAGCCGAAAAAGGCTTACTCACGAAAAAGGTAAATGGGACTACGCGCCTGATTGGTCTCCTGATGGCAAAACTATAACCTTCGCTCGAACATATAGGGACGCAACTGAAAAAGTCCAAAATGAAATCTGGACAATGAAATCCGATGGTTCAGAAAAAAAGCGAATAGATGGCCTGAGTGGGGGCGCTCCTATTTACACCCCTGACGGCAAAAAGTTTGTATTTCATTCTCAATTTGAAAATGAAAACTCTGAAATTAGCATTGCCAATATTGATGGAAGTGACTTTGTTCAACTAACTTTTAACGATGCTGACGAGTGGCATCCTGATGTCTCACCTGATGGCAAACACATTGCTTTCATGTCTGAACGTGATGGCAACTATGAAATTTACGTGATGAGTATTGATGGTTCAAATCAAACGCGACTTACCTTTAGTGAGGATGCAGACTGGTATCCCACATGGTCTCCAGATGGAACTAAAATCATGTATTCGACCATAAGCAAAGACGGAAAAAATAAAAATATCTACCTCATGAACAAGGACGGGAGTACAAAGCAAAAAATAATTTCTGACAGTGGATATGCCATTTTTAAATAAAGATAGGATTAACTATAAAAGGTTGACTCCCTTGTGAGAGCTGATGAGTAAATAGAGCAGAGCATCGGTTGAGGTAGCCATAAAGTTAAATTTTGAGCATCGTTGCTAGCGAATAACTAGGTCTCCCTGATTTAGCAGGTTGGCTACGCGCAAAACCTAACTCACCCAAATCTAATAAATTGATAAACACATCGATTGCATGAGTCGGGTTATCTTCATGGAATTAGTGTGGTTACCAAGGGATACTGACGGTATAAGTACCAAGCGATTTTGACGTAATCACACTATCAGTTTTGCCGCGCTTCGGCAAGCTTAGCCAATCGCAACGAAGTGAGAGGTATTCATATTTTCCTTCAACCAGATATTGCGCACGCCACTAGCGTGTATGTCGACGTCTCTTTCAGATTTAAGCTGTCGTGACACTTTGGATTGTCCCATGTGAGGATTAGCCAGGGATAATTCGATTACGATTTATTCAATAGCTCTGTCAGTACGACTTTTGTGATGAAGACCTAGCGTTTCCTGACATTTTAACGAATCAATTCCACCTTGTTTTATCAGTTTACGATGGCGGTAGATAGTATTGCGGTGGCTTTTACTAAGTTTGGAGTTGATGCTTTTTGTTCAGCTACACCTTATAGTAACCAATTTGATATATGCGATCCCAACTTATCTAGCTCAACAAGAGCCAATATGCTGAGTGGTGTTGGCGGAACTTATATTGGAGAAGGTTCTCAATATCCAGGCGGTTTTTATAGTGGTGGAGATCCATTCGTTGGTGCAGGTGCAATCTACTCATGTGAAGTCTGGTAATTTCCTGTATCTATCTTATGAGAGGGTTATTATTTTTGAATTCGGATTTTAATGGATATGAAAAATTTAGCGGATTGGGTATTTTTTTACTCGTTCCTTTTCATTGACGAGCAAGAGCTGAACACTGCAAAAATCGAGTTTAGGGGGCAGCTTCCCTGACACTCTTTCTTTTAGGGGCTTTCTCAAAAGTCAAGCTTGATAAAAGAGCTGTCTAAGTCTGCTTTCTTTCATTTTTATGTTATTTCCCATTGGCTAGAATGCTTTTTCTACATCAATTGCCCTCATAATTTATTACGACTCACTGTCCACTTCCCCAAAAAATGTCGTTAGCTCATTACTAATCATAAATAGAGAGTTAGGGTCTTACCAAGAATTAGTAATAAAGGTAGGTTTATTATCCCTACCTAGAGACTAGATAATAATGTAGGCATCAATTGATGCCCTACCAGGACAAACTGACAACGATACTGGCCGAAACATGCGCCTAGCGCACCTACTGCGCGCAAGCGATTAGGCCTGATAGTAAAAGTAGGAAATTTATTATGTCGTAGTCAGCAACCAAAGTGTTCTGACGGAGTCACGTCGTTGCAAGAGACGTCGCGCAACCCTCTTGTTGAAGACATATCCCTATGGGAAGGCGGGCTTATGGTCCGCCTTTCCTTTTTATATCTATCACTTCAAACCTTTTTGTGGTTGTGTTTTTTCTGCCTATCACGCGCCTACTTATTTATGCATTTGACTAGTTTTAAGGAGAGCAATGCATGAGGACAGATAAACACATTTTCATAAGGGCACTGTGTATTTTGTTAGCAGAGGTGTTAACGGCATTCACTTACATCTTTCTTATCCTTTATGGGATAAGGGCCGTCTGTGAGATTCAGTTGCACCCTGCCTTGCCGGTTAAGGATGAGGGCTTATTGCTCTTATCGTTAATGGCCGGTGTGTTATCCATTGCTGTTCGTTCAGTGAAACGAAGGTTCGGATATACGCCATGATTGAAGCGCTCGGTTGAGCGCTTTTTCTATGGGTAAAAGACTCGCTGTAGCTCATCACAAAAAACGGTTCTAAAAATCAGGCCTTCCTCTAATCTATCGATATCGGATAGTGACAGTGACGCCCCTTTTTTGGATTGGGTTTGTGCATGTCGCTGCATTTCAAAAATATCGTCATGAAGCCGTTTGGCATCATCAAAGATTTTACGCTGCTGCGAGAACAAAAATACCTTGTTGTAGTAGCCGCTGTTAAGCGCATAGGCATACTTTTCCAAGATAGTTTGTCTTAATGCTCGACTCTTAAAACTGTTTTCAAGCTCCACCGCTGCAAAGCTCTCTTTGTCGCCAACCTCCCTTACCAGTCCATCCACAGTACGTATTTGATGCGAGGGGTAAAGCCTGGCAAATTCTCGCTCTGTCACAAACCCACTCCATAAGGGATTGGCCTCACCGTTTTTACTTACACGATTCACACCCCGCAAAAGTACATACGCATTCATTAAGTCATGAGCGATGGTATTGTGATTCACCTGAAGTGATGGTGTAGCTTTGGAGCGAAACGGAATGGGATATTGAATAAGCTCGGAGCCAAAGGCTGCCCCATCCCTTGTTAAAACGTAGAGCCGGTTATCTATGGCGCGGTGAGTGTGAAAGACGGATAGGTACCCAAGGTCTACTAAGCTGTTGAGGTGCGTAAGTGCTGCACGCTGGGTGATGCCGTAAAGCGGCCTGATAAGTACAGGCGCTATCATGGAAAATCGGCCGGCGATGCACATACTTAGTACCTTCCTGCTTACCCCTATTTCGTGATTATTCCTACCATGGTGGTAGCGCATATCAATACCCGCTAAATGATTCAGTGCCTCAACGTGGGTCGGTATTTGCGTCATGATGTTTCCTTTTTTTGATTGTGATATCGCTAAAAAGGATTTGCCAATACAAATTTTGGGCGTTGATATGACGAAATACATCCTGCTTTTCATCAAGAGACGTTATAACGCCTATAACCGAATGAATGTTGTGATGATTATCACAACACTTCCTGCCTTTTGGCAGTTGCCCTCATTGCGCGGCACTGAGGACAAGTGGACTGGCAAGGCACGTCAGCTCTACGGTCAATCATAATTGACACGCTGACTGAAGGTGGTTGTCTCACCTTCACCTTTCCATTCCAAGGCCATTGTCCGGTTGCACCGTACTACCCCCATTAACGCCGCTTGGCACTGTGCCATATTGTTGCACGGGCAGTGTGTGACAACATGCCGCTTTTCTGCTTAGCGGTAATGGTGGGCTGTCTGCTTAATTGCAGCCACCCCATTTTGCTTTGGGCAAAACGTGAATGAGGGTAGTCCGCTGCCACGGACAATGGCCTGCTTCAGAAAAACACAATGTCATTGTTTTTTCTTTCGCGTCTTATTGGTTTGTTTCACAAACGCTGTTTTTGCAGTTTGCGTGCCACGCAAATGCGAGATATGCGCTTAGCGCATATGTAGCACTTAGCCTAATCAAGCTTTTGTGACATGACGTGCACGGGGCACACTGTGCCTATGAAGACTGAGCGCAGAGTCCGTGCACGCTCTCGTCCGCTTAAACTTCATACTCTACAGCCACGGGTTCACCGAATTTAAACGCTGTCATCGACACATTAACGTGGCAACGTTTGCCAACATACAACTATAAGGAGTGTGATTATGATGCCAATAAATGACACCGGTTAGTAAATACGTTTTTTTGAAAAGGATGCACGATAAGGTGCAAAAAATAAAATGCAGTGCTGCCAAATGCCCATTTGGTCGGCACTTTTACTTGCCCAGCACTTATAGAATAGCCTCTAGATGAGGGCAAATTGTTGTTGCTGAGCATCGCAGTCAAGAATTTGAAAACTACCATAATTTCATTAATTTTTCCAGTGTAGATAACGACTTACAGGAAAATAAAATGAAACATGAATTTACCCTTGCTGGCTTTTTAGGTATCCCGCCACGGCAAACTGATAATGACGCATGTGATGCGCATGATGAGTGTTCCGAGATAGATGACAGTCCTATAGCTTCAACTTCCATCAACCCTGCAACAGGATTACCGCTGATAGCGCCAAATGCTTGCATTGATGTCATGGGCAATGCCATAGGTCAATCCAATACACAAGACATAGAAGAGATAACAACAACTGAGTCTTCACGCTTGTGTGATAATGACATCTTTGGCGCGGGCATAGAGCCATTCAGTGATACTAACGACTCCCTTTTCAACGATAGTATGGATACAGGGTTTGATGCCTGGGGTGATGATTGGTGAGTCAAAATGACGCTGTGAAAATACTTTGCGTGGTTATCGGCTTGTTGCAAGGCGTAATCATTACCCTTGCATTAGTTTACCAAGCCGCAGAACTACTGTTACTTAGTTGCTTGCTCAATACCAAAGTAACTTTTGGCGTAAAACGCTATCGTGCTCGTTACGCCCATGAGGATAATGGTCGTGCGCTGCTCTCTTTTGCCCTTCTTCGGTTCTATTAGTTTTTGTCCTCAGCCAAGGATGGCAACTTATCGATATTAATTTTGCTACGCCGCGTGGTCCAAAGAGCGCATAGTATACGTCGATAACTCCTTGACACTTGTGTGATGTCCACTTCAATCTTTTTCTGTTTATCGTTCTGGTCTTCGAAGAAATGAGAAAAGCAGCCTAATGGGCGAGTGGTGCACTTCGGAGTTGAAATCCCGTTTACATATTAGAGCTCGTTATATGAGACGGTAGTAGAAAATCATACCTGTTTAAAAACTCGTTTACATGGTCAATTAATAACAGAATTAAAGAGAAATTTTTGGTAAGTTGTCAGCATAATCTGATTATATGACCTTAGCATTGTTGAGTATAAACTTGGATCTCATTTGGATCGTTGTGATACCAGCAAATACCCCTGTATACCTCGTTCACAAGTTGTAGCCTGCGTATTTCAAGGTATATGAGGGTGAAGGGCGCTTTCAAGTCCCGCTTTCCGCACCAAACAAAAGAAGCCAGGTCCTTTGTGACTTGGCTTTTTTGTTTCTCTTTTCTCCTAGTCGACCTTTAGCGTTACCATAAGTACAAATTTGTACTAGGATTTTTGCACTGTTGTGGGTAGCATGGCTATATGCTAAATGACAAATTGTGTTTGTATACCGAGTGCTTAAGTCTAAAAACGATAGCGTAGAGACACCCCAAAATAGGGGCTGGGAGACAATTCTATGGATTTAACTCTACGACAGAGTTTGTTCAGGCTGTTGTTTTGGAGCATCGTTGTCACCGCCGTGGTGATCCTCGTTAATGTTTGGACCTCTACGGCAAAGATGGTTGACGAGCAACTGGCTAATCGTCTTGTGGTAGCCAATAATGTCTTTGAGCGAGTATTGGAAAATCGCTCTGAAATTCTCTCCAGTTCGGCCACTGTGCTGGCCGGCGATTTCGGCTTTCGTGGTGTAGTTGCTGATGTGGCTAAAGGTGGAGACACTGCCACGCTAAACAGCAATCTTCGCAGCAACGCAAGGCGAATAGACGCCGATGTCATGGCGCTGTTAGACATCAATGGGTTTGTAAAAACCAGTGAACCCAGTATTTTCACTTCTGGTTCGTTATTTGAATTTGAAGATGCAGTGAATGCGCTACTGGAAGACAACAATGAGAATACTGAAGCAATAGGTATCGTCAACGGCAGTTTGTATCAGATGATACTGGTCCCTGTCAGAGCACCCACGATCAAGGGTATTTTGATTGTAGGCTTTGAGATTGACGGCAGTTTTCTTACCGATTTAAGTAATATCATCCAAGCTGATCTCATTGCATATCAGGCGGGAAGGGCACTAACCGATACCCCTGTAAAATCCCTCATTGCGACATCGTTGACAAAGGAAAGTGCAAATAAGTTGCTGGGTCGTGCTCAATCCGAGGTCAATTGGATTGATGTGACGCTGGAAGGTGATAAACCTTATGTATTGAGAAGTCTCACCTTAACCGATGACGCAGAATCGAATGTGAATATCGCTATTGCCGCAAATGTTGGTCCACAATATAAAAGTTTCACCCGCCTTCAGGTGTCAATATTGACGATTTCTGTAATCGCCATGTTCGCTTCCTTAGGTGTGTCTTTGCTTGTTTCAAGGCGGATTACAGAGCCTTTGTCTAGCTTGATTGAAGGCGTCAAGCGAATTGCCGCTGGTGACTATGGTAAGTCACTCGATGTGTCGGGCCGCTTACAGGAAATCCGGCATTTAGCCAGTGCTTTCTCTACCATGCAGGAGAGCATTGCAAGCCGTGAAAAACGCATTCGTTATCAGGCTCAGCACGATGACCTTACTGGTCTGTATAACCGCACTCACATTCAAACATTGATCGGTGAAAAGCTCGAATCAGGCGAGCATATTCAGGTAATTGGCTTGAATATTGTTGGTTTTCGACAGATTAATGATTTATATGGCTATGTAAATGGCGATATATGTTTGCAGCGTATCTCCGAGCGCTTAACGCGCTGGCCGGGAGAAGCTTCCAGACTGTCCGGCAGCGATATGATTTGGATCCCTGAGTCTCCCTTGGATGAAATTAAACTAGAAACACTTAAGTACATTTTAGAACAGCCTGTCGAAACAGAGGAGCTGTCCATTCCGATAAAAGTAAGTCTTGGTATTATGGACCTGCCTGACGATGCAGATAATGCAGAGCTTTTGTTTAGGCGAATGAACATTGTGATTGATGCCGCTAAAAACGAGAGCAGCTGGCTGGCCCGGTACAGCGACAATATAGAGTCACGATATTTGCGCAGGCTCGATATAATTACCGAGTTAAAACGAGCGCTTATTTCAGAACAGTCTGAGCTTTCTATGGTCTATCAGCCAAAGATCGATTTACGCAGCAACACGGTAAAAGGTCTTGAAGCCCTGATTAGGTGGAACAGCAAAGAACTCGGTTTTGTGCCTCCGGATGAGTTTATTGGCATAGCTGAACAAGCAGGCCTGATTGAAATTGTGACTGAATGGGTTATCAACCAGGTAATCGTGGATACCTCAACCCTTCGAGAAGCTGGTCATCCCGTGAGTATTGCGATTAATTTGTCTACGCAGGATGTGGAAAACAGTGCTTTATTGGGCCGTTTTTTCGAGAAACTGGAACAGTTTGAACTCAATAGTAGTGATGTTCAGATCGAAGTGACTGAAAGTGACTTGGTTGCCGACCAAAATCTGGCAATTCAAAACTTGGATGCTCTGCGTGAACGCGGTTTCAAAGTTGCAATCGATGATTTTGGAACGGGTTACTCGTCACTGGCCTATTTAAAGGATTTACCGGTCGATGTCATTAAAATCGACAAAAGCTTCGTGCTTAATTTGTCGAAAAGTATTGAAGACCAGCAAATTGTCAATACTGTGCTCAAGCTCGCAGATTCGTTTAACCTCGAAGTGGTTGCAGAAGGCGTCGAAGATGAAGTGGCGTTGAGCTTACTCTCAGAGTGGGGGTGTCATTACGCTCAAGGTTATTTTATTAGCCGTCCGCTTCCTTTGCCCGATTTATTAAAGTGGTTTGAACAGACTCCTTACTGTTGATCTCTTGGTGTATTGTCATGATACTGTTGCGCGTCAAAATAATTAAAGGGTGCAGTACGGATGTCGGTAGAAGGATATTATTCTTTAGCGTTGTATTTCATAGTGATGTTGGCAATCGGCCTGTTTGCCTACCGACGTTCAACCAGTGATATTTCTGGATATATTTTGGGAGGGCGCCAGGTAAGCCCTCAGGTGACTGCGCTTTCCGCAGGTGCATCTGATATGAGTGGTTGGATGTTAATGGGGCTACCTGGAGCTATGTTTGCTGCTGGCTTTGACGCTGTCTATATTGGTATCGGTCTAACGTTGGGCGCACTGGCTAACTACCTCTATGTCGCACCTAAGCTGCGGCTTTACACTGAGAAGGCCGATGACGCACTAACGCTACCTGCTTTTTTTGCCAATCGATTTGGCCATAACGCCTTATCGATACGTATTGTCTCAGCGGCCATCATTGTACTTTTTTTCACCTTGTATACATCTTCCGGTTTAGTTGCAGGGGGAAAGCTTTTCGAATCTGCTTTTGCTATTGAATATAAGCTAGGTATCGCAATTACTTTAGGTGTGGTTGTTGCCTACACTATGCTAGGGGGCTTTCTTGCGGTTAGTCTGACTGATTTTGTTCAGGGTTGCATAATGTTTGTGGCTCTGGTGCTTGTTCCAGTAGTAGCATTTTTGGAGTTTGATTCTTTCGCTCAGATGAACAGCGCCGCTTTTGCATCTATCCCAGACGTGAACACCTCGCTTCAAAATCTTACTGTGTTGGGATTGATCTCGACCTTAGCCTGGGGCCTGGGCTATTTTGGTCAACCGCACATTATTGTTCGTTTTATGGCGATCCGGTCGGTAAAAGATGTCAGCACTGCAAGAAATATAGGTATTTCATGGATGCTCGTTACTTTAGTGGGTGCACTGGCGACAGGCTTTGTGGGTGTTGCGTATGCAAATGAGTTTGGCTTAACGGTCTCTGATCCTGAAACGATATTCATTGTGTTGTCTCAGTTGTTATTTCACCCGCTCATTGCTGGCTTTTTGATGGCGGCAATTCTGGCAGCCATAATGAGCACCATTTCTTCACAACTTTTGGTTTCTGCCAGTTCGTTGACTGAAGATGTGTATCAGGTTGTTGCTAAAAAATCTTTGTCACCAGAGCGCACTGTAATGATTGGTCGCCTTGGTGTATTTGGCGTTGCAGTGGTTGCCATGCTGCTGGCATTGGATCAGACCAGCACGGTATTGTCACTGGTAAGTAACGCCTGGGCCGGCTTTGGTGCGGCCTTTGGGCCTCTCGTTCTGTTTTGTCTGTACAGTAAGAGCCTGACTCATAAAGCCGCGCTAACAGGTATGCTAAGTGCGGTGGGAACCGTTCTTTTCTGGATTTATGTCCCTGTGCTTGATAATGGACAAGCGCTTAGTAGTGTTATGTACGAAATTGTTCCAGGTTTTATGGTGAATACAGCAGTGCTTTGGCTTATGTCTAAGGCAGATAAACAAACTGATGAAAGCGTATTAGCAACATTTGATGATGTTCATGCTGACACAACACAGTCTTAAACGTAATTATATAGGTTATTGATGTCTATTGTTTCTGAACTATCCAAACAAGCACATGAAGCAGCGTCTGTGCTCGCAATGCTCTCTACAGACCAAAAGAACGCGGTGCTCACGGGTATGGCCCAAGCGTTGAGAGCGAATCAAGATAAGATATTAAGCGTTAATGAATCTGAAGTCGCTCGAGAGCAAAACAATGACCTCAGTGCGGCGATGCTTGACAGACTTACGCTAACGGCACATCGCGTAGAAGAAATGGCGGCGGGTATAGAGACGTTAGTGTCATTAGAGGATCCGGTAGGTAAACTTCGGCACCTGACCAATAGACCTAATGGCATAGTCGTAAGTAAAATGCGGGTGCCGCTTGGTGTTGTTTGCATGATCTATGAGGCCCGGCCAAACGTGACTGCCGATGCGGGCGCGTTGTGTTTCAAGTCAGGGAATGCCTGTATTCTCAGAGGCGGAAGGGAAGCATTGCAAACCAGCATGAAAATCGCTGAAGTTTTGCAGGGCGTCTTAGTCGATCATGGTTTACCCAAAGCATTAATTACGGTGATACCAAATCCTGATAGAAGCTTGATGCACGAGCTGATGCAGCAAAGAGATTATATCAATGTCATTATTCCCCGTGGTGGAGAGGGACTTATCAACTATGTGACTGAGCACAGTAAAGTACCTGTTATTCAACACTTTAAAGGTGTTTGTCATTTATACATCGACAAAGATGCAGATCTGGAGATGGCAGTGTCTTTGTTAGAGAACGGTAAAACACAGAGAACCGGCGTCTGTAATGCGCTTGAGGGGCTTATTGTACACCAATCTATCGCGGCCGATTTCTTACCTCTGGCAAGTGCTTTGTTTAAAAAGCACCATGTAAAAGTTAACTGTGATGCTGCGTCACTCGTTTTTTTTGAGGGAGCGCGAGAGCTTGATGCTGAGGCATTCGGTGAGGAATATTTAGGCCTTGAGATAGCCGTAAAGCAAGTTGAATGTTATGCAGATGCACTGGACCATATCCAGCGCTTTGGCAGCAATCACACGGAAGTCATCTGTACTAAAAATGAGCAGCGGGCAGACGATTTCTTGCGTTCAGTAGACGCTTCCGTGGTTATGGTTAATGCCTCGTCTAGGTTCTCTGATGGCGGTCAGTTGGGGTTAGGCGCAGAAATCGGTATTGCAACCACTAAGTTACATGCATACGGCCCCATGGGCCTCGAATCATTAACCACAGAAAAGTTTGTTGTCACCGGTTCGGGTCAGGTAAGAGCGTAATTACTACTGCCATTGTCGGGTTGGGGTAAAGTGCCCACTGAGAAATGCCATTTGATCGGCGAGTATACGTCGGTTCTTCAGATAAAACTTTTCGTAAAGGTTGGGTTCAAAAGGCACTGCGATAAGTGGCATATTCGCCTCTTTCGCTTCTTCTGGCGTTAGGGCTCCTTTGGCATGGTTGCAACGGGCACAAGCCGTGGCTACATTAGTCCAGGTGTTTTGCCCCGTGCATTATGAATTCATTCTCACCCAATTCAAATATGGCTTTGTTTTGGGCATACAAACGCGCAGCTTCCTCTTTGGTGAGCCATCCCTGTGGCTTGCCACCTTTTTGATCGAAAAAAGTGAACAATCAGCCCCTCTAACTAGTATATAAAACTGATAATTAAATTTTGAGTGTTAAACATGGCAGACAGCATTAATTATAAGCATTTACACTATTTTTGGGTTGTTGCAAAAGAAGGAAGTATTGCCAAGGCAGCAAATCGTTTACATATTACCCCACAGACAATAAGCGGTCAGTTGGCGCTGCTTGAAGACAGACTCAATCAGCCGCTATTCGACAGAGTGGGAAGAGGGTTGGAGTTGACTGAGACAGGTAGACTGGTGCTTCGGTACGCGGATGATATCTTTGCGTTGGGCAAAGAGCTTTCTGATGTACTGAGAGGCTCCGTCGTGGCGGGTGGTTCTGAATTTATCGTGAGCGCAGCCAGTACGATCCCCAAGACAATAGTGTATAAGATGCTGGAGCCTGCTATTCGCGATTGCCCAGATATCACTTTGACGTGTAAAGAAGGCCCGATCGAGAGCATTCTTGCCGAGCTGGCGGTTCATGAAGTAGACATGGTTTTATCAGATACGCCTCTCAGTGCGGCATACAGTGTGAAGGCCTTTAATCATTTTTTGGGTGAATGTGGTGTGTCTTTTTTTGCACTTCCTCCTTTGGCGCAAAAACTTGGCAGTGACTTTCCGGCCAACCTAAATAAGGCACCTATGCTAGTCCCCACTCGCCAATATGCGATCAGGCAATTGTTTGATATTTGGGTTTCTGAACATGAAATCGTACCCGAGATTAAAGGCCAGTTCGATGACAGTGCTCTAACCAAGGCATTTGGTCATACCGGGTTAGGTGTCTTCATGATGCCCAGTATTGTCGAAGAGGAGGTCTGTGAGACATATGCTGTTGAAGTTATAGGAAGAACCGACGAAATCAAGCATCGGTTTTACGCTATTTCGGCTGAAAGAAAGGTAACTCACCCAGCTATCAGTGCAGTTTGTGATACTGCGCGCGATGAAATCTTTAACTAAGGGAGTTTCACAGCTATACTATGCGCCGCGTTAAAAAGCGATAATATTAAATTTGAAAAGGACATAAAGTGACTCCTATTACAACATCGTTTCAGTATGGACAGCATACTGTCACACTTGAAACTGGCGTAATTGCACGTCAGGCTACCGCAGCTGTTATGGCAAGTATGGATGACACCTCGGTACTGGTTTCTGTTGTTGGTAAAAAAGAAGCCAAAGCAGACCAAGATTTTTTCCCGTTAACGGTAAACTATCAAGAGAAGACCTATGCCGCGGGTAAAATCCCAGGTGGATTCTTCAAACGTGAAGGCCGCCCAAGCGAAAACGAAACTCTGATTGCGCGTTTGATAGACCGCCCAATCCGCCCTCTATTTCCAGAAGGGTTTAAGAATGAAGTACAAGTGGTTATCACCGTTGTGTCTTCTAACCCCGATATCCCAACTGATATTATTTCGATGATTGGTACATCGGCAGCACTGGCAATTTCTGGTATCCCATTTAATGGTCCAGTAGGCGCAGCTCGTGTTGGTTACAAAGACGGCGAATATATTTTAAATACGCGTACAGAGGAACAAGCCTCCTCTGAACTTGACCTTGTTGTAGCCGGCACAGAAAGTGCGGTTCTTATGGTTGAGTCTGAAGCAGACGTACTTTCAGAAGACGTTATGCTAGGCGCAGTTATGTTTGGTCACGAGCAAAGCCAGACTGTAGTTAATGCAGTTAAAGAGTTCGCTGAAAAAGCGGGTGTAGAGGCGTGGGACTGGCAGCCAGAACCTGAAAATACTGATTTGAAAACCAAGGTCAGTGAACTTGCCAAAGAAGGCATGACGGCTGCTTATCAGATTTCTGACAAGTTAGCACGTAAAGATGCTGTTACTGAGGTGACCGAAAAAGCGTTGGCAGCGTTGCTTGAAGCAAATCCTGAACAAGATATGAAGGAAGCATCGGATATGCTTCACGATCTGGAAAGCGACGTTGTTCGTTCTCGCATTTTAGCGGGTGAACCACGTATCGATGGTCGTGACCCCGCTATGATCCGAGCGCTTGACGTGGCAACTGGCATTTTGCCGCGTACTCACGGTTCTGCATTATTCACCCGCGGTGAGACACAAGCATTGGTTGTGGCGACTTTGGGCACCGAGCGTGACGCGCAAATGATCGACGAATTACAGGGTAAGCGTGACAGTCGTTTCATGCTGCACTATAACTTCCCTCCATACTGTGTAGGCGAAACAGGCATGATAGGCTCGCCAAAACGCCGTGAGATCGGTCATGGTCGATTGGCTAAACGTGGTATTCAGGCAGTTATGCCTAGTGAAGAAGAGTTTCCGTATGTGGTACGTGTGGTATCTGAAATCACAGAATCAAACGGTTCATCGTCAATGGCTTCTGTCTGTGGTACATCATTGGCTTTGATGGACGCAGGGGTGCCCATTAAGGCATCTGTTGCGGGTATCGCGATGGGCTTGGTAAAAAGCGATGATAATTTCGTTGTATTGTCAGACATCCTAGGTGATGAAGATCACTTAGGCGATATGGACTTTAAAGTGGCGGGTACTACAGACGGTATTACTGCACTGCAAATGGACATTAAAATCGAAGGCATCACAAAAGAAATTATGCAAATCGCATTGAAGCAAGCGAAAGAAGCGCGACTGCATATTTTGGGTGTCATGGATCAGGCAATCAGTGGCCACCGCGAAGAAATGTCCGAATTTGCACCACGTATTTATACGTTGAAAATTGATCAGGACAAGATCCGTGATGTTATCGGTAAAGGTGGTGCAATGATTCGTCAAATTACTGAAGAATCAGACACCAATATAGAAATTGAAGACGACGGTACCATTAAGATTTTTGCAACAGAACGCGCGAAAGCTGACATTGCTATTGGCAAGATAGAGCAAGTGACTGCAGAGATTGAAGTGGGCAAGACTTACAACGGTAAGATTACGCGCATTGTTGATTTTGGTGCGTTTGTTGAAGTACTTCCGGGTAAAGAAGGCCTCGTACACATTTCACAAATTGCGCATGAACGCGTAAATAAAGTGACCGATTACCTTGAAGAAGGGCAGATGGTTGACGTGAAGGTCATGGAAATTGACCGTCAAAACCGTGTGCGTTTAAGCATAAAGGAACTGCTTGAAAAGCCTAAGGCTGAACCTAGGGAAGAGCCAAAGGCAGAGTCAAATGAACAGGCTTCATCTGAAGACGCTGATTCACAAGACTAAGTAAAAGCCTTGCGTTGGTTAATTTGAATAAAAGGGCGGTTTCGCTCTTTTATTGTTTTTGGAGGTCCTTATGTCGGACAAACAAACGAACATTGAAGCTGCTGTTTTCAGACGATTATTGAACCACCTTGACAACAACAAGGATGTGCAGAATATTGAGCTTATGCTATTGGCCGATTTTTGCCGGAATTGTTTGGCAAAATGGTACGTGTCAGCTGCTGAGCAGGAAGGCGTGGACATGGATTATGAACGAGCCAGAGAAATCGTCTACAAGATGCCTTACAGCGAGTGGAAAGCTAATTATCAGGGCGATGCGACACCAAAACAGCTTGAGGCACTCGCGGCTAAACAAGCTAACAAGGGCAAAAACTAATGAAACAATTGGCCACTTTGTTGTGTTTATGCATGATTTCTGTGGCCAGTGCCTCTACCAAAGAAAAGACGACCTATACGGTTGGCGCTCAGGATATCGCCTATCTGCCACATTATGATTTCGACAATGAGGTAGAACGCGGAGCGATCTGGCGCCTACTAGAGTTATATGCAGCAGACCGACAAATAGAATTCGAATATGTTGCTTTGCCTATTAAACGGCTTCACAAAGCGCTGTTAGCAGGCAGTATCGACTTTGTATTTCCAGATAATCCTAAGTGGTTTAATCAGCAATTTAAAGGTGTAAAAAAGCACTATAGCAACGCGTTTTACGAAGTTTTAGGTGCATCATTCGTGCATACCTCTGATTATAATTTGCGCATAGATGACGTGGAGCGTTTGAGTGTTCCATCAGGTTTTTCGCCTGTTTTCTGGCAGAGCAGAATCGACAGGGGTGACATCATGTTACTGGAAACTACAGACGCGGTGGCGGCATTGCGTCTCGTGGTATCAAAACGAGCACAGGTGACCGATCTGGAATATTCAGTTGTTGAATGGCACAAAAAAAACCACCCTGATTTTACTGATATTCGCATGTCGCCTTTTTTACCTCATGATGTGGTTGCTTTTCATTTGACGACGGTTCACTTTCCCGAATTACTGGCAGATTTAGACGCGTTTTTACTTGAAAATGCAACGCTTCTTAAGCAATTAAAACAGCAATACGGCATCATTGATGCTAGAAAGCAAGCCCGCTTGATTTTTAAAATGCAATAGACTTACACCTTGCAAAAGGTACCTTCGCGTCATGGAATAAGGTAGACTCATAGTCTCAATTGTAAAATCACGTAGGTGTAAATGTCTCTTAGACCCTTGGTTTGCGGCCTTTTTTTATCTTGTAGCCTGTTGTCAGGTTGCACGACAACACCTGAAGCAACGGCAAAGCGGCCATCTCAATCCCAGATGGGTAATCTACTACTCGCCGAACCCGCGCCCGTTGATCCGCGCGCGCAAATGGCGATTGCGCGATATTCATTCATTCTGCAACAGCAAGACCTTAATGCTGAAGATAAAGCAGAGCTGCACTATCAACGGGGCCTACTTTATGACAGTGTTGGGCTCACCGGTTTAGCAAGTTTTGATTTTAACCAGGCATTAGAGCTGAAGCCAGATATGGCGGCTGTATATAACTCGCTGGGAGTACACTATATACAGCGCAGTGAATTTGAGCAGGCTTACGAAGCATTTGATTCAACACTGGAGATTGATCCTGAGTACGACTTCGCTCTGCTCAATAGAGGTATTGCCCTGTATTATGGCGGGCGAGCAGCATTGGCGGTTAATGATTTGGCGTCTTTTATAGAAAAAGACCCCTCTGACCCCTTCAGAATAATCTGGGCCTATATCGCGCTTCAGGAGCTTGATCCCATCCAGGCGCAACAAAAATTGGCCATATATAGACAGGCGTTAGACCCCCAGCATTGGGCCAATGGGCTGGTATCTTTGTTTCTGGGTGAAATGACAGAAAATGAAGTATTGATAAGCCTAGTAGATGGTATTACTAGTCAGCAGCAGCTCACTTACAGACTATGTGAAGCCTATTTTTATCTGGGTAAATATCATCAGGCATTGGGAAATTTTGGTAAGGCACTGAGCTATTTTAAGCTTGCTCTGAGTACCAATGTGTTTGAATACGTCGAGCACAGATATGCAAGATTGGAACTGGCACGCGTCAGAGAAGCGAGAAAAGTTCAGAACCAGTGATGAAGTTATCTTTTGCTATCAAAGCGGTCCCGCTTTGTGTTGTTGTGCTAATTGCACTGTATTCAAGCGTTAGCCACTCACCTGACAGTATCAAATTCAACCTCAACGGAGAACTGGCGCCGTCTGCGCGACTGCAATTGAACTGGCTTGCTGTTGAGTTAGCACTGGATGGTGCTCGCACGCAGTTACGACAAAACGCGTTAGAGGCCAATGCTAACTATTGGTTGGACCGTCTACTGGCAACGGGTGATGCTGAGTCAGCCTGGCAGCGTTACCAGGCTAATCCAGACGCTCCGCAGTCACTGCAGTGGCTGTCTATGGCTGCCAACAGTAATATCGCTGCAGCCCAATATGCATTCGCACTGTTACAAACTCATCCACAAACAAAACAATTGTGGCTTGAAAAGGCGGCAGAGGCGGGCTTACCTGAAGCTCAGGTTGCTTTGGCCGATTGGCATCTCATTCAACAGCAAAATGAACAGGCGTTTCCATGGTTGGTTAGGGCGGCTGAATTTGATCCGCGGAGTCAAACCACATTGGCCAGAATCGTGTGGGATAGGGGTGAGCAAAAACGCAGTATTGAACTCTTGTCAAAAGCCGCAAGCCTTCAACATGAACCAGCCATAGCGCGGTTGAACATGATAAATACGTCACCGCCACGTGCAATTAAGGACACGATCAACTTCACTTTTGACGAACAGGTATGTCACCAGCGAGTAGGCGTTATTGCAAACGGTATTGAATCTATGATGACGGCTATAAAACAGGTGCACAAGTTCAGGCAAGACGAACGTTTTTCTGATCTGGGGATCTGTTTATCCGATCCGATATGGTTTTCCAAACCACTTGAATGTGATGTTAACTGGAATGACGAGCGTCGGTTAGGGTGTGATATCAATCCGCTTTCAGAGTCTTTAATAAATAGTTCAGCGACACATCTCATCGTCGTTGCCCAACTGGGCAAAGCCAACGCGCAAACCGGTGTGATGTTTTTGGATGCCGCCGATGAGTACAGTGTGCTAGTCCATGAATTGGCGCACTTTGCCGGCTTTGTTGACGAATATGCGCTCAATAAACGGAATGCAGATGCCTATTGTGGAAATATAAAAGCGACTAACCTGGTGTTTGATGGGGTGATTGCCTACTCATCAATGGAACAGGTGAGTATGTGGCAACGTAACCCTTTCTACACTGGTATTTATAAGTCCAATACCTGTAAGCAAAGTGATGTTTCCGCATACAAACCCGTCGGTGGCATGACGTTTATGGAGCATCATGACACCAACAATATTCCTGCTATGTATCAGTCATTATGGCGGGGTGTACTCATCGCTACGTCAGGGGATAGGCCTTTGGTACGGTATCTGTCAACAAACAATGCGGTCGCGCCGCAAACCGCTACGGGCATAACAACGAGGTTGAGTAGTGGGATGAATGAGCAAATACTCACAGCCATACCAAATGAGACATTTCTAATACGCTCTGATTTTAATTGATTGCGCATATCATCAAAGCCAATTTTGTGATTGTCAAAAGGGTAATCACAATACTGTACGGCCATCATCCATGCGCCAAATAAAAACCAAATTAATTGGCCAATCAGCGGAATAAAGAGTAAACAAAAAAGACAAACAAGCGCTCGTGGCAGGTAGTAAATCAGTTTTACTATTTCGCGTTTCACCATTCTTGGCACATCCTTGAGCAGTGCCATAAAACCATCATCACCTAAAGGTTGCTGTGTCAGGTGCCGTTCTACTTTCTCGGCAAGAAGGCCATTGAAAGGGGCAGCAAAGATATTTGCCAATGTGCCAAATAGAATGGCAAAGAGTAGGAGTGAGCTGATGATAGCCAGTGGCCACAATACAAAGGCTAGTGCCTCTTTAAACCACCCTAACCACTCTGGAATAAAGCTCATAAGCCAAGTAATACTTTCACCTAAATTTGCCAACAACCAAGAAAAGGCAACACCGAACAAAATCAGGTTTACCGTCATGGGGATAAACACAAACCGTTTAAGGCCCTTAGTGCGAATAAGGGTAAAACCCGATATAAAATAATGAAAGCCGCCGTGCTCCACATTCAACTCCTCTAACGTACTGTATTACCAGTTTAATCACTCAGGCACGCGCTGCCAATTCTGAATTGTTACCAACCTTGAACTTTGTTACATTCAGTTGATTACAACAATAAATGTGCGTTAATGCGTCTAAAGCGGATCAAGCTTGCAGGGTTTAAATCCTTTGTAGAGCCTACCTCTATACCTTTCCCAGGTAGCATGACTGCTATCGTTGGGCCAAATGGATGCGGTAAATCCAATGTGATTGATGCCGTACGATGGGTATTGGGCGAAAGCTCTGCGAAAAACCTGCGCGGTGATGCCATGACTGATGTTATTTTCAATGGCTCCACGTCGCGAAAACCTGTCGGACAATGTAGCGTTGAACTGGTCTTTGATAATGCCGAAGGTCGCTTATCAGGTGAATACGCTAAGTACGCTGAACTCTCTGTAAAGCGTCTAGTGACACGCGACGGTCAATCAACCTATTTCCTCAATGGTACCCGTTGTCGCCGGCGCGATATTACGGATCTATTCTTAGGTACGGGCCTTGGCCCTAGAAGCTACGCCATTATTGAACAGGGCATGATCTCACGTCTTATTGAATCAAAGCCACAAGAGCTACGCGTTTTCATCGAAGAAGCAGCAGGGATATCTAAATACAAAGAACGTAGAAGAGAAACTGAAACACGAATTCGTCATACCTTAGAGAATCTTGACCGGTTGTCGGATGTTAGGAGTGAGCTGGGTCAGCAACTAGAAAAACTTCAGCGACAGGCGGCAGCAGCTGAACGCTATACCACACTGAAAAAACAGGAAAGACAGCTGAAAAGTGAGCTGGCAGTCATTCGCTATTTAGGCTTAAACGAAAAAATACAACAGCTTGACAACAAGATAAAGCAGAGTGAAAACGAATTTGAAGCCTTGAAAGCGCGTTACCATGGCGACGAAGCTGGTATTGAGACGTACCGTGAAAAGCAACGTCAATTGAACGTTGCTATGGACGATACACAACAAACGGTTTTCAAGCTCGCCACACAAATCACGCGGGCTGAGGAAGCCGGTCAGTATCGCGAACAACGGATTAAGCAGATTGATGCCTTGCACCAGCAATTGGTGAGCAAAGTAGAGAAAGGTACCGAAGAAAAGACGCTGCTCGATGCGCAGCTATCTGAAGCGCGATCTGAGTTAGATGCCTTGTTACCTGAGCAGGCCTTGTTGGCTGAGCAAAAAGGCGAATTACAAGCCCGCCGAGAAGACGCTGAAGAGGCATTGCAGTTATTTACTGAAAATCGCCGTCAAAACGATGAGCGTTATCACCAGAAAAAACGCGATGCACAAGCGTGTCATGGCAAGATCCAGTCAACTATGTCCATGCAGATGCGGACACAACAACGACTGAGAGAGTTGGAAGAAGAAAAGCGCACTGCGACCGATGAAATGTTAGTCGCGCAGTCAGAAAGTTTGGAAGAGCTTAAGTTGCAGGCTAAGGAAGAGGTAGATAGCTGCAAAGCCGATGTTGAGCGTGTAAAAGAGAAAGTCACTGTTCAACGCGAAAAAGTGCAACAGGCTGAAGACATCAAGGCAAGTGCACAGGCTTTATGCAACAAACATCAAGCAACGATAGATGCGCTGGAGGCACTGCAACAACAACAAGATATCGACCATGAGTTTTTGCCACTTTGGCAATCGCTGACAGTTAAACCGGGCTTTGAGCCATTGGTAGAGCAAGTCTTGGCGCATTGGGGGGAGCCACTTATTACGTCATCAATGGCGGTGATAACCGATGATAGCCCAGCAGATACCCTGCCAAACAGCAAGCGAGTGGTGTTTTCTGAGGCTTTTACCAGCCAAAAACGGTCTGGAACGCTTGCCGAACAGTGTGATTCAGTCAGCGTGCCTCTGCTATTCAATCACATACACTGTGTTGATGAAGATGAGGAGGCATTTTCGCTTCTGCCATCAATAGAGGCAGAGGAAAGTGTCATTGCACGATCAGGGTTATGGCTAAGCAATGAATGGGCTATTTTTGGGGCTGGACAGCTGGCGAGCGGGGCACTGCAAAGACAAGCTAAACTCACTGAGCAATACCAATTAAAGAAAACGTCTGAAGCAGCTTTAGACCATGCTGAGCAAGCATTGCACAGCGAGCGCTCGGCGCTTGCAGATTTAGAGAAACAGCTCGATGCAAGTAATACCGCTCTGAGCCACAGTCAGGCCAGCCTAGCTGATGTTACGCAGCGTCACGGCCTTGTTGCCATGCAAGTGGAACAGAATCAGGCAAGGGCCACAAAGCTAGATGAGGAGCTGGAAAAGCAAGCGGCATTGTTAGAGCAAGAGCAAATGCAACTTGAAAAATTGTCTGAAAGTGTTGAATTACTGGAAGCAGAAATTTTCGAACTCGAAACAACCCAAGATGATGTTGAAAAGCAGCTTGCAGACTTACAGTCTCAAGTGAGTCAGGCGCGAACGCAATATGATGTTGTTACCCAATCTAATCACGAGACTACGCTCAAAGTAAATGCACTGACTCAACAGGTTGATCATGTGCAGCAGTCTGTAAGCAGACTGCAAAGTCAGTTGCAGGAATGGAAGGATGAACAATCGCAATTGGCTGAGGAAAAGCTGGCACTGTCGAATCCGGTTGAATCAGACGATGAACAGCTTCAAGTGTGGTTAGCAGCTCGTGCCGAAGCAGAAGAGCAGCTACTAGTGCTTCAGCAGCAAATGTCTGAAGTAGAAGCTTGGCTGAGTAAGGCACAACAGGATCAACAAGGGATCCAACGAGAGATGGAGGCACAATCTTCGATTAAGGAAAGTCTCAATCTTGAAGCTGAAGGCTTCAGGGTAAGAGCCTCAGGGGTGTTAGAGCAGCTCAAGGAAACAGGACATACGGTCAAAGAGACCATGGAAACGTTGCCCGAGGATGCACAAGAAAACACGTGGCAGCAACGGCTTGAGCAGACCACCGCTTCCTTAAAACGCTTGGGTGCGGTTAATTTAGCTGCGGTTGAAGAATACAAAGTCCAGGCAGAGAGAAAAAAGCATCTTGATGATCAAAATGATGACCTGAACGACGCACTTGAGACGCTACAATCCGCCATAAGAAAAATAGACAAAGAAACTCGAACACGGTTTAGCACCACATTTGACCAGGTTAACAGTGATTTAAAATCGCTTTTCCCCAAGGTATTTGGAGGGGGTTCAGCCTATCTCGCGTTGACTGATGATGATCTACTAGAGACCGGTGTCACGATAATGGCAAGACCGCCGGGCAAGAAAAATAGTACAATCCATCTGCTTAGCGGTGGAGAAAAAGCGCTGACCGCTTTATCATTGGTGTTTGCAATTTTTCGGCTTAATCCCGCACCTTTTTGTTTATTGGACGAAGTTGATGCGCCGCTGGATGATGCCAATGTGGGAAGATTTTGTAACTTGGTGTCTGAAATGTCGAATTCAGTGCAGTTCATTTACATTACACACAATAAAATAGCGATGGAAATGGCCAGCCATTTAACAGGTGTTACAATGGCCGAGCCAGGCGTTTCTCGCATGGTTGCAGTAGACGTAGACGAAGCCGTATCCATGGTACAGGCCTAATTAACTGGGAAAATAATGGAAGAGTTACGAATTGCTTTTTTAGTCATAGGTTCACTTTTTATCGTAGCGGTGTTGGTGCACGGGATTTGGAAAATGCGCAAACAGTCCGCTTCAAGGCAAGAGATGCACTCTGCGCATCAGGCACGTATTGAACCTAAAACGGCTGATGACGAGGGCTTTGATGAGCTCGGGGTCGGTGCTGTCCGAGTGATCTCTGAACCCGTGTTGACACAAAAGCCTGATTCCGAACCAGAAGAGCTAAACGCCATATATGAAGACGAGGAAGACGAGGAAGAAGCCGAAGACACGGAGCAGACTAAAGCGCATCTTGATATCGAGCCAGAACAGGAAAATGTTCAGGGGCCGGTGTATGCCAGTGTAGTGTCTCAACCCAAGCCGCATTTGAATGTGCACAACTCGGCTTCAAACAAAGACAATGGCGAAGAGGATATTCCCGAGCCCCCCGAGTTTTTGCTTCAGGAGTCTGCCACATCTGAGCCTGCAACATCTGCAAAGAAAGAGACGCCGCAGTTTGACTTATCGCACTCAGACAATGCGCAACCTGCAATGTCAGAAACAGAGGCGAGTCCTTCTAAGCGGACATTGAAAAAGCGCGTTTCAAGAAAACGCAAAGAGCCAACATTGGGCGAAGATCAGATGAGAATTGATTTTGATGAACCCAGTTTCTCTGCCGTTGACGAACAACCTGTAAGTGCCTCTATTGAGCCCGAAGTGGCTGCGCAGCCAGAACCCCAAGAACAAGAGGTTTTGGTGTTGAACGTTAGAGCAGGCGAAGAAAATCCATTATCAGGCGCTGCGCTACTACCGCTTTTGCTAACCTTGGGATTTAAGTTTGGTGAACAGGACATCTTCCACCGTCATGTGAACGCAAATGGAAAAGGGCCTGTGTTATTCAGTCTGGCGAACATGGTGAAACCTGGCGTGTTTGAGCTGGACAACTTAGAGAACTTTACTACCCCCGGCATTTCATTGTTTATGGTATTGCCGATTGAGGGCGACCCGCATCAGGTATTCAACATGATGCACAACGCTGCACGAAAAATTGCCGATGAATTTGGTGCGCAAGTTCTCGATGGAAGACGTTCAGTGTTGACCAAGCAAGGTGTTCAGCGTTACAGCGAAAAAATCAGAGAGTTTGAGCGACAGCGCATTATCGCTCGCAGTTCCAATTAGGTTATACCCTCATGACATTATCTTTTGAAAGTGCGGCTCAACGCGTGGACGAGTTGCACACGTTGCTGCATAAATACAATGTTGAATATTACGTCAATGATGCACCCAGTGTCACTGATAGTGAATATGACAGGTTACTCAGAGAGCTTCAGAATATTGAAGCTGAATATCCCTCGTTAAAGACGGCTGACTCGCCGTCACAAAAGGTAGGGGCGCAGCCGCTTTCGGCTTTTGAACAGGTTACGCATAACGTGCCTATGTTGTCTTTAGACAATGCATTTAACGCAGAAGAGCTCACGGCGTTTACAAAACGGGTTGCTGACAGACTGAAAAATGACAATGAATTGTCATTCAGTTGTGAACCCAAGTTAGACGGTTTGGCAGTGAGTATTATTTACGAAAATGGTGTGCTCATACAGGCTGCTACTCGAGGGGATGGCCTAGTAGGTGAAAACATAACAGAAAACGTGAGAACGATTGCTAACGTGCCTTTGAAACTTTCAGATGCCACTTATGCGTTACCTCAAAGGCTGGAAGTTCGTGGTGAAGTCTTTATGACTAAATCGGGTTTCGATAGCCTGAATGAAAGTCAAAAGCGCACGGGTGGAAAAGTGTTTGCCAACCCTCGTAATGCGGCGGCAGGCAGCCTGCGCCAACTTGATTCGCGTATAACCGCCAAACGTCCTTTGCGCTTTTACGCCTACTCGTTGGGAGAGGTGAGCAGTGATTTGAACCTTCCTGATAAACACAGTGAACGATTGCACTTATTAAATCGCTTTGGGCTACCCCTTTGCCCAGAGGTCAGTGTGGCAGAGGGTGCGCGAGGCTGTCTTGATTATTATGAAGAGATTGCACAACAGCGTATAGCCTTGCCGTATGACATTGACGGAGTAGTGTTTAAAATCGATGACATTGCGCTTCAGGAGCGGCTGGGTTTTGTTGCTCGGGCGCCACGTTGGGCAATTGCACAAAAATTCCCTGCGCAAGAAGAGATTACACAGTTAGTTGATGTTGAATTTCAAGTGGGCCGAACGGGGGCAATTACCCCTGTTGCAAAATTAAAACCCGTATTTGTCGGTGGGGTCACGGTGTCAAATGCTACCCTCCACAATCAGGATGAAGTTGAGCGATTGGGTGTAAAAATTGGTGATCACGTTGTCGTGAGGCGTGCAGGCGATGTCATTCCTCAAGTGGTTTCTGCGATACTTGAGAGACGGCCAGAGGATGCCGTTTCTATCTGCTTTCCTGTTTCGTGTCCAGTCTGTGATTCTCATGTCGAGCGTGTGAAAGGCGAGGCTGTATTGCGTTGTACAGGCGGTCTGTTTTGTGGTGCTCAGCGCAAGCAGGCTATAAAACATTTTGCGTCCAGAAAAGCCATGGATATAGATGGACTCGGCGATAAGCTGGTGGATCAATTAGTGGATGCCGAGTTAATTGCCACGCCCGCTGATTTGTTTGGTCTTACCCTTGAGCAGTTAATCTCTTTAGAGAGGATGGGGGAAAAGTCAGCAACAAATTTGTTGAAAGCATTGGAACACGCCAAGACAACTACACTGGAAAAATTCATTTATGCACTGGGTATTCGGGAAGTGGGCGAGGCTACTGCACACAACTTGGCCACGCATTTTACGTCGCTTGAGCATCTTGCAGAAGCCAACAAAGAACGACTTATCGAAGTGCAGGATGTTGGAGAGGTTGTTGCTGCTCATATCGTCAACTTTTTCTCTGAAGAACACAACACACAGGTTGTAGACGGTCTTATTCAAGCCGGTGTATCTTGGCCTGCAATAGAGCAAGTTGCACGCTCAGAAGATTTGCCAATGGCAGGGTTAACTGTGGTGCTCACAGGTACCCTTTCAAAACTATCAAGAAGCGATGCAAAGAGCTTGTTGATGCGGGCTGGAGCAAAAGTCACAGGAAGTGTGTCTGCGAAAACTGATCGGCTTATTGCTGGTGAGGCTGCCGGTTCCAAATTAACCAAAGCACAAGATTTGGGCATTGAAATATGGGATGAAGCGGCATTAATCACTTTTTTAGAAGGACAGGGGCTTATTTAGCCCTTTTTTCTATTTGTCTGAGCCTTTGTCTGTGTTGCCACGATTTTCTGACCGAGTAACGCCACGTCCAGTTTAGGCCATAGTAACCCGCTACACCTGCAATAACGCTGCAAATAAAACATCCTAATAAGAACGCAGGGCCGATTGTACTGACACTGTTCATTAGCCAGGTCCAGCTGAGTTCAAATTGAAATCCTTTTGTCTGAACACCAAGCACAGTCGCACCTATTTTATAAGCCGCATAAAATAGAGGCGGCATGGTAAAAGGGTTGGTTATCCAACACGTCGCGACAGACAGCGGAAGGTTTACACGCAGTGGAATAGCAACGGCCGCAGAAAGCCACATTTGAAAAGGGACTGGCCAGAATGCGAAAAATAATCCAATGCCAAACGCACCCGATGCAGATTTGCGGTTTAGATGCCAGAGATTTGGGTCATGCAATAGAGTGCCAAAGACACGTAGAGCCTTGTTTTCTTTCACCGATTTATGGTCGGGCAAAAAGCGTCTTATGAACTTCTTTGGCATAGCCACTCTTTTGTCTTTAGATGGACTAGGTAATAAACAATGCTAAATGCATGGGGTAACGCTTTATCTGGGTTCATTATCGTCGCACTAACGTCCCAGTTCTGGCATGTCTTACCCACTCAGACTTTTTTATTAAGTATAGGTTCACTGCTGATTTTGCTTATTGCCTTGCACGATCGCTTGAAAAAATACTTAACGCCCTTTTTCCCGTATTTCGCAGGTGGGACAATTGGGTTTATCTGGTTCGCGAGTGTAGGACATTGGTATGCCGGATGGCAACTACCAAATACAGAAATTCAACAAGATGTCACAATTCAAGGTGAAATTTTATCTGCGCAGCATCATCCGGCCTCCAGCAAATACACAATCGCACTTAACACCTTGCATCATCGCTTAGCCAAGGGCAATGTGAGAGTGAGTTGGTACAATACTGGAATTCACTTCCAACGCGGTCAGCAGGTGCAATTATGTGTGCGTCTTAAACCGTCACACGGCCTGCAGAATCCTATGGGTTTTGACTACTGGCGTTGGTTGGTCAGTGAAAGCATTATTGCTACGGGTTATGTCATCCGGTGTGATAAAAACGCGCTACTTCAACCTGTAAATGATCTTGCTTCAACGATAAGCGCGCGGTTACAAAAACTGGCGTTGCCAGGCGAAAAGTGGGTGAGAGCACTAATGCTTGCTGACAGAAGTCAGTTTGATAAAGCTGATTGGTCTTTATTGCAACGGTTTGGCCTGTCTCATCTATTCGCACTTTCCGGCCTTCATATGGGCATTGTGTTTGCTATTTGCTGGTGGGCGTCGCAGTTTGTCTGGTTTGCAATTGGGAAATTTCACCGCCAAAATGCTTCCGTAAATATAACCGCGCCTGTGTTATGGTCGACGATAATCGTCTCGGGTGGCTATGTGGTACTTTGCGCGATGCCATTGACCTTGGTCAGGGCTTGGTGTGGCATGTCTGTTGTGAGTCTGATTATCAGCAGCAATGCTTACATTTCGCCTTCTCAGCTGCTTAAATGTGGCTTGGCGATATGTTTGATGCTATTTCCTTTTTCGATTTACGGCATCAGTTTGTATTTGAGTTTTAGTGCTGTTGCCATGATTTTGTTGTTGCTGTGGCTACAAGACAAGCCCAAAGCCGGCTGGCTACCGAGTCTGCTGACACTACTGAAATTGCAGATAGGTTTGTGCAGTTTGATGATGGGAATAAGTGCGTTGGTGTTTGGTAATATTTACTGGCTAGCACCTGTTGCCAATATCTTTTTTATTCCGATTATTACTTTTTTGATCGTGCCAGCATGTTTCATTAGTCTGTTATTACTTCTGATTTACCCTTCTGCAGCAGACATAGTGTTGCAGCCAACCTCTTACGCGCTAGTGTTTTTAATTGACCTGTTACAAAGCATGAATGCGCTTTATTGGCGAGTTCAGCCCGATTGCCAACCGTTAGTCGTCTTATATTTTTTACTTTTTCTACTTTTACTGCCTCGGTTTTCTTATCAACGCAGGCTAATGTCCTTAATCGCTATATGCGCTGTTTTAACCTTAATGCGCACTCAAAGCACGCCATTTGAAGACAGCTCTTGGACCCTTGAAGTATACGATGTCGGACAAGGTAATGCCTTGGTCGTGAGAGCAGCAAACACTGCTATGTTAGTAGACACTGGACCGAGTTATCCCAGTGGGTTCAGTATGGCTGAGGCAGTATTACAACCGAACTTACAGCGCTTTTACCCTAATGTATCCTTGATGGGGGTGCTTACCCATTTTGACAATGACCATGCTGGAGGCAGCGAATACTTGATGGAGTCTGGTTTGATCAAACACTGGCGCTCTCCTGATGGAGGGTGTCAACGTGGCGATCGGTGGCGCCTTGGCCAAGTAAACGTCCGAGTATTGTGGCCTACATCAAAGGCAACCAAGTTTACGCCCAATAATCGTTCTTGTGTGCTCATGGTAGAAGATAACGGCATTCGTATACTTATTCCCGGTGATATTGAAGCTGAGGCCGAGCAACAGTTACTGGCATTAGGCGATGACTTGTCCGCCGATATCCTTATTGCACCGCATCACGGCAGTAAGACTTCATCGACTTCCCCCTTTATAAATGCTGTTTTACCCCAATATGTTGTATTTACAACAGGGTATTTAAATCGCTGGCACTTTCCTCATGATGAAGTTGTTACACGTTATCAGAAGGCTGGCGCTATTATTCTTAACACGGCGTTAGACGGTTTTGTTCGATTCGAGCTCAACAGCGCTAACTTCGGAAGGCCAATAAACGTTGTAACTGCCAGAGCAAATTTACAACCAAGGTGGTATAAGTCGCTATCAACGAATTGATTAGGTAAACTTACCCCTGCAACGATAACAACAAGCTATAAATATGCATCAAGAACACGGTAGTGTCGAACACAGCAAAAGCAATGCTCGGCGATTTTTGAGTTATCTCAAACCTTATAAATTCCTATTTTTCATTGCCACTATTGGTATGGTCGGCTATTCGGCGTTAGATACTTTTGTCATTGCGCAACTACAGCCCATCATAGACGACTCACTTGCCAACAAAGACTACAGCTATTTGCGATTAGCGGCTTATGCCATCGTACCTTTGTTTATTTTGCGTGGTGTTTTTAACTTTATGGGAACCTACACACTGAACTGGATAGGGTCCCAAGTTGTCATGAAAATGCGTCAGCAATTATTTGAAAAATACATTCATTTGCCCGTTTCATTCCACGACAAACAGTCTGCTGGCACACTAATAAGCAAAGTTACCTATGACACCGAACAGGTAGCGGCCGCAGCGGGTAGAGCGGTCCTTATCGTTGTGAGGGAAGGGGCGCTCGTTCTCGGATTACTGATTGCCATGTTTTATTATTCTTGGCAACTCTCTCTAATTTTTTTACTCATCGGCCCAGTCGTTGCGATCATTGTGTCATTTGTCAGCAAACGATTTAGGAAAGTGAGCCAAAATATTCAAAAAGCGATGGGCAATCTGACCACTGCGGTTGAGCAAGCTGTTAAGGGACACAAAGTAGTGTTGATGTTTGGTGGGCAGAAGCTTGAACAAGACCGGTTTGCAGAGAAGAATAACACCAATCGCCAGCAAACTATGAAGCTGGCCGTCACACAAATTCTCAGCGTGTCATCAATACAAGTGATCGCATCTATTGCACTGGCTACGGTACTCTTTATTGCCAGTACGCCGGGTATGGCAGAGCAATTAACAGCAGGCATATTTATCAATGTCGTTATCTGTATGGTGATGTTGTTAAAACCGCTTAAACAACTCACCACAGTTAACAATGAGTTGCAAAAAGGACTGGCCGCTTGTGGCAGTATTTTTGCGGTGCTGGATGAACAGAGCGAGTCTGATCAGGGTTCTTATGCCCCTGAACGCATTGAAGGAGACATCCAGTTCAAAGGTGTAGAATTTACTTACCCAGACACGCAAGAGCCTGTGCTCAATCAGGTCGCTTTCCATGCCAAGCCTGGTCAAAGTATTGCCCTTGTTGGGAAATCAGGCAGTGGTAAATCTACGATTTCGTCTTTGTTAACACGGTACTACTCACCGCAATCAGGCGTGATTGAAATCGATGGTAAAGATATTCAGTCTTATAAACTCACCGCGTTACGACAGCAGTTTGCTGTTGTGTCTCAGCACGTTACCTTGTTCAACGACAGTATTGCAAACAATATCGCCTATGGGTCTTTGCATAAAGTGAGCCGTCAAGATATTGAAGAGGCTGCACGTATTGCTCATGTGACTGAATTTGCAGAAAGTTTAGAAAAGGGCTTAGACACAGTGGTTGGCGAAAACGGTTTAATGCTTTCAGGCGGTCAGCGCCAGCGCATTGCTATCGCCCGTGCATTATTGCTTAAAGCGCCTATTCTGATTTTGGATGAGGCGACGTCGGCGCTGGACACGGAATCAGAACGATTTATTCAGGACGCAGTGGAAAAACTGCAACAACACTGCACCAGTATTGTCGTAGCACACAGGTTGTCGACCATTGAAAATGCTGATCAGATTCTGGTGATAGACGAGGGTAAGGTGATAGAGCAAGGGAAACACGCTGCGCTGCTCGAGAGCGGCGGTGTTTATGCACAGTTGCATGCGTTGCAGTTTGGAGACTGACAGTGCTAAGGGCAATGTGGTTTGATAACCACCCGGTTAAGTGGTTGTTCTTTCCCCTTACCATTCTTTTTGGCCTATTGACGCGCTTAAGACGGTACCTTTTTGCAATCGGCGTGATGAAGCAACGGCATCCTGGTATTCCTGTCTTGGTGGTGGGGAATATTTCAGTAGGCGGCAACGGCAAAACGCCAGTGGTTACTCAGGCTGCACAGTGGCTGGTTGATGCCGGGTATTCCCCAGGTATTCTAAGCAGAGGCTATGGTGGCCACTGTACCACTTTCCCGCATCATGTTAAGCCTACCGATACAGCGGCGTGGGTAGGTGATGAGCCCAAACTTATGGCATCGCGTCTGTCGTGCCCGGTGGTCATCGACCCCATTCGATACAGGGGGGCGCAACACTTAAAAGGATTAGGCTGCAATGTTGTTGTTTGTGATGATGGACTTCAACACTACGCTTTAGGGCGTGACATTGAATGGGTCGTAATGGATGACAGAAGAGTGGGTAACGGTGCTTTGTTGCCGATGGGACCGCTGCGGGAGCCTGTTAAGCGATTATCCACAGTTAACGCGATTATCCATAATGGACAAAACCCTTTAGTGAATAATGCCTATGCCATGACACTCAATCCCAGTGTTATTCGCAATGTAAGAAACAACGAAGAGGTGTTAACCATTGACGCCTTTCGACAACAATACGCTGATGGTGTGACAGCCCTTGCGGGTATAGGCGACCCAACGCGTTTTTTTACTACGTTATCTAATCTGCATATTAAGGTGACAGAGGCGTTGCCATTTCCTGACCATCATGCGTTTTCAGCGCAAGACCTTCCTCTGGGCGCAACCATAATGACAGAGAAAGATGCGGTGAAATGTACTGCCTTTGCCCATCCAGATTGTTGGTACTTAGAGGTTAGCGCGAACCTACCCAATACGCTGAAAAGTGCATTGCTTGATAAACTCGCAGATATCGCCTCTAATTAACCGCAATTCTATTTTGATGAACTTATACTGAGAATTAATCATGGCATTTGACAAACAACTTCTTTCAATTCTTGCCTGCCCGGTGTGCAAGGGACAACTTGTACTTACGCAGCAGCCTGAGTCATTGGTGTGTCGCTTCGATCGCTTGCGTTTTCCCATAAAAGAAGGCATCCCAGTATTAATTGAAGAACAAGCGGAAAGCTTATCCCTCGAAGAGTTGGAATCATTAAAATGACAGACAGTGTGGCCTTTAGTGTCATCATACCAGCTAGGTTTGGATCCACGCGTTTCCCCGGAAAGCCCCTTGCTGATATAAACGGAAAGCCAATGATAAACCACGTGGTAGACAGAGCCGTGGAAGCTGGTGCATCACAAATTATCGTAGCGACAGATGATGATCGAATTGCTCAGGTTGTTTCTCAACCTGCCACCGTGTGTATGACGGCGCCTCACCATCAATCGGGCACGGAGCGCTTGGCTGAAGTCGTTACGTCTTGTGGTATTTCACAGCAGCATATTGTAGTGAACGTGCAGGGGGATGAGCCTTTTGTACCTGCTGAGAATATTCAACAGGTTGCTACTTTGTTAGCCAGTCATGAAGCACCCATGGCCACTTTAAGTACGCCGATTAAAGACGTCGAAGAGATTACAAACCCAAACATTGTTAAGGTTGTCTGCGATGTAAATGGCAGGGCCTTATATTTCTCTCGCGCCAGCATCCCATTTCAGCGCGATGCGATGCTGGCCAACTTCGCTGACCCTTCAAAAGCCAACGTAAGTCATTTTCAGCGACATATTGGCATTTATGCTTACCGTGCCGGATATATCCAGCAGTATGTCGATTATGCGCCGAGTGCGATTGAGCAACAAGAGTCGTTAGAGCAACTCAGGGCACTTTGGTACGGTGATAGCATTATGGTTCAAGAAGCTGTTTCACCCCCTCCTGTGGGCATAGATACACCAGAAGACCTGTCTAATCTACTTCTAAAAGACAAGGATATACTGCATGCCAATTAAAAAGTCATGGTTCCCGCTACTGTGTGCGGCTTTAGTGAGCTCAGCAGCATGGGCCGGGCCATCAACGTGGCAAAAAGGCATTGACTTGCCAGAGCCGACACAGGAAATCTATCCTACAGTTCACGGCGGAAGCATAGTTGTTGCAGGTGGCATTAATGCTTCACAACCTGACTGGCAGATCCATACCGCTGTGTGGGCGTGGTCCGAGGGAGACATGGCGTGGTCGTCACTGCCTTCGCTGCCTGAACCCTGGCATCACGGAATACTCGTGTCATGGCAAGGTGAATTGCTGCACATTGGTGGTTTTACCCGTTCTGAACAGGGAAGCTGGGTAAATCGCAATGATGTATTGCGTCTCGATGGTGAAAAGTGGGTGCGCCACAGTCGGTTGCCGATGCCCTTGTCAGAGTCTAACGTTGCGGTATTACATGGTCGTCTTCACCTTGCCGGTGGACGTTCGCCGAGTGGAAGTGAAAATAGCCAGTGGGGCCATCAAAGCGATGTTGCAGTACACTGGTATTACGATACCGATACTCAGACATGGTTGCCAGCGAAACCTTTGCCTTCTCCCCGTAACAGTACATGCTCAATCGTGGTAGATGATCAATGGTATATCCTTGGTGGTCGGACTGTTGGTGGCGGCAATGTTGCTTCGAATGAACGGTACGATGCTAAGAACGATAGCTGGACAACGCTCTCCCCGATGCCACAGGCACAAGGTGGTCTCGCGTGTGCAAGCATTAATGGTGACATTTTTGCCTTTGGCGGAGAGTTTTTTACCGGTGACGGTGGGGTTTACAAAGACGTCTGGCGTTACGTTATAAAAGACGATACTTGGCATCGTGCTGGGGAAATGCCGGTGCCTCGTCATGGGTTAGGTGCGGTGTCCTACAATGGGCGTATCGCTGTTATTGCGGGTGCGGCAAAAGTGGGGGGGAGTGACACACAAAATCGTGTGTCATGGTTCTCATTCGCCAACTGACTCTGCTAATTCCTCTTCAACGAGTACACCCCAGCAATCGTGCTCGTTGGAGTGAATGATTTCGCACCAAACCTGATCCCCAGGGTTCAGATCATAAACGCCGTTTAGGTGAACAACGCCGTCTACTTCCGGGGCGTCTGCAAAACAACGACCTACAGCCCCTTCACTGGTTACTTCATCAATAACTACTAGGTATTCTTTGCCTATGCGGCTTCTCAGCCGTTGTGCGCTAATTTCACCTTGCACTTGCATGAATCTAGCCAGCCTGTCTTGTTTGACATCCTCGGGTACAGGATCGGGCAATTCGTTGGCTTTGGCACCATCAACCTCTGAATAGGCAAAACAGCCAACACGGTCGAGTTGTGCCTGGCGAATAAAGTCAAGAAGCTCTTCGAATTCTGCTTCTGTTTCACCTGGAAAGCCGACAATAAATGTCGAGCGAATAATCAGCTCAGGGCATTGCTCACGCCACGCTTTGATCCGTTCTAGGGTGCGCTCTGCACTACCTGGACGCTTCATCAGCCTTAAAATTCGTTTGTTAGCATGCTGGAATGGAATATCTAAATAGGGCAATACCTTACCTTCATTCATCAAAGGAATAAGATTATCAACATGCGGATAGGGGTAAACATAATGCAGTCTTACCCACATACCCATTTCTCCCAGTTTTTCGCACAACTGCTGCATGTGTGTTTTTACTGGCATGCCATTCCAAAAACCAGTGCGATGCTTAACATCCACTCCATACGCGCTGGTATCCTGAGAAATGACCAATAATTCTTTCACACCGGCTTTTTTTAATCTTTGTGCTTCATCCAGTATTTCGCCCACGGGTTTACTTACTAAATCACCGCGCATTGAGGGAATGATGCAGAAAGTACACCTGTGATTACAGCCTTCTGAGATTTTAAGGTAAGCATAGTGTCTTGGTGTAAGTTTAACCCCGTGGTCGGGAACCAAATCAACAAAAGGATTATGGCTAGGCTGTGGCAAATGTTCATGAACCTGCTCAACAACTGTTTCGTAGGCATGAGGACCCGTAATCGCTAGTACATTAGGGTGAACCTCACGAATCTCATCCTCTTTGACACCCAGGCATCCTGTGACGATAACTTTGCCGTTTTCTTTCAACGCTTCGCCGATCGTGTCCAGTGACTCTTCAACGGCGGCATCAATAAAGCCGCAGGTATTCACAATGACTAAGTCAGCATCGTTGTAAGTTGGAACCACGTTATAACCTTCTGTCCTCAATTGCGTAAGGATGCGTTCTGAGTCAACGAGGTTCTTAGGGCAGCCCAGACTCACGAAACCGATCCGGGCGTCACCTGAGACGCGGCGCTTTTTTTCGGCAGTATCTGCGTCGAGCACTTTGACGGGCGCACTCAGTGTTGTTGTTTGATTTGGTGTGAATTTTTCTACTGTCATTTTTCTGTTTGCATCTTGCACTATGCGCGTATTATATCAGCTTCACTGTATAGAGGCTAAGCAGACGTTGATGAAAAAGATTGGCTTAATTGGCGGCATGAGTTGGGAATCCACATCGACTTACTATCAATTGATTAATCAAGGGATAAAGCAGGCCCTGGGAGGCCTGAACAGCGCCCGTATTGTTCTGGATAGCGTTAACTTTTGTGAAATAGAGCAAGATCAGCGCAACGGAGAATGGGACAGAGCTGCCGACAAATTGATTACCTCTGCCCGCGCACTGGAAAGCGCAGGTGCCGATTTCTTCCTCATTTGTACCAACACCATGCATATCGTCGCTGAAACCGTAGCTGCTGAAGTCACTATTCCCCTGTTGCATATTGCAGATGCAACCGCCAATAAACTGGTCCATGATGGTAAACAGACTGTTGGTCTGTTGGGAACTGCTTTTACCATGGAGCAGCCTTTTTATACGCAACGGCTATCTGAAAAATATAACCTTGAAGTGCTTACCCCAGAAGCTGTTGAACGCAAAAAGGTACACGCTATTATCTACCATGAATTATGTCTCGGGAAAATTGTGCCCGAGTCTAAACAAATTTATCTGAATATTATTGATCAACTGGTTGAAAAAGGGGCACAAGCCATCATATTAGGGTGTACCGAAATAGCCATGCTGATTAAGCAGAGTGACACGGGCGTTCCCTTGTACGACACCACGAGACTTCACGCAGATGCCGCCGTTATCAGAGCAATTAATCAAGAATAATGCAACAGAATAGAACCACATTGCCCTTACCACTTAATCGCTATGATGAGGCGGGTAGGGTACTGCCGCCGTTGTGGTTACATTGGGCGCTGTTTTGGGGAGCAAGGGCGCTCATATTGCTGGCAGCGACTATAATGCTTGGCCCAAGCGGTGAAAACATTCCTCTTATTGTGTATCCGTCCCAAAGCCAGTGGCTGATCAGTATAGGCCTGGGTGTTATTTACTTGCTGATTTGGTTGGGCATTGGTAGGCGAGAATGGTTTTGGCAACGCAATTATTCTGTTGCATGGGTTAAACCTGTCATCCTCATGCTACTCATAACGGACGTTGCTTTACAGGTTGCATTTATTGCGTATGAGCAGGGCCGTTTCAGTCTGTTAAAGGGGGCGTTTCTTTTGCTGACGTTAACAGCGCTTGTCTGCGTCGTTCGCAGCAAGCACTTAGCGATTATGATGAGAGACTGGCGCGGTTAAGCTATTCCCATCTATTGTTTGTGGTGGGTACAGGCCTGATCAAAATAGGCCTTAACACTTACCTGACTATCGTTCACAAGGCGCTCGTAACAAATGCCTGCAAAAGCATAAGTGTTGTTAGCGTAAGCCAGCAATACATGAGGAGCCTCGGGGTTTGATTGGTCGTAACGCCATTCACCGCCCACGAGTTGTTTGTATACCTCTCCGACATACGCACCAAAAATATTGCATAAAGTGAATACCGCTTGGTCTTCCAGCACTTCATCGTGGTATTTATCAATAAAACCCAATAGAAGATCATCGACAAGGATGATGCTCTCAGGACTGTAATTTAATTCTAAACCAAATTCTTCTCGTGCGGTTGCGACGGCATCTCCCGCACTTGCTTTCATCAATTCGTCTAGTTCACTTTGTTGCATAGCGTCTTCCTGTCTTTTTTGGTTATTGTGCTTAACTCTCACTCGCTTGTCGAGACAGAGTTTCCAGACGAGATAAACTCACACTTGCTGCGACCATCCCAAAGGTCGCGGTAACCGTGCTAATTGCGCCAAATCCTGAGGCACAGTCTAGCCGTGTACTCCCGTCCATTACCGATTTCTCGAAACTCACGCTGCCGTCTGGTTGTGGGTAACGCAATTGCTCATGACTGTATACACAAGGCACACCAAAACGTCGCTGTAGATTTTTGCTAAACCCATAGTCACGTCTTAATACACTGCGCAACTTGGCGGCTAAGGGGTCTTGCTTTGTTTTTGCTAAGTCAGCTGTGGTGATCTGTGTTGGGTCCAGTTGTCCGCCAGCACCACCTACCGTTACCACGTGTATCTTTTGCCTTTTGCAATGCGCGATAATGGCGGCTTTTGCATTTACGCTATCTGTGGCTTCAATCACGCTGTCAAGGTCACTGGTGATAAGTGCTGAAACATTTTCAGGTAAAACAAAATCCTCAATAGCGTTGACCTGGCAATCTGGATTAATAGCCAAAATGCGCTGTTTCATAACGTCAACTTTTGCCTTACCCACGGTATGAGAAAGCGCGTGTAATTGCCGATTGGTATTGGTGATACAAATGTCGTCCAAATCGACCAGTGTAATCTTACCTACACCGCTTCTGGCGATAGCTTCAGCAGACCAACAACCCACACCACCAATACCAATGATGGCGACATGACTTTCAGCAAAACGGCTAAGAACCGCATTTCCGTATAAACGCGCTATACCACCGAAGCGCGTTTTGACAGTATTATTCATAAATGAACACCGATACAACAGAGGGTTAGGTGACTAAGTCCGCAGATTATATCATTGTTGGCGCCGGTATTGTGGGTGCAGCATTAGCAATGCAGCTGGTTTTGCAGAAAAAAAATGCCAGGGTTATTGTTATTGAGCGGGAAAAACGTCCCGCTCAACATCAAACTGGAAGAAACTCAGGTGTCATCCACGCCGGCGTCTATTACGCACCGGGTAGTTTAAAAGCGGTTTATTGTCGTGAGGGCTGCGAGCAGACGTTGTCCTTTTGCCAACAACATAATATTCCCCATGAGCGCTGTGGCAAATTGTTAGTCGCCACTTCTGACCACGAAATAGAGGGCATGCAGAATTTGTATGCACGTTGCAAAGAAAACGGCCTGTCACCCACTTTACTAAGTAAGCAGCAAATTGGTGAGTTGGAGCCTCATATTCAAAGTGTAGGGGGATTTAAGGTATCGCAGTCCGGCATTACCGACTACAAAGCAGTATGCCAAGCCATGCTTAATATTGCCGAGCATAGCGGGCGTTGCCAGATAGTCTACGACCAAAAAATTACTGCTATTGAAGAGTCTGCTAATGCATTGAAGGTATTCACTTCAAGTGCATCTACCGGCAATCTAGCCTACACAGGAACACAATTAGTAAATTGTGCAGGTCTCTATGCCGATGAAGTCGCTAAGATGGCAGGATTGCTACCCGATGTCAGATTACTGCCATTTCGCGGAGAGTATTTCAGGTTGTCTTCGCGATTTGACGGCATCACAAACCACCTTGTCTATCCAATTCCAGATCCTAATATGCCATTTTTGGGCGTACACCTGACGAAAATGATAGGTGGCTTCACCACAGTGGGTCCCAATGCAGTGCTGGCCAGCGGCAGAGAAGCCTACGAAAACTTTTCGTTTTCTGCGACTGAACTTAAACATATTTTTAGCTTTCCTGGTACCTGGAAACTGCTCTGGCAGCACAGAAAAAGCGCGCTTCGTGAGGCAGCTTCCAGTCTCAGTCGTCAGTACTATTTAACGCTGGTGCAGCGCTACTGTAACGCGATAAAACTGGATGACCTAGGCCCGTTTAGGTCAGGGATCCGGGCACAGGCAGTATCTATTAAAGGCGAGCTTGTACACGATTTTGCTTTTGCTAAAACGCCATTGAGTTTGCATGTTATTAACGCACCTTCACCGGCAGCAACCAGTGCTATACCTATTGCCAATGACCTTATTCAAAGACTGTCCAATTAACTCGAACAGTGTGTTCAATAATACGAAACAGTCAAAACAGAGGCCGCATGCTTTAATAGAATCAGGTAAACAGACTGAAACGCAGGAGTGATAATTATGGGGTTACTGGTTGAAGGCCAATGGCAGGATGTATGGTATGACACTGAGGGTAATGAGGGAAAGTTTAAGCGTCAGGAGTCTAAATTTCGCGAGACAATTTCAACGCAGTCTGGCGCAAAATATGCGCCGGAGAGTGGGCGCTACCACCTGTATGTGTCTTTGGCTTGCCCATGGGCGCACAGGACCCTCATTTTTCGCAAATTAAAAGGGCTTGAACCTCATATTAGTGTCTCAGTGGTAAACCCTGACATGCTCGACAAAGGGTGGACATTTGCGCCTTATCCTGGCGCAACCGAAGATCATTTGTTTAATTTTGATTATATGCATCAGGTATACACTAAGGCCCAAGCCGATATAACAACCCGTGTAACTGTGCCTGTTCTCTGGGATAAGAAAACGCAAACCATAGTGAACAACGAATCATCTGAAATTATTCGTATCTTCAACACCGCATTTAACACATTAACGGGTAACACTGACGATTATTATCCTGATGCCTTAGCCAACGAGATAGATGAATTAAACGAGCGTATTTATCACGACGTTAACAATGGGGTGTATAAATCTGGTTTTGCTACCACACAAGCGGCGTATGAAGAGGCGGTAATCCCTTTATTCGAAACATTGGATTGGTTGGAAGCGAGATTGTCTAGCAGACGATACTTGACTGGCAATACGGTTACTGAGGCTGATTGGCGACTATTTACCACTTTAGTGCGTTTTGACCCTGTATATGTGGGTCACTTTAAGTGTAATTTAAAATCCATTAAAGATTATCCTAATTTGTATGGCTACTTACGTGACCTGTATCAGGTGGAAGGCGTGGCTGAAACGGTGAACATGGATCATATTAAGCGTCACTACTATTTCAGTCACGATATGATAAACCCCACCCGAGTTGTACCCAAAGGGCCGCTACAAGACCTGAATGCACCTCATGAACGAGATACCATCGGGTAATTTATTGCAATTATAAGAAAATCGGCGTTAGTGGATTGATTGACGGAGTAGGCTTGTTTACCATCTAGTCAGTTTGTCTATTTATTACAATTCTAACAAGGAACAGGTATGACGCCGATTATTCTTGCCGGGGGCACGGGAAGTCGTTTGTGGCCAAAATCTAGAGCTGCATTGCCAAAGCAATTTCTCTCACTAACATCTGATCAAACCATGTTGCAAGAAACCTTGGCACGTCTGGATGGAAGCCAAGCCGGAGCACCTATAATTGTGTGCAATGATGCGCATCGATTCTTAGTCGCTGAACAGTTGCGTCAAAAGGGTATCGAACATGGCGGTATCTTACTGGAGCCAGTCGGGCGCAATACGGCACCCGCTATTGCACTTGCAGCCCTACATGCGACAAAAGCGGGCGATGATCCCAACTTGTTAGTACTTGCGGCTGATCATTTAATTAAAGACGTATCGGCATTTCACGACGCCATAGCAAAAGCAGAAAAGCTGGCTGATCAAAATTTACTTGTGACATTTGGTATTGTGCCCACTCAGGCCCATACCGGCTATGGATATATCAATGCTGACACTGCCGTTGACTGTGGCCTGAAAGTAAATGAGTTTGTGGAAAAGCCAGATTTGAACACCGCACAAGCCTATGTAGATAGCGGTAAATATTTCTGGAATAGCGGCATGTTCTTATTTAAAGCCAGTGCGTATCTGGCTGCACTTCAACAGTATGCGCCGGAGATCTTCAGTGCATGTCAGCGAGCTATCGAGACTGAAACGGCCGATTTGGATTTTATCAGAATAGATAAAGACGTGTTTGCTTCCAGCCCCGACGACTCCATAGATTACGCTGTGATGGAAAAAACCGACAAAGCCGCTATGGTGCCGCTTGATGCGGGCTGGAGTGATGTTGGTAGCTGGTCGTCGCTGTGGGAAACCGCTGACAACAAAGATGAAAATGGCAATGTAGTCGTTGGCGACGCCATTCTGCAGGGTGTGAGTAACAGTTACATCAATGCTGAAGAAAGACTCATTTCTGTGATTGGGCTTGATGATGTTGTCGTGGTTGAGACCAAAGATGCAGTCATGGTTGCACACAAGGATAAAGTACAGGATATAAAATCGGTGGTCTCTCAGTTGAAAAAGGAGAAACGGCCTGAATTTGAATTCCATCGTGAAGTCTACAGACCATGGGGCAGCTACGATTCCATTGACAGCGGTGAGCGATTCCAGGTTAAGCGCATAACAGTGAAGCCCGGTGAAAAACTGTCCGTGCAAATGCACCATCACCGTGCTGAACATTGGGTCGTGGTGTCTGGTTCAGCTAATATTACCATAGGTGAAGAAACAAACTTGGTGACCGAGAACGAGTCGGTTTATATTCCTATAGGTGAAATTCATGCCCTTGAAAACCCAGGGAAAATACCTTTGGAATTGATCGAGGTGCAATCTGGGTCCTATTTGGGTGAAGATGATATCGTACGTTTTTCAGATCGTTATGGTCGCACTGAGCAGAAGGGTTAATTGATGACGATGGAATTAACCTGTTTTAAAGCGTATGACATTCGTGGAGAGCTCCTCACGCAGCTCGATGAAAACGTGGCATATCGCATTGGACGAAGCTTTGCCGAAGAGCTGAACGCAAAAACGGTTGTTGTGGGTGGCGATGTCAGGCTTACCTCAGAAGCGCTCAAATTAGCGCTGAGTGCAGGGCTTATCGACGGCGGAGCAAAGGTCACGGATTTAGGTATGGTCGGTACCGAGCTTATCTACTTCGCCACGAAACATCTTGGTGTCGATGGTGGAATTGAAGTCACCGCAAGTCATAACCCCATTAATTACAATGGGATGAAACTGGTGAAGCGGGATTCAGTGCCTATAAGCGGCGACACAGGGCTAACTGCGATTAAAATGCGCGCGGAGTCTTATGATAATGCCGACGTTGAGGCTGCATTAGCGTCTTATGGAAGTGATAACGCTTACGACGAGAATGCATTTACACAAGGTCAATGTCGAGTGACAACATTGACGCAGAATTCCAATTACGTTACCAAAAACGTGATGCAGGAATATGTGGCACACGTTACGTCCTACATTGACGTTGCCAAGTTGACCCCGTTAAAAATTGTAGTTAACGCTGGCAATGGGGCCGCGGGGCCAGCTATCGATGCTATTGAGAGCGACTTTACGCAAAAAGGTATTCCTGTCTCTTTCATTAAAGTTCATCACACTCCAGATGGTACATTTCCGCACGGGATCCCAAACCCGTTATTGCCGGAGTGCCGGGCTGACACTGCCAAGGCAGTACTTGAGCACAAGGCCGATTTTGGCATAGCCTGGGATGGCGACTATGACCGTTGTTTCTTATTTGATGCCAAGGGGCAGTTTATAGAAGGGTATTACATTGTTGGATTGCTAGCACAGGCATTTCTGGCTAAAGATTCAGACAACAGCATCATCTACGATCCCAGAGTGTATTGGAATACGGAAGACATTATTGCTGACGCGGGTGGTAGACCGGTTAAATCCAAAACTGGGCATGCATTTATCAAAGAGAGAATGCGTAAGGAAGATGCCATATACGGTGGTGAGATGAGTGCCCACCACTATTTCAGAGACTTCGCGTATTGTGATTCTGGGATGATCCCCTGGCTTTTGGTTGCTGAGCTTATCAGCTCAACGAAAACATCATTGGCGGATATGGTCGAAGCCAGGATCCAGGCGTTTCCCTCGTCGGGTGAAATCAACAGTAAACTGAAAGATGCTGATGCCGCACTAGCTCGCGTACTTGCGCACTATGAAGGTGATGCGGTGGAACGTGACGAAACCGATGGAATTGGTCTTTCGTTTGGTAACTGGCGCTTTAATTTACGCAAATCGAATACCGAACCTGTTATCAGACTCAATGTGGAAAGTCGCGGCGATATAGCCTTAATGGAAGCAAAAACGGCTGAGCTTTTAAACATTATCCGAAACGAATGAAAGGGTGGGCCTGAGCGCCCACTGACTTTGCTTTGCGTTATTCAATAAAAAGCTGATCGGAAGCTGTGCTTGCGATCAGCTGTTACCCACATCCTTATCTCTATACTGTTGAATCATTACAACGATTTTGTTGTATGCGTTAAAAACCAATTTTAATGTTATAAGGAAATGACAGATGCAAGAATTAGATGATAGGGATATTGAGCAGATAAATGGTGGCGCAACAAGTTCAGCGATTGCCGTGTGGACGATTCTGATTGCCTGTAAAGACGAGCTTAAAGAAATAGGCGAAGAGTTAGGAGCAGGCTTTTATGATGGTCTCCACTCATAATCACTCTCAAATTAATTATAGAATTAGACTAAAGGAACAACAATGAAAGAGCTCGATGAAATGGAAGTCAATAAGGTCTCTGGTGCTTATAGTGCTAGCATTTGGTATTGGACAGGTTATGCAGTTGGGAAACTTGTTGGTGCGCTGGAAGACGCGGGTGGCAATTATTATAACGGAGCCCGAACTACAGCCTTGCAGCCTGATAACCACCAGGATTAAGAGTCATAAATAATGCCCTCTAAGATTTATTTCAAACGAGTCAAAGTGAGATTACCTAGGGGGGCTGATGTTTAAAAAGCTGAAGATGCGATATAAATCATACAGTCCCATTGTAAAAGCGGGCTTCATTGTGTCTTTCATCACACTTATTATTCTCGTTATAGACAAACTTGATGCTCTTTTACGAAGTTTATGAGCATATTACTTGTTCAATTTAATGAAAAAATCATCCAACCATGACTTAGCACGACTACAGTCGTTAATGTCATACGCAATTTTGTATACCAGACTACCTTATCTTTCGGCAGCGTCAGAACTTGTTTATCGTACAACATGATCAACAAAAAACCGACTGACAGAAGCCCTAATGCCATTAATTGAGGGATAAAGGCAAGGCACAACCATCCTAGAATACTGGGCAGCATAGCCACATATATCTGATGCTTCGACCGATTACCACATATTGCGTCATACCAGTGAATACCGCCCAAAAATGAGAGGATTACTGCACTGTAACTGACAAATCCTTTGGCTGCTAAATACCAGTCAATGGTGTTCGTGGTTGCCAACAAAGGAATACCGACAAAGGGCAGAAGACCCGCCACACCCAATAACCAAGCTGTATTTTTCATAGTATTTTCTTCGTTTAAAAAAATAGCGCCATTTGGCGCCATTTTAATTTAGTAATAAACCCTTATTTTTCAATAGGGTTATATTTTCTTTCAGTTTCACCTGTGTAGAGCTGACGCGGACGCCCGATCTTCTGACCCGGCTGGCTCAGCATTTCATGCCAGTGAGAAATCCAGCCAACAGTGCGCGATAAGGCGAAAATACAAGTAAACATGTTTGTAGGAATACCAATCGCCTTCAGTACGATACCTGAATAGAAATCGACATTAGGGAACAATTTCTTCTCTTTGAAGTAAGGGTCTTCAAGCGCAATACGCTCAAGTTCCATTGCCACTTCAAGCAGTGGATCTTTTACTTCAAGTTCATTAAGTACTTCATGACAACTTTCACGCATCACAGTGGCGCGTGGGTCATGGTTCTTGTAAACCCTGTGGCCAAAGCCCATGAGACGGAAAGGATCGTTTTTGTCTTTAGCGCGTTCGATAAACTCGGGTATGCGGTCAACCGAACCAATCTCCTCGAGCATATTCAGGCAAGCTTCGTTGGCACCACCATGTGCTGGCCCCCATAGTGAGGCCACACCTGCGGCGATACAAGCGTAAGGGTTTGCACCAGATGAACCTGCAAGACGAACCGTTGAAGTAGATGCATTTTGCTCATGGTCGGCATGTAACGTAAAAATACGGTCCATTGCACGCGCCACAGCCGGACTAATTTTGTAGTCTTCCGCAGGAACAGAGAACATCATGTTGAGGAAGTTTTCTGCATAGCTCAAATCATTGCGAGGATAAACAAATGGTTGCCCTACGTTATACTTGTAGCACATAGCAACCAGTGTCGGCATTTTTGCAATTAAACGGTGTGCACTGCGTACGCGCTGCTCGGGGTTAGAAACGTCTAAGTCGCTGTGGTAAAAAGAGGATAACGCGCCCACAGTACCACACAACATAGCCATTGGGTGGGCATCGTTTCTAAAACCATGAAAGAACATATTGATTTGTTCATGCACCATGGTGTGGCGCGTGATCGTGGCCTTAAATTCTTTGTATTCTTCTGCATTTGGTGCTTCACCGTGAAGCAACATATGGCACACTTCTAGGTAGTCTGCGTCACGGGCCAATTCTTCAATCGGGTAACCGCGGTGCAGCAAGACACCTTTTGCGCCATCGATAAATGTAATGGCGGATTCACATGAACCTGTCGCCATAAAGCCAGGATCGAAAGTGAAATATCCACTTGCGCCCAGCGCCCTTACGTCTATCACATCGTGACCGGCTGAGCCGGAGAGGATAGGGAGTTCTACTTCTTTATCACCGGCTTTTAAAATGGCTTTCTGGTCTGCCATAAAATGCTCTCCTCAGAAATGTTCTGTTTGCAGCGAAATAGTCTAAAATTGACTCAATCGTTGGGAAAAGTGGCGTATTTGTACTTATTCTACCTCAATAAGTCAATTTTAATGCATAAATGCACAATATATATTCGGTATTTATAAATTTGATGTCCCTTAAGATACACCAAAGGGTATAGCATAGAGAATGTACAAATTGTCATACGACTAAGGTCTTAATAAAGCACAAAAAATTGTATTTAAATTTGTCGCTAGATATACTCAGTAGGCTTTTAAGACGAAATATGTGCGCCTTAAAAATTTATTATAATAAAATTAACAAAATCGTAACACCAAGCAGAACGCATTAAATTTTTGTTAAAATTAATTGCGTAACTCAATTGGATAAAACAGGCATCTTAGTGTGAAAAAGCAAAGACCCGTAAATTTAGATCTTAACACCATCAAATTTCCTCCTTCTGCTATTTCGTCCATCCTTCACCGCGTAACTGGTGTGGCAATGTTTTTTGCCCTGTTATTCGTGATTTGGGCGTGGGCTGTATCATTGTCTTCATCGGCTGGTTTTGACCAGGTGGTTGAAATGATGAATGGCTTTATTGGCAAATTTATTGCCATCGGCACCGTTTCCGCATTGACCTACCATCTACTTGGCGGTGTACGCCACGTAATTATGGATATGGGGTATTGGGAAGAATTAGAGTCAGGCAATGCGAGTGCCAAAGCAGTTATTGGCCTTTGGATTGTATTGACGATTGCTGGAGGAATTGCATTATGGTAACCAATCAGGCCAGTATCAAACGCGACGGCGTTCAAGATTACGTTTCGTTGCGTGCGACAGCGGCGATTATCACTGCGTTTACTCTATATCTAGCGTGGTTTTTTATCACAACCGACAACATCACTTTCGAGGTATGGCAGGGTCTGTTCTCTTCCATTGGTATGAAAGTGTTTACACTTGCTGCACTCGTAGCAATTATGATCCACGTCCGAATTGGACTTTGGCAAGTATTAACAGACTACGTAAAGCCCACTGGGTTGAGAGCGACGTTGCAATACGTGTTGAACATTATCGCGTTTGTTTACGTTGCAGTTGGTTTGTTTGTGTTGTGGGGAGTGTAGTATGAATCTACCAGTTCATGAATACGATGCCGTAGTAATCGGCGCAGGTGGTGCGGGAATGCGTGCCGCATTACAAATTTCTCAAAGCGGCAAGTCTTGCGCGCTTTTGTCTAAAGTTTTTCCAACCCGTTCTCATACAGTATCTGCTCAAGGTGGTATCACTGTAGCTCTGGGAAACTCTCATGAGGACAATTGGGAATGGCACATGTATGACACGGTCAAAGGGTCAGACTACATCGGTGATCAAGAAGCCATCGAATATATGTGCAAAACAGGTCCTGAAGCTATAATTGAGATGGAAAACATGGGCTTGCCATTCTCGCGTTTTGAAAACGGTAGGGTGTATCAGCGTCCATTTGGTGGTCAGTCGAAGAATTTCGGTGGTGAGCAGGCTGCTAGAACAGCTGCCGCAGCAGACCGGACGGGGCACGCACTATTGCATTTGCTCTATCAGCAGAATGTAAAAAATAAAACGAAAGTTTTCAGTGAGTGGTATGCCTTGGACTTGGTTAAAAACCAAGACGGCGATGTGGTCGGATGTACCGCTATCGACATTGAAACGGGTGAAGTGGTTTATTTTAAATCTCGTGCCGTCGTGTTAGCGACCGGTGGAGCAGGGCGTATTTACGCATCTACCACCAACGCGCATATTAATACCGGTGACGGCGTGGGCATGGCTTTACGTGCCGGTGCACCGGTGCAAGACATGGAAATGTGGCAATTTCATCCAACGGGCATCGCTGGTGCCGGTACCTTGGTGACTGAAGGTTGTCGCGGTGAAGGCGGATATCTGCTGAACAAAGATGGTGAACGCTTCATGGAGCGCTATGCACCCAACGCAAAAGACCTTGCAGGTCGTGACGTTGTAGCTCGCTCCATGATGACAGAAATTCGTGAAGGTCGTGGTTGTGAAGGTCCTTGGGGTACACACATCAAGCTTAAACTCGACCATTTGGGTAAAGACGTACTTGAGTCACGTTTGCCTGGTATTCTTGAGCTTTCCAGAACCTTTGCTCACGTTGACCCTGTAAAAGAGCCTATTCCGGTCATTCCTACGTGTCACTATATGATGGGTGGTGTGCCTACAAATGTCGACGGTCAGGTTCTCCAAATTGACGCTGAAGGTAACGAGAAGCCATTGAACGGTCTGTTTGCCTGCGGCGAAATTGCGTGTGTATCTGTTCACGGTGCAAACCGATTGGGTGGCAACTCGCTGCTTGATTTGGTGGTGTTTGGTCGTGCTACTGGATTGCATCTTGGCGACAAGCTCGATGAAGTAGCACCGATGCGCGACGCCTCACAATCAGATCTAGATGCAGCGATGGCGCGTTTTAATCGTTGGGAAAGCTCTGAAAAAGGCAAGGGCGAGGATCCGGTTCAAATTAAGAAAGACATGCAAGAATGTATGCAGCTTAGTTTTTCTGTATTCCGCGAAGGCGAAGCAATGGCTGACGGCCTTAAACAATTGTCAGAGATTCGAGAGCGTTTGCAACACGCCCGCTTGGATGACAAGAGCGCAGACTTTAATACACAGCGTATAGAGTGTTTAGAACTCGATAATCTGATGGAAACGGCCTATAGCACAGCGGTAGCAGCCAACTTCCGTACAGAAAGTCGCGGTGCTCACAGCCGTTTCGATTTCCCTGATAGGGACGATGAAAAATGGCTGTGCCACACTATCTATAATCCAGAGACAGAGTCTATGTCTCGTCGTGAAGTTAATATGGCGCCTAAGCTACGTGAAGCTTTCCCGCCAAAAGTACGTTCGTATTAATGTGAGGCAATGACGATGCAATTACAATTTTCTGTTTATCGTTACAACCCGGAAGTGGACGATGCGCCACGCATGCAAGACTACTCAATAGACGTTGAGGAAGGTCAGGACATGATGGTGTTGGATGCCTTGCTTCTTTTAAAAGAACAAGATCCTACACTCTCTTTCCGTCGCTCTTGCCGCGAGGGCGTGTGTGGCTCAGATGGTATGAACATGAATGGTAAAAATGGCCTGGCATGTATCACACCACTCTCAGCCTTGGGCAAAGGTAAAATTGTTGTCCGCCCTCTGCCAGGTCTGCCTGTTGTGCGCGACCTGGTAGTAGACATGACACAGTTTTACACCCAGTATGAAAAGATTAAGCCGTTTTTAATTAATGACAGTAAGCAACCGCCAGCGAGAGAACACCTTCAGTCACCTGAAGAGCGTGCTAAGCTTGATGGCCTGTACGAGTGTATCTTGTGTGCATGTTGCTCTACCTCATGTCCATCTTTTTGGTGGAACCCTGATAAGTTTATTGGGCCGGCGGGTCTTTTACATGCATACCGGTTCCTAATTGACAGTCGTGATACCGCGACCGATGAGCGTTTGAATGACCTGGATGATGCGTTCAGTGTGTTCCGTTGTCACGGTATTATGAATTGTGTCAGTGTTTGTCCTAAAGGATTAAATCCTACCAAGGCAATCGGTCACATAAAATCTATGTTGCTACAAAGGGCCGTGTAGTCAACATTGTTTGTTTTATCAACAAACAAGACGTAAGTATTAAATGGCCGTCCCGTTAGGATGGCCATTTTTGTTTAAAAAGCAGGAAAAACCTGTATTTAATGTTGGGTTAAACCCACATAAATGATTAAAATAAGGGAATTAATTCCCGGACCCTAAATTGGCAAACCAAGGCAAAAGAATGCAAGAAAGTGTTATGCAAGCATGGTGGGATTCGTCACATATGGCGGGTGCCAACGCACCGTACATTGAAGAGATGTACGAAGCCTATCTGGATGATCCGCAAGGTGTGTCTCAAGAGTGGCGTGAAGTATTCGATAAGTTACCAAAGGTTGATGGTGTCGAACTGGATACTAATCATACGCTTATCAAGGATAAATTCAGGACTTTAGCCGCTATGGGCCCACTTTCAAGAGTGGGAGTTTCAGCAAGTAGTGCAGGTTCTAACACACACTCTGATGAGAAGCAGGTAAAGGTTCTTCAGCTCATTAATGCCTACCGATTTCGCGGTCACCAGCATGCAAATCTGGATCCTCTTGGCTTATGGCAACAGGAAAGGGTCAGAGATTTAGAGCTTTCACACCATAACCTTTCTGAGAGCGAGTTTGACAGCGTTTTTAACGTGGGTTCTTATGCTATCGGCAAAGAGTCAATGCCATTAGGCGATTTGTTCAAATCACTTAACCGCACTTACTGTGGCTCTGTAGGCGCTGAGTACATGCACATAACCGACACAGAGCAGAAACGTTGGTTACAACAAAAAATTGAGTCAGTAGAAGCCAAACCAGAAATTTCGAAAGAGAAGAAGGTCGCAATCCTGAAAGGCTTGATCGCGGCAGATGGCATGGAAAAATATCTGGGGTCTAAGTTCCCTGGCGCGAAGCGCTTCTCGCTAGAGGGCGGCGATTCATTAATTCCCATGCTTAAAGGTCTTATTCACGAAGCAGGTGAAGTTGGCACTAAAGAAGTTGTTATCGGAATGGCTCACCGTGGTCGTTTGAATGTGCTGGTTAATGTTTTAGGTAAAAATCCGTCTGTATTGTTCGACGAGTTCTCTGGTAAACACGACGAGTCTTTAGGCGCAGGTGATGTGAAGTACCACGCCGGGTTTTCGTCTGACTTCGCTACGGCTGGTGGCAATGTGCATTTAGCATTGGCATTTAACCCATCACACTTGGAAATCGTTAACCCTGTCGTTATGGGTTCGGTTAGAGCGCGAATGGCGCGTCGTGAATACAACTCTGGCAATGTTTTGCCTATTACCATTCACGGTGATTCTGCTATTGCAGGTCAGGGCGTGGTGCAGGAGACATTCAATATGTCTCAAACACGTGGCTTTGCAGTGGGCGGAACAGTGCGTATTGTGGTTAATAACCAGGTTGGTTTTACTACCTCTAAAACAGAAGATACCCGCTCTACGCAATACTGTACAGATATCGCGAAGATGGTTCAGGCACCTATCTTCCACGTTAATTCTGATGATCCAGAAGCAGTGTTGTTTGTGACCAAGTTGGCTTTGGAATACCGCAACAAATTTAAGCGTGATGTGGTCATTGACTTGGTCTGTTACCGTCGCCACGGTCACAATGAAGCGGACGAACCGAACGCGACTCAGCCGCTGATGTACCAAAAAATTAAAAAGCACCCTGTGCCACGAGCGCTATATGCAGACCAGCTTATTGCTGAAGGTGTGATTTCCGATCGTGAAGTCGACAAGTATGTCGATGAGTATCGTGCGGCCCTGGACCACGGAGCATGTGTTGTAGAGGAATGGCGCCCAATGACAGAGCACTCTGTCGATTGGCGTCCATATCTTGGCCATGACTGGGATGTGCCCTACGATGGCAGCATCAGTGTAACTGAATTAAAGGGGCTGGGCCGGAAACTCGTCACCTTCCCTGAAGATGTTAAGTTACAGTCTCGTGTAAACAAGCTGTACCAAGACCGTAAGGCCATGATTGAAGGCGAAAAGCCGCTCGACTGGGGAATGGCCGAGAATCTGGCCTATGCAACCGTGGTAAACGGAGGCAATCCAATCCGCTTGGTCGGTCAGGATTCTGGGCGTGGCACCTTCTTCCATCGTCACGCCGTTATTCATAACCAGACAGATGGCAGTACCTATATGCCGCTGCAACATATCAGTGACAATCAGGGCACGATGGAAATTTATGATTCCGTGTTGTCTGAAGAAGCTGTTATGGCCTTTGAATATGGCTATGCCACCGCGGAACCTTCATGTCTCACAATATGGGAAGCGCAGTTTGGTGATTTTGCCAATGGTGCGCAGGTTGTATTTGACCAGTTTTTGAGCTCTGGTGAGGCTAAGTGGGGGCGGTTATGTGGTCTCGCTGTGCTATTACCTCATGGTTATGAAGGGCAGGGTCCGGAGCATAGCTCGGCGCGCTTGGAACGCTTCCTTCAGTTATGTGCTGATCACAATTGGCAGGTCTGTATTCCGTCTACACCAGCCCAGGTGTTTAACATGATTAGGCGCCAAATTGTTAGGCCCATGAGAAAGCCGCTTGTCGTTATGTCACCAAAGTCATTATTGAGACATCCATTGGCAGTATCTTCATTGGAAGAATTGTCTGAAGGTGTGTTTCACAACGTAATTGGTGAGGTTGACGACCTGGATGCGAAAAAAGTTAAGCGCGTGGTGATGTGTTCGGGCAAAGTTTACTATGATTTACTCGAACAAAGACGCAAGAACGAACAAACGGATGTTGCGATCATCCGACTTGAACAACTGTATCCATTCCCGCAGGAAGAATGTGCTAAAGTGGTAGCACAATATTCTCATGTGAAGGATTGGGTGTGGTGTCAAGAAGAACCGCAAAATCAGGGCGCCTGGTATTGTAGCCAACACCATTTCTGGCAGGCTATACCGGAAGGTGCCACACTGACCTACGCAGGACGCGAAGCTTCGGCATCACCTGCTGTAGGGTATGTATCTGTTCACAACCAACAACAAAAAGCGTTGGTTGAAGACGCACTCACGATCAAATAAGGAACAACAATGGCAATAGAAATAAAGGTTCCAGTGCTACCTGAGTCAGTTGCAGATGCCACCATCGCAACCTGGCATGTAAAAGCAGGCGACAGCGTTAAGCGCGACCAAAACCTTGTAGATATAGAAACCGACAAAGTCGTGCTAGAAGTCGTTGCACCGGCTGACGGTGTGATCGGTGAGATAATGAATGAAGAAGGCGCTACGGTGCTTGGTGAACAAGTGATAGCATCGTTGGAAGAAGGTGGTGCCGCAGCAGCGCCAGCTTCAGACGATAAACAAGAAGCCTCTGATGATGCCCCTGCCGCAAGCGGAAAAGAAGTTGAGATTCGCGTACCAGTGTTACCCGAATCGGTTGCTGATGCCACCATCGCAACTTGGCACGTACAAGCCGGTGAGTCAGTGAGTCGTGATCAAAATCTGGTTGATGTTGAAACTGACAAAGTAGTTCTTGAGGTGGTGTCGCCTGGTGATGGTGTCTTGGCTGAAATTCTAGCTGAAGAGGGCGCTACTGTTACCGCAGAAGAAGTGATTGGCAAGTTTGTAGAAGGCGCGTCTGGGGCTGCGAAAGCAGATTCTGCCCCCGCTGCTGAATCTGACGACAGCGATGCTGATGTACTTAGCCCATCTGTGCGACGTTTGCTTGCTGAAAAAGGCATTGACCCTTCTAATATTAAGGGCTCTGGAAAGGGCGGCCGTATTACTAAAGAAGATGTTGAAAAACACCTTAAAGCCGCGCCAGCATCGTCTGCTCCTGCTGCCGCCGCTCCTGAAGTTGCAGTAGCCGCAGGTGAAAGAAGTCAGAAACGCGTGCCAATGACACGTTTGCGCAAAACCATTGCCAATCGACTTCTTGAAGCGAAAAACTCAACAGCAATGCTCACTACATTTAACGAAGTGAACATGAAACCTATCATGGATCTTCGCAAACAGTATCAGGAAAGCTTTGAGAAGCGCCACGGTATTCGTTTGGGCTTCATGTCGTTTTACGTTAAAGCTGTAACAGAAGCATTAAAACGCTTCCCAGAAGTGAATGCATCAATAGACGGCGACGATATCGTCTATCACAACTATTTTGACATTTCTATTGCTGTATCTACGCCTCGCGGCTTAGTGACGCCGGTTCTTAAAGACACGGACGCACTGGGCATGGCGGGAGTAGAAAAAGGCATTAAAGAATTGGCACTTAAAGGCCGTGACGGCAAGCTTTCTATGGCAGAGCTGCAAGGCGGTAACTTTACCATTACTAATGGTGGTGTGTTTGGTTCTTTAATGTCTACACCTATTATCAACCCGCCTCAAAGTGCAATCCTGGGTATGCATAAAATTCAGGATCGTCCTATGGCGGTGAATGGTAAAGTTGAAATTCTACCAATGATGTATCTGGCACTGTCCTATGACCACCGTATTATCGATGGTAAAGAGTCTGTTGGCTTCTTGGTGACAGTAAAAGAAATGCTAGAAGATCCTACTCGCCTATTATTGGACGTGTAGTACGTAAATATGAGTAACGTGAAAAGATGCGGTATTTACCGCATTTTTTCGTTCTCTTAAATAGGTCGCAAAAGCGACTGTTCTGTTAATGAAAATCGGAAAGAAACACCATGAATTTGCATGAATATCAGGGTAAACAGTTATTCAAAGAATACGGTCTACCTGTTTCTGAAGGGTACGCAGCAGATACGCCTCAAGGGGCAGTAGAAGCAGCAGACCGCATTGGCGGCTCTGAGTGGGTTGTCAAGTGTCAGGTACACGCCGGCGGACGCGGAAAAGCGGGCGGCGTTAAGCTAGTTAAAAATAAAGACGAGATTCGTGCTTTTGCGGAAAGCTGGTTGGGTAAAAACTTGGTTACTTTCCAAACCGACGAGAAAGGGCAACCAGTAAGCAAAATCTTGGTCGAATCTTGCACAGACATCGCCAACGAACTGTACTTGGGTGCAGTGGTTGACCGCACAACACGTCGTGTTGTCTTCATGGCCTCTACTGAAGGTGGTGTTGAGATTGAAACCGTAGCTGAAGAGACGCCTGAAAAAATCCTTAAGGCTGAAATCGACCCTATCGTTGGTCCTCAGCCTTATCAAGCACGTGAAATGGCGTTCAAACTTGGTTTGTCAGGTGTTCAAATTAAGCAATTCGTACAAATCTTCTTAGGTTTGGCGAAAATGTTTGAAGAGCTGGATGTAGCACTTATTGAAATCAACCCGCTTGTTATTAAAGATGACGGCAACTTGCACTGCCTAGATGCGAAAGTTGGTATCGACAGCAATGCGCTATATCGTCAGCCTAAGCTAAAAGATATGCACGATCCTTCGCAAGAAGACGCGCGTGAAGCACATGCTGCACAGTGGGAGCTTAACTATGTTGCACTTGATGGCAACGTAGGCTGCATGGTTAACGGTGCGGGTCTTGCTATGGGAACGATGGATATCGTTAATTTGCACGGCGGTCAGCCTGCTAACTTCCTCGATGTTGGCGGCGGTGCGACAAAAGAACGTGTTGCCGAAGCATTTAAAATCATTTTGTCAGATGACAATGTGAAAGCGGTATTGGTCAATATTTTCGGTGGTATTGTTCGTTGTGACATGATTGCTGAAGGCATTATCGGTGCTGTGAAGGAAGTTGGCGTAAACGTGCCTGTAGTTGTGCGTTTAGAAGGTACAAATGCTGAACTAGGTCGTGAAGTACTTGCTAATTCTGACCTTGATATTATTGCTGCAAGCAGTCTAACAGACGCCGCTCAGCAAGTTGTTAAAGCAGCGGAGGGCAAATAATGTCAGTTTTGATCAATAAAGACACTAAGGTTATCTGCCAGGGTTTTACTGGTGGGCAAGGCACGTTCCACTCAGAGCAAGCGATTGAGTACGGTACGCAAATGGTTGGCGGTGTGACGCCGGGCAAAGGCGGCACTGAGCACCTAGGTTTGCCTGTATTTAATACAGTACGCGAGGCAGTAGAAGCGACTGGCGCAACGGCAACGGTTATCTATGTTCCAGCACCTTTCTGTAAGGATTCAATTGTTGAAGCGGCTGATGCGGGCATCGAACTTATCGTTTGTATTACTGAAGGTATTCCTACTTTGGATATGCTTTACGTTAAAGAATACGTTGAAGCAAAGGGCGTACGAATGATCGGTCCAAACTGCCCGGGTGTTATCACACCTGGAGAGTGTAAAATTGGTATCATGCCTGGCCATATTCACAAGCCTGGTAAAGTGGGTATTGTTTCTCGCTCTGGTACACTTACGTACGAAGCGGTAAAACAAACTACTGATGAAGGTTTTGGACAGTCTACGTGTGTAGGTATCGGTGGTGATCCCATCCCAGGTTCAAACTTTATCGATATCTTGAAATTGTTCCAGGAAGACGATGGCACAGAAGCGATTGTGATGATTGGTGAAATCGGTGGAACAGCTGAAGAAGAAGCGGCTGCGTTTATTAAAGAAAACGTAACTAAGCCTGTCGTATCTTACATTGCAGGTGTCACTGCACCTCCAGGTAAGCGTATGGGCCACGCTGGTGCAATTATCGCTGGCGGTAAAGGCACTGCTGATGAGAAATTTGCAGCGCTAGAGGCAGCGGGTGTGAAAACAGTACGTTCATTGGCTGATATCGGCAAGGCACTTCGCGAAGCGACAGGTTGGTAAGCTAACCTGCTAAAACAAAAATTAAAAACCGCTACTTTTTATCGGGTAGCGGTTTTTTTATGAATGCTAAATGCACTTTCGACATTTAGAAAAAACCAAGTATTTAGCCGTTGGTTAAACCATGACGTGCACCACGTCTAATCACTATTAAGAGAATGTTTGTATATATAATTGCTCTACTTTTTCTCTCGCCCATTGTGTTTTTCTCAAAAATTTTAGCGTTGACTTAACTGATGGATCATTGTTGAAGCAATTTATTCTTATACGATAATGTAAACCTTCCCAACCATAGTGTTCCTGTAATTGAGTCACTATCTTTTCTAAGGTTAGCCCGTGTAAAGGGTTGTTAGGCTGCTGATCCATAATTGAATGCTGCTTAATTGAGGAATTAGCGTCAAAGTCTATCATGAAACAAAAAACACAGTGATATTGTTGCTAAGACATTGACTCTCGAGCCAACGAAAACTCCGAACAGGCAAGTAGTTTCATTTCTCAAATACTTAATGAATTAAATATTTCGGTGGAAAGGGTAATAGGGGGGGACAGGTTAGAAAAAGTATCAGCGTCTTTGAATAAGGTGTGAGAAATTATAGATAGTGGTGTTAAAAGCGTTAGTGTCTAACTTATAGCAGTAATATTTTTTGTAATCTAGATTGCGTCAACGTGTTCCAGAATTTGACGATTGTGACAGAGTTTACGACACCTCACTTAAAACACCTGTCTCGATTAAAATCGAAATTGAGCGAAGTGATAAATGCGTAGAGTATTTTAGGGAAGATGCGAATAAGTCCCTGATGTGAGATCATAGCGGTACAGCAAATCACAACCACTAGTGTCCATGAGCCAATAATTTATCGCCGATAGTGAGTTTTCCAGCAAGCGCCGCCAGACCCGTAAAGAGATATTTTTATCCCGGATGGACAACCTGCTGCCGTGGTCTCAACTGCCGGACGTGATAGAGCCTTTCTATCCCAAGGCGGGTAATGGTCGCCGCCCCTATTCATTAGAATCCATGTTTCGCATTCACTGTATGCAGCATTGGTAAAGCCTTGGGGATGAAGCAATGGAAGACGCATTATATGAAATTGCGTCAATGCGTCAGTTCGCAAAATTGTCGCTGGATAAAGCCATTCCAGACCGCACCACCATCATGAACTTTCGGCACTTGCTGGAAAAAATATAAGCTTACTCGCAAATTATTCAAAACCGTCAACCAGTGGCTGTCGGACTGCGGTGTGATGATGACACAGGGTTTACTGGTGGATGCCACGATTATTGAAGCCCCCAGCTCCACTAAAAACAAAAAGAATAAACGTGATCCGGATATGCATCAGACCAAGAAAGGCAATGAATGGACTTCGGCATGAAAGCCCATATTGGTGTAGATGCTAAGAGCGGTCTCACCCATACGCTGGTGACCACCGCCGCCAACGAGCATGACCTGAACCAGTTGCACGGCGACGAGGAGTTCATCTCTAGCGATGCCGGATATCAGGGCGCAGAGAAGCGGGAAGAGCTTCAAGATACGGATGTTGAATGGCTGATTGCCGAGCGTCCCGGCAAAGTCCGTGCACTGAAGAAGCATCCACGCAAGAACAAAACAGCCATCAATATCGAATACCTGAAAGCCAGCATCCGGGCAAAAGTAGAGCACCCGTTTCGTATCATCAAATGTCAGTTCGGGTTTATCAAAGCTCGCTACAAAGGACTGGTGAAAAATGACTCCCAGTTAGCCATGCTATTCACCTTGGCGAATCTGTTCAAAGGAGACCAGATGTTACGACGGCAGCCAAGATCTGTCTGAAATCCGGGATTAGCCCGTAACAGGGCCGAAATCTGGCCTAAAACGGCAGTATATCGGTCGAAATTGGAATTTTAGCGTTCAAAAATTAGACGGCGAGCGCAGAGCCTCGCTAAAGCTCTAAATTGCAGGACTTATTCGCATCTTCCCTAGAACCCCTCAGTGGCAGCTTTTTAAACTTAGGTTCCTTTCTCATACTCATTGAGCTTTATTTTTATATTCCTTTTTTTTAATCAGGATGGAATAGAAAATTTAGGAATAACTGATTTTTGCTTGAAAAACTATTTTGAACTGCTAAATTGGAACTGCGGTCATTACTAATAAGGATATTATGTATGAAAAATGCAACTTCTAGTTCACTAATTTCTCTTTTTCTGTTCTGTTTCTGTTTCTGTTTCTCTGTTTTTGCTAATGAATGCAAAGAAGGACAACGGACAATTCAGGACTGGATGGATTTTAACGGCTCTTTTAAAGAGTTTGCACTCCCTAAAAATCTTATTAAGAGCGAAGCTTGTTTTTATGAACCTAATAACATCATTCCAAGTGATTCATTGCCTGACATAAGCGGATTTATACGTACTTGGGAGATTGAAAATAATGTGCTCAGGGGAGTTAGAGGGCAAAATCTTGTAAACTTGATTGAAGCACTGGCTTCAGAATTTGACATATCGATTGAGCAATTTTGTTATGATGCCCAAGTCAATATGTCAGTTACTTGCGAACAACATCACTCCTTATCTGTGAGCACTGTGCAAAATGTAAGGGAAAATAAAGACATGACTGTTAAAGAGAGTATTGTATTAGGAAGATTTGTAAATAAATAAAAGGATCTTAAAATGAGAAAGTTTAATAAACTATTTTCAGGGACTTATTCGCAGTTTCCCTAGTAAAAAAAACGATACTTTTGTTAAGTTACGTTCAGTAAAGCGCCAAAGAAAAGGAATAATGCAAGCTATAAAAAGCCCAGCTTCATTTTGGGTTAGAAAACCAAAGCGTTAACCTTTCATTTCCTTCAAACAGATACTGATAATTCATTAAAGGTCTATTTCAATTATACCTAGCCTAATTGAGTATTTGTCTTTTGCTTTCAGTCTTACTAAGAACGTTTTTGATTTTGAATTGTATGCAAATATGCCGACTATATCTTCACTATCTAGCGTGTATATCTTTCCATTTCTTCCGATATATATTAATAGCCGATCGTACTCTGATCTCATCGCCGAAGCGTGTATCAATACTCCGTTATCACCTTTAGCATGAGATAAACCTGAGAGGCGAAAATCAATGCCAACTTTATCTAATTGTAGCTTTGACTTTGGGGTATATGTAGATAACCAACCGGGACATAAATACAGAATACAATACGGCTTGTAGGCTAGATATAGTTCATCATCCAATACCACAAGACTTGAGTAATCTGTGTCACTAAACGTTACTTCTGTTGATGCGTTTTCACCAAGTTGGTTGTTAATCTTTATAACAGTGCCTTGGCCGGTCAAGTATGGCTGGTTGTTGATGATTTGAAGGTTAAGCCTATTTGGGTAAAGTTTAGGATATCTAACCTTCAGGTCTATCGAATTAATTACTTCCCCCGTTGTTGCATGCATTACCTTTACGTGGCCCTCATCTTGTGTGTATAAATAGTTTATTAATCCACTAGGTGAGGTTGTGAAATAGTTCGATGATGTGTACGGAAGCTCTAACTGTTCTCCTAAATGGTTAATAAACTTCTTTTGGCCTTGCTCTTGATACTTTAAAAAAGCTGAGTAAGGCTTCTTCGTTTTATAGTCTGTAAGCTGAATTTCCCTACCTTCATATTCCTTGAGTGAAAACTTCAGCTCAGACGAAAGTGTTTCAATAAAATAACCTCTTTTAGTACTATTTTCCTCTTTCGCTGTCAGGGTCTTGTCTTTATTACGGATATGAACATTAACAAAAAAGCCTCTTTCTCGAGGATAGGCGCCACCATAGCTAATGGCGCCATTGCCGGGTAAGGTTACTTCATTAAGCTTGTTTATTGTCGGATCTAGCTCCTCAGAATAGGATATGGAAGTAATCAGTGCTAGAGCGCTAAACGATAACTTAACAGTAAGTTTCCTAACTATCTTATTCATACCAAAACAACCAGCCGAAGAAATAAACCAAAGAGTAGTAGAAGAACGAGAATGTTTGCCCCCATATACCTGGGTTATTCGCTCTCATAGTATCAAGGAACATGGTATCCGCCTCACTTCTAGGTAGCTCGTCTCCTAAACGGTAAGCGGGTCCATATCTCTCACCATTACCTTCAGGAAAATACCAACCATCGTGTATTAAGTTAGGGTCTAATGGATAGTTAGGATCATCTCCGTCAAGTATGCCATCATCATATATATCGTCATGCGCTCGACACGCTTCTTTTGCGTTAAATCTTCCGATTGAATTCATACTATCACCCATCCATCTTGGACCACATTGAAGACCAAGAGGATCAGTAAAGTTCAAATAACGATTACTTGCATATCGATACATGTTGAGATCACCAGCTCTAAAACGCATCGGATCTTGCTGTAGGAATCTTCCTAATTTCGGCGAATATACTCTATTTCTAAGGAAGATGTGAATAAGTCCCCGATGTGAGATCATAGCAGCATAGTAAATCACAGCTATTACCACCCATGAGCCGACAGTTAACTTTTGCCGATAGTGAGTTTTCTAGCAAACGCCGCCAGACGAGAAAAGAGATTTTCTTAACCAGAATGGATAACCTGCTGCCATGGTCTCAACTGCTGCAAGTGATTGAACCCTTTTATCCTAAAGCAGGTAACGGCAGACGTCCATATGCGCTTGAGACCATGTTTCGCATTCATTGTATGCAGCAATGGTATAGCCTCGGTGATGAAGCGATGGAAGATGCGTTATATGAAATAGCTTCGATGCGTCAGTTTGCGCAACTGTCACTGGATAAAGCTATTCCTGACCGCACTACCATTATGAACTTCCGTCACTTGCTGGAAAAGCACAGGCTGACTCGCAAATTATTCAAAACGGTCAACCAATGGTTGTCGGAGTGCGGTGTGATGATGACGCAGGGTACATTGGTCGATGCCACGATTATTGAAGCCCCCAGCTCCACGAAAAATAAAAAGAGTGAACGTGACCCGGACATGCATCAGACTAAAAAAGGCAATGATTGGCACTTCGGTATGAATGCCCATATTGGTGTGGATGCCAAGAGTGGCCTGACCCATACGCTGGTGACCACCGCCGCCAACGAACATGACCTGAATCAGATGAAGAACCTGTTGCATGGCGATGAAGAGTTCATCTCTGGCGATGCTGGATATCAAGGCGCGGAAAAGCGTGAAGAACTTAAAGAAAAGGATGTGGAATGGCTGATTGCTGAGCGTCCCGGAAAAGTTCGGGCACTGAAAAAGCATCCCCGTAAAAACAAAACTATCATCAACATCGAATATTTAAAAGCCAGCATCCGGGCAAAAGTTGAGCACCCATTCCGGCTCATCAAATGTCAGTTCGGCTTTATCAAAGCACGCTATAAAGGACTGACGAAAAATGACTCACAGTTTGCCATGCTATTCACCTTGGCGAACCTGTTTAAAGTGGACCAGATGTTACGACGACAGCCAAGATCTGTCTGAAATCCGGGAATAGCCCGGAATTAGGTCGAAACCCGGCCTAAAACGGCAGTATATTGGCCAAAATTGAAAATTGAGCGTTTAAAATTTAAGATGCCAGCAAAAAGTCTCGCTTGTTACCTATACTGTAGGACTTATTCGCAGTTTCCCAAGCGATTAGTGCTTGTTCGTTTTATTCTGATTGGAGATACAAAGAAGTTTTTAAGTAGTCATTCTCGAGCTCTTTTCTCACTAACATATTTGATAACGTTGTGAATCATCTTCCTTGCAGGATCATCACTTGAGAAGATTTTCAGCGTCTAATTGATTTAATACACGTACTTTGCGTATGCTCAGGAAACTATCAAGTATTAGCTGACATAAAGGTAGAACAAGCCGTGTGTGAACTTTTAGGAATGAGTGCCAATACCCCTACGGATTTGTGTTTTAGCTTCACTGGTTTAACACGTAGGGGTGGTGAAACAGGGCCTCATAAAGACGGGTGGGGCGTAGCATTTTATGAAGGTAAGGGGGTGCGTATGTTTCACGATCCTGAGCCTTGTGCTACATCACCGATCGCAGACTTTGTGTCTACCTTGCCCATTAAGAGCAAAAACGCCATTTGTCATATCAGGCAGGCCAACGTTGGCAATATCAATCTTGCCAATACTCATCCTTTTGCACGTGAGTTATGGGGGCGATATTGGGTTTTTGCGCACAACGGGCAGCTTCCTCAGTTTTTGCCCAGTAGTGGTGAATATCAGGCGGTCGGTGACACCGATAGTGAAGCGCTATTTTGCGACATTATGAATAATGTAAGGCAGTCCCTCATACGTGATGCCACGTCAGAGCCGCTTACACAAACACTAGTCGCATTGGCTCAAAATTATGCCCAGCAAGGGGTTTTTAATTGTCTACTAAGCAACGGTGATTGGTTATTTACGTTTTGTAGTACCAAACTTGCTAGTATTACTCGGCGGGCCCCTTTTGGTCCTGCTTGTCTTAAAGATATAGAAGTTGAAATTGATTTTGCCGCTGAAACTACCCCTCAAGACGTAGTGAGCATAATTGCAACAGAACCACTCACGAATGACGAGCAATGGGATATCTATGAACGCGGAGAATGGAAGTTGTGGCAAGAAGGCGAAGTGATCGCTTGTGGCAAAGTGAATGTGCCTGAGCATAAAAACGAATCTGAAATGGTGTCACCCGATTTATCTCTTCAGCCAAGTTGTTGAGTGAGCGCCCAATTTCTGTACCAGTGCGCAAGACAATCATAGACTGTACACAGCCTAAGGGTATTTGGACTAGAGGCTTGTGTTCACTTTACTCAAGCAAGGATGCCAAATTAGCATTATGCGATTCAAAGTTAAGGGCGCAGCCTTGCACAAAGGTGTCGATGTTTTTTTCTGCAAAGTGATCACCTTTTCCCGGTTGGTCTGGTGCGAGTGGGGGATAGGCGCCATAACCTGAAAACAAACAATGCCAGGAAATTGGATCCCAATGCATACCTATGTCTTGACGTTTAATCTCCTGTGTTAGGTCCTTGCGTTGAAACCAGCAATTGATAATGTTGGCAAGTGACGATGAAATGGCGTCGTTTTCTCTGTTGTCCCGCCAGTATTCACTGTCTTCACGTGTATTTAGCTTGTAGTGCGCGACAATATAGTCTCGGACTCTATCAAAACGCTCTTTTGCAAAAGCATTAAACGCTTGTTGATGCGTTGATGAATAGTCGCCCTGTTGCCATTTGGAAATGAACATCTCTGCACAGATTTGAACCAGGTGAAGCGCAGTGGCCTCCAAGGGTTCAATAAAACCCTGTGATAACCCCAATGCCAGGCAATTTTTTTTCCAATGCTGTTCAACCTGACCTACTTTCATGGATAAATGGCGACATGAGTCGTCGCTGTCGAGTATACCCAAGTGACGTCTAAATTCTTCTTCTGCGCTGTCTGGAGATAGATACTCAGCACTATAAACATAACCATTACCAAAGCGGTTTTGTAATGGAATACGCCAGCACCATCCCGCAGAAAGGGCCGTCGCCTCAGTTTCAGATGGGATAGTGTTACTAATACTTGTTGGTAACACTACTGCAGAGTCATTAAACAGATTGCTTTTATAACTTTTGAACTGCACGCCTAACGTCTGTTGGAGTAATAGGCTCCTAAACCCAGTACAGTCGATAAAAAAGTCACCCGAAATTTCTGTATCATCATCACATAAAAGGCTGGCTATGCTCGTATCCGGGTGGGTCTTTACGGCCAATATCCCTTTTTTAATATGAGTAACACCTTGTTTTTGCGCGTGTTCTGACAAAAACTGGCCCAGTAATGCACTGTCAAAATGGTAGCCATATTGGATCGTAAACGGGAAATGTGCTGGCGTGAGTGGCCCCAAGTTCTTTTTTGCCAATACGCCATTAATCAAAAAATCTTCTGGCCTAGTGTGGGTGTCTAACCCCAGTCTTCGGGTATGACAATTCACCTCAAACGCACGTTGCGTAAAAATGTCCGTTTGCGAAATGAAAGGGTGACGGTAACTATGGATACCTGATTTTGGGCTCCAGTCGTTAAACTTAATCCCCACTTTATAGGTAGCGTTACATGTTGGCATCCAAACCTGTTCAGGTACTTTTATAATCTCAAAAAAGCGCTTCAGGGTAGGCGTAGAACCTTCTCCAACGCCAATAATGCCAATATCCGGTGATTCAACCAAGGTGACTCTAACACGCTCTTTCGGGCACAGGGCTGCAAATAGGTTTGCTGCCATCCAACCTGCTGTGCCACCACCTGCAATGACAACATGTAACGGTGTACTCATATCAATTGCCACAAACCTTTGCCAGAAATTCGTCGTGAGTAGGCAGTTGTGCGACGGGATCTTGCTTGATCTTGCGAATGGTTTTTAACATGTCAATGAGCTTATCTTGGGGAATACTCTTCGCCATCGGATGGTAATCTTGGGGCGTTATGCCCTGGCCTTGCATAACCTGCAGCCAAGAAGCATCTAGGAAAAGATCATTGTGTTCATTAAATAAACGCCCATTCTGTCTAAATAGGTCTATTTTATGTCTTAGTCTTTCAGGAACGTCCATGTTTCTAACATCACGCCAGAATTGGCTGTCATCGCGTTCGTTTACATGATAGTGCAAGATAATGAAATCTCTGATTTGTTCGAACTCAAGCGCTGACTGAGCATTGTACTCTGACATAATACTGTCGTTGATACCTTGATGAGGAAAGAGGTGCAGCAAACGCACTATCGCTGACTGGATAAGGTGAATACTGGTCGATTCGAGTGGTTCCAGGAAGCCACTGGAGAGCCCTATCGCAATCACATTTTTATTCCACTGTTTTCGCCGTCTTCCGGTCTTAAACTTTATAAAATTAGGATCAGCCAAAGGCGCTGTATCCAGATTGTTCTTCAGTACAGCCAGGGCTTCGTCATCAGACATATAGTTACTGCAGTATACATGCCCATTACCATTTCTGTGTTGTAGCGGTATCCGCCATTGCCACCCTGCAGTATGTGCAATAGAGCGGGTATAGGGCAGGGTATGTTCATGACGTTCAGAAGGGATAGCAATTGCTCTGTCACAAGGTAGCCAGTGACTCCAGTCAATGTATCCGGTGTTCAACTGTTGCTGAATCAAAAGGCCTCTAAACCCTGAGCAGTCAATAAAGAGGTCGCCTGTAACTTCTCGCCCATTAGCTAAACGGACACCCTGAATATAGCCTGATCCTGGGTGCTGAGTAACGTCTACAATGGTACCTTCTGTTCGCACTGCTCCGGCTTGTTCTGCGACTTTGCGTAAAAATTTTGCATAAAGTGATGCATCAAAGTGATAGGCGAAAGGCATATCCAGTATAGGGTCGGTGACATCCATCTTGGCAAACCGACCTTCAATGGCACTTAAATAGTTGAGGTCATAATCCCAGATTGAAGAGCTTTCCCCCAACTGTTGTCGGGCCCGGTTTAGGAAATGATGAAAGTGACAAAACGCATAACTTCGTCCTGGTGAACCAAATGTGTGAAAGTAGCCTTCACCCTTTACCCGCCAATTTTCAAACTTGATGGCCAGTTTGATAGTGGCTTTAGTCTCTCGGATAACATCTGCTTCATTCAGTCCCAATACGTTATTAAGCATACGAATTGGCGGGATAGTAGCTTCACCTACACCGACGGTACCAATTGACTCAGATTCAACTAACTCAAGCTCGACCGTTTGCCCCAGCACTTTTTTTAACAATGCTGCTGAAAGCCAGCCTGCTGTTCCGCCGCCTACTACCACGACTTTCTTGATAGTGTCGTTCATTCACGTTCCTAATTGCCGATATAAAAAAGTCCCAATACCACAAGTATCGGGACTTTAGTTGTAACGCTGAATAGCCTGTAACGTCAAATTCGTTAGCGGCTATTCATGTTTGGTGGTGCCCTAAAACGAGTAGTTAAAGCCTAACAGGAAGTTTCTGCCAAAGGTTTGCGAGGTCACGATTTGACGTGGGTCGCCATTCGCAAACGTGACGTCTTCTTCGTCTGTTAAGTTTTGACCCTGTAGCGTAACACGCAAGCCTTCCAGCCACTCGATATTAGATTCGCTGAAATCGTAACCAATTTGGGCATCAACCAATGTTGCGCCAGCGCCTCTTGTTTCAGCCAGTGCTAAGCTCAAACCACGGGTTTCAGTAGAGAATTCGTCACGCTTGGTGCCCGCTACTCTGAATTCCCAACCTGCATTCTCATAGTAGAACGTCACAGAATAGGTTTCTTCAGAAAGCCCTGGTACGAAGCCTGTTCCGCCATCTGAAAATTCCAGTTCACCGTCTAAGAAGGTAGCGCTTGCGAAAACACCAAACCCTTCAAGAACATCATGAATTTCACTAAGTTGTAGGCTACCCTGAATTTCTAAACCTTCGACTGAACCTTTTGCACCGTCTTCCTTGAATGAAATTTCACCCAAGAACTGCTCAGGAGATGTCAGTGGGATAAGGTCACCGTTGGTATCGCGAATGCCGTGATAACCGGGAATATAGAGATCTTCAAAGTTGGTAAGTGTTTTGCCATCACCGTGCCAGTTAGTCAGCTTTTTGTAGAAGTAGCTGATCGCAATATAGCCGTCGTCAGAGAAGTAGTTTTCATAAGAAAGGTCATATTGTGTGGCTTCTAGTGGCTTCAAGCGCGCATTTCCAGCATCACCAGACCAAAGGAATTGAGAACCGGCGGCAAAGTTAAATGACGCATTGTTATTGGGCTTCATGTCATCCATTCTAGGACGGCTCAATATTTTTGAAGCACCAACACGTAGGAATTGATTCTCAACCACTTCAAAAGACAAGTTCAAAGAGGGCAGAATATCTGTGTAATCATCACCGTCAGTGACCGGGGTAGCGTCAACATACAAGCTTTCTGCAGTTACTACGCTGAAGCCTGATGCTTTTTGCTCTGAATCTATAAACTGGACACCTACATTACCACGGACAAACATGTCACCGATTTCCGTGTCAATTTCCAACTTGGCAAAGACAGTTAACAGCTCTTCCTCAATGGTGTAAGTATCAGCTAATCTGCCAGTTTCAAGGTCTTGTGCATCGGTAGAAATGTAGTAGCCGCTGTTGTATAACGCGAGGCTATCATAGGCAAGTACGCCCTCAAGACCAAGCCAACTGAGGTCTGCAACACCCAATACATTAGGAATACCATCTGCATCCGGCCATTTAGGTGATGTTAGGTATGCACCACCATTAATTTTCGTTTTTGAGCGGTCAGAGTAATTAACACCCACATTTAACTTGGAGAATATACCCCACTCAACTAAACCTTCTAATTCTAGCCTTGTAGTATTCAGTTCTTCATCAAATATCGGTTGGTTTACAAAACCGTCTTGTGCTGTTTCAGGACCAAAATTTGGGTTGCCCTGGAACTGAGCGACAGGAGCGAGTGAAGCCCCCCACGGCTGAGGACCGGCCAGAGAAATAATTGACGGGTCGGTTAAATCAACCGCCGGAAATGCCGACGCATTCGGGTGAGGACCAAACGTAGGCAAACCACCGTTCATTGTCCATGAACGCGCTGGCAGCGGGCGACCATCAATGCCTGCACGGCCGGTACCCGAGTAACTTTCCACATCGGTGATTGTTTTATCTACTTTACCCGATGAGTAGTCGAAAATCGCTGACCAGTAATCATTGATATTGTATTCAACATTCAGTGCAACTGTAGTGAGTTCTGACTCTTGGCTGCGAATATCGTTACGAATAACTGAATAGAAACCATCGGTATAACCTTCAGTCACAAAGCCATCTTCAACAGCGACTGTTGTAGTTGGGCCACCCCATGCGAGGCCTTCTTCCAGGCCACGGCGTGCATCGTTTTCTACGTAATCGATGTAAAGGGCGTCAAGCTGGATCATCAGATCTTCACGAGGTGAGTATTGAACAACTGCGGCAACAGAATCACGTTCCATCATTGCTGAGCGGGTAAAAGAGTCGTGACCACCTAGAATGTAATTGCCATCGCCATCTTGTGCCCAGTCTCCATCACCCCAGGCACGAAACTGCTGCTCTTGTCTTGGTGACTCCATGGACGCCACGGTTAGCGCAAGACCCAGTTGATCATCAGCAAACTGGTCGACAAAATTAAGAGAAACACGGTGCCCTTGATTATCGTAATCCGGGTTGCCTGCGTCTCTTTGGTTCTTTTCAATATTGCCATTAACGGTAAACGAAGACTCTGCATTTAGCGGTTTGACGGTCTGCAAATCAATTGTGCCGCCAATACCTTGTGCCAACAAACCTGCTTCTGAAGTTTTATATACGAGAATATTCGATACGATTTCTGTGGGGTAAAGGTCAAACTCCACTCCACGGTTGTCACCCATGCCCAACAATTCACGACCATTCAATGAGGTCGCTACGTAGTTTTCATTAAAACCGCGTACTGACAAGCCACTAGTACGTCCGTTGCGACGCTCACCGGCTAGACCGGGTAACCGCGCCAGCGATTCGGCAACAGAGGTGTCTGGCAATTTACCGATATCCTCTGCTGAAAGCGCCTCAACAATAGAAGTCTGTTCCATTTTTATCGCCTGCGCGCGTTGTAAGGCACCGCGAATACCTGTGACTTGTATGACTTCAGTGACTTCTGCCGCAGCATCTGCATTATCTTGTGCTATGGCTACTGTTGTGCCTAGCCCAGTGAGTGCGGCTGATACTGAAAAGGCCAGCACGTTTTTCTTGAATTGTGACATGTGTGTTTTTCCTGTTTGGGTTACCAGTACTAAGGTCCATTCACCGCTATAAGAGGGCGTTGGACTCTTCTTCTGACTGCCGCCGATACTAACTTCAGGATAGTTGCTTAAACAACTTTCTGCATACGTATTCAGCACTTCTGGTAAACAAATTGTTTACATTTTGCAGGGTGGATAATCAATACTAAACTTCCCTAACTAACTGAAATTACAAAATAAAGTGTAAATTTTTTGAATTTGATTTGCAGTGACTATTCTATAAACAGTCTTACTGTTGGCCGCATCAGTTTATTAAAAACTCATTTACTTTTAACTAGCATTTTTTAGCTAACCGTATGAATTGTTTATTAAATTTAATTATGAGTGATAGTTTCTGTTGGTTTTACATGTGTATAAAAAGGCTTTAGATGTAAAGAAAATGTAGCATTTTGTTATTGAATACGTATGCAGTCGATTGTGGTTAATTCCTGTCCCTCGCTACTATTACAGTAGAAATCAAAATAGGCGTCGTGCATTTGTTAATGACATGTTGCCGCCATAAGAGGGAATGTAACACATATGAAAACATTCAAACCCAGCAGCATTTACGCAGCCTTGCTGGCAAGTGGAATGGCATTGAGTAGCTATCCAGTCTTGGCACAAGAAAACGCTGAGGAGCCAGATGCGACACCGACGCCTGATGAGCAAGCTATTGAGCGCATTGAGGTAAAAGGTTTCAGTACTAGTCTTATACAGTCACTGAACCAAAAAAGATTTAGCGACACGGTATCCGAGCAGATATCAGCCGATGATTTAGGCGGGTTACCCGATGTCTCCATGGCCGATGCGCTTACCAGGCTTCCGGGGATTTCAGCGGTTAGAACCGGTGGTCAGGCCGCAGAGATTAACATTCGGGGTCTCAGCGGTGGGTTTGTCTTTTCTACCTTGAATGGTCGCGAGCAGGTTTCTACGTCAGGTACACGCTCCATAGAGTTTGACCAGTATCCTTCCGAGCTGATTTCGTCAGCCGCGGTATACAAATCACCAAAAGCATCGTTAATCGAAGGCGGTGTTGCGGGGACGGTAGAACTGCAAACTGCCAGCCCGCTGGCAAATGACAAGCAGCATACCTTTAATGCAAATTTGCGCGGAATGTATAACGACCGCGCGTCTGAAATACCCGACGGTGAAGAATTTGGTCATCGCATAAGCTTTTCCTACCAAGGTAAGTTTATGGATGACACCCTAGGCGTTGCATTAGGTTATGCAAGACTTTACCAGCCCAGTGTTGCGACCCAGTTTATCGGTTTGGCATACAATGGTGAAGTTGACGTTGACGGCGAAATTCCTACCTCAGAATGTGTGGACAACCCTGAGTGCGAACTCATAAGTGAAGGGTTTGAAATGCAGCATAAAGGAGGGGAAGAAACCCGCGATGGTTATTTGGCTGCCATCGAGTGGATTCCTACTGATAATTTTACGCTGAAAGCTGATGCCTTTGTGTCTAAGTTTGACTCAGAGGCGTTTGCACGTGGCTTTAGGGTTAAATTAGGCGGGGTAAATGCCTCTATCACCAATCCTGTAACTGTAAATCGTAGTGTGATTGGTGGAACCTTTACCCGAACTGCCGATAGCTTCACTCGGGTTGAACTGGTGAATGATGACAACCAGGACTTTGACCAAGTAGAAAGTTACGGCATTAATGCCGACTGGGCAATTTCTGATAATCTATCGGTTCAGTTCGATATTGCACTTTCCAAAGCAGAAAGTGACTTTAGAAATGGTTTGCTGTGGTCTTTGGTGGGTGAAGATGCTAATGCTGCCAGCCCTAGATTCGATGAAAATATTTCGATTTCTTATCAATTAAACGGTTTGAATTTACCCGATTTGGCGTTCAATCAGGCTGATTTATTTACCGACCTGGACAGGGTAATGGTCAGCAAGTATGGCATTTATCCTTTCCAGAATGACGATGAATTAGATGCTTATCGCCTAGACTTCCAGTATTTGCTCGACAACGACTACATTTCAAGCATTGAATTTGGTGGGCGTTATTCGGACCGTGAATACAGTAATGACCGGTCAGTGTTTGAGTTTGGTAATGACTCAGCATTTTCCGTTAGCCAGCCTCCACTTCGTCTCACGCAGGACATGGTGGAAATCGTCAATTGGTCTGGAGAGTTTGGTTATTTCCCTAACTACCTAGCGATTGATTTGGATAAGGCGCTGACGGCATGGTTCCCTGGCGGTATCCCGCAGCCTCAACAAACTTGGGGACCGGGTGCGGCTGGTGTTATCAACGGTCCTGGTATTGGACCGTCTACTGCATGGTCTGTACAAGAAAGTGGCGACGTATTTGAAACAGTCAGTGCCGCATATCTTATGGCCAATATCGACACAGAAGTGGCCGGTTTTGCGGTAACCGGTAACTTTGGTGTACGTTATGTTGAGACCAAACAGGCATCTACAACGCTACAAAGAGCCACGCGTTTTGTTGAAGATCCAGTGACGGGTACGCAGGTTGAAGTGAGTGATCCGACACTTGGCGCGCAAAACATTATGGATGAAGCTGGCCTTATCAATAATTTCTACAGACCAGACATCATTTCCCATGAATATACTGACACTTTACCCAGTATCAATATCAATATTGGTTTAACAGACAGTTCTCAGTTGCGCTTAGCGGCGGCAAAAGTGATGGGAAGAGCACCCATCAACCGATTTGCTGCTAATGCGTCGACATCCGTAGAGACGGTAACGGCCAGCCAAAACAGAGACAGCGGCGAGGTAACCCTGTCGAGCCAAACGGCTAAGATCAGTGGCTCCTCGAGAAACAGCCCTTACTTAGAACCGTTTTATGCAACTCAGTATGACATTTCATATGAGCACTATTTCACCGAGACTGATGGTGCTTTTGTCATTGCTGGTTTCTACAAAAATATCGAGTCGTTCATCGAAAACATTGGTACAGACCCTTATGATTTTGAAGGTAATGGCTTCATTGTGCCTGACGAGATAGCGGTACCTGTATTTTATGAACAGGACTTCCCGGGGCAAGAACCTGAGCTGGTGCTCGATGCCGATGGCATGCCTGTTTTTGTTACAGTACCGACCGAAAATGGCAATTATGAAACCGCGATCAACAACGCGGAAGGGGGCTACATTCGCGGTATCGAAATTGCGTATACCGAGATCTACAGCAACCTACCTGGTTTGTGGTCTGGATTGGGCGTGAATGCCAGCTACTCCTTCACAGAGAGTGAAATTCAACGCACATTGGGTAACGGCGTTTTTGCCGACGCTTTGCCTGGTCTATCTGAAAATGTGGCACAGCTCACAGTGTTCTGGGAATACGAGGGTTTTGAAACACGGGTTAGCGCGCGTTACAGAGACCAATTTGTTTCTGAGCAAGTGGCGGTTAATGATCAAACTGTGAACTTTGATTCAGAGACAGTCATTGATTATCAGGCTTCTTATGAAATCAATGAAAATATGAGCGTGCTTTTCCAAATCAATAATGTAACGGATGAACCAACAAAGAGTTTCTTTAGCTCAAAAGAGCAAACCGGAACCATTCAGTTCTTCGGAACACAGTACTTCCTGGGGTTAACGTATTCATTATGAAAAAACGTCATTTACACAACACATTGATACCCCATTTAAGAATAACATTGGAGCATTTACCTATGTTTAATCGTACTCGTGCATCAAGTTTGTTTGCCTTGATGTTGACTGCACTGGTGATTGCAGGATGCGGAGGTTCTAGCATTGAAAGCGGAACCAACGATCTGCTCACCTGTAATGCCCCCAACGTGCCTGACGCTTCAGGAACAAGTTGTGTTCCACCACCGCCTATTCAGTGTACGCCGCCTACCGTGCCTAATGCGACCAACGACGCTTGCGTAGTGGGTGCAGATCCTACTTTACCTGACCCCATTGTTTTCCCAAGTGAAGATCAGGCCGTGTTGTACTACAACCGCGCAGGGGTAGGCGCTGATAACTCGCCAAATGACCCCAGCTATGAAGGTTGGAGGTTGCACACCTGGAGTAATGATGCCTGCGATGCATACGCAGATGGTGACACCGATTGGGCTAATGGCCGTATACACAATGGTGTCGATCCAAATTATGGCGCGTATTGGATTCTGGATTTAAAACCTGGGTATGCTGGTACAGCCGGTTCTTGCCATAATTTCATTATCCATATTGGTACAGAAGATTCGGGTAAAGAGATGGGCGGCGCTGACTTCAAAGGCAAGCTCGATCAGGACGATCCAAAATTTGCGCGTATGAACTTCACGCTAAGTGGGGAGCCCACTGTCTTTGAATTTCCTCTGCTGTCGTTAGGGCCTCAACCGGTTAAAATAGAAGGTTTTTCCGCGCACTGGTTAGATGCATCTACATTGTTATGGGATGCGCCGGACGGTGTTGAATCGGTCAAGTTACACTATTCAGCGGATGGTGATTTGGAAGCGACACTGGAAAATGGTCTTAACGGTACCGCGGTGGACTTGATGTCTACGAGTTTGTCTGACGCACAGATTGCACGGGCACCACACCTGGCCAATCTTACTGCGTTTGAGGGAAGCTGGTCAGAAAATGATGCCAAAGCTGTGGCAAAAGCACAGGCTGTATTAGGTGGTTACGATGCTGATGGTACGCTGGTTGCTGCGACCGGCATTCAAATGCCATTAATGCTGGATGCGCTCTACACGCTAGGTGACGATGATGCCAACGAAGCCGATTTGGGTGGAGTGTACACAGACAACGGTATTACTGCTGCAGTGTGGGCACCAACTGCACAGAATGTGCGCTTGTTGACCTACAACAGTAACAAGACTCAAGCTGCGGCGTACACCATGACTGAAGACCCAGCAACGGGGATATGGTCCTACAATGGCGATATGTCACTGGACAGAACACTTTACCGTTATGAAGTAACGGTTTTCCATCCAGTTACAGGTAATGTTGAGACACTATTGGTCACCGATCCTTACTCGGTCTCAACGTCTACCAATGGCCGCTTTTCACGTTTTGTGAACCTGGCTGATGAAGATCTTAAACCAGCAGGCTGGGATTCACATTCCATCCCGACAGTGGCGAATTGGGAAGATGCCATCATTTATGAAGGTCATATCCGCGACTTTAGTGCCAGAGATGAGAGTACGTCTGAAGCAAATAGAGGTAAATATCTGGCCTTCACCGAACAAGGCACAGCGCCGGTCATGCATCTTGAAAAGCTTGTTGAAGCAGGTATGACGCACTTCCACATGTTACCGACAAACGACATTGCTACTATCGATGAAGATCCAACACAAACGGTGGACTTGTTCGATACAGTCGGCGACTTATGTCGTCTAAATGGCGATGCTGCGGTTTGTGCTGAAGAAGATGCTGGTTCAAGACTGATAGATGTTTTGGAAAGTTACGATCCGCTGTCTGAAGCAGGTAAAGCGCAACAACTAGCGCAAGATATGCGCGGATTTGACGAATTTAACTGGGGTTATGATCCGCATCATTTCAATACGCCAGAAGGTAGCTACGCGTCAAGTGCAGAGGGCGTGGAGCGCATTATTGAAAAGCGTCAGATGATTACTGCATTGCATGAAATGGGTCTGCGCGTGGTGATGGACGTGGTTTATAACCACACCAACGCGTCAGGCGTGTTTACTAAGTCTGTACTCGACAAAGTAGTGCCGGGTTATTACCACAGATACGAAGTGGGCACGGGCGCCATTACGCGTGAAACCTGCTGTGATGACACTGAGCCTCGTAACGCCATGTTTGAAAAGTTCATGAAAGACTCATTATTGGTATGGACCGAGCATTACAAAATCGATTCATTCCGTTTTGATATCATGAGCCATGCGTCAAAAGACACTATGCTGCGTCTGCGCGATGCGGTACAGGCTGTTGATCCAGACAACTATTTCTATGGAGAGGGGTGGCCTCGTGTGGATCGCGGATTCGAAGTGGCGAATCAGCTGAACATGGCGGGAACACAAATTGGTACCTTTAATGACCGCATTCGCGAAGCGATTCGTCAGGGGCAAATATTTGACCCAGAAAACGAAGCAGCACTAAGCCAGCAAGATAGAGTGAAAGTGGGTCTTATTGGTAATTTGACCGACTATATCCTTGAAACTTCAGCTGGCGTAGCGACCACCACGGCAAGCTTAGGCGGCTATGCGAAAGATCCTGCCGATATTATTAATTATGTGTCAAAACACGATAATGAAACCTTGTGGGATCAGTTCAACTATGTGTTGCCCAGCGACATTTCACTGGAGCAGCGAGTCAGAGCACAGAATATTGGCATTACGCTTCCTCTGATGTCTCAAGGTATTCCGTTCCTGCAAATGGGCGGTGATATGCTTCGCTCCAAATCGATGGATCGCAACACCTATGATGCAGGAGACTGGTTCAACTACGTTGATTTCACCATGCTCACAAACAACTGGAATGTGGGTTTGCCTTTAGCTGAAGACAATCAGGGACGCTGGGCAGAAATGGGCACCTTTATCAATGCGCCTGAGCGTGCAGCAACCATGACTGAGATTGAATTTGCGTCAGCAGTATTCAACGAGTTCTTGTCTATTCGCTCGGATAGTCCGCTATTTAGGCTTACTGAAGCCCAGGACATTATTGATCGTATAGGCTTCCACAACATTGGCCGCAGACAACAAGTGGGCTTGATTGCCATGAGTATTGATGACGGTATTACACCAGATTCTGATCTTATGTTGATGGACATCGATCCTAACTATGATGCGCTTATGGTCATTGCCAACACTGGCTATGAAGAGAAATCTATCACTGTAAATATGGCGACAGGGTTTGAGCTTCATATGACACAGATGAACTCTTACGATGCCACCGTGAGAGGGGCAATGTTCACAGAGGGCGAAGACGGCAACGGTACCTTCACAGTACCTGCCATGACTATGGCTGTGTTCGTCAAGCCACAAATGGGCGCACAGGGCTTTGGTTTACCGTCCTTTGCAACAGCGGGCGCACCCGATGTTGTGCCGTTTGGTGATACGACCGTGTATCTGCGTGGTGGTATGAACGGCTGGGGTACTGACAATGCAATGGATTATGCCGGAGACGGTATCTATGAAGTTGAAGTGACGCTAAATGCTGATGAAGAAGTCTTCTTTAAAGTTGCGTCGGAAGACTGGGCCGCGGTAAATCTAGGCGCAGTGTCGGCCAGTGATACGGTTGTTGAGCTCGGTGTTGATAAAGCTATGGCGACAACCAATGACAATTTCAGCATCACTGCACCTGCGACAACCTTATACCGCTTCAGTGTTGATGCCTCAGACGTGGCTGAACCTGTATTGAATGTAAATTACGGTGATACCTACTTCGACAACCCTGTGTATTTACGCGGCGGTATGAACGGGTGGGGCACAGACAATCCGTTTGAGTATCAGGGCGGCCGCAAATATGCAGAAGCGATAGCCATCGATGCCGGCAGCTATGAATTTAAAGTAGCGACTGACGACTGGGCAACGGTCAACATGGGTGCGCTGGATGCAGAAGACAGAGCCGTTGAAATAGGTGTTGAGAAAATCATTGGTACATCCAATGATAATCTTACGATTGATATTGCTGACTCTGATTCCTATGTATTCGTCTTTGACCTGAGCGATGCTGATGAGCCATTGATTAGCGTCTTTAAGGAGGAGTTTTTCGGTGATACTGAGGTATTCCTGCGCGGCGGAATGAATGGTTGGGGAACGGATAATCTGTTTACCTTCCAGGAAGGCGCTTATGTCACTGATATCGACGTTAGTCAGGGTTCCGTTGAGTTTAAAGTGGCGTCTGATGACTGGTCCACGGTAAACCTAGGTACACCCGATGGCGACGATACAACAGTAACGTTAGGGGTACCCAAAGTGCTTGCACCAAGTAACAATAATTTGCTGCTTGATTTCCCAGCCTCAGCAACTTACGAGTTTAAAGTTGAGGGTCCAAGTGCTAACAGCCCAACGATTACGGTAACAGAGAAATAAGCGCAGCTTACGAAACAAAAAACCGGTAGTGAAAACTACCGGTTTTTTTATATCAGTTATTGGGCTTTTTTTCGTCGCAGTGCAAGTTTGGCGTCATTAACGACATGACGGATAAATGCAGAAAATACGCCTAGTTGTGTTTGTGGTGGCAAGCCTTTAGCGAGTCTGATTATTTGCCAATAGTAGAAACCAACTTGCCCAAAGGCATTTACGGCCTTGATTAAATCAAATGCGCTGTTGTTGCCCCACATACCCGTGCCCAGTACCAGTCTACTCTCATAGTCATCAAGCTGATCAACGCGCTTTTCTATTAAATCAATAGCACAATTTGGCTGAGTACACAGTGGACGAGCCAGTCCCACCATCTCGATTTCACCACTTTCAACGGCTTTTTCCATTACCTGTCTGCTTCGAAAGCCACCTGTGATCATAATCGGTATAGATGCATTGGCTTTGATCTTTTCTGCATATTCAATAAAGTATGCTTCGCGTTTACGTGTACTTTCTCGAACATCCTTTGAGTCTACGCCAAATAAGCTAAGTTGCTCATAGGTACCGCCTGAAATCTCCAGTAAATCCACACTGTCTTCTGCCAGCCACTGCGCAACTTGTGCACATTCCTCTAGGGTAAATCCGCCCTTTTGAAAATCTGCAGAATTGAGCTTTACGCCAACTGGGAAACCTTTACCCACACTTTGCCTAACACCCTGCACAATGCGCCTGATAATACGAGCTCGGTTCTCAAGCGAACCACCCCATTCGTCCTGCCTTTTATTTGTTATTGGAGATAGGAACTGGCTCAACAAATAACCGTGAGCACAATGAATTTGAACACCTTTAAAGCCCGCTAGCTTGACCAGTTCAGCTGACTTGATAAAACGTTTGATGACGTCCTCAATATCGACTTTATCCATAGGTTTAGGTTTGCCAAAATTCCCAATCAATGAGAGCTGTACGTCCGAGGGAGAAAGTGGACGGGCATTGACCAATTTAGGGCACTGGCGGCCTGGATGGTTTAACTGAACCCAACAATGATTACCCGCTACCTGAGCTGCTTTTGCATAGGCTTGGAAGCGGTCAATACAGCTATCGTCTTCCAGCACAACGTTGCCAGCGCGCTCCAAATAGTTTTTATCAACCATCACATTACCGGTGATCAGTAATCCGCTGCCACCTTGTGACCATGTTCTATAAAGCGTAAAGAGTTGCTCGGTAGGACGATCATGTTGGTCTGCCAGCCCTTCCGTCATGGCACTCTTACACAGTCTATTGGGCAATTCTACACCACAGGGCAAAGACAGTGGCGTACCTAAAATGCTGTTCATTTGATTTTCCTACGTACTTTTTGAGATTCAGTGTTATAGAGATTGGCTACTCGTTCAAGCCAAATCGGCCAATCGGTTGTGTATTTAACGAATATTTAGTGAGTTTGTGCATATGGGTAATGCTTTGTTACTAGTAACCTATTGAAAAGTATAACTAAAAAATTTGGCCTAAGTTTTGCGACTACTCGTTAGGCAAAGGAGGAACTATGGAATTTATTGCTGGTATTTTTTCATTAATATTTATGGTGTTCTGCGCTATCGTCTGGTTTATTCCTATCATTCTTATTGCAGGTTCAAGCAAAACGGGTGGTAAAGAAAAACTAGCTTGGATTTTAGCTGTGATTTTTATTTCTTGGTTTGCATGGATTTTCTATCTGCTACTCGCTCCTCTTGGCAGTAAAGAGGTTTACTACCGATAATCAGACGCGACCTTTGTCGCGTTTTTAAGTTTTTGTGAGGAAACAAACCGCTCTTCATAAAATCGGGCTTCTGCTTCTCGGTTAGCTGCCCGTAATCTACTAAATGCGTCTCTGTTCAACTTTACGTCATGTGGTAAGGCATCTGCCAGCAATAAGGTTGTTTTTAAGGCCATTTGGGCATTGTTTCGTTGCATATAGCCATCGCGTAGTGCCCTCATCATAGCGACCCAATCCATTTTATTTTCAAAATAAGCTTTTCCCAATGCTTGTTGCCAATCAGCCGGTGCGGGAAGCCTTAACGGGGCAGGCCGAATGGTAAATGGATAATCCGCTTTGAGTGCCTGCACATGGGCAAATCCATAATATTCTTCTGCAGGAGTGATAGGTCTGCGCTGCCAGGCATCAGCAGTTTTCACAGGGATAACCTGACTGCCAAATTCTCTCTTTATCAGAGCCTGATAAAACGCATCGGCCAGGATAAAATATCCCGGCAGGTTGGGGTGCAAATGCTCTAACATAAGCGAATCGCCAATGATACCATTAGGACTTCGGGCTTCTAAGGCTTGTTTGCCATCAACAAGGATGCTCCCATGAGCGATAGCTGTTTGTTTTATGATGGTATTGATATCTTCAGGCGCCCTAAACCTCAGCTGATCCAAATCTTTAGCTAAAGAGAGGTGATGCTTTGCTGACCTGAATTTGTTTTTCTCTAGTAACGCTCCGCCTAACGCAAAATGAAAATCGGCGCTTTCGCTATTCCGTTTGGTTAGTTCGAGAAGTGCTGGCATTTCTAAATTAGCGATGCCATCTGAGTGAGGATCAACGACAGAGGAAAACGGTGCCTGCCCACTTAAATTACTGGCTATTGTGGAAATAAAAACGGGTATGCCCGCTTTATCATACTTAGCAAGGAGAGCGTTGATATTGTGCGAAAACTGTTCGAGTCCAGCTTGATACATGGCAGAGTCGAAAGGAATCGATTTGCGTCGTGCAACTTTCGACATTAACGTACGCGATTGGCTGTCTGATGTTGTCGGCGCTGCTTGAAAACCCGTTATTAGGGTTTGCAGTGCATCAAATATTGCTAACTCACGAAATGATAAAAACGCACGCATCAACAAGGGCTGTTGAAAAGTGGAAAACGAGGAACCAACACCAAAAATCCCCAAAAATTCATTGTGGCCGGCGTAAATGACAATCGCATCTGGTTTCTCTGCGATTATTTCGTCAGCGGTGTCCAATAAGAAGTAACTATTCACCGCTGACATAGCAACATTTATCACTTCAACGTGGCGGTCTGGATAGGATTGTCTCAACCGCTGATCGAGCATGCCTGCCAGTGATGCTCCAAGGCCATAAGGAAACCCTGCTGCGGTAGACCCACCCTGAACCACAACCCTTAATCCATTTTCAGGCTTCTCTGCTAAGAAAAATGTCGGTTCCAGTGACACATTGGGAGCGTACTTATCAGGAAAATAGCGTGAGATAACCGAAGGACGAGCTAGTTTATAGTCTGGATGTTGGGGGTTTGGGATGAACAGAGGCGTCTGGCCACCAAATCCGGCTAACCGCAGCGCGCCTTCTATTAAAAGCAAAAATAGGAAAGGAATACATAACGCTATGGTTTGAAAAAGCCACTTTCTTTTGTCTTGGGCCCCAGATATTTTCACTGACTCGCCTTTAAATTATTCAGATAGCGCTGGGCTTGCTGGTTGTCGGGGTGATGTATAAGCAGCTCTTCAAGCGTTTGCATTGCTGCGGTTTCGTCTTCTGACCGATATTGTGCTTGTGCCAATGCGAGGGCAATCGATTCACTGGTAGGATTAAATGTTAACGCCTGTCGTGCATAATACCAGGCGAGTCTGTGTTCCTTAGCGCGCAAATAGAGCATGGCTGCAGCCTCTGCAGCCTGTTTATTAGTGGGCAAGGCTTCAAACAGCAGTGCAGCGACTTGTGCCGCTTTTTTCCACTCTTTTTGCTGTTGGTACAGGCTTAAAAGTGATTGCTGCTGTGCCAGCCAGGTTTTACCGTCAAGCCTCTCCTGCGCCATAGTGTGATATGGGCTTTCATCGCCCAAAGGTGGGACAGGTTTAGACGGAACGGCAAACGGGTAGTCGCTGGTGAGCTGGACTATTTTATATTCAGCAACCAGCCGATCCACGGGTGTTAGAGGAACCTGTTGCCAGCGGAACGGGGCACTCTTTTCCATGGGGTAGGACGGTGCTGGCAATATGCCTTTGTCAACTAATGCGCCAAGATAGCTGTTAGCAATAACAAAGTAGCCGCGTAAAGTGGGATGCAGATGCTCTAGCATAAGATCGCTGCCAATGATACCTTGAGTGGCCTGATGGCGAAACTGACTGACAATATCCACGAGGTGAACATCATTATTGGCAGTGGCCTGGTTAATGATAGTGTTGAAGGCAGAGGGTGCTCTGAATCTGAGTTCGTCATAGTCGGTTGCTTGTTGCAGCGCGACTAACGCGTCTTCATGTTTCCCCTCTTCAATCAGTAGGCTGCCCTTAGCATAGGCCACATTGGCAGAATAGGGCTGCGCATTTTGCCAAGCCTGGATGTTATCCAGTTTGGCTTGGGTTGCCATACGATTACGCAGAAGGGGTAAAATGCCTGGAAATGACGCTGGGTCAGTCGACGCGAAAGGTTTTTGGTCCCTTTCATTAGCAACCAGATTCCCAATAAACACTGGGATTTCTTCGTTTGAAAACTGGCTGAGGGTATTGCTCAGGTTATTACGAAACTGCGTTATGCCCTTATGGTAAATGTCGGATTGATATGGAATTCGCTGTTCCTTGGCCATTGCAGCCATCGTCGTGCGTCCATCTGATATGTTGTGCGCATCCACTGGCTGGTTGATAAGTGTTTGTAGTAGCTGAAATAGCCTGAGTTCCTTTAACGCTAAAAAAAGTAAATTAGTAGTATGACTTCCCTTATTGGCAAATGCGGATCCTACCCCCATCACACCCAGATATTCATTATGCCCAGTATATATCAATACTGCATCCGGGCTGATGTCTATGATTTCTTTAGCCATATCCCTCAGTGCGTAGCTATTAATGCTCGCCATGGCAACAGGTATAATCTCAACGTTCAAGAAAGGATAAACCGCGCGAATTTGATGGGTTAACAAGCCCGCAGGGGAACCAAAGCGTCCATAGGGAAAGCCTGCTGCAGTGGAACCGCCCATCACCACAATTCTGATCGTTTCTGATGGTTTTTCTCTCTTAAAATAAAAGGTATCAGGACTAACATTGGGTACAACGGCACCCTGATGAAAAAAGCGCTTAATCAGTTCAGGGTTCGGCATGAGATAATCTTCAGAGAAATCTGCTTCAACAAATACGGGGTAGGTGTGACCGAAATTTGCCAGCTTCAGTGCTGCCTCTGTTAATAGGAGCAAAAGGATCGGCAGTGAGATAGCGATAAGTGTGAACAGTCGTTGTTGACGCATAACATGATTCAGTCTGGTTTGTATCTAAACATTACCCATACCTCTAGAGAGGTGCAAGACTTTGTCTGAGTTAGTGTATTGCTCACCACGGCAATGTGTGTACACTACCAAGAAATAAGTAGTATGCACTAGATGGCACAGATGCAGAAAATCCTTGGTATTTCCGCTTTTTATCACGATAGTGCCGCAGCGTTGCTGGTGAATGGCAATATTGTCGCTGCCGCGCAAGAAGAACGCTTTACACGCCAGAAGCACGACCCACGCTTTCCTTCACAGGCTATTCAGTACTGTCTGTCCGAAGGTCAGCTCACCCTTGATGACCTGGACGCCATAGTGTTTTATGATAAGCCATTATTGAAGTTCGAGCGTTTACTCGAAACGTTTTTGGCACATGCGCCCAAGGGCTTCAAGGCTTTTTTACGCGCTATGCCAATCTGGCTAAAAGAAAAACTCTATCTCAAGCAGTTATTGCGGCGCGAGTGCAGGGCGCTTTTACCCGATCCTGAAAAGAAGTCGGATTTGCCTCCCTTGTTGTTTACTGAGCATCATCAAAGTCATGCGGCATCAGCATTTTTTCCATCGCCATTTACAGAAGCTACTGTTGTCTGTCTTGATGGTGTCGGGGAGTGGGCGACAACGTCAGTTTGGCATGGAAAAGGTCGAGAGCTTGTTGCACTGGAAGAGATTCAGTTTCCCCACTCGTTAGGGTTGTTATATTCAGCATTTACTTATTATTGCGGATTTAAAGTGAATGCGGGCGAATACAAACTGATGGGGCTTGCACCCTACGGAAAGCCTATTTATGCCGACCAGATATTAACGCATCTTATCGACTTACGCGAAGATGGTAGTTTTGCGCTTAATATGGACTACTTTGATTTTGCTGTTGGTGATCGCATGACGAACGCTCGCTTTCATGCCCTGTTCGGTGGCGAGCCGTATCCGTTTGATGGAAAGCCTGACCAAAGGTGTATGGACTTGGCCCGCTCTATTCAGGACGTTATTGAAAAAGCGGTTATGCGCATTGTTAAACATGCTGTATCACTGACTGGTTGCGCTCAGGTATGTATGGCAGGCGGTGTGGCACTTAACTGCGTGGCAAACGGCAAGTTGTTTCAACAGGACTTTGTGCATGCGTTATGGGTTCAACCTGCTGCGGGAGATGCGGGCGGAGCGCTTGGTGCGGCATTGATGGCTTTTTATGCTCATAATGCCGTGGAACCTGACGCTGTGGATTCCATGCAGGGGGCCTATTTAGGTCCAGCATATAGCGAGCTGGAGGTAAGTGATGCGTGCGCAAAGTGGCAGGCACCTTATCAGATTCTTCATAAAATCTCATTGCCACAGACCGTGGCGACCTGGTTAACACAAGGTGATGTAGTCGGCTGGTTTCAGGGTCGAATGGAGTTTGGGCCACGAGCATTGGGAAATCGCTCAATATTAGGAGACCCTAGACAACAGGACATGCAGCGAACCATGAACCTAAAAATTAAGCAGCGGGAATCGTTTCGCCCCTTCGCCCCTGCGGTATTGGTCGATGCTGTTGATAACTACTTTTCACCGGCCCATGAAAGTCCCTACATGTTGAGTCTTGCAGATGTGAAAACTGACAACTTGCCTGCTATCACACATGTGGACAAAACAGCACGACTGCAAACGGTTAGTCGGCAATCCAATCCCGACTTTTATCAAGTAATAGCGGCATTTGGCGAAGTAACCGGTATCCCAATGTTGATCAATACCTCTTTCAACGTGCGTGGTGAACCTCCGGTATGTTCTCCCGATGATGCAATTCGTTGTTTTCTGGCAACGGACATGGATCGTTTGGTAATGGGTAATATTGTGCTGGATAAAAACGAACAGTCTGCTGACGCAATCCGGCGGGCCAAGCAAGTGACATTTGAAAAGGATTAACGATGGCAGGTGATTTGTGGCTTCCTACCGCGGACGCGTCTGACACAAAAGCGATGCGAGATTTTTCTCGCGGCTTTTCTTTATTGTTGTGCTTATTTTTTCTTGGGATTATTCCATGGCTGTTTGATACGGCAATCCCTTACTGGCCAATTGTGGCTAGTGCTGTGCTGCTTATTGGCGGTCAGTTTTTCCCACTTTCTATTTACCCTGTTTATCGGTTATGGATGGTTATCGCCAGTTTACTTGCTTGGGTGAATACCCGATTCATTATGCTGATTGCGTTTTATGTTCTGATTTTTCCAATTGGCATAGCATTGCAATTGATGAACAAATTACAGTATAAACACGTGAAGTGGCCCATCAGCGAAGGACAACACAGTTATTGGGTCAAACGAGAGCAGTCACCTAATGAGAAAAACCTAAAGGAGCCGTTTTAAGCAATGTGGGAATTTTTACAGGACCTTTGGGCCTTTTTACGCGTAAGAAAAAAAATGTGGCTGTTGCCTATCATTGTCGTACTCGCCCTATTGGGTGCGTTAGTCGTTGCCACACAACAGTCTTCACTGGCGACATTTATTTATACATTGTTCTAAATAATATTGCTGTTCTGAACAGGGAAGTTTGTTGTTTCTATTCATTAAAATATGAATACGTATGCAACAATAGGGTAGCGCTTTTTTAACAGCCTGTTAACGATTATCCTTCTTGTAAGTTATCAAATCGCAAGAGGACGCCTTATGTTGACAAGGCCTACTAAGTGCATTCTGTCGAGTGCAGCACTATTTGCTATGCTCAGCTGCACACCCGCAGAACAGGCGACATCCCAAATGACAAGTTCTGAAGAGACTGACAGCCAGAAGGAGGTTATTCAACAAGCCCATACGAAACCAGTTGTGTATCAGGTTTTTACTCGCTTGTTTGGCAATACCAATACCACCAATAAGCCCTGGGGAACCATCGAAGACAACGGAGTGGGCAAGTTCAGCGACTTTACAGACGATGCCCTTAAAGGTATCAAAGAACTCGGTGTATCGCATATTTGGTACACGGGCGTTCCGCATCATGCTGTTATCAATGATTACACTGCTTATGGAATTAGTAACGATGATCCTGATGTGGTAAAAGGACGCGCTGGTTCGCCATATGCCGTTAAAGATTACTACAATGTAAACCCTGATTTAGCGGACAATCCCGCTCGCCGTTTGGAAGAGTTTGAGGCGTTAATTGCTCGCACACATAAAAATGGCATGAAGGTATTGATAGATATCGTGCCTAATCATGTAGCACGTAATTACAAATCACTATCTATGCCTGATCACATTGAAAACTTCGGTGCCAGTGACAACACAAAAGTAGAGTACGCGCGTGATAACAATTTTTATTATATCGTTGGTGAAGCGTTTAGTGTGCCAGAGGGTGAAAATGGCTATCAACCATTAGGTGGGGAAGCGCATCCATTAGCAGATGGTGAATTTGATGAGTACCCTGCTAAATGGACTGGCAATGGCGCGAGAAAAGCCCAGCCTCATGCCAATGATTGGTACGAAACCGTAAAGGTCAATTATGGCGTTCGACCCGATGGTAGCTATGACTTTCCGTCACTGCCTGACGGCTTTGATAAACTTGGTTATGAGGAGCATCATGCATTTTGGGCAGACGTAGATGTGCCTGATTCATGGTTGAAATTTAACGATATTGTGCATTACTGGCTGGATAAGGGTGTGGATGGTTTTCGTTATGATATGGCCGAAATGGTACCCGTAGAATTTTGGTCTTACCTGAATTCATCAATTAAAATGAAAAACCCCGATGCATTTTTGCTGGCCGAGGTTTATCAACCGCATTTATATAGAGATTATCTTCACCTTGGAAAGATGGATTATCTTTACGACAAGGTTGAATTTTACGATTCGCTAAAACGCGTGATGCAAGGCGAGGGCGATACCGCTCAATTGCATACTATCCAGCAAGGTCTTGCAGATATTGAACACCACATGCTGCACTTTTTAGAAAATCATGATGAACAACGCATAGCCAGTCCTGATTTTGCCGGTGACGCAGTGATGGGTAAACCTGGTCTCGTCGCTTCGGCATTGGTAAATCGCGCGCCTATGATGCTGTATTTTGGCCAAGATGTTGGCGAAGATGGCAGTGAGGAAATGGGGTTTGGTGACCCGACCCGTACCAGTATATTTGACTATGCTGGCGTTCCGGCGCACCAACGCTGGATGAATAACGGTAAGTTTGACGGTGGCCAATTAACCGAGCAGGAACGTCAGTTGCGTGCTTATTACAAGCAGGTGATGCAAATCGCCGCGTTTCACCCCACCATGCAAGGCAACTATACGAAAATTGACGCACCCGCCAATGTATTCGCTTTCGCTCGATACACCGACAATAGTGTATTGATTGTTGCCAGTAGTTTTAGCCGAGATGATGTGCTTGAACTCTCATTTTCGCTGCCTGAAAGCATTGTTAGTGCGTTGCCGGCTAACTCGCAATGGACAATACTCTTAGGTGGTTCCGAGCCAAGCAATACAAGTACACAGTCTTTTTCAGTTGAGGCTGGCGAGGATGATAGTGGCATCATACTCAACACCCGTTTGCAGCCCTTGGGTTCTGTCGTCTTAGAGCTTGCATTGTAATGAGCTTCGTTATGATTAAAAAAAATTATTACCTAGCACTGTTACTGTGTATTACCGCATTTACGTCGGTATTCAAAGCAACGGCTGCAGATGTAACGTCTTTTTCGCATGATGCCTCTACGCTTACCATTCAGCGTAGTGATGGGATGTCTGTGAACATAGGAGGGCTTGGACAGGGCAGTGTTGAAGTGGTGTATCAAAAAGAGGGTGTTTCCACATTGCCTGGATTGGCCTTATCTAACGACACTCAGTCAGCACGTCTACAGGTAAATACAAGTGTGCAAGACAAAGGCGCATATTTGTTGTTCAATGCCCCCGATATTCAGGTTGCGGTAGAAAAATCCCCCTTTCGTTTGCGTTTCATGAAACAGGGGGTGGTGAAAGTCGAAGAGGAGCAAGGTGGCTTTATTTATGACGGTCTCCGCGGTGTCAGGTTTCGCTTAAATGACACGGAGAAGCTCTATGGCGGTGGCCAGCGTGTTATGGGTATGGACCGTCGTGGCAAAAGAATGCCACTGTATAACCGTGCCTCTTATGGTTATGCTGACGTTGAAACCGACCAGATGTACTACAGCCTACCTGCAGTCATGTCGTCAAAGCACTACGCCATTTTATTTGACAATACGGCCAAGGGTAATTTGGATATCGGACACACAGAAAAGAACGTGCTGCAATTTGACGCAGTAAGTGGACGTGTGGCTTATGTTGTTTCTGTAGCCGATGCCTTGCCAGAGTTGGTGAAGCAAGTTGTTAGTCTCACAGGTAAACAACCATTGCCGCCAAAATGGGCACTAGGTAATTTTGCCTCGCGTTTTGGCTATCGCTCTGAACAGCAAACAAGAGAGGTAGTCTCTCTATACAACCAGTTCGATATCCCATTGGACGCGGTTGTGTTGGATTTGTACTGGTTTGGGCCTGATATCAAGGGCCACATGGGTAATCTTGATTGGGACAGGAACGCGTTTCCAACACCGGAGAAAATGATTGCTGATTTTTCTGCACAGGGTGTCAATACCGTTGTGATCACAGAGCCCTTTATTCTTACTACGTCAAGCCAGTATAAACATGCGGCAGATAGTCGTGCATTAGCCACCAACCTAGCAGGTGAGCCTAGGCTGTTTGACTTTTATTTTGGTAATACTGGTTTGGTAGATGTGTTTAATCCCGATGCTCAGGACTGGTTCTGGCAACACTATGCGAAATTGTCTGACCAAGGTGTCAGTGGATGGTGGGGAGATTTGGGCGAGCCTGAGGTTCACCCGTATGACGCGATGCACAATTGGGAAGGTGTGACGGTAACCGGAGACGAAGTCCACAATGCCTATGGCCACAAATGGGCACAAATGGTCTATGAAAGAACCCTGACCAAAAATCCGCAAAAACGGCCCCTTGTTTTAATGCGGTCTGGCTTTCTGGGTAGCCAGCGATATGGGATGATCCCGTGGACCGGTGATGTTGCCAGAAGCTGGGGAGGGTTAAAGCCACAAGTTGAACTGTCATTGCAGATGAGTGTGTTTGGTCTCGCCTATACCCACTCTGATTTAGGCGGTTTTGCAGGTGGAGAGGAATTTGATGCCGAGATGTATACGCGTTGGTTGCAGGCGGGTGTGTTTACGCCTGTTTACCGCCCTCATGCGCAAGAGCACATTCCACCAGAACCGGTGTTTCACGACCAAGATACACGGGATATCGTCAAACGTTTTATACAGTTACGCTATGACTTGTTGCCTTATAATTATTCTCTTGCGTATGAAAATGCACTGACAGGCATGCCCTTAATGCGTCCTTTGGCTTTTATAGACAGTGAGGCATATTTTACCCATGACGATAGCTATTTGTGGGGTGAGGCGTTTCTTGTTCAACCTGTCACCGCTCCGGGAGTGTCATCGGTTTCTGTTGATTTACCTGAAGGAGACTGGTTTGGCTTTTTTGACCACAAACACTATGAAGGGGGCGGCACTGTCGAGTATCCGCTAGACATTAATACGCTACCTGTTTTTGTCAAAGCGGGGGCGTTTGTGCCAATGCAACCGGGTTTAAAGAGAACGCGAGATTCGCATAATCAACCTTTGGAAATCCATCATTGGGCCAATGCGTCTGGAAAACATTCTATTTTTACTCTGTATGAAGATGATGGAGTGAATCCTCAAGCGATACAAGAAGCACAATATATTGCGATGCAGTTTGAGGCCTCTCATGTCAATGAGACCTTACAGATCAACGCAAACACGCAAGGCCAGTATGAAGGAGTGAAGCAGCAACGACCTGTTGAATGGCATATTCACGCCCTTAATACAAAGCCTACCGGTGTTGCTATTGATGGACTTCTCAGTGATGCTTGGCAGTGGGATGAGCAAAAGAGTCGATTAATTATCAAGACTAACTTGTCGTTAAGCCAGCCGATGAAAATTGACATCGCATTATAGAAACAAAACGGCTATTTATCTGATACTTAATTTGTAATCACACCATTTTTAACTATGTTGAAAGGTGCGGCATGCAGAAAAATGTCCATGCTGCGACAATAAGAATTAATGGAGTGACAGTGTAAATGCGCAATAATCAGCCGGTAACGCAACAGGAATATAAATTCCCCAAAGACTATCGACTAATATCTTCTACAGATGTACGAGGCATCATTACGCACTGCAATGATGCCTTTGTTGAGGTCAGTGGTTATAACCGCGATGAGCTTATCAATAAAAATCACAATATGATCCGTCATCCTGATATGCCAGAAGGCGTATTCAGAGAAATGTGGGCAACGCTGCAGGCCGGAAAAATATGGATGGGACTGGTCAAAAACAGACGTAAAAATGGTGATCATTATTGGGTTTCTGCCTTTGTTACACCGGTATTTGAGCAAGGCAAAATCGTTGGCTATGAATCGGTCAGAGTGCCGGCTTACGACGATGAAATAGCGCGCGCTGATAAACGTTATGCGCGGCTAAGAGAGGGTAAATCCAGTACCAGTATGGCCGAGCTGATGTTGCATTATGGTAAAAAAACGCTGCCATTTACTACCGTTGGACTCATTGCCTCGCTTTCTGCACTTTTTTCCATAGGCGCCGCAGCTGCAGCAATTGTGTTTGTTGGCTTTGTTGTGACTTGTGCATGGGTCATGTATACCAACACTCAAGATTGGGAAAAGCTTATTGCTTTGAGCCCAGATTCATATGATAACCCTGTCGTCGCGCAAACTTACTTTGACGACTACGGTGCACGCTCCCGCGCAAAGTTGGTGCTTGGGTGTGAATTGGCCAAAAGTCGGACTTCACTGGCCAGAACGGCTGATGCTGTAGATGGGCTCGAAGATATTGCGTCTTCAACGCAAAAAATTGCACAAAGCACAAGTGCAACTGTGGTCCAACAAAACCAGGCCACACAACAAATAGCGTCTGCCATCACGCAAATGTCACAGTCTATACAATCTGTTGCCAATAACGTTGAGCTCAATGCACAAAGCAGTCGAGAAGCGTCTACCAATGTGACTGCAGGGAACGAAAAAGCGGAGAAGTCTATGCAGGCCCTGATGGCTTTGCGCGATGTAGTTGATTCAATATCAACAACGGTAAAAGAGCTGGCGCAGTCAACCAATGATATTGGTGAAGCTGCCAGTATTATTTCCAGTATTGCCGAACAGACAAATCTCTTGGCACTTAATGCTGCTATTGAGGCTGCACGTGCTGGCGAACAAGGTAGAGGCTTTGCGGTTGTGGCTGATGAGGTGAGATCACTGGCCTCCAAAACGCGCGAGTCTACCGACCGCATACACAAAATTATTGAAGAGTTAACAACACGTACTGAGAGAGCGGTGAGTGTGTCTAATGAGGGTATGCAGGCTGCCGAGCGCGGCACTACCATCGTTGACGAAACCCGGGCTGCGCTCTCAGTGATTAACGCAGCGGTTTCGCGTATCGCTGATCAAACCCTTGAGATGTCATCGGCGGTGGAGCAGCAAAGTGAAGTCGCCGAGCATATTAACAAGCAAATCATTGATATTGCTGAGGGCGCCAATGAAACGCAACGAGCCACTGAAGAATCCGTTCAGGCAAGTACAAAGCTGACCAATACGATTAAAGAGGTTAACTCCGTGATTACGCGATTCAGCAACACCACGCGAGTGGGTTATAAAAACTGATTAAGGGCTTCTTCATGGTCCAGAAAGTGTGCTTGCCAGCTTTTGAGTTTTTCCTGCAATTGCTGCCATTGTAACGGCGCCCTTGGGTGTGTTTTATTTTGTGTGAATGCATCATACCCAGCCAACAAACAATACCAACTGATAACACTGTAATACTGGCTGATACCGAGTTTGTCGATTTTTGTTATCAAATTGCCGCCATTGTGCCAGCAATCGAGCAGGGCTTGCAGCGTATCTGACGGGGTGACAGAACGTGCAGCTCGCCAATACTCGCTGTCGTTGCGATCTGACATAAGATAATGCGCAACAATGTAGTCTTTAATGCCATCAAAACGCGCAGAAATGCTTTCATTCACTGTGTTCATGGCTTGCTGTGACTCATTACAACGCGCCATCGCCGCGGTGAACTCACTGAGTGTGCAAAGCACCAGATGTAAGCCTGTAGCTTCAAGAGGTTCGATAAAACCTTGTGATAAACCGACGCTCAGGCAGTTTTCCGACCAAGTTTTTTCCAGACGCCCAACGCGAAAAGTTAAATGGGTAGGACTTTGATTTAATGGTTTACTTGCTACAGCCTGGACCAGTTGCTGTTCTGCTTCTTCTGCACTGATGTAGCTATCGCTGTATACATAGCCATTCCCTGTTCTGTGCTGCAATGGGATCTGCCAGCGCCAGCCACTTGGCATGGCACAGGAAACAGTATGTGGCGATAACGGCGATAAGGCCTCGCAAGGCAATGCGATGGCGGCATTGTTGAGTAGGCTGTCCGCATAAGAAACAAAAGGGGTATTGAGGGTTTGCTGTGCCAGCAAACTGCGAAAACCGCTGCAATCTATGAAAAAGTCAGCGTTGATGGGCGAATCAATGTTATTGGTATAAACAGCGCTAATTTGTCCATTTTCATGTTGGCCGACACGAGTAATACGGCCTTGATAGCGAATAACGCCTCTTTGCTCACACCATTCTCGGAGGAATCTAGCTAACAAACCTGCATCAAAATGGTAAGCATAGCTCAGTGGAATATTGGCCCCCGTTTTTATTCTACGTGGGCTTTGTGCGGCTTGTGTTAAGTGCCAAGACAAAAAATAGCTGTCAGGTAGGGTAGGGCCAATGGGCACATTTTTTCGCATGGCCTCAACAGCTTGCAGGAAAAAGCCCGCAGAGTACCGATCACTGGCCGACGGGAAAGGATGAAAATAGCTTGGCGCAGTGGGTCTACTGGTCCAGTTGGTGAAGGTAATACCATTTTTAAAAGTGGCAGAGCAAGCAGGCATCCAAGTTTGCTCTTTAATTCCTAACGTATCAAAAAACACTGAGAGGTGAGGTGTGGTGCCTTCCCCAACGCCAATGGTACCAATATCATCAGACTCGATTAGCAGAATGCGAGCTGTGTCGTCACAGTGATGTTGCAGCCAAGCGGCACTCATCCATCCTGCGGTGCCTCCGCCAATTATCGCAATCGTTTTGTTAGCAAACACAACGTCTCATTGCTTTATCAAGTTTGTTAAAATTTTTAACATGTTGATGTTCATCATGCAAAACATTGAATACGTATGCATGTATTTGGTGGAACAACACGGGTAAAGGTAGACTGCAAGAATTCTATTTACACTGTATTAACACTATGAATAAAGTATCCATGCGTGGCCAATTTATCGTATGTAGTTTGCTACTTGTTTTGTGTAGCTGCGCGACTTCTGCCGTGGAGGTTTCTCCTCCATCATGGTGGCAAGGGATGAAAGATCATCACCTTCAGCTCATGGTTCGTCATCCAAACATCAGTGATTACAGCATAGAGACTGACTTTTATGGTGTCAGCATCGTGGACAGTGCAAGCCCTGGCGGGGACAACTATCTCATGGTTGACCTTGAACTCAGTGAACAGATGAAACCCGGTGAGGCTACATTCACCCTGACTGGCCCTGAGGGCGATTCGCTGTCGTTTACTTATACTTTTGCACAGCGTGCTGCTGGCTCTGCTCAGCGAGCAGGTTTTGATGCGTCTGATGTGATTTATCTGATTACACCTGACCGATTTGCGAATGGCGATCCTAAGAACGATACGGTATCCGGTTACAAAGAACAGCCAAACACTGCATACAAAGGCGGCAGACACGGTGGTGATATCGCGGGGATTATGGCGAACCTAGATTACCTGAGTGAAATGGGCTTTACCCAGATCTGGACGATGCCGCTGCTTGAAAACGCCATGCCACAATACTCTTACCACGGTTACTCAACCACTGACTACTTCAAGATCGACCCTCGCTTTGGTAGCAATGAGGAGTATCGGCTTTTAAGCGATAAGGCCCGTGATAAAGGCATTGGCATCATAAAAGATGTTGTATTGAACCACATTGGTAGTGAGCACATCTGGATGAAGGACAGACCCAGTGAAGACTGGGTGAATCATAACTTTGAATTTGTGCCTACCAGCCACAGAAGAGAAGCACTGCACGACCCACATGGTGTTGAAGCGGATGCAAAAGCGCACAGTGAAGGCTGGTTTGTACCGACAATGCCAGATTTGAATCAACGTAACCCTTACGTTGCCCAGTATCTGATTCAGCATGCAATCTGGTGGATTGAGTTTGCCAATTTAAGCGGGTTGCGAGTTGATACTTATTCCTATGCCGATAAGCAATTTCTGTCACAGTGGACTAAGCGCATTATGACGGAATATCCAAACCTCAATATTGTAGGCGAGGAATGGTCAGTTAACCCCATGATAACAGCCTATTGGCAGAAGGGGTCGTTGCGCCATGATAACTATCAGACTGACTTACCTAGTGTGATGGATTTTCCGTTACAGGTTGCGCTGGTAAATAGCATCAAAAACCCAGAAAGGTGGGATGTTGGTCTCAGACAGCTTTATGACATTCTGGCTGCAGATTTTGTGTATGGAGATCCTTATGATCTTGTTATTTTTGGTGATAATCACGACATGAGCCGCATTACCACACAGTTGGATGATGACTACGATAAGTGGAATATTGCTATGACAATTCTCTTGACGACCCGGGGAATTCCACAAATATTTTACGGTACTGAAATCATGATGCATCATCCTGGGACTGATGATCACGGGTTTATCCGCGCAGATTTTCCGGGCGGATTTTCAGATAAGACAGTAAATGCATTTACCGGACAGGGCTTAACCGATAAGCAAAAAAAAGCTCAGGCCAGACTAAAACTTTTACTGAATAAGCGAAAAGCCAGCCAAGCCATAACCAATGGTCGTTTCATCCATTATTCACCGCATGAGGGCACTTATGTATATTTTAGGCACATGGCGCAAAGTGAGCCTGAGGTTATGGTTGTCGTTAATAAAAATACAGAAACTACTACACTTGATTTAACTCGATTTACACGTCATTTGTTCCATGCAAAGAGTATGGTTCGCTGGAAAGACGACGCGGAATTGCCTGTGGGTCAATCACTTACGTTACCGGCAATGTCAGCGACGGTTTATACATTACATTCAAAATAATAATGAGCTAATTATGCAGAAAAAAACACAACCACAACTGTCTTTCTGGCAAATTTGGACAGTCTCGTTTGGCTTTCTAGGGGTGCAATTCGGCTTTGCACTTCAGAACGCCAACGTAAGTAGAATATTGTCTGATTTAGGTGCAGATTTACACTCATTGTCATTGTTTTGGCTAGTCGCACCCATCATGGGACTTATTGTTCAGCCTATTGTTGGGGCGGCATCAGATCGCACCTGGAATAGACTGGGTCGCCGCCGCCCGTTTATTTTTGTCGGTGCAATAGCTGCCGCTATCGGCATGTTTTTGATGCCTAATGCACCGCTATTTGTTGCTTTTATGGCTCCCATGATTTTCGGTGCACTCATGCTTGCGCTCATGGATGCCTCGTTTAATGTTTGTTTTCAGCCTTTCCGTTCTCTGGTGTCAGACATGGTGCCGCCAGAGCAACGTAACATTGGATACTCTATACAGTCGTTACTTATTAACATTGGCGCTGTAATCGGCTCAATTTTACCCTTTGTACTCACCAATGTTGTTGGGCTTGAGAATACTGCACAGGCAGGCGAGGTCGCGCCCTCTGTAGTATGGGCGTTTTACATTGGTGCCACGGTTTTACTTGGGTCAGTATTATGGACGGTATTCAGAACTAAGGAATATGCACCCAAGGAATACTACGCTTATAAGGGCGTGTCAGCCGAAGCGGCTGAGGCTGAACTAGCCGAGAAAAAATCCATAGGGGAAAGGTTGAGTGATTTTTTTGCACTAGTAAAAACCATGCCAACCACCATGCGTCAACTAGCCGTTGTGCAATTTTTCTCTTGGTTCGCCCTATTTATTATGTGGGTATACACCACGCCCGCTATAACTCAGCATATATGGGGTATCGACAAAATATGGTGGGATTCGGCACATTTGGCCAGTGTAGCTGTGGTACCAAAGTTTGTTATCGATGCAAAAGGTGCTGCTGGTGATTGGGTGGGTATTTTGTTTGCCGCCTATTCGGTATTTGCCGCCTTATTCTCCATTGTTCTTGCAAAACTGGCTGATACCTTAGGTAGGAAAACTGTTTATGCCGGCGCGCTCTTTTTGGGTGCTATCAGCTACATGAGCTTTTTACTTTTCCAAGATCTTGAGCAAGTCAATGTGAATTTGTTTATCACTCAGGTCACTGTTCCGGCTGGCGCAGTGAACCTATTGCTCCCAATGATAGGGGTGGGCATTGCCTGGGCTGCAATTCTGGCAATGCCTTATGCGATGTTGGCTGGGTCATTGCCTCCTGAAAAAACCGGCGTTTATATGGGGATATTTAATTTTACTGTGGCGTTTCCCCAAATTGTATCGGGCTTGCTTTCAGGATTAATCTTGAGCGCTGTTTTCGATAACAATGCTGTTTACATTATCGTTGTCGCTGGAGTGAGTATGTTGGCTGCGGCGATTTCCGTGTTCTTTGTGAAAGAAGATGTGTCGGAATATGAAGGAGCGCAATCGCTATGAAAAAAGTAACGCGTCTTGCAAGCGCTATTGGATTGGTGCTGTCGGTGTCTGCTTGTGCATCTACACAGCCGCAAAAAAATGCGCATGAATTCTACGGAACCAAAGAAGCTTTCGCGAAGGAAGCCGTCTATTTTTTGATGACTGACAGGTTTGTCGATGGTGACCCTAGCAATAACTTTCCTGAGCAAGGAGGGAAGAACCCAACGTTTAACCGCGTTTTAAAGGGGCCTGACGGAAAGGTTGCCAATGTGGGATATATGGGCGGTGACCTTAGGGGCGTTGTCAATAATGCTGACTTTATTCGAGACATGGGGTTCACGGCAATTTGGTTAACGCCTATTGTCGATAACCCTGATGAAGCTTATGCGGGCGGTGAGCCAATTGAGTTCGGCGGTGCGTTTAAAGATGGAGGAAAGACCGGTTACCATGGGTACTGGGCAAATAACTTTTACAAGGCCGATGAGCACCTGGTTTCTGAGGACTTGTCTTTCAAGCAATACACAGACATTTTGCGTGATCAATACGGTATTAAAACGGTTTTTGATATCGTAGCAAATCACGGTTCGCCCAGTTTTGACATGGTAGAAGACCAGCCGAAGTTTGGTGAACTCTATGATATTGACGGCAATTTAGTGGCTGATCATATGAATTTGCCACCTTCAGAATTAGACCCTAATAACCCATTGCATGCGTTCTTCCGCAATACGCCAGACATCATGCAATTGTCTAACCTTGATGATACTAATCCCGATCTGAAAGACTACCTCATAAACAGTTATTTATACTGGATAGAGCAGGGAGCAGATGCGTTTCGCATCGATACTATTAAGCATGTTCCACATGCGTTCTGGCGTGAAATGGCAGACAGAATAAGAGAGCAGTACCCAGAATTTTACATGTTTGGCGAGAGCTTTGACTACAACCCATATTTTATCGCTCAGCACACATTACCAAAAAATGGACGTATTAGTGTGCTCGACTTTCCAATGCAGTCAGCCATGATTGAGGTATTTGAAAATGAAGACAGTAGCTTTGCTAAATTAGAAGAGGTGCTGTATCTGACACATGGGCCATACCACAACCCCTATGACCTGACTATTTTTTATGATAATCACGATATGGCTAGGATTAATGCCACGGATGACAACTTTATCAATGCCAATAACTGGTTGTTTACGGCAAGGGGTATTCCTGTAGTGTATATGGGTTCAGAAATGGGCTACATGCGGGGAACAAAAGAGCATGCTGGCAATCGCAATTATTATGGACAAGACAACATAGAACGTGCCAAGTCACATCCTATCCATAAACAGTTAACAGAAATTGCGAACGTGAGAAAAACGACACCTGCGTTACAACGTGGGTTACAGCTGAATCTACAATTTGAAGGCGACACGGCAGCGTTTTATCGCATTTTACAAGCTGATGGCATTGCGCAAACCGCGTTGGTGCTGCTTAACAAAGGTGATGAAGCGGCGTCTTTTTCTGTTGATAAACATATGCAGAGCGGTCAATGGCAAGAGCAGCTAACCGGTGTATCAAAAAATATTGGGCCGGGAGAGCCGCTCAATGCCACCGTAAATGCCAATGATGTTCAAGTATGGGTACGAGAGGGCGCTGTGCAAGGCGAAGCACTGCAAGAGGCTTTACACGCTTTAATGAAATATCGCTAACCTTCTACTTATTGCTACCGCAGGACTGACGTACCACCAGTTCTGCGGGCATTAAGTAGTCTTCAACGGGTTTATTTGCAATGGCGTCCAATAGCGTTGATACCAATAATTCACCCGCCAGTTTTGTATTTTGTTTTACTGTAGTTAACGATGGCGTGCTGTAAGCAGCAACGGGAATGTTGTCGTAACCAACCACCACAATATCATCAGGCACGTTAACCCCAGCATCAGCCAGTTTTTGCATAACTCCTAAGGCAATTAAATCGGACGCACAGACGATAGCATCAGGACGCGATGACAACGTAATTTCGTTAAGCATCTGTTCTGTGGCGTCATAGCCCGCGCCTTCTGTTGAAATAGCATCGTACTGGCCCAGGGTATGTTGTGACAGGCCTTGTTCTTTTAATGCCTTTAAATAGCCAAAATATCTGGCTTGAAATTCGGGGGCCTGATTACCGGCCTCACCAATAAAAACAAAGGATCTATTTCCTTTGGCTATAAGGTGAGACACAATGTCATAGCCGCCCTGAAAATTATCACATCCAATGGATACGCCAGGGTGTTCTGCATCGTGTGCCCCCCAACGCACAAAGTGTGTGCCTTGCTCTTCCAGCATATCGATCTTATCTTTGTACTCAGTGTAATCACCGTACCCCAGTAAAATGATGCCGTCGGCTTTGTTACTGTCTTCATATTCAGCATGCCAGTCATCATTCATATTCTGAAAAGAGACCAGCAAATCGTACCCCGCTGATGCACACGCCCGCGTAATGCTGCCTAGCATAGAGAGAAAAAAGGGATTAATCATGGAATCGTCTGAAGTCGGGTCTTCAAACAACAGAAGCGCGATAGTATTACTGCGTTGCTTACGTAAATTACTGGCGTTTTTGTCAACTTTGTAGTTGAGCTCTTTTGCTATTCGCTGTATCCGCTCTCGTGTTTCCTGATTAACCAGAGGGCTATTACTGAGTGCCCTAGATACGGTTGATTGAGATACTCCCGCAGCGTGGGCGATATCAAACGATGTCGCTTTTTCTTTCATTTAACGGCCAAATACTTTCATCCTATGCAAAGTTATACACCAGTACGGCGTTTTATGTCTATTGCTAGCGGTAAGACAGGCGCAAGTGATATACTCAACACTTTAGCTAAATCATCACTATTCAAAAGGAACACGCTGCATGGCCGAGACTGAGCACCGTCCGACCAACTTTATTCGCCAAATCATAGAAGCTGACTTAGAGAATAAGGTCCATTCCAGTATTCAAACACGGTTTCCTCCCGAGCCTAACGGTTATTTACACATAGGTCATGCGAAATCAATTTGTCTAAACTTTGGCATTGCTCAGGACTATCAGGGCAAGTGCAATTTGCGCTTTGACGATACCAATCCTACCAAAGAAGATATTTCATACGTTAATGCAATTCAGGAAGATGTACGCTGGTTAGGTTTTCAATGGGATGGCGATGTACGTTATTCCTCAGGCTATTTTGACCAGCTGCATGGATATGCGGTTGAACTGATCAGAAAAGGCTTGGCATTTGTAGATTTTTCCAGTCAGGACGAGATCAGAGAAAATCGCGGAACCCTAAAAGCGCCGGGCGTAAACAGCCCGTACCGAGATACCTCTGTAGAAGAAAATCTCAAGGCTTTTGAAAAAATGACAGCGGGCGAGTATGCAGAGGGCGAATGTTGCTTAAGAGCAAAAATTGATATGGCATCTTCGTTTATGTGTATGCGCGATCCGGTAATTTACCGAATCAAATTTGCACATCACCATCAAACGGGCGAAAAATGGTGTGTGTATCCAATGTATGATTTTACCCACTGTATTTCTGATGCCATCGAAAATGTGACGCATTCACTGTGTACCTTAGAATTTCAGGACAACCGCCGTTTGTATGACTGGGTTATTGAGAATATCAGTATTGAAGCGACACCAAGACAATACGAGTTTTCACGCCTTAATCTCGAATACACAGTGCTAAGTAAACGCAAGCTTATTCAGTTGGTCGAAGAAAATCACGTAGATGGTTGGGACGATCCTCGTATGCCAACCATTGCAGGTATACGCCGACGAGGCTATACACCGGCCTCTATTCGAGAGTTTTGTCGCCGTATTGGTGTAACAAAAATGGATAATCAGGTCGAAATGGGCATGCTTGAAGCTTGTATCCGTGATGATTTAAATGAAAACGCCCCGCGGGCTATGGCTGTGCTAGAACCTATTAAGCTTGTTATTGAGAACTATCCAGAAGGGGAATCAGAAAATCTGGTTGCACCTAATCACCCCAATAACGACGCTATGGGAACCCGAAACATAACCTTTAGCAGAGAGATCTGGATTGAAGCTGACGACTTTCGTGAGTCAGCAAATAAAAAGTTCAAGCGCTTGGTATTAGACAAGGAAGTACGCCTGCGCAATGCGTATGTTGTTAGAGCCAACCGAGTTGAAAAGGACGCCGAAGGCAATGTGACTACCGTCTTCTGCACCTATGATGCAGATACTCTGGGCAAGGACCCTGCAGATGGACGCAAAGTAAAAGGCGTTATTCATTGGGTGGATGCTAGTGCTGGGCGGCCTGCTACTTTTAGGCTTTACGACCGCTTATTTACATTGCCAAACCCAGCAGGAGCAGAGGATTTCACTGCTTCAATTAACCCTGACTCTTTGCTAGAAAAGCAAGGTTATGTTGAAGCCAGTCTGGTTGACAGTGAAGCAAGCAATTGGCAATTTGAGCGAACAGGGTACTTTTGCAGAGACAGTAAATCTGAGGGCTTGGTATTTAACCGAACTGTAGGATTGAGAGATACCTGGGCGAAAATGGAGCAGGGTAGTTAAGCTAACCATTCCCCGACCTACGTGAAAGCCAGTGTCAAAAACACTGGCTTTTTTGTTTTGCTTTATTTAGCAGTTAATCGATTGTCCATTTATGCCTATGCTTTCGTCGCTCATCATAAAGCTATAGGTTGGCATGATGTCAGCTGGGGTTTTTAAGGTGGTTACATCTTCGGCAGGAAACGCTTTAGCTCTCATTGCGGTGCGAGTGGCACCTGGGTTTATGCAGTTAAAGCGAATATGCGCATTTTTATATTCATCAGCAAGCACTTGCATCATGCCCTCAGTAGCAAATTTAGACACGGCATAAGTGCCCCAAAAAGCTCTGCCTTGTCGTCCAACGCCTGAAGAAGTAAATACTACTGAAGCGTGTTCCGCTGCCTTGAGTGAAGGGATTAGGGCTTGTGTCATAAAAGCGCTGGCAGTCAGATTAACCTGCAATACTTCTTGCCATTCTTCGGGCTTTATTTCATTGAAAGGACAAAGGTTACCCAATACGCTGGCGTTGTGCAGGCAGCCATCAAGTCTGCCGTATTCAGACAGGATAGTGGTATTCATATCAAGGTAATGTTTATGTGTGGCCCCATTCATATCCAGCGGGACTATAGCAGGTTCAAGACCACCGGCCTGCACAATACTGTCATACGTTGCTTCAAGTTTGCTTACTGTTCTACCGAGTAAAATACAGGTTGCACCCATTTCGGCGAATGTTAACGCCGCCTGTTTACCGATGCCATCGCCTGCGCCGGTAATAAGGATGATTTTTTGGTCAAGACTGCTATTGTTTGAAGGTATACGGACCATGTTACGTTCTCTTTATTTGCGCTGTGGCGATGATACTGGTTCGTTGCATGAAGTAAAGCCACAACCACGATTGAAATGACAGAAGTTAAAAATGAATTACAAAGTATTAACAAACCTTTGCAATATGTAGACAAAGCCAATAAGATTGAATCATGCCCAACTGGTCTTACGTGTTGAAAAAGGTTGTCAGAACAGTCTTTTTTAAGTGTTTTAACGTAGGAACCGTTAACACCTATATAACAACAATGAATTAAAGGGAGTCCCAATGAGAAAACTCTTGATATGCACCAGCGTTATGGCTGCTCTCGGGCTTACTGGATGCGGTGGTGGCGGCGAAACTATCGCTGACATTGAAGCATCAACACCCGAGTCGGTTGCGTTTTCCAGAGTTGCTTACGACCCTGCCAATGGCGTATTGAGCACACCAAACAACCTACTATTGTCGCCAAATGCATCTGGATTTTTTGATTTTACATTAAACCTGCCCGCAGAAGACCCGACAGACCGTTCTGATCCTTTCGTCGCGATCAATGCACTCGATGGATGGGCCACAGCACATCCATTTACCTTTGATGTGAATACGACTAACAACGTTGGCTTAGATGGCACCTCATTGGCGGCAGGTGTACGATTGTTTGAAGCGACACTTGGATTAGACCCGAGTGACCCGGACTGTTTCCCTATTCAAAATCCAGTCGCCGGTTGTAAACTTGGCGACGAATTGGCGTTGGGTGAAGACTTTGTTTTATCACTGGCAGACAGCGATACCGTTGCTGTCATTCCGCTAAAGCCATTGAAACCAGCCCAGAGCTACTTTTTAGTGACAACCACTGGCCTGAAAGACAATAACGGTCAAGAAGTACAAGGCTCATCTACCTGGGAATTGGTAAGAGAAGACATCAATGAGAAGCCTTTATCGACACCGTCGCAGTTAGGGCTTCAGGAACTAACCAACAGCCATGTTAATTTGTTAATGGGTGCTGGCCTTGAGCGTGAAGAGATTACTTATGTGTCAGCGTTCACTACGCAGAGTACTGGTGTAGTATTAAATACGATTAAACAGCTAATGATTGGTGAGTTTGCAGCGCGCGCTGGCGCGGGCGACCCGACTGCCGGCGAAGCGTTACCTGTGATAGTTGCCAGAGAATCTAGCGGCGCTCCAAACGCCATGGAAGCGCTCGGGCTGGTTACTGATGAAGCGGTAGCAGGTGCCGTGCAGGTAGGTATTTCTTTATTGCCGCCTGAACTTGAAGCTGTTGTTCCGCTCATACAGGCAACTGATTTCTCAGCGCTGACTACCTGTGATGGACTGATTGGCACGTCTCAAGGCATGTTGGCTGATACTTGGGGGCCGTTGAATGATTTCGCCGTGGGTGTTGCTGAGGGTATTCTTGAGCAAGCCGGTGCTTTCTGTGCGGCAGATCTCTATGAATCAACCATTTCTTTACCTTACTATTCTGCTATCCCGACAGCTGAAAACCCGTTAGCACCAATTACTAATTCATGGACTTCAGCGTGCGACAGTGGGTTTGTATTAGCCGCGGCACCTGCCAGTGTGCTTGAAATGGCAACACCTGGGCCTAACGCAGCCTTGTGTCAGCAGGTTGGCTTGAACGACCTGAGAGTTAATGGGGAAATGCTTGACCCAGAGCGTAACCTGACAAAATTCAGTCCGGTTCCTCAGCCGCAGGGTGGTAATAACGGGTTTGAAACACTCGATGTTCAAATTACAGTGCCAAATGATGCTTTGGTTGAAAAGCCTGCTGCCGGTTGGCCTATTGCGATTTTGATGCACGGCATTACTAGCAAAAAAGAAGATATGCTGGCAATGACGGGCGCGTTATCCGCTGCGGGTATCGCGACCATTGCCATCGACCAACCTATTCATGGGTCTCGAGGTTTTGATATTAATCCTGTTGCGCCAGGCGATGAACTTAATGCCAGCACTGTGTCTGCAACCCATTATATGAATCTCGCTTATCTGTTAACCGCCAGGGATAACCTGCGTCAAAGCGTGTCAGACCTGCTGGGTTTACGGTTAGGTATCAACGCATTAATTGACGGTACTGCTGATCAGAAAATTGATATTGATACGTCGAACGTGTCGGTAGTGGGCGTTTCTTTAGGTGCCATTACGGGTGGAAATTTTGCCGCTGTAGCTAATACACCTATGCCAGGCGAGTTGGGTGCCCTTGACAGCTTCTTTGCTGTGAAAACGGCCGCGCTTGAATCACCAGGTGGCGGTATTCCTTCATTTTTACTAGAGTCTCCGGCGTTTGGTCCTTTGATTAAGTCGTTATTAATCGGCCAAACACTAGAAGCTGAGTTCAATGGCTTCTTAGCCAACTTCTATCCAGATGCAGGTGGCCAGTACACTGAAGACCAGCGCAGCGCAGCTGTGGAGCCCTTCCTAGAAGTGTTGACTCCGGAACAGCGTGCCGGTGTGCAGTCTTTGTTTAGCTTATTCGCATTTGCTTCGCAAACGGTGCTTGAGTCAGGCGATCCCATTAACTATGCCAGTACACTGGGTCAGAATACGCCAACACTGCAACTCACCGTAGTGGGTGATGGTACAGATATGAACAAACCAGATCAGGTTATCCCTGTCAGTGTGGCACCTCCTGGTTCTCCATTGGCCGGACAGTTGCCTTTGGCCAGACAGATTGGCCTGCAGCAGGTAACCAGTACACTGATTGGTGGTGCAGATACGGTTAGCGGGCTCACGTTATTTAACCAAGGTGCGCACGCATCTAGCTTAAATCCAAGTGCCTCGGCAGCTGCGACAGTAGAAATGCAGACGCAGATTGCGACGTATTTGAAGAGTCAGGGTACTATTATACCAATCACTAACACAGACGTTATCGCCAACTAAGGCGACATTACATTCAAAAAGCTGGGCATTCGCTCAGCTTTTTTTTCATCCAAGATATCAATGCACCTATGTCGCAATACGTATTAAGGAAATAAACAATGAAAATAGGTAAGTCATTTCGACTGAGTTTTGTAGGACTATCCGTTGCCCTCGTTATCGGGTGTGGTGGTGGAAGCAATGATTTTAGCAATGTTCAACCGACAACGCCGACACCAACACCGACGCCGACACCTACACCGGCACCTGATCCAGTTCCCGCATTTGATACCGACGGCTCACTAGACGCTAACATTCGTTGGACGACCTATGGCGTGCCGCATGTCACAGCAGACAATTTGGAAAGCATGTCTTTTGGTATTGGCTATGCCTTTGCGAATGACAACCTGTGCATAATCGCCGACCAGGTTGTGCGATATAATTCTGAGCGCTCCAAGTATTTCGGACCTGACAAAGTGTTGGGATCAGGTGATTCGCAAAACCTGATCAACGACTTTGGTTACTTGACCGTGGGTATTCGCGAGATTGCTGAGTCTAACTTTGTTTCATTGAGTGACAATACCAAAGCCATGATGCAAGGGTATGCGGCTGGCTACAATAAGTATATTGCTAGTACACCTTTGTCTGACATGGATCCGCAGTGTGCGGGCCAGCCATGGGTACAGCCAATTAGTGCTGTCGATGTGTACAATATGACATTGGGTATTGCACTTTTACCTGGAGCAGCCAACTTCCTTGGCGCCATGTTTATTGCTGCGCCTGACGGCGTGAATCCCTTGCCGACGCCTGTTGACAGCGGAAAACCTGCGCCTTTTGAAATAAATCCCACTGTTGCGGCCCCCGATACGACGAACCCTCAAGATTTGGGTTCAAACGGATGGGGCCTCGGAAGTGAAATGACAGAAAATGGCATGGGAATGGTGATGGGTAACCCGCATTTCCCTCATACGGGTAATCTGCGATTTTGGCAGTCTCACATTACCATTCCCGGGCATCTAAATGTAATTGGCGGTTCATTGTCCGGCATGCCCGGTGGTATCAATATTGGTTTCAATGAAAACATGGCATGGACGCACACGTTTTCAACGGCAGAGCACTTTGTGGTGTATCAGCTTAGTCTTGATGAATCTGACCCTTCTTCGCTAACGCATTTAGTCGATGGCAACAAAAGAACTATCTTTCCCAAAGAGTTGGTGATTGATGTTGCTGTGGGTGCGGGGCAAACCATCCAATTACAGAAAACAGCCTACGTAACCAATTACGGGCCAATTATCGAAGTGCCTGGGGCCTTTGACTGGGGCAATGGCAGCGTATATGCGATAAAGGACGTAAACTTCCCTAACCACGATGTGGTTGATCACTGGTTGGCAATGAATTTAGCCAGTAACATGGAAGAGTTCAAGCAAGCCTTTAAAGACTATGATGGTGTGATATTTAATAACACCATGGCAGCGTCAAAAGAAGGCGAAGTCTTCTACATTGACGATTCAACGGTACCGCGTTTAACACAGACAGCGATTGACCAGCTCACGACAAACCCGGAGCTTATCGCAGCCAAGCAGGCGGCTGGTTTTACGATCTTGCCAGGTCTGTCGTCTCAGTTTGATTTTGATATCCCTGTACCTTATGAAGAGGCACCCAAATACGAAGGCGCTGACTATGTTCAGAACTCTAATGACAGCTTCTGGTTAACTAACCTTGAATCGCCTATTGATGGCGTGTCGCCACTTTATGGGCAAGTAGGTAACCAGCAATCGCTCCGGTCCAGACATGGGCACTTTTTAATCGCTAACGGTGCCGGGACGGATGGCAAGTTCTCACCAGCAGAATTAGAAGCTGGATTACTGAGCAATGCCAGTTATTTAGGTATCGAAGTACTCGATGGCTTATTGGAAGTTTGTCAGGCACAAGGTTCCGAGCCTGTTGATGTTGACGGTGTCAGTGTTGATATTAGCGCGGCGTGTAGTGCATTGTCGCTATGGGACGGGACGATGAATGTAAATAGTGTGGCTGCACACTTGTTCAGAGAGTTCGCCTTCCAATTTGCCACCAACCCTCAGTGGGTTGAACCGTTTGATGTTTCTGCACCAGCCACTACGCCAAGTGGTTTGGCACAAAATGATACCACGCTGATGCATTTTGCACGTGCAGTTCAGGTATTGAATGTTGCGGGTGTTGCCGCTGATGAAACCTTCGGTAATGTGCAGTTTATTGAGCGCAGTCTACCTGATGGTTCACCCTCTGGCATACGCATTCCGTGGGCGGGATCGCACAATGTAGAAGGCGGGTTTAATGTGTTTAGATCAGACGGTGGTGATAACGGTACCTTGTTACCTCGTCATACCTATCCGTCACTACCAGGCACTAATATGTCGGCTGAGGCCAAAGGCTATCACATTGGCTATGGCAGCAGCTGGATGTATATTGTGAACTTTACCGAACAAGGTCCTGTTGGTCGTGGCTTATTGACGTATTCTCAGTCAAGAGTGTTGGGCGATGAAAATAATGATGATCAAACATTATTGTATTCCAGTAGCCCTCAATTACGCCCGCTGTTTTTTACAGACCAGGACATTGAGAACAACAAAGTAGACGAGCTAGACCTATCGTCACAGTGATATAAGACTGGTAAACTTGCCGCTATAAGCGGTTCAAATAAAAGGCCCCGCGGGGCCTTTTTGTTTTAAATGAGGTGAACATTGGAATTTTTGTACGAATACGGCATTTTTTTAGCCAAGTCAGTAACAATAGTGGTGGCCATTGCCGTTGTGATTGGTTTGCTGGCAAGCGCAGCGATGAAGCAAAAGCCGGGCAAAGGACAACTGGAGATTCGCTCAATAAGCGAACAACTTGAAGAGCTTAAACAGTATGCTCAACAGGTTTTGTTAGACAAAGACGCTCTCAAAAAGAGGGCTAAAGCTGAGAAAAAAGCAGCGAAAGCGTCTAAAAAGCAAGACAGTGAGGAAAAGAAACGCTTATTCGTTATCGATTTTAAAGGGTCCATGGATGCCCATGAAGTTGATCATTTGCGAGAGGAAGTGACGGCGATTATCTGCAATGCAGAAGAAGGCGATGAAGTGTTGGTTAAAATTGAGAGCGGTGGTGGTGTTGTGCATGGATACGGACTTGCAGCATCACAGCTTCAAAGGATAAAAGACAAAGGACTTACCTTAACAGCCTGTGTGGATAAGGTGGCGGCAAGTGGCGGCTATATGATGGCTTGTGTGGCAGATAAGGTTTATGCTGCACCGTTTGCGATCATAGGTTCAATTGGTGTATTGGCGCAGCTTCCCAACTTTAATAAGTTGTTAAAGAAGAACAACATTGAATTTGAACAGCATACTGCAGGCGACTATAAACGAACGCTAACGGTATTTGGCGAAAATACTGACGAAGGCCGTGAAAAGTTCAGAGAAGAATTAACTGAGGTCCATCAGATGTTCAAACAGCATGTTCAGCATCATCGTGCAGCGCTGGAAATTGATAAAGTGGCGACGGGCGAATACTGGTATGGCACACAGGCGTTATCGTTACATTTAGTGGATGAAATTAAAACGTCCGACGATGTTTTATTGGCTAAGAATGAAGATACGTCTATTTATTCGGTGAAATACAGCCAAAAGAAAAATGTTGCAGAGAAACTTGGACTGGCGGCATCAGTGACGTTGGAACGCGGCTTGGTCAGGCTTTGGGGTAAAGCTACTAACTGGTTTAGCTAAGTGAATACCAAAAAGCGAATATTGATTGCGGCAGAGCGGTTGTTTGCGGAGCAGGGCTTTGCGCAAACGTCTATGCGCGAGATAACGACAGAGGCCGATGTTAATCTGGCTGCAATCAATTATCACTTCGGGAGCAAAAACAATCTTATCCAGGCAGTATTTCAACGCTACTTTGACCAACTGATGCCTGACCTCAATAAGGTGCTTAACGCCGTTAACGAGCGAGATGATGTTAACGTAGAGGATGTGTTTGGTGCGCTTATTGCGCCTTTGATGGCATTGGAAAAAATCAGGTCAAATGGCGCTGCGGTGTTTTTGTTACTTTTGGGCAGAGGTTACAATGAATCTCGTGGTCATATGCGAAAGTTTATTCAGGCGGAGTATGGTGAAACCTTATCCATGTTGGTGCAGTGTATTCACAAAAGCGTGTCGTGGATTAGCGCTGAGACATTATTCTGGCGCTTGCACTTTGCCTTAGGCTCTGTGGTGTTTTCAATGGCAGCGAGAACAGCGTTAAGTGAAATTGTTGAGGCCGATTTTAATCATCAGACCTCAACCCATGAAATTCTGCTCAGCCTGCTACCGTTTGTGTCCCAGGGTATAAGTGCAAAATAGCCAGATGCAGATTATCGGGGCAAGATTGCGCCAGCGTTGTCTGACTTAATTTGCTCTGCCCAGTACTGCTTCACAGAGAATCCTGTATCGGATTTTGTTTTTTTAGCTTTGGCTTTAGTGGCAGGTTTTGCTTTTGGCTTTGATGCTTCTTTGCTGTTTGTATCAGCCGTAGCTTTGTCTGCAGAGAGCGTTTTTGCCATTTCATCTAATTGGGCAAGACGCATGTTTTTACCGCCATCGACACTAAACCAGCCGCCTTTTGCCTCAATTTGTGGAGCTTTACCGTTTGCTTTTGTGTATGCTTCGGTAAAAGCTGCAATTACTTGCTCTTTATCGAGTTTACTCATTCTTTTTTCGTTACCTCATATGGTTTACCTAGCCGATTTGTTATAACGAATTTTTGTGTTGATGTCTAATTTGTAACGTATTTATTACGGAAATGTTATGTCTTTGAAACGAAATCAGCTATTGAACATACTGAATGACTTTTTATCTCCCCAGGAAATTAAGGATTACTGCCCAAATGGTTTACAGGTAGAGGGTACTGATACCATTTCTCATATCGTGACGGGTGTTACGGCGTCTCAAGCGCTCATAGACAGAGCGATAGCACTAAATGCAGACACTATTTTGGTCCATCACGGCTATTTCTGGAAAGGTGAAGCGCCGGTCATAACAGGTATGAAGCGCAGTCGATTTAAAGCATTGCTTGAAAACAATATCAATCTTTTTGCTTATCACCTGCCTTTAGATGTTCACGCTGAGGTGGGCAATAACGTGCAGCTGGGTCAGTTGCTCAACGTGAACGCCATTAAGCCTTTGAACTCAATTAAACCACAGGGTCTTGTTTATACCGGTGAAGTTGATACTTGTGAGCCTGTCGACGTTAAAACACGTCTTGAAAGCACGTTAGGAAGGTCAGTACTCATGGAGCCAGGTAACCGCAGCATAACTACTCTTGCCTGGTGCACAGGCGGAGGACAAGGATATATTGAGGCGGCGGCCGAAGCGGGTATAGACGGCTTCATTAGTGGCGAAGTTTCTGAACAGACTATTCACGTCGCAAGAGAGATGGGCATTAGCTTTTTCAGTGCAGGGCATCATGCTACAGAGCGCTATGGTGTAAAAGCCTTAGGAGAATGGCTAACAGCACAAACCGGTGTGGCTGTGTCTTTTGTTGATATTGATAACCCAGCATAAACATGACTAATAAAAAGGACATTCGTCAAGACATTCGTCGAGACCAATCATTTGACGGTATTGCGGATAAGTTCAATAAAAACATTTATGGCACCCCTAAAGGCAAACTTCGGCACGCAATACTTAGCCATGTTCTTGCGCCACACTTTGCCCATAAAACACCACTTAAGGTGTTGGATCTTGGTGGGGGAACGGGTGTCATGGCTCAGACCTTTATAGAGTGGGGTCATAAGGTCGATATCGTTGACATTTCTTCAGATGTGCTTGAACTTGCTAAAGCATCAATGAATTCTGCAATTGACACAGGTATGGTGCGTTTTTTTTGTTCACCCATTCAGACTTTCAACAGTGAAGAAAAATACGATCTTGTCATTTGTCATGCTGTGCTCGAATGGCTTGCCGAACCATTAAAGTGCATGGCTAGTCTTGTGCGTTTTTTGAAGCCTGAAGGTACCTTGAGCTTAAGCTTCTTTAACAGAGACGCCAAATTGTTTTCAAATGTGGTATACGGTAATTTTGAGTACGTGGAAAATGGCTTACAGGTTAAAAACCAGGTCAGGCTCAACCCGCAATCACCCTTAACATTGGACGAGGTCTCACAATCATTGTCCGGGATTGGATTTCATTGTATTCAAACGTCCGGAATACGGTGTTTTTACGACTATATGAAGAGACCTTTGGTATCGGAGCAGGAATACCAGTATCTCCTTGCGTTGGAAAAGCAGTATTGCCAGCAAGCGCCATTTAGCCTATTTGGCCGCTATCTACACGTACTTGCTAAACAACCCGACGAGCACCATCAAGCTGCCCCTTAGAAAAGTGCACGAGATTTTCTACTGTCACTCTGGCTATCTCTTCCAGTGCTTCGTGAGTGAAAAAACCCTGATGCCCTGTAATCAACACATTGGGGAACGTAGCAAGTCGCTCGAAGACATCATCTTGTATGATGGTGTCAGAGAGGTCTCTAAAAAAGAGTTCCGATTCCATCTCGTACACATCTAACCCCAAGTAGCCAATCTTGCCTTTTTTCAGTCCCTGTATAATGGCGTGGGTGTCAACCAGGCCACCTCTAGATGTGTTGATAAGCATTACTTTTTCACGCATACGTGCAATGGCATCATCGTTTATGATGTGGTGTGTATCTTCGTTTAACGGGCAATGAAGACTCACTATATGACTGCTACTTAACAATTCCGGTATGTCGACATATCGTGCACCAAGTGCTTCTGCTTCGGGATTTTTTGCGATGTCATAACACAGAATATTACAGCCAAAACCGGCAAGGATTTTGATTGTTGCTAATCCAATCTTCCCGGTACCAACAATGCCTACGGTCTTACCATGTAAGGTAAAGCCCTGTAATCCATCCAATGAGAAATTACCCTCTCTTACCCGATTATAGGCTTTGTGCAAGCGCCGGTTTAGAGTCAGAATTAAGGCTATTGTGTGTTCGGCTACGGCTTCGGGTGAGTAGGCAGGCACGCGAGAAATAGCAATGTTTAACGCTTTCGCTGTTTCTACATCTACCTGATTAAACCCTGCACAACGCAGAGCAACATGCTTAACCCCTGCAGCATGCAAGGCCCTCAACGTATCACTGCAAATATTATCATTAACAAATGTGCATACGGCATCGTGACCGTGCGCTAAAGATGCTGTTTCTGGAGACAATGACGCCTCGAAATAATTACAGGTGAGCGCACCTTGGTGCTGTATTAAAAATGGCTCAAAAGCCCTTTTGTCATAGGCTTTTGTACTGAAAAATGCGATGTGATTCATCATTAGCCCTGTAACGCTTTTTCAATGTCGGCTTGTATGCTTTCCGGTGAGGTTGCTGGGGCATAACGCTTGATGACTTTGCCGTCTTTCCCTACCAAAAACTTTGTAAAATTCCACTTGATACCTTTACTGCCAAGCACGCCTGGCGCTTCCGTTTTTAAATAATCATAGAGCGGTAACGCCTTGTCGCCATTAACATCAACTTTTTCGAACAAAGGAAACTTAATGCTGAATTTGGTTACGCAAAATTCTGCGATATCGCCTGCGTCACCCGGTTCTTGGCTTCCAAATTGATTGCAAGGAAAAGCCAGTACACTAAATCCCTTATCTTTATATTGCTCATATAAGGCTTCTAAACCATCATACTGCGGCGTGAATCCACATTTACTTGCGGTATTAACGATTAGGAGAACCTGACCTTTGTATTCGGACAAGTCTTGTTCAGTGCCGTCATTTAAACGTGCCGAAAACTCATGTACGCTGTTGCTCATTGATAATTCCTAACAACTAAGATTTTAGACTGTGAGTTTGGCACAGCGAAAAATAAAAGGACAGCAGATGCACAACAACAAACCCAAATTAGCTTTTATTGGACTCGGCGTAATGGGCTTCCCCATGGCTGGTCATCTTGCCAATGCGGGATATTCGGTGACGGTATTCAATCGCACACAGGAAAAAGCTGTTCGCTGGACACAGGAATATGTTGGAAAGTACGCAGCGACGCCAGCAGATGCGGCAGCAGGGTGTGACATGGTATTTCTGTGTGTCGGTAATGATGATGATGTTACTGAGGTTACACTGGGCGAGCAGGGTGTTTTGTCGACTATGCAGGCTAACACCATACTGGTCGATCACACTACCGCCTCTGCCGATATTGCCAGGGTGTTGTCGAATCATTGCCAAAAGAAAGGTGTACAGTTTATGGATGCCCCCGTCTCTGGTGGCCAGGCCGGCGCTGAAAATGGCAAGCTGACGGTCATGCTTGGCGGCGCGGCTTCTGCATTTGAAAGCGTAAAAGAGGTCATCGCTTGCTACTCGCAAAGTGCCCGATTACTCGGGCCGGCGGGTAGCGGACAGTTGGCAAAGATGATGAATCAAATTTGCATTGCTGGGATAGTACAGGGGCTGGCAGAAGCGCTTCAGTTTGGTACCAACGCGGGTATGGACTGCGCCGCAGTGATCGACGTCATCAGCAAAGGCGCGGCACAATCTTGGCAAATGGAGAACAGAGCTAAGACCATGATTGAGGGAGAATACAATTTTGGCTTTGCCGTTGACTGGATGCGAAAAGATTTAAATATTGCTTTGAACGAAGCTCGAAGAAATGGCTCTACCTTGCCACTTACTGCGTTAGTCGATCAATTTTATGCTGACGTACAAAAAGCGGGCAATGGGCGTTATGATACATCTTCATTGCTAACACGATTCTCGGGCCATTAACTTTTGGATTCTGTCTAGTCGTTGTTGGTTGGCTTGGTTGAGCGAGAGCTGTGAAAGCTGTTCAAGCAGGTGACCAGTGGTGATGTGTCTGAATGACGTACGATTAAGCTCTACCAGGCACTGTAGCAAATTGAGTGAGAAAGCGGGCATTGTGGGAATGCGCTGAAACGCTTCAAAAAATAAGGGCATCGCTTTTTCTGCCTGCTTGTTAGCAAACAAAACCATGCCCTCTTCGTTTAAATCTACGGCTTTCTGTTGGTCGAGCCCCAATGTCTTTTCACTGTCGTTTAGCCCTATTGTCATTACGCTACGCCAGGTTTGGTCCTCGGCTTTTTCAAGCTGCGCTTCAGCGCGGTTTAGCAGTGCTTTGCCGTTCTCCTTATGGCCAATTGAGAACAATACTTTAGCTGCACAAAATTGCGCACTGGGCTGGGCTGATTGCAAGGCCAGCATATTAAGATCACCAATGAGCTTCTGTGCTTTTTCGTTATCACCTTCGAGTGTGGCAGAGTAAGCTAAAAGCACGTCTTTCTTGAGTTTTAGCTGCATGTCTGATTCCCCTCTGGCAGCCATACCAATTAGTTTTCGCGCTTGGGAGAGGCTTTCTTCTCGTTGCTTCAATGGCGTTTCTTCTGCGATGGCAATATAAAACTCAGCCAGCTCATAAGTAAACTCTTCAAACCTATCACGGGTTGAGCGGTTGTGTTCTCGTTGCCTTTGCAGTAAATCAATACCTTCAATAACTTTGTTTTGTTTGCGGTAGGCCAGCGTTATTAGCTTGGTCGCAGACATAGTCAAATCTGTTACTTTAATGTTTTCCAAAAAGTCACTGGTTTGTTCATAAAGCTCTCGCTCGGCACTTAGGCAGGCGAGCCACTCGAATGCTTTGTCGCGTGTCAGATTTGTTTTTACAAGATGTTGCAAAATATTTTCGCAGGCACTCCACTCGCCTAATAGATATTGGCATTTAATTTTCCCCCACTGAGCCCAGAGGACTTTGTCAGAGCGTTGTAAGATACTGTCGTAGAGTGTGACGGCAGAGCTGTAAAAACCGGTATAAACCAACAGGCGGGCAAAGAGCTTGTTTAGCTCGGGCATAAACCTATGCGTATTAGCATTGACGGGTTGTGCGTCTAATATGAGATCTTTCATGTGTCGCAGAGCCAAGTCATATATGCCATTATCCATGTGATTCAACACATCGGTAACCAATTGCCTGAATACTAGATATTTTTCTATGTGCTTGGTTAACATTCCCATGGTATAGGGTTTTACAATGAGCATGTCAGGATGCAATTCCATAATTTGCGCGATAGTTTTGGGTGCGCGGTCGGCGGTAATGAAAAACACACCTGTACTGGGTTTAATATGGCCAGACAGTTTTAGCCCTTCTATGCATTCAACACCATTTTTGTGTTGGCCCAGATGGTAATCAATAATCACAACATCGATGGGTTGGCGCTTCAGGGCACTTCGCAGCTCATTGCCGTTACTGAAGCTATGGATATCAAAGCAACCGAAAGGTAACAAATGACTGCGTAGATTCGTTCTGGCAGTAGCATTATCCTCAACTATTGCCAGGCGAAGTTGTAAGTCCATATGGCCAAAAATGTTGTGTTGCAACTGTATTCAGAATAACAGTCGACTGTTTTTCCGTCACGAATATTTCGTGTACAGATTGATACTTTGTTATGCGTACAATAATGTTTACACTCCCTGTTTGGGTCGCATTAGGTTAACGTTTACGTAAAGTGAAACAGTAGGTAAGGTTGCTGTTAATTTTTTGTGACTACTTACGTGAGATATGTAATGCACACAGTTCCTTTGTTAATCAACGGCGAGTTTACGCCTTCTTCTTCTTCTGAATTTATCGATGTAACCAATCCTGCTGATAACAGCGTTATTGCAAAAACGCCCTGTGCGACTCAGGTAGAAATCGAGCAAGCCATTGCCAGTGCCAAAGCTGCTTTCGAAACGTGGAAAGATGTGCCTGTAACTGAACGGGCACGAGTGATGATGCGTTATCAAGCGTTGCTAAAGACGCATCATGATGAAATTGCTACTGTGTTATCACAGGAGACCGGAAAGACGTTTGACGATGCCAAGGGCGATGTTTGGCGTGGTATTGAAGTGGTTGAGCAAGCCATGAATGTGCCTTCGCTAATGATGGGAGAAACCGTGGAAAATGTGGCTCGCGGCATCGATACAGTTAGCATGATCCAACCGCTTGGTGTTTGTACAGGGATCACACCTTTTAATTTCCCTGCGATGATCCCTCTATGGATGTTTCCTCTTGCCATTGCATGCGGCAACACCTTTGTGCTTAAACCCTCTGAACAAGATCCTCTAACGCCAATGAAGTTGGCTGAGCTGTTCATGCAAGCAGGCGCTCCAGCTGGCGTGCTGAACATTGTGCATGGTGGAAAGGAGCAGGTTGAGCCTTTGTTAACACACCCTGACGTACACGCTGTTTCTTTTGTTGGTTCTGTGCCAGTAGGACAATATATTTATAAAACAGCCACAGACCATATGAAGCGAGCGCAGTGTTTCGCAGGCGCGAAGAATCACAGTGTGATCATGCCTGATGCCAACAAAGAACACGTCATTAACCAAATGGTGGGGGCCTCTGTTGGTGCAGCAGGTCAGCGTTGTATGGCTATCTCTGTTGCTGTTTTTGTGGGTGAATCGCAGCAGTGGATTGATGAGCTGGCAGAAAAAATCGCGCAGGTTAAGCCAGGTGTATGGGATGACAAAAACGCCGGATTCGGACCACTCATCAGCCCAGCGGCAAAAGCAAGAGTGCTCTCTCTAATTCAACAAGGTAAAGATGAGGGGGCAACCTGCCTGGTTGATGGCAGCGACGTAACGGTAGCCGGTAAGGAATCGGGAAACTGGGTTGGCCCTACCGTGTTTAAAGACGTCACTGCAGATATGGCGATTTACCAACAGGAGATTTTTGGTCCTGTTCTATGCTGTATGTGCGTAGAGACACTAGATGAAGCATTAGCGCTTGTGAATAATAACCCTTTTGGCAATGGAACCTCTATATTCACCAACAGTGGATCAGCAGCGCGTAAGTATCAGCGCGAGGTCACAGTCGGTCAGGTCGGCATTAATGTGCCTATTCCTGTTCCACTGCCTTTCTTCTCTTTCACGGGCTGGAAAAACTCTTTCTATGGTGATTTACATGCCTACGGTAAGCAAGCCGTGCGCTTTTATACAGAAACCAAAACCATCACTTCTCGATGGTTGGAAGACGATATTGCACGTGGTCCAAACATGACCATATCGATTGACTGATCAGGGGGCAGTAAATGAATTTCGAATTAACCGATGATCAACGGGCTTTTGAAGAAACAGCAAGGCAGTTTGCAGAAGATCGATTGTTGCCAAATGCCGCACATTGGGACAAAGAGCACATCTTTCCGACAGACGTGTTCCGCGAAGCAGGCGGTCTGGGTTTTTGTGGGCTGTATACGCCAGAAAATGCGGGCGGTTTGGGGCTAGCCCGACTGGATTCTTCCATTATCTTTGAACAGTTATCTATGGGGTGTACCACCACTACAGCCATGTTGACCATACACAATATGGCCACCTGGATGATTGCTACCTGGGGTAGTGACGAGGTCAAGTCTGCCTGGTGTGATGCACTGGTTGCCGGTGAAAAACTGGCTTCTTATTGTTTGACAGAGCCTGGCTCAGGCTCAGATGCAGCGTCATTAAAAACTAAAGCCACTTCTCATCAAGACGGCTATTTGTTAAGCGGCTCAAAAGTATTTATCTCGGGTGCAGGAAGCACAGACATGCTAGTGGTAATGGCAAGAACAGGTGAAGCCGGACCTAAAGGCGTCTCTGCTTTTGCTGTTCCTGCAGACAGTGAAGGCATTGTGTATGGCAAGCCCGAAGAAAAAATGGGTTGGAATGCCCAGCCAACTCGCATGGTGACGTTTGAAGATGTATTTGTGCCCAAGGCGAATTTGCTTGGCGATGAAGGCCAGGGATTTACCTTTGCAATGAAAGGGCTGGACGGTGGACGCATCAATATCGCAACGTGTTCTGTCGGTACCGCCCAGCAAGCGCTGAACACAGCAAACGCTTACATGCAGGAAAGACAACAGTTTGGCAAACCATTAGCAGCGTTTCAGGCATTACAGTTCAAACTGGCCGACATGGCCACTGATTTGGTTGCCGCGCGTCAAATGGTTAGATTGGCAGCGAGCAAGCTAGATGGCAACCATGCCGACAAAACCACTTATTGTGCAATGGCTAAGCGTTTTGCTACTGATGTGGGGTTTGATGTTTGCAATCAGGCGCTACAAATACATGGTGGCTATGGTTACATCAAAGAATATCCATTGGAGCGCCATGTGCGTGATGTACGCGTACATCAAATCCTAGAGGGTACCAATGAGATCATGCGGGTGATTATTGCAAGAAGACTGTTGTCAGATTTAACTAAGGTAGAGTAGTTGCTATGGCTGAAAACGCAGCAATATTAAGTGCTATTAAGCCCGGTAAAGCTGGGAAAAGTATAGGCACCATTGTTCTTAATAAGCCCAAAGCGCTGAATGCATTGGATCACAATATGGCTGAGTCTATGTTGTCGCTACTTGAGGAGTGGGCAAGTGATGACAACATCACCTGTGTCTGCGTTTATGGGGCAGGCGACAAGGCCTTTTGTGCGGGTGGCGATGTTGTCTCAATGCATAAAGCCATGACAGCGCAGCCCGAACAAACGCCGTCGAGTGTTGAGGCATTCTTCACTACCGAATACCGGTTGGATTACCTTATTCACACATACAATAAGCCCATTATCGTAGTGGGTCACGGATTTGTGATGGGGGGCGGAATGGGACTGTTTTGTGGTGCCAGTCACAAAGTCGTCACGCCTAGCAGTCGTTTGGCTATGCCTGAAATAACCATAGGGCTGTTTCCCGATGTGGGAGGCACCTATTTCCTGCCACGGCTTGGACGAGGAATGGGTCTATTTCTTGGACTGACGGGCATTCCGTTTAACGCCGCAGATGCGCTGTTTGTGGGCATGGCTGATCATCATATCGCTGATGGCAACATTGATGCAGTCATCGACGCGTTACTCGATATTGAATGGTCAGCCGATTCAGAGCATGGAAAGCAGGTTACTCAGGTACTTGAGCAGTTTACTGTTCCGGCTACAAATCCGTCTAAGCTGGCGCAATACCAACATGAGATTGCAGCGTTGGACAAGGCTGACTCTGTCATTGAAGTAGCAGCAATGTTAGAAGGTTTGAATAGGGATGATAAGTGGATTAACAGAGCAGTTGGCAATTTTACCAAAGGTTCGCCTATCACAGCGCATGTCGTGTTTGAACAGATTCGGCGTGGCGCGCACCTAAATCTTGCTGAGGCGTTCAGGCTGGAATTGAATATGGCTTGCACGTGCGCAGCACTGGGAGAATTCCAAGAAGGTGTGAGAGCCTTATTAATTGACAAAGACAATTCACCCAACTGGCGTTACAAGCAGCTTGACGAAGTACCCGACGACGTCATTGCAAAGCATTTTACGCCTATTTGGGCAGGCGCTACACATCCACTCAGTCACTTGGAAATGAAAGGAACGAGTTAATGAAAAATATCACTTTTATTGGCCTTGGTAATATGGGTGGGCCAATGGCGGCAAACCTGTTAAATGCCAATTTTTCGGTTACTGTTTTTGATTTGAATAAAGAGGCAGTTGCATCATTAACAGCAGTGGGCGCGACTGCTGCTGATTCGGCCAGACGGGCTGTTGAGGGTGCTGATACCGTTATCACTATGTTGCCGGCAGCAAAGCACGTGGAGTCTGTATATTTTGACCAAAACCACGGTATCGCTGATGGACTAGGCACAGATACGCTGGTGATAGACTGCAGCACCATAGACGCTGATACTGCGCGTTCTGTCGGCAATAGATTGTCACAAAAGGGAGTGGGCTTTATCGATGCGCCCGTTTCAGGCGGTGTGGGTGGCGCCAAAGCTGGGACACTTACCTTCATTATGGGTGGCGCTGAACAAGATGTTGACCGTGCCAGACCTGTTTTAAGCGCGATGGGCAAAAACCTTTTTCACGCGGGAGACTTAGGCTCAGGTCAAATTGCTAAAATATGCAATAACATGCTTCTAGCTGTTCTAATGGCAGGGACAAGTGAAGCGCTCCAGTTGGCTATTCACAACGGTCTGGATCCTAAAGTAATGTCTGAGATCATGAAACAGAGCTCGGGCAATAACTGGGCACTTCAACTGTATAATCCTTGTCCCGGCGTTATGGACACTGTGCCGTCAAGTAATGATTATGAAGGGGGCTTCATGGTTAAACTGATGAACAAAGATCTCGGACTCGCTGCAGAGGCTGCACAAGGAAGCGGTTCTGCCACGCCGATGGCTTCACTGGCACAGAGTTTGTACAAGATGCACCAGAACCAAGGTTATGCAGAAAAAGATTTTTCCAGCATTTTTAGGTTATTTGATCAGAATAACTAAGTGATACACTTAGCGCCATCGCATTGATAAAAAAGAAAGTGATTCATGCACAAAGCATTGTTTCTTGATCGCGATGGCGTAATCAACATTGATAAGGGCTATATCTACCAAGCGGCTGATGTGGAGTGGGTACCCGGCGTCATTGACATCATGCAGGCCTTCAAGAATAAAGGTTACAAAATTATTGTAGTGACTAACCAGTCAGGGATAGGCCGTGGCTACTATTCAGAAAAAGATTTTCACGCATTGATGACGTGGATGAATCAGGCATTATCAGCCAGTCAGGTACAATTCGATGGTGTTTACTTTTGCCCACATCATCCTGAACATGCACTTGGCAAATATAAAAAGGTATGTGGCTGCCGCAAACCTGCTGGCGGCATGTTATTTGATGCCATTGAAGCGCATCACATCAATCCGGCGGACTCCACAATGATTGGTGATAGCTGGCGAGATGTCATGGCTGCGGAGGAGGCAGGGGTCGGGCAGATTTACTATTTGGCTCAACAGGTAGCACCGCATCATCAGGAACATATCGACAATGCTTTTGGTAAGGTAAAAGCAGTAAGTAAACTGTCCCAGATACTAGAAAGTAAATAGCCTAGTTTGCTACCGAAAAGCGGGTTAAATGTTTAATTGCCTGGCTGAGTAAATCAACATTCAGTTGCTCGTTACTACGTGAGTTATCCTGCGTATTAATGATTTCATAGCTGCCATTGCTCATGACTTCTATTCGCTGATTGTTGTTCACCACAACAATTTTGTCTTCGCTGGTACTGACAATCCAGTTTCTACTGGGATCAAGTAAGTTACGCCCTGTGGAATAAAGCCTTGGAGGAGCATCACAACCAAACGCATGCAATATCGTTGGCGCTATATCCTCGATACTGGCAAGTTCTGCCTTAAGGGTTAGGTTTGAATACAACACACCTTTCTGCTGAGGATTGTTACCTATACCTGCTATGATCACATGATGGCTTTGTATCAGGCCCTCATTGACTACGGTACGGATGGTTTGCGCATCGGTAAAGGCAATGTGCATACCGGATACGGGAATGGCGAAGGGCTCTTGATAAGGCTTAATATAATTGTGCTCAATAATGGCGTCGGTACTAATACTCACATGCATACCCTGAGCATGAGGCAACGCCAAAAGTACAGGCCGTTTGTTCAGCAACGGCGTTTTATACAATTCTGGCACACCAAATATGGCTGACATCACAAGGGATTCCCTTGACGAAGACGTTGCATAGTATTGTTCGATAGCACTTAGCCCAAGCGAGGAAAAATCACTCAGTGGAAAATCGTCTGTCTGAATGAATACTATCGTGGGCCTGCTGTCGTTTACACTGCAGTACACGGGTTCACTGGGGTACCTGATGGATTGCAGGTTCGAATTAAACTGCAACTGTTTTCGTTGTTCATAGCGAGCCAAATCGAGCAGACCATAGCGAGAGAGCGTGGTTTTTGCTGTGGCGGGATATGACAATGGAAACAAGTTATCTTGTTTGATGATGGGTTGGTACAATTGTGCATCGGCCCAAACGTGAACTGCATGACTAGACACAAAACAAAATACAAATACGCTGGTTACTGGCAAACCGATTTTATATTCATTGAGGCGCTCTAGACGTTTCCAAATAGCGTTCGCGAGTACCAGTTGACAACCCAGCCAAATAAAAAACAACAGCAACAAATAACTCCATTGTTGCCAGCCAAACTGACTGATTCTGTATTGCGCTTCATCGCGGACTAACTCCGCAGCACTAAAACTAATATGAAAACCGGTGCGCGTGTACAAGAGTGCATCAAACGCAAGTAGAGCAAGGCCAATGGCTGCAACAACAGAACCTGTTGCTTTCACTGCTTTCTCGTTACTTACCACGTAACACAGTGGCAATATAAGAATGACAAAACCAATAAATGTGATGAAGCTTATGTGCCCTAACCAGTTTGTCACCAGATACGCATTGCCTAGTAGCGATCCCGGAGAAGGTGACGAAAACAAAAAAATGGATGAAATGGTTAACGCAAAAACAATATTGGCCAATGCGAACCAGTGCCCCCAACTAACTAATCGGGTAACACGCATGCGACGGGGCGACTCAGCTAAAATCACGATAGTGTCTTTATTCTTTATCTAACGTTTTTTGTAAAATAGCAGAAAATGCCTGCGCTAGCTCAGCTCTTTGCGCTGGCGCAACATGTTGATTGAACACATGACTTACCACATTCCCCAACACCATTAAGGATAGATCCTTATTGGCTTTGTTGCTTTCTAATACAACTAAAATCTCATTCATGATGCGTTCAACATCATCGTTTGTGTATTTGCTTTTTTGTGGCATGGAAAATCAAGTGTTTAGAAAAGATTACGGCGATTATATGCCTGACTTATGGCATAATGCCAGCCAAGTTTTATGTCATGCGCTTTTGCAAAATACCACAGCGCTGATTTTTTTATGCCGGAGTAGTAAAACGTACCCATGAGTATGCAGGTTCATCATTTTGTTGTTCACCAGATTGGTATGGACAACAACGAAAAGTTAACCCTGGTTCCTAGAGAAGCCTGTCTTTCTCCTTCGTTGGCTTTGGATGCCTTCTGTCATCAGCTTAACCATAGCTTTAATAGCAAACCAGGAAAGGGCGTGGGGTGCTTTTCCGACGATAATCAAGCTTTTGCACAAAGCTTGCGTCAATTTATGCGTGCCCAGTCGGAAGAGACAGAAAGCGACGCAGCATTCCATGGCTTCAGTGTAGAGGCTGGAACGCTGTTGATTAAAGCGTTATTAGACACCAATACGGTCGAAACTGGCTTCTTGGTGTTTGCGCATTATGAATACCTGGCAACTCAGTATTTAATGATTGGTTTACTTAACACCCGAGAGCACATTGAGGTAAATAGCGCCTTGGAGCTATCGTCAAAGGAGCACCTTGACCTGGCTCGCATGCAGCTTGCGGTTAAACTGGATCTGACTCAGTTGTCTATTCAACCAGAACAGAACCGCTACATCAGTTTTATCAAAGGCCGAATGGGCCGCAAAGTGTCAGACTTTTTTATGCAGTTTGTAGGGTGTGAGGAACAAGTCGACGTTAAGCAGCAAAACAAATTGTTAATTTCATCGGTTGATGAATACCTGTCAACAGAAGTACTTGATGCATCGGAAAAGCATCAGCACAGGGACCAGGTAAAAGACTACATGAAATCGAAGCACGTCGAGGGCGAAGAAATTTCCATTAAAGAGCTATCTGCGCATTTACCGTCAGATTTGGCAAACAAGAGCGATTTCTCGGTGTTTGTTGAAAACCTTGAGACACCTATTGAGCCCAGCTTTGCACCAGACCCATCGGCATTGCGCCAACTGGCCAAATTTTCTGGACAGGGCGGCGGTGTGAGTGTGGCATTTGACAGAAAGCTCATGGGCGAACGTGTACACTATGATGTCAATACAGATACTCTGACAATAAAGGGCGTCCCACCTAACCTTAAAGATCAGCTTACTAAAGCGCTCAAGAGCCACAACGAAGGATAGGTTATACACATATGCAACTGTTTGTTAATGATTTAACGGTAATGGACTTTTCTTACCTGTGCTCTGAGCGAGGCATGGTTGGTGAAAGCTGGATTGTTGACGTTGTGCTAGATGGCGCACTTAATGAAGAAAGCATGATCCAGGATTTTTCAAAAGTTAAGAAAAATCTCAAACGACTGATTGATGACTATGTTGATCACAAACTGTTAGTCCCAGCAGATTATACTAAATGCACCATTAAAAGGGATGTAGACGACAGAGTAGAAGTGGTTTTTGAGACACAAAATAAAGGAACGATTGCACTATTCTGTCCCGATGATGCATATGCGTTTGTTTACGCAACTAGCGTGACTATGGCGTCGGTGGGTGAATATTTAAAAGAAATCATTGCTACCCATTTGCCAGATAATGTCGAAGGGATCCACCTCCACCTTCGTACAGAAACGATTTCAACGCCTTTTTATCACTATACCCATGGCCTGAAAAAGCACGACGGCAATTGTCAACGAATAGCGCATGGCCATCGTTCAAAGATAGATATCTATAAAAATGGTCAACGTAGTGAGGCATGTGAAGCATATTGGGCAACGCGATGGCAGGATATTTACATTGCGTCTGAAGACGACTCCGTTGCGGCCGACGAATTAACGATGACCTTCGATGTACCCGGCAGCGGCTACAGTGCATACGCCTATGAAGCCTCACAGGGGTGGTTTGAAATAGTGATGCCAAGTGCTTGTATCGAAGTGATAGCATCCGACTCCACAGTGGAATGTCTTGCGCAATATATTTATGACCAACAGAGAGTAATGTTCCCTGAAGACAACTTTTGTGTGGTTGCCTATGAAGGTGTTGGCAAGGGGGCTATCGTGGGGGCTGAAAACCGATGATAGGTCGGCGAGGGCTTTTTTGTTCATTGGTCACAATAGTCTTTGTGATACACACCCATGTCCAAGCACTCACATTAGACGGCGAATATCTGCAAGGTAGCCTGATCAGGGGGACGCTTGTTCCCGGAGCAACCCTTTTCTTAAATGATCAGCGTGTTGATGTTTCAGAACAAGGACATTTTGTTTTTGGTTTTTCCAGAGACGACAAGCTGACACATTTGCTTAAGTGGCAATTACCCGGTGAAAAAACTTGGTCAGAAAAAACGTTAAACATACAAAAAAGAGCCTATCGTATTCAGCGTATTGATGGGCTGGATCAAAATAAAGTCACGCCGCCCAGTGAGGTACTAGCGCGCATCCGCAACGATGCACAGCGCGTTAGGCGTGCACGTTCAGAAGTTTCTACTATGCGTGGTTTCACTGACTCGTTTATTTGGCCTTCAGACGGCGTAATAACCGGCGTTTATGGCAGTCAGAGAATACTCAATGGCAAGCCCAGTAGACCGCATTTTGGTATTGACCTGGCAGCAAGTACAGGCACTCCAGTAGTAGCACCAGCGTCGGGTGTCGTCACCTTAGCTGACCCTGATCTGTATTACTCTGGCGCAACATTAATTATTGACCATGGTTTAGGTGTCTTTTCTACCTTTTTACATTTAGATAGCTTTGCGGTTGGTGTCGGTGAAACGGTCAGTCAGGGGCAAAAGATAGGCGAGGTTGGGTCCAGTGGCAGATCCACCGGCCCTCATCTCGACTGGCGGATCAACTGGAAGTCGGTCAGGTTAGACCCCGCATTGCTTGTGCCTGAGCGTGATGGTCTTGACTATTCAGCTTCATCACGACCTAGCCAAGACAGATAACGTTCGCGGTTTTCTATGGTCAAAAAGGCCACTCTATGCTTACTGGGTTGCACTGGCATGTGCAGGTTTATCAGTCTTCCTTGGCGCGCTACTGAAAGGCTCAAGGACTCTGCTTCACTTTGTGTAAGTAGGCGTCTCCATAGGGTTTCGTTGGCTACCCAGCCGTCAACAGCAACTACGATATCACCTACCTGTAAACCTGCATGATCAGCTGCACTGTTTTCTTGTAGTTGGGTAACCTTACAACCCATTCCTGTATTTTCAGCGAGGGTGACCCCAAAGTCGTATTTTGGGTGCTGTTCGCTATTTACACCGCCTTTGTCGGCAGTATTCGAACGCGGTCTGAGGTTGAGTTTCAAGCCTATCTTGGGAAGAAGGCTGTCAAGATCAACATCTTCTGTGCCTTCAACCACGTTATCTAGGTAATCTCGTACTTCTACGTTAAGTGAATCACACGCGTTGAGGATAATATCGTCTTGGCTACCAGTCTCACTGCGCCCAGCCATATTCCATAAGGTTTGCATCAGTATATCCATAGACACCTTGTTATCCGAGCGCACGCGTAAAATGATGTCTAAGCCCAACGCGATAATCCCGCCTTTCGTATAGTAGCTGACGATATGATTATTTGAGTGTGCATCCTGTTGATAAAAGCGCGTCCAGGCCTCAAAGCTTGACGCTGCAACACTTTGTTTATGACGCCCCGGTGTATGCAATAAGCGCGTTATATGGCGACCGAGCACAGTGCAGTAGTGTTCTGGTGACATTTTTCCAGCACGTGCCACTGCCAGATCGTCATAAAAACTGGTAAACCCTTCATATATCCAAAGCTGAGGAGTATAGACTTCGCGACTGAGATCAGGTTGCAGCATAACGCTAGGACGTAAGCGTTTAACGTGCCAAGTATGAAAGAACTCATGACTGCACAAACTTAAAAAATCGATGTAATTGTCGGATATAGAGCGATTTTCCCCCTTCATGGGTAAATCGAATCTTGGGTACATCAATACTGTTGAATGGCGATGCTCAAGTCCACCGTAGCCTGTGTCCGCAAGTAAGGTTATAAAGAGGTAATTCTCAATAGGATAGGGGGCTCCAAACAATGTGAGGTGGTGCGCGCAGATGGGCGCCAAGTCCTGACAAATTGCATCAATATCCAAAGGGTGTGTACCCGAGAAAAGCAAAGTAATGTCGACACCCTTCACCGTAAACGATTTTACTTGGCCTTTTCCCCAATATACGGGATGGTCGATAAATTCATAGTAATCGGCACATACCTCTGGCATGGAAGAAAAGGTTTCCCAACCCATGGGCGCTGAATTCTCGTCTATCTGCATGGAGTAGGGCATATCAGGCTGGTCTTTTACTTGAAGAAAAGTACTGGTTCCATTAAAAAAGGCGTACTCATCACTAATAAAAGCGCCCCGCACTGAATAGTCGTTTGCCACTACCGTGTAATAAACAGTACAGGCTTTACCTTCCGTATTTATTTGCCAGGTTTGTTTGTCAAGTTTTTGCCATGTGAGAGGGGTATTGTCCTGAGACAGGGCCGTAAATTCACCGATATTTTTTGCGAAGTCGCGTATTTTATAGCTACCGGGGATCCAGCTTGGTAACGTGAGCGTGGTGGTTTCTCCGCAAGCCGGAATAGACATTGAAACATGTAACGTTTGCAAAGAAACTGAGGCGAGTGATACCTGATATGTGATCATAAGCGTAACTTTCTGTGTAGACTAATGGCGTAATGTAAAGAGATTTAAAAAAAGCGCAAGTGATGTAAAAAAGCGCTTTGTGTTTACATTCTATTTACAATACTATGGCGAAAATTGCGATTGGAAACGTTATGAGACAGATAGAAAAACTCCTTCAACAATACGGTGAAAGTCACCAAAACAAGACTAACGTTGTTATTCATGCCATCGCTGTTCCCAGCATATTTCTAGTCACACTCGGACTCATCTGGTCCATTCCTGTTCCAGCGTGGCTGGTTAAGTTTGATGTGACTTGGGCTCACATTGCTATCATACCCACACTGTATTATTACTTTCGTTTGTCTGGGCCCATAGGTGCAGCCATGACATTATTGTCTATCGCGTCATTTGCGTTCATTGCGTTATTAGCGTCTTATGGCGTGGTGGTTTGGCAGTTTTGTTTGGCGCTGTTTGTGGTGATGTGGGTGTTGCAGTTCATAGGGCATAAAATCGAAGGTAAAAAGCCTTCATTCTTTGAGGATTTGCGTTTCTTACTTGTGGGGCCTGCCTGGTGGTGGGTGCATTGGTTAAAGCGCATGAACATTTCCTATTGAGCAACCTGCAATCACTTTTATGCGATAAAGCGAGGTGCATGTACGGTAAACACGCATTATCTGCCCAAATTTGACGTTATACTGAACTCAACATAGTTAATTAGAGTTTGTCCGTGAGTCGTTGGTACAAATGGTTTGAAAGCAACGAAAGACTGTTTTGGGGTCTTCACACGCTAGGTTGGCTTGGTCTGGCAATTATTTATTATATTGGGTCGTTTCTAAACGACCCCCGTCCGATATTTCTGTTTATCGTTTTATTAAATTCATTAGCAGGCTGGGTGTTAACAGTACCTCTTCGCTATGTTTTTCAGCACAGTCGTCAGTATTCTTTGGTCAAGATGGCGCTAACCATTCTTGCTGCCACCTATGCTGTTTCGCTGTTGTGGGCGGTGGCCAGAAACTTCCACTATTGGGAGATCTACAAACATGGCTTTCGGCCTGAAGAACTGATTTACTATTTTCATGGCACAATCAATGCCTTTGTGATTATTGGTTGTTGGGCTGTGCTTTATTTTGGTATTAAAAACTACCAAATGCTTCAAAAAGAAAAACAAAATGCACTTACCGCAACTACCATGGCCCATCAGGCGCATTTAAAGATGTTGCGGTATCAGCTCAATCCCCATTTTTTGTTTAATACTTTGAATGCGATCTCTACATTAGTTTTGATGAAAGAGAATAAAACCGCAGAAAAAATGGTATCTCGTTTGAGCGATTTCTTGCGTTATTCACTGGATAATGACCCTATAAAAAAAGTGCCATTGGGTGAGGAAATAAAGGCGTTAAGGTTGTATCTTGAAATTGAAAAAGTGCGCTTTGACGACCGGTTGAATGTACAGTGGGACGTATCTGAAAAATGCGAACAAGCGCTCGTTCCGAGTTTGCTTTTGCAACCCATTATTGAAAATGCAATAAAGCATGCGATATCCAAAATGACCGGTGGTGGTGCAATAGAGATTTCAGCGAAAATCTTTGGTCACGACTTATTGTTAGATGTGGCCGATAATGGGCCGGGTGCTAAAATAAAGAACGGCCAGCTCAAGCGCGAGAATGGCGTGGGTTTAGTGAATATTAGAGAACGTCTGCACTCCTTGTATAATCGAAATTTTGCTTTCACCATTGAGCATAATCAGCCGCAAGGAGTTAGAGTGAGAATAAGAATTCCCTATGAAGTGAAGGAAAGGAACGATGCAGAATAATTCGGGAACAATCAAAGTTATTGTGGTTGATGATGAACCGCTTGCAAGAAAGGGGTTGCGATATCGTTTAGAAGAGCACAAAGATATTGAAATTATCACTGAGTGCTCTACCGGCCAAGAAGCCGTGCATGCCATTATGACGCATTTGCCCGATGTGGTTTTTCTCGATATTCAAATGCCTGAGCTAAACGGCTTTCAGGTAGTTGCGGAATTGAAAAAAACACTGACCACGCTACCTATTATTTTGTTTGTAACAGCCTATGATGCCTATGCGATAAAGGCATTTGAAATTCACGCCCTTGACTATTTACTCAAACCTGCTGATGACGAACGCATTGCTGAAGCATTAGACAGAGTGAGAGCGTCACTCAAACAGCAGAACCAGTCAGAGCAGTCTGATAAGCTCATTAATTTGGTTGCAGGGTATACAGGACAATCTGCCACTGACGTGCTAGAGAAGTTAGCCAACGACGAGCCCGTTGAATCTAGCCCTTATTCAGACACTATGGCTATTAAGGACGGCTCTGAGGTAACCCGTGTACCTGTAGACAGTATATTGTGGATTGATGCTGCCGGCGATTACATGTGTGTGCATGCTAAAGAGGGTATGCACATCATGCGAAAAACAATGAAAGAGCTCGAAAAAGAGCTTAATCCCAATGTTTTTGTTCGTGTTCACCGTTCAGCTATTGTTAATATTAACTTTGTGAAAAAAATGGTGAGTCATGTAAGCGGTGAATATCACCTCATACTGCAAAACGAGACCGAGTTAAAGGTATCGCGATCTCATCGGGATAAGGTTAAAGCTGCAATGCATAGTTAGGGTACGCTGTTATTATCAAAGGCCTGTGATGAAACCTTATTGATCATCGATAAGGCGGGCAACAATAAGAACATGCCTAAACTAACGATAAGCGATAGCATCACGGTCAGCCCCGCATGAGCCACTTGGGGTATAAATGTGCTGAATAAGTACGTGATCAAGTATCCGACAAAAGCAAATATCGACAGTAAGACAATAAGCCGCAATGTCCACGATGGGTGAGGCGGCTTTTTAGCGTGGGATAAAGGAGATGAATCGCGTTTCAAATGAAGTAAGTCTAAGCCAAAAATAAAGCCAATGCTTTCAGCGATAGATAGGGCCAGAACAATACCCAGTGCCACAGTGAATACACAATTAAGGTCAGAAAATAGAAACGCTACCATGCACAACACACTCCTTTGTCTTGATTAGTGATTTAACGGTTTTATCATTCTATTGATTTAATAGTAATGCAAAGCGGCGCAAACGCCAATCCTAGATGGGTAAAGCAAATATTGGTTACGCGTAACGATTGTTCAGTAATAGTTTCATTGTTTTGACTGTGCTAGCGGTCAGTGGTTTACTGGCGTCGCACACTTCGCTCAAAGGCGTTCTAACGAGTTCTCCTTTTTGCTCCCCAATCATAATGCAATTATCACCATCATAGGCAGCCTGAACCGCTTCACACCCTAATTTTGTGGCCAGTATTCGGTCTTGGGATACTGGTGAACCACCCCTTTGCACGTGGCCCAATATAACGGGTCTAATTTCAGAACCTGTACGTTGTGCCAATGACGAAGACAATGCGTCTAAACCGCCAGGCCACACATTTTCAGCCACAACGATGATAAAACTGTCATGTTCAACGTCTTTTCTGTGTTTGTGAAGTTGCAACTCTATCTCGTTCAGACTCTTGTCTTCAGATTCAAACAACTCTGGCAAGATAACGTAATCCGACGCTGATGCGATGGCGGCTTTTAATGCTAAAAAGCCGGCATGCCTGCCCATTACTTCTACAAGAAAGAGCCGTTCAAAAGCGTCAGCGGTGTCACGGACTTTATCGATTGACGTCACCGCAGTTTCGATAGCCGTGTAATAACCTATAGTGGCGTCAGTACCTGGAATGTCGTTATCTATCGTACCGGGCAATCCTATCACCTGGCCCGACCAATACTTAGACAAATGCGCGGCACCTCTAAAAGAACCGTCGCCGCCAATGACAATGAGGCAATCGATGGCCTTTTCATTTAGGTTAGCTGCCGCTGTTTTAGCACTTTGCTCAGATTTAAATTCAGGGCATCGACCACTGTGCAGTACAGTGCCACCTTGTTGAATCAGGTTGTGAACCGTTTTCGCATTAAGGTTTCTGCATGATTGTGACAGTAAGCCGTTGTAGCCATAGCGATAACCTATCACTTGGCCACCTTCTCTTTCGCAAGCCAAGACAACTGCACGGACGGCAGCATTCATGCCCGGTGCGTCACCGCCAGAGCTTAGTACAGCGAAATTTTTTGTCACAAATGAATCCTTGCTATGCAATTTTGTCGTAACCAATAATGATGATAAAGAAAGCCTATTCATGGCTCAAGCAAAATGCCGGGTTAAATTGATGTTTAAAAAAGTTTTTTGTCTGATTTTAGTGCTGACCCTAACGGGTTGTTCTACAAAATTCGCCTACAACAATTTTGATTGGTTGGTGTACTGGTATCTCGACGATTACATTGAGCTAAACGATGAGCAAGAAGCATTTTTTGATAGCAAGGTGGCCAAATGGATGACGTGGCACCGTCAGGAAGAGTTAGGTAAATACAAGGCACAATTGGAATCGATTAAGCACGATATAAAAAATGGTCATCTTGATGAGCAAACTATTGCCCGACATATGGAGCAAGGTACTGCGCACTTTGAACGTGTGCGTGAGAAAGTTACGCCTGCATTGGTGGAAATGGCTCTCGATATCAATGAAGAGCAAATTACGTACTTGTTCGCGTCACTGGAAAAAGAGAACGTAAAACAAGAAAAAAGAATGGCTAAACGCCGTAAAGGCGGACCTGAGAAACGACTCGAGAAACGCATTGAGAGTATTACAGACGAAATAGAGGACAATATTGGTAGGTTGAGCAGTGAGCAAAAGCGTATTGTTGAAAAATATGCGGCGCTGTTTATTGCAACGGGTGATGACTGGATAGCGTACCGACGCCTGATCCAAAACGAAGCCAGACAATTATTTGCCAACCGTGATTCGAATCCAGAATTTGCGCAGCAACTGACCACTATGATGCTTAATCCAGATAGCTATCGTTCACCGGAGTATGCTGTTAATAGAGACGCGAACCGTGCGCAGTCAATTGCGTTAATGGTAGAGTTGGGATCGACGTTGTCAGATAAACAAAAAAGCAAGCTCATTGAGGAAATAAACGATATTATCAGCGATCTTGATGATCTCATGGAAAAAACCTAGTTGAGCACACACCCAAATCAACCGGAAACGCTACAGACAAATCACTACGCAAAAGGGCTTATTCTCTCACTGACTACTGCAGTAATGTGGGGCGTGTTGCCCTTGTTTTTGATCCTGTGTTTGAAACAAATGGACAGTAGTACCATTACGTTTTACCGCTTTGTGTTTGCGGGGGTTGTTGTACTTTTTATTCTCATTGCGCAAAGACGGCTCAAGCCAGTTTTACACATGCCTATTAAATGGCGCTCAATGCTGTTTTTCACCACGTTTTTGTTGGTTCTAAACTACGTTACGAATGTGCTGGGGTTGGTTTATTTAAGTCCGGGTAGTGTGCAAATCCTGATGCAAATTGCGCCTTTTGCATTAATGGCTGGGGGTGTTTTTTTCTTTAAAGAATCACTGACCAAAACACAGAAGACCGGCATTGTTGTGCTGATCACTGGCCTGATGCTTTTCTTTCAACAACGGTTACCTGATATTCTTACCTCTGACAAAGAACAGCCCATCGGAATTGTTATTATTGCCTTTTCAGCGTTGGTATGGGCCAGTTATGCATTACTTCAAAAGAACTTGCTGAAACAGTATTCCGCCAATCAACTGAATGTGTTTTTGTACTTAGTAGGGGCATTGATGTTACTGCCTTTTAGTGAGCTGGGATCTGTTTCCGAGCTCAGTGTAGGCCTATTGTTGGCTTTGCTTTTTTGTTGTATCAACACGCTTGTTGCCTATGGCGCGTTTACTGAGGCCTTGCGTGTTTGGGATGCTTCACGGGTTAGCGCAGTATTATCAACAACTCCCTTGTTTACCTTTATATTCAGTGAAATTGCCGACGCTATCTGGCCGGCACTTTTCTATGTTCCCAACGTCAGTGCAATGGCTTATGTGGGCGCTGGGCTCGTTATGCTAGGCTCAATGATATGTGCACTTGGAAAGCGCACACCAAAAGCGGTTTAGTTGAGCTTCAGCTTTTTATCAACGCTTAAAAATCCGCCGCCCCAAGCAAACACTAAACCGGTTAATCCCGCCCAAATAAGATGAAGGTTAAAAGCAGCTTGGGGCATATCGACCAAACTTATTACCGCAACCCAGTTGATAATAAATAGCCCCGCGGCAGAGAAACGACTGAGTAGGCCTAGTGCAAAAAGCACGGGTAATAGCAGCTCTCCGCCTGTTGCCAAATAAGCCGCCGTCATATGATCCAGGAAGGGGACTTCATATTCATATTCAAACAGCATTAATGTTGAATCCCAGTCATTGAGTTTTGTCAGCCCAGATTTAAAAAATACCCAGGCGACATACACTCGCGCAGCCAGCAAGGCGGGTGATTGCAGGTAATCAACTAGAAGGGTTGTTGAGTTGTGAAAAGACCTGATTCGATTAAACATAAATAAACCTTATTTGGACTCAATATGGTTGATACCAATAATGCGTTTCTCTGCAATTGATTCACCCAACCAAGAGGAAAAATCAACCTTCATTTCTGTACACTTTTCAAAAAGTGTGGCGACATCTGTCTTACTAACGACCAACTGATGGAGTTGGGCTTCTTCCTCAGTCAAGGCCTTAATCAAAGGATTGAAATCAGTGCGGTATACAAGAAAATAGCGAAGCTGGGCACGGTCTCTGGCTTTTTGGATTTGTGCTTTCAGTGATTCTGACTCATCAAGCGGACGATGAACAAAATCATACAGATCGTTAAGTGGATAGTTCGAGGTAACCAGTGACTGTTTGTTAGCCAAATTGAGGCGTAAGGATTCCGGCGGAGCCTTTTCCAACAAAGATAATGACGCAGTGTCTAACAAAGGATCAACACTGCGTTGGCAACGAAATAACGCAGCATCCAATTTTGCACAGTCTACAACAAAATCCATAGTATCAAGCAGCTTCTGCTCATGAAGGGTGGCTTCAATTATGGCTGGAAGTTCGTCTAGTGCCCACTCACCCCAATCGTATTCGGTTTTGGGCGATTTGGCACAAGCGTAACGTACGATCAGCCTAAAATTATTTTCTCCGAGCAACGCTTTTACCGTAGGAAAGCTGACACTGAGTGCACGGTGAGCGTTTTCTATCCAGTTATTTCTGTATATGGCCGTTCCACCCTCTAGGGGAGGCTCAGACACAATGGCGGCCACTAATGCTTGCTGGTAGTCTGATTCACTCATATTAACACCTGCTGTTGAATCGATTTGGCATGTTGAGCAAGGCTCACTAGGGTTTCCCATGCCGGCAAGTTTTGATCCCACTCTATCAAGGTAGGGGCTGGCCCATAAGCTTCTATGACTGCTTGATACAAGGCCCAGCAGCTATCTGATACTGTCCTGGCGTGGTCGTCTATCATTAATTTTGCAGGTGCTGCCGGCGTGGTGCCAGCAAGGTGAATCTCTCCTATCATATCGGCTTTTATCGGCGCGATTTCATCAAGCGCCATGGTAATATCAAATGCTGGAAAAGGTTCCCCAGCCATAATAAAGCGGTTGTATTGATTCACTAGAATATTGTTCAGATCGAGTAATAGTTTGCAGCCTGTCTTTTCGCTTAAACGTGCTAAAAAGGCGAATTCGGATAATGAATTGCTTGGCTGCTCGATATAAATAGAGAGGTTTTCAATGAGTAAAGGACGCTGCAACGTTACCTGAGCTTTGTCCACGTGACGGGCCAGAATATCTAAGGATTCTGTATTATAGCGAAGCGGCAGAAGATCTCCTGTGTGTATTTGCTTTCCATGTACATAGGCGCGATTGAAGCATGCGTGGTCAGAGAGAAGCTCGGGTGAAAATTCATCGGCTAGTTGTTTTAATTGTTCCAAAACATGATCACTGGGGGCTGTTACCGAGCCTAATCCCAGTGACGTGGCATGAATACTCAAGGCATAGTGATGCCTAGCTTTATGCATAATGTCTTTTACTATTCCCCCTTGCATAAATAGGTTTTCGGCATGCACTTCTACAAAATCAATATCAGCAGGTGTGTCTATTGCATCATAATAGTGCTCATGACGAAGCCCTACGCCTACTGATTGTGGCGATAATGTCATACAGGTGATTTCCAGAGGGTAATAGGTGTAAACAGAGAAGAGCAGGGCGTTACTTTACAACGCCCTATTTACTGTTAAGCGTCTTTTTTCGCTTTTTTGGCTTTCATTTCAGCCACTTTCTTTTTCGCTGTTTTACGGTCAAAACCACCAAGCTCTTCACACAGTCCGGCGGTGACAAGTCGCCACTCACCCGGGTCGTTATCTACAGTGGACTGGCCGGCACAGCTATGTGTACCTTGAATGTTTCCACAATCATTCTGGCCTGCCAGAGAAACGCCGTAACACTTCTCTTTCTTGCCTTTGTCAGCCATAACAGGTGCGCTTGTGCCGATGGATACTGCGGTAGCCAATGCTGCGGTAATTGCGAGTGATTTTTTCATAGTTAAACTCCTGATGTAATACTATTCAACGCTTGTACTAATAGTGATCATTCGAAATGCACCGCATGATGAGCACATTCCAGTGTATTGTTATAAATGGGTTGCGTGCAAAAGACAAACTTACGCTACCTATTCATTGAATTCTTGGCGCTTTTAAACGGCCTTAATAGTTTTGCCGTAAACGCTACCTCCAAATACAGGACCGAAGGGTACAGCAAAAACTTTCAGTATATTTTTCGATTTCAAGTTAACAGCAATATCTACACACGTCATGAAGCCATGTCGGAAGAACAACACAGTTACACTGGAGTCAGAAAATAGTGTTGATGCTTATAATAGCAAGGCAGATGGATTTAAAACTCAATTGATCTTGTATATACTGTTCATACGGTAAGCAATTTCAAGGATGAATAATGAAACCTTTACTCTCTTTATATCTAGTACTCTTTTCTGCATTTGCGTTAGCGTCAAACGATTTCTCCAGTGTCTATCAGCGCTTTCAGGCCGCCCATACTAATGGTGATCACGCCACAGCCAGTGAGCTTGCAAAGCAAGCGTATCAGCTAGGTATTGAAAAATTTGGTGCAGACAGTGAAAACGCGTTGAACCTGCTATACAACCTGGGCAACGCTCGTCTTTTGAATAACCAGTATGAACAAGCACTTGAAAGCTATGATGCACTTCTAACCCCCTTTATCACGTTGCACGGCGAGCAGTCCCAGGAAGTTTATGAACTGCGTCTGCAACGGCTTAAAAGCATGAGTAAAATCAGTATCAGTAAAGGTAAGCCCTTAGAACGAGCGTACAGAAATGAAGGGCAAACACTTTTCAGGCTGGCTGAGGTGTTGTCTGAAAAAGAACCTGAGCAAGCACCTGAGTTATATTTTGGTGTTATTAATATCTTGTCCAGTAGTATAAAGTTACCCCTCAAACGAAATCGTGTTATCGCGTACGCTGAGACGACTGAATCTTTGCTCTTGGACAAGTTCGGGGAAAGTGACAACAGGACGTTAAAAACACAATTTTACTTGGGGCAGCTCTATTCAGGCAAAAAGGCACGTTTAGCCATTGATAAATTTGAATCACTGGTCGGCACTCTACGTGGCTCACTAGACTATACACATCCTTATGAGCTGGCAGCCCATGCGCAGCTTGTCTCTTTGTATGAAATGGAAGAGCAGTCTGAAAAAGCCACTGAACACTGTATGGCGATAGGCAGAATGACGCCATGGGATGATGACATTAAACCGGTTCCTCTCTACAGAGTGCACCCGCAATATCCCAAAAATACCCGAATGCGAGAAGGTATGGTGAAAATGGCGTTTGACATATCGCCCACGGGATTTGTCGAAAATATTCAGGTGTTGGATTCTGAGGGCGGAAAAGGTTTTGAAGATGAATCGATAGCCGCATTGAGTGAATGGCGATATGCACCCAAATTCGAAGATGGACAGGCAGTGACAGCAAAGGGACAAACAGTTCAGCTTGATTTTGTGCTAGAACGGCGGTCAGTTTATTGAACTAATAGAAAGCAACCCGCGTAAATGCAACTAACTAAATAGTAAATAACGCTGGTAATACACATGACTGATAACAGGCCTGAAATACCTCAAGAAGCATTTGACTGGTACGATGATTACGCCCACGGTGGCATGGACAGACGCACCTTCATGAAGAAGCTGACGGGCTTGGTTGCTCTCGGTTACTCAATGAGTGTGCTAACCGGTGCTTTATTGCCGAACTATGCTTTAGCAGAACAGGTATCGTTTAACGATAGTGATATTTACGCCACCTATGAGACATTTGATTCTCCTGACGGACACGAAAAAGGCAGGGGGTACTTGGTCAAACCCACCGCAGGAAACGGCCCTTTTCCTGTCGTATTAGTGGTCCATGAAAACAGAGGATTAAACCCTTACATTAAAGATGTTGCACGTCGTCTTGCAAAAGCTGGCTTTATGGCCTTTGCGCCTGATGCACTGTTTCCCGTTGGTGGTTATCCTGGAAATGATGATCAGGGTAGAGAGTTACAACGTGGTTTGGACCGCCAAAAAATCGAGCAGGATTTTTTGGCCGCCGCCCGCTTTTTGAAGGCTCACCCGCTGAGCAATGGAAAACTCGGTGCAGTTGGTTTTTGTTTTGGTGGCTACATAGTTAATTTCTTGGCGGCTGTGGACAGTGCGTTGCTGTCTGCGGGTGTACCCTTTTACGGGACGCCGGCGGCTAAATCTTTAAGGGCTAATATCACGGCGCCGCTGATGATCCAACTCGGAGAGTTAGATGAACGCGTGAACAAAACCTACCCTGAATACGAGCAAGACCTCAAAAAGGCGGGTGTTGACTATATAATTCATCGGTATGACAACGCAAAGCACGGGTTTCACAATGATTCAACAGCCCGTTATGACCAAGCAAACGCTGAACTTGCTTGGCAAAGAACGCTCGATTTTTTCTCACAGCATTTACAAACAGCGTAATTACGAGCGTTTCATGCTGAAGAACGCTTACAAGCGCCAACGCTTCATAATGTCGCTAAAAACGCCCTTGTCTTTAAGGTGTTTCAGGGCCGTCTGTATCTGTTGTACTGTTGCTTGCGATGTTGCGTTGCCGGTAGCCATTTCAAGATCAATGGTCAGCTCATCGATGTGCAGTAAGGGCTTGATTAGGTTTGGGTCAAGCTCTGCTTCAATAATCTCAAAAGGACTGGTTGACATGTTCATCAGCACGGCGTCTACACGCTCGCGATATAGCATTGACCAGAGCTGATCAATACCTACCAACAGCTCAAGGTTTTCGCCCTCGACAAAACCATTATCAAGCAAATATGCTGCTGAGCCGTAACCCCGAATGGTAGCAATTCGTAAAGATTTAGCTTGTTCGAGATTTTTCAAGGGAGGGTATTGCCGTTCCTTTAGCCCAATCAAGTAGGCATCAGTCTGACCTACTTTGCCTAACCATTGCAACTCGTGTTCTCGACTAGGGGTGCGCAAAGCAGTTAACAACACAATGTTTGGACGCTTTTTGGCTTCTACTACAGCTCTGGCCCAGGGAAGATGTGACAAAGAGGCTTCTCTGCCAATGGTATCAATCAATGCCATTGCTAAGTCGACCATAGCACCTTGTGGCTTTTTATTTTTATCAAGCCAGTAATAAGGCGCCACTAATTCTGAGTAAAATTCTATAGGGGGTTCATTACTTTGTGCCAACGCTTGGTTGCAGCCAACGACTAGTATTGTAAATGCGATAAAATAACGACAAAGTTCCTGGCGCACCATTACCTCTAGATATGATCTCTTGCTAGGAGAACTTATATCATCTGCCTGAATGGATGAAAAATCAACAATTCATGCCCACACTGTAGAGCATCGTTCGTGTTGTAAACCAGGTCGAACCACAATAGTGGCCCAATGTTATGGGTCTTTGCGTTTAGTCTCAACATTTCCAATTGGTGTATTGGAGCCTTTGCATATGGTGTCGTAATCGTCTCTGTAGTAACGTAAATTTTCGCATTCAGCTTCGAAGCGCTGTCTAGCAGTCAATGCCTGTTGCGGGTTTTTTGGGTTATTGATGACCTGAGACAGGCGCTTACATTCTTGCTCTTGCCGTTTTACTTCAAGAATATCCTCGCAAGGGGGGGTGGTAGAGCAAGCTGTTAACGCCGAGCATGATATTGCAAGTGTTGCATAGAAAGACCGCATGATAATTCCTAATCCAGTATGGCTTTTAATTCTTCACTAAGTGAATCGTATTTCTCCAAATGCTGACCCACCATTGGCATGCCATCTATTAACTTATAGACGCTTCGACACTCTGCGACCAGTTTGGCATCTACTTTATTGCTAGTTTTATTATTCATCATCTTCAGTAAACATTGTAACAGGTTGAGCGCAACCCCCGTGTTTACTGGTGCCAGCTTCTGTGCTTGCTGGAATGTTTCTTTGGCTTCAGAAAATTTTCCTTCCTGATAAAGTGAAATCCCTTTTTGGTTAAGGCTTTGGTATGCCTGGTGCACATCACTAACATCTTTGGTGGCATGGTCAACGGCGTACTGGCTGTTTGGGTCAAGCTTAGTTTGCTCAGATGACAAGCGATTGATAAGTTGTTGACCTTGTTCAAATTCACCAATTTGAAAAAGCGTATAGACACTGTCTGGCGCATAAACTGCGGGGAAAGTCTCGTAACTTTTGTCAATGATAAACTGGGATTGCGCCAAATTGCGTTTTGCCTCAATGAGCTTACCATCGATGGCATTTATACGCGCATGCACTAGCTCTTCGAAAATAGAAAAATCAAATTCATCCGTAAGTCGTCCCAGTGATTCATCAAATTTACTGCGCTGCATCGCTAGCAGTGCTTCTTGCTGGAAACGGTTTTTGCCTCGCTTATCTTCTGCAAATTGTGCCGCATCCAATAGACTGCGAATATAACTGCACCAGTGTGATGCAGATTGGTGAACAGAACGTTTAGACAGTTCCCAAATGGAAAAGCAGGTATCAGATGCCAATGGGTAATCACCGTGCTCCCTGGCTATTCTGCATGCGACATATTGACGTTGCAGACTGAACGGTGAGATTTTTAACGCCTGCTTTATGGTGTCCAGCGCCAGTTCTGCCTCTTGTTTGGCTGATAGCGATTCGGCTAGTACATCGTACGCCTCCACACAAAACTTGTTTTTTTTAATAAGTTGTTCTGCCAAGGTACCTGCATCGTCATACTGTTTAAGTGCAATCAGCGTTTTACCCATAGCAATTTGCGACCACAAGGACTGCTGTCCGCTCTCATCATTTTTTAATAGCTGCATGGCTTTTTCAGGCTGGTTATTTTTCCAATAAAGCTCGATTAGCAGCTGCAAGCAATGACGTTTGTATTGGCTTGGTTGGGACAATAAGGATTGAGCGGTTTCTATCGCTTGGCTTGTTTGGTCTTTGCTGACTGCAAAATAGACGGGTGCGAGAAATTGTCTCTTCAACCAGGCTCTTATCAATCGCGATTTAATTTGTGCTTGTGAAAAAGGCTTTACCAAAAAGTCATCAGGACGTCGTTCAATAGAGCCCATCACGATAGGCCTTGCGGTATCTGCACTAATTAAAAGAAAAATGGCGTTGGGCTTTAACCACTTTTTAGTACGTATCTCTTCGATGAGTTCAAAGCCATTTTTACGGTCGCTGCCGTAATGCAAATCCGCAATAACCATATCAAATTGGTTCTGTTTGCACAGTACCACGGCTTGTTCAGCGTGTTGTGCTGTTTTCACTGATGAGGCGCCTAGTCCATTAAGTAAGCCACGCAACAGCACAAGAAACGGGCGCTGGTCTTCCACGATAAGTACTTTTTTATCTGAAAATGTGAATCCCGACATAGTCCACGCTTGTAGTTCGGCTCAGTTCAATCTTGAGTTAAAAACGTTTATTTCTCAAGTCTCTATGGAAAATGTCGATAGTGAATATGATCCAGCTAACACTTGAAACGTGAAAACACTATGCAATCTTCGCCCACGCAACCGCATTCCGTCCTCAATGATTCTTTTGAATGGAATGGTGTATTGGCAGAAGCCGCGTCTAAAGGAGCGGATTTTTCCCTCTTGCTAGCAATGCACGTTTCACGACAAGAAACGGTAAGCTTTTCTAAGGAGCCGGTCGATACTGCAGACCAAACAGAAAAGCTGCTCGAATCACTCAATAGCTATCCGCCCATACCTATTTCGTCTTTACCTGTTCATGTAAGTCAGATTAAGCGACAAAGTGATTTACGCCAACGGGGCGATTTTGCTCAGGCATGGTTTGAGCAATGTGCACATCCAAACCCACTGCATTGTCAAAAAGATGGAAAAATCGATGATATCGTCATAGATAATTGTGCATGGGCAACACAACGGTACTTGAGAAAAGCCCAAGAAGTACCTACAGCACATACCGTTGAAGCAGACGCCACGCTGCTAGCAGACATTTTACCCTTTGCTGAGGCTATGCTATAGTCCGCGCCGCAATTTTTGCTCTGGTTTTACGTTCCAAATCGCAAAAGGTATAACTATGTCTAAAACTATCGTGTGCGCGATGTACAAGTTCGTTGCACTTGAAAACTACAAATCTATGCGTCAACCCCTGCTTCAGGTGATGCTTGACAATGAAATAAAAGGTACGCTGTTACTTGCCAGTGAAGGTATCAATGGCACTGTCTCTGGACCACGTGAAGGAATTGATAATCTGCTAGGCTACTTGAATGCGGATCCGCGCATTAATCCTATCTCATACAAGGAATCGCTTCACGACAATCCACCTTTTTACCGTACTAAGGTAAAACTTAAAAAAGAAATAGTGACAATGGGTGTAGAAGGGATCGATCCCAGAGAAACGGTGGGGACCTATGTTAAACCGTCTGAGTGGAATGCGCTAATTAGTGATCCAGACGTGACCGTGATAGACACGCGTAACGATTATGAAATTGAGATCGGGACATTTGAGCATGCTATCAACCCAAATACTAAGACGTTTCGTGAGTTTCCAGAATACGTTAAGAATGAGCTAGATCCTGCTAAAAATAAAAAGGTCGCTATGTTCTGTACAGGTGGGATCCGTTGTGAAAAATCTACTGCATACCTAAAAGAGCAGGGCTTTGAGGAAGTTTATCACTTAGAAGGTGGCATTCTTCAATATTTGGAAGATGTGCCAGAAGCGTCTTCGTTGTGGAAAGGCGACTGTTTTGTGTTTGACAATAGGGTTGCTGTCAATCACCAGCTTGAAAAGAGTCACTATGATCAGTGTTACGCTTGTCGCTTACCAATAACAGAAGACGATAAGAATAGTGAACACTATGAGCCAGGGGTGAGTTGTCCACATTGTTATGGCACACATAGTGAAGAACAGATTGCACGATTCAGAGAAAGGGAAAAGCAGGTGCAACTAGCAAGGGAGCGCAATGAAGCGCACGTTGGCAGTGAGGCTCATGAGTTGACGGTGCAACGCCGACAAGAAAAAGCCGAGGCGCAACGTTTGAGAGCGTTAGCTGCAAAAGATGCGTAGACACCTGAAAGTGGGAGAGGTACACTTCTCAAAAGTGTCGTAAAGAGGATTCTTGAGTGGATACTCAACTTTCAGATCAAAAAGTAGAAGAAATACGCAAAGACTTTACGTTTTTTGACAGAGATGGAAATGGCCAGATAGACCTGTCAGAGTTTGTGGAGATGCTCACAGTGTTATCTCCAAAAACGAAAGTCAGCGTTGTTGAAGAAGGCTTTAGGCTTATCGATACCAACGACGATGGATACATCGACTTTGAGGAATTCCTAGAGTGGTGGCAGGAATGTTGGTGGGAATACTAAAAAAGAGGCGCTGAGCCTCTTTTTTTTATAGCCAGCCTTCTCGCGTCTCTACACACGTAGCATCATCTTCCATGAGCACGCTGATGTCTCTGTCGATAAGCGGCAACTCCCAATTAATAAAATATTTTGCGGCCTGTAACTTGCCCAAATAGAAGTTTGTCTTCTCTTCGGAGTGTTGGCCTGCCAATAATTTTTCAGCGATTGCAGCTTGTCTTAACCACATCCAACTAACAACAATTCCGGCCATTACATTCATCACTGCTTGTGCGTTTCCACTGAGGGTCATCGCGCTAGCTGACTGCATGCTCTTAGCCATGTGCTCCAATAAAACGCGAAGTTTTTCAAGGTAAGGTGTGAGCTTTGTGACCAGCACTGCGGCTTTTGGCGTGTCTACTTTTGCTAAGTCATTAATCAATTCGCGTTGCAGTACGCTTAGTCCTTTGCCATTGTCTTGCCATAACTTTCTGAAGGTTAAATCGAGGGCCTGAATACCATTAGTACCTTCATGTATGGGATTCAGCCGGTTATCTCGCCAGAATTGCTCTGCCATGTACTCGCGCATATAGCCAGCACCACCTAAAACTTGTATCGCTATATCATTTGCCTTAACGCCGTATTCAGAAGGCCAGGCTTTTACGATAGGAGTCAGTAAATCGAGTAACTCTGCGAGGTCTTTTTGCTCATCGCTATCAGATGCAATTCTTTTTCTGTCTATAAGATTTGCCCCGTACAAACACAGCGCAATGCCTCCCTCTGAATAGGCTTTTTGCGCTAATAGCATGCGTTTTACGTCGCCGTGATTTACGATGGGAGTAGGGGGATCATTAGGTTTATCATGAGGAGCAATACGACCTTGTGTTCTCTCCTGCGCATAGGACAGGGAGTAACGATAACCACGATAGCCAATCATAGCGGCACCGTAACCTACTGCAATTCTGGCTTCGTTCATCATCATAAACATATACTTTAGGCCGCAATGTGGCTCTCCAACTAGGTAACCATGACAATCGTTATTTTCACCGAATGAAAGTGCTGTAGAGGTTGTTCCCCGATACCCTAATTTATGTAACAAACCGGCTAACGCCACATCATTGCTATCCCCAACAGAACCGTCTTTATTGAGCCGAAACTTTGGCACCAAAAACAATGAAATTCCTTTTACACCGGCAGGACCTCCTGGAATTTTTGCCAATACAAGATGCACGATATTGTCAGCAAGTTCATGATCCCCTGCTGATATATAGATTTTATTACCCTTTATTCGATAACTTCCATCGTCCTGCTTGGTGGCCGTGGTGCGAATGTCTGCTAGGGAAGAACCTGCATGAGGCTCTGTTAATGCCATTGTCCCTGTGTATTGACCACTGAGCATTTTTGGTAAAAAGGCGCGTTTAATACCGTCATCTGCAAAATGGGAGAGCAGGTTTGCTGCCGCTGAAGTTAAAAATGGATAAGCCATTGATGATGGGTTGGCAGCCATAAAGTAACTGGATAAGGCTATGTTTACTGTCTCAGGCAGCTGCATGCCGCCTTCTTCAAAAGGGTATCTAGCGGCTATAAATCCAGCTTCGCGATAGGCATCAAAAGCCGCTTTCACTTCCTGCATCATGGTGATTCTTTTGCCATCAAAGGTAGGCTCATTTTGATCAGCAACATGATTGTGTGGAAGGAACAACTGAGTGGCCATTTTTTCGGCCGTATCCATGACCGCATCGAAGGTTTCTTTGCTATGTTCCGAAAAGTCTTGATGCTGGCAGAGCTGTTCAACGGCCAAAACGTCATACAATTGAAAAGGCATTTCAAATTGATTAATAAGAGGGGACGACATACGTTCACCTAATTTCAAGGTAGTTGTGTGTCATTATACTAGTGCAAATGCCTGTTCAGGATTATTGTCATTATTGACATATAATGGGCTAAAACAGACAAAAAAGGCTAGGTAGCCATTATTTATTTACTACCTAACCTGGTTGGGCAACATAGATTCCGCTACCAAGGGCCTTTTACAACCTTCGTCTCTGACGGTTGAACAACAGAAAGACTAAACAAGCTAACATTGTGTCTGTGGCACAACTTTTCTATTTTACTGTGTTCACTGTCTTTTAGGTGCAAGTTTTCAACATAAATAGAATTGCACTTACCGCTGGTAATAAGTTTAGAAATCCATTGAGGTACTTTTTCTTCGTTGGGTTTCTGAATGCGAATGCCATAATCAATGTCTTTATTAAAAGCCACAGAGTCTGCAATAAGGTACGACCATCGTTTTTGATTCTCGACACCTTGGGCTGAGCACGTTACAGGCAATTGAAGCACATTGGTAGATGTCATACTGACCTCGCTATGTATTTATGTACAGTGTATGGGTATACAGTAGTACTGTATAAAAAAACATGCAAGTGGTTTTGTTGATTATTTACACATTTTTTTTCTGCTGACGTAAAACTTTCAAGGGACAATCAATTAAACGTTTTTTTGCGTTATGCTGTATAAACAAGGGTGGTTCTGGTTGATTAGGGCCCTTAGGCAGTAGGTAGTAGATGATTATGACATTCCTGAAGTGGACAAGACTGCGTTGTATTTTGCTGAGCAAAGTTGCACTCACAATATTTTGCTTTTCTTCACAGTCTATTGCAGAAACTGATCACAAATGGCTTGCTGTCACTGAGAATTTTCCGCCCTATAGTTACATGGAAAAAGGCAGGGCGGTGGGTTATTCCACCGAATTAGTAGAAAGTTTGGCGAAATCTGCAAACTTAGCGTTAACGATTGAACTTTTGCCATGGTCACGTGCAATGCGCAAGGCGCAATCTCAGCCAAATGTGCTTATTTTTTCAATGTTGCGAACGTCAGACAGAGAAGATAAATATCATTGGATTGGTGCTATTGATGACATGTCTATATATGTGTGGGAACTTAAGGAACCACAGTTAGACACACATAAAGACACTCTTGCGTATGCTGTGAGTAGCTCATTGGACCGGACAAACGTAAAAATGCTGGAAACTAGTCTCGGTGTACATCGAAACAGTGTTATTACCGTAGAAACCACTGAACAGCTTCTGGGTATGCTGGTAAAGCAACGCGTACACAGAATTGTTATGGCCGAAAATATTTGGAAAAGAGCCCAAAAGACGCTTGATCCGTTACTTGCTGAACGTATGCAACGTGTTGCATTGTTGGCCACCAGAGAACTCTACGTTGCGGCCAGTATACAAACCTCTTTAGAGGAAGTTGAGAGGTTAAAAGCAATTTTTGCCAACATTAATCGCTCTCAACAAACCATAGCCTTGCGGGAAAGTTACCGCTTGTATTGACGCCGTATCCGCCGTCTTTTGAGCCGTTCATAGCCCCGGTAACTCAGCAGAATGATACCTGCAAGCCAATAAATGAGGGGGTCTTGCAACACCGTTTTCACTGACCAGCTGAAGTGCAATAAAGCCAGTATCAAAGCCACATAGACACCATTATGTAACGTTTGCCATGTGGCACCCATACGTCGTTTTACTCGGTGTGGCGAGGTGGCAGCGAGTGCAAAAAGAATGAGAAAAGCACACAATCCCACAGTGATGTATGGCCGCTTAATGATATCCTCAATTACCACAAGAAGGTCAAATTGCAACTCAAATGCAATATAAGTTGCTATGTGTGTGACCGACATGAAAAAGGCGTATAACCCTAATAACCGTCTGAATTTCATTAAATCTGCGCAAGGTATCCATTTAGCGGCGGGGGATATGGATAACGACACTAAAAGTAGCAATAAAGATGCAATACCTGTGTCGTGAAGTAATGCTTTAACAGGATCTGCGCCTAATTTATCCTGAACTGCCAAAGTAAACAGGGTACTGATGTAAGTCAGAATGCCAAAGTGCAGAACTGCTTTGATGCTACGCCGCTGAAACGCAGATAAGCGCAGAGGCTTGCTAAAAAGTCGAATCACAAAATACTCTTAATAAAACCGTGATAAATCCATATTCTTGTAAAGAGAGGCGACTTCTGTATAACCATTAAACATTTGTGTTGCGATGCGCTCCTGATTAAACAAACCACCCGATGTAATTCTCCTCTCACTTGCCTGACTCCATCTGGGGTGATCAACGTTTGGATTGACATTGGCATAAAATCCGTACTCTTGGGGCGCCAGAATATTCCAGGTAGTGGGCGGCTGTTTGTCCGTTAAGCGTATTCTTACCAGAGACTTAATGCTTTTAAAGCCATACTTCCACGGCGTTACTAATCGAATAGGTGCGCCATTCTGGTTGGGCAGTGTTTTTCCGTATAATCCAACTGCCATGAGCGTAAGAGGGTGCATGGCTTCATCCATCCTCAGGCCCTCAACATAAGGGTAATCAATTCCTCCGCCAACAAAACGATTTTTGAGACCTCGCATTTCTGAACGCCTTGCCAGCGTTTCGAAGGCAACGTATTTTGCACTGGACAGCGGCTTCGCTAAGGACAGCAACTTGTTTAATTCAAAGCCGACCCACGGGATGACCATCGACCAAGCTTCTACGCAACGAAGGCGATATATTCGTTCCTCTAGAGGAAACCGCTTGTGCAGGTCGTCATATTTCAACGTAATAGGGTTTTCAACTAGGCCATCAATTTTGAGGGACCAGGGATCTACTGTCATCGCATGCGCGTGCTGGACTGGGTCACTTTTGTCAGTGCCAAACTCATAAAAGTTGTTGTAAGAAGTGACTTTTTCAAACGGTGTTAGTGTGTCTTTTGTTGGCGTCGCGGCATCGTATGTTAGCGCTTCTAATGTTTTGTCTATCTTCGGTTTTTCTTTAAACCAGTCAAATAATTGGGCATGTGCGCCTGTGGATTGACCCAACAGTGCCCCTGCACCTACAAAACCCAACTTTTTAAGCAGTGCTCTGCGGTCGTTGAATACAGATTCATCAGTTACATCGTTTTCGGTTAACTTTACACTGGGTTTAAAAGTTTTGCGGGCCATCGCTCCTGTCCTAGTTCAACAACTTAATAGACATATACGCAATAAGACCCGTATAGGTGCGATTAAATTTCCACTTTTACAGGCTTAGGGTGTCATGCGTGCCACCGCGCTTAGGTATAAACATGTTGGTGTAGAGCCGCGAGGCAAATTCATCTGTCATACCCGAAATATAATCGGCAATCACACGAGGACCATTACCCTGTTTCATCGCTGTATGCCACCGGTTTCGTGTGTTGAGAGGCAATAGCCGTTCCGGATCAGAGTTAAACGACTCGAACAGCTCCATGACCACCTGTTGGCCTTTATATTCAAGTAGCTGAATCTCTGGCTTTCTTATCACGTGCTGATATACAAAGCGTTTAAATACGTCTAAGGCTGCCTGAAAGGGAGAGGGAAACGCCGCGTTGTAGCGAAGTAAGCTGTGTTCAAAGCGGTCGTCTTCTTCGATGTGGATGGCAGTAATGAAACAATTTACCAAAGCTCCAATGGTATTTTTACGAATGTGATGCTCGTGGCTAAACAGCTTTTCAGGTATGCGCTGAATGTGTTCAGAAAGCCAAGGGACATTAAGATTTTGTATTGATTCAACAACGGCCTCTTCAAACGCACTTTGTTTAACCATGCCCATTACGATAGCGTCTTCTAAGTCGTGGATCCCATAAGCAATATCGTCAGCCAATTCCATGATGCTGCAATCAAACGACTTACTGCGTGTTTTTGCATGACCTTGTGCTTTCTCTTCAATACACATAAAGCTGTCTTTGTCGCTACTGGACAAGGGGGCTAAAAGCCAGTCAAACATTGCTTCATCGCACCGATATAACCCTTTGGGTGGGTGCCAGTTTGATGCCCTGACTTGCCGCAATGAATGATCAGCTTCCTCAGTGATTGTGTGTCGATTCAGGGTATCAATAAAATTCGGATATTTGATGAGACCCAACACGCTGCGGCGAGCTAAGTTCATACCATTTTGCGCAGTGTAGGGCTCCAGCTTAGTGACGATACGAAAGGTCTGTGCATTGCCCTCAAATCCGCCGTAATGACGCATCATATAATGCAGCGCAATTTCTCCGCCATGACCAAAGGGAGGGTGACCAATATCGTGAGCCAGACATAAGGTTTCAATTAAATGCTCGTCAACGTCGAGTTCAGCTGTTTTAGCGGGATGCTTCTGCATAAGCTGAGCCGTAATACCAGTACCGATTTGCGCTGCCTCTAATGAGTGGGTAAGTCGCGTTCTGTAAAAGTCACTTAATCCAACGCCGAGAACCTGTGTTTTAGCCTGCAGACGACGAAACGCGGCGGAGTGTAATACGCGGGCCTTGTCTCTTTGATAGGGTGAGCGGTGGTCGCCGTCGCGACTTTCTGCCCGGGGAAGGTGGCGCTCATGCCATGGATTTGTTTGCATACCGGTTACCCACCTCTATTGTTTATATGTCTTGTTCAGATAACTCATCAACGCTGACCAGACAGTTGTCAGCAAAAACATTCATAAAATAATTTACCTCCGGCATATCACGTTCAAATTCAGCGAGCATAAGGGTGAGACGCTCTTTTACTTTCGTAAATTCAGTATTACCAAACCTGATTTCATCACAGGCTTTGAGATAGGCCGAAATGATATCTGCAGCTTTTACGATACGCTTATACTCAGGGGCCACATCATCCTGAACAATAAGATCCGAAAACGCGCCCTGCAATGCTGCTGGAAGCGAAGCTAGGCACTCCTGTTCAGATATTTTCTCGAGCTTTTTAAATTCACGTGTTAGTTCCGGGTTGTGGTACTTAGTCACATGATTAATATCCTGCAGTTTTGACTCAGATATTTCGTGATAAATTGCTACCGTCGCTGCCTTTTCGGGGCTTAAACTTCCACCAAACATGTCCCGCTTTATTACAGTAAGTAGATGTGCAATAACCGCTACCTGATGACTGTGCTCTGCAATGTTTTCCCTTTTAACCGTATGCATTAATGCCCAGCGCTTGATCAACGGCATACGCATGATCCAAGCTAAAAACGTGCTTTGCTTCATAATGTGTAACTACCTGACTTGTTTGTAGTAACTGAAAAACGACGCAATTCTGTCCATTGCAGGGCGAAGCTCATCGGAATGAGGTAGAAAAACTAGCCTGAAATATACACCCTCAAACAAATTAAACGCGCGACCATGAACAAGCAGGATCTTTTCACTGTTGAGCAGGTCAAAAATCATTTTTTCATCATCGGTAATGTTAAATTTCTTAGCATCTACTTTGGCAAAGCAATACATGGCACCCTTTGGCGTGACGCAACTTATCCCCTCGATTTCATTGAGTCGGGTAGCGGCCAGATCTCTTTGTATTTTTAACCGGCCTCCGTCAACCACGAGGTCGTCAATACTCTGGTAACCACCCAGCGCTGTTTGAATGGCACTCTGACATGGCACATTGGCGCACATTCTCATTGACGATAATATATTTAACCCGTCGATATAATCCGCTGCGATTCTTTTGTTCCCACTTACTACCATCCAGCCCGCGCGAAAGCCCGCAACGCGGTAATTCTTAGACAGCCCGCTCAACGTCACAAATAACAAATCATCGGCCAGCGAGGCAATGCAGGTGTGCTGGTGTTCGTCGTACAATATCTTGTCGTAAATCTCGTCAGAAAAAACCACTAATTGGTGTTCTCTGGCCACTTTAACCACATCTTCAAGTAACGATTTGCTATACACTGCACCTGTTGGATTATTGGGGTTAATAAGTACAATCGCTTTGGTATTAGCCGTAATTTTGCTTTTAATGTCGTCGATATCTGGAAACCAACCGGCTTGCTCATCGCAGCGATAGTGAACTGGGTTGCCAGACGACAAACTTACGGCGGCAGTCCATAAAGGGTAGTCTGGGCTGGGGATCAAAATTTCATCACCCGTGTTTAGCAGTGCTTGCATTGCCATCATGATTAGCTCGCTAACACCGTTGCCAATAAACACATCATCGATGGCGATGTGTCGAACATTCTTTTGTTGGTAGTATTGCATAACAGCAACACGTGCAGCATATATTCCCGTTGAATCTGAATAGCCTTGTGAAGTGGGCAAGTTATGAATGACGTCTTTCAAAATGTCATCGGGTGCGGCAAAACCAAACGGGGCAGGGTTTCCGATATTCAGTTTTAGAATACGGTGTCCCTCTTCTTCCATTTGTCTGGCTCTATGTGCAATTGGACCGCGGATGTCATAACAAACATTATCTAATTTGTTCGATTTTTCAACAGGTTTCATGCAGTTTTATACTTGATTTACAGGGTGATCAGAGTATCGCATCTCGCATTTGCTTACAATTTGCGCTTTGCCAAATTTGAAAAACTATTTCACTATGACAAAGAACAGAAACGTCATTTTTATATATAGGTGAGTTATGCCGTTACCTTTAGTTTGGATTGGTGCTGGAATAGCTGCATTGGCTGCCGGCAATCACCTATTGAAGGAGCAACAAAAGTCAGAGGGGATCATTGGTTGTTACCCTGGTGATGATCCCACACGTGTAAAACCAAAAGACGGTTCAATTGTCTGTTGCGGGATTTACGAAATTTTTGAACATTCTGGAATTTGGGTTGATGGCCGAATTGTTGAGCTGAAGGGCAATGGGCTAATACGAGCAGTGTCACCCGCCCGTTTTTTGGATGATCGCAGTGGCGAAAAAATCTATATTGCCTGCGATCAGTCCCGCAATCCATTATATGACGCCACCGCCGTTGAACGCGCTGTATCCAAGATTTATCAATATTCTGATTACCATGTGTTAAACAATAATTGTCATCGTTTTATCAGACAATGTCTAACGGGCGAGGATGAGCGCATCACACGTTTTGGTGAGCTTAATGAGGCATTGCATCGACACTTTTCAAGTGCTATTTACTGGCAACCTGCGAAAATATTCGATCCCTGGTAAAAAATAAATGTAAAAAATTTGTGAACTAATTCAGTTAACGCTATCGTAGATAATATGGCGATGGATTTTTAGTCACGATAACTGAGCCCATCCAACCGCCTGACAATTTCTTTTAATGAAACCCAATTTGGCACACTGCGAGGGTATCTATGTCACATCATTTTAAAGAAACACCACACAATGCGATTACTGACAGTGGTATTGCACGCGTTATCCAGTGCAAGGAACTCGATGTTGGTGACCCCATTAAATGGTTGTCACTGGGCCTTAGAGATCTAATGCGCGCGCCTGGAATTACTGTTTTCTATGGTATATTTTTTGCCTTGATCCCTTGGTTCATCACCTACTTAGTCGCGATGACGGGATGGCATTTGGTTATTTTGCCCGCCATTGTGGTGTTTATGCTAATTGGCCCATTTTTGGCGGCAGGACTCTATGATGTTAGCTGGGAATTCGAGAAAGGTCACAAACCCTCATTACGCCATTCCTTAAGAGCCATCAAGCGCAACGCCGTGAATGAGTGGGGTTTTGGCATTATGCTAATGGTGCTCATGATCTTTTGGCTTCGTGTTGCATCGATCATTCACGCCTTGTATCCCTCATACATGGAGAATACCTTAGAATCTCTGTTACCGTTCTTGGTGCTGGGCACGTTAGTAGGCGCTGTATTTACGGTTATTGTGTTCTTTTTAAGTGCGTTTACTCAGCCTATATTGATGGAGCGTAAGGTTGACCTTGGCACCGCAGTGCTTACTAGTATCAATGCCGTGTGGTTGAACAAGGTACCTATGATGATTTGGGGCGGTATTATTTTTACTACTGTGCTAATTGGATTTTTAACAGGATTTGTCGGCTTTATCTTACTGATGCCGCTTATTGGTTATGCATCATGGCATGCGTATATCGATACCATAGAAACCAAAGTCGAGCGGAAATACGAGTAATCTTGTAAATAAACGTTTAAAAAGCGCGCATTGAGACGCGCTTTTTATCTTTAAACGGCCACAAAGTTATCTTTTTTTGATACGACTTTCTTCTTATAAGCTATTTTTTTATAGCTTAATCATCTTTGGATTTTACAAAAAATAACTATTAAACAACTGCTTAGCTTTTTATCAAATGGCTAGTCTTTTCCCTTTTACGTTCTTTTCACGGGCTTTAAACACAAAAACAACAGAAAGTGTTTGTTTTTTGAGCCATTAATTGAAGTGTGCAGTTGCGCTAAATCTGCACGCTAACAATTAATCAAGGGGAAACCTATGAAAAACGTAAAGAAAAAATGGGCCGTGGCTTCGTTGATTGTAGCTATGGGATATTCTACGGCTATCTTAGCCAACGATAAGGCATATCTCTACTCTGGCGATCTGCAGTATGCAAGTTTTTGTCGTGCCGTGGTGTTGGATGATCTACGGATATTAAAAGCCAGTCTATCACGCCATGTTGGACGGATTGCTGGCAGTGAAAAAGATGTGCTAAGGCGAGTGGTTCAGTCAGATGGCCTGAAGTGCAACGGAAAAGGCCTGATTGATTTTTCCAAACGCCGTAATGCACGTCAGGTACATACATTTTTAACCACAGAAACCCGCTAGTGCTGTTTGGTAAACAAGCCGCCAGACGGGCGTACAAACGCCTAACTGGTGGCTTGAATAAGCGTAAACTCTGTGGTGATTTCTACTGATGGCTCAAGCATCTTCATAACAGAACAGTATTTATCGACTGACAATGCGACAGCGCGTTCTACGGCTTTTTCAGTAAGGTCTTCACCTGACACTATGTAGTGAGCGTGCAGCTTGGTAAAAACTTGTGGCGGCGAATCTGCCCGAGTTGCAGACAGCTCACAGCGACAACCTGTTAGGGAAAACCTGCCTTTCTTAAGGATCTCAACCACATCAACGCTCGAACAGGCACCTGCTGCTTCTAAAACGGCCTCCATGGGGGAGGTTACCTGTTTATTACCATCAAGTGTTAGGGTATCACCTCGTTCATTGGTACAGGTAAAACTCAGATCTTTGTCCCACTCAACTGTCGCTTTCATGTGTTAATTTCCTTTTTGTAGTGTGATGCTGTCTTTCGAAATGGCTATTTTTTTGTTTTTATATAAGTTGCCAATGGCTTTTTTATAGGCACCTTTACTGACGCCAAAACGCTTAAATATATCATCAGGCGAGCTCTTATCAGTCAGTGTTGATAAACCACCGTGAGCAGCCAGATCGTCCAAAATAGCAGACTGAAGGTCGTTTCTGTTTTCGCGGGTTTGCCCTTTTAATCCCACATCAAGTTTGCCATCTTCGCGACGATTTTTGATGACACCGGGAACCTCCTGGCCAATACGCAAACTGACAGAAACATCACTGTGAAACAGTAAGCCAAGTGCGGTATCGTCAATAAGCACTTTGTAACCCAAATCGGTCTTGGCAAAGACGGTAAGAGTAACATCTTGATCTACCTTCAACCATTCACTGGTTTCTGGGTAAAATTTGTGTAGTTTAGTCGCACCAACAATTTTCTGGCTTTGCGGGTCAACAAAAACATAAACCAGATATTTCATGCCAGGGTTGATAGGTGACTCTTGCCATTTCTTAGGAACATATAAGTCTCTGGTCATGGCCCAAGTAAAAAACGCTCCTGTCTTAATCGCGTCTTTTGCGGTAAGCAGATATAGTGCATTTAGGCCTGATTCAGGTATACGGGTGTCTGCTACTGGGTTGTTGTTTTCATCGTGGGTGGCAATCGCTTCAATTTTGTCACCAGATTGCAATTCGGTATCGACATTTTTTGTAGGTAAAAAGAGTTTTCCTAACGTCTCATTGTGAAGCCAATAGCCAGTGGGCAGAATATCCTTTACTGTCCACGTGTTATGCAGTCCGGTTATGTCTGTCATGATTTCTGTTATTACCGCTATTTCTAAGGTGCAGTATCATATTACAATCTGAGCGTAATAGAACGAATTAAATAGAATTTCTCATGACAGTAGCGTTTTTAAATGACCAATGGATGGCACTCGAAGAGGCGAAGATTTCTCCGCTTGATCGTGGCTTTTTATACGGTGACGGGGTGTACGAAGTGATCCCTGTTCACAAGGGGCAACCGGTGGCACTCAATGCGCATGTATCGCGATTAACGCGAGGCTTGTCAGACATAAAGTTGCATGTGAACAAGACGTCGGAGGAATGGAGAAGCCTGATTATTGATGTGGTTACACACAATCAGCGAGGGGATGAACCCGCCGATTATACCGCTATTTACCTCCATGTTAGCCGTGGTGCAGATACAAAACGTCATCACGCTTTTCCACAAGGGATAACCCCCACCGTCTTTGCATTTTCATTTGATATTCCACCGCCTCCACCAAAACAACGCGAGAACGTAAACTGTCTTCAGGTTGGGTTAAGCGAAGATAAGCGCTGGAAGCGTTGTCACATCAAATCAACATCACTACTTGGCAATGTGTTGCATTATCAGGCTGCGGCAGAGCAAGGGCTAGCTGAAACGATTTTGTACAATGAACACCGTCAGGTTACCGAGGCCAGTTCGTGTAATGTATTTGCCGTGATTGCCGGCATTGTTGTTACGCCGCCATTGGATTTGCAGCTGTTGCCAGGCATTACTAGGTTATGTGTGATCCAAGCGCTCAAAAGCGCCCATATTCCCGTAGAGGAACGTGTGTTGACGGTAGAGGAGTTATTACGCAGCGATGAAGTCTGGTTGACCAGCTCAACTAAAGAAATCGCACCGGTTAGTCAGGTTGACGGGCATCTGATTGGTGATGGTCGGGCTGGAGAATACTGGGAAAGGGCAATCAATGCCCTTGATAATGTCAAATTCACGCTCTAGACAAAATTAGCCGTCAACGCCATTGCAATCTTCTTCATTTTGACACTCACCATACAAATACAGGCTATGGTGAGTCAGTTTGATGTTGTGTTTTGCCGCTATTTGCTCTTGGCGTTCTTCAATAATAGGGTCTTCAAACTCAATCACTTTGCCGCATTTTAGGCAGACTAGGTGATCATGATGCGCCTTTTGACTTATTTCAAATACTGATTTACCACCTTCAAAATGGTGGCGATTAAGTATTCCAGCATCGTCGAACTGATTTAATACGCGGTAGACAGTGGCCAACCCAATTTCTTCGCCTTGCTCTATAAGCAGTTTATACACGTCTTCAGCGCTAATATGTTGGTTGTTCGGCTCTTGCAGGATTTCCAAGATTTTTAATCTTGGAAGAGTCACTTTCAGGCCTGCTTTTTTTAGTTCTTTATTATGATCCATGACCAATTTCGCGCGTTTGAAAAAGTATTGCTATTATAGTGAAAGCGGCAAGATTTAAAAGCATCCGATTGATAATCTTTAAAAATGTCCGCTTCGTTGCCGAAATATTAACTAAATGTTGTCATTTTCATCAATGTGCGTATAAAGAGGTATGATATGCGCCGAAAATACAATAAATATAAGAGAAGAGCGTGACGATGCAGTTAACCGTTGTTAAAAAAATAACCTATGGGTTTGGTCTGTTCGGCTGTTTGCTGTTACTCACCAGCATACTGTCTTATTTTGGTCTCAGAGACATACGCGATTCGGCGTTAATGGTTGCCGAAGAAATGATGCCAGTTCAATCAGGCACGGTTGCCATCAAAGCCAACCTGCTTGAGTTGTCTGTAATTACCTCAAATGCGTTCTATCTCGATAATCTTGATGAACTCGAACGGAACATGGCGCAGTATTCTGTTTCGTCTAACCAGTTATCTGGTTTGCTGACGTCACTGCAGGGTCGCATAGACAGCACTGAATTCAAGGATGCTAGCGATAAAATCAATCTGTATTTGTCATACTCCGAGTCTATGTATCAAGCATTACAGCAGCAATTGATTATTCAAAATTCGATGGCGGCTAAACTTGAGGAAACACTGCTGTTCGCTGATGAGGCCTCAGCCCTAATGTTAGATATGAGCTATTTAGATTCCGGCGATGGGAGCTTTGATACCATCATAGGTGTGGGCACGAATATTGATAACAAGCTTCTCACACTCACTGATGGTATGAGTGAATTTAAAAAAGTACTTACTCGGGAGGAGAGTGAGATTCTCATCGAAGACATCAAAATACAGCTAAGCAATATTAATGTAGACAAAGACTACCTACTCAGGATCACTGATGGTGTAGATGATGTTGAAGAGACAGTCACACTTTTCCTTGAACAAAATGACTTGCTGACAGACGCGTTTGAGGGGCCGCAGGGTGTATTTGCCTTGCAAAAGGAAAAAATTGGCAGCATGGAACAAGCCAATCAGTCTAAACGTGACAAGAACATCGAATTGGAAGCTGCAATCGCAAATATTGATGCGGTATTGGCATTGGTAAACCGACAAACGCTAGAAGGTCAAAACAATATTGTTGATACTGTTCAGGCAAATGTGATCAGAAACGTGGTGATCTCTGTTTTGGGCTTATCTGCGGCGTTTATTTTGGCGTTTATGGCTACACGAAGCATCGCAAAACCACTAGCGCGAATTAACAAAGGCCTTACCAGATTAAGTGGTGGAGATTTATCAAGAAACCTCAAGGAAGAGGGCAATGATGAATTTACTGATTTGGCCCGTAAAGTGAATATGCTTACCAGCAGTTTACGTAGCTTAGTTGGCAATATATTGAGCCAGGAAGAAAAGCTTGATGATATGACCAAACACAGTGTTGAGTTGGGTAATAAGAGCCTCTCTCAAGTTGATGAGCAGCGTAGCCAAATAAACACTATTTCAGAGAATACTCAGATAATTCGTGACACCAGTCACAGTAACCTCTCACAAATTAATGATGCAACACATTCATTGAAAATGGTGACGGAGCAAAGCAACAACATTGCCGCACTGGTTGATAAAAATCTGGCTCAGGCAAATCAGCAAGCAGAGCAAGCGCGTTCGTCTACCGCGATCATAAACCAGCTTGACGAGAACAGTCGCAACATAGGTAGTATTCTTGACGTTATTAAGACCATTGCCGAACAGACCAACCTGTTGGCACTGAACGCGGCTATTGAGGCCGCCAGGGCAGGCGAGCAAGGACGTGGATTTGCTGTTGTGGCAGATGAGGTAAGAACCTTGGCGACTCGAACGCATAACTCAACGGAAGAGATTGAAAATATGATCAGTCGGTTGCAGCAGGATGCCAGCAAGGCCGTTAAAGCAATAGCAGAGGGTAGTGAGCAGGCTGAGAACAGCGTGAAGCTTAGTCAGGATGTCTCCGAGCAAGTTAGCAGCATTGCCGAGATCATTCACAGCTTAATGCAGATTAATCAAAGTATTGTCTCTGATACTGAAAAGCAGGATGCATTACTTAGCCAAGTGGCTGCCAGTTTGAGCAATATAGTGTCACTCGCTAATGCCAGTGCAGATGGTACTCGCGAAGCAAACGGTATGACGGAAGAGATTTCTCAAGAAATGGATAAGTTAAAACAAGCTGTACTGCAGTTTACGATATAAAAACGGCGCCTTATGACGCCGTTTTACTACGCAAGCTCACTCAAGCAGAGCTCTTCGTGAATTTGTTTGCACCATGCCTTCACGCGTTCTTCAGTAAGTTCCGGTTGACGATCTTCATCAATACCCAGGCCAACAAAGTGATCATCATCAGCCATGCCTTTAGAGGCCTCAAAGTCGTAACCTTCTGTTGGCCATTGACCAACAAGTATCGCGCCTTTGGGTTCAACGATGTCTCTGATCATGCCCATGGCATCAAGAAAATATTCCGCATAGTCTTCCTGGTCGCCACAGCCAAAAATAGCCACTAACTTGTCTTGGAAGTCAATTTCTTCCAACTCGGGAAAGAAATCATCCCAATCGCACTGCGCTTCTCCGTAGTACCATGTAGGAATACCAAAAATAAGAAGGTCGAAATCAGCGATTTCTTCTTTGGTACTCTTTGCAATATCATGCACGTCAATCAACTGCTTACCCAATTCCTTTTGAATCATTTTGGCAACATGCTCTGTGTTACCCGTGTCACTCCCAAAAAAAAGGCCAACACTCGCCATAACTATCCTCTAACCCTAATTAATCTAACCAATACCACCGGATTGCCAAAAAATCTGAATAATGCCTTTTGCCAGAAAGCCCATTGCGCCAAGCATTAAAACACCGTATGCAACAAACCTTCCCACCTTGGGCACATTATTCTTTTTCAATACATCGTGTATTGCAAAACCCATCAGTAAAAACAAGCCTACTAGCCCAAAATTGAGCATAATAGTTTCTATAAGTTCGTAGTTTTCTGCCAGCATTTGAATCTGTTACCGCCTAGTTTTGCGAAGGTTACCACAAATGGGGCGCAGAATACCGTTTTTCAAGTCTGTTTACACTATGGTTTGCTGTAAAAATTGCGTCACAATTCGATTAAACACTACCGGTTTCTCTGCATGTAGCCAATGCCCGGTACCTGCGATCACTTTTACCTTGGCGTTTGGAAAATGTCGATTCACGGAATCTGTGTGACACGTAGTCAAATAGTCTGATTCTTGACCTTTTACGAAGAGCATGTTTGTTTGTGTACTCTGCGTATCATAGGGCCAACCACTTAATGCCTGATAATCTGACTCCAGACCTTTTAAGTTAAACTGCCAATGCCATCCTGTTTGAGATTTTTTAAAACTCTTAAGCAAAAACTGTTGTGTAGCCTTTTCTTTGAGAGTCGCGCTTAAAATATCACTCGCCTCGGCTCGTTGATTTATGGATTTTGCTGCAACGGCATTGAGAGCATTAAACACATTGTCATGCCTGGCAGGGTAACTGGCAGGTGCAATATCTGCAATCACGGCACAGGCCAAATCGTTGGGGTATTCTAGGGCATATGCCATAGCTACCTTGCCGCCAAGTGAGTGCCCAACCAGTGCATCGGGTTTAAAATCAATTGCGTCAAACGTTTTCTTCAGCAGCGCAGCAACCTGCTTGAATGACCACTTATCAATATGTTCAGAGGCACCATGATTGGGGAGGTCAATTGCCAACACATGGTATTCGTCCTGCAGGCTTTTGCGCAGAGCAGAAAGATTATCTTTATCGCCAAATAAACCATGGATGAGGACCACCTTGGGGGCGTTTTTCTTTGAGGCTGTGAATTTATCAAAATTAAGCATAATAAAAAGGCGGCATTAGGCCGCCTTACCTATTTTCATATCAAGGAGTTAAATTGCAAAATCGCTCAGCTTTTGGCCCGATTCCAAGGCTTTTTTATAAACCACTGGCATTCTACCTATGCCTGTCCATTCGTGTGTATTTCCATCATTGTCTTTCAGACGGTATTTTACAGGGCGTTTTTTACCCTTTTTCTTTAATTTCGGTGCGTTAGTTTCTGATTCTAAATCAGAGATATCTACACCAGCTTCCTGCATTTGCTTTTTAATTAATGCAATTTTTTCAAGTTTTTCTTTCTGTTTTGCTTTTTCTTCTTTTGCTAACTGCTTTCTTTTTTCAATTAATGATTCCAGTTTGCCAAGAACTGATTCAAGTTCTTCAATTGACAAGTTTTTCACTGCCCCTTGTAGACGTCGTCCATGTGTAAGTATGTCTAAAAATTCAGTCATTTTTCTTCTCAATACCTATATTTTGAAAGCCTAATTATAATGAACAATTATTTAAAAACGATTGACTTAATTAAAAATTGTTACATGTTGGGATAATTAGGACCACCAGCGCCTTCTGGTACCACCCAACGAATATTTTGACTGGGATCTTTAATATCACAGGTTTTACAATGTACGCAGTTTTGTGAATTAATTTGCAGTTGCGGATCATTATTTTCATCATTCACAATTTCATAAACCCCGGCTGGGCAATAACGCTGTGCGGGTTCGTCGTATTTTGGCAAATTAACTGAGATGGGAATCGCGTTATCTTTAATTTGCAAATGACAAGGCTGGTCTTCTTCGTGGTTAGTATTTGAAAGAAAAACAGACGATAACTTATCAAAACTCAATTCACCATCGGGTTTTGGATAAGTAATTTTAGTATAATGACTGGCTTCACCTAATTCGGCATGGTCCTGGTGTAAATCGACCAGGGTGCCTGGCCACTTGCCGGAAAAAATATTCTGATCAATGGTGTTAAAGACACCACCCCAGAAGGTACCTAATTTATGAATAGCGGGACCAAAATTTCTTGACCGATACAGCTCATCGTAGAGCCAGGATTGTTTAAATAGCGCTTCGGTTTGTGTGTCGTTTAATTGATTGAAGATGGCTTCCGCAGCAAGCATGCCTGACTTCATCGCTGTGTGATTACCTTTTATTTTGGCAAAATTAAGTGTACCGGCGTTGCATCCTACTAACATACCACCGGGGAACGTCATTTTGGGCAGTGAATTAAAGCCGCCTTTTGCAATAGCACGCGCACCATAACTGACTCGCTTGCCACCCTTTAAGGTTCCGCTGATGAGAGGGTGATGTTTCAACCTCTGGAATTCATCAAATGGACTTAAATGGGGGTTTTTGTAATTAAGGTCAACGATGAGTCCTACGAAGACCTGGTTGTTTTCAGCATGGTAGAGATAGCTCCCGCCGGTAGCATCTGTTAACGGCCATCCCGCCGTGTGTACAACTAGGCCTGGCTGATGTTGCGATGCGGGAATATCCCAGATTTCTTTAAACCCAATAGCGTAATGCTGTGGTGATTTACCTTCATCCAGTGCGTATTTTGCAATTAATTCTTTGCCAAGATGGCCTCGACAGCCCTCTGCAAAAACGGTGGTTTTTGCTCGTAATTCCATACCTGGCATATAACCATCTTTTTGACTACCATCTGCAGCAATTCCCATGTCACCAGTAATGACACCGGCTACACTACCATCATCATTGTACAAAACTTCAGAGGCGGCAAATCCTGGGAAAATTTCTACGCCCAGACTTTCAGCCTGTTCTGCCAGCCAACGACAAACATTACCCATAGAAACAATATAGTTACCGTCATTGTGCATGGTTTTTGGTGTAATCGGCGAAGGTAACTTTGTGGCTTTCTGTTCGTCACGAAGAAGGTAAATATCGTCACCCGTTACTGGCGTGTTGAGCGGCGCGCCTTTTTCTTTCCAGTCGGGGATAAGCTCATCCAGCGCGCGTGTTTCGAATACGGCACCAGACAAAATATGCGCACCTACTTCAGAGCCCTTTTCGACAACACACACCATCAGCTCTTGTTCTGCACTTTGCGCTAACTGCATCAGTTTAATGGCGGTTGACAGACCCGAAGGACCGGCTCCAACAATAACGACATCGAACTCCATCGATTCACGTTCCATACAAAAGCCCTCTATTTATACTATTTTTTACGCACTATATTGGACAAGAAGGTAATTCAGGTTGACGTTTACGTCAACAGTAAGTACATTCCAAATTCTTATGTTGTTAATACTTCTGATTTAGCGAATTAGCACAAAATTCAGATGTATTGCTTTCATAACAACCTTACCCTACAGCTTAATGAGGTCATAATGAAAATACTTGTACCCGTTAAACGAGCCATTGATTACAACGTGAAGGTTAGAGTCAAACCTGACTGCACTGGCGTTGATCTTGCCAATACGAAAATGGCCATCAATCCGTTTTGCGAAATTGCCGTTGAAGAAGCCGTTAGGCTGAAAGAAAAAGGCCAGGCAACCGAGGTTGTTGTGGTTTCTGTTGGTGATAAAGCCTGTCAGGAACAAATTAGAACAGCACTGGCGTTGGGGGCCGACAGAGGTATTCAAATTGAAACGTCAGCAAGCCTTGATTCACTTCAAATTGCTAAGTTGCTGAGCAAAGTGGTTGAACAGGAAACACCTGATTTGGTCATTTTAGGAAAGCAATCCATTGACTCTGATAACAATCAAACTGGCCAGATGCTGGCGGCATTGTGTGATTTGCCGCAGGGCACGTTTGCCTCTGAGGTTGTTGTTGAAGATGGCAAGGCAAAAGTAACACGTGAAGTTGATGGTGGTTTGCAAACGGTATGCTTATCACTGCCAGCCATTGTAACGACTGATCTGCGATTAAATGAGCCTCGCTATGCCTCACTGCCTAACATCATGAAAGCCAAACGCAAGCCATTAGACGTTAAGGCCGCAGAAGATTTTGGTGTTGCACTAAGCTCAAATGTTGAAGTCATTAAAGTCACGCCGCCTGCACAACGTGAAGGTGGTATTAAGGTAGACAGTGTGGCTCAGTTAGTAGACAAGCTTAAAAACGAAGCGAAGGTGATTTCATGAGTATCTTAGTATATGCAGAGCACGATAACGCACAGTTAAAAGCAGAAACCCATAAACTGGTCAATGCAGCTACTAAAATTGCGCAATCAAATGGCAGTGATATTGTCGTTTTGGTGGCGGGTTTGAGCTGTTCACAAGTTGCAGATGAAGCCGCTAAGATTTCAGGCGTGTCGAAAGTATTAGTAGCCGATGATGCCGCTTACGAGCATCAATTGGCTGAATCTGTATCCAAGCTGGTACTGGATAATGCGTCTGGCTTTAGCCATATTTTGGCTGCTGCAACAACAACCGGTAAAAACTTTATGCCGCGCGTGGCAGCATTGCTTGACGTGGCGCAGATCTCAGACGTCATCGAGATAGAATCTGACAACACCTTTGTCAGACCTATTTATGCGGGTAATGCTATTGCCACTGTGAAAACATCAGATACCGTAAAAGTACTGACAGTAAGAGCTTCCGCTTTCGATGCTGCTGATGCCGAGGGCAGTGCCAGTATCGAAAATTTACAGAGTAGTGGCGCGTCTGAGAAGTCGTCATTCGTATCTGCGCAGTTAACAGAATCTGAGCGCCCGGAACTTACGGCAGCAGACGTTATTATTTCTGGCGGTCGTGGTATGCAAAACGGCGAAAACTTTGCCTTGTTGGAAGGTATTGCCGATAAACTCAATGCCGGCATCGGTGCCTCGCGAGCCGCGGTTGATGCTGGTTTTGTACCGAATGACATGCAGGTTGGGCAAACAGGTAAGATTGTTGCGCCGCAGCTTTACATCGCAGTGGGAATTTCTGGCGCCATTCAGCATCTTGCGGGCATGAAAGATTCCAAAGTAATAGTTGCTATCAACAAAGACGAAGAAGCTCCTATCTTTCAAGTTGCCGACTATGGGCTTGTTGGCGACTTGTTCGAGGTATTACCGGAACTGGAAAGCGCACTTTAAGGTGCACTTTCCTCGTTGCGTGGGCTACACGCTCACAACCGAATTGTCTTCTCCTGGCATGCCATTAGGCACATATGCGTCGGCATGCCAGTCGTTTTCCCATTCTGACTCGTTCAGCAGATAACGAAACTGATAGTTTTTCCCTACCTCTAAATCGACGGTTTGTGTGAACTCGCCGCTTTTGAGTTTCTTCATGGGCGAAACCGTATCGTCCCAATCATTAAACTCTCCTACTAGTTTTACACTGTTCGCAGCCTTTGCTTCTTCGCTGCTCAGGCGAAAGGTGACTTTACATACTGGCTTTGATTTTAAATAGCTTTTTTTCAGACTCATATCTGGCTCCCCTTGTTTCTGACACGCTAACCATAATGCACAAAAAATAATCAAATCAAGTAAATTAGTGTTAAATCTTTATTAATAGTTTAGCTGCAAATTTAGGGTAGGTTTTGTTGTTTACAAGGCGTTAACAAGGTTAATGTAACCTATTGATAATATTGGATATAGGTGGTGCCTCTTCTATGCGTATTTGTTGCCAATTTGTGCAGGTGTAAATTGAACGGTCGGTATTATAAATTACGAGATAAGGCTTAATCTTACAGAAGAATAGGTCAGATAAAGCAACCCTGTTGAGCAGAGGGTAAATAACAACCCTAGTAACCAGGCAAGCGAGCGCTTTATTCGAAGCCTTTGGCGGGTAAAAAAACCATGTTGCCAACTGTGATGTTCGGGTAACTCAGTAAACCAGGATACGATACCAAACAGGCAACAGCTCCAACCAAACAATGTTATCAAGGCTGGCAGGTACACATCTGTATCAACAGATTGATTGAAGATAATACTGACTACTGCGCCTAATGAGAATAAAGATACCAACAATATGAAATATCTGAGCGGAGAAAGAATGACTGCAATTCTGTTTAAAAGGCGTAACATGGGAAAGCTCCAAAAAGTACATACGTTAGTCACAAATATCACACGATAAAAGGCTATCTTTGTAATAATTATTAACAAAAGTAATCGCGCGTTATTTGCTGTATTCTTGTAATATTAGGCTACAAAAAAAACTATAAAAATTAATTAGATATCTAGGGTAAGGGAATGAAAAAAACATCGATGGTCAAGTCTGCGTTGCCGTTTGCCATTATCATCATTGCCGTGATCGTGGCGTTTGTCATGATTAATATGCGCAAACCGCCAGAGAAAGAAGAGGTTGTTGAAAAGGCTTTTCTTGTTGAAGCACAAGAGGTTTTCCGTGAACCCGTTGAATTTGTGGTGTTTTCTCAAGGTAATGTGCAACCAAAAAATCATACCCGTATTAGTACTCAAGTGAGTGGAAAAGTTGTGAGTGTGTCTTCGGTTTTCCAAGCGGGTGGCTTTTTCAAACAAGGCGACATTCTGGTAACGTTAGAACAAGATGACTTTTTAACTGATCTTAAATTGGCAGAAGCCGAATTGGCGCAGGCCCGTGCTTCATTGGAAGAAGAAAAAGCCAGGGGGAAAGTGGCCGAAGAAGACTGGAAGGCACTCAATAATTCAACGCCACCTGCACTAGGCTTGCGTAAACCTCAACTCGCCAGAGAACAAGCCAATGTAAAGGCTGCAGAAGCTAAATATGAAAGAGCAATGCGTAATCTCGCGCGCACAGAGGTAAGGGCACCGTATAACGGCATAGTGGTTAAGCGTGACGTTGATGTGGGGCAGTTTCTACCAGTGGGCTCAATTGTTGGTGAAGTGTACTCGACCGATGTCGCCGAAGTACGTTTACCGTTAGCAAATTCTGATCTGGCCTTTTTAGATTTAAGTGCCGGTGTTGAGTCAAACAATCCAGTTCAATTAAAAGCCGATGTAGCCGGTCGAGAGCGGGTATGGTCAGGCAGATTGGTGCGTAGTGAAGGGGTGATGGACGCAGGTAGCCGGGTGATGTATGCCGTGGTCGAAGTGGAGGACCCATACCGTATTAATAGTGGCAATGACGCCGCACCGCTTAGATTTGGTCAGTTTGTCGAAGCAGTGATCAGCGGGACGCGGTCAGAGAATGTCATTGTTCTGCCAAGGAATCTGCTCAGACTGGACAACACAGTATTAACAGTTTCCGATGAGAGAGAGATTGCTATCAAGCCTGTACAAGTCGCCAGAACAGACGCAGAGCGGGTATACATCAGTGAGGGCCTGAACTCTGGTGAAAAAGTTGCCGTCAGCGCCGTGCCTAATCCCTATAATGGTATGAAGGTTCGATTGCCAGGTGATGAACCTGAAATCGAAGAACCTCAAAAAAATGATCAGGCAGAAGAGGCAAGCGCAATAGATACTGCGGAGGCTAACTGATGAGTCAAATTGATACCCATAATGGGGTAATTGCCTGGTTTGCACGCAATAGCGTTGCGGCAAACCTACTTATGTGGATTTTGATCGTGGGTGGGCTTTATGGTGCACTGACCATTCAAAAGCAGATTTTCCCTAATTTTGATATACAACTCGTGCAGGTTCGTGTGCCTTACCTTGGTGCTGCACCGCAGGAGGTCGAAGAAGGGGTTATCCTCAAGATTGAAGAAGCCGTAGAAAACATAGAAGGGATCAAAAAGATTACCTCTACTTCGGTGGAGGGAATGGGGACAGTAAGCATCGAGGTGGAAGAAGACTATGATGTAGAGTCTGTACTTGATGAAGTAAAAGTGCAGGTTGATGCTATTCCCAGTTTTCCCGCAAATACTGAAAAACCTGTTGTCTACCGGCAAAAAATTCAGCAAGACGTCATATGGATATCTGTGTATGGCGATGCCACTGAGCGTGAACTTAAAGAGTTCGCCAAGGTTATGCGCGATGAAATTGCTAATTTGCCCGGCATCTCTGCTGTGCAGGTATTGGGTGACCGGGCGTATGAAATCAGTATTGAGCTAAGTGAAGTTACCTTGCAGAAATACAATCTCACTTTTTCTGAAGTGGTCAGTATTGTTCGTCAGGCATCAGTGGATCTGCCTGGTGGTGCCATCAAGACAGATAATGGCAATATATTGCTTCGCACCATAGGGCAAGCCTATACCGGATGGGATTTTTCACAAATTGTGTTGCTCACCCAACAAGATGGCACACGTGTGAAGCTGGGTGATGTTGCAAGTATCGAAGATGGCTTTGTTGAGAACAATCAATTTGCCGTGTTTGATGGTAAACCGGCCGTAAGTATCCGGGTGCAGTCAGTTGGCGATCAAAATGCCTTACAGATCTCAGAAGAGGTCAATCGGTACATCGCTGAAAATAAACCCAATTTCCCAGCCAATATTAATGCGGATACATGGGGAGATAGCTCTTTTTATCTCGCTGACAGATTGAACATGATGCTGGAAAACATGGCTGTTGGTGCATTGTTGGTCTTTCTGGTGCTCAGCTTGTTCCTGAAAATCAAACTCGCCTTTTGGGTGATTGTTGGATTGCCGGTTTGCTTCCTCGGAACACTATTGTTTATGCCATTGGATATGTTTGGTGTGTCAATTAACCTGCTCAGTCTTTTCGCCTTTATCCTTGTGCTGGGTATAGTGGTAGATGATGCCATTATCATGGGGGAGTCGGCTTATTCTGAGATAGATAAAAATGGCCACACCACAGAAAATGTCATTAAAGGTGTTAAGAAAGTGGCTATGCCTGCCACGTTTGGCGTACTCACAACCATTGCCGCATTTACCCCCATGCTGATGGTGTCAGGTCCATTTGGGGTGATTTGGAAAACTATTGGTCTGGTTGTCATTATTTGTCTGGCATTTTCGCTGGTGGAGTCAAAGTTGATTTTGCCTGCTCATTTAGTGCATATGAAGCTTAAACCTTACGACCCGGCTAAAGCCAATCGTCTGCAGAAATTCAGAGATTTCTTCAGTGAGGGTATTAAGGTATTTATCAATAACAAATATGCCCCGTTTTTACGCAAAGCAGTAGAGAATCGTTACATTACCTTATCCAGTTTTATCGCAATGTTAATTCTTACCGTGGGTCTATTCGGTGGGGGCTTGGTGCGCTTTGTTTTCTTCCCCGATATCCCCAGTGATTTTATGTTTGCCAGCGTTGAGATGGAACCAGGATCGTCTACCAAGCAGCGCGACAAAGCCATGATTGCGCTGTTAGATTCGATGGAAAAAATGGATAACAAGGTCGCCAATGATTCGGGTAGTGGTGTGGTCAAACACTCTATTGCGTTCGATGAAGGTGATTTGGCGGGGTCTGTGTTTGTTGAGCTAACTAAGGGTGAGACCCGTGAACTGAGTGACTCTGAAATTCATGAGCTGTGGCGTGAGCAAATGGTTGAAATACCCGGTGTAAGAACACTGAGCATCGGTAATCCTGGCGGACCTGGAGGCGGTGCAGACCTGAGTTTTGAATTTACCTCTCACGATATTGATGAACTTAGAGCTATCAGTAATGACCTTAAAGAGGCGCTGTATAGCTACACAGGCGTGTCTGACATCAATGACACGTTCTCCGGCGGCAGCGATGAAATACAGCTCGATTTGACACCACAGGCGGAAGCCCTTGGCATTACGCTTCAGCAATTAGGCCAGCAGGTTCGCTTTGGGTTCTATGGGGCTGAAGTACAGCGCGTTCAAAGAGATGACGAAGAAGTTAAAGTCATGGTGCGATACCCGCTTGAGGAGCGTAATTCTATTGGACACTTAGAGAATATGCGTGTTCGCGCCCCAAATGGCGACGATGTGCCATTTGAAGAAGTGGGCATTATGTCATTAGGGAAGGGGTTTGATTCTATCATCAGGGTCGACGGCCAACGTTCAGTGACAGTCACAGCCAAAGTAGACAAAAACAGAATCGATCCAGGTGAAGTGACTGGGGATGTTGTTAGCAATACTATCCCTGATCTACTTGAGCGTTATCCAGAAGTGGACTTCCAACTTCAAGGAAACTCCAGAGAGCAGGCTGAGGCACTCACATCGCTAGCGCTTGGCATGTTGTTCGCCATGTTCGCCATTTATGCGTTGTTGGCCATTCCACTCAAATCATATTCGCAGCCACTCATTATTATGTCAGTGATCCCTTTTGGTATTGTTGGTGCCATTGTCGGACATCTGTTGTTAGGTAAAGCGGTAAGTGTATTATCAATATGTGGCATCATTGCGTTGAGTGGGGTAGTGGTAAACGACAGTCTTATCATGGTTGATTTTGTGAACCGCGCACGCAAAGAAGGCATGCGTCTTGTGGACGCAGCCATCAGTGCAGGCACACAAAGGTTTAGGGCCATTATACTGACGTCACTGACTACGTTTATGGGATTAATGCCAATCGTTCTGGAGCGCAGTCTTCAGGCTCAAATCGTCATTCCTATGGCGATATCACTGGCATTTGGTATTTTGTTTGCTACCGTGATCACACTCTTGCTGGTGCCTTCTCTTTATCTCATTCTCGACGATGTGAAGGGTATGTTCCGTAAGCGAACCCCTGACAATGACGATTCAAGAGACTTTTCTGCCAACGTAGCCGCTAAATAAGCGGCTATTTTTTTGCTTGAAATATAATCAAATATGCCTATACTGTATATATAAACAGTATTCGAGGTGTAGCCATGACAGGTCTTAAACATGTAGACAAGTTAATTAGCAAATACGGCGTGAATGCGTATTCCCAGAACACGCCTTTTATCTGTCGTAAGCAATATGTTCAGTCTGATGCGGCTACATGCGGGTTGCCGTTTTGTTTTTACAGAGAAATTGAACGCCTTAATGGAGGCGAAGCATTGTGGTGTTTTACGGTTTCTTTACCCGACAAGAAACAAAAGCTGGCAGCTTTTTTGGTTAACAGTAACAAAGACATTATTGAGCAGGTCTACTATCCCCGTGATCACAGAGGAGTAAAGGCGTGTGATAAAATTAAACGCTTGCTTGCCAAGTCATTAAAAGACTACAAAGATGATGAGTATAAACTGGCGGCATAAAAAAGCGCCGCAATGTGCGACGCTTTTACACTATTTTCCGGGTTCTTAGAACTTATAACCCATTTCGATACCCCAGAAGCGAGGTTCATTAATAAACGCAGTTAAGTTAAGGAAGTCTACGCCACCGTCAACAACGATTTCATCTGTGATGTTCCTACCAACCAAGGCCACATCGAACCCATCATCAGTTTTGTAACCTAGACGAAGGCCGCCTAGCCAGCGTGCTTCAGCTACAAACTCAACAGATTCATACAAGGTTGTTGGCGATGCGTTTCTATAGTTCCAGTCGGTATTAGCGTATAAATAACCCTCACCAAATGGCTGCTCATAATTGAGAATAATATTTGCTATCCATTTAGGAGCACGGGGAAGTTGGTTACCATTTATCCTTACAGTTGTCACTGGACCAAAAAAACCATCGACTGTTTCAACTACTGGATCTAAATTAGTACAGATAGCAATCTCAGTAACTGCTTGTGCGGCACATCTTTCAGCTTTGAGGTCTTCTGCTTCAATCTCTGTTTTGTTGTAACCAAGGTTAAAGTTGAGTCGCCAGTTGTCGTTTAAGATTGTTTCGAAGTCCATCTCTATACCGCGACCAGTAGTGTTGTCTGCATTCAATAAAGAATTAGTATTAGCTTCTCCACCCGTTGCGGTAAGCTGCTGGTCATCAATATCATACTGATATGCAGTAACGTTTAAGCGTGCATTGTCATCCCAAAGTGACGTTTTAATTCCCACCTCGAAAGAAGTAAGTGTCTCAGTTTCAGCCTCGCTATAAAAACCAAACCTGCCAATAGTCACGGGCCCACGTGAAGCATTTCCGGCACGAAAGAATGTGGTCGTGTCGTCTGTAAGCTCATATCTAACTGCGAAGTCCCAATTCAAATATGAGTCACCTTTACTGTAGTATTCTAAAGGGTCTCCTGCTGTGACTCTGTTGATAACTAGTTCTTTATCGTCGTCTGTATAACGCAACCCATAAGTTGTGGTTAGCTTGTCTGTATGCTGGTATTCGATTTGCCCGAAGACAGAGTAAGAGGTAGTCTTTTGGTCTACCTGATAAAACTCAAGGGTAGCACCGTCAGCATCTAAGACATTGTTGTCAACGGTGTAGTCTTCAACAAAATAGTACAAACCAGCTTGATAAAACAGCTGGTCAATTTGATTAAAGACTCTGAATTCTTGGGTAAATTGATAGTGGTCAGACAAACCATCTCCAGAACCGTTATCAAATAAGAAACATCCCAATTCCTGAGCAACAAATCTATCGAAGGTACAATCATTACTCCCAACTGGTTGCGCACCATCTATATCAGCAAAGCTAAAGCTTTCGACAGAGTCATATCCTGTAACAGAGACAAAATTTAAGGCATCGAAGTCATGCTCAACCTTCAAGCTAACACCTATATGCTCCATATTAAAGCCAGAGGGTTGATTATGATAAACGGTCTCAGGGTCAAAGCCTTCTCTTAATCCCTCTTTGCCTTTTTCTAGAGCATTACCATAGAATATTTGTGGCATGTCACCGTCTTGGTCAAAACCATGCAGCTTCAATAGAGCACTGGTGTCATCGCCTTCATATAAAAATTGAAGCCGAAACGCTAGCTCTTCATAGCCTCCAACCTCTGTTCCTCGAACTGGATTGTTAACCCAAGGCTGACGTTCTTGGTACTTCAAAGATGCTCTTGTTGCCCAGTTTTCATTAATTTCAGTATTGTATGCGCCTTCAACAAATGCGGTTTCTCGTGAACCAAAACCACCGCGGATATAGCCAGTGTCCACACCAAACTCTGGCGCTTGTGTATCAATTTTTACAATACCTGCCGGTGTATTTCTGCCGAATAATGTCCCTTGTGGCCCGTTTATTACTTCTACTCTTCCAATATCAAACAAAGGAACACTACGAAGAACTACGTTTTCCAAGGCCACCTCGTCCAGTACCATCGACACCGGCTGACTAGCATTCACGTCAAAATCGGTGTTACCCAGACCTCTAATGTAAAAACGAGGTGACTGGCGACCATTAGACGATTCTATTTGTAATCCGGGCACGCGACCTGCTAGTGCTCGAATGTTTTCGCCTGCACCTAAAAGGTCGTTGATATTTTCAGGCGGCAAGGCAACAACTGTTGCAGGCACATCCTTGATGGTTTGAACACGCTTTTGTGCGGTAACTGTAATCAGCTCCAATCCGCCGTCAGAGTCCTGTTGTTGCTCTTCCTGTGCAACGGCCTGATTGAGTAGCATTGCAGACGCTATGCTAACGGCTAGCGTTGTTTTCTTTCTGTTTATCATTGTGATCTCAAGTATTTGTGTGTGTTTTCAGCGCTATAAATAGTAGATCATTATTGGCTTTGCATCTACTTGAAACGTGACATCTGAGCGATAAATATTCACTTGTGTAATATCGTTAACCCCTTGTTTTTCGCATACGATACTGGTGGGGTGATTGACCTACCCAACGTTTGAACAGTTGAATAAAAGAACTCACATCCGAATAACCTACATCATGGACAATCTGCTCTATGGGTTTGGCCGTAATGTCGAGTTGTTTTCTTGCGTGCTCGATCCTGACCGATTGAACATACTGCTGTGGTGTCATTTCACACGCTGCTTTAAATCGTCTCGAAAAGGTTCTTGGCGACATGTTGGCAATATCAGCCAATACTGCTATGTCTACATTCTCTGTGTAGTGGGTGAGTATATAATGTTGTACTTTGGCTATTGCCATATCGCCGTGCAATGTCTTCTGTTGTATGGAGGTGTAAGCTCGCTGACTGGTTCTGGCGTGATCCAGTACATGGGCTTTCGCGGTTTCTTCTGCTACTTGCTCACCACAAAACTCAGCAATCAATAGCAGCACTAAATCTAACCAGGCTACACCGCCTCCAGAGCAATATACGCCATCTTGATGGGTTACCAAGCGGCTTATGTCCAGCTGAACCTGTGGGTAACGTTGTTTAAATGGGGTCTCGTAGCCCCAATGGGTGGTCGCTACTTTGCCATCTAATAGACCTGCTTCGGCAAGAAGAAATGCGCCTGTGCAGTTACTGGCAATTTTGCAACCTGTATCGTAGAGCCGGCGCAGGTGTGTTAGCAGTGCCTGATTATTTTCTGTTACCAGCGTTAAATCTCCACCAATAGTGGGCACCAAGACAAGGTCGGCGGTGACCACCGAAGCAATATCTTTATGCGGTAGCAGTTGTATTCCATTAATGCATTTAAAGGGAGCCTTGTCGACAGAACATAAAGATACATCAAATATCTGTTGCGGCTGGGTATGGTGAATGTGATGCCATGTGATACCCGCCAAGGAAAAAAGGTCTATAGCCCCGGTTATTGCTGAGGACAGCATGCCGTTTGTGCCTAAAATGGTGATATTGAAAGGTGACACTGATGCTTACCACTGGTCTTATGTGTGGCTAGTTTGCCACATTATAAGGCAGGAATGCCAATCATCAGCGAAGAGGTAATATGCAAGAATGTTTTAAACAACAAGGGGAAAAGAATAATGAATAAACAATGGCGTCTTGCTTCAAGGCCGGTTGGCGAGCCAACAAAAGACAACTGGCAGTTTGTAGAAACCGATATTCCTTCAGCCAAAGAGGGCGAGTTAGTTGTAAAGATCGAGTACATTTCACTGGACCCTGCAATGCGTGGTTGGATGAATGACGCAAAATCATATATCGAACCTGTTGCCATTGGTGATGTTATGCGTGCGGGTACGGTTGGACTGGTTACAGAATCAAAATGTAACGACTTTGCAGTTGGTGACTATGTATACGGGCATTTGGGCGTGCAAACCTATGCGGCTGTTAAGCCAGCGGGACTGCACAAAGTCGATCCAAATATTGCTCCTCTTCCCCGTTACCTTGGTGTTCTAGGGATGCCTGGTATGACAGGGTATTTTGGTTTGCTAAATACCGGGCAACCAAAAGCGGGTGAAACGGTTGTCGTGTCTGGCGCTGCCGGTGCAGTTGGCGGTGTAGTGGGGCAAATCGCCAAGATCAAAGGTTGCAGAGTGGTTGGCATTGCGGGTGGCCAGGAAAAGTGCGATTACTTAATCAAGGAGCTAGGCTTTGACTCCGCCATCGACTATAAGTCAGAAAACGTTGTGAAGGCACTGAAAACAGCCTGCCCAGGCGGCATTGACGTGTATTTTGACAATGTTGGTGGCGACATACTTGATCAGGTGTTAACCCAAATTAACCTTCATGCCCGTATTGTAATATGCGGGGCTATCAGTCAGTACAACAACACCACAGCGGTCAAGGGACCTTCAAATTATTTGTCACTTCTGGTGAATCGTGCTCGCATGGAAGGGATCGTCGTTTTTGATAATGCTAAGCATTATGGTCAGGCAGCGAAAGAAATGGCTGGTTGGATCCATGAGGGTAAATTAAAAGCAAAAGAACACGTGGTTGAAGGCATAGAGCATTTCCCCGAAACACTATTAATGCTGTTCAACGGTGGCAATAAAGGCAAACTGGTATTGAAAGTAGGAGAGTAGCATGACAGCGGCAAATGTAGATAAAAAGCACATACTGATAACCGGCGGTGGGTCTGGTATTGGCGAGGCTGCGGCAAAGCTTTTGGCTGCAAGGGGCGCGACGGTCGGCGTGGCAGATATCAATACTGAGAATGCAGACAAAGTTGTCGCGCAGATTAGCGCTGATGGCCATGATGCGTACAGTCTTACAGTTGATGTGAGTGACAAAGCGCAGGTCGAACAAATGTATCAATCTGCTGTCAGTAAGGCTGGCGTGATTAACGTAGTGATCAACAACGCTGGGGTAGATCATATTCCTGCACCGATGCATGAAGTTGACGACCAGGCTTACATGAAAAACATCGCGGTTAATTTAAACGGCGTGTGGTTTAGCATGAAAAATGCAATTGGCCATATGTTACAAAACAGTGGTGGGCATATCATTAATGTCGCCTCTGTAGCGGGGCTGAGGTCTGCACCGTCTGTGTCTGCGTACAGTGCAACCAAGCACGCTGTAGTGGGATTGACCAAATCTGCTGCCGTGGAATATGCTCGCGCAAATATCCGAGTGAATGCAGTTTGTCCCTCATTCATTGATACCCCTATGGTGCAAGGGGTGCTGAAACATCTACCAGAGAAACAACAAAGAGGGATCATTGGTGCTAACCCCATGAAACGACTGGGTACCGTTGACGAAGTGGCTGGTGCAATCGCTTGGTTATGCAGTGATGAATCGACATTTGTTACTGGTCAAAGCATGGTGCTGGACGGTGGTATGTTGGCATAGTAACGTGCAAGGGCGAGTTTTTCACTCGCCCATTTTTTTGTTTAATTATCGGGCCATTGATTAGGCGTTATTCCGAATATTATCATCCCCTTAAGCGGGCGTTAGGTGACTTCACCATTGTTAAGCCTTAGAGGGTTTAAAAAATTGGATAATCCAGAAGAAATATTTCATCACCTTAGAGAAATTTTGTTCCCTTATAAAAACGGCATGGTAGTGGCCACTGACAACACCGAAAATTTTTATTTAAACACTCATCATGTCATGAAAAACAAGAAGCCAATGTATTTTGGCTCAGTCAAAATTAACAAGCGTTATGTGAGCTTTCATCTTATGCCTGTTTACGTGTTTCCAGAATTATTGGAAGGTATATCGCCAGAACTTAAAAAGCGCATGCAGGGCAAATCATGCTTTAATTTTAAAGCAACAGATGAAAAACTCTTTCAAGAACTCAAGGCGTTAACACATGCGGGTTATGAAAAATATCAAGAAGCAGATTACCTGTAGTATTGGCGGTGCCATTTTCGTCGAACATTCGCACCCTTTAAGTTAGCATTTGGCAATCACTATGGACCCTGTACAAACAGGAAAAAACTACGACATGATTACGGATCGTTGGTCAGATGATAGATTCTAAAGGGGTAGGGTACATACTGGGAAAAGACAGGACGTATTGCCCTGTCTTTTTTATTAACACTCTGTGCTTACAAGACAGACACTAACGCTTTGGCAAGCGTTTCAACATTACTTTTATTGATTCCAGCGATATTTACTCGGCTCGAATCCACAAAATACACGCTGTTTTTGCTGCGAACTTCTCTTACCTGTTCTGGCGTTATGCAGAGGTAAGAAAACATGCCTTTTTGTTTTTCTACGAAACTAAAATCTCTGGTTGCGCCTTGTTCGTGAAGGTGTTTGACCAGAAGGCTTCGCAATTCTTGCATGCGAACGCGCATGGCTTCCACTTCATTTTGCCAGTTCTGACGAAGCGTATCGTCAGAAAGGATAATATTTACCAAGGCACCACCGTAGCTTGGTGGCATAGAGTAGATGCCGCGAGCAACAGACTGAATTTGAGACTGAACGATAGCTTTTTGGGCAGCATCTTGTGTCACGACTGCTGCGAGGCCCACGCGTTCGCGATACAGACCAAAATTCTTACTGCACGACGCTGCAATAATCACCTCGGGCAAATTATTAGCTAGTAATCGCAGACCGTAGGCGTCTTCTGTTAAGCCGTCACCAAAACCCAAGTAGGCCAAGTCAACAAAGGGCACAAATTCTCTTTCTTTTGCTACTTCCAATACTTCATCCCATTGTGCAGGCGTAAGATCTGCGCCTGTGGGGTTATGGCAGCAGCCATGTAACAATACTACGTCGCCTTTATTAATTGTGCGTAGAGTTTCCATCATGGCATCGAACCGAATACTGGCGGTTTCTTTATCAAAATACGGGTAGGTTTCCAATGTCAAACCAGCATCACCAATTAGTGGGATATGGTTTGCCCAAGTGGGATCGCTTACCCAAACTTTAGTGTCGCCACCACAGCGTTTAATAAGTTCAGCAAGCACCCGCAATGCACCACATCCACCAGGAGCCTGAACCGCTGCCACACGATTGGCCAACAGGGCGGGGCTGTCATTGCCGAGGATCATGTTGAGCATATTGTCGATATAACCCTGCACGCCCTGTGGCGTTATATAGGTTTTTGATGTCTCTTCATCAAGCAATTTGTGCTGTGCTTTCGCCACCGCATCCATGATCGGAGTATTACCTTGCTCGTCTTTATATACACCTACGCCCAGATCAATTTTGTTTGGGTTGGTGTCTTCTCGAAACGCGGCAGAAAGGCCTAAAATAGGGTCGGGGGCAAGTGCAGGTAACACATTAAACACGGTTGAAAGTTCCTTTAGGTTAATTGCAGAAGAGGTTCGCTCTGCATTATGCCTAAACGAGCGTAAAAGAGAAGTGATCCGAATGGATTTTTGTCCCTTCAGCGTTAAAATAACGTTCTTCCCAAGTGACCTTGCCTTGCTGATTAATCATGAGTACGGTTGAGGTTCTGGTTCCGTATTCTGGCGTGACAATAAACGTAGACGAAAGCAACTTCTCCCAGTGATAGGGTACACCTGTCCTGGGTAGTTCATGGTCAGAGGCTTTTACATCGTCTCTCAATATGTCAAATAGGGCTTCACTATGCAGTGATGCGTGCCGTTGACAATAGTCTGATAAGGCTTGCATACCTTTGGTTGTCTTTGGCCAAGGCGAGTTTAACGCCGCATTTGAAAGGCCGTGAACGCCCTCATCCAGAGAAACCAATTCATTGATATGGTTGTTGTACACGTGCAAGTCATGCCATTCTCCAAATAGTAGGTTATACCCGTTGTATTTTGTACGAGTGGCCTTGAGTATGTGCATGAATTCAGTGGTGGTGTGGTTATTCTTCAGGCAATCTGTTACCAGTTTGCCTCTACTAACTGCTTCATCGTTTTGTCGCTCAGGATCGCGAATATTGGTCAACGCGGCAAGCCTTCCTGTTTCTGTTATGCCCATCCAGGTACCCCCAGCGACCAAGTCTTTTCCTGCTAGAATGGGCGGCTGTGTACCCCACCAGTGACCAAACGCAGTGGCGCGTTGATGAAATTCATCCCTGTTGGCCGCAATGATCAAGGGATAGTCACGGTGCTGGTTAACGGCAATAAACAATATACACATAGGTTAATTAGTCTGGCTTTATAACTACAGACCGAAGATTACGGATTTTCTTTCTAAGTTAAAAGTACTGGTAGGCGTTGCGCGACGCATTTTGAGCATTATAATTTCTGGCTTATTAAAACGAGGAGTGTGAGTAGTTTGTCTTCCAATCATGTCCCTAAAGGATTTACCACTAAACGCGTTCATGCAGACCGGTTGCTAAATCGACCCCAGCACGGCGCGGTTCATGAACCTATTACCAAGTCAGTCCTGTTCGATTTCGACAATGCACAGGATCTTATCGATGTGTTTCAGGGCAAAAAAGTGGGGCATGTATATTCGCGTTCATCCACAGGCTCGGCTAATGCTTTGCAAAATATGGTCAATGATTTGGAAAGTGGTGTGGGCGCCGTGTGCTTTTCAACGGGTATGGCGGCCATTAGCTCAACACTGTTAGCCTTATTGAAACAAGGTGATCATCTCATTGTCAGTCAATTTTTATTTGGCAACACCAACAGCTTCTTTTCAACTTTGTCTCGTTTTGGAATAGAAATCACTTATGTTGATGTGACTGATGCGTCAAACGTTGCAGCCGCTTATCAGGCAAATACGCGTGGGGTATTTTGTGAAACTATTGCTAACCCGGTTACACAGGTTGCAGACATTGAGCGTATTGCAGCGTTTTGTTCTCAAAACCGGCTGTTATTTTTGTTAGACAATACAATGACACCAGCGCCATTGTTCGAAGCTAAACCACACGGTGTTTCTCTGGTCTTTACATCATTGACTAAATATATTGGAGGGCACGCCAATGCGTTGGGCGGAGCCGTGGTGGATTGTGGAAACTATGACTGGACACAGTATCCACACATCTTACCTTTGTATCAGGTTGCTGATAAGACACAATGGGGCCTTACCCAAATTCGCAAACGTGGATTGCGCGACATGGGCGCTACCTTAGCGCCAGAGGCCGCGCACGCTCTGGCTGTCGGCATGGAAACGCTATCGTTACGCGTAACCAAGATGTGTAAAAATGCCTATGAATTGGCCCGTTTTCTTGATGCACACGACAAAGTTAAAGCCGTTTACTATCCTGGTCTTGAGCATCATCCCCAACATAGTCGCAGTGATAAACTGTTTAAACATTTCGGTGGGATCCTGAGTGTTGACCTTGTTGATGGTGCTGACCCAGTAGCGTTTTTGGATGCGCTATCGCTGGTATTATGTGCCACGCATTTAGGGGATAACCGCACGTTGGCATTGCCTGTTGCTCCCACAATATTTTTTGAGAATTCTGCACAAGAGCGCGCTGAGATGGGGATAACAGATACCATGATAAGGCTGAGTATCGGCATTGAAGACAGTGAAGACCTGATCAACGATTTTGCTCAGGGCCTTGCTAAGATATGAATCTGGCTTTGTTATAAAAAAGGCGCCCCTAGGGGCGCCTTTTTTCAACCATTTATGATTTAGTCAAGCGTTTCTGTTATCACAGTATCGATAACATGAATGATACCGTTAGAGGTGACTACATCTGTTGTAGTGACGATTGAACCCTGAATGGTCAACGCAGTTTGCGGTTGCGCCACTGTGTCCCATACATCGTTTACCCCCTTGCCGTCTGTGTCGCCAGCAGCGGCGTCATTGGCAAAAAAGTATAGTGGACGTCCTTGGAACGTGGCCTGCATGTTGCCATCACCACGGTCAATCATACCAAGTCCGGGTACGCCTGAAACTGTCCCGTCGGTCACCATGACCGGAGGCCATACGTCAGCGCAGCTATCCACACAGGCGCTGCCTGAACCACCAAGATCATTGTCGAAGGTATACAAAGTAAATCCTGGCTGTGATGAGCCCATGCCGCCAACAAGTAAACCTGAACTTGTGTCATACGCTACTTCTGAGGTCATGTCGTTAGTAGCGTTGGCAAAATTGACGATATCTACTGCAACGTCTTCGTCAGCCATAGTGTTGACGGTGCTGCCGTTCGCAGCAAAAGCTGACACAGAGTTAATCGCGCCTGTATTGATCACGTGTTGTAGTAATACTGAGGTGAGTGCAGGCGTATCGGCAAGTAATGCATTGAGCGCGTCGGAATCAATCTTTGCAAACGCCGCGTTGGTAGGCGCAAACACAGTAAACGTTGCGTCTGGGTCAGCCAGGGCGCTTACCAAGCCTGCTGCATCAAGTGCAGTAACTAATGTAGAGAAGTTGTCGTTACCTGCAGCATATTCAGCAACAGTCTGCGATGACGCATCAATACTGGTGGGGGGAACAATCACCTGATCAACCACGTGAATTATCCCATTGTCGGCCATAATATCTGTACTCGATACTAAAGAGGTATTGATATATAAATCAGAGCCCGAGAGTGATAGCGCTGTGCTTTCTCCGTTTAGCATTTCCACTAGGCTGTCATCACCTTGTGCGACCATCAAAGCTGCATCTGACGCGACACTGCCTTCAGCTACATGATATAGGAGAACGTTTGAAAGTGCCTCTGGATCTGCGCCAAGTGCTGCGAATAGCTCAGGGTCGAGTGCATCGAAAGCAGCGTTGGTGGGCGCGAATACTGTGAAGTCGGCGCTGGCATCATCTAGCGCAGCATCAAGGCCTGTTGCTTGTAACAAGCTGACCAAGGTAGAGAAGTTCTCGTTACCAGCCGCTACGTCTACAATGGTTGTTGCTGGTGTTGGCAGTTCAACATCACCAATAATTACTGAATCGATTACATGGATGATGCCGTTGTCAGTAACAATGTCTGTTATCACGACGTTAGCGCCACCAATCGTAAGTGTGTCTGTTTCTTGATTGATCGCTGTTGGGATTAGTGCACCTGAAGCCGTTTCAACGTCAGTCCCTGCCAATGAAAAGGCTGTGACTGAGTCTACCGCAGCATCCAACACAACATGCTGCAACAATACTGCGCGAAGTGCATCGAAGTCTTCGATCAGTGCCCCGAGGGTGTCACTGTCGATTTTAGCAAATGCGTCGTCAGTCGGGGCAAATACGGTGAAGTTTGCATCCGGGTCAGCGAGTGTCGATACCAAGTCAGCTTGCGTTAGCGCGGCTACCAATGTTTCGAACCTGTCGTCGGCCAATGCTACATCAACGATGGTAGAACCACTGGCATCAGTTGGCATAGGCGGCATGAGCACAGCGTCTATAACGTGAATAATACCGTTATCAGTTTCGATATTTGTAGTAATCACTGTAGAGGTATTAACCAGCAAGTCGTCACCAGCCAAAGATAGCCCGACGGAAGCTCCGTTCAGTGTTTCGACCGTGCTGCCCGCAGCAGCAATCGCTGCATCTGCGTCAACCTCGCCATCTAAAACGTGATAGGTAAGGATCGGCGCTAATAAGTTTTCTGGATCGGCCAGAAGCGCATCAAGGGTTTCTTGGCCCAACAGCGCAAATGCATCGTCAGTAGGGGCAAAAACCGTGAATGTCGCGTTTTCGTCGTCCAGTGTTTCCACGAGGTTCGCAGCTTCTAGTGCAGCCACCAAGGTTTCAAAATCTTCATTGCTGGCTGCAACGTCAACAATAGTAGTTGCAGGTGGTGGCGGCGGTGGTGGAGGCGGAGGTGAAACTTCCGGTAAATCATTTGAATCTGAAGAGCAGCCTACCATGAGACCTGCAATCAGAAGCGAGGCGGGTAGTAGTGATTTCCTGTTCATGTTCTTTCCTCGTTATTGTTTGTTTGGGTTAGTCAACAAATCTCATAACGAGATAAATAAGCATTTAGATACATTAAATTTACGTAATGTTTATCGTTCCATTAGCAGCTTTCACTTTCGTTCTACTATTTAGAATAATGCACACCAATTAAAGTAATGGTCTGTTTGATAAGCGGCCCCATAATATGAAACATCAAATTTGAGGAGCAATCACAATGAGTCATTTACTGATAATCAATACCAGCATTACCGGAAAAAGCAGCCATTCTCGTCAACTGGTTTCAACTTATGTAGACAAAACACTGACGAGAAACCCGGGTATCAGTGTAAAACAACGGGATTTAGCTGAACAGCCTTTACCCCATTTGTCGGGTGAGGAGCTTCAAGCTTGGTCAAATGCCCCTCAAGGCAATGACGCGACACTCTCGGATTCGTTAATTGGTGAGTTAGAGTGGGCTGATCACATTGTTCTGGGTTTGCCCATGTATAACTTTGACTCACCCTCTACCTTTCGTGTGTGGATTGATAGGGTAGTTAGAGCAGGGAAAACGTTCCGTTACACTGAGGCAGGCCCTGAGGGACTGTTAACTGATAAATCGGTAACAGTGGTTGTGACCAGAGGCGGAAAATATGTAGGTACACCGCTGGATACTCAAACGAGTTACATAAAAAATATTTTTAATTTTATTGGTATTCAGAATGTAAATTTCGTTTACGCAGAAGGACTTGCGATGGGTGAAGCGTCAGCACAAGAGGCAATGCGTTCAGCAAATGAAAAAATTGATGAACTTATCGGTGTAACTGTTGACTAACTAAGTGCAGTTAGTGAAATACAAATACTGTTTCACGGAGAAGCAGTTGTATGAAGCTATAGTGTGTTCCAAGTTGAGTGTGCTTGTTTGCCCCGTCATCAAATTGGCGGGGCTTTTTTATGGGCGCCTAAAGTGCGAGATCGGCTTCAATGTCGCTGACAAACGCTTTGTCAGAAGGTTTCGTTCTTGAGCCGTAGTGTTTGATTGTCTTGCCGTCACGGCTAATCAGGTACTTGTTAAAATTCCAGCTAGGTGATTCGCCAGTTTCGCGGGCAAGGATTCTAAACAGTGGGTCTGCGTCGTCGCCTTTAACCGATGTGGGTTCAAACATGGGAAACTCGACACCATAGGTTAATTCGCACACCTCAGCGGTTTTGCTTTCGTCATCCGCTTCTTGGTTAAAGTCATTTGAGGGGAAACCTAAAATGACAAAACCATTTTCGCGGTATTTATCATACATGGCTTCTAATCCTTCAAATTGCGGCGTAAAGCCACAAAAGCTTGCTGTATTAACAACTAAAACAGTTTTTCCTTCATAAGCCTGACACAAATTAACTGTTTCCTGTGAGTTTAGCTTGCGCTTCATAAACTTTAACGCATCAGGGCAGGCATAAGCAGATGCAGATCCCAAGAGGCCAACAGCAACGGCTAGGGTAGAAACTAACTTCTTCATTTTTTTATTCCTCAGTGAGTTTGCATTATGTAATACAAACTTGGCATTTTGGATCAAGCAACACTCGATAAGTAGGAGAGATTTTAAGACCAGCCTTGACCGAAAAAGAAATACAGGCAGTATAATGCTTGCGTAAATAATTAATAATAAAGTGACAACGACATGAAGCAATCCCTTGGTTTACTTACTCTGATCGCGGGCACGACAAGTTTGTTGATGGCCTGTACCTCAACCGCCAAATCGGTTGGCGACGCGACTTCACAAATTCGAGCACCGATCCCCGTTATGCAACCTGATGTCAGTAAAATTGACTCAGATAAGGCTATCACACTTGAACAGATTATGGCTGATCCAGAATGGCTAGGTAGGCAACCTGAAAACCCTAGCTGGTCTTTGGATGGAAAACATATGGTTTTTCAACGTAAAACCCAAGGCTCAGTATTGCGGGACTGGTATCGAATCTCAACGGATAATAATGAGCAAATCGTAACAATTGAAGACGAGGCGCGGCACTTATTCGATGCTGATGAACGTATACTGTCACCAGACGGCAATATGCTGGTGTGGCGGTACGCCGATAGCGTTTTTGTTAAACACAGAGACGCCTCGCCCTTACAGATAAGAAAAGGGGGGGATTACGCAAGGTTAGACTGGACGACGGACAAGCGCTTGCTTGCCCAGTCAGGTAATCGCATTGTGGTTATTGATCCTAAAACGGGCGTTGAAAAAACCGTGTTAACTTGGGCCTTTGCGGACAAGCCGCAGGCCGTTCAGCCGCCAGAAGATTACATTGCCGAAGAACAAATAGCGCTTATCGACTACATTGCAAAATCACGTGCAGACAGACAAGTGAGGTTTGATGACCAGCGCGCGCTGAAAAAAGCGAATAGTGCTTATTCAGATGAGCCAGTGTATCTTCCCGCAGACCATGAACTTATTGCTGCTAACGTCTCTCCAGCACTTAATTATGCTGTGATTGTCAGTCGTGAAACCATGGACTTTCGTGATGACAGCGACATTATGCCGCATTACATTCAGGAAGATGGCCGCATTGCTGCAGTAAGCGTACGACAGCGGGTGGCTGATGCTCAACCGGAGAATCACCATGTGTGGCTCGTGAACCTGGCAACGGGTGAGTTGAGTGAAATCGGTTATCAGAGCTTACCTGGTTACAATGAAGATGTGCTCGCTGATGTGAAAAGAGAAAACGCTGAAGCGAAGGGCGAAACCTATGAAGTAAACCGCCTGCCACGGCCCATTACGCTTTTGAGAAGTTGGTACTGGACAGAACCTTCGCTAAAGTGGCACAACAATGGTCAGCATGTCGCTTTGATGCTGGAAGCTTGGGACAACAAAGATCGTTGGATAGCCACTATCGATCTGGAAGATAAAACCTTCATTACACAGCACCGTCAATCTGATGAGGCTTGGATAAATTATCGTTTTAATCGTTTCGAGTGGTTTAACAATGCGCCAACACTTTACTTTTTGTCTGAACATACAGGATACAGTCACTTGTATATCAAGCCTGTTAATGGCGAGGTAACTGCATTGACGGCGGGGGCTTATGTTGTCGACAACTTAACCGCCACCAATGATGATAATTTCATTTATTATGTAGCCAATAAAAAGCACCCTGGAATTTACGAGGTGTACCGCGTTAACACTCAAACCATCGAACATCAGGCTCTGACTGACTTAAACGGTCTTATTGATTACGAATTAAGCCCCGATGAACAAACGTTGTTGCTCACGCACAGTAAAGTGACTCAGCCGCCCGAGCTGTTCATGGCATCTGCTGTAACTAGCACTCCTGCTAAGCAGCTCACTGATACTGTAAGTGATGCCTTTAAATCTATGCCGTGGTCTGTGCCAAAAATAGTAGCGATCCCGTCTTCTCATACCGACGCACCTATCTACTCGCGAGTATACTTGCCAGAAGACTACAAGCAAGGTGAACCACGCAAAGCTGTCGTATTTAATCATGGTGCAGGTTACCTGCAAAATGCCCATCTTGGCTGGTCAAATTATTTCAGAGAATTTATGTTCCACAGTATGTTGGTACAGCAAGGCTATGTTGTGCTAGACATGGACTTCAGGGCTTCTGCGGGGTATGGAAGAGACTGGCGCACCGCTATCTATCGTCAAATGGGGACGCCTGAAGTACAGGACTTGCGTGATGGGGTTAATTGGTTAGTTGAAAATGCCAATGTGGATCGCGAACGCATCGGGACTTACGGTGGCTCTTACGGTGGCTTCTTAACGTTTATGGCCTTGTTCAATGAGCCGGATCTTTTCCAAGCAGGGGCAGCGCTAAGACCCGTGTCTGATTGGGCGCATTACAATACGCCCTACACCTCGAACATTCTTAATACGCCAGATGTCGACCCTATCGCTTACGAGCGTAGCTCGCCCATATACTTTGCCGAAGGGTTGGAAAAACCTTTGCTTATGAATGCCCCCATGGTGGATGATAATGTGTTTTTCGTAGATGTCGTCAGGTTGGTACAGCGTTTAATTGAGCTTGAAAAAACCAACTTTGAAACAGCCATTTATCCTGTTGAGCCGCATGGTTTTGTGCAGCCCAGTTCCTGGTTGGACGAATACAGGCGAATTTATAAGTTGTTTGAAGACGAGTTATAGTCCAATAAAAAAAGGCGCGAATTTCAGCGCCTTTTTACTGTCTCTCTTCGCATGAATAATTGCGTTATCAAAAAACCGATAATACCAGCCAATGCACCATAAAGATGGGCATCTATGGCAACAATCGCATCAATCCAGTCACCTAGACGTTGATCCGGCCCCTGAATTTGCTCAGCGATAATTTTTATTGCCACGCCCACTAACAACAGGTAACCACTTTTACGTTTGTGTTGAATGTCCTGTAATGCTCCCCAGACAAATAAACTGTGAAGTACACCAGATAATCCAACATATCGGCTCAGCTCAGGCGTGAACAAGTGGATACCCAGTGCAATAATTAACGCCGATGAAAAAAACACAACAGCAATGCGCGGTGCATTATAATAATCACCGTGTAAAGCCCACAGTAACAGCAAACCCGCGCCATTTAGCAGTAAATGGTTGCCGTTGGTATGTAACAAATGTGCAGAAAAAAAACGCCATATTTCCCCCTTGTTAACACCAGCCCGCGAGTAGTCAAACCACGCAATGACATACTCCTGAACGGCAAAAAAAATCACGCACATAACAAGCATGAGCAATACTGGGCCAATTTGATGTTTTTTAAGGGGTAAATGCAACGAATTCAAAGTTATTCTGTTTTCTATTTGATTTGCTACATATCATAACAAAGCACACGTGTTTGTGTGATAATGTGCGAATTCTATCGCTGATAAATAAGACAGCAAAAACAGGTCAGAAGTAAGAGGTATAGCGTTTGCTCAGAGTTATCAATGTAATTTTTATTGTGTCTGTCATCCTGTTAGGCTCTGCACCATTTTCTTATGCCAACGATAAAAACAAAGTAAAGCGGGAAGACAGAGAGCCTGAAGCTGCAACGGGGTTTAATCAAAAAGCCGCGTTTACTGCACAAGAGTTCATGGTGGTTGCTGCCAATCCTTATGCATCATGGACAGGTAAGAATATTATTCAGCAGGGCGGTAATGCGATAGATGCTGCGGTAGCAGTGCAAGCCATGCTGACCCTAGTTGAACCGCAGTCATCGGGTATCGGTGGCGGGGCCTTTATCCTGTATTGGGATAATAAAACAAAGACACTGCACACTATAGACGCTCGTGAGATGGCGCCTTCACAGGTCAATCCTTATTGGTTTATGGATGGCAATGACCCCATGAAGTGGATTGATGCCGTTATTGGCGGTAAGTCCGTAGGGGTACCCGGTGTATTAGCAGGGCTTGAACATGCACACAAAAAATTTGGCAAACTAGATTGGTCGGTATTGTTTGAAGACACAATCGATACTTCACTAAAAGGGTTCACTGTTTCGGAGCGACTGCATCGTTTGTTGTCCATGGAACTCAACAAAGGCATTTTGGAATTTCCTGCCAGTGCAAGCTATTTCTACCCTGCTGGTATGCCACTTGCAGAAGGTAGCAAACGTCGTAATCCACGACTGGCAAAAACCCTTCAGGGTGTGGCAGAACAGGGAACGGACTATTTTTATAAAGGTGAAATTGCCAAGCAAATAGCACAGGCGGTACAAAATGCCTCTATTAACCCTGGCAATTTGACCGTGGAAGACATGGCTAATTACAACGTCATTGAGCGTGAACCCATTTGTGGTACCTATCGGGGTTATCGCTTATGTGGCATGGCACCGCCAAGTTCGGGCGGGATCAACGTGCTCCAAATATTGTCTATGTTAGAAACTTTCCCAATAAACCAGTATACCTACAATAGCGTTGAATTTGCTCATCTCTATAGCCAAGCAACGGCAAAGGCCTATGCAGACAGAAACGCATTTATTGCTGACAGCGATTTTACCCGTGTGCCTTCAGCGGCTCTGGTTAATGATGCATATCTTTCCCGACGTGCAGAGGGCATTGGTCTTGACAAAAGATGGCGCAAAATGCGGCCAGGTGAACCGCATATTCAGGCCCAGTGGCGTGAAGGCATGAGCTTAGAGCTACCCAACACCAGTCATATCTCTATTGTCGACAAAGAGGGCAACGCGGTATCAATGACCACGAGTATTGAGTTTATGTTCGGATCTGGATTGATGGTTGGGGGCTTCTTGCTTAATAACCAGCTAACTGACTTCTCGTTTTCTCCGTCCAGAGGTAATCGCCCTGTGTTGAATAGAGTCGAACCCGGTAAGCGCCCTCGCAGTGCGATGAGCCCAACAATGGTGTTTGACGATAAAGGTGATTTGAGTATTGTGGTGGGATCACCAGGTGGTAGTCGGATTATCAGTTACGTAGCACAAACTTTGATTGGCATGATCGATTGGGATCTGAATATTCAGCAAGCCATTAACATGCCTAAACTCACTAACAGAAATGATTACACCACGCTAGAGAAGGGCACTGTGATGGAATCGCTCCAAGCTCCCCTTGAAGCCAAAGGACACAAAATACGCATTGGTGATTTAAACAGTGGCCTACATGGTATTCAAATAATCAATGGTACATTGGTTGGTGGCGCTGACCCAAGACGGGAAGGAATTGCAGTAGGGCAATAATTACCCTACTGCGGTTATAAAAACCTATCGGGTTGAATGCGATCAACCTTCCAGTCACCGTCAACTTTAACCATTTCAATGGTACGTATGTCATCGATTTTATCTTCGTTATAGTGTCCAGAGAAAAATAGAATGACGGTAGCTTCTTTAGAAAACTCTGAGCGGCCTACACCATCGCTTCCTTCAGGTGATACCTCTACGGTGTCATACATCAAATTCATCACATGACGTTGGACGTTTCTGTTGGTGTGATAACGTTTTAACACCCGCTTCATACGTTCTGAACTTAACGCCAGCACGTTATCGATGTTTTCGTCGTGATAGAGACTTTGCATAAATCGCACAGCGGTGTATTGCGGTGTTCCGTCATCGAGCATGCCATAACGGCCTACTCCTAGTTGCTCTTCTTTTTTACAAGCTGAGACTGACAAGGTTAAAATTAATAGAAAGCAGAATTTTCGAAACATACCAACCGCTAGAAAGTAAAAAGGTCTGTCATAGAGTATACGACAGACCTTTTTGTTATGACCAGTATTAGTGTAAATACGGTGTTAACAGAACCTATTACTGAACTTCTTCTTTATCAGAAAACTCACCTGCAAAAAGTGGGCTTGATAGGTAACGTTCCGTTCCACTGGCCAGCAATACGACCACTTTTTTGTCTTTATTTTCTGGGCGCTCAGCAAAGCGCTTAGCCGCTACTACTGCAGCACCTGAGGAAATACCCGCCAAAATGCCTTCTTCTTTCATTAAGCGATGCACCATGGCCATGCATTCTTCATTAGACACTTGTTCAACTTCATCGATGATGTCCAGGTCGAGGTTACCTGGGATAAAACCCGCGCCAATTCCCTGAATTTTGTGTGGGCCAGGGGTAAGCTCTTCACCCGCTTTTGCTTGCGTAATGACCGGAGAATCTGTTGGTTCAACGGCGACTGTAACAATAGCTTTGCCTTTTTCCTGCTTAATAAAACGACTTACGCCGGTAATAGTACCGCCAGTGCCAACGCCTGCAACAAACGCATCCACTTCGCCGTCAGTGTCTTGCCAAATTTCGGGACCCGTTGTTTTAAAGTGAATCTCAGGATTAGCCGGATTGTCGAACTGTTGGAGCATTAAATAGCGAGAAGGATCGCTGTCAACAATTTCCTGTGCTGCGGCTACAGCACCTTTCATACCTTTTGGTGCTTCAGTCAGTACGAGGTTTGCCCCAAGCGCTTTGAGCAGTTTTCTGCGTTCAAGACTCATGCTGCTCGGCATCGTCAAGGTGAGTTTGTAGCCGCGAGATGCCGCTACAAAGGCGAGGGCTATCCCCGTGTTCCCACTAGTAGGCTCAACAATCTCGATGCCTTCTTTCAACACTCCACGCTTTTCTGCGTCCCAAATCATATTGGCACCAATACGGCACTTTACGCTGAAGCTTGGATTGCGAGATTCCATTTTCGCATAAACATTGCCACTGGTGACACGATTGAGTTTTACCAGCGGTGTACGGCCTATCGCCAACGAGTTGTCGTCAAATACCTGCATGAAGAATTTCCTTCTGTCTTTGCTATTGCTCCTACCAAGAATTGCACAGGTCGGAGCAGTTGATTATGATTCGGGTACGTACATACTGTACATGATTGTTTATATCATTGATGCGAATTGTAAAAATACAAAGTAGTTTTCGCTATAAGATATGGTAGATAAGTCAAAAATTTCAATCCAGAGAGAAAATATGAGTTTTACCGGTACCGATTCCTATATTGCAAGTAAAGATCTTCAGCTGGCCGTAAATGCCGCCATTACGTTAGAAAAGCCGCTGCTCATAAAAGGTGAACCGGGTACTGGCAAAACGTTACTAGCACAAGAACTGGCGCGCACCTTGAATACCCAACTCATTCAATGGCACATAAAATCTACAACCAAAGCACAGCAAGGCTTGTACGAATACGACGCAGTATCCCGTCTGAGAGACAGTCAGCTCGGTGATGAAAAGGTGCATGATATTGCCAACTACATTGTTAAAGGAAAGCTATGGCATGCCTTTGAAGCACAGCAACGTCCAGTGCTGCTGATTGATGAGATAGACAAAGCCGATATCGAATTTCCCAATGACCTCCTGCTCGAATTGGACAAAATGGAATTCTACGTTTACGAGACGCAGGAGCGCATCGTCGCCAAACAGCGGCCTATCATCATTATTACGTCTAATAATGAAAAAGAACTGCCCGACGCCTTCCTACGTCGCTGCTTTTTCCACTATATTCAGTTTCCAACCGCGGATGAGATGCGTGAAATCGTAGATGTTCACTTTAGTGATTTAAAGAAACACTTACTCGACAATGCGCTGAATGCCTTCTTTGAACTTCGCGATGTGCCGGGTTTAAAGAAAAAACCATCAACGTCCGAATTGATAGATTGGATAAAACTGCTTGTAGCCGAAGATATTCCAGCAGATGTGTTGCATAACAAAGACCAAAGAAATGCGTTACCGCCCCTACATGGTGCGTTACTAAAAAATGAGCAGGATATTCACCTGTTTGAGAAATTGATGTTTATGGCGCGTCGCTAATGCTGGTCGATTTTTTTTATACCTTGCGAAAACACAGGGTAAAAACCAGTCTTCGTGAGCTGCTCGATTTGCTTTCAGTATTGGAAAAACAAGTCGTAATGTGTGACGTGGACGGTTTTTACCGCATTAGCCGTACTGTTTTGGTGAAAGATGAAACCCAGTACGACAAATTTGATAAGGCGTTTGCCGAGTATTTTGAGGGTGTGCAGTCTATCAACTTATTCGATCAGTCTTTACCGGAAGATTGGTTAACCAAACAAATAGAGAAAACATTGACCCCAGAAGAGAAAGCTATGATTGAGTCTATGGGGGGGCTTGATGAGTTAATGGCTACGTTGAAGAAACGTTTGCAAGAACAAGAGAAACGACACCAAGGCGGAAATAAATGGGTAGGCACGGGCGGCACTTCGCCTTTTGGCGCGTTTGGTGATAACCCTGAAGGTGTGCGGATAGCTCAGGGAAAAAATCGGCAGTTCTCAGCCGTAAAGGTATGGGAAGAGCGTCAGTTCAAAAATCTGGATAGCGACAACGAACTGGGTACGCGTAACCTTAAAATGGCGCTGAGAAAGCTTAGAAAGTTCGCGCGCAGTGGTGCCAGTGAGAAATTAGACGTAAATGAAACCATTAGCCATACCGCTAAAAACGGCGGTTTGCTCGACATTCACATGGCGCCAGAGCGGCACAACGCGGTGAAACTGCTGATGTTTTTTGACATTGGTGGTTCGATGGACCCGCATATTGAAGAAGTCGAGAACTTATTTAGTGCGGCCAAAAGTGAATTTAAATATCTGGAATATTTCTATTTCCATAATTGTATTTATGAATCGGTATGGAAAGACAATCGCCGCCGTCATGCTGAAACCACTCCAGTTTGGGATATTTTACATCGCTATGGCAGTGACTATCGTGTCATTTTTGTAGGTGACGCTACCATGGGGCCTTACGAAATTACTTACCCCGGTGGTAGCGTAGAACATTGGAATGAGGAATCTGGCGAAGTGTGGATGCAGCGCATTCTTCAGCACTTTGACCGGTGCGTGTGGTTAAACCCTCAGCATCCAGGTTACTGGCAATACCACGCATCGATTAACATCATGCGTGATATCGTAGAAGACAAGATGTTCCCCATGACACTCGAAGGACTAAGCGAGGCGATTAAATCACTCTCGTAGAGTGCGTTGAATATATTTTAGCCTGAGTCCCAGCATGATTGCTGCTGCACTTAAGCCAACGATAAAGCCTATCCAAAATCCACTGGCCTGCATGGGAGTGTCGGTCAACCAGTTTGTTCTGCCTAAAATCACACCCGTTGGCAAGCCACACAGCCAGTAGGCACAAAAGGTAATGATAAACATGGCAGTGGTGTCTTTGTAGCCGCGCAGTGCATTAGCGGAGATTACCTGGATGGCATCTGAGAACTGAAATAATGCGGCAAATACCAAAAGACTGGTAGCAAGGGCTATGACTTCGGTATCTTTCGTGTAGGCAAAGACTATCCAACCTTTTGCAATTAACGTTAGGCTAGCGGTAAAAGCGGCTATGGCGAGTCCAAATATCAATGCAGCATAAACCGACTTCCGTGCAGCTTCTGTTTTCTTTTGACCAATGCGATACCCCACGCGTATTGCCACCGCCATGCCTAAACTCATGGGAAACATAAACATTAAAGAAGAAAAGTTGAGGGCGATTTGATGCGCAGCCACTATTGTGGTGCCCAGTGGCGCCAATAGTAATGCCACAACGGCAAACAGGCTTACTTCAAATAAAATCGTCATCGCTATGGGAAGCCCGAGCATGAAGCTGTACTTTATATCTTTCCATTTTGGTGAGTAAAACTGATTGAAAAGTTGATATTTGATTAGCCTCTTGCTGAACAGAACATAGATAAACGTCGCAAGCAACATGCCGTAAAACACAATCGCCGTCGCCAGGCCACAGCCCGCGCCGCCTAGTGCAGGCGCGCCAAATTTACCGTAAATGAGAACGTAATTAGCAATCACATTAATCAATAGCCCAATCAAGGTGATCACCATAGTGGGCTTAGTCAGGCCTAATCCCTCACAATAGTTTCTCAGCCACTGGTACAAAGCGAAGCCAGGCAAAGAGAAGCACAGGTATTGCACATATTCCGCCGTGATCGGTCTTAATTCCTGACTCATGGGTATATAGGCTATTAACTCGGGTACAAAAGGAAATAACAGAAAAAACAATACCGCGAGGCTGATTAATCCATAAGCTAGCTGCTGCGTTGCATAGGCAATCCTGTGATGGGCTTTTGCCCCTTGCAAACGCGATATGATGGGAGGTAATGCAAGCGCTAACCCCTGAATAAAAAACTGAGCGGGGTTAACCACACTAAAACCAACGGCCACGGCCGCCATGTCCGTGGCACTGTAGTGGCCGGCCATTATGGTATCGCTCACACCCATTAAAATCTGTGTGATTTGCGCAATAAGTAGTGGCCAAGCCAGATGGGCAAGCGCTTTCGCTTCCTTGAGTAACATACACTAATTCACAATTGAAAAAGGTTGAATTTGCACGGTTTCACCTTTTTGAAAGACAGCTTGGCCAGCGGGTAATAGCGCAAAACAATTTGCTTGTGTAATTGATGTCATAACACCCGAGCTCTGTTTTTGGTGCAGAGTCACTTCGATTAAACCGGCCTCATTCTTAGTGAAATTAGCCCTGGCAAAATCTAGCCTGCCTGGTCTGCGAGTGTGATTATGGGTAAGTCTGGCAGGGATTGTCAGGCGTTGTTTTACATGTTGACCTGATAACTTTTGCAGAATAGGTGATGCCAATTGTTCAAAGGTGACGAAGGCCGACACCGGGTTTCCCGGCAATCCGCAAAAATAACACTCGCCAAACTGACCAAATGCAAAGGGTTTCCCTGGCTTAATAGCGACTTTCCATAGGTGCAAGGTACCTAACTGGTTGAGTGTTGGTTTGACCCAATCTGCATCACCAACAGACACACCACCGGAGGAAATAACCAAGTCGTGAGTGAGTGCCAGATCTGCAAACACTTGCCTGAGTTGGTCCGGTTCGTCTTTAACAATGCCTGCATCAGTTACATTGCATTGCATAGCGCTTAATTTTGCTATCAAGCCGGCCCGGTGGCTTTCGTAGATACCCTCATTGGGCAATGGTTGCCCGGGTAAGACTAACTCACTGCCCGTAGCGACAAGGGCGACGTTAAGCTTTCTAACTACTTCAACTGCGGCGATACCCAGTGAAGATATCAACACTAAATCTGCAGATGTCAACGCATGCCCCGCTGATAGTACCTTACTACCTTTAGCGATATCATTGGCACATGGGCGAATGTTGTCACCTGCATGGCATGGTTTGGTAAACACGATATTGTCGCCATCACGCTCTGTATTCTCCTGAATGACGACAGCATTAGCACCTGGTGGAATGGCGGCCCCCGTCATAATTCGAACACATGTTGTCGCATCGACATTGATGTTTACTGCATCGCCTGCTGCAATTGAACCAATGATTGCTCTTTCTTGAGTGGTGGCGTCATCAACGTAGATCGCATACCCATCCATGGCTGAATTATCCCATGGGGGGACGTTTACGGGCGCTTGTATATCTGTTGCCAAAACCCTGTCCATGGCCTCATAAAGCGAAACCACTTCCGATTGTGTCACAGGTGTGATGTGAGAAAGTGCTTGTGAGAGTGCTTCGTCAAGAGAAAGCCAACCAGACACATTGCCCCCAGTGCGTTAAATAAAATGGTGGGGGCATTATGCGCTAATCTTTATAAAGGTTGAATGCTTTCGTTTCGGTTACTTAACCAAACGGTTTGGTAAGGCGATAACTTCAGCTGATTATTTTCTGTGTCAACCTCTTGTTGTGTGATGAGATCGGTCCATTCATCTGTCACAATCAGATTAATGTCCGTTAGGGTTAATACAAACTCTTCGTTACTGATATTGCTGATGCAAAAAACACTTTGTTTGCGGTCAATACTTTGTCGCCAAAAGCCAAACAAGCGATCGTCCAGGCGCAGAGTGAACTGCGTCGCATTGGGATGAAATGCGGGCTGTGCTGTCCTTATTCTGATCAGCTGGGTCATTCGAGTTAAGACTTTGTGATGATGTGAAAACGGTGAGTTAAGCAAGTCTTCTAACTCATTGAGGTACCATCTTCGACGATTAATAGAACGGTTTTGACCCGTATTTTCTACCTTTTCATAATCGTTTGGTGTACCTAACAAGCTGTGAATATAAATGCCTGGTATGCCTTCCATACCGAGCATAATGGCATGAGCACAAATAAACCTGTCTATTTGCCATTTGTCCTGTCCCTGAGTAGTGCCTGATAACGCATCAAACAGTGCAATATTGATCTCATAGGGCTTTTGTTGTCCCAACTCTGAGGTACGCAGCGATATCTTACCGCCAAAGGATGCCATGGTTGTGACCAATACTGACAGTTCCTCCTCACTTAGTAGCCCCTCCGCAGGGCGCAGCCCAATACCGTCATGTGACGCGATAAAATTAAAGTAAGTGGTACCGTTTTGCGCAGGTGGCATACTCATCATCCACCCATTTAGATGGCGGCTGGAACCGGTTATCAGGGTATTCACCAGTAATGGGGGAAGCGAAAAATTATAAATTGCATGTGCTTCGTTTGCATTGCCAAAATAGGTCAGGTTCTCTCGGTTAGGAATATTCGTTTCTGTAATAATAATGACGTCGGGATCCAAATGTTCAATGAGGGTTCGGTACAGGCGTATAACCTCATGGGTTTGGGGCAGATTAATGCAGTTTGTTCCCAGAATTTTCCATAGAAAGGCCACCGCATCCAGCCTGAATAGTTTTGCGCCATGGTCAATGTATTCCCGAATGATAGAGGCAAAGGCTAGCAACACGTCAGGGTTAGTGAAATCAAAATCCACTTGGTCGTGACTAAAGGTACACCACACGTATTGGGTACCGTTGGCGGTTTCTGTCTCCCTGAGTAAGGGGGATGTTCTGGGCCGAGTAACCTGACTGATGTCATCTTCAGGCGTAGCGGTAAAAAAGAAATCTTTGCCCACACCGTCTTGCTTAATAAAGTTTTCAAACCAAACACTTCTGGCTGAGCAATGGTTTATCACTAAATCAAACATCAAACCAAAGTCTTTTGCCAATTCTTCAATATCGGACCAGTCACCTAGGCCTTCGTTGACCGACGAGTAGTCGATGACAGAAAAGCCATCATCAGAGCTGTAGGGATAGAACGGCAGTATATGTACTTTGTTTATGGCATTCTTACAGTAGGTTTTGAGGAAATGGTGCAGTGTTTTTAAAGGCTTATTGCCTGCCTCAATAACACTGTCACCATAAGTGATCATGATAATATCATTTTCGTCCCAAAAGTTGCTGAATGGTGGCGGAATTTGGATATCATCATCGCTGCTTAGTCCCATCACATGTAACAATGCATCAGCCAGCTCATCAATACTGCGGTCAAGACTGACATCTTGATAGATTAAATCCAGATGGTGCCTAACTTTGTCTCTCAAAAACGAAAATGCAGACATGTCTTACCCCAAGTATTCTTTGGTATCGGCCTCAACAGCTGTGACTATCCTGTCAAGCACATCTGGCATGGCGCTGACCACCCGGTTCCAACTGGGAATAAAAGGCGTTTCCATGGGGTTATCCAGAAAACTCTGACCCGCTTTCATAATATTGGAGGCGAACATTTCTACCGCTTTTTCTTCACTGTGTATGTCCAGTGTCAGGCCATTCATAACTGCGTCGTTGTGGTAGGTCTCAATAAAATCTAATGCGATCCTAAAATAAGTCGCTTTAACAGAGCGGAAGGTTTCTAAGTTAAAGGTATTACCTTGTGTCGCAAGTTTGCGGAACATGGCTTTAGTGATGTCGATCGACATCTTGGACAAGCCTCCTTGATCATTATTCAGGGAAAGATCCTGATGCTTGTGATCGTAGGTTTCCGCAATATCAGCCTGGCAAAGTCTATTGCTTGAATAATTGCGGTGCATTTCTGAAAGCACGCCTATTTCAAGCCCCCAATCACTGGGTATACGAATATCGTTTAACACATCGCGACGAAATGAAAATTCGCCGGCAAGTGGATAGCGGAAGCTATCCATAAACTGCAAATATTCACTGTCACCGATAGTGCGCTGTAACGCTCTGATAAGTGGCGTTACCAGTAACCTAGACACTCGACCATTTATTTTGCCGTTTGCTACCCGTGCATAAAACCCTTTACAGAATTCATAATTAAACTGAGGGTTGGCGACGGGATAAATAAGTCGGGCTAATAATTCCCTGTCGTATGTGGTGATGTCGCAATCGTGTAAGGCGACTGATTCCGATTTATTGGATGCTAGAATATAGCCCATGCAATACCAGACGTTCCTGCCTTTTCCCATTTCTTTTGGGGCAAGTCCCAGCTGTTGTAACTCATCATCTATTGCCCGCAGGCGGGGGCCATCATTCCAGAGAATACGATGGTGTTGGGGTAAGCGTCCAAAAAAGTCCAGTGCATGCCGGTATTGAGATTCATTTGCCCGATCAAGACCAATGACAATTTCATTGAGGTAGGGCACTTTCACCAAGTGATCTACAATTTTGGCCAAAGCAGGTCCTTCTAGCTCCGAAAATAGTGAAGGCAGTATCAGCGCCATCGGACGTTTTTCAGAAAATTGTACGAGTTCAGCTTCCAATGCTTCCAATGGTCGGTTTGCGAGATTATGCAGTGTTGTTACTAAACCATTTTGATGGAAATCAGCCATATTGCCTCCTAAGGCATATTCTTAAAATAATCGTCCAGCATCTCATTCCAACCCTCGGGACCATACCGAGAGCTAGTGAGGAGAAGCCCGCTTGTTTTGTTAACCACTGGGGGTTGTCGGGTAGGGGATAATATGCGGATTCCAATGTCCGCTTGTTCTAACATTGCAATATCATTGCCACTGTCACCCAACGCAATGGTTGTGGGAGCCTGGGCAAGTGCAAATTGTTGTGTATAAGTGTCTGTTAACCATTTAAGCGCAATACCTTTATTCACATCACCACACAAATGTAAAAAGCGGCCACCCTCTAGCACCGTTGCGCCTCGATGTTGTGCAGCCTGAATGAAGCGACTTTTTTGCTCACTGTCTCCAGTAAACATAACGGGCTCTCCATATTGACGTTGTGCCGCCAGTTCTGCATCAGCAGGGGGGAGCCCAGTTGCCTCGCAAATTTCTGACACCGACATATCATTAAAGCCAATAAATGAATTGGGGAAATCTTTTTTTAGTCGGTCTACGATTTTTAACCAGTGGAGCCTTGGAGAAGAAAGAGATTTGCACCAATACCCGTCTGACCATACTGCCCCTGCAGGTTTGTGGGGGAAAAAGCCATGTGGAATATAAATCGCCGCGCCGTTTTCAACGATAAATGGTCCGTCTAGTTGATAGTGCTCACGCAACGCAAGAAGCTCTGCGCAGGTTTTGCTGGTGGTGGGTATCACAGGAACCTGCTCATGCTTTAGGTATGCAAGCATAGGTCTAGCCGGTTCAATACTATAGGTGTGATGGTCCAGTAACGTGCCATCCATGTCTGTGAAAATGAGTGTGTTTTTATTGTTATTCAATGCTAATCACCTGCTAATTTACCACTTAATGTGTGAATGTCGCGGTTATAATCGAGCTCATACACCCAATCGCAATACGCTGGCAGTGTTTTAAGGCCATGCTCGGTGAGTCGTTGAAAATGCTGAATAAACTGAAGTACTTGTTCAGGGCTCATTACCTTAGTGCCTTTATCAGACGAGATACTTGCTCGCAATTTTGCTTCCTGTTGCTCGCGCCATTGAGCAACAGCGTCAAAGCTGGGGGCTTTTAGCATTACCCATAAATCCATCAGCGCGTACAAGGGCTCATAGTGATGAAGAAGCTGAGTATTAACGAAACGGCGCCAGTCACCAGACGTATCTTTGTTTTGCTCAAGCGTATTGACGGGCGTGGCCAATGCTTCACTGTCCTGTGATCGTACGCCCCAGCACCAGCCTTCAAACAGAACAACATCAACTGGCAATGTTATTTGTGGCCACTGGTGTCGCGGGAAGGGGTTGTCTGACGCTTTATCGAAGCGCGGGTTGGCAAGGGGGGTTAAGGTTGTTGACTGCTGGCAATGCAGCAACACTTGCTCTAGTAGCGTGACATCATGGGTGCCCGGCACGCCACGGGTCGATAATAACGGATGCACCGTGCGCGCTAGCTGCTGGCGACTTTCCGCGGGCAGATAAAAATCATCGAGTGAACATACTACTACCTGCAACGCATAGTCTTCATGCAAACACATCGCGAGGTAGTCAGCTAAGGTTGATTTTCCTGAACCCTGGCAGCCATTAATCCCTACATAGAGCGGTTTTTCTGCACTTTTATGGTGCTCGAAAATGGCGTGCACTAACGGGTTGAACCATTTTTGTGCAAAAGACTGATAGTTAACGTCTAATTGATGTTTAGCTAAAAACGCATCAATTGTCATTATTCACCTATATTGGCTGTGGGCGAGGATGGTGGCCTTACCCGTCTTCCAAATGCTTATATAGGCTAACTAACAACAATCATGCCATCAGGCTTTAGTTGCAACTATTACTGCGCGTTTAGGTGCGGGAAACCCTTCAATTGTTTTGCTGGTGTCAGATTTATCCAGAAAGTCTACCAGTGACTGGTTTGTCATCCATTCTGTGGCACGTTGTTCCTCTAATGAGGTGACGTTTTCATCCACACACCGCACATTCTTAAAGCCTAGTCGCTCTAGCCAGCAAATCAACGCTGATGAGCTCGGCAAAAACCACACATTGCGCATTTGAGCGTAACGTTCTGGTGCCAGTAATACAGTATGCTTGTCGCCATCGACTACCAGTGTCTCCAAAATCAGTTCACCGCCTGTTCGCAACTGGTCTTTGAGTTGGGTAATAAAAGTTAGGGCGTCTTTGCGGTGGTAAAGCACACCCATTGAAAAAACGGTGTCAAATGCCTTTAATTGAGGCATGTGTTCTATACCCACAGGCGCGAAATGTATGCGTGGATCGGGAAGAAAATGCTTAATTGCCTGAAACTGAATTAAAAACAGTTGTGTGGGGTCGATACCAATTACGCGTTGGGGTTGGTGACCTAACATCCTCCACATGTGATAACCGCTTCCACAGCCTACATCTAATACATTCCTGTCTTTGAGTGATGTAATGTGGGGGAGCACACGTTCCCATTTCCAATCAGAACGCCATTCTGTGTCAATGTGAATCCCATGTAAATTAAAGGGACCTTTGCGCCAGGGCATAAACTGTTTGAGTAGCCCGGTAATTTGTTTTTTGGTGTAGGTGTCTATGTCTTGTTCACTACCAATAGTCACAGACGTGTCTAAATCTACCTTTGAGGGCTGTGTTTGTGGCAATTTTGCCAATAGCCGACACCACTTATCAAACTCACCATGTTTAGCCGTCTTTGACCATGATGCAAGTTGTGAAGGCAAGGTTTCAAGCCATGGTTCTAGGGGCGTATCTATTATCGCCTCGTACAATTCGGAAAACCATTTCATCGATGTTTCTCTGCCACCATTGAGACAAAATTATAGTTTTGATACCACACAATAACATCGTCAAACCCAGCCTCTAACAGCCGCTGCTTGTGTGTATCTAGGGTATCTGTTTTCATGACGTTTTCTATGGCTGCGCGTTTTTGAGCGATTTCCAGTTCACTGTAGCCATTATCGCGTTTAAAGGCGTGATGTAGGTCGATCAGTAGCTCATTACCTGCCTGTGTTGGATGACGAATTTTTTCAGAAAGCAAGAGTGCACCACCGGGCTTTAACGCGGTTGCAAGTTTGCTGAGTAAAGATGCTCTCTGCTCGCGGGGAATAAACTGGAGTGTGAAATTCAGACAAATCAACCCACTGCATTCATAGTTGATGCGTTGAGCATCATCACACACTACATCGATTGGATTGGGCAAGGCGTATTGACGAACGATTCTTTTACACCGCTCGACCATGGCCTGTGCGTTGTCAATCGCGACGATATGACAGAAGTCATTGGGCAAGGCTCTGCTAATAGAGAGACTGGTTTCACCCAGTGAGCAACCAATATCATACAGGGTGTCGCCCTGAGCGACGTAACGCTGTGCTATTCTTCCCGCACTGTGGGTGATAGTTTTGTATCCGGGCACAGAACGGTTGATCATATCAGGAAAAACGTCCGCGACCGTGTCGTCAAACCTGAAGTCATCAATAGCGTGGGTTTTTTGTGCATAGATATTGTCTTTCTGAGACACGCTTACTCTTCTGTATTGATTGAATGAATAGCGGTATAGTTTACCGATCTGAGACAAAAATACCTAACGGTAATCCAAATACGCGTTTAAAAAGAAGAGTGTTTTCATGATCAACAAAGGTATTCCAGTTACCGAACTTCACCGCCACCTTGATGGTAATGTCAGACCCATGACGATTTGGGAACTGGCTGAAAAAAATCAAATTTCTTTGCCTGTAGACACGCCTGAAGCGCTAGCTGCATATGTTCAAATACACGACAAGACCAGTGACTTACTGGCTTTTTTGAAAAAGCTTGATACCGGTGTATCAGTGTTAGCCAGTTATGATGACTGCAAACGCATCGCCTATGAAAATGTGGAAGATGCTGCTAAAGAAGGCATTGACTACATTGAACTGCGATTCTCACCCTATTACATGGGGGAAACACACGGTTTATCTGTTGAAGGGGTCGTTGAAGCTGTGATCGACGGCATAGATGCCGGTATGAAAGCATTTAACAGCCAGGCAAAGCTTATTGGCATTCTCAGCCGTACTTACGGCAGTGAAATATGTTTTAAGGAGCTTTCTGGGTTACTGGCCCATAAGGAAAGGATCACCGCGCTTGACCTGGCAGGCGATGAAATTCATTACCCCGCAGAACAGTTTGTCGAGCACTTTAAAAGAGGCCGTGATGCTGGCTGGCAGATAACGGTGCACGCGGGTGAAGCCGATGGGCCTAGCAGTATCTGGAAAGCCATTAATGATCTTGGTGCTGTGAGAATTGGGCATGGTGTTGCTGCTATTCAGGACGATAAGCTAATGGATTACCTGGCTAAGCATGAAATTGGTATAGAGTCCTGCCCAACATCAAACTACCAGACTGCTACTGTTCAGGATACCGCGAATCATCCAATGAAGGCGTTTTTACAACGGGGTATTCCCGTCACGCTTAGTACGGACGATCCTGGCGTTTCGGCTATTGATTTAGCACATGAATACAAGGTGGCTAAAGACGTCATTGGATTGACTGATGCCGAGCTTGCGCAGATTCAGAAAAATGGGGTAGAGCAGGCCTTTCTTTCGCAGAGTGAAAAAAAAGCGCTATATGATATAGCGCTTAATCGGTAACGTCTAAAAGCGCCGCCTAAGCGGCCTTTTTCGATTTTGTTGATTTAGTGGTTTTAGCTTTGGGTTTGGCCAAATCAGATGTCGCTGCAATCAATTCAGAGGAATCGAAGTCATCAACATTGATGGTGCGAAGTCTTCCCTCTTCTGCGCGTTTCATCAACGCGGCTTCGTCTTCATTTATCCAGCCCTCTTTGACAGCCTCATCAGCCATAGCTCCAAGTTGCGAGAAAGGCAGTTTTTGTTTTTTCTTCTTGCAAATACGCTCGTACACAGGTTCAACAGCCAGTATATCCTCCAATGTTTGTTCCAAATCACCGGCTAAACTGCCTTCCTCCCGTGTGAGATATTGTCCATCACCTAACCTGGAACGGGCAGAAGATGGTGTTTGCAACATAATGGCGATCTTGTGAGACAGCTTGTCTGACGGCTGGGTATAACGGCGCCCGAAAGGCATTGTCATTAATCGCAATACATTGGCGATCGCTCTATTGGGGAAGTTCTCGAAGAATCCCAACATAGCCGTTTCTAGATTATACAAACAATCTTGAACCGCCCAATGAACCAAAGGCAAATCTTCGTGTAAACGTCCATCTTCATCGAACCGTTTGAGTGTGGCACTGGCCAAATATAAATTGCTTAAGATGTCTCCTAAACGTGCAGATAGGCGCTCTCTGCGTTTCAGGTCACCGCCAAGTACACCCATGGCTACGTCGGTCAACAACGCCAGATTAGCACTGTAGCCTTCCATAGAGCGGTAATAACGCGCGGTTTCGTCATTAAAAGGTGTCTTATTGAATAGCCCTCCAGTGAACGCAAACCATTTTGAGCGAACAGTATTAGCGATTGCAAAACCTATGTGGCCAAATACCGCTTTGTCGAATGCCTTTAACTGCTCCTGTCTGTCGTCGACTGCTGCAGCTTTAATTTCTTGCAGCACATACGGGTGGCATCGCATCGCACCCTGACCGAAGATCATCATATTACGGGTAAGGATATTGGCGCCTTCAACCGTAATTGAAATTGGCATTCCCTGATAACCGCGGCCTAGGTAATTATTGGGCCCAAGCATGACACCCTTGCCACCGTGCACGTCCATCGCATCATTAATGACTACGCGCATACGCTCGGTGAGGTGATATTTACAAATGGCTGAAATAACCGAAGGCTTTTCGCCCAAGTCGACACCCGCAGTTGAAAAACGAGTGACGGCATCCATCAGGTAAGCGTTTGCGCCGATGCGTGCCAGCATTTCTTCGATGCCTTCCATCTGGCCAATGGGAAGCCTGAACTGACGGCGAATTCGCGCATAGGCTCCCGTTGCCATAGCCACAGATTTGGCGCCACCAGCTGAGGTAGACGGCAACGTGATGCAGCGTCCTACAGACAGACATTCCATTAGCATTCTCCAGCCTTTTCCTGCCATGGCTGGACCGCCGATAATATAGTCAAGTGGAACGAAAATGTCGTTACCGCGAATTGGACCGTTTTGGAAAGGGGTGTTTAGCGGTAGGTGGCGACGACCAATATCAAGCCCTGGTGTATCACTTGGAATAAGCGCACAGGTAATGCCAAGATCTTTTTGATCGCCAAGCAAGCCATCAGGATCATGCAATTTAAACGCAAGACCCACAACAGTTGCTACTGGTGCGAGGGTGATATACCGCTTATCAAAGGTTAGGCGCATTCCCAGCACTTTTTTGCCCTTGTATTCACCTTCGCAGACTATACCCGTGTCGGGAATTGCGCCTGCATCTGAACCTGCTTCTGGGCTGGTAAGTGCAAAGCAGGGAATTTCTTCACCATTGGCCAGGCGAGGTAGGTAATAATCTTGTTGCTCTTTGGTGCCGTAGTGCTGTAGCAGCTCACCTGGCCCTAAAGAATTAGGTACACCAACGGTACTGGACAACACCGCACTGGTACCCGCGAGCTTTTGTAACACTCGCGACTGTGCAAATGCAGAATATTCAAGCCCGCCATATTCCTTTTTGATGATCATGGCGAAAAATTTGTGTTGTTTTAGAAATGCCCATATTTCAGGCGATAGATCGGCGTCTTTATGGTTGATTTGCCATTCGTCAACCATGGAGCACACCTTGTCTACTGGGCCGTCAAGGAAGGCTTGCTCTTCCGCAGTAAGGCGGCTTTTTTCAATAGAGTGAAGCTTGTTCCAGTCTGGCTTACCTGAAAAAATATCACCATCCCACCATACGGTTCCCGCATCGATTGCCTCTTGCTCAGTACTGGACATCTCGGGCATGACCTTTTTATAAAAGGCCAACATGGGTTTGGTGAGATAGGTTAAACGCAGTGATGACACCGCAAACGGCGCAAACACGGCGGCATAAATAAGCCAAGCAAGTAATCCGACACCACCAGCAAAGGTGCCTAGCAGTAAAACGGCTGCACCTGCGGCAATAGTATTATTGAGTGAAGCGCGTTTATAGGTGGCTATACTGAGAGCAGCCACCACTAATAAAAACCAAATGAACGATTCCATAACATCCCTCTCTATGAGATTGACCCAATAAGATTCTCAGGTCAGACCAGATTGTTACGTACGTTAATAAGGTGTTAGCAAAAAATCAAGCAGATAATTTAGATGCGTGGCAGCGTTGTATTCATTTTTGAACGAACGTGGTGAGCTTGATATCGCCTTGTTCTTCTCCGTCCTTGAATTGCTGCAATCTGACGAGCAGATAATCAAGTTCTGGCGCAAACCAAGCGTAAGTCTCCCGGCTGCTGTTTTGGCGAACAATTTTAACTTTAATACTGTTCAATTCTCCAAAAGGTAGGTCAATCTGCTCCTGATCTTCTACACGGATTTGGTACTGTTTCTGTTCCCCGCGATAGTTAATGAAACTGACGTTCATCTGTGTTTTGTTAACGGATAACTGCAAAGGAAGGGCTATGCGATACAATTGATTATCTGTTTCGCCGCGCCATGGGAGTGTACTAATATCGTTGTCTTCTTTAATCTGAATGCGCTTTTGATTTTCATTAAATGTCACATCCAGTTGCTTGTCGGAACCCGTTCCTGAACGTGAGTAGTGATACTCCTTGGGCACTAGCTGGTTATCCTGCAAATAGAAAATAGAGTGTTCAGTGCGTTTGTCTGAAAGAAAAAACTTAGAGACCTTAGACTGATAAAGCAAAGAGTATTGGTTGCCTGCCAGCCATTCAAGTTCCATCGACGCTGTACCCAACGCATCGCCCCATCGGTAAGCCGTGTATTCGGCTTTAAACGGTGTTAAAGACGGTGTTTCCGCCTGACTGAACCCAGTTTGTACAAACGTCAGGCCAATCATTAATAACACTGCCTTTATTTTACTCATGTGCGAACCCTTGTGGCGGTAATACATCATTGTCCATAACAGCGCGATTATCTCTCATCACCAGTCTCCCGTCACACAACCAACTGACTACCAGAGGATAAATTTGCCGCTCTTGGGTTTGAACACGTTCAGCCAAAATGGTTGCATCGTCATCAGTAAAAACCGGTACTTTACTTTGAATGATGACTGGACCTCCGTCCAATTCAGGGGTCACAAAGTGTACGCTAAGGCCATGTTCCGTATCCCCCGCATCAATAGCACGCTGATGTGTGTGCAAACCTTTGTATTTTGGTAACAACGAGGGGTGAATGTTGACCATTTTTCCACTGAAATGCTCAACAAGAGACGGCGTCATTATTCGCATATAGCCGGCCAAAACGATAAAGTCGGGTGCGGCATCATCGATCACTTCTTTGAGTTTGGCATCGTACGCCTCACGATCGTCAAAGGCCTTGTGATCGATGTATCGCGTTGCAATACCATGTTGTTCAGCACGTGTTAGTCCGTATGCGTCTGCTTTATTACTTATCACCAGTGAAATGCGGCCATTGATGCGGTTTGCTTCAATAGCCTCTATGATAGCCTGCAGATTAGTGCCACTACCTGAAATCAATACCACGAGATTTTTATGCATTACGCAGCCTAGCTCAATTGATGACAACTGCGTCTGATTGGCCGCTAGCCGTGTGTCCAATAATCCAGGCGTTTTCACCATTTTGCTTGAGGATGTCGACCGCTTTATCTGCATTTTCATTGTCAACAACTAGCACTAGGCCCACGCCACAGTTAAACGTGCGATACATTTCATGGGTTTCTATATTGCCATTTTCCTGTAACCAAGCGAAAACAGCGGGCCATTGCCACGAATTGCCATCAATTACTGCCTGTACGTCATTAGGTAAGACGCGTGGAATGTTTTCCCAAAAACCACCACCGGTTATATGGGAGATAGCATGCACGGGCAGGGACTCTATCAGCTTCAGGACAGATTTTACGTAAATTTTCGTTGGCGCTAGCAAGCGGTCTTTTAGCGTGGCTCCATCAAACGCTTGATTGATGTCGGCGTTGCTTACTTCTAAAACCTTACGCACAAGAGAATAGCCATTTGAATGTGGACCTGAAGAAGCCAAGGCAATAATAGTTTGGCCGTCTTTTACCTTACTGCCATCAATTAATTCGTCTTTCTCAACAACACCAACACAAAAGCCTGCTAAATCGTAGTCTTCACCTTCATACATACCCGGCATTTCGGCAGTTTCCCCACCAATCAATGCACAGCCTGCCATTTCACAGCCCAAACCAATACCCGTTACCACATCCGTAGCCGTATCTACATTTAGCTTTCCGGTTGCATAGTAGTCTAGGAAAAACAAAGGTTCTGCACCCTGAACAATGAGATCATTGACACACATGGCGACCAAATCAATACCCACACCTTGATGTTCACCACAGTCCATAGCCAAACGCAGTTTAGTTCCCACACCGTCGGTACCTGAAACCAAAAGTGGGGAACGATACTTTTCTGGTATCGCACACAGCGCACCAAAGCCGCCCAAGCCGCCTTGTACTTCAGGACGGTGTGTCTTTTTTGTTACATGCTTGATGTTTTCTACTAGTTTATTACCAGCATCAATATCGACACCTGCATCTTTGTAGCTCAATGGTTTACTAGATTCGCTCACTTTTGCTCGACTCGCGTGTTAGAAAGGTTTAAAAAATTAACTGGCGCGATTCTATCAGGGATGAAATCCCGCGACAAATGTCGCACAATGCACTTGTTCAAATTTACCTAGAGATCGGATATCAGGGCACATGTCTAAAATTGGTGGCATTATAATGTGGGTTTTATTATTCACCCCCATTGCAGTGAATGCTTCGAGTATCGTTAGCACCAACGTGGGAGAAGTGGTCGTCTCTGAGCACAGTAACCCTAGGCGTGCGGCATTTTCGCAGGTCATAATAAAAATGACTGGAGACCCCACAAGCGTTTCCAACGCTGCAGTGCGTGAAGCACTTCGTCAATCTGATGAATATCTGGCGTCTTATGAATACTTGATGAGAAACCAGGCTCAAATATACAGAGCCGTATTTGATCGGCAAAAAGTCCAACAATTGATCAAGCGCGCAAATTTGCCGCTATGGGGCGCAAGGCGTCCAGACGGCATAGTGTGGTTAGCGGTGAATAGTAGCGAGCGTATTGGCATTGTGTCGGATGTATCGCCGACCGAACAAGCACAGCAAATTAAACAATCTGCCAGTGGTCGTGGTATTAATTTATTACTGCCCTTGATGGATCTGGAAGATACCATGGCAGTGGGACCTACTGATGTGTGGGGGAGGTTTATGCCTGTTATAGAGCGAGCAAGTAGCCGATATCGCCCGGATTTTATAATTGCTGCGAGAATCGGCAATACCGAAGGTCTTAGGCAAAGACGTGCCATTGCAGAAGCAATGGCAAATCGGAAAAAAACGCAAGCTCCAGTATTTGTAGACTCTGCAGCCTTTGCATATTCAGTGGATGATGTAGATGGGTTTTTACAACGAGCCGATGACATCAATCTGCAGACGATTCAGAGTTTTGAAGCAGACGAATTTGCCATAGTCAACAGTGACATAGACCGTTATTCTGTGGTGTTAGATTGGACGATTAAAGGCGAAGACGGCATCGAATCTGGTCAGTTTTTCGGTGATGATGACCAGACAGTCATTAAGCGCCTTATCGATTTTTATGCAGATAAATTGGCAGACCTCTATGCTATTTCGGTCTCTCAGACAAAAAATGCTACCTATGTGCTCAATATTGCCAACATTCAGTCGCTATCAAGCTCTGTTTCACTTAGCCGATATCTGGCAGATCTCACGGTCGTACAGGACGTAAGGTTGACTCAGATAGAGGGAAAAGTTGCTGCTTTCAACGTGGTGTTACTCGGAGAATTAGAGGACCTAATTACTACATTGGCGCTGGATAAAAAACTGATACCCATTGATCAGGATGGCATACAGATTAATGCACAGTCGCCAGTGATCAATCTTTACTGGGACGAATAGTCGATGCAATTGACCTTACCCGTTCAACTTCCCGCGGATGAGACTTTTAGTAGCTTTTTCCCCAGTGGCAATGAGGCTGTGCTCAATTACCTGAGAACTTTGGGCAGCAATAGCAGTGATATCAAGCACCCAATCACATTGCTTTTCGGTGGGGCGTCTACGGGCAAAAGCCATTTATTGTATGCGGCTTGCCACAATGCAGAGCTGCAGGGACAAAGTAGTGCTTATCTGAATTTGTCAGACTTTTTGCACTATTCTGCTGAAATTTTTGATGGGTTAGAGCAATTAAGTCTGGTTTGCCTAGACAATATCCACTGTATAGCCAAGGATGGAACTTGGGAAGAAGCACTGTTTGACTTTATCAATAAGGTGGTAGAAAAAAGCAATACAGGTGCGCACACACATTTATTGATGACCAGTGCAACACCGGCCAGCGAACTGCCTTTCTTGTTGCCTGACCTCATTTCGCGGTTACGATGGGGATTAGTGTACGCCATTGAACAACCCACTGATGATGATAAAAAGGCAATCCTTGCATTACGCGCAAAACAGCGTGGTTTAAGCATTTCTTCTGCCACTATTGACTACTTGCTTTCACACGGTAAGCGCGATTTACCCTATCTTATGCGTGTGCTAAGTGAGTTAGACGACTTGTCTTTGCAATCAAAGAAAAAGATTTCTCTGGCTATGCTCAAGCAAGTACTGAGTACCAGCGATCATTGAGCATAGTCAGTAGTAGGCGCACCTAAGGTTTCATTGGCAGTTTTCTAGGATCACCATGCTTATGATGCAACATAAGGTTGGGAATTCCACTAAACCCTAACCCTGAATGAGACCCCTGCATAGACTTGCCCGCCATATTATTTTGCGTATTGGATTCCAGGTCGAGTAGTGCAAACCAATTCGCATTTGGCGGAAATATTTGTGTTGCTGGTAAATCGGGGTATACCGCGTCAAAATCAATCTCAGGATAAACACGTTCAATGGTGTACCTAAGCCTATTGAACAATGCAGGGTCAGTGATCCTTGCTCTGGCTCCCCAGGTTACAATAGCATTTGGGTTGTTTACCGTTCCAATAATACCTGTATCAGCAGGAATGCCCAGACGGTAAAGCATCATGAAACGCTCAAAAAGCGTTGCATAATCTTCCCTCTCGTTGAAATAGGCATAATAGGCGGGGGCCCTGTCAGGGGCATAAAAGCCCTGTATGTCCAAAGGCACAAAATTGCGCTGTTGAGCAGTGGCTGTCTCGCCACCAAAGGAGACATTGGCCAGCGATTTTAACTCAGAGGATGTTAACGGATACAGGCCATCCATATCGGTTGAGTCGGGCTGTGCATCATTGAAATAAGACAATGGCGATGTTGTCGTACTTATGGTTGGCCAGCGTCGAGGAGGGAAGTAGTCATTGGCATGGCCTAATTCATGGTACATGAGCCAGGTTAAACTCGCTTCGAGTCCACTGAAAGGTTTATCACCACGCTCTGAGGCCGCAGGAAACGCCTGATTAAGGTAGTTTTGTCCATTTTTTACATATCGCCAAAAAATGCCAAACTGTAAATCATTGCCAAAGTTACTCCTGAAATCAGGACGAGTGTTTAATGTGTCTCTTTCTTGCGGCGTGCGCCAAAAATTATTGGCGTCTAAGTAGATAGCCCCCGATACCACCCAATAAAATGAGGGCCTGATGTCATAGGAAATAACAACCGCGGTAGTACCTCTGAGAAGGTTTAACATGTCGCTACCAGCCTCAGACTGGCGCAGATACTCTTCAAAACGCTGTCCCATCCAAGGATGCGACACTAATGTTCTGTTTAGTACGTCCTCAACCGTCGGTGTAGTGGTTTCCATTCCCAATAGCGGCAGATCTTCGAAACTACAGCTAGTGTCAAACTGGTTATTGTAAACACAGCGTTTTAGCGAATCAGCATAGGGGCTCTCTTCCCTGTAAGGGATCATATGCGAGGAAACGTATAAGTCGTTGTTAGTAAAATAACCATCCTGATTAATCGTGACATTATCAATCAATACCAGTGCGGTATCCGATGCCTCGGAACCATCCGTAAATGTAACATTCGCCTGATAGCTGATGACGCTGTCGCTAGTAACTGAGGGGGCATTAAAGAACAGGCTATGAGGGCGGGTTGAATCGAACGCCTCACCGTCGTCTGATTGTGTTTGTACATCGTTTACTTGCGGCCCGTGCAAACGCGTCCAGCTGATCCTGTCGATAGTCTTGTCTGCAGTGGTGTCCACCCGTAATGAAACCCTGCCTAGTTCCGTGGCTGAGTGGTCAAGTCTAACATTGGCTAAAACCGAATTTGAATCTGCTACGTCTAACGAAAAGTTTAGCTGCCTTTGCGCATCGCTATTCAATGTGGCTGTTACCCTAAATTGATATTGACCAGGCTCACTCGTATCAAAGCCAATGACTTGCGTATGTGTTGCAAGTACTGTCACATTAGGCCCACTAATTTGTTGCCACAGAATGGATTCAATCTCAAGTTGATCGTCAGTCGTAATGGCAAAGCCAACGCTTTCTCCCGCAAGCGCTGTTAGCTCACCATGCAATTGCAGTCCGTTTTCTGTTAGTGATACGGTCTCAGCTGCCGGCGGAGGGTTAGGGTTTGGCGGCGTGGGCGGCTGAACAGGCGGTGGTGTGTCAGTGCCTGAACTTCCGCCGCCACAAGCTTGCAACAAGATTAAAAACGCACTAAACAAGACAATACGGGTTTTCATGTCTGCACTACCTTTGTTCAAAATGTTGTTTTTCTCGTTCCATTTCATCTTTAAGTTTGCCTATGCCTAGGCCACACTCTCGGCCTCGTAATCGGGCGAAAACGCAGCAACCGGTAAACATAGCAACCGCAAGGACTAATTCAACAGCAGCATAAACGCGTTCTGCAGGTACTGCATACAGTACGGTGATACTGTGAAGAAAATAGAACAAAATAAAAAAGTTTGCCCAAGCGTGTGTGTAGGCTTTACCTCTTAAAATACCGTGTAATGGCAACAAAAGAGGCATCAAATAAATCAACACCACAAAGGGTACAGAGTAAGCATGTTCTTTTGTTACTAGCAGTTGCCAGTTGGCCACCCAAAGTAGTAACGCTAAGTGGCTCAAAAGCGCAACATAGCGATAAAATTTGGTTTTATTTGCCATGGGAATGTCGGGAAATACATGCATGCTAATACTCTTTATTTTGTGTGGCTAACGATGTCGCCAATACGGCCATGCGTTGGCCCTGTGCGATGGCTAGGCTTTTTTCTTCGTCAGACAGGGCGTCATTGTTGCCGTTAGCAACATGGGTAACGCCATAGGGAGTGCCGCCGCTTTTAGTGGTGTGCAATGCGCCTTCACTATAGGGAAGGCCGCTGATTATCATACCGTGATGGAGAAGCGGCAACATCATGGAAAGCAATGTGCTCTCTTGGCCCCCATGTAAACTACTTGAAGAGGTAAAAACACTGGCAGGTTTACCGGCTAATGCGCCGCTTAACCATTCTTCACTGGTTGAATCTAAAAAGTGTTTCATTGCTGACGCCATGTTTCCAAAGCGGGTAGGGCTTCCTAAGATAAGACCGTGACAGTCACACAGGTCTTGTTTAGTTACAAATGGGGGCCCTGATTTCGGTACTTCAGGTGCCGAAGCAGTAGTCTCTGTGGACACGGATGGCACCGTTCTAACTAAAGCTTCGGCGCCACCTCGTTCGACACCGGTTGCAATCGCCTCTGCCAGCATTCTGGTCGCTCCATGGCGTGAATAATAGAGCACTAATACGGTTTTCAAGGTAGCAAGTCCAGTACGTTTTCAGGTGGGCGGCCGATACAAGCCTGAATACCTGCGTCAGAGTGTTTTATTACGATGGGGCGTTCCAACAGTTTTGGGTGGGTATGTATTGCTTTGATTAATGCCGCTTCCTGAGTTTCATTAGCCAGTCCGAGCTCTTTATACAGTGCTTCTTTTGTTCTAGTAATAGCCCGAATACTGTCAATCTTAAGATAGGTTTTTAATTGTTCCAGACACTGCTCACTAGGTGGATCATTTAAGTACAAGACGATTTCTGGCTCGATGCCTGCATTTTCGATTAGCGCGAGCGTTTGTCTGCTTTTTGAGCAGCGTGGATTATGCAAAATTTTGATACTGGACATATACGTCTATCCTGTGTTGTTATTTTTACAAGTGTAACTAGCGTAGGCAATGCGCTGCAAGTTTGTCTGATTAATGAAAAACTCAACTTTACAATATGTTTTACCGCTGTTGGCACTGATCATGGGACTGAGTGTCTACGTTTTGTTCAACATTAATACTGCTTACGATGCAGAGACCGTTTCGGGAGAAAAAATTGTTTGGCAACAAAAGAAAGGCAAATGGCTGGTTGTAAACTTTTTTGCCCAGTGGTGCGCACCTTGTTTGAGAGAAATTCCTGAACTCAATCGTTTTAATCAGGGGGTAAGCGAGAACACTGAAGTGTATATGGTAAGTTTTGATGCGCTGGATAAAGCCACACTGCAGCGTATTATTGAACAATACACCATCGAAGTGCCCGTTATTGTTACTAATACAGAAACTGCCTTGCCTGTTGCTTATCCAGCTGGCTTACCAGCAACGTATATAATTTCGCCAAACGGTCAGATAAAGGAAGAAATACTTGGAGAAGTAAAAGCTGACCAATTAAACGCGCTGTTGTCTCAACACAAAAGCGCATTCGACAATTAAAGTGACTTCAGTTTTTCTTCTTCACTCCTGAATTGTTTTATTCGGGCTCGAATTCGCTGTTTGACTAAGTGGTCATCACCGGTGTGGTTATAAGCAAATTGTAGTTCGTCTACTGCACGCTTATACCCTCCTGAAAGCGCAAACACCTCTGCTTTACTCTGATGCATATTCGCGCGTTGATTGGCACCCTGGTATGCATCAGAAAGTAATTGATGTGCCAACTGGTGTTCTTTGTCGGTTAACAGGAAATCTCGCAGAATACTTATAGCCTGCTCATATTGCTCTGCCTCTAAATGTGCATTGGCCAAGTTTAGTGCCAATACTGGGTTGCGGGGCGTTAACGCAAAGTGCGGATTTAGCATTTCTATCGCTTTGGTTGGCGATTCGAGTGCAATGGCGACATCGGTTGCTGTGTCTAAATAAAACTGATTGTCAGGGCGCGATTGCAGAAGTGGCGCTAGCACATTCTGCGCTTGTTCAGGTTTGTCATTGCGTAACAACGCGAGCGCATAACCATATTCTATCGCTTCGTTAAATAAGCCCGAACGTTTTCCTCTGGCTGCCTCAAAATAGTCAAGCGCATAGCGCTCATCAAATTCATACCGCGCCTGTATTCTGGCTTTGGCAAGTTGGAAAGCAAGGCTTGGCGGCAGGTTTACCTGTGGCAGGCTCTCCAACCTAGCTCTGGCATCGGCAACCCTGTTTTCACTCAAAGGGTGCGAGAGAAGCCGCTGTGGCGGTTTTGATACTAGTCTTGACGCTTCAACCAACTTTGAGAAAAACGTAGCAGCACCCTTAGGGTCAAAGCCCGCTCTCGCCAACATAGCAATACCTATTCTGTCGGCCTCTTGTTCATTGCTGCGGGTGTAATTAATTTGAAACTGCGCAGAAGCTGCCTGCGTTGCCTGAATTGCGGCCATGCCTGCAGAAGGATCGGCCAGCGCTAATAATACACCGCCTATCAACGATGCCAACGCTAGAGGAGAAGAGCGTTGTTGAGCCTGCATTCTACGTGCTATATGTCTTTGCGTGACATGGGCTATTTCGTGGGCAAGTACAGAGGCGACTTCACTTTCATTGTCCGCTTTTGCAATGAGGCCCGTATGCATGCCAATGTGCCCGCCGAAAAAGGCAAAGGCGTTAATTGCATTGTTGTTGATAAAGAAAAAAGTGAAAGGGAAGTTTGTGTTGTCCGCATGGGCAACCAGCCGGTTACCCAAATCCTGAATATATTGCTCAAGGACAGGGTCGTGTACCAATGGAGCCTGACCGCGTAACTGCCGCATCAGTGCATCACCAATAATCTGTTCTTTGTCAATGGTGACAACCTCTGATGCCACTACACCGATTTCAGGAAGGTCATTTCGTTGCGTGTTTGTCTGAGAGAATGCAGCAAAACTGACTGCAGCACCTACGACAAACGCGCATGTAAACGTAATAAAAAGGTTGGTTAACCGGGCCATTCCACCCCTGACTATTTTATAATTAAGTGTACTCTTTCATAGTAGAGTACCGATTCCTACAAACAGTTTCATTAATTTCCAAAGAAAATCTGGTATCTTATCGTCCGCAACTTAATGAACAAAAAAGGCTTTTCAATGCTAAGCGTATTTCGTCGCTGGTACCAACGAAAATTTTCAGATCCTGACGCAGTTATGTTACTGCTTCTAATATTGATATCTACGGTCGTCTTGTTAATTTGGGGCAAAATGATGATGCCCGTGATTGTAGCGGCCATTATTGCTTATCTACTAGACTGGCCTGTGGTACAGCTAGAAAAGGCTGGTATTGGCAGGTCAATTGGTACGGCTACTGTAATGGTGCTATTTAGCGCGGTGAGCATTATTGCATTGGTTATCTTATTGCCTATAGTGTCGAAACAAAGTGTCAATCTTATGCAGGAAACACCGCAGATTGTCGCTTCTGCGCAAAACTGGGTACTTACGCTTCCGGAAAAATACCCCAGATACGTTCAGGTTTACCAGATAGAAAACATCATGGCGGGGCTAAACGAAAAAATTGGCGCGTTGGGTGAATCGTTAATCAGTCTTTCTTTTAGCTCTTTGGTCAATGTGGCGGCGTTACTTATCTATCTTATACTTGTCCCGCTTATGGTTTTTTTCATGTTAAAAGACAAAAACTTTTTCTTGCAGACCGTATCAAAACTTTTGCCAAATGAACGGCGTCTAATCACTCAGGTTGGCAATGAAATGAACACACAAATCGCCAACTATATACGTGGCAAGGTCATCGAAATTGTTATCGTCGGCGGCGTGTCTTGCCTTACGTTTGTTTTGATGGACCTACGCTATGCCATGTTACTGGGCGTGTTAGTAGGACTCTCCGTACTCATTCCCTATATTGGCGCAGCTGTTGTGACGATCCCGGTTGCGGTGGTTGCATTGTTTCAGTGGGGGATTAGTGCTGAATTTTGGTATTTGATGATTGCTTACAGCATTATTCAGGCTTTGGATGGCAACTTATTGGTGCCGCTGCTCTTCTCAGAGGCGGTTAGTCTTCACCCTTTGTACATTATTATTGCGGTGTTGTTTTTTGGTGGGTTATGGGGGTTTTGGGGTGTTTTCTTTGCGATACCGTTAGCTACCTTGGTAAAAGCCGTAATCACTGCTTGGAGTTCGGAATCTTCACAAGTAAAAGAGGGTACGGCATAGTGCCGTACCCCAAGCCTTTATTTATTCAGGTAATTTAATACCACTTGATGGTGTTCTTTTGTTTTAAATTTGTTGAATACGTGCTCAATATTACCGTCTTCGTTAATCAGGAAAGATAATCGGTGAATACCATCGTATTCTTTGCCCATAAATTTTTTGGGGCCCCATACACCAAATGCATCGGCGACAGCGTGGTCTTCGTCTGAAAGCAGGGTAAAGTTAAGGTCTTCTTTCTCTACAAACTTGGGCAGCCTTTTCACCGGATCAGGGCTGATACCCAGAACAACCACGTTGGCCTTGTCGAGTTCAGCTTTCACGTCTCTTAACCCTTGTGCCTGAACGGTACAGCCAGGCGTCATAGCCTTGGGATAAAAGTACACGAGTACTTTTTTTCCGGCGAAATCTGACAATGATACCGCGTTGTCGTGTTGATCCTGTAACGTGAATTGAGGTGCGTTGTCACCAGCTTGCAACGTTTTCATCTTGCTCCTTACCGTGAGTGTCTTTTAATTTTCCTGTTAGATTTAGCCCTTTAAAACAGCTTTGCATGGCTTTGTCTAACGCGTCTATATCTGTGTCGCGGGGTACGCTCATCACCATCTTACAGCGCATGTGCTCCTCGCCAGTTTTGGGCTCAGTGAAGGTTTTTTGTCTAAATGCACTAATGGTTGCATTGTGATCAGCAAATACACCGGTAACACGTTTTATCAATCCAGGTGTATCAATGCCGCTGAACTCAATGTCGAACAAGCGTTCCAAATTTTGTTTTTCATGCTTGCTGGTACGCTTCATCATAGACAGTAGATCAAGCTTCTGGCAGATGAGTGGGATTGTGCACTCTGCCCGGGTAATGTCAGGTTGTGTGCCCTCAATGATCATAGTAAGAGAAAAATCCTGACCAAAAACGGCTTGTCGGCTATCCAGTATATTGCAATTTGCATCGTTAACCGCTGTGGCAATTTCGCTCAAAATACCGCGTTTGTCTGACCCCAAAAAAGTCACAATCAGCTGTGTTTTCATGCTCTGTCATTCACAATTTCATTTATTGCATAATAACACAGAGTTTTTTTAACAAACCAGCACTACCATGGCTTGTGTTTATGCCATTAGATAATTACCATGTGCGCTTCATTGCGTTGGAGTATCTATGTTTAAAGGCAGTTACGTTGCACTCATTACCCCTATGGATGCGAATGGCCAAATCGACTATCAAGATTTAGAAGCCTGTATTCAATTTCACATCGAAAACGGTTCGGACGGTATAGTATCCGTTGGAACTACAGGCGAGTCGGCAACCTTACCTTTTGACGAGCATATCAAAGTAGTAAAACGCACTGTGGATATAGCGGCTGGCCGCATACCTGTGATTGCAGGTAGCGGCGCGAATTCAACGGATGAAGCCGTGTTTTTAAGCCGTGAAATGGCGCCACTTGGCGTAGACGGATTTTTAAGTGTTGTGCCTTATTACAACAAACCACAACAAGCAGGTATGATCGCACACTTTAATGCGATAGCTGATGCCACAGATGTCCCTGTTTTGTTGTACAATGTTCCGGGTCGAACGGTGGCGGACATGTTACCTGAAACGGTCGCAGTGCTGGCTGAACACAAAAATATTGTGGGCCTCAAAGATGCGACCGGTGATTTGCAGCGATTGACGGATACAAAAGCCTTGGTGCCAGATGATTTTGTCATTCTCAGCGGTGATGATGAAACCAGCTGTGAATTTTTAAAGTTGGGCGGTCATGGTGTAATTTCTGTCACCGCAAACATTGTTCCAGGTCCAATGGCGAAGATGTGTCAGGCTGCACGAGATAATAACTTTGCGCTGTGTACTGCAATAAATGCTGAAATTGAAAAACTTCATTCGGCTTTGTTTGTTGAACCCAATCCGGTTATGCCTAAGTGGGCAATGTATAAAATGGGATTAATCAAAAACCCTGAATTGAGATTGCCTATGGTGATTCCGGAACTTGCGAGTCAAAAAGCAATCGAAGCAGTGTTGCATGAATACGCGTTAATGAAATAAGAATAAGAGATGTTAATGAAAACCAAATTAGGTGTGCTGTTAGGTGTCGGTGTAATCGCACTGGGCGGCTGTTCTACCATTGAAGACAGACAACGGGCTTCGGGCAACTTCAATTATGTGGATGCTTCTGTCCAAACTCCAGTTTCTGTGCCAGAAGGGCTCGATTCCCCGACTTATTCCGATGAATACAACATACCAGAAATTGGCAGTAGTGCACCGTCGAACTTGTATGGGAAAAAGCTAATCATTGCTTCACCGGCATTGGTATTACCATTAGTCACAGGTTCGCATATTGAAGAGGGCAACAAGTCTGCCACGGTGAACTTTGACCAGATTGACGACAGTACACCCCTGGATAAAACAGTATGGAATACTTTGATCAGCTTTCTTGAACAAAACTCTATTGGTGTAGAAAGTTTTGAACCCGAAGAGGGAACACTGATCACAGACTGGATGCTCATCAAGCAAGAAGAAGACAGCAGCTGGTATTCATGGAGTACGACGAAGAGTGAAACGGGTAGGCGTTTTGAGTTTAAACTCGATGTTGCCCCTCACGGTCGTACAGCATCACTCAACGTGGCATTGAAAGATTACATCAAAAAAGTAGACGATAGTGTTGTTGCCAGCATTGAAGATGTGCAAAAGCGGGCAGAAGAGGTAGACATTCTGAACCAGGTCATAGGCCATTACGACTATCAGATAGGACTTGAAAATAGCAAGCGTCGCCAGCAAATCCGACAAGGCCTAACAGTAGAAATGGGCTTCAATGCTGACGGTGATCCCGCTTTTATTATCGATGGCAAATATGATATTGCCTGGCCACGATTGCAGCTAGTTTTGCGAAAACTGGGCTTTAACGTAAAAGATTTAGACAAATCTAACGGACTTCTCTTTGTTACTTATGGTGGAGAGGAAGGAAGCTGGTGGACGACCTTGTTTTCAAGTGATGATGAGTTGCTTGACGAAGGTGATTATCGTTTGAAAGTATCGTCTGTAGGCGCAAAAACCTCGTTGACCTTCATGGATGATGAAAGTTCGCCGTTTGCTGCGAACCAGGTTGCCGATCTTTATGCCGTTTTCTCAGACGCCATGTCGCAAGACGACTTAGATATTTAATGTAGGAATACCAATGCAAAAAAGAGATGAGCTCTATCGCGGTAAAGCAAAGACGGTTTATTTAACCGACGATAGCGACAAATTAATCTTATTGTTTAGAAATGACACGTCTGCGTTCGATGGTGAAAAGATTGAGCAACTGGACCGTAAAGGTGAGGTAAACAACAAGTTTAATCATTTTATCATGAGCAAACTGGAAGCAGCCGGGGTTGCTACTCAGGTTGAGTCGATTATTTCTGACACTGAATCTGTCGTTAAAAAGCTCGATATGATCCCGGTTGAATGTGTAGTAAGAAATGTCGCAGCTGGTTCTTTGGTTCGTCGTTTAGGGGTAGAAGAAGGCATGGACCTTAACCCGCCTGTTTTTGAGTTCTTTCTTAAAAACGACGCGTTGCATGATCCTATGATCAATGATTATCACGTCACTTCATTTGGCTGGGCAACGGCATCGCAAATTGAAGCCATGAAGAAAACGACGTTCGCAGTTAACAGCATTCTCAAGAAACTGTTTGATGATGCGGGCATGATCTTGGTTGATTACAAGTTGGAGTTTGGTACAGACGCTGAGGGCAACTTGATTTTAGGTGATGAGTTTACCCCTGACGGTTGTCGTTTGTGGGATAAAGAAACACGCAAAAAGATGGACAAAGACCGTTTCCGTCAAGGCCTTGGAAGTGTAGTTGAAACCTATATTGAAGTTGCCGAACGATTGGGTGTTGCACTCGATTCGGTAAAGTAAACGCTATTTAGTCTCTCTTAGTAGAAACCGCGGAAATACCGCGGTTTTTTTATTGATTAATTTCAATTTCAATGTCTGACGCAGCTTTACAGCAGCAAGGTAAAATTTCGTCGTCATCAATAAATGCTAGTGGATCTGTCGTGTATTCGACCTCGCCCTTAATGAGTCTGGAACGGCAAGCGCCACAAAAACCTTCCCGACAATGAAAAAGCATATCGATGTTGGCTTTTTCTAACGTTTCCAGGATCGTTTCGTCATGTGATGTAGAAATGGCCTCACCATCAACGACATGGATGGTGAGGTTGCCATCAGGTTTGGTCACTTTGCAGGGATTAAAGTTCGAAGTCTGCGAAGTCCTCTTCGCTTACGCTCGAATCAATCTGACCGACTAAGTAAGAGCTTATTTCAGACTCTTGAGGTGCAACCTGGACATGGTCTGAATTAAGGTAATTATTCATCCAAGGCAATGGGTTACTCTTTATTTCAAAAGGTTGACCAAGGCCTATCGCAGACATACGATGATTAGCGATATATTCAATATACTGACAAAGAATGTCTTTGTTTAAACCAATCATAGAGCCATTTGCAAACAAATATTCAGCCCATTGTTTTTCCTGTTCGACAGCGTTAAGGAATATATGTGAAGCTTCCTCTTTGCATTCTTCAGCAATCTCTGCCATTTCAGGGTCGTCTTTTCCTTTCGCCCATAAATTTAAAATGGTTTGTGTTGAAGACAAATGGAGGTTCTCGTCTCTTGCTATCAAACGAATGATTTTTGAATTACCTTCCATCAACTTGCGTTCGGCAAAAGCAAATGTACAAGCGAACGAAACGTAGAAACGGATAGCCTCTAATGCATTAACAGAATTCATGCACAAGTACATTTTCTTTTTCAGTTCACGCATGGTGATAAGGTGCCTTTCACCGTTCACTGTATGCGTGCCTTCTCCTAGCGTTTGCCATAACTGAGTCGCAAATATGAGATCATCATAGTATTTGGAAATATCCGCAGCTCTGCGTTTAATTTCCTCATTCATCACTATGTCTTCAAAAATCTCACTAGGGTCTGAAAACAGGTTGCGTAAAATGTGCGTGTAGGAACGAGAGTGAATTGTTTCAAAAAACGACCAAGTCTCGACCCAAGTTTCTAGCTCGGGCAAAGAAATGAGTGGTAAAAAGGCAATATTAGGACTGCGGCCCTGAACTGAATCTAACAGCGTCTGGTACTTCAGGTTTGAAATAAATATATGCTTTTCGGATTCAGTCAATTTTTGAAAATCAACTCTGTCTTTACTTACATCTACTTCTTCAGGTCGCCAAAAAAAGCTAATTTGCTTTTCGATTAACTTCTCAAAAATAGCGTGTTTTTGCTGGTCGTAACGAGCCACGTTAACCGGATTGCCGAAAAACATCGGCTCGACGAGCGGATTAGTACTTTTTTGATTGAATGTTGTGTATTTCATAATTTTTATTAGTCTTTAGCGCAATTATTAGCCAAATTAAATCTTACATGCACCGCCAGCGCAGTCATCGTCTTCAGTCGCAATGGCCTCAACGGCCTTAGAGACTACACCAGTAGCTTTCGTTTCTTTCGCCGTGGCATCTGAAGATGTCGCGTCGCTCGCACCATCTCTGGTGTTATGGTAGTAAAGCGTCTTCACGCCGAGCTTGTATGTTGTAAGCAGGTCTTTCAATAAAAGCTTCATTGGCACCTTACCGCTTTCGTACTTACCCGGATCGTAGTTTGTATTTGCCGATATGGTTTGATCGATAAACTTTTGCATAATACCAACGAGTTGCAGGTAACCGTCATTGGACGGGATATCCCATAGCAATTCGTATTTGTCTTTTAGACGTTCGTACTCCGGTACTACCTGTTTGAGCACGCCGTCTTTGCTTGACTTAATACTGATGTGACCACGCGGCGGTTCAATGCCGTTAGTCGCATTAGAAATTTGTGATGACGTTTCTGATGGCATCAGCGCCGACAGGGTTGAATTGCGCAAACCGAACTCTTTGATATCAGCCCTCAAGGACTCCCAGTCTAGATGTAATGGCTCGTCACAGATCTTGTCGAGATCTTTCTTATAGGTGTCAATGGGTAATAAACCTTGGGCATAAGTGGTTTCGTTGAATTTAGGGCAGGCGCCTTTTTCCTTAGCTAGGTTATTAGACGCTTTGAGCAGGTGATATTGCATTGCCTCGAACGTCTTATGCACCAAACTATTAGCACTGAAATCTGAATATTTCACACCGTTTTTAGCCAAGTAATAGGCAAAATTGATAACGCCAATACCCAAAGTACGTCTGCCCATAGTGGCATTGTAAGCAGCTGGTACAGGGTAATCTTGATAATCCAAGAGGCTGTCTAAAGCGCGTACAGAAAGGTCTGCTAATTCTTCAAATTCGTCCAGAGAAGCAATAGCACCAAGGTTGAATGCTGATAGTGTACAAAGCGCTATCTCACCATTTTCGTCATTGACGTGCTCGAGCGGTTTAGTGGGCAATGCAATTTCTAAGCATAGATTGCTCTGTTTAACCGGCGCAAATTCTGGGTTGAAAGGGCTATGCGTGTTGCAGTGATCGACATTCTGTAAGTAGATGCGTCCCGTGCTTGCTCTTTCCTGCATAAACAGGCTGAATAGCTCCATCGCTTTAATGCGCTTCTTACGAATGCTTTCATCTGCTTCGTATTGCACATAAAGTGCTTCGAACTTGTCTTGGTCGGCGAAAAAGGCATCGTATAGGCCCGGTACATCAGAAGGGCTGAACAGCGTGATGTAATCATCTTTCATCATGCGCTGATACATGAGCTTATTGAATTGTACGCCGTAATCCAAATGGCGAACGCGGTTTTCCTCAACGCCACGGTTGTTTTTTAATACCAGTAAAGATTCAACTTCCATGTGCCAAAGTGGATAAAACAGGGTAGCAGCACCACCTCTAACTCCGCCCTGAGAGCAACTTTTTACAGCGGTTTGAAAATACTTATAAAATGGAATACAGCCTGTGTGGAAGGCTTCTCCACCACGTATTGGGCTTCCTAAGGCTCTGATACGACCCGCGTTTACACCGATACCCGCGCGTTGACTTACATATTTTACAATGGCGCTGGCTGTGGCATTAATTGAGTCAAGGCTATCACCCGTTTCAATGAGCACACAGGAGCTAAACTGGCGAGTTGGCGTGCGGACACCTGCCATAATTGGCGTGGGTAGAGATAACTTAAACGTCGAAGCTGCATCATAAAACCGCTTAATATAATCCATTCTGGTTTCTTGCGGATACTTGGCGAACAAGCAGGCTGCCACTAATACATAGAGAAACTGAGCACTTTCATAAATCTCTCCGGTCACGCGGTTTTGAACGAGATATTTACCTTCAAGTTGTTTAACTGCAGCGTAACTAAAATTCATATCGCGCCAATGATCTATAAACGCATCCATGGCTTCAAATTCAGCTTGTGTATAGTCGGCTAAAAGATGCTGATCATATTTCCCTGCTTCCACCATTTTGCACACATGATCGTACAATTTCGGGGGTTCAAACTGACCGTACGCTTTCTTTCTTAAATGAAAAATCGCCAAACGAGCCGCGAGGTACTGATAGTCTGGCGACTCAGTAGAAATTAAATCTGCTGCAGATTTAATGAGTGTCTCGTGGATTTCTTCGGTTTTAATGCCATTGTAGAACTGGATCTGAGCTTTGATCTCAACTTGAGAGACTGACACATTGTTTAGTTTGTCTGCTGCCCATTCTACGACTTGGTGAATTTTATCTAGATCGATGGTTTCTTGTTCACCATTGCGCTTGGTGACATAAAGCGTATCGTTCATTGGTGCATCCATTTTTGTTATTAGCGCGAAGAAGTCAGCGTATTTAGTACGCCTGTTATAAATGAAGCCTCATGGGCCTCACTACATCTTGGTGTGTGCATCAAGACATAGACACAAGATAGTGAGGTTTACGTTTTATTGCAACCCAATATATGGTGTTTATTGGATGGAAAAATGTACATTCTGCATGCCGGTTAGTACAGACTAACTGTTAAGATTAATGCATGATTACGACATCGACATTGCAACAATAAATCAATTATTTTGCACAATATTTTTTTACGGTATTTTGCGTCAACTAGGCCGGCTTTATGCATGTAATTAAATAGTTCACGTCAATGTTGGTATCAGACATGTAAAAGGTGCTTTTGATTGGGTGGTAGTGCATTCCCATTGCCTGCACGGTTTTAAGATCTGCCTGATCGCACATGCTGATCAGCTCGCTAGGTTGAATAAAACGTTTAAAATCATGTGTGCCTTTTGGTACCCAGTTCAACACATACTCAGCAGCCACTATGGCCATTAGGTAGGATTTAGGATTTCGGTTGATGGTTGAAAAAATAGCAATACCGCCAGGTTTAAGCATGTCTGCACAGGCTTTCACTACATTAGCTGGAGACGGAACGTGCTCCAACATTTCCAAACATGTGACAACATCAAAGCTTCCCTTATGGTGCTCGGCAAATGCTTCGGCGCTACTTAGCTGATAGTCAACCGTAACACCACTTTCTAAACCGTGTAAACGCGCTACTTCGAGTGAGGCTTCTGCCATGTCTATGCCCGTTACATCTGCACCTGCTCGAGCGAGGGCTTCTGCCACGAGTCCACCTCCACAGCCTACGTCTATGACGCGTTTACCAAACAGGCCATTTACTTGTTCTTCAATGTAGTCCACGCGCAGGGGATTGATTAGATGAAGCGGTTTAAATTCGCCTTCGGGATCCCACCATCGAGATGCGAGATTGGCAAATTTGGATATTTCATTCTCATCAACGTTCTGCATGAATTTCTCTGTAGCGGATTGAAGAAGCGAATTTTTACCATGCTCGATCGAATAATAAAAGAGATTACCTACTACATAAATAAAATTTCTGGTGGTAAACTCGCTAGTCTAATCGGAGAACATGTGACTATCGTCATCCGATCCCAAAACCGTTGTAATCGTTGAATATCACATTCCGATTTAGCAAAGAAAAAATAAAAAAGGGACAGCGCCGTATATGACCGACAACGCTAAAGAAATCCTGCCGATTAACATTGAAGAAGAGCTGAAAAACTCCTATCTGGATTACGCGATGAGCGTAATTGTAGGCAGGGCGTTGCCAGACGTTCGCGATGGACTTAAGCCTGTTCACCGCCGCGTCTTGTTCGCCATGAACGAATTAAAGAACGATTTTAATAAACCGTATAAGAAGTCGGCGAGGGTAGTCGGTGATGTTATCGGTAAATATCACCCTCATGGTGATTCAGCGGTGTACGACACAATAGTCCGTATGGCGCAACCATTTTCACTTCGCTACATGCTGGTTGATGGCCAGGGTAACTTTGGTTCTGTGGATGGCGATTCAGCCGCTGCGATGCGTTACACCGAAGTTCGCATGGCTAAAATTGCGCACGAATTACTCGCCGATCTCGATAAAGAAACAGTGGACTTTGTTGATAACTACGACGGTACAGAGCAAATACCTGAGGTATTACCAACGAAGGTGCCCAACCTGTTAGTTAATGGTTCATCGGGTATTGCGGTAGGCATGGCTACTAATATACCGCCACACAACCTGACTGAAGTGGTTAACGGTTGTATCGCGCTGATAGATAATCCCGACAGCACGATTGATGAGTTAATGGAATACATACCAGGTCCGGATTTCCCGACTGCGGCAATGATCAGTGGCCGAAAGGGCATTATTGACGCCTATAGAACCGGACGTGGCAAAATTTATTTGCGTGCCAGGGCAAACATCGAAACAGACAATAACGGTAAAGAGACCATTATTGTTAATGAGATACCCTACCAGGTAAACAAGGCCAGACTGATTGAGAAAATTGCTGAGCTGGTAAAAGAAAAGCGCATTGAAGGTATTTCTGCGCTGCGCGACGAGTCAGATAAAGACGGTATGCGTATTGTTATAGAAGTGAAGCGTAACGAGTCTGGCGAGGTGCTTCTTAATCATTTGTATGCTAACACGCAGCTTCAAACGGTGTTTGGCATCAATATGGTGGCACTGGATAACGGCCAGCCCAAAGTCTTTAACCTCAAAGATACGCTGTCGTGTTTTATTCTTCATCGTCGCGAAGTGGTCACAAGACGCACTGTATTTGAGTTGCGTAAAGCAAGAGAGCGCGCACATATTTTAGAAGGGTTGGCCATAGCGCTAACCAATATCGATCCCGTCATTGAGCTAATCAAAAACTCTTCAAGCCCGGCAGAGGCAAAGAAACTGCTTGTTGCGCAAGGCTGGAATTTAGGTGACGTGGCTGACATGCTCGAACGAGCAGGCAATGACGCTGCTCGCCCAGAATGGCTAGCGCCGGAATTTGGTATTCACGAAGGCAAATACTTCCTTACTGAGCAACAGGCACAGGCCATTCTCGATCTAAGGCTGCACAAGCTAACGGGACTGGAACATGAAAAAATCCTAGAAGAATATAAAGCACTGCTCGATGAAATTGCTGAGCTATTGCATATTCTTGGGTCTTCAGCGCGTTTGATGGAAGTGATCCGCGAAGAGCTAGAAAAAGTCAGAGACGAATACGGCGACGAAAGACGCACTGAAATCACGGCAGCAAGCCACGACATTGATATTGAAGACTTGATTGAACAAGAAGATGTGGTTGTGACCCTCTCTAGAGAGGGATATGTGAAATATCAAAAACTCACTGAATATGAAGCACAACGGCGGGGCGGAAAGGGCAAGTCTGCGACAAAGATGAAAGATGAAGATTTCATCGAACGTTTATTGGTCGCCAATACGCACGATCACATATTGTGTTTCTCTACCCGAGGGCGCTTGTACTGGTTAAAAGTCTATCAGTTGCCACTGGCAAGCCGAAACGCAAGGGGCAGACCACTTGTTAACATCTTGCCTCTCGAAGACGGTGAGCGCGTAACAGCGATCCTACCCATTAAAGAATTTGAAGAAGGCAAGTATGTGATCATGGCTACCGCGAACGGTACTGTGAAGAAAACTGACCTTACTTTATATAGTCGTCCACGCTCAAACGGCATTATTGCAGTCAATCTGCAAGAGGGCGATGAGCTGATCGGTGTGGCGATCACGGAAGGTAACGACGACATTATGCTGTTTTCTGACGAAGGCAAGGTTGTTCGCTTTAACGAAATGCTCAAAGATTCCGAGACGGGTGAAGTCAAACTCGACCCCGAAACAGATGAACCTATGCACGCTTTGCGTGCAATGGGCAGAACGGCTACCGGTGTAAGAGGTATTAAATTACAGGACGGACAACGCGTTGTGTCATTGATTGTTCCACAGGGTAATGGTGCTATTCTGACTGCCACAGAAAATGGCTATGGAAAACGCACGCCACTCGAAGAGTACCCCGCCAAGAGCAGAGCGACGCAAGGCGTTGTTTCGATAAAAGTGTCTGAACGTAACGGCAAAGTCGTCGGTGCTGTTCAAGTCGACGAAAACGATGAAATCATGTTGATCAGTGACCAAGGTACACTGGTAAGAACACGTGTTTCAGAGGTTTCTGTCGTAGGCCGGAACACGCAGGGTGTGCGTTTGATAAGAACCGCAGATGATGAAAGTCTCGTTGCGTTACAACGCATCGAAGAAATTGTTACTGCACAGGAAGATATTGCTTCAGAAGAACAGGCTGATGGTGAAGCACAAGCCGGAAACAGTGAAACAACCGAATAATGACAGCATATAATTTTAGTGCAGGGCCTGCCAAATTGCCTGAAGAAGTCATGCTTCAGGCACAAAATGAGTTTGTTGACTGGAACGGGCAACACAGTTCTGTCATGGAAATCAGTCATCGCAGTAAGGCATTTTTGCGTGTAGCGGAGGAAGCTGAGAGCGATTTTCGTGATTTGCTTACTATTCCAGCTAACTATAAAGTCTTATTTATGCACGGTGGCGGGAGAGGGCAGTTTGCTGCCGTTCCGCTTAACTTATCTGCTCCAGAACAGTGTTCAACCCATATTGTCACTGGTTCATGGTCGAAAGGCGCGGTAGCTGAATCAGATAAATACAATAACGCTGTAGTTATTGCTGAAGCGACTATTAAAGACGGCCTTAAATATGTCGAACCCGTTAAGAGTGACCTGCAGCCAGATGCGGCTTATTGTCACTTTTGCCCAAATGAAACTGTAGATGGTATTGCGTTTGACTGGCTGCCACAGGTTGGCAGCGTGCCCTTGGTCGCTGACATGTCCTCGACAATATTGTCACAACCACTCGACATAGATAAATACGGTCTTATTTATGCTGGAGCGCAAAAAAATATTGGCCCTTCCGGTCTGTCGGTTGTCATTGTACGCGATGATCTTCTGGGTAAGGCACAAGCGATTACACCGAGCTTTTTAGATTATTCACTGCAAAGTCAAAACGACTCTATGTACAATACACCGCCTACATACTCGTGGTATTTGGCAGGGTTGGTATTTAAATGGTTGAAAGACAAAGGTGGCGTGAATGCTATCGCGGCTATAAACGACCAAAAAAGTGCACTGCTCTACGAGGCCATCGATAGTTCTGATTTCTACAATAATCCTGTACATCCGGACAATCGCTCTAAAATGAATGTGCCTTTTACACTTGCCAATGGTGAGTTAGATAGTGTTTTTCTCGAACAGGCAGAAAGCGCTGGCTTACAAGCCCTTAAAGGGCATCGTTCAGTGGGTGGTATGCGAGCGAGTATATACAACGCTATGCCACTTTCTGGTGTGCAGGCATTAGTGGCGTTTATGAAAGAGTTTGAAAGGAAATTTGGTTGATGGAGTCTTTGACACTTTCCCCCGTCGGACGTATTGACGGCGACGTCACTGTGCCTGGTTCTAAAAGCTTGTCTAATCGGGCGCTTCTGTTGGCTGCGCTGGCAGAAGGCACAACTACACTGACTAATCTTCTTGATAGCGAAGATATTCGTCATATGTTAACTGCGCTCACTTCTCTGGGCGTTGCGTATGAATTAAGTGAAGACAAAACGACCTGTATTGTGAAGGGGCTCGGTGGTGCTTTTAATGTATCAGAGCCTGTTGAATTGTTTCTGGGTAATGCCGGTACAGCTATGCGTCCATTGTGTGCGGCGCTGGCACTGTCTAATGTAGACGCAACATTAACCGGCGAACCACGAATGGAAGAGAGGCCTATTGGTGATTTAGCCGATGCACTCAATGCTGTTGGTGCTGATATTCGTTACTTAAAAAACAGTGGTTATCCTCCCGTCAATATTAAAGGTAAGACATTAGCAGGCACCGCGCTTTCTGTTGATGGCAGTGTGTCAAGTCAGTTTCTGACGGCTTTATTAATGAGTGCTCCCCTCTTTGACGGGGATGTTACCATCACAATATCAGGAGAGTTGGTGTCTAAACCATACATCGACATTACCCTTAATGTTATGGCACGTTTTGGTGTTACGGTGGAAAATCAAGATTATCAACGATTTGTTGTGAAGTCTGGGCAACATTATCGGTCACCGGGCCATTATATGGTAGAAGGCGATGCTTCGTCGGCCTCCTATTTTTTAGCCGCTGCGGCGATAAAAGGCGGAACCGTTAAGGTGCATGGTTGCGGTTCTAACAGCGTACAGGGCGATGTTAAATTTGCTGAAGCGCTGGAAAAAATGGGGGCGAAAGTTACCTGGTATCCTGATGCTATCGAAGTCACTGGTGCACCGCTTCACGCAATAGATGAAGATTTTAATGCGATACCTGATGCTGCGATGACAATTGGTACAGCCGCATTATTTGCCAAGGGCACCACTCATATTCGAAATGTATATAACTGGAGGGTGAAAGAGACCGACCGGTTACATGCTATGGCAACCGAATTACGAAAAGTGGGTGCAAGTGTTGAAGAAGGGGAAGACTTTATTTCAATCACACCGCCATCGCAGCTTAATCATGCCGCGATAGACACCTATAATGATCATAGGATTGCGATGTGTTTTTCACTAGTTTGTTTGAGCGATACCGCTGTCACTATCAATGATCCAGGCTGCACAGCCAAGACGTTTCCTGATTATTTTCAAAGATTTTCAACCATTTGTCGTTAAGTTTTAGCCACATCAATTGCTAATCTAAATGATGCGCGTATAATTGCGCGCGTTTTTTCATCTCATTTTTTTCCCGGAGCATTCATGCAAAGCGTACCCGTAATCACGGTAGACGGCCCAAGTGGGGCAGGAAAGGGAACCTTATCGGCGTTGATCGCTGCGCATTTGGGTTGGCACTTTTTAGACAGTGGAGCCCTCTATAGAGTCTTGGCGGTCGCATCATTACATCACGATATTCCCGCAGATGATGAAGAAGGCCTGGTCCCTCTTGCGACAGGCCTAGATGTGAATTTTACCTGTGAAAATGGCCTGCACAGGGTAGTCCTTGAAGGTGAAGATGTTACGGATGATATCCGCACAGAAGAAATTGGCGCCGTTGCATCACAGGTCGCAGCGCTTCCCCGTGTGAGAGAGGCCTTGGTAAGAAGGCAGCGGGCGTTTAAGGACCAGCCTGGACTGGTTGCCGATGGAAGGGATATGGGCACAGTAATTTTTCCTGATGCCGAAGCCAAAATATTTTTAACAGCAAGTGCTGAAGCCCGCGCCGAAAGGCGGTGTGCGCAGTTGAAAGCCAAGGGTTTGGATGTTAATATTGCGCGCCTTTTGAGCGATATACAGTCAAGAGATGAGAGAGATAAGTCTCGTACGGTGGCACCATTAGTGCCGGCTGACGATGCATTGCAGCTCGATTCAACCTCGTTGACTATCGAACAAGTATTTGAAAAGGCACTAGATTTTATCAATTCACGTATTTAAAAATTACGGGAATAATGTCGATAAAGGTGTTGGCACAGGATGTGCTGACAATGAATAACAACCCCACGCATTCAGGAAGAGATCGTGGATAGTAACCAGTAAATTAATTATATGACTGAAAATTTTGCACAACTTTTTGAAGAAAGCTTACAAGAACTAGAAACTCGTCCTGGTTCAATTGTTAAAGGTACTGTAGTTTCTATCGACAAAGACATCGTTCTTGTTGATGCGGGGCTTAAATCAGAAAGTGCGATCCCTGCGGATCAATTCAAAAATGCCGAAGGCGAGCTAGAAATTTCCGTAGGCGATGCTGTTGATGTAGCACTTGATGCAGTAGAAGACGGCTTCGGTGAAACCATCCTTTCTCGTGAAAAAGCGAAGCGCCATGAAGCGTGGGTTGAGCTTGAAAAAGCATACGAAGAGAAAGAAACCATCAAAGGTGTTATTAACGGTAAAGTTAAAGGCGGTTTCACTGTTGAAGTAAACAGTGTTCGCGCATTCTTGCCTGGTTCGTTGGTTGACGTTCGCCCAGTTCGCGACACGACCCACCTAGAAGGCAAAGAGCTTGAGTTTAAAGTAATCAAGCTGGACGCTAAGCGCAACAACGTGGTTGTTTCTCGTCGTGCAGTTATCGAAGCTGAGAGCAGCGCAGAGCGTGACACACTTCTTGCTAACCTTGAAGAAGGCCATGAAGTTAAAGGTATCGTTAAAAACCTTACTGACTACGGTGCATTCGTTGATCTTGGCGGTGTAGACGGTCTACTTCACATCACTGATATGGCTTGGAAGCGTGTTAAGCACCCAAGTGAAATCGTGAATGTTGGTGATGAAATCAACGTTAAAGTATTGAAGTTCGACAAAGAGAAGCAACGCGTTTCTCTTGGTATGAAGCAAATGGGCAACGATCCTTGGCAAGAAATTGCTAACCGTTATCCAGAAGGCACTAAGATCAACGGTCAGGTTACTAACCTTACTGATTACGGTTGTTTCGTTGAAATTGAAGATGGTGTTGAAGGTCTTGTTCACGTTTCTGAAATGGACTGGACAAACAAAAATATCCACCCATCGAAAGTGGTTAACTTGGGTGACACTGTTGATGTTATGGTGCTTGAGATTGACGAAGAACGTCGTCGTATATCTCTTGGCCTTAAGCAGTGCATCGACAACCCTTGGGAAACGTTTGCTAAGTCTTACGAAAAAGGCGACAAGGTATCTGGTAAGATCAAGTCAATCACTGATTTTGGTATCTTTATTGGCCTTGACGGCGGCATTGACGGATTGGTTCATTTGTCTGACATTTCTTGGAACAAAACTGGTGAAGAAGCCGTTCGTGATTACAAGAAAGGCGACGAAATCTCTGCAGTTGTACTTCAAGTCGACCCAGAGCGTGAGCGTATCTCTCTAGGCGTGAAACAAATTGAAGAAGATCCTTTCAATAAGTATCTGACAGATAACAAGAAAGGTGCTATTGTTTCTGGTACAGTGACCGCAGTTGATGCGAAAGGCATTACTGTTAACCTAGCTGAAGAAGTTGACGGCTACGTACGTGTTGGTGATTTGTCACGCGACCGTGTAGAAGACGCTTCTGAAGTGGTATCTGTTGGTGAAGCACTTGAAGCTAAGCTTATGGGTGTTGACCGTAAGAACCGCGTGGTTAACTTGTCAGTCAAGGCGAAAGATCAAGCCGATGAGCAAGAAGCGCTTGATAAAGTAAATCAGCAAGATGATGCTGGATTTGCTAACGCAATGGCTGAAGCTTTCAAAGCAGCTAAAGGCGAGTAATCGTTAAATGGCAGGCGGCAAATGCTGTCTGCCATCCTCTCTCGCTCTGTCGGTCCTGAAATTGTATGCTCAATTCTCCGATGGGGTAAATCATGACAAAGTCCGAACTTATCGAGCAACTCACAGAGCTTATGCATCATGCACAGGCCAGAGATGTTGAAATAGCAGTAAAAGAGTTATTAGAACAGATGGCGCAAACCTTACAAAAGGGCGAACGCATCGAGATTCGTGGTTTTGGTAGTTTTTCTCTTCATTATCGTGCGCCTAGAACCGGAAGAAACCCCAAAACAGGTGAAACGGTAGAATTAGAGGGTAAGTATGTTCCTCATTTTAAACCTGGTAAAGAACTCAGAGACAGAGTAAATGAAAGTCTCACTCGGTAAATGACGAAGGAAAAAGAACGTGAGACGACTTGTTTTAACCTTAATAGTCATTGTGTTATTGGTATTGGCTCTGATGGTAGGTTTTTTGAATGAAGGCCTGATTACCGTTAATTACCTATTGGCTCAAGCAACGATCCGCGTTTCGACATTTATTACGATAGTGCTTGGTGGGGGTATAGTAATCGGTTTAGCATTGCTATTACCCGCTTATTTACGAGTCAGGATGCAATTGGCATCACTAAGACAAAAACACAACCAAGCAGAATCTTCATCTTAAATGTTAGAACTCCTGTTTTTGTTGTTGCCCGTTGCGGCTGGTTACGGTTGGGTAATGGGCCGAAACAGTGTCAGACAGGCGCAACGCAAGCAATCCAGTATTTTATCGCGGCACTACTATAAAGGGCTAAACTTCCTCCTTTCCGATCAACCCGATAAAGCGGTTGATACGCTAATCAAAATGATAAACCTGAATTCGGATACCGTAGAGACGCATATTGCTATGGGGAACTTTTTTCGCCACCGCGGAGAAATAGATCGGGCTATCAAAGTGCACCAAAACCTGGTGAGTCGTGAAGAGTTGTCATCTACACAGCGTGAGACGGCACTAAAAGAGTTAGGGTTGGATTATAATCAGGCGGGGTTTTTAGAGCGGGCGGAAAATGCGTTTTTAAAACTCCTGCAAAGTGACAAACACCGCGCAGCCGCGCAATCACAATTGTTCAGTATTTATCAGACAACGAAGGAATGGCGTAAAGCCATACAACTGGCAGAGTCTGCGGTCAGTACGAACGTCGATAACCAGGATATCACTACAAGACTTGCCCATTTTTATTGTGAATTGTCGCAACAGTTACTTGAGGAAGGAAAAGACAGTGAAGCCTTGCAGCATTTACAAAAGGCAGTAAATGCCGACGATAATGCAGTGAGGCCTTGGCTTTTGCTGGCCCACTACGCCGTGGCTAATCAGTCACTCGACGAAGCGAATCAATATTTGGAAGAGGTTGCACGTCGAGATAAAACCTGGATTTCAGAAGCTATCTATGTGTTGGTGAATATTGCTGAGCGAACCGATAGTTGGCAGGTGTTAGACGCGTTTCTTGAACAACATTGGCAACAGTGTGGGTCTTCAATTCTAGCAAAAACGAATGTGCTGGCGCATCAGCAGGGTAAACATGAGGCGGCTGAGTACTTGGTCGAGCAACTCCGTTTACACCCCACCATGAAAGGCTTTAAAGCCCTAATGGATCTATATATCAACTTGGAAGGCGAAAATATCTCCTCTGATAGCCTGACAATGCTCAAATCATTAGTTGAAAAACAAATTACGTTGCGCCCCAGATACCGCTGCACTAGCTGTGGTTTTTCGGGTAAAAAATTATACTGGCTTTGTCCGTCCTGTAAAAAGTGGGGTGTGGTGAAGCCAATTAAAGGTTTAGATGGAGAATAGTATGCAAGACCCAAGAGTTATCGTCGCCCTTGATTTTGATGACGACTCAAAGGCAATGGCGTTAGTGGAGCAACTGGAGCCAACCCAATGCAAACTCAAAGTCGGCAAAGAAATGTTTACTTTATTTGGGCCTGGTTTCGTGCAGAAACTGGTGGACCTTGGTTTTGACGTCTTTCTTGATTTAAAATTTCATGATATACCCAATACAGTTGCTAAGGCCTGTAAGGCGGCTGCTGAGCTTGGGGTATGGATGGTTAACGTGCATGCCTCTGGTGGTAATAAGATGATGCAAGCGGCAAAGGAGGCCATTTTGTCAAGTAAGCATCCGACAACTAAATTGACCGCTGTGACAGTACTAACCAGTATGGATGCTGCACAATTAGGTGATGTGGTACCTAACACTGAACCTGAGCAGCAAGTTATGAAATTGGCGAAGCTTGCCAAACAGGCTGGCGTAGATGGAGTAGTGTGTTCTGCTAAAGAAGCCAGAATGCTGAGGCAAGAAATCGGCGAGGATTTCTTACTGGTGACGCCAGGCATACGGCCAGAAGGAAGTGAGGCCGGTGATCAAATTCGTATTATGACGCCAAGTCGCGCCATGGAGGCTGGCGTGAGCTACATGGTCATTGGCAGACCTATAACCCAGTCTGAGAATCCTCTTCATGCGTTACAGGCCATAAATAATAGTCTTTAGCTGTTTTTGACCAGGCCTCTTTGATTCATTACCTGTTGAATCTCCGTGACACATGACGGATCGTCGATGGTAGAAGGAATATTCACTTCTTGGCCATCGGCGATTTGGCGCAACAACTTTCTTAATATTTTTCCCGAACGAGTTTTAGGAAGGCGTGGTACGATAATCGAACGTTTTAGACAGGCTAGGGGACCAATTTCTTTTCTGATCATAGCCACCAGCTCTTTTTGCAATTCTTCTTCATCGATATTTATACCGTCTTTAAGTAACGTCAGCCCTATTGGAACCTCTCCTTTGAGAGCGTCATGGACACCAATAACACTGCACTCAGCAACGGCGTGGTGTGAGGCGAGTACTTCTTCCATTTCGCCGGTCGATAACCGGTGACCCGCTACGTTAATGACATCGTCTGTTCTGCCCATGATAAAAAGATAGCCGTCATCGTCTATATAACCACCATCACCACTACAATAGTAACCAGGATAAGTGGTGAGATAGCCGTCAACAAAGCGTTCATGATCACCCCATACAGTAGGCAAACACGAAGGGGGTAAAGGCAGCTTTATTGCAATGGCGCCTTGTTCATTTGGGCCCAGTCGCTGGCCTTGACTATCCAGTATCTGAACATCAAATCCGGGAACAGGTACTGTTGATGAGCCCGCTTTTACTGGTAACGCTTCAAGCCCTGTGGGGTTTGCACAAATAGCCCACCCGGTTTCTGTTTGCCACCAATGGTCAACAACCGGTTTACCTGTCTTTTCTGTTGTCCATTCGTAGGTAGGCGGATCAAGCCGTTCTCCAGCCATAAAAATACAGCGAAGGCTATCAAGTGAATAGTTAGCCAGTGCGTTAGCATCAGGATCTTCTTTTCTCACTGCTCTGAATGCAGTAGGAGCGGCAAAAAGTGCGTTTACTTTATACTCGTCTACAACGCGCCAAAATGCGCCAGCGTCTGGTGTTCTCACTGGTTTGCCTTCATAAACAAGGGTTGTACATCCATAGATCAGCGGCCCATACACAATATAAGAGTGACCCACTACCCAGCCAACATCGGACGCGGCCCAAAAAACTTCACCAGGCGACATATTATAGATGGTCTTCATAGAATAATTTAAGGCAACCGCATGGCCACCATTGTCTCTGACAACACCTTTAGGCTTTCCTGTGGTGCCGGAGGTGTAAAGAATATAAAGTGGGTCGGTAGCTTTAACGCTGGTACACGTTTGTGGCTCTGCATCTTGAACAGCGGTTTGCCAGTCTAGATCTCTGCCTTCTTGCAAAGAGGCTTTACACTCTGGTCGCTGCAGAACGACGACACGTTCAACGCTATGTGTAGCTAGATTAATGGCTTCATCAACCATAGGTTTGTATTCAATAACCCGATTAACCTCGATACCACATGACGCTGATACCACGACTTTTGGGCTTGCATCGTCTATTCTTACTGCGAGCTCACTGGCCGAGAAACCACCAAAAACAACTGAATGAATGGCACCCAAACGGGCACAGGCTAGCATGGCGACGACGGCTTCGGGGATCATTGGCATGTAAATGACAACTCTGTCGCCTTTGGCAACGCCATTTTTTGCCAATACGCCGGCGAACAATGAGACCTGCTGTTGCAGTTGTAAGAAGGTGATTTTGCCTTTCTTTCCCGTTACGGGCGAATCATAAATAATGGCAACTTGTTCGCCGAGACCCAGCTCGACGTGACGATCGACCGCTAGATAACAGGTATTGAGTTCCCCATCAGCAAACCACCTAGCAATGCCATTTTCATCATGACTTAAGATGGTTTCAGGGGCTTTAAACCAGGCAATCTTGCTGGCTTGCTGCTTCCAAAATGTCTGTGGATCTTCTGTTGCTGCTGAATATTCTTCTTGATATGCCATAATTTCGGACCCGAAAAACAATGATTTAACCTGTTCGGGATACTAGTCGAAAAAATCGTCAAGTGTTATTAGACTTATGGCGTAGATGATAGACGGGGCCAGTCTATTACTGGCCCTTTATAAGACGATTAGGCGTTAAGTGCTGCCGCAGCCTCAACGTAATTAAGGTTGAGTGTTTCACCTAAAGCATCGACAACAGCTTTGTATGTCACCATGCCCTTGTGAACGTTCAACCCATTTAGTAAGTGGGGATCGTCCAACATGGCTTGTTTTGGTCCCTTGTTTGCCAGTGCCAAACCAAATGGCAAAGTGGCATTGTTGAGAGCCATTGTAGAAGTGCGCGCCACACCGCCTGGCATATTAGCAACACAGTAATGTACGACGTCGTCAACAATGTAAATTGGGTCTTGGTGAGTCGTCGCTTTTGATGTCTCAAAGCAGCCACCCTGGTCAATAGCGACGTCAACCAACACCGAGCCTGGTTTCATAGCGCTGATCTGTTGCCTGTTTAACAACTTCGGTGCTGCAGCACCAGGAATAAGCACGGCACCAACGACTAAATCGGCTTTTGATGAGTAGTGTTCAATTGCATCAACGGTAGAAAATACGGTTTTAACCTGGCCAGCGAAAATATCATCCAACTGTCGAAGGCGGGGCAAAGAACGGTCAAGCAGGGTAACGTCTGCGCCCAGGCCAAGCGCCATCTTGGCCGCGTTTGTGCCTACTACACCACCACCGATGATGAGTACTTTGCCTGGCGCAACGCCTGGAACACCACCCAATAAAGTACCAGAGCCACCGTGTGCTTTTTCCAAAAAGTGTGCGCCAGCCTGAACAGACATGCGACCAGCCACTTCACTCATAGGTGCCAATAAAGGAAGCCCACCTTGTTTATCAGTAACCGTTTCATAGGCAATACAAGTTGCACCAGATTTGACCAATAATTCAGTTTGAGTAGGGTCAGGCGCCAAGTGCAAGTATGTATATAGCGTTTGTCCTTCTCGTAGCATTTTACATTCGTTGGGTTGGGGCTCTTTTACCTTTACAATCATCTCGGCTTCAGCAAAAACGGTTTCAGCGTTTTCAACAATCTTTGCGCCTGCTTCAATGTAAAGCTCGTCGGTAAAACCAATCGCAGCACCCGCATTGGTTTCAACCAATACTGAGTGGCCATGACTACAAAACTCTTTAACCGCAGCTGGGGTTAGGCCAACCCGGTACTCATGGTTTTTTATTTCTTTAGGTACACCAACTAACATAAAATTCTCTCGTGTAGGGGAAAAATAAGTGCCTAAGTATAGCCAAGCAGGGAGCACACTTCTTACTGTATTTTCACTTTTAGCAGTGTAATATATGGTAAATATTAAAAAGTGCAGAATATCGTATGCTAGTAAAAACGCCCAAACACCTCGATAAAATAGATCGAAACATCCTTGATACGCTGCAAAAAAACGGCAAGATATCAAACGTGGACCTCGCTAAGACGGTTGGATTAAGTGCAAGTCCGTGCCTAGAGAGAGTAAAGCGGCTTGAGGAGCAGGGTTATATTCTAGGTTATCATGCTGCCTTGAACCCGAATAAACTAGGTGCAGCCATGTTGGTGTTTGTCGAAATTACTCTGGAAAAAACCTCTCCGGATGTTTTTGCAGACTTCTCCGCTGCAGTTCAGCAACAGCATGACATTCAGGAATGCCATCTGGTATCCGGTGATTTTGATTTTTTGATAAAAACACGTGTTGCAGACATGTCGAGTTATCGCAAATTACTCGGTGACACGCTATTGCGTCTGCCCGGTGTAAATGCGTCCAGAACTTATGTTGTTATGGAAGAGGTGAAAAGCACGCAGCGTGTGCGGATTTTGTGATAGTCTTTAGCAATATAAAAAACTAAAACACGACCATTCATATAGATAGGTTGGGGAACAACAGTGCGACTAAACGGCATTCAAAGGCTCAAAGAAGCAGGCATGATGCTGGCCTGCGCGTTTGCTTTTTTTCTTCTTTTAGCATTATCTTCTTTTCATCCCGGTGATCCAGGTTGGAGCCAGGCCGGATTGCAAACTCAGGTGTATAACTGGGTAGGTGTGACAGGCGCGTGGTTAGCTGACTTATTGTATGTGAGCCTGGGGTACCTTGCTTTTACAGTGCCTTTTGCACTCGCGGCAGTATCGTGGTTTGTCTTTCAGCATGTAAAGTCACTCAGTGATATTGACTATCTTTCGATTGGGCTACGGCTAATTGGTGTTGTACTTGTTGTAACGGGTGCAACTGGCATTGCCAGTATAAATTTTGATGATTATTACAGTTTTTCAGCTGGCGGCTTAGCCGGCGACTTAATTAGCTCAGCGCTTATTCCGTACTTCAACGTTGCAGGTACCATTTTATTACTGTTGTGCTTTTTATGCACCGGTTTCACCTTGGTCACAGGCATTTCCTGGATAACCATCGTCGATAGTCTGGGGGCAGGTGTTATCTGGCTGTTCAGTGGTGTTTGGCGAAACAGTGACACCCTGCACGAGTTGGCGTCGCCCTTTAAACGTTTGATGCCGGCTAAGTCAGCACAAGTACATGATGATAGTAAAGAAGTACGTGCTGAGACAGTAACAGCTAGCAAAGAAAACGTTGCCGTCGAAGATGACCCTGTCGATTTTGGTATCCCAGAGGCCATTTTTGAGCCAGATGAAAAAGTGGAGCCCATCTTTACACTGCCCGAAGATGAAAAACCGCCTTTTGTTGCAACGGAATCCGCAGTAACGCCACAGAAAAAGTCGGTAAAACAAGGCCTAACATCGACCATTAGCCAACTAAGAGAAAAAGTTAAGGCTGACGCGCCTCCAGAGCCTGAAGGTGAGATGCCTTCGTTTGAATTGCTAGAGCGGGCCAATAAGCGCGAAAACCCGATCACTCAAGAAGAATTAGACGCCGTATCCAGACTTGTAGAAGAAAAGCTGGCCGACTTTAATATAGAAGCTGAAGTTGTGGGCGTTTACCCAGGTCCTGTGATCACCCGGTTTGAATTAGATTTGGCCCCTGGTGTGAAGGTGTCAAAGATAACCACGCTATCAAAAGATTTGGCGAGGGCAATGTCAGCGATATCTGTTCGTGTGGTAGAAGTCATCCCCGGAAAGTCTGTTATTGGCTTAGAGCTTCCGAATAAGCACAGAGAAATGGTTAGGTTAAGTGAAGTGATCTCCTGCGAGAAATTCACAGGTAATTCATCACCTTTAACCATGGTATTAGGGGCTGATATCAGTGGCAAACCTGTGGTTGTTGACTTAGCTAAGATGCCGCATTTATTGGTAGCGGGTACTACAGGTTCCGGTAAGTCAGTGGGGGTTAATGTGATGATCCTCAGTCTGCTTTATAAGTCTACACCTGAAGATGTGCGTATGATCATGATCGATCCCAAAATGCTTGAGCTGTCTGTGTATGAGGGAATTCCACATTTGCTTGCAGAAGTGGTAACCGATATGAAAGAGGCTGCCAACGCATTGCGGTGGTGTGTGGGAGAAATGGAACGACGGTATCGGTTAATGTCTGCATTAGGTGTGCGCAACCTCAAAGGTTACAACGCTAAGGTTGCTGAGGCGATTGCCAATGGCGAACCCATTAAAGACCCACTGTGGAACGCAAACGAGAGCATGGAAGAAGAGGCGCCCGACCTAGCGAAGTTGCCTAGTATCGTAGTCGTAGTCGACGAGTTTGCTGACATGATGATGATAGTGGGTAAAAAAGTAGAGGAACTTATCGCTCGTATCGCTCAAAAAGCCCGTGCAGCAGGTATACACCTGGTTTTGGCGACGCAGCGACCTTCCGTGGATGTTATTACGGGTTTAATAAAAGCTAACATTCCTACCCGTATTGCTTTTCAGGTATCCAGTAAAATTGATTCTCGCACCATTTTAGACCAACAGGGGGCAGAGGCGCTGTTGGGGATGGGGGATATGTTGTACCTCCCACCTGGTAACCCAGTTCCTACTCGCGTGCACGGAGCCTTCGTTGACGACCATGAAGTGCACGCTGTTGTGGCTGATTGGAAGCTGCGTGGAGAGCCTGAATACATCGATGAAATTCTAAATGGAGAGGCGACAGCCGAAGTCCTTTTACCTGGTGAACAGGCTGAGTCCAACGGCGATGAAGAGTACGATGCCTTCTTTGATGAAGCGGTGGCGTTTGTAACAGAAAGTCGCAGAGCGTCAGTGTCAAGTGTGCAACGAAAATTCAGAATTGGTTACAATCGCGCGGCTCGCTTAGTCGAACAAATGGAACAAAGTGGTGTCGTAAGTCCTGCAGGGCATAATGGCGCCCGTGAAGTATTGGCGCCACCGCCGCCAAAGGAGTAGTGGAATGTTAACTCGCGTCATTGTTTTAATTGGAATAGGCTTATTTCCATATAGCGTAAGTGCAGAGTCATTGTCGGGGAAAGCTAAACTGCAAGCCAAACTTGCTGATTTGGTGTCGTTTTCGGCGCAATTCGAACAAACAATTCTAGATGAAGACGAAGTACTTGATGTTTCAACAGGTAACTTGGTTTTACAAAGACCCAATAAGATGCGTTGGGAGACGGTTTCCCCTGAAGAGAATTTAATCATTGCTGATGGTCAAAGTATTTGGAACATCGACAGTTTTGTTGAGCAAGTCACCGTTTTTCCTCAGCAGGATACGGTGAGAAACAACCCTATAATGCTGCTTACCGCGCAAGATGAGACAGCGTGGGATAAGTTTACTGTCGTAGAGTTGGCAGTAGCACCTTCTCAAATGAAAGTTGAATATGACACTGTATTTGAAGTGTCTGCTTTGGATCAGGACGCACAAATATCGGTATTGAAACTGCGTTTTAAAGATGATCTTTTGGTTGGGCTAAAAACCATAGACTCACAGCAACAGGTGAGTGATATGACTTTTTCTGCTATTACAATCAATAAACCTATTGCTGAGCGTACATTTAGTACTGATTTTCCCGCACATTTCACGGTAGATGATCAACGTTGACCTTGTTTAAAGACAATCCAGCTTTCCAACCATTGGCCGCTAGAATGCGGCCAACTTCTTTGTCAGATTATATTGGGCAAGAACACTTACTTGCGCCAGACAAGCCTCTTCACAAAATGATGATAGCCGGTGATTGTCATAGTATGATTTTGTGGGGGCCTCCGGGCACGGGAAAAACCACGCTGGCCAGTCTTATCTGCCAATATGCCAAAGCAAGCATGATCACTTTGTCAGCCGTAACGTCCGGTGTAAAAGACATCAGAGCAGCCATTGAACAAGCTCAGGCCTCTAGACAAGTGCAAACTCGTACGCTGTTATTTGTGGATGAAGTACACCGTTTTAATAAAAGTCAGCAGGACGCCTTTTTACCGTTTGTGGAAGACGGCACAGTGACTTTTATCGGTGCAACCACTGAAAACCCGTCTTTTTCGCTGAATAAGGCCTTGTTGTCCCGCGCAAGGGTTTACGTCTTACAGTCACTCCAAGCGCCACATATCGAAGCACTGGTTAAACATGCACTGACTCATGATGCAGACCTTGCTGAAAAAAGTATTGAACTGGGCCCAAATACAATCAACGTGCTTGTGAAAACAGCTGCTGGTGATGCTAGAAGGGCACTGATGACGCTGGAATTGGCCTGTGATCTAGTGGCGCCTGGGCAAACGCTGTTACCCGCGCATATTGTAGAAGCAAGTGGTGAGAAAATAGCGGCGTACGACAATCATGGTGATGAGTTTTACGATCTGATTTCTGCATTTCATAAATCAGTTCGGGGGTCAGATCCTGATGCGGCGTTGTTTTGGTATGCCAGAATTCTCGAAGGCGGGGGTGATCCACTCTATGTGGCTCGGCGATTATTGGCTATTGTAAGCGAAGATATCGGTAATGCAGACCCTAACGCCATGCAAATCGCGTTAAACGCCTGGGATATTTTTCATCGCGTTGGACCCGCTGAGGGGGAAAGGGCGATTGCTCAAGCCACCGTTTATTGTTCACTTGCTCCCAAAAGCAATGCAGTTTATCGGGCTTTCGCCATGGCTAAACAAGCGGCTAAAAACTTTTCTGATTCGCCCGTGCCTAACCACCTTCGCAATGCACCAACCAAACTAATGAAGCAACTACAAATAGGGAAGGACTATCGCTATGCGCACAATGAACCAGGTGCGTATGCGGCTGGTGAGCACTATTTGCCGGATGAAGTCATACTTGAACCCATGTATGTGCCAAATGAACGAGGTTTCGAAAAAAAATTGAAAGAAAAGCTGGCATATTTACGTGAGCTAGACCGTCAAGCAGAGAATAAAACATGACTTATTCGTGGCAAGCGTATCTGTTTGTGGCACTAGGCGGGAGCTTAGGCGCTGTTTTGCGTTTTTACTTGTCAAATTTGAGTGATTCTCTGTTTGGCAAACACTTTCCATTTGGTACACTTGCGGTCAATGTAATTGGTGCATTTTTTATCGCCGTTGTTTATGGCCTTATTGAACGAGAATCCCTCGACCCTATGCCTTATCGTTTCTTAGTCGGTGTGGGGTTATTAGGTGCATTTACAACGTTTTCAACCTTTTCAATAGAGACCCTGGCATTACTGCAAAACGGGTTATGGATGAAAGCGGCGATGAATGTGGCATTAAATGTTTTTGTTTGCTTATTTGCAGCCTACATAGGCATGCAACTGTTTAAAGGATAAAAAATCATCCATGTTGGACCAGAAGTTTTTGCGTAACGATATAGAGACCACAGCAGCGCGTTTGGCTGCGCGTGGTTTTACTTTGGACATAGATACATACAACGCGTTAGAAGAAAAACGCAAGTCCTTGCAAACGAAAACACAAGAACTGCAAAACGAACGTAATGTTCGAAGTAAATCTATTGGTAAAGCAAAAGCCCAAGGCCAAGATATAGGGCCTTTGCTCGCCGAAGTGGGTAATTTAGGTGAGCAGCTAGACGAGGCTAAACAGGCCTTGTCCGTCATTATGGCTGAGATGGAAACCTTTTTGCAGGGTATTCCAAACTTACCGCATGAGTCTGTGCCCGTTGGTAAAGACGAAAGTGAGAATGTTGAAGTGCTCACATGGGGCACGCCGAAAGCATTCGACTTTGATGTAAAAGACCATGTGGATGTGGCCCATGGTTTAGATAACGGCGCAGACTTTGAAGCCTCTGCCAAACTGACCGGCAGCCGGTTTGTAGTGATGCGGGGCCAGGTTGCTCGGCTGCACCGGGCGTTAGCGCAATTTATGCTAGACACGCATGTACAAGAACATGGTTACGATGAAATGTACGTGCCTTATCTGGTTAATGAAGCCAGTCTATATGGTACAGGTCAGCTTCCCAAGTTTGGTCATGATTTGTTTCATACCAAGCCGGCCACTGAAGAGGGGCAGGGGCTGTCTTTGATCCCAACTGCTGAAGTGCCGCTAACCAACCTGGTAAGAGACGAAATTTTGTCAGCGGATTCTCTGCCACTGAAAATGACAGCGCATACGCCCTGTTTTAGAAGTGAAGCAGGCTCTTATGGGCGTGATACCCGAGGACTAATCAGGCAGCATCAATTTGAGAAAGTAGAACTGGTACAAATTGTTAAGCCGGAAGACAGCTTTGATGCTCTCGACGCGTTAACAGGTCATGCGGAAACTATCTTGCAAAAGCTGGCATTGCCCTATCGTAAAGTGGTGCTATGTACGGGCGATATGGGCTTTGGAGCCTGCAAAACCTATGACCTTGAAGTATGGTTACCAGCACAAAACGCTTATCGTGAAATCTCTTCTTGTTCTAACATGTTTGATTTTCAGGCCAGACGCATGCAAGCCCGTTTCAGACGGCATGAAGGTGAAAAGCCTGAGCTTGTGCACACCCTCAATGGCTCTGGGTTAGCCGTAGGACGTACTTTGGTTGCTGTACTAGAAAATGGTCAGCAAGCAGATGGTAGCGTGGTTGTGCCAGAAGTACTGGCGCCTTATATGGGCGGTAAAACGACACTTTGCCCATCTAAGTAAGATTTACAGACATTTGGCAGGTTTGGGTAAACCTGCCAGTTTTGTTGCCTGCTTAGCCGGTCCTGCTGGAAATAAACGGTGTAAATAGCGGCTATTACCTTTTTCAGGGCCAAACGATATTTTCATTGCTTTTACCAATGCTCTTATCGCCGGACTCGTTTCGTAGTCTAGGTAAAACTGGCGCACAAACCTGATTAGCTCCCAATGTGCTTCAGTAAGGTCAATATTCTCTTTTTCCGCCAGCAGAGGCACTAAGCCTTCTTCCCATAAAGTGTAATCAAGCAGATAACCTTCTTTATCTAACGCTATGCTATTGCCATTGTAAGCCAGTGTGTTTTCGCTCATTGTCGTCCGTTGGGTTGTTACAAATACAGGGTTAATGTCGCTTCACGAATTAGTTGTTCGACTTGCTGACTGCTGAGGACATTAACACCATCAATAATGGAATCAAGTTCGATATCTTGTTGTTCTAGGCAGTGTTTTGACACAAACAAAGGTTCAACATCGAACATCTCAAAGCCCCTGATACGCTTTGCACAGTGTTTAAAGCCTGCTGGCGGTGTTTGAGTTGAAACAAGCTGTGTTACGCCTTCTCGCATAAACAATACTGATGCGCTATGACCATAGGCAGTTGAAGCCATTATCAGATCATGTGCTTCATCTGAGCTGTGGGCTGCAATATAAGGCGCTGATTGTACAACAAATAAAATCGACGACATTATGCTTGGATCACCTCGTGACAGTGATGGAGACGCGAATAGAACTCGCTTAACCCAGCAAATGTAAACCGGCCTGCAGCATCGGCATGCAGACCACGATTTTCGGCGAGTGTGGAGCAGGCTATGAGTGGAATTGAAAAATCAGATGAAAACTGATTCCATGCCTCGTGAAACATTGCGTCTGGTGCAGCATTGTAAGCTGCATCGAAATAAAAGAATACATGATCAACAAGCGTTTGCGTGTGCACCACATCTAGGCACATTTGTAACGCCTTTTTAGACTTTTCGAGGTCGCTGGCTGGTGCAGTGACAAAAACGGCGACTTTCCTTTGATGCATAAAAAAACACCCCTCGTGTGAGGGGTGTAGTTTACGTTATTATGGTTTAGTCGTCGCCACCAAATGCGCCAATGAGATGCAACAATGAAACGAACAGATTGTAAATGTTCAAATACATTGAAACAGTCGCGCGAATGTAGTTGGTTTCACCACCGTTAACAATACGGCTCGTATCGAACAGAATGAAGCCAGACATCAAAAATACGATGGCTGCGCTAATTGCTAAACTTACAGCGGGTACCTGGAAGAATATGTTCGCAAGCGCTGCAACCAGCACTACCACTAAGCCCACTATCAGAAAGCCACCCATAAAGGAGAAATCTTTCTTGGTAGATAATGCATAGCCGGAAAGTGCAAAAAACACTAACGCTGTGCCTCCCAACGCCTGAGCGATAATGCCCGGGCCGCCAGGGATGCTAGCGTAATAGCCCAGCGTGTAACCCAGAGAGCCACCCATTAGGCCGGTGAATAAAAACACCCAATATATGCCAGAGGCTGATTCTGCTTTTTTGTTTATCACAAACAGCGTGATAAATGCACCCAGTGTCATTCCCAATGACATTAATGGGCTAATATCAACAGCCATGGTGACGACAGCACATACCGCACTGAAAGCCATGGTCATTGCTAGCAACATGTAAGTATTGCGCAATACTTTGTTTGTTTCTAATACAGATGGCCTAGCAGCACTACTGTATACCGAACGTTGTTCCATTTTCCCCTCCAACAGAACGAAAGCTAAACACACTATGTGTATAGTTAGGGTAGTTGTATGGCTTTTGGTTCATTTTTTCAAGGTGTTTTTGGCTGACTTAACGAAAGAAAAAGACGAATAAAACCCTCAGATATTGTTGGGTATCACTAATTCGAACAATCATTCACCATGTTGCGCAAATTGCAGGCAAACAAACACTTTTTTAAAAATTACCCTTTACAAGGCTAAAAAAATCATTAAGATTCGCAGCACTTCAGGAGAGATGGCAGAGTCCGGTTGAATGCACCTGACTTGAAATCAGGCGAAGGGTCAAACCTTCCGGGGGTTCGAATCCCTCTCTCTCCGCCATATTCAAGGCTCAACTATTTGATAGTTGGGCCTTTTTGTTACCTGAAATATTTGCTATATACAGTTTTATATACACTCTAGCTCAATGTTGTGATGAAATGTGCTCCACTTCACACTACGCTTTTGTGATTAAACGTTAGATAGCGGGCAGTTCTTATTGCTAGGGACAGTTTTTATTTTTCCATCTCCATATTCACAGAATCTTTTGTCTGCGTCAGCGCCAGTACCAATCCACGAATTAATTAATGGTGCTGCAGAGACTTGAAGTGTGACAGCCAAAAGTGCCGCTATGCCTAACCCATTTTTTTCATCGATTTATCCCTGTGTTTACGTAAGTGGTAAGCCTTATCATACGACAAAGGATTAGATTAAGTGGTTATTATTGTTAAATCTGTGGGTATGTGGATAGCAGTCACTGTGTTGTTAACGGTGTGGACAACAATGTGGTCAGCTTGCCTGTCCATATTTTGTCCATGCTGTTATCAATACTTGAGGTGACTGGAACTCGCTATCCATATATCCACAGAGGAGTGGGGTATTATTCGACTTTGATAACGCAATTTTTTTGTTAAAGATGCTTTTGACTGAAACACAGCTAAGTATGTTGACGAGACCTCCAATCTGCCAAAGCTATACAGTTAAAATTCCGGTCGAATCAGAGGGTGGTTAGTATGGACATTGAGCCTTATTTATCGCGTTGCCAGTAAAGCTTTTGGGGGGTAGAGTTTAGTTGCTTTTATTAGTCTGTTTCTTTTTCTTTATCCTTTGTTAATGATTTGAATACTGAATCGACATCAATGCGCTTCATCTGCTCTACAGAGTGTCGAGCAGTGCTTTCAATGCTTTCTGCAATAACGTTTAATGATGTCACGCCAAGATCAAAAGTTTGTACAGATGCAATTAAAACATTGGCAGTTAGTTTTTCAGTGGATTCAATTGCAGATAAAGCAGGTGTTTTAACATCCTCATACAGCCGCTTCAAAATGCCATTTCTTGCTTTTACATCGACTTTGATTAGGTTGTGTTTGATATTCATCTTATTTCTCCTGTTGTTTTTTTAGATGGGTCCCATCAATACCCACAGGGGGGGAGCCCAGTAATAGACGCTAGCGCATCTACTCAAAACACCAGCCTCAAATTTTCACAATCCCTATTGGGTCTTATTAGAAAGGTAAATTTACGCAATCAGTTGTTGCGACAAAATAATGTAGTTATTGTCATTACTAATAGACGTTAAAAGCAACTCCTCACTGTATACAAGTCGCTTTAAAAACCTTTAGCTATTGCTTCTTAGGCTATACATATTGTATGTTGGCAGAAAGTGGCCAATTAAAAGGACAATGTCCGGACATGTCCAGACATTTGACCATCGTTCATATCCTCGAAAACAGGACAGACATGGACACACCCCTTTAGGGGTGTCCTGTCCTGTCCGGGTATGAATAAAAGATTATTCATTGTCCTCCTCTGTGGATGCATCAGAATCAGCAATGGAGAAGCTGCCGTTATCTTCAATAACAAGGCCGTTTTCCTTAAGCGACTTCACAGCTCGCTTGAATTGTGTTCTTTTTGCATCGACAGGGTCTTTTGAGTCTGGCTTAACGTTAGACCTTTTGATGAAGCAATCCCTCCAATTGGCCTTGTTAACTGGCTCACCGTTTGCACCGGCAAGTTCCCGCAAAATATCGAGTGCCAGCGCATTTTTACCTTTCATTACTGCGGTTTTATCAGTCTTGAAGTATGTCGTAGATTTCTCTAACAGCGGCCCAGCTATTGGCTCGCCATCATCGTCGTAGTCCGTAATCACAGTTTTAAGGTCGAACTTAATGCTCTCTGACTTTTTGTCATCCTTCATCTTTGTGCATTCAAGCGTAACTACCTTCTGGGGAGATTGCGACACTTTGAACTCAGCATCCATAGCGCCTTTTATCGAGCTACTACCTCTGCTTCTCTTCTGGTCGCTATGCCCGCTATGATGAACAAGCATGATGGTTGCTCCTGTTGCATTTCTGAGCAAATCGCAGTGCTTAAGTATTACAGAAAAGTCCTTAGAGCTATTCTCTTCTCCCGTGGAGTTTCTGTGCAGTGTGTCAATAATAATAAGTCTTAAATCATTAATGCCACGCACGGCTTTGCGAACAAGGTCAACGCTACCTCGCTCCATCAAGTCCATTGAAATTTCGCTTGAGTAAAAATGTTTAACCTCAAGGTCTTTGGCCTCTGATACTGCCCGCAAGCGCTTAGAGAGCCCGTTAAAGCCTTCTCCAGCAATGTAAGCAACATTACCTTGCTTTACTGTGTTGCCCTCCCAGTCTCTGCCAGAACCAATGCAGCATGCCATGTCGAGCGCAATAAGACTCTTGCCACTAGCGGGGTTGCCAAATATCAATACGGTCGCGTCACTCGGTATATAGTTTTCAATTAACCAATCAGTTTTACCGGAGCGTTTAATAATCTCTGCGCCATTCACAAATTGAAATTCTTTAGCTTCAGTTTGAACTTTCGTTCTAGAAGGGCTCGAGTAGGTATTACTCAAATCTGATAGGGCCTTAGTGATGGTCATCTCACCATAAGTTCTTCCATCTGCGCTGTGAACATCATCCCACTTTTCCTGAAACAGTGCGCTAGTTCTGAAAATCCTATCTATTTGCTTGGGGGTTTGTGTATAAAATGCGATATGGTTAACGAGCGCCAAATCCGCAGCGCTGCTGTCATTATTGTGCGCAGATACATCTCCTTCATACAATTTCTTTACTGCGTCACCGTTAGCAGCGTTAAACATAATGCCTAGAATGGCGTTATCGTCCATCCCCCCTTCTGTGGATATAAAAGAGGTATTGTTAGCCGCGCTAATGTAATGCTTATGCTGTTTTGACTCGTTAGTTTTATTGGACCACTTCATGTATTTAGCTAATGTATTCATAAGTCACTCCAGCTTACAGATGCTATCGGGGCATCCTTATATATATTGCCAGTGATAGTGAAATAGCGATTGTTGAAATACACCTCCAATGAGGATTTGTCCTTCATAGCGTGTTTATTTGAGGGTATGTGCGGCGAATCATCAAGCATGTAGTAAAGGTGAATGCCATCACCGCTTGGACTGACCTCGGTATAAGTTGTTGGTAGTTCGTCCAGCAAGCTATTAGCCCAACCACACAGATTTCCATTGGTTAGCACATGGTCAAGGTCGATGAATAGAAATGGGTCGTCACAAGTTAATACAAAGCCAATTTTATCACTAATCTCTATAGCCTCATCGAAACTACGCCAGTTTGCTGACGACTGCGCATTAATCGGAATCATTTTATTGTTGACGGGTGGTTTTATGGTCTTTCCATCGCGTTCAAGATAATCCCAGTTCACAAATTTATCATGCTGAATCAACGGTTTTAGCCGCTTTTTAATGTGATTTGTTTGCAGCTTTTTGCTAATATTTAATTGGTTATTCGAAGAGCTCTGCAGAAAATTTTTCTGTGGGGCTTTTTTCATTATAAAGCCTCCTGATGTTCGACTTGAGAATCCATCCATTCATCAACCACAGTGCGTTCCCACACCGATATTTTGGGGTCGATTTTTTTGCTAGCAGGAAACTTTCCTAAGCTAATGAGTTTGTATAAGTATGCAGGGCTAAATCCTGTGTAGTCTGAAAGTTGCTTCATTCGAAGCCAGCGAGGAGTAATTGCCTTGTTAGACATGAGTATCACCATCGAATGGTGTATCTATTGGCTTGGAAGAATTGTGAAACCAATAGACACAGATATATCATCAACAAATATCATATTTGCCACCTGATACATTCGCCCATTGGTACTGCTAGTCAGAGTCTAAAGTCCCACAATTTTGGGTTGCTTTTCTCCGGTAGAGACTTGATTGAAATGTATTACTGCAATAACAGTAGAGTAGAAAATAGTACAAAATAATATAAGATGCAATAAGTTCAGGTATCCTTGCCGTTTGAGAAGATAACTAAAATTAATATTTACAGCTACTCTGACATACTCTCGAACAAACTTGAGTATTACCGAAGTCTCACCTAGCTTAAATGTTGATGAAAAATGACATCATTTCATTTAGCGAATATTGAAGGAACAACAAATGACTGAAGCAGTTTTAGGGTGGCAAGCGGTTATTTTTATTACCATTCTAATAAGTGGCAGGTATTTTAAAGCTGTTACTATTTTTTGGTTTATTTGGACGTTAACTCAAATTTTCGTTTTTTGGCTAAGCGCCTTGCAGTTCTTCACCGTGTTTATTTCAGCGGCCATTGCAGGCAATCTTTATGGGAGGCCTAAAAAAGATGCCTCTGGAAACGTTCTGGAACCCAACCCAGAGCATGATGAAGAACCTAATATAAACGCAAGTGCAGAACAACAAAGTCAAGAAGACAATAAATTTGGCATATTTGGACATATTGTGGGCTGGGGGCTTGTAGCTCTTTTTTGGGCCACTATCGTTATATTTTGAAGAATAGATTAGGTAGTTTGCTTTAAATTAAGGTTAAAAAAAGGGAAATGATATGGTTAAAAAAGCGAGTTTGTATTTGTGGCTACTAGTCATCGCTTACGTTGGGTTAATTGCTCTCTCAGGGGAAAGTGTTGCGGGACGAACGCTAGCTGATAATTTTGGTATGGTGTTCTTTGGTGCGGTTGGTGCTCAAATTCTTATTTTTATCGTTATGCCATTTATGAAAAAGAAATAATGGTCCCCAAAACCTAGGTGAATAATAAAGGTCATGATTTATACCCAAGGTATCGCCGTTTTTTTTAAGAACTGGGAGCTATATGATTAAAAGGTTTAGACTCTTAACCTTATTTTTTTCCTTTCTAGCAATGCAATCCCACGCTGCAGGAATTGGAATAAACGATATATTAAAAGGTATGGAAAATAACCCTGCAATGCACGATGACTTTAAGATTGTTATCTCTGGTATTGCTCTGGGGTTGATGGCTGCGAATATGAAAGCGGAAAAGAACGGCGTCAAAATCTGGTGTCTGAGTGATAGTCAGGAAGGTAGTGTGTCAACTAATTCTGAAACGCTATTTAGAAAAATGCTGGAAGTAAAAGGTGACAAGTACCAGCAGAACAACACCCATTTGGCTATTATTATGCTTGATGCATTTGACTATCATTATGGATGCAAAAGGTGATCTTGCACAATATAGCCATTACGATACGCTAGTCGCGCAAATAATCGGCTTTCAGTTTTGTTAATCTAGCGTTGTATTCGTCTTCCGTTAATATACCTTTTTCTCTTAAGGTGTTTAGACGTAGCATTTGATCTTCTGTTTTTGTAAGGTCTTTTCCTCTGATATTGTTTCTGACTTTTTCAGTAAGGTTATCTGTCGTTCTATCTACAAGTCCCATTTTAAAAGGTTTATTAAATCTAGCGAGTGAATAGATGAACCCAACAATGAAAAATATGAAGGAAGCGGCAGCAACAGTGTCAGAACCTTTACGCTATCCCAACCCATGAACTAAGATATTTTCTAGTATCACTGTGCAAATTAATACAGCAAACCCTCGAATGATAAGTGATAGTATCTTCGCTAGCATAATTTCTCTGAGAAAAAATAGAAATCCATGACACCTTTAAAGTTAGTAAATAGAGAATATTTACTTGTCAATGGGGCAGGCGTTGTCAGCCCCTTCGTTTTACATTAAGTTGCCTAGTCGATAGGCTGCTCCGGCTTTGTCTTTTAAAGTAACGTGTTATCGTAAGTGGCAAGAGTGTTTTTAAAAGGAATGTGTGAATGTGTTTTGAAGATATTTTGGACCCTGCTTTATCCAATATTAGTGATGCCGAAATTTGTAACCTAGCTTACGATGATACGTTTGGTCTTGAGAATCCATCAGTTCGCAGGCGAGCTTTACCAAAACCTTGCGACCTAATTGTTGATGTACACAAAGTTCATTCATTTGTCCGACACAATACCAACAGAGGAAAGGATCAGTTCAATTATCCATCAAGCTGCTCACCGAAGGTGTTTGTTTTTGGTGATTACAAACAGACACAATTTTTGCTTGATATAGGCGTTAACAAATCAATCTTTTATCACAGTGGCATTTTTTTGAATGAGAGTACTTGGTTGGCTTTTAAAGATTTGAATCAGAATAATAATGTGAGAGGGCCATCTTCGCCTGTTCATATTAGGTTATATGAACAACCATACATGAATACTGTGGAATCATTTTTTACTTCATGGGTAGAAATATTGAGGCGGCACTGGTATGCCAATAATGATGTTTTGTATAGTGAAAATGACGCAAAGGCGACTATGTTTATGAAAGAGTTGAGTGCCTATAGTCAAAAAGTAGAGCTCTATCAAATGGTAATGACTTCAGATGAATCTCTGAAGTCAGCATGAAGTTTCCATAGCTTAATCGGTTTATAAGTTAACTATTAAAAAGGAGTTGATTGGATGGAATATAAAGCCAGAAAATTTCGATTCAGTTCTAGTAGTTCTCTTTCCTTCAAAGCACTATTTTTTTATTTTTTTGTGTTAATGGCTTTTCAGTCGAATGGGAAAGAAGGTGAGCAATGCTATGAGCTGTTAGATGGTAAAAAATTCACAGAAGCTTTTTCGATTTGTGGAAAGGCAGCTGAGAAAGAGGATGCGTTGGCGCAGTTTCTTTTCGCATTGATGCATGAAAAGGGAATGGGTGTTGAACCCCAAATGGAAAAGGCATTCAAATGGTATTCAGAGTCTGCAAACAACGGGCATGAGATAGCACAAAACAATCTCGCAATGATGTATGAAAATGGGGTTGGAACAAAGAAGGATTCGTCTGAAGCTGTTAAATGGTACAGGAAGTCAGCAAACCAAGGTTTTTACAAAGCTCAATATAATTTAGGTGTAATGTATGAACAAGGAATTGTTCTTCAAAAAAATATAGAAAAGGCTCAAGCGCTTTATTTGAAGGCAGCTGAGCAAGGGTTCGCAAGCGCACAGAACAATGTAGGTTTGAACTTCTATAAACAGGGCAGGTATTCTCAAGCTCTTCATTGGTTTTACAAAGCTGCAATTCAGGGAGAGGCTATAGCTCAATCAAATATGGGTCTATTGTATCTTCACGGGAGAGGTGTTGAGCTTGATTACAATAAAGCGGCTTACTGGTTCAAGAGGGCCTGCGAGAACGGGTCTCAAATTGGATGCAAAAATTATAACTATTTAACTAATTAACAGGGAGTTTCGCCCAAATGAAATATTATTTTTTTCTTTCTTTATTAACTTTCAGCATTTCATTTTGCACGCAGGCTGAAGAGAAAGGGTGGCTTAAAGGGTTAATGGATGACTTTAGCTCAACAGATATGGAGGGGGGTCTTACGCGGAGAGAGGCGCGTCAGTGGTATAAGGAAAATAAAGGAATGCTGGTAATTAATGGTGGTGAAACACTTGGATGTAGGCTTGATAATGACAGTGAGACCGCATTCAGCCCTCAATTTGTTCGCGAGTTCTACGCATGCACTTTTAAAGCGGAATTTGTCAACCATACAAATTACAAGCTAGAAACACTGATAGTCAAAATTAAAATTTTTAACAAAGCTAAGAGTAGTCTCGTTGTAGAAAGAGTTATTGGGCTGCCTATATCAATCTTTCCATCAGTAAAAAAGAAAGAATCTATTGAATTCATCGCACAAGATATTGGTGAGGCACGGGCTCAGTTAGGAAGTAACTGGTCTTGGAATTATGAACTAATAGGGTATTTGCCCAAAGAATATACTGATTCTGATTATAAGTCTTGGCACGGCGATTACAGCTGGCTAACAAACTAACTTGAAAAAACACTCTGTTCGGCTACTGGAGTGCGCATAGTATGCTCAGAGCATGCTAGATAGAGCTGGCGCAAATTTAAGAGATCAAGTTACTGAAAAGCAGTATTGCTCCCACTCCAGAGCCAGCGCTCTTCTCTTTTCCATCAAATTGCCTCGCTGGTAGGCTGCTTCGGCTTTATCCTTTATGCGATGAGCCAGTGCCGCCTCCGCAACCTCCCGAGAATAAGTTGTTTGTTCAGCGCACCAGTCGCGAAATGTAGAGCGAAAGCCGTGTACAGTTAAATCTGGATGTGTGCGCTTAAGTAGCTTAAGGGGAGCTGATGCGCTTATCGGTTTCCCTGCTTGGATGCCCGGAAAAATAAAGTCATGTGCAGCCCTTCTAGCAGGTGTTAATTCTTCAATAATGGCCAATGATTCAGTAGTTAGTGGGACATGGTGCTCTTTACCAGCTTTCATGCGGCTGGCAGGGACAATCCACGTGTTGGATATAAAGTCGATTTCTGAATAGGTGGCATCTCTAGACTCCCCAATGCGAGAGACGTTAAGTATTGTAAAGGCTAGCAGTCGAGCTGAGATGCTATTTGTTTGTCGTAATTGCTTGAAGTAAGCAGGTAGCTCTCTGTAATGTAAAGCATTGTGATGCTTTGGCTTCTGCACCCTGTTTCTTTGCGGAAGTATCTGGTCGAGATTGCCACGCCATAACGCAGGGTTTTCTCCATGCCTGTATTTTTTGACCTTTGCCCAACTTAAGATGCTTTCCATTCTTTGGCGTACTCTCGATGCGGTCTCTGTTTTGTCATGCCAAATTGGCTGCAATACGCTTAATACATGGTCAATATCTATCGTACTTATGGGTAGCTCTCCAATAACTGGGTAAGCGTATGTTTCAAGAGTATTTTTCCACTGAGCGCAGTGCTTGGCATTCTTCCAGCCACTCCGTTTAGACTCAATATAAGAAATTGCGCACTGACGAAACGTAGGTGTAGGTATTGAATCCGCATGATTCTTTTGAATGAGTCGCTTTTTGTGCACCTTCGGGTCAATGCCTTCTTTCAGTAGCTGCTTGCACTCGATAGCTGCCATTCTTGCTGCTTGAAGATTGTTTGGTTTTGTAACAGAGCCAAGTCCATGCCATGTGGGTTTGCCGTTTAGTTGGTATCTAAAGGCCCATGATTTACTTCCTGATTTGCTTACCTGTAGATACAGTCCGTTACCATCAGCATGAAACCCTGATTCTTTAATGTGTTCAACCAATTTGGTTGTAAGCTTATTTGTTAGTTTTGCCATTTAGATTTGCCCTTGGTTTATATACATTATTATATACAGTTAGGTCGTGGATTGCGATAAAGTATAGTGGAGTGTATTGGAATAAGTATATGTTTAAGCTTATGATATTTTTATTGTATTTAAGCCATCAAAGACTTCTGTGGATTTAGGTCTGGCGGACTCTCTCTCCGCCACATTGTGAAAAAGCCGCCCACCGGGCGGCTTTTTTGTTGCTCGTCTATTTCACACCCTAGTGTGCTGCAGATCGTTTTAGTCTTACCATTCCTGCCAAAAACCATTAATTAATGCGTTGATGAGAATCTCGTTTAGATGCGATAAATTCTAATTTATAGAATGCTTTAGGCATATTAATGCAATATTCAATCCTGTATTTGGAATGTACTATCTGTTTATAACATTTTAAGCGGAGACATGACTATGTACATCAGACGTGCAGACGAACGAGGTAAAGCAGATTTTGGATGGTTGCAAAGTGCCCATAGTTTTTCTTTTGGGCATTACTACGATGCCAATCACATGGGGGTGTCGGCACTCAGGGTAATCAATGATGATACTGTTGCACCAGGGGCCGGTTTTGCTACACATGGGCATAGAGACATGGAGATTATTTCTTATGTTACAGAAGGTGCGTTAAAGCATAAAGACAGCGAGGGAAATGAGCACATCATCCCCGAGGGCGATATTCAGGTTATGAGTGCAGGAAGCGGTATTACTCATTCAGAATACAACGCGTCAACTAAAAGTCGTGTTAAATTTCTACAGATATGGGTGTTACCGTCCGAGCGAGGTGGTAAGCCAGGTTATGCGCAAACACGCATTCAGCAGGATGACACGGTAACCGCGCTTATCACACCTGAGCCGTCTCAGAATACGTTGAGTATTAAGCAAGATATGTCACTCTTCAGAGTGGTGCTCCAGCCAGCCGATGATGCGGTGGAACTGAGTACTAGGGGCAAGACAGGTTACTTGCACATTGTTAAAGGACTAGCCAACCTAACGCATTCTGACGACAGTATTGAGGTAACAATGGGAGATGGAATTGGGCTAAGTGGCGATGAAATTATTACACTTTCCTCAACCGGCCATCTAGAAGCTTTGTGGTTTGAACTACCCGCTAGTGTTTAAAGACCAAAATCGTTTTCTGTGTTAGGCTTACGCCGTTGCCTTTGGTCGCTTTTTGTGTCGCGAAGTGCAACGGCGTGTTTACTGATAAATGCCTAATAAAGAGATAGATAATGATAAAGGTAGTGCTTGTAGACGATCATGATTTGGTTAGAACAGGGATTAAACTCATTTTGCAGGATGTGGCCGATTTTAATGTGGTCAACGAAGCAAGGTGTGGCGAAGATGCCGTCGCTATTTGTAGAAAGAATCCACCCGATGTTGTGATTATGGACGTTAACATGCCAGGTATAGGAGGTATGGAGGCTACCAAGCAAATTTGCAGACTCGCTGAAAACACCAAAGTTATTTGTTTGTCACAGCAAAAAGAACATCCCATTCCTAGTCAGGTTATGCAATTAGGTGCACACGGTTTTTTAACTAAAGATGCAGAACCCGAAGAAGTGATCAATGCCATTTATAAAGTTGCGTCCGGTGCCAAATACTTAGCTGCTGATATTGCTCAGAGCATTGCTATGAATAAGTTGGGGGCGTCAGAAGATAACCCATTTACCGATTTGTCATCTCGTGAGTTGGATATTGCTTTGCGTCTCACAAAGGGTAATCGCGTGCCTGATATAGCAAGGCAGCTCAATATTAGTGCAAAGACCGTTAACACCTATCGGTATAGAATGTTTGAGAAGTTGAGTGTGGAATCTGATGTAGAACTCACTCACTTGGCACTACGTTACAAACTTATTGACAGCGATAATTTGTAATTCTCAGTATGGCATTGACTGAACCTTTCGATTCGGCCGAGTTCCTCGCGTCATTGACACAAAAACCAGGCGTATATCGCATGTACAGTGAGTCTGGTGATGTGATCTACGTCGGCAAAGCAAAAAATTTAAAAAAGCGGGTGTCTAGTTACTTTAGAAAGCATTTGGACAATGCTAAAACCAGAGCCTTAGTAAGTAATATTCATCACATTGATGTAACCGTTGTTACCAGTGAGTCAGAAGCGTTTTTACTTGAAAATAACTTCATAAAAAAATACAAGCCTCGTTATAACGTGGTAATGCGAGATGATAAGAGTTACCCCTATATTTATCTCTCAGGTCATAAGCATCCTAGGCTATCTTTCCACCGGGGTAGCAAAAAAAAGCAGGGCGAATATTTTGGGCCTTATCCGAGTGCTTGGTCGGTCAGAGAAAGTTTGCGGTCAATGCAAAAAATCTTTCCCGTAAGGCAGTGTGAAGACAGTTATTACAGGGCGCGCAGTCGCCCATGTCTGCAGTATCAAATGCAACGTTGCAGTGCACCATGTGTGGGTGGCTATGTCTCTGATGACGAGTATCTTGAGCACGTTGAACTCGTTCGCTTGTTTTTGCGGGGTAAAAACCATCAGGTTATCGCTAAGTTGGTTGCTAAAATGGAGCAGGCCAGTGAATCCCTTAATTTTGAGGCAGCCGCAAAATACCGAGACCAGATAAGTGCGCTAAGGCGCATCCAAGAGCAGCAAGCTGTTGCTGGTACTGAAGATGACATGGATGTATTTGGCTTAGCAATAAGAGGCAACATGGCATGTGTACAAGTCATGTTTATCCGTGATAACCAGTTACTGGGGAGCAAAGCTTTTTTCCCCAGAGTGCCGCCATCAGCCACAGAGCATGAAATATTTGAATCCTTCTTTTTGCAATTTTATTTGGCCGGCAATAAGACGATCCCCAAACATATCGTGCTTCCTATAGAGCTGGAAGACGAAAAGGCCATTGTTTCGCTGCTCAAAACTGAAGCCGGTCATAATGTGAGTGTCTACAAAGGTATAAGGGCTAATAAGAAGCGATATTTGCAGCTGGCAAATGCCAATGCCCAAAATGCGGTTGATACACAATTTGCCCAGCACAAGTCTGTGCACGCAAGGTATTTGGCGTTAGAAGAGGCGTTGGAACTCGCTGAGCCCATTAAGCGCATGGAGTGTTTTGATATCAGTCATACCGCAGGGGAGCTTACTGTTGCATCGTGCGTTGTGTTTGATCGCGAAGGGCCAAAAACCAGCGAGTATAGACGTTATAATATTGAGGACATTACACCTGGTGACGACTATGCTGCAATGTTACAAGTGCTCCAGCGACGGTTTAAACCCGGCAAGGAAGAACTCAAAATACCCGATATCCTATTTATTGATGGCGGTAAGGGGCAGTTGTCTCAGGCCGAGGCGCATTTTAATGAATGGCCTGACGACAAGACACCTTTGATCATTGGTGTAGCGAAAGGTACCAGTCGTAAACCTGGACTTGAAACGCTTATTTTGGGGTACACTCATGATACGTTTAGCCTAGATAGTCATTCTCCCGGACTGCATTTAATTCAGCATATTCGCGATGAGTCACATCGTTTTGCCATCACTGGTCACAGGCAACGCAGACAAAAAGTAAAAAACACCTCAAGTTTAGAGTCTATACCCGGGGTGGGCGCAAAAAGACGTCAGGCTCTGATAAAGTATATGGGTGGCTTGCATGGACTTAAAAAAGCCAGTGTAGAAGAAATTGCAAAAGTGCCAGGTGTTAGCAAACAACTCGCCGATACGATTTATGAACACTTACACCTCTAGCCGAAATGCCCTGTAAATGGCACAATACGCATCCAATGGCGTTATAGGCCATCGTTAGGAAGTTGTTATGTGGACTATACCCAACATTGTTACCGCGTTTCGCGTTTTATTAATTCCCGTATTTGTTGTTGTGTACTTTCTTGATTGGAAGTGGGCCAGAGAGGCAGGGGCCTTTATATTTTGGCTGGCTGCGATAACCGACTGGTTCGACGGTTATCTGGCAAGAAAGCTTCAACAGACTACTGCGTTTGGTGCGTTCTTAGATCCAGTTGCAGACAAACTCATCGTGGCGGCTGCGCTGTTGATGATCACACACACCTATGAAACGCCATGGATCACGGTTCCTGCTATTTTGCTCATGCTACGCGAGGTTTATATCTCGGCCCTTAGGGAGTGGATGGGGCAGCGAGGAGGCAGCCATGAAGTAAAGGTTTCCTTTGTTGGCAAGGCCAAAACCACTGCGCAAATGCTCGCTCTTATTGGATTGTTAAGCGGCCTGGAAGTGTTTATGGGAATTCCTCTTTACTGGGTAACGCTAGGCTATGTTTTGTTATATATCGCTGCTGTTTTATCAATCTGGTCAATGGTGATCTATTCGCTGGCAGCATGGCCTCATTTAAGAAATGCAGCAAATTCGGATAATAAATCAGCAGACAAACTCTGATTGAATAAAAAGCGCGCATTCGACGTTTTTTATTGTTGACAGGGCTTTCGTGGTAGGTAGAATGCTCGTCCACATTGAGGTGTGAACACAAGTTCACGCAGCGCGGGAATAGCTCAGTTGGTAGAGCACAACCTTGCCAAGGTTGGGGTCGCGAGTTCGAGTCTCGTTTCCCGCTCCAATGTTCCATGCTATGCGGTATGGCGGAATGGCAGAATGGCTATGCAGCGGATTGCAAATCCGTCTATCTCGGTTCGACTCCGGGTTCCGCCTCCATATATCAGTGCCCGGGTGGTGAAATTGGTAGACACAAGGGATTTAAAATCCCTCGCTGGTAACAGCGTGCCGGTTCAAGTCCGGCCCCGGGCACCATTTCATTCTTGAACTTTCGCGATTAGTAGCACATTCTTAAGACATAGCAGTCTTTAGTTGTGGCGGTATGATCAACAATAAAGTTTGGCTTTGGCATTTTATTATCAGAGCCATAACGTTTGCTTTTTTATTCAATTTATGTGCTCCGCTTTATGCCCAAACCATTAGGGTAAGTGCCGCCCATTGGCCTGGTTATACAGAGCCAGACGGTAAGGGGGTTTACTTAACCTTAATTCGCGAAGTGTACAAGGAATATAGTCTCACTTTTGATGTGGGTACCTTCGCCCGTGCCAAACGGCAGTTTAATTCAGACCAAGCAGACATTCTTGTCGGCATTTATTTAGAAGATAAAAGCGAACTTGTTGAGCCGATAACCCCCTCTTATCACATTGATACTGACTCTCCACTGCTAGCTATCTATCGTTCTAAGGCCATACAAATATCTTCCCATGGAGATCTCGAGGGAAAAACAGTGGGTTGGTTGGAGGAATATAACTTTAAACCTTTTATAAACGCTAACGTGAAACCTTACGTTTTTAAAGAGATTAGCCACGCATTTGTCCTACTTGAAAAAGGAAGACTAGATGCTGTGATTGATTATGAACATAACCTTGTTAAACCAGAATATAGTGCCTTCGGCAGGTTTGAACTCGCCTCAGGTCTAAAGTTGTACGTGGTATTCAAAAGAACAGAAAAGGGCGTAGTACTGAGTACATTGTTCGATACGGTTATGCCGCAGCTTAAAATCACCGGAAAGCTTAAACGACTGTATGGTAAAGACTATGAGCGTGCAAATTTTTCTAACGTCGATCATTAAAGCAAATGATGTTAATTTGCATCAATCGCCTTTGTGAACCTATAAGTGAATATGGTATTCTTCAATGCTTAATTGATAGGATGTCATTTTCATCGTTGCGCAAGAGAAACTGAGCACATCACGCGCTGGTTCGCTTTATAAATCCACGCCCAGCCCAAGACACCTAATTCTAATTTGTTCATGCATAAGCCAAGTAGTGCATGAATACATTCCAAAAATATTATTACGTTAGATGAGAGATAAATGCCGATTGTAATTTCTGAAATTGAACAAATGTTTGAGCAATATAATTTTGTTAAATTTAGGGGGAAATCATCAGGCCAGCCCTTTGTTGTGTCGCCTGATCCTTCATTCAGGTTTTTACGATTTGAATTGCAGGCAACCCAGTCTATTAATTTGGACAAGATTGAAATAGTAGACGAAGACAATCAGTCTTTGCTAAAAAATGCCAAGATAATGGTTAGTTCTAGCTATAATGATGAAGCTCGGTTTGATGGGCAGCGTCTAATTGATGGGGCACCCACAGGGGGGGTGAGCTTTCATTCCAAAAACGAAAAGAACCCTTGGTTAGTAATTGACCTTGGTGAGGTACAAAAAGCATCCAAAATCACGATTACTAATCGTGGTGGTAAATACTTTTACCGAGCCTTATCCTTCAAACTGAGCTGTTCGAGCGATTTAACTCATTGGCAGGTTATCCACGATAACTATGCGTTTACCGAGTCAGAACAATTCTTGGCACTGTCCAAACTTGAACAGGCCCTAATAAAGTGCTGCACATTTAATGATGACGAGTTTCGAAGTCAAATATACCGATTTGGCAAAAAGACCAGTTATGAAGAAGCACGGGAATATGTTGATATTGTAAACCATTTTCTTCAGCAAGAATCTCTGTCATATGGCCCTCATGGCATTTCAGAGACGTTTGAAGTCAGGTCGGAAGAAAAAGTCAATTTGGCCTATCAGGAACTCTCTAACTTATTAGGTTTTCTTAATAAATCAATGAATATAAGCGCATTTGCATCATCAGGTACTTTGCTAGGTATTGTGAGGGACGGACAGTTTCTCGCTCATGATGACGATCTTGACGCCTGTTATATCAGCAACTTCAGCGAGCAATCTGACATATTGAAGGAACGAGAAGATATCAGAACGGCACTGACAGAGCAGGGGTATCAGGTCCGAAATTCAAATGTCGCCCATTTTTGGGTGACTACTCCAAATAAAATTACACTAGATCTGTTTACTGGTTGGGTAAACGAAGAGGGAATTTGCATGATGAACCCTCTGCCAGCTCCAGGAGTAGGCGCAATGCATATCACGCCGACGCAAGTGAAAAACGTGCAAGGCTTCGACATTTATCTACCTAGGGATCCTATTCCATTACTGGAGTTAAACTACGGTCAGAATTGGGCGAACCCTGATCCGCTCTGGCAGTTTGATTGGAGGCATGCGCCTAAACTCTATGGTTTTTTATATTTTTAATATGCATGCCTAGCCAATTGATTTGTTAAAGGGCTTAGGGTAACTTCTTATGAGTTTCTTCTGATTGTTAGCGTTTCTTTTATGTTTTCAACATCTAGCAAGTTAATGAGTATGATATTTTTAGGTCTTGTTGTATCAGGATGTTCAGAACGCGTAGAGCCTCTTAATCAGTCTGAGCTGGGGTTCTATCGCGCATGCATAAAGGGTAGCGAACGATTAGCCAATGAAATTGGCACGCAATATAATGCTAAAGCCACTAATACCAAATGCGATTGTCAGGCCCGCGCATTGTCTGCGATATTGTCAGATGAGGAGCTTTCGGAGGCCGCGGTTGCCATGAATGATCATTCGTTAAATGCCTTTACAGATTACGTTAGTCAGTTCCCAGTATCAACGCAGCAGGATATCACCGAAGTAAAGTTGCGTTGTGGGTAAGCATTGTATAAAAAAGCAGTAAGTCACAATTTTATTAAAGGGAGCGAATGCTCCCTTTTTTTGGTTTTACGGTAATGGGATCTATGGTTTACCTGCGAGCACTTTTTTTAGTCGGTTTTACGCTATTTATGAATGACGTTAACGGCGCTCAACAGACTGTTTTAATTGCGAAAGAGCAGCTGGGTGACAATCAAAAACCAACAGATTTGGCATTTCTTATCTTTGACAATGTCTTGTCTGAATTAAAACAAGACTATGATTTTAAATTTGTCGTTGCGAGTGCCGAACGTATGTGGCTGCTGCTCAAGCAGGCTGATAACGCGTGTGCGTTTAACAAAATGAAAACCATAGAGCGTGCAGAAATGGCGTACTTTTCTGCAATGCCCGTCATCTCATTTCCGCCCAATCGTCTAATTAGCCGAATTAGCCTTGGTCAGGCATCAACTCAGTCTCTCAGCCAGTTGGCAAAAAATGCCAGGGAATTAGTAGGTGTGGTTGATGGACGAATGTATGGTCCTGCGGCCGATGCAATCATCAACACCAAACCTGAGAACTTCTATATTGGCAAGGGCAATGATAAAGCAGCTAGATTAAGAAATATGCTGATACAAGGAAAGTTAGACGTGATATTGGAATACGCAATGACATTTGAAAGTTTTCTACCCGAAACCGAGGACATGTCACGATTTTTTATTTATCGCGTTGAAGAACTTTCAAATGAATATGTTGATGGTTTTATTGCATGCTCCAAATCAGCAGTAGGAGCACGTCTTATTAAACAAATAGACGAGGTGATGGCCTCGGAGGCATTTATGATAAAAGCGAAGTCGCTGATTCATCAGCATGTCCCGAAGATCGAGTCGGAAAACATCATTTTGCGTATTTTTGAGAAAAAATAGTTCAAACAGCCCCGAGAATTTGTGAAACTACTGCCCCTTTTGGCTGACTGCAGATTTCATGCAAGATTTAATTCCCTTTGCACTACTTTGCTTTACTTCATTTTTTAGTCTGATGAATCCTCTAGGTGTCATGCCTGTTTTCATGACGCTCACAGCAGAACTTTCTGAAGACGTGCGCCGCAAAACGGCGCGAAAAGCCTTGATCGTTTCCTTTATCACCCTGTGTGTGTTTGCCTATGCAGGGCAGCTTTTGTTTGAGTTTTTTCATATAACGGTTGATAGCTTCAGAATTGTGGGCGGGATAATTTTTCTGATCATGGGGATGGACATGTTGCAGGCCAGGCTTTCAAGAGTAAAGGTGCATGAGGAAGACGTAAAAAGTTACGTAGAAGATATCTCTGTTACGCCGCTGGCTATTCCTATGATTTGTGGTCCGGGCGCCATTACTAACGCAATCGTACTCATGGATGATGCAGTGTCGATTGACTACGAACTCGTGCTTTTCGGGGCTGTGTTTTTAGTATTGTTCATCACTTACTGGGTGTTGTTTTTTGCAGGCAATATTATTAAGTTGTTGGGTGAAACGGGTATCAAAGTGATGATGAGACTCATGGGCCTAATCATTATGGTGATTGCCGTTGAATTTATAATTGCTGGTGTGAAGCCTGTGATCTTTTCTATCGCAGCGTCATTGCCTTAACCGAGGATAAAGAGTGATAGTCATAGAAAGCAGAATGAAAAGAGTCGGGTCAAACCAAAAACCTCAGTTGCTAGACAATGAATCATGTGACTTTGTGTTTGATTTTGATCAGTTCGGAACAACCATGCCCTCTGCAGAGCAATGGCTCCACACCACCAAAGATATTGGCCTGGATAAAGACACTGAGATACATATAGTTGAAGCGGGCGATGTATTTTGTGGGCCAAGGCTGGCATTTATGCTGAGAAGTACAGGTTTTCAACAGTGCCAGTCAGAGTCGATTTTTGTCGCACCAGACACGTTAGGATTTAATGGCTTTGTGGGCAAAGAAACCGTGTTAGCCGCTATGCATGCCAGTAATCAAATTATCGATGTTCGAAGTGTCGCCCGCTTTTCTGGTGAAGAAGATGACCCGCGTCCACACGTTAGTGTGGGACATATTCCAGGCTCAATAAACCTTCATTACCAAACATTGATCAATCCTGAATCACCTAGAAATCTGCGCGATCTTACGGAATTAGCGAGCTTGTTCTCTGTACAAAATGTCGATTTAACACAGCCTATTATCTTTAGCTGTGGCTCAGGTATTACAGCGTGTATTGGCGCTTTGGCCGCATTAGCACTAGGCGCTAATGATGTGCGAGTATACGACGGTTCCTGGTCAGAGTGGGGCGCCGATCCATCTTTACCAAAAGCCAAAAAACAGTAATGGAACACATCGTTATTTTGACTGGTGCGGGAATTTCCGCTGAGTCAGGCATTAACACATTCAGGGATAACAATGGGCTATGGGAAAACCATCGCATTGAAGAAGTGGCGACGCCAGAAGCGTTTATTTCTAATCCAGAACTTGTCTATCATTTTTATAATTTACGTCGTCAACAACTCCATCAGGCTTCACTCAAACCCAATGCTGCTCACTATGCGTTGGCTAAGCTACATAATAATTGGAAGGGGAAGGTTACTCTGATCACACAAAATGTAGACAACCTGCATGAACGCGCGGGCATTAGCGATGTTATTCATATGCACGGTGAATTGCTGTCAGCCCGATGCACTGTTTCTGGTCGACGAAGTGAATGGCTAAACGATTTGGATAGATTAAACCAATGTGAATGTTGCCAACCTGCCTCGGCGTTGCGCCCTGATATTGTGTGGTTTGGAGAAATGCCTCTACAGATGGAGTTGATATATGATGCCGTACAGTCTGCTTCAGTTTTTGTCGCCATTGGTACATCGGGTCAGGTTTATCCCGCCGCTGGGTTAGTGGATATTGCCCATCAACATGGTGCAGAGACCCACTTTATAAACCTTGAATCAACTGACAACCCAGCGTTTGAACATCAGCATATCGGCGCAGCATCATCCACAGTACCCAAATGGGTTGAGCAGTGTTTGGAGCGTCAGTAGTGAATTGGACTGAATTTACCGCGGTTGCCCTTATTCACTTATTAGCGGTCGCAAGTCCTGGGCCGGATTTTGCTATCGTAGTGAGGCAGAGCTTGCACTATGGCAGAAATAGCGCTCTGGCAACCAGCTTAGGCATTGGTGTTGGGATACTCGTTCATGTGGCCTATTCACTCATTGGATTAAGCGTGGTTATTGCTACTACACCTTGGTTATTTAATGTTATTAAGTATCTTGCTACCGGCTATTTGCTCTACTTGGCATGGGGCGCCATTCGAGCTCAGCCAGCGGCACCAAACAGTGATAGCGACACGTCTGGCAATCAAGCTCATGTTCCTACAACACTGTATAAATCGTTTACCATTGGCTTTATTACCAACGGTATAAACCCTAAAGCAACCTTGTTTTTTTTGTCGCTGTTTACACTGGTCATCGACCCAAGCACAGCGCTAAACGTAAAGCTGTTTTATGGTGGCTATTTGGCAATGGCTACAGCGGCATGGTTCTGTTTTTTGTCGATGATCTTGAATCATAATAAGGTTATTTATGTATTACGACATTACAGCTATTGGGTTGATAGGGCCATGGGGGCACTGTTGATTGTGGTCGCCCTTGGGATACTTTTCACCTGATAGGGTAGGGTTAACGCGTTTAATGGGATATAATTTAACCATTGATGTAATAGATTGAGTAGTTAATGGCGACCCGCAGAAGTGTCATTAAAGTTTCCCTTTCTACACTAATAGCTTTGGTATTAGTGCTGTACCTTTGGTCGTTATCGACCGAGCGCGTTCAGCAAGACCTTGTTCCTGCTCCGTCAGAAATGGCCGCAAAGCCTGTCCCTGACTTCACTGATTTTGCCAACGTTGAAGAGAAAAAGAAGGCATTTTTTGATTACCTTCGGCCTGAAATAGAGGCGCAGAATCAACATATACTCGGTATTCGACATCGTCTTATGCAGCTACAAAGAAAAGTCGCTAACAACGAGCCTTTGTCTGAGAAAGAGCGACAAAGCCTCGTATGGCTTAAAAAAGAATACCGCGTAGATAGTAACGTTAATCCTCAGGACTTAGCCCAGACCGCAAACGTTATACAAGGGCTGTTGAATCGGATAGATATTATCCCTACCGACCTGGTGCTGGTACAAGCCGCAAATGAGTCAGCCTGGGGGACATCGCGTTTCGCCCGAAGAGGATACAATTTCTTTGGTTTATGGTGTTTTAAAAAAGGGTGTGGGTTTGTGCCTTCAAGGCGTAAGGAAGATGCCAAACACGAAGTGGCAAAATTTCCCAATCTGACACGTGCAGTTTACACCTATTTACGCAATTTGAATCGTCACGATGCATACCGGGAATTGCGACAGATAAGGGCCAATCTGCGCGCTAATAATCTGCCTATTACCGGCAGTGACCTAGCCGAGGGCTTGGTTAGCTATTCGGAGCGCGGTCATGATTATGTAGAAGAGTTGCAGGCTATGATTCGATTCAATGAGGAGTATTTTACTGAATGAGAACACTTACTTTCGCTGTGTTAGTGTTGTTTTCCATTACCACATTTGCAGAAACCGTTGAGGTTGACTACAAGCGCTTCTACAGCCACGTTCGCAAGTTAAATAACGAAGACACTCAGGCACTGCAATTTGCTTTTGGTTTTATGCATGTGCGAGAAAAGCAGCTGTGTGAGATTACGGAAGCTAACATAGTTACTCAGAAAAAAACGATAGCGCTGCCGGTTACACCAGAATACAGATTCACGGTCCCCAGTGAGAAAGCGCTGAATTTAGCTGATGCGAAAGTGCACATTCTTCTTACTGAACCCGCTAATCTGTGTGACATGTCAGTACAACTTGAAACGAAACCTGAATTTTTAAAAAACGAGTATGCTGGGTCTGATCTCGCTTTTATTCATCAGCAGTACACCGCATTTTTCAATGAAATGGGAAGCTTTTTGTCTTTTATGATGCCCACAGTAAAAGGGCTTATGGTACATTTTGCTGATGAGAACCTGAATATTGTTCTTGCTTCTGGGCATCAGATCCAAGGCGGAATGCTTATCCTTAATGACGAAAGCCTAGAAAATCTTGAATCACTGCAATTGCCACAGCGACCCTTGCGGATCACTGCATTAGCATCGCGTTAGTTGATCTTTAACTGAAATTCTATGTGCTCTTGCAGCCGCTTAACGGTTGCATACCCTGATTCCACTAGTTCGTTCGCCCGGTGAAACTCCATTAAGCCTACATTGTCCAAACGAGGTTCGATGAGTAAATCAGGTGGTTCGCCGGCAAGACGAGAGCGAGTGACTCTTGCCTGTAAGATTTCCAGAGAGCTGCTCATCACTGAAAATACACCAGGTGAATCTGCCTGGGTGGGTTTTTCAGACTTATTCGATTGCGGAGAAAACCACTGTCGGATCACATTTTGGCTTTTGGAGAAGAAGTCATCAGTGTGTTTTTGACTCTCTTCGTGTTTTTTACTCACTGCAGCTGAACGCTGTGGTCTGAAATCACTGCTTAAATTTACTGCGATGATAAAGTCTGCACCCAGTTGACGACAAAGGTTCACCGGCACCGGGTTCACAACTGCGCCATCAACCAGCCACCTATCGTCATGCAAAACCGGTGAAAACAAGCCTGGTATGGCACAAGACGCTTTAATAGAGTCACCAATTGGCCCTGATTTGAAGCTGCGTTCCCGTCCAGAGTAAAGGTCGGTAGCCACCACAGCAAAAGGTAAATCCATGTCTTCAAAAGTGGGCGCGCAAAAATCGTTCGCGAGTTTATCAAATACCTTCTGTCCACTGGCAAGACCGCCACGCTTTAGCCCAACGCCCATGAGGGAAAGCGTTTGCCATTCGGTTAATGAGCAGGCCCACTCTTTTAACTCTGGTAATTTGCCACTGGCATAAGCTGCACCTACATATGCACCTATGGAGCAGCCTGCTACCATATCAATTCTTAACCCCATTTCCTGCAAAGCTTCTATTACACCGATATGGGTCCATCCGCGCGCAGCACCGGCGCCAAGGGCGAGTCCTACTTTCATATTATCCTACGTTAACTATGTCAATGAGGTTGGTTGAAGACACTTCAGGCCCAGTAAAGTCATAGGACTTTCTTGGTGTTGAGCGGTCAATGGAGAGTGCATTAAAATCGAACAAGTCTAAATCAGCCAATTGCGAAGGACTCACGCTTCGCATGCTGTTAAACACATTTTCTATGCAACCTGGGTTGGCCTTCTCCCATTCCTTAGCCATATTTTTAATGCGCTTGCGCTGCAAGTTTTCCTGACTACCACAAAGGTTGCAGGGAATGATTGGATACGCGTTTAATGCAGCCAGTTTTGCAATGTCTTTTTCACGGCAGTAAGCCAGTGGCCGAATAACGATATTACGCTGATCGTCACTTAGCAACTTGGGTGGCATGGCTTTCATCTTTCCGTTGTTAAACATGTTCATAAAGAGGGTTTCAACCATATCGTCCATGTGGTGGCCAAGCGCGATTTTAGTCGCGCCGATTTCCTCAGCAAAACTATACAGCGAACCTCGTCGCAAACGAGAGCAAAGAGAGCAGCTTGTTTTGCCTTCAGGTACTTTTTCCTTAACGATGGAATAGGTGTCTTTGTCGATGATGTAATAGTCGATGTCACGACCTTCAAAATACTCAGGTAAAATATGTTCAGGAAAACCTGGCTGTTTTTGATCAAGGTTTACTGCCACTACGTCAAAATGAATAGGCGCAACGCTTTTTAGATAAAGCAACATGTCCAGCATGACGAATGAGTCTTTGCCGCCACTAACGGCAGCCAGAACCTTATCGCCTTCTTCTATCATTGCATAGTCAATGACGGCTTTACCGGTTAGGCCTCTTAGCCGTTTAAGAAGTTTGTTTTCGTTGTATTTTTGTTTCTGAAGCACTACCTTGAAACCCGTGAACCACTGTAATCGGCGGTATTATACGGGTTTCGGTACCCAATCGAAAAGGCTTGTTCGGTTAAATCGAGTCGATGTTGATGTGATAATCGGTGAGCATTTGTTCCATGTCACCTTTTTTCAGTATTTCTAAGGCTTTTCCTTCCACTTTTATCAGCCCATTCTTTTGGAAGCGAGTTAATAGTCGACTTACCGTTTCTACCGTTAATCCCAAAAAGTTACCAATATCAGTTCGGGTCATAGGTAATAAAAACGATGTTGCCGAGAATCCGCGCTCTTCAAACCGTTTTGACAGCGAAATAAGGAAATAAAGTAAGCGGGATTCGGCGTTGCGTTTGTTTAACAACATAACAAGTTCGCGATCCTGCTGAATTTCTGCACTCATAAACTTCATTAATTGATTGCGGAGGTTAGGGAGTTTTTCAGCCACATCTTCAAGCATATGAAAAGGAATTTCACATACCATTGCAGTTTCTAGGGCTTGCGTTTGACTGACATGCCTTTTTTCTCTTAGGCCGTCAAACCCAATGATATCACCGGGAAAGTGAAACGCGGTTATTTGGTACTCACCGTCGTCGTCTTCAATATAAGATTTGAACGAACCTGTTCGCACCGCGTACAAAGATGTCAGTGGGGTGTTGGACTCAATCAGATAGTCGTTTTTATGCAACGGGTTGTTGCGTTTAACGATGGTATCCAGTTTGTCCATTTCATCCGTGTTCAATGCCAAGGGTAAGCACAAATGGCTAAAATTGCAGTTCTGACAATGAATGTAACTCTGAGAAGCTGACATAAAAAACCTCTTTACTATTCCTTAAATTAGTCTATCAAAGAATAAAAAAAAGCAAAGTGAAAGCGTACATAATTAGGCCGACGGCGATGATTTGGCGGGTAGCAGCATGTCGTAATAAGGTTGCCAATGAAGAAGCACCAGCACTGGCGAGCAGCATGACCGGAAAAGTACCTAATCCGAATGCCAACATAATGAAAAAACCTTGTTGCATGCTTTGTGATGCAAGGGACCACGTGAGTGTGGAGTACACGAGTCCACAGGGTAGCCACCCCCAAATCATGCCATAGGGCAGGGCATGAAGCGGTGTTCGAAAAGGAATAAAGCGTTTTGATACTGGCTGTAGCTTTTTCCATAAATGAGCACCCAATTGCTCTAAACGGGTCAGCCCTCGATACCATTGACCAAGGTAGAGCGCCATTAATATCAACATAACAATACTAATGAGTTGTAAGGTCACAGCGCCATAATGTGATGCTGTTGAAACCATGCCTCCTAACAAACCTGTGAACGCACCTGCGACAGAATAGCTAATGACTCTGCCAGTGTGATAACTGAGGGCAAAAGGGAAGTGATGAGAATTCACGGGTGACGCAGCCCTCATGGCTAGCGTTATACTGCCGCACATGCCCAGACAATGAACGCCCCCCGCAAGGCCAATAAAAAAGGCACTGATATAAGAAAATTCAGTCATCCTTTTTAGACTGAATATCGTCGTCAAATAAGATGCTTGAGCCGTGACGTTCCAAATCGTCGAATTGATTAGACTTTACGGCCCAAAAGAAAACGCCAATAGCAATCGCGACAATAATCACTGCAATCGGTATCAATACATAAATAATACTCACAGCAAATCCTTCTTCAAAAGACGGGCGGAGTTGGCAACTACAATGATTGAACTTAGTGACATGCCAACCATTGCCATCCATGGATGCAGTATACCTGAAACCGCAAATGGCAGAATGGATACATTATATCCTAGGGCCCATGCCATGTTTTGCTTAATTTTTCGAGCAGTTAGTTCGGCTATTCCGATCACCCTTTGAACACCCTGTAATTCTGCATTCAAAAAGATGACATCAGCTGCAGAGCGCGCCACATCAGTAGCGTTACCAACCGCTACTGAAACGTCAGCTTGCGCCAATACAGGCGCATCGTTAATCCCGTCGCCCATCATTAATACGCGGGATCCATCACGCTGGGCGTCTTGCATATATGCCATTTTCGATTCGGGGGTCATTTCACCCATGGCATTTTGAATATTCAGTGCTCTGGCTACTTTATCAACTTGCTTTTGTGTATCGCCACTTAATAAACACATAGCATAGCGCGCACGCAGTTCGTCAATAACCGTGTCTGTACCTTCTTTGAGCTCGTCACTTACTACAAATGCGGCCAACCACTGGTGTTCATTAAAAAGAATTACATTCGGTGATAACGGCAGGACCACGAGGGTGTGACCAGTGACTTCAGCGAACCATTGGGGCGACCCTATGTAAAATACCTCACCGTCAACGTGTCCCATCAAGCCTTTACCCGGTTCTACTTTTACGTTTCTTGCGGTGAAATCGGTATTGCTCAGAAATGCACTGGCAATAGGATGTTCTGATGCTGTTTCTAGCGCATGGGCAATACCTAATGCCGTGCTTTCATGTATTTCCGGTGCAAACACCTGTTTTTCTATGCTAAATGCCCCCTTGGTGAGCGTACCTGTTTTGTCTAGCGCGATGGTGTCTATTTTCGTGAGCTGCTCAAGGGCATCGGCGCGCTTAATGAGGATCCCATGGGAATTTAAATTGGCCATGGCACAGGTTAATGCTGAAGGGGTAGCTAAACCTAGCGCACAGGGGCAAGTGGCAATTAATACCGCAATCATGATCCAAAATGCCTGTTCACTGCCAAGGTAAGACCAAAAACCAAAGGTAAGCGCTGAAAGCACCAACACAATACTGACAAATATTTTGGAAAACCTGTCTGCCGTTTGTGCAATTTTGGGTTTATTAATCAAGGCGCTCGTTTGCAAACGTATAATCTGGTTGACCAATGCATTCTTTAGCGTTGCGGTGACCCTGACTTCCAATACGCCATTTTGATTAATGGTTCCACCGTATACGCCATCGCCTGCCACTTTCGCAACAGGGGCAAATTCTCCGGTTAACATAGACTCATCAATCCTTGATTCCCCGCGTTCAATTATTCCATCAATTGGCACAGTCTCACCGGCCTTTACTAACACTTTGTCACCGACCGATAAAGATTTTGCCAACTGTGTAGTGAGGTTACCTTTCTCATCTAATTGATTTGCCGTTACAGGAATATGTTGCATTAAATTGGCAGAAACCTGCGCGGCTTTTTGTCGTGCCCTGTGCTCCAAAAAGCGGCTAAGCAATAGCAGAAAGACAAACATACAGATTGACTCGAAGTAAACCTCTCCCTCTTCAAGCAATACCGACTTTATCCCTGCTAGGTAAGTACCGAGCACTGCGATTGTAACGGGCACGTCCATGTTTACTGTTTTGGCAGCAAGCGCTTTAAACGCGCCTAGATAAAACACACTGCCTGAATAAAACACCACCGGTGTGGTTAAAACTAGTGCAATCCAATAGAAATACTGCCGTGTTTCATGTCCAATATTGCCAAAAAGATCAAAATAAAGCCCGGTCATCAACATCATCACCTGCATCGTCATGATGCCGGCTAGCCCTACCTTTTTTAGATAGCGCTTATGTTCATTAATAAAAGATTGCTCGTGCTGGTCAGGCTGGAAAGGCATGGCGTGATAACCAATACGTTTAATGGTTAGGAGTATTTTACTCAGTGAGATGGTTGCTGATTCCCACGTCACCACGGCCCGCCTTTCCGCCACATTGACAGCAACTTGCTTTATACCTGCCTGTTTAATCAGTTGCTTTTCTATTAGCCAGCCGCAGGCTGCACAGGTTATACCTTCAATAGTGAGCTGAATTTGTTTGTGTTTTCCCTCGTCGTAGACAAACTCTTCTTGCAGCTCGGGCTGATCGTATATCGCCAATTTAGCCAGTGTTATATCCAGAGCGTCGTCGCCTTTTTCAGCGGGCTCTGTGCGAAATTGATAATAGCTTTCCAACCCATTTTCAACGATGGCGGTTGCAACTGCATGACAGCCTGGACAGCATAGTTGACGGGGCTGCCCTAAAATAGTCGTGAAAAATTCCTGCTGCGGGTCGTTCGGCAAACCGCAATGATAACAATTTTCGTGATTACTCATTTGGGGTTAAAAGCAAACGGCCCATTTTGGGGGAAATATAAAGTTTGTTGAATTTTCCACTCTTCGTTAAGTGGCAATAGCGTTACACGCCATTTCCCTTGTTTGGGCATGCCTTCCACGAAGCCTCTATACACACCATTTGCATCGCGTGTTAATAGTATTTCCTGATCTTTGTCCTGTAGGGTAACGTGATAAAACATGAGCTTGATGGCTTCACCGGATTTAGGACGACCTGAGTGGAAAACAACGCTCGCAGCGCCAGACTTTTGTATGTCTATTTCGGTTGTAATGTTGAGATACTTTGCCCTTTCTTTTTTGTCTAATCGGGCATTGATGGCACGGCCTTCTTTATAATAATCGTCAACCACTAGACTATCGGTTGTTGTGGTTGCAAAGTGAATCACAATACCACCAACAATGAATGAAGAGGTGGGGATGGCAATTAAGAACCAGGGCCAAAATTGTTTATACCAAGGGACTAGGTTTTCAGTTTTCATTATCACTTCACGATAAAAAGCCCCGTATGCACGGGGCTTTTTACACTTCATATTTCGTTAGTTTGACAAGCTGTATACATAAGCTGAAACAACATGGATTTTGTCCTCACCCAAGGTTTTCTTGAAGGATGGCATCACGCCGTTTCTTCCGTAGGTGAGGGTCTCAGTTACCGCACGTGTACTGCCACCATACAACCAAATCTGGTCAGTAAGGTTTGGTGCACCCAACATTTGGTTACCTTTTCCATCCATGCCGTGACAGGCAGCACAAGCGGCAAAGCGTGCTTTACCCCTGTCAGCAAGTCCTTGATCAACGTCTCTGCCGCTGAGGCTAAGCGTGTAGGCGACTACTTCATCAACGCCTTGTTCGCCAAATGAATCTATCCATCCAGGCATCACACCTTGGCGTCCAAGCAGCAAGGTTTCTTTAATTTTTGCACCCGAGCCGCCATATAACCAGTCGTTGTCTGTCAAATTCGGGAATCCGCCATTTTGACCGCCGGCGTCTGAACCATGGCATTGCGCACAGTTTTGTAAAAATAGACGCTGACCCACTTTAATGGCTTCTTCATTTGTTGCCAATTCTTCTACCGGTACTTTAGCATATTCAGCAAAAATAGGGTCGAAACGCTCAGCAGCAAAGTCTAACTCACGGTCGTACTGGACCAGTTTTCCTTGCTCTTTGGCTTCAATGCGTGCCTGAGCAGATTCTTCCAGTGTTAGTATGCCTTGGTTAGAGCTTTTCCAACCAAACAGACCTTGCCACGCCCCTAAACCTGGGTAAAGGAGTAAGTAGACAAAGCCCCAAACGATCACAATATAAAATAAGTAGGTCCACCACTTTGGCAGGGGGTTGTTGATTTCGATGATCCCATCAAATTCGTGCCCCATGCTTTCGCCTTCCTTGACACCCGTATTATTAGCCAGGCACCAGCGAAGTAAAAAATAACAGCCAATAATTGACCCTAAGGTAATTACTGAAATCCAAATAGTCCAAAACATGCTCATGGGTTATGACTCCCGCTTTTCATTTTGTTCGTTCGTTGTTGGTTCGTCTGCGAAGGGCAGGTTGGCAGCTTCATCAAAGCGCTTTTTATTGCGGCCACTGAAAGCCCACCAACACACGCCGATAAAGGCGACAAATACAACAACGGTAAAAATACTGCCTATGATCCCCTGGTCCATCACTGTAAATACGTTCCCAGTGACTGAAGATATGCAATTAAGGCTTCCATCTCTGTTTTGCCTTCAACCGCCGCTTTGGCGCCAGCTACATCTTCATCGGTATACGGAACACCAAATGTTTGAAAGGTTTTCATTTTCTTAGCAGTCAATTCTCCAGTAAGCACATTTTCTGCCAGCCATGGGTAACCCGGCATATTAGACTCTGGTACAACATCACGGGGGTTGATCAAGTGGACTCTGTGCCACTCATCACTATAACGACCACCTACACGTGCAAGGTCAGGGCCGGTTCGCTTAGAGCCCCACAAGAATGGATGCTCCCAAACAGACTCACCAGCAACACTGTAGTGACCATAACGTTCGGTCTCAGCGCGGAAAGGGCGGATCATTTGGCTGTGACAGCCAGAACAGCCTTCACGGATATAAATGTCCCGTCCTTCGAGTTGAAGCGCAGTGTAAGGTTTTAATCCTTTCACTGGTTCCATAGTGTCCTGTTGAAACATAAGTGGTGTAATTTGCACCATGGCACCGAAGCTGATAGCGATTAAGATAAGCACTGTCAGCAGGCCGACATTTTTTTCAATTAACTCATGTGGATTTGCCATTTGCGCGCTCCTTATGCTGCTTGAGCTGCTGCATCGGCTGATGCAAAGCTACCTTTGGGTGCACGTACAGTGCGATAAGTGTTGTAGGCCATCACCAACATGCCGGCAACAACAAACACACCACCAATAAAACGAACAACATAGAACGGATATGAGGCTTCCAAAGACTCAACAAAGCTATAGGTCAAGGTGCCGTCTTCATTGACTGCACGCCACATTAGGCCCTGCAGTACACCAGACATCCACATGGCAACGATATAAAGCACAACACCGATGGTGGCTAACCAGAAGTGCACATTCACTAATTTCGTGCTGTACATGCCTTTTTGTCCGAACAGGATAGGAATAAGGTGATATACCGAGCCAATAGATACCATGGCAACCCAACCCAATGCGCCAGAGTGAACGTGACCTACAGTCCAATCGGTGTAATGAGATAGCGCATTTACCGTTTTAATACTCATCATTGGCCCTTCGAAGGTGGACATACCATAGAAAGACAATGAAACAATCAGAAAACGCAATACAGGGTCAGTCCGCAGCTTATGCCAGGCGCCTGACAGTGTCATGATCCCGTTGATCATCCCACCCCAAGAAGGCACAAATAGAATTAGCGACATCACCATACCTAACGACTGTGTCCAATCAGGTAGAGCGGTGTAGTGTAAATGGTGAGGACCCGCCCAAATATAAAGTGAAATTAGGGCCCAAAAGTGAACGACTGAAAGGCGATATGAATAAACAGGGCGTCCAGCCTGCTTAGGTACAAAGTAATACATCATTCCTAGGAAACCCGCTGTTAGGAAAAACCCAACTGCGTTATGTCCATACCACCACTGCATCATAGCATCGACAGCGCCGGCATAGATAGAATAAGATTTAGTGAATGATACAGGTAGCGCCATGCTGTTACCGATGTGTAATACTGCAACGGTCAGCATAAAGGCTCCCAGGAACCAATTGGCAACGTAAATGTGCGACACTTTACGGATAACCAGGGTACCAAAGAAGTTGATTATGTAAGCTACCCAGACCAACGCAATTAATATGTCGATTGGCCACTCAAGCTCAGCGTACTCTTTACTGGATGTAATGCCCAAAGGTAAAGTGATAGCAGCCAGTACAATAACAGCCTGCCATCCCCAAAAGGTAAACGCAGCTAACTTGTCACTGAACAACCTAACCTGACAAGTGCGTTGTACAATATAATAGGACGTTGCAAACAGCGCACAGCCACCAAATGCAAAGATGACCGCATTGGTGTGTAAAGGTCGCAAACGGGAATAGGTTAACCATGGCACATCAAAATTTAGTGCTGGTGCAAATAGTTGTGCTGCAATCAGCAAACCTACGGCCATACCTACTATGCCCCATATAATGGTCATAATAGTGAATTGCCGTACTACCTTATAGTTATAGTCTGGAGTTACCTGGCTTGTATCACTCATTCTTAAAGTTTCCATTTTGAGTTTGGAATTTTTTGCTGTGTTGACGTTAAGTCTTTTCGCACTATCTATTATAAAAAAAGAATCGCAACGTCGGTAATTTCGCTAACTTCTGCAGATTTTAGGTGTAAATTTTTGTACACTTTCCACCCACATAGCGGCGTTCACGCGGGAATAATAAAGTTTTTAATTACAAAAAGATACCGTAAAGTCGCAAGGGTTGATCCAAGTCAAACCAGCAAAGTTTACGTTTACAAATACGTCGTGTTAGGTTTACAAATTATAAACATTTTGAAGAGATTAGATGGTTTATTTAAAGGCTTTTTGGGTATTTGTATTAGTCATTGCCATGGCCTGGGCGATGAAGTACTCGCGTCAGCCTACTGCGCGGGCGCTAGAAGGCCCCGAAAATTGTGTTATTCAGGATGGTCAGTGCGAATTTATACTGGATAACGAACGTGTTTTGGTCAGCTTTTCACCAAAGCCTCAAATTGAAGAGCCGTTAACCATTCGTTTTGCCGGCGACTCACTCAAGCCTATACGGTCAATTCACATAGAGGGGGCTAACATGTATATGGGTAAAACGCCTGTAGTTGCTGAAAGCCAGGAAAAGAATAAGTGGAAAGGGTGGACTATGCTTGGTGCGTGCAGTGAGCCCAACATGACATGGAACATGGTGGTGACCTTTGAAGACGCCACCACGTCCCTAATTCAGTTTCAAACGCGCGCTTTATAGTTGAGACTGGAGATAGTTTTCTAGCCCTAGTCGTTTGATCAGACCTAGCTGCTGCTCTAACCAGTAAGCGTGATCCATCTCAGTATCATCAAGCAAAGTGACTAGCATGTCGCGGGTAACGTAATCGCGTTCAGCTTCACATAATGCAATAGCGTCTTTCAGGGCCTCATCGACAGCATATTCAACACGCAAATCGCTTTCCAGCATACTGGGTACATCATGACCTACTTGAAAGCCGCTGCGATTTTGCATATTTGGCACGCCTTCCAAAAACAACATACGTTCGATTAACTTGGTGGCATGACCACGTTCGTCGTCAAACTCATGATTAATGCGCTCGTAAAGTTTATTTAACCCCCAGTCAAGGTACATCTGAGAATGAATAAAATACTGGTCCATGGCGGCAAGTTCATAGGCTAGCAAGCCATTGAGGGCGTCAATGATTTTTTGATTACCTTTCATTAGTCATCTCCCAAAACCTGGGCCTGTAGGTAGTTTTCCATGCCCATATTCTCAATTTGATATTGTTGCGTTTCAATCCAGTCTAGATGCTCTTCCTCATATTCAAGGATCTCTGTCAGCAAATCTCTACTCACATAGTCCTTTTTTTGTTCGCACAAGGTAACGGCATCTCTTATCACGGCTAATTGTTCATTTTCAAACTTCATGTCACAGGCGAGCATTTCTGCTGTTTCTTCGCCGATATACAGCTTTCCCAATGCCTGCAAGTTGGGTAGTCCTTCCAAAAACAGAATGCGCTCAATCAATGCATCTGCCTGTTTCATATCTTTAATCGACTTTTTGTAGTGTTTTTCATTTAAACTATCCAGCCCCCAGTTTTTATACATTCTAGCATGTAAAAAATACTGATTTATGGAAGTAAGTTCAGTGGTTAACACCTCGTTTAAAGAGGCCACTACGGCTTTGTCGCCACGCATTTGCTATCCCCAGCAAGTTAATACAGACACAAGTATAGCTCCTCTTGTTGAGAAGTCAAAAAAATACGTTATATTTCAACAACATACTAATGAAAACGATTATCACTAAATTAAAGGTTCTTATTTAGCAGCAGGGTGATCACCGATATACGACAAGCTTTCTTCAGCAAAACCTAATCCGGCATCGGTAAAGAAATTGAAGACCTTGTCAACGCCATTATCAAGTAAGATATCTACTTCATCCTGATAGCGGGCAATGGCGGCGATCTTGCCTTCATATTTTGCTTGTTTCAGTTGCGATGTAACGTTAATCGCATCTTCAATTGAGGGCAGGGCAAGCAGTATTAATCTTACCTGGCTCATGTCTAAGTTTTCCCACAGGTCAATATCTTCTCCGTCTCCCAGTACCACATTATGACCTTGGTGTTTTAGGGAATTGATTTTCGCTCTGTCAGCATCCATACCCCACACCACATCTTTAGCCAGGTTCGACAAGGAGGTGAAAGCCCCAATGCCCACACGGCCCATGCCAATTACCAAGAATTGTGCGTTTGTCATTACCGGATAAATATCTTCATTCAGTCGTTCGGTCTTTTCAAAGCGTTTTAACGACTCTTTAAAACGGTTGTATTGCTGATGTGAGGATTTGTAGGCGATACTGGTAAAAACGAATGATGTAGACACCGATATGGCAATAATGACTAGCCAATTTGCATCCAGCATTCCAAGTGAGACAGCCAAAGCACCCACAATTAAACCAAATTCACTGTAGTTGCCTAACACTAAACTTGAAAGAAATGCTGTTCTTGCACGCAGACGCAACGCCATAAACAAAAAATAGAACATAGCAAACTTCAACGGAAGCAAGAGGCATAATGCAAGTCCAGTCAGCAACATAGGCGTGTCAGGTAAAGCGGTAAGGCCAATGCTAAGGAAAAAACCTATCAGGAACAGATCCTTAAAACTCATCAAGGACTTTGCCAATTCAACGGCCTTTCCATGCCGGGCAAGCAACAACCCGGCTAACAGTGCGCCCAAGTCGCCCTTAATATTGACGGCTTCAAACAAATGATAACCACCCAAAGCAAATATAAATCCGGTTAACGGCAGTAATTCACCGTGACCAGATTTATTGATAATTCGGTAGAAAACTGGCATCAATGGTATGAGCAACAGTAACAGTAACGCATAAACGCTGGGGATTTTACCTGTGGCAACTACCATGAAAACAACGGCAAAGATATCCTGCATCACTAGCACACCAATGGCTATTTTGCCGTGACGTGTTTTACTTTCGCCGCTTTCTTCTAATACTTTTACAACACAAACTGTACTACTAAAACTCAACGCAAAAGCAATAAGCAAGGCACTGGCAATACTGAGTTCGGTTAAATAACTGATCACAACCGCTGCGCCATATAATATAGAGGAACACAGTGCCACCCATGCCGTTGTGTGTAGCAGGCTGTTGGCCCAGACTTCTCTTCGCCCCAAATCACGGATGTTAAGTTTCAATCCGATGGTGAACAACATAATAGTAATGCCTAAATTGGCAATAGTGGTGAGCTCTTCTGTAGCATTGAAACCTACGGCGTGAAGAATGAACCCTGCTAGCAAATAGCCGACTAGCGGTGGGATGCCAATAAGTTTAACTGAAAGTCCGCAAATAAATGCAAATAGTAAGAAACTGTATTCCAAGAGACAAAGTCCGTGTAATAACCAGCACTAAGTCTGCCATTTTATGCATTGAGGCTCAAAGGCTTAGTGCTTGTCTTCAATTATTTGTGCGATTTCATTGAGTTCTTCAAACAAAGCATGCTCTTTTATTTTGAGTGCCCCCAATTCAAAGGTGATCTCTGTTTCGCGTCGTTTAGCCTCACCATAGCTTAGAACTTTCTTGTTATTTTGCACCTCATTCGCTGAGGAAGCAGATGCAATATCGGCCACTGATACAGCAGCAGGTGAGGGAATAGGTTTAGGCTCAACTGGATATGTTTGTGCTTGTGGTTCAGGTTCGTAGTCAGCGGCAAGCTGGTATTCTTCTTGCGTTTGTTTTTCTGCGTAAAAAGTTTGCGTTTTTGGCTCAAAGTCAAAGTCAGATAAATGCTTTTTTTTCTTAACCTGGCGCTCAGCGCGATCAATCAGCGCGAGCTTTTGAGCAAAGCGGGTGAGGGCACTTCTGTTAACATGAATGCCCAGTTCGACACAACGAGTATAAACGTTTTCGATGTGTTGATAGTTATGTGAGCGGACGAGCCGCTTAACAATATCTATTTTTTCCATTTGTTGTTTTTGTTATTTTTTAAGCGCTTAACTATGTTACCTCGTAATTCATCTGGATACGAGTATAAAAAGCGTTCACATTAGCGCAACAACAGTAATGGAATACTCGCCTTATTAAGCATTTTTAACGTAAAACTTCCGAGCAACATTTCTCTTAAACGACTGTGTCCAAATGAACCCATCACGAGAAGGTCGATATTGTGTTTGTGTTGATAGCCCAGTAATTCAGTTTCTGCGTTGCCTTCAATCAGCCGTGTTTCAGCCGATACACCAGCAGCCTCAAGGGTTTGCTTAGCTTCGGCTAACAACTGACTTCCTTTGTCTGATTTATCACATACATGTACAACGTGACAGGTCATGCTTTTATAGAGTGGTGATGTGCATAGCCAATTTAAGGCTTTATTGGCTGCTTCACTGCCATCATAGGCAAGTAACAAGCGCTTAGGCTGTCTGAATTCTCTGTTAACGATAAGCACGGGCTTGTGTAAAGCACGAATGATTGATTCAATTTGGTGTCCTAACGCAGACGAACCTTCTTCGTGGTCCTCACCGCGGGCACCTAGTACTAAAACACGTATACTGTCTTCCAGCTCAACCAGTGTTTCTGATAACACGCCATGACGCTGAAGCGTTGTACAATGCTCCACACCAACCTGACTTGCACGCTCTTTTGCAGTATCCAGCATGGATTTGCCTTCTTCCACCAATAACTTATTGCGACGTGCTTCCAACTCAATGAGTTCATCAAGTAGGTGTTCGCGGCTACCCAGTCCAATACTACCACTAAGATCACTGGAAACGGGTGGCTCTCTGTGTTCCAAGTTGTGTAAAAATGTCAGTGGCACACCCACCGTCTGAGCTATCCAGCTTGCATAATCTGCAACGCTTGTGCTTAGTTTCGAACCATCAATACCGGCAACTACGTTGGGCTGTTCCATGCTTAATGTCCTCCAAGCACTTTATCAATTTCTTTGGGGTCGTCATGTATGCCAAAGCGGTCAATAATGGTTGAGCTCGCTTCATTCAGGCCGATGAGTTCTACCTCAGCACCCTCTCTTCTGAATTTTAAAACCACTTTATCCAGTGCTTCAACGGCTGACACGTCCCAAAAATGTGCGAGGTGTAAATCAATAACCACTTTTTCTACAACAGCCTTGAAATCAAACTGAGCGGTGAATTTATCCGCTGAATTAAAAAATACCTGACCGTGTACTTTGTAGGTGGCAGTAGCACTGCTCTGGTCTACCTCTTTTTCTACATACATGAAGTGGCTGACTTTATTTGCAAAAAACACAGACGCGAACAACACACCGACAAATACACCGTAAGCTAGATTGTGTGTTGCAACCGTTACAATGACTGTTGCGAGCATACTAATATTAAATGACAAAGGATGTGACTTAAGGTTTTTAACGGAGTCCCAACTAAACGTTCCAATCGATACCATGATCATCACGGCAACAAGCGCTGCCATTGGAATTTGACTGATCCAGTCACTCAAAAACACCACCATAATGAGTAGTAGAGCACCTGCTACAAACGTAGATAACCTGCCTCGACCACCAGATTTAACATTGATTATTGACTGGCCAATCATGGCACAACCGGCCATTCCGCCTAACAAGCCAGCACCGATATTAGCAATACCCTGGCCTTTACATTCACGGTTTTTGTCACTTTCAGTGTCGGTCAAATCGTCAACAATCGTTGCTGTCATGAGTGATTCCAATAACCCCACCACAGCAAGTGCTGCAGAATAGGGAAAAATGATAGCTAACGTTTCTAATGTCAGTGGAACATCGGGCCAGAGGAAGACAGGCAATGTATCGGGCAGCTGGCCCATGTCGCCTACGGTTCTGATATCTAGTCCTGTCGCTACAGCAAACACAGTTAATGTCAGAATACACACTAGCGGAGACGGAATTGATTTACCAATCACAGGGATATAAGGAAACAGGTAAATGATCCCAAGGCCTACGGCCGTCATCGCATAAACATGCCAAGTAACATTGGTTAATTCAGGCAACTGTGCCATAAATATAAGAATGGCCAACGCATTTACAAAACCCGTTACTACAGATCGAGATACAAAGGACATCAAGGCCCCCAGTTTCAGGTACCCCGCTATAATTTGTAAAATGCCTGTGAGTAAGGTTGCCGCCAATAGGTATTCGAGGCCATGTTCTTTTACTAAGGTAACCATTACCAGTGCCATGGCACCTGTAGCGGCTGAGATCATACCGGGGCGACCACCCACAATAGCAATAATTACCGCTATACAAAATGATGCATATAAGCCGACTTTTGGGTCAACGCCAGCAATGATTGAAAATGCAATAGCCTCAGGTATAAGCGCCAGTGCGACGACAATACCGGCAAGAACGTCACCACGGATATTACCGAACCAATCCTGCTTTTTTGATAAAAGTAACATAGCTTATTCAGCCCAATTCAGTGTTTAAAATAAAGCGCGAGATCATACGCACATGGTCACCTGATCTCAACGTCTAAATAAGCCACGTCTTGCACAATGAAAGTAAGATGATCACGCTCATTACTTCTAAGATAGGCCGTTTTTTGTTGTTAAGCAGGTAAAATCCCAAAATCGCTATTACAATGTCGATTACGTCTTGAATGCCTTTGATTAAAACCGGGTTGATGAACGCGGCCAAGAGTATGCCCACCACAGAAGCATTGATGCCTACCAGGGCTTTACTTAAATGGGGGTGCTGGCGAAGTCCCTGGATATGAGGCAACGCTGACATAAGCAACAAATAGCCAGGCAAGAACACTGCGATGGTCGCTACCAGCGCCCCTATTAAGGGCTGTTCTTTCACCATCACACTGCCTATAAACGTAGAAAAAGTAAACAGGGGACCTGGCAAGGCCTGAGCAAAGCCATAACCGGTTAAAAACACACCTTCCTTCATCCAGCCATTGGCAACAATTTCGTTTTCCAAAAGAGGCAACACTACATGGCCACCACCGAAAACTAATGCACCCGCTCGGTAATTTATGTCGAAAAGAGCAATAAGTTCACCTGATTCCAATTGAGCGAGTATAGGTAACAGCAGTAACAACAGTGTAAAAACAGCAAACCAGACAAATCCACGAGCGCGTCTTGTTCTTGCTTCAGGAGAGGTATCGGCTACCGACAGGGTAGGCAAGACTATGAACGAAAGCATACCTGCCATCACGATGATAAGGATATGCAAGAAGGGGAACGACACATACAATAGCAAAAGCGCTGAGGCTAACGCTATGCACCTGGTTAAGGTGTCACCACATAATTTCTGATACATACCCCATACCGCATGTGCGACAACAGCAATTGCGACCAATAAAAAGCTTTGGATAACAGGTGATAACCACTCAGGGTTGAGTAAATAAACGCCAGCCCCTAAAACTGCCATCAACAATGCACTTGGTAAGGTGAAGCCCACCCATGCTGCCAAGCAGCCTTTTTGCCCTGCCATTTTATAACCAATGGCCATTCCGACCTGACTACTTGCCGGGCCGGGTAAAAACTGACAAAGTGCTACAAGCTCAGCATATTCGGAATCAGTGAGCCACTCACGCTTTTTGACAAATTCATGTTGAAAATAGCCCAAGTGTGCGACTGGTCCGCCGAATGACGTTAAACCCAAGCGCAAAAACAGCCAAAATAATTGGATAACTGACATTAATTGTTGTTTTTTAGCCGACAATAAATGGGATTTAATGGTAGTAGTAATGCAGCTAAATCTCAACGGATTAGGACACTCGCATGCAGCATAAAAATACTGGTATTAAGCGTATTGTTATGGCCACAATTTACTCAATTCATGGTCTTAAAGCCGCGATGAAAAGTGAAGCCGCTGTTCGACAAGAAGTAGTGGCGATCATTATTCTTGTTCCTGTAGCTCTCTGGGTAGATGTGTCCTTGCTAGAAAAGCTGACATTAATTTGCAGCCTATTGTTAGTACTTATTACTGAATTACTCAATACCGCGATTGAAACCGTTGTTGACAGAGTGAGTTTTGATCAACATGAACTTAGTGGAAAAGCCAAGGACATAGGTTCAGCAGCCGTCTTTATCAGTTTACTTGTCGCGAGTATTTGTTGGTTTAGCATACTAATCACGCGTTACGCGTAACTTGGGGTAATGTATGGATATCGTGAATTACCTACGGACAATGCCTTTTGCAGAGGAGTGCTTCCCTTTTGGCCCTGACACCGCAGTGTTCAAAGTGTCAGGGAAAATGTTTGCTTTGCATAGCATTCATCAAGGGCGTCCTATTATTAATGTAAAGGGTATACCTGAAGAAAATCAAAGCTTATGTGATGTATTTGCCGACGTTATTCCAGGGTATCACATGAATAAGAAGCATTGGGTAACAGTGTTTCTCGACGGTGATGTGCCAAAAGGCGAAATTGAAAGGCTAATCGATCAGTCCCACAAGCTGGTTTATAAACCTGCAAAACGAAAAAAGCCCAACTCATAGTCGGGCTTGGTTGTTTTTATGGCGTATTACCAACTGCGCATTTTGTGGCCTTTCAATGCGTAGAATAAAATATACAAGTAGCAAGGGACCATAACACTGTATGCGCCTTGCGGCCCTAAACCTGACATATTAGCCAGACCAAGCAATAAAGGGCCTAAAGCTCCGCCAGCGATACCCATAATCAGCAAGCCAGAAGCTGTACCAGTGAGTTTACCCAATCCTGCAAGTGCAAGTGGCCAAACTGCAGGCCATACCATCGCGTTGGCAAAACCCAGCAATGCAATGCACAGCAATGGATCTGGCAATTCTGGACCACCAAATGGTACGAGAAGGGCGTTAGCAATTAAATACGAATCGTTACTGCCAAATACCACTAACAATGCCACTACAATGCCCGATACAGCAGACATAACCAGTGCACTTTGCTGTGTCATATAGCGCGGAATGAGCACAATACCAATCGCATACCCCACCAACATACACTTCATTGTGTAAGAGGTCATGATCGAGTAGTCGGCAATACCTAAGTGGAGTGCATAAGAGCCTATGGTGTCTGCAGCTATCACCTCTACCGCTACGTACAGTGCAATGGCAATAACACCCAACACTAAATGAGGGTGACGCATAGCCTCTCTGACTTCGCCCTTACTGCTTGAACTCTCTTCCTCAAAAACAAGATCGGGTAGGGGAGAGAATTTAGCAAACGCTGCGAACAGGAAGATTAAACCGGAAATTGCAATGTAAGGCGCAATTAGACTGTTTGCCATTATGTCTTTCTGAGCCTGACTTAACACATCGCCGTCTGTGACACCTGCCACTGTGACTGCAGCAAACATGTACGGTACCACAACACCGGCAAACTTATTTAAAAGTCCCATGATGCAAACACGAACAGCCGCTGAATCTTCTGAGCCCATTTTTACAACGTAAGGATTGACAGCCGTTTGCAAAATGGTTTGGCCAACACCTATCAATAACTGTGCACATAGAAAGATTTCAATTTTCTGTAATTGCGCAGCGGGTATGTATAGAAGGGCGGAAGCAGCCATCACTGCGCAGCCTATTGCCATACCATTTTTATAACCCACACGTTTGATGAGCATAGCCGATGGAATACCAGCTATGGTCACGGCAATGTAAAATGACGCGATAATAAAGGCGGCATGCAATGGGGTTAATTCGAGCATTTGTTGCAAAAACGGCGTTATCGCGCCATTTAGCCAGGTAATACACCCAAGAATAAAAAACATAGAACCCGCCAATGTCATTGGCAGTAGTATGCTCTGCTTCTCAGGTGCGATTTGTTTTTGATCAACAGTTTCCATAAGTCACTTCTTCTTAGTTACTCGTAATCCATGATGTGAAAAGCACCCTTTATGCTCAGCCACATGTGAAAAAAGTGTTTACACTATACTTACTTTATCTAAACATGACAACGTTGCCATTGGCGAAAATAGTAAACTTCAGTGAATGGGCGGGCAGGGGTCAAATGTTTACTGTGGACTGGGCGCGCTTTTCTAAGAACGAAACAAAATGGGTCATGCTTATGGGTTTTGAAAAATAGTAGCCTTGGTAAAGGCTGCAGCCGTGCCGTTTTAAATAGTGAAATTGGCTTTCCGACTCCACTCCCTCTGCTACACACACGGCGCCCAATGCTTTTGACATATTAATAATAGCATCCACTATGGCATAGCTTTTTGACTCGTCGTTGCACTGTATATCGTCGATAAAATACTTATCTATTTTTATTTCCGAGATGGGTAATTCTTTTAAATAAGCAAGACTTGAATACCCTGTCCCGAAGTCATCAATTGAAAACCTGATCCCTCGTTCTGCTAATGTAGACATTGTTTCCTTTACCACGGCAATGTTGGAAATCAAAACGGTTTCTGTTATTTCAATAACAATGCGACTTGGGTCAATACCTTGCTTTTCCAAAGTGTTAATGAAACCGGAAGAAAAGTCTGGCATTAAAATCTGCTTCACACTGACGTTTATCGATACGGAAAGAGAAAAGCCTTTATCCTGTAATTGTTTTATAAATGCACAGGATTCTTCAATAACCCATTGGCCAATCTCTATAATTGCATTGTTTTCTTCCGCTAGGGGAATAAATTCCGCAGGGCTGATAAAACCCATGTCCTTATCGTTCCATCGTAGCAATGCTTCACAGGAAAACAGGTGTCCATCATTGTTAAACTGTGGCTGAAAGTGCAATGAAAGGCCACTGATTTTCTGTGGTTGTGAAAGTAAATTGTTTATTGCTATAAACCGGTTGTAAGCAGCAAACGCTTTGTCATCAATATGAAAGAATCCCATAGGAGAGTCTTGTTTTGCCACTTTTCTCGCATGCTCTAACACGCCCAGTACCGACTCAAAGCTATGCTGATCAGGATTACATACCGCACTGCCAACGCTTGCCGCGAGGCTGACTGTGTTATGTTTGATATCTAGATAGAAGTTCTGTGGGTCTAATAAAGTGTGCTTAATGTCTTCAAAAGACGCATCAGATAAGGTTTCAGGTGCATACAATTCATCAGACAGCAAAATAAACGAATCAGATTGATATCTAAAGATGGTATAGTGAAGAGGGATGACATTTTGAATGTTCTCGGCAATCTGCTTCATTGCACGGTCACCTTCTTTAAATCCATATTTTTGATTGAAGGTGCTCATCGCGTCTATATCGAGCAATAACAAATGTATATGCTTTGCTTCTCGCATAGCAAGATTCATAAGTTCCTGACAGACCACCTCAAACCAGCGAAAGTTTCTCAAGCCTGTTACGCTGTCGGTATAAGCTATGTTATAGATAGTGTCCTCAGCCTTTATCCTCTCGCTAATATCTCTAATCGTCCCTATGTATTGCACCTTTCCATCTTCTATCGATTCAGTGAGTGACAACTCCATCTGAAATATTTCGCCGTTTTTTCGTTGCGCAGGGAGTTGTCTACCAATCCCTATGATTTTTGCCTGCCGGGTTTTTTCAAAGTGGGCAATGTAACCGGAGTGCATACTCGCATGAGGTTCTGGCATTAGTAGGCACACGTTACTGCCAATTAACTCGTCGTCAGCATAGCCAAACATTTTGTTGGCTACTTGATTGCAATGGGTGATGATGCCCGAGGAGTTTATCGTAAGTATTGCGTCGTTTATGTTGTCAAAAATATTGGCTATTTTAGCTTTTTTCTCTTCGACGCTAAGCGTTAACAACTTTTGCTCAGTGATATCTTCAAAAGCACCATAGGCACGAATAACTTGCCCCTGAGAATCAAATTCTGGCGTACCCGTGGTTCTGATCCACTTTTTATTACCTGCATGGTCAAAAAACTCCAACTCTAAATCATAGCTTTTCCCTTCAGAGACAACCCGATTAAAAGCGGCTGTAATTATGGGTCTTTCATTTTCTGCATAAAAATTAATGGCCTGTTCCGGGCTCAATTGATGTTCAGAAGGAAGCCCATGAATACGGTAAATCTCCTCAGACCAATATACCTGACCGTTTTCGAAGTTATATTCCCATGCGCCTGTTTTTGAAATGGCCTGTATTTTGTCGACCAGTACCAGGTAGGATTCTAAACGCTTTTCACCGAAGCACTTTTGCACAAAAATACTGATTTTGTCTGCATACAAGGTTGTGAGTTTGTGTATGAGATCGGAGTTATTGGGTAGGTCAGGGCAGTAGCAGGCTAGCACGCCAATATTGTCTCCTTTACCATTTTTGATGGCGCAGCCAAGATAAATAGTGTTTTTTGAATCTTTCTCAGAGTAATAGCCCTCATGCAACACCTTTTCTGCCATTACAGGTAAGTCAATGTCTGCTTCACCGACAGTTAAAAGGGTAAAAATACCATTCTGTTTTATTGACTGCAGGCAAACACTGTATGCATTGATCTCTTCCTTGAGCTTTTCCATGTACGAGTACTGACGCTCTTTCTGATCTGCAACAATGTCAGAGAGCTCTTCTGTACCGAAACTGTCTTTGTATTTATACATACTTTACTAAACAACATGATTTATTGCTAAAACAGTTGTAATAGTAGCCTATGCACAAAAAGATGATTGGCAATGGTGTAAAAAAGTATGAAATTCAGGTGACAAGTGAAGTTAACAAGCTAGATTGCAGTTAATGGGTATCTGTTGCCAATTATATAGTTCATAGTCCAATAGATGGTGCTTGCAATCGTATTGCGATTTAGATTTATACATAGCTTGGAATACAAGCTGCCACTTGAATATCTCCTCTTGTGGTCTATTGTAACAATAGTATTTACATTAGGTTATAAAATGGATAGCTCGCTGAATTTATTGCGAAAAAAAGCAGAAAAAGATTTAGATAACACCACATACAAGAGCACTATTGTGGTTGTTGAAGACAGTGATATAGATGCAAATATCATTAAGGAAGTGTTATCACCGCTATACGTTGTAAAGCACTTTTCAACTGCTGAAGCAATGCTTGAGCATTTAAGCGAACTGACTGTGTCGCTTTTTTTGTTCGATTATAAATTACCTGGTTTGGACGGTATCGGTCTGTGTCAGCATATACGGGGACTTACTGATTATGAGCATACCCCCATTGTTATGTTAACGGGTGAGGCATATGCAAATTTCGAACATAAGTTCTGGGACGCAGGGTGTAACGACTTTATCGCTAAACCATACAGTGCAACAACATTACAGAAGCGTTTAGCAAAAGAACTTAAATACAATGCTCTGCTGGAAAAACATAAAGAAGCTTCGATGATTGACTCTCTGACCCAAGTTTTCAATCGACGCTATCTCGAAGTGGTTATGCAGCAATTGAGTGCACGCCATGAATCGCCTGAAGTATCGGTGTTGCTTCTGGATATTGATTATTTTAAAAAATATAACGACCGCTATGGTCACCTCGCTGGTGATGCTGCACTTGTCGTTTTTACGGACGCAGTGAAGGAAGCGCTGGGCCGTAAAACGGATTTTATCTCTCGTTGGGGTGGTGAAGAATTTGCAGTGGTTCTGCCTCATACCAACTACGATGGTTGTGTATTGGTAGCAAACCGAATAATGCAAATCTTATGTGAAGAGCGTATTCAGCATGAGGATTCACCAACCGGATATTTAACGGTTTCTATTGGGGGAGTTATGGTTAATGAAACCCCAAAAGATTGGAAAACATTATTCTTAGCAGCGGATAAAAACCTGTACGAGGCAAAAGAGCAAGGCCGTAATCAGCATGTTTTGAAAGTTCAATAATCTAGGATGTTGAAAAACGTCATTATTTCGTCGTTATCTCCTGTATATGTGTTGCCAAAAACTCCAGTTAAGCCTTTGGCAAGAGCTCACACCGCCTTATTTTCTATAGCTTTGTTTTTTTGCCACAAGCCATGAATGACTAATAATGAGAGCAATACACAGGTGGCGATAAAATATCTTTTGTCGTTACTGATAAAAGTAAATGAACCTGCAAAGAAAGCAATATTTCCAGTGGCATGAAATGCTGCTACTTGTAGTATTGACTTGTTGCGGTCAACGATACTTAAAAACAATACAGAAATGCCAACCAAAATGCCCCAATAAAACAAGTGTGAAGAGAAAGTGCCTGCAAGATAAAGTCCAGATTCAGTGGATTTTTTAAGAAATGAAAGGTGCCAAAACCACCAGACTGTTCCAATAACAATTGAACGCAAAACAAGTGTTAATGACTTAAGTGAGTTATTAAGATAGCCTCTCCATCCAATTTCTTCTCCGATAGTATACAGAATGAGGAGAGCGCCAAGTATAAGTCCAAAAAGATGCGGGTTAACTTTTTCGTTGTTTTCTACACCAATGACTGCCATCAATGCTGGTACTGCAAAAATCGATAAAATAGCACCTGTCTTCCAAGTACCTACCATGTTGAATTTAATGTTTTTGTGACTGGCTTTGCTGATAATAAAAGCTGCTATAGCGGGTCCCCAACCAATGCATACAACTACCAATGCAAAACGCTCTATAAAAGAAAGATCGATTCCTGTCAGGAAGTTAGTAACAGGCGGTCTGAAAAGACCACTCAGCAATGTGGAAAGAACAACGAATAATATAAGAGGAGTGAAATATATCGGTTTATGAGTTCTTATTTTATCTTTAGTTTTAATTAAAGTGGTCATGACACGTTTATAAGTTCATTGATCAATGGTCCTAGTTTAGTGTCTATGACGGGACGGTACATGTGCCTAAAGTAACTAAATTAAGACATGACTATTGTCAGCATGTAGAAGTTAAATATCTAAAAAAAGTTGTAAGTTGTAAGAGGATAGTGCGATAACACGCCAAACAATTTATTTTAATAGGGTTAAGGATTTTCATTTCTAATGTCGATTACCAAGTGCTGACATAGATGTCTTATTAGCAGATTCTTAATTTAACATAATATACATTATGCGAACTCTAGTATTTATCTGATTAGGGTGCTTATCTGTTGTCGAAATCAGTCGTTTTCGGGATTAATTCAGTGAACTGGGACTTTTGTAACCCAGCTCACTTATCTATATATTTTTTATCACGTACAAATTACACTCTTTTTTTAAATCGTGCGCTACGAGCTTAAAATGATTTTTTGTGGATATTGGTTTTGTTTCATCCACGTAGCGTCATCACAGAAAATCGTGTTCATCATTATTGGTTGTTTACATTAAGACATGTCAGACAACAGCCACACCATTCTGTCCAAAAACCAAAGTTTTAAAACTAGGAAAGTTGATGTTCCTGTCCATACCATGCTCTGAACTGTGTAGACGAGTCCCAACACAATTAGTAATAGACTGATAAACTGGCCACTAATGATGAGAGTAGCTGCATAAGAGTGCTTTTGAGGAACTTGACAGTTAGTGTTGTCCAACCACAGCTTTTCACCCAGTATTGATTTGGATGCCCATGATTTATTGTTTTTTGGAGCTGGAAATAATCTTGTACTCAAGAACAAAAAAACAAGTAACACTATAAATATTACCCAAAAAAATTCTGCTAGTGTTTCCCGCCACCATATCGTTAGGATAAGTAAAGGAAATACCAGTAGTCGAGAGAAAACGCTCGCTGGGTTGCCGTGCTTTTTCCATGTCTCGTTAGACATAAATAGTAGTTTTTCAATAACTTTTAAAGAGTTCATGATGATTCCTTTATATTGTTTCAGTGCAGATAAAAATTGATTGATTCATGATGCGACTGATTTGAGTCACGCTCATGAGGTAAGAGGTGTGACTCATACATGACATCAGTTCATTTCTGCCACAAAATAGTCCATTAAAGTGTCTAGATTGCTTAAGTAACCCTCAATTGTCTGGTCAACCCAATGATCCATTGGCTGACTTAGAGTTTGGCGAGAAGGGTCACCAAATTGCCAAAATTTAGTAGGGACGTAGAAAATCATGCCAGAGTTCGGCATTGTAAATTCATTTACATCACCGAATTGGCTGCCACTCCCTCCAGGCGGGACACCCCAAAACATAGCGTTAGTTTTATAGTCTAACTCGGCAACCAAATTTCCAGCGGCTGAAAATGTTTGCCTATCAGTAAATACATGTAATCTACCTTGAATATTAATAACAGGAGATTTAACGAATTCTATTAATTGCTCTACGAGTTGATTATTTCCTCCACTGTTTTGCCTTAGATCTATAACAATTTTGGCACTTGGTGACTCAATCAATAATTCTTGAACTTCTCTTGCAATATCGTCTAATGCTATGTTTCCTGAAGAATCAGTTATGGCATTTAGTTTTACATGGATAGTGTTCCATTGAGGGTAGAATTCAACCCAAAGGTCATTGCCAGGCTTTAGATAATTAACCAAGGCATTCTTGGGAAGTTTATTACTCGGTACTTCTGATAGTGGGAAATTGGTGGGGCTTGTTGCCAATACCCGCATATCGCTAATCTGGCCATTTCTCCTTTCGACCACGAAAGTAGTTTCCGTGGGCGAATTAGTAATCCCTAGCCCATTTAAGATTGAAGGATTGAGATAAGCAATGCTGCGCGCAGACTCTAAAGACTGCGCGTTGTCTCTGGGTAGCAAAGGGTCAAGTAGCTCATTGACATCAACAAGACTAAGTCCCTCTATTGCCAACAGTTTACTTCCTATAAACTCTTCATTTTCTGTGGTGGCATCAATCAGATAAATTCCGTCATCAAACTGGTGAAATTTTAAAGGAAGAATAAGACTGTCAGTACCTGCATAATAAGAAAGTGCCATGTGTCCATCTCTTTGTGAAGCAGGTAGCGCAAATACCTCTAATATTCGAACAAGGCGCTGATGAGCATCCAGCCCCCCAATATCATCAAGCAATTGTTGTTTAGCAGTTTCAAAATCTACCTCACTGACAGTATGGTAGATATCTGGGTGTACAGAAATCATTCTTTCTACCATATAATTGATGTCCGCACTCCAGCGCTCTTCTTCTGAGGGGTATTGAATGTCAGAAGTTTCACCGGTATTGCCGCCGCAAGCAGTGAAAAGACACACACTCAAGACAGAGATAGTTTTCTTTAAAAGATTCATAATTCGTTCCAGTTCATATCAAGGAACGCTACGATAGTATTTTAGGGTGATGAAACGATAACTTGTTTTGTGACTGGTCTGGAAAGCTAGTGAATGGTCGAATTTGCTATATTCGTAGACCTTTCTTATTTGATGATTGTATCCTTAAATTCAGAATGCATTTTTCTGCTGACTGGGATTTCATAACCCCCTTTAGTGGTTATTATGAGCTCTTTCCCCTGTTTAATTATTGATTGAGCATGCATCATGTTGATGATGTAAGACTTATGAACGCGTTTAAACATGCTCGGCAAAACCTGTTCAAACTTTCTCAGTGATTTGTCATGTAATACGGGACTGTCTCCTGTCATATATACCTCTGAGTAAACGTTATCAGCCTTGATAAAAATCACAGACGTCAAAAGATGTAACTCCAATTTTCCCCCACGTTTTAGGCTAATATACTTAGTGGATTGGTGAGCATTGTTTTCACCAAATCTTGATAGGGCTTCAAACAACCGCTGTCGCGTAAATGGTTTTGCAACAAAATCTAAAACACCATACTCAAATGCCTCAATGGCTCGATCGGTATTAGCTGATACGACAATGGTGTGAAAAGAACTAGATAAAACGCTTTTCAATAACTCAAAGCCATCGCGCCCTGCCAAATTTAGATCTAAGCAAAGCAAGTCAACGCTATTTTCCTGTATATACTCGTCGGCATCATCTAATGTCTGGAAACATTTCAACCCTGATAATTTGTCGCCAAAATAGTCTGCTATCAACCTTTGTAATCGATTCAAAACAACCTTTTCGTCTTCAACTATAACAATGTTCATGAATATTCCTTATTGTTTAATTTTTAGGTAGTTAATTCTGATGTCTGTAGTAAACGTCTCTTCTGTTTCATCTACCGAAAATTGCCAATGCTTTCCAAAGCACTGATTCAGTCGTGCCTCAATATATTTGGTGCCTGTTCCGGCCCCAATTTTCCTGAATTCTGACGTTCTATTTTTAGATTTGGGTGTTGTTAGGCGGATACTGTACTCAGTTAGGGATACCTTAGTCTGTATTAATTGAAATATAAGTTTTTGTTCAGTAAAAACGTTATGAGTAAATGCATTTTCAATCAGAGTATGTAAAATCCCAGGTGGAATCAGCACTTGACCATTACAAATATTTTTGCTCAACTCACACTCGCAATCTAGGCGCATTGACATCAATGATAAATGCTTTTCGCATAGGTCAATTTCCGATGACAATGGCACTAAGCGCTTGTTACTCATTTGTGCCATCATTCTGAACTCATCGCCTAGTAACGCTATAAAATTCATGCTTTTATCAACGTCAGTTTCCACCCACTCCATTAAAGAAGTAAGTGTGTTTAACAAAAAATGTGGTTGAATATGCTTTTTAAGTAACTCCGCATTCAGTTTTGCTTGTATATATTCAGCTTCTTTCAGTGCAATGCGACGTTCTCGTGTATTGATGGCCTGTGTGAGCAATATAAAACTGAATAAAATAGGAAAATAGATAAATAAGTCTTCCAGATTTTGCATGAAAATTGCGACAAGACATACTGCGATGCCCATTGATTCCAACCAAAAGCGTGATTGCTTAAGTGCTCCGTACCAAATACTGATATACAAAGAGAGTAAAAAACTACAACCCCATAGAATTTTTTCATCTGAGAGATCCACATAATTCATTGCAATAACAGTTGTAAATGAAGCACCAATTATCCATACCCACCAATAGGCAACTTTATGTTTGAGCAGAAAATATATTGGCAAGCTGTATAGGACAGTGATGGAAGAAAACTGCTCAACGAGAAGGTTAGTTATTTCAGAACTATAATCATATCCGACAAGATGGTCCCATTGTATAGCATAGCCATATACCATCATGCCCTGAAGGAGTACAAAGAAGATAAGGTGTTCGTATTGTTTATCATCAGAAAAAAAGAGGAATAAAAAATAAAGGCCGACTACAGATGCAATACTAACTAAAAGTGCGGGGATCAAACTCCAAACCCTTATGTATTTTGATTCAGCATCATAAGGTTTGAGCCATATTTCCCTTGTTAGCTTCATATTCGGTTCTGAGTAGTGGGTTGATGCCTTAAACCTAAGCTTATGATGCCCCGCTTTGATCATGTGATCTGGAACAAGGAAACTATTCCAAACCATCCCAGGTTGCTCACCCTCAATATGCATTGAGGGCATACCGTTGTTTCCAATTAGCTCATCATTAAAATATACGTCATATGCCGCTAACATATGAACTGTTAGCTCCCAGTCTTTTTGAGGAGGACGTTCTATCTCCAGACTAATAGGTATCTCTAACCAAAAAATGCCACTTTTAGGGTACGCTCGCACATTGCGGTCAAACTCTAACCAGTTGCTACTTTCTATTGTAGGTTTTGACCAATTTGGTGATTCTTGAGCATAGAATTTAAAGGATTGTGGTTGCTCTGCATTAATATTTGAGTAGGTGAACAGCAAAAACAGAAAAAATAAATACTTAGTGAAAAGGTGCATCTGTATTCCTGTCTGTACTAAAATATGAAAGCAAAAAAGTATTACAATATAGTAACTCCTCAAAGGATTTTAAGCAGTCCGTTTACATACGCAATTCCCCGTTCACAAATTGTTTTATCTATTACCAAACGTAGCAGAGTATTTCTATTGCCAGTAGTGGAATTGTCCTGAAGCCCCTTAAAGAGACTGGATAGTCAAATGGAGGTACTTCTTGCCCCTCTCCTACTGATTAATTACAAGAAATAAATTGGAGAAGCATTTTGAAAGTTGAACCCACAACGTTATTTATCCGTGGAAAAAGGGTTTGCTATTTAGATATCGGCCCTGAGAAAGGACGCCCTATTTTTTATTTTCACGGAACGCCAAGTAGTAGAATAGAGGTACAGCTATTCATAAATCATGCTAAAACACTTAATGTAAGGGTAATCGCGTGTGATAGACCAGGTTACGGCACATCTGACTTTAACACCAACTGGACCTTCTTAGAGTGGGCTAACGTTATCAAGGAAATCGCCGACCATCTTGATATCAATAAATTTGGAATACTTGGGTATTCTGGAGGTGGAGCAGCAGCACTAGCTTGCTCAATTCAATTTTCAGAGAGAATTACATTTTTAGGGCTTCTTTGCGCTTTCGCTCCAGTTGGAACATACCAGGCTAGCAGTCAACTAAATCGTGTAGATAGATTTTTTGCCAATATCGCACGAAAATTTCCAAGTACACTAAAAGTTGCTTTCCTTCCTATCAGTGTTCTATTTAAAAGATTTCCCAACTTAATGATAGAAATACTAAAACTCTGCGTTTCTGTGTCTGACAGAGAAATGTTGGATAATGAAAACTTTGCTAGGGTACTAATTGATTCACAACAAGAGGCCTTTTCCAATGGCACTACAGGAGCCGCACGAGAAGCTCTATTGCAATACACAGATTGGGGATTCAATCTTTCAGATGTGAATAATACTGTAGATATGTGGTTCGGCACACATGATGTATTTGTTGACTGCTTGATGTCTAAACACATTATGAGCAACCTAAAGCAAGTATCCACGTATACCCTGAATGGCAAGGGACACTTTCATTTAGATGTATTCGAGGAAATACTGAAGATTTTCGTAAATAAACATGACAGAAACGGTTAAGCCTCACCTTATACTTCTTACATTTAGCAAATGAAGCAGTGCCAAGTTCACGAATAGACTATTTGCACCAGCAATAACTGGCTCCGATACCGATTGGGTGTCATGCCCGTCTCTCTCTTGAATACCCGATAAAAGGTTGCTTTAGAATTAAATCCACTTTCTAGAGCAAGCTCCAATATATCCCTATTTTTCTCTTGATGAAGTGCATTTTTTAGGCGCTTAAGTCGCGACTTACTTTTTTTTCATTTTTTAAAGGTATGATGGGTGTAAAAAAACTGAGAGATGCCATTGTAAAATCTTGTTACTTATTTCATTTCACAATTCCTTGCTGAGGATAAACGTTCTGTTTAACTATTAACCTTTGGCCATTGATGTTTCACGTTCGTTTTTGTGTGCCCCGATGAGCGTCAGCTCCTAAGGCGTTAATGGTGAGAGTAATTCAACTGAATAGTATGAATATTAGGGATCAACATGAAAAAACATAACTTAAAAAGACGGGCTTTAGCGGTATTATGCTCTAGCGCCTTTGCACTAACAGCCATCTCGATGTCTGTTCAGGCTCAGGATGCATCAACCAAAGCAGACGAGCAATACACCTGGGACTTGACGCCTTTTTATGCCACAAAATCAGATTGGGAAAACGAGCTTGAGCGACTACGTGGCGAAATTGACGGCCTGTCGGCTTTTGCCGGTAAATTAGATAATGCACAAACTCTACTTGCAGCATTGGAAGCCCAGTCTGCTTTTTCAAAAGAGCTTTTACGATTATGGACTTACGCGTCTAATATTCAAAATACCAACTTAGCGAACCCAGAGGGTCAAGCTATGGTGGGTCGCCTAATGGCATTATTTCAAACGGCAAGTGCCGCTCAAAGCTTTTTTGCGCCAGAGGTAGTCGCGTTAGGTCAAGAGAAAATTGAACGATTTATAAGCAGCGAGCCAGGATTAAAAGACCATGCATTTTCATTGCGCAATACTATTCGTCAAGGTAAACACGTATTGTCGCCTGAGTCAGAGCAAGTACTTTCACTGTTGACTGGGGCGCTTTCAGCTCCCCAGAATGCACGAGATATGTTGGCTAATGCAGAAATTGAATGGCCGACTATTACGTTAAGTGATGGCACCGAAGCACATCTGACCAATGCGGGTTATACATTACATAGAGCAGACAAAGATAGAGAAGATCGCATAGCGGTTTTTGATGCTTTTTGGGCAAAGTATAAAGACTTTGAAAGTACTTTTGGCATAACGTTAAACGGTGAGGTACAAGCTAATGTCGCCACAAGTAAAGCCAGAAAATACAACAACACACTTCAATATTTCTTATCCGGTGACAATATTCCAGAAGAGGTTTACCGCACACTAGTAAAAGTGACCAATGATCGTATAGATGTATTGCATCGCTACTTTAAGCTTCGTGGCCGAATGTTGGGGATCGAAGACCTAGGCTATCACGATATTTACCCTGATCTTGTGCAAACAGATTTGTCCTTCCCCATTGATGAAACTCGGGAGCATATGTTGGCGTCATTGCGTCTCATGGGCGAAGAGTTTTCGGGAAAATTTGCCAAAGCATCAAGCGAACGCTGGATGCATGTTTACCCTCAAGCAGGTAAACGTTCCGGCGCTTATATGTCGGGCAGTGCATACGATGTTCATCCGCTGATACTATTAAATCACCAAGATGATTACGGCAGTGCGTCTACCTATGCACATGAATGGGGTCATGCGATGCACAAAGTGTTGACCAATGAAAATCAACCTTATGAGCTATCTAACTTCTCTATTTTTACTACTGAAATCGCTGCTATTGCCAAAGAATTACTGTTACAAGACCATATGCTGCAGCAGGCTAAATCCGAAGACGAAGAGCTATTTTATCTTGGGTATGCACTTGAGCAAATGCGTGGGACTTTTTTCCGTCAGGTAATGTTTTCTGAATTTGAACTGGCTATCCATGAAGAAGTAGAAAAAGGTGCTGCACTGACTGGCGCGCGGATGACAGAGATATACGGTGAAATATTGAAGCGGTACCACGGTCATGATGAAGGTGTAATGACAATCTCTGAAAGAGACATGATTGAATGGGCTTATATCCCTCATTTCTATTACAACTTCTATGTTTATCAGTACGCCACGTCGATCGCGGGCGCAGCTTACTTTGTTGATGAAATGAAAACTGGCGGCAAAAAAGGCGTAGATACCTACCTCAACTTTCTTAAAGCTGGCGGTAAAGATTATCCGGTTGAGATCTTAAAGGAAGCTGGGCTCGATATGACGAGTGCCGCACCTTACAATGCGGTCATCGATCGCATGGATGATGTAATGGATAAGATAGAAGCTATTTTAGATAAACGGGGCTCTTAAAAAGTCGATTAGCCACCATTGGTAAGGTAAAACAGAGGTTCTATCAATCTGTTTTACCTTATATTTTAAAGTACATATATCACAACCAGAGAAGCTGTTTCTAAATAAGCCCCCTACTCCATCAGTTGTTAGTCATATCCTTATTACTTCTTTATTCATTGAGGAATTATGTGTAGCGTTAATCAGTGATTTACTTCGTGCAAATCTTTCAGTGTCAGGCCATTTTGAAAATTAAACCGATGTTAATTAAAACAACCAGTATGGCAGCTTTAGTCCAAGGATCCGCGTTGGGGTAAGCTTGAGACCTTGCTTTACGTATACCCGTGAAAAAAACCATATCCCAGTGCGAAAAAACCACCCTACTCCCTCAGCTTTTAGCCATAATCTAGTGCGTTCTTTTACTCTTTGGTAAACCGCTTTTTTTATATCATTATTCACATCATGCATATCTGCATGACCCAAGTCCATTTCGGAAAGCATTTCGGTTGCCTGAGCAATATCGTTTGTTCGAGAAGCAACTGCTAGGGGTAAATGCTTATCTCTTATCAGTGCATCTTCCCGGCAGTTCAGGATGTGCTGGACCATACGCATGCCATTAACACGTCCAAGCAGGTAGTCATGCTCACGTAGATTTTCGTCAAAAAAGCCCATAAAAGCAGCGAGTTTTTCGCTGGCCAATTTATTTTTATTGGCTGTGATCGTATACACTTTCATTTGTTCACGGTTGTTTAGGTCGCCTGACTTTTCCAAAACTGCTACGCCTTTCAGCCAAACCGCTTTTGCTTCAGTATTCAAATCTATCTGGGCACTGTCATTTCGATATGCTACAGCCAGTCGCTGTAGGTTTTCTTCAACATCTGATTCATGGGAATAAAGCTGCAATAACATAGCGTCAAAGACTTTTTGGGTGGCCGCTATCTCTTGCTCGGTCATATTGGCAATAAACGATGCAAGACTTGCGGCGTGATCATCAAGGCGCTTAATTTTTTCGTTAACTGAATCTATCTGCATCCACTCCTGAAAACGGCCTTGCCAAAAAACACTCTTTACCATTCTTTTGGCAGTCTCTGCCATGGATGTGTTTTCATCAATGTGGAAGCGTAAATCCTGAACGCTCTCTTTCGCACTGGGAGAAATATATATGTAAAAACGCTTTTCATAGTCTTCAGGCGTTTTATCGATTCTGTCGGCTAAGGCTCTGGCCATCCCTAAGGGATAATTATTAAATGCGCCGCCATCCATGTAATAAAATGCGTGGTCTCTATCGGTATTATTAGGGGTAAAGGGCGAAGCCCCTCTGTCCCGGTAATCTAGTGGCTCATTTTGCCAGTTTCTGAATAAACCAATGGGGGAAAATGCAACAGGGAACGCACCACAACCCCGAGCAGCAAGAATGATGTCATTCCAGACTTCCTTACTGTATGGGCCTGCCAATGTCCGGGTGAATCTGTCTTGAAAACGGGTTTGCACAAACTTGCCCTGATCCAGTCCTTCCTCACCCGACGAAAATACTTTTACCTCATAATCCACACCATTGAGATTCGCCATTGCCAAACCCAGCTTGATTTCCTCAGCGGCAACTGGATGTGGCTCTGAAACATCAGGTAAAGCTGCCTGCCGGCGTGTGATAAGTTCATGGGCTATGTTGCCTACAAAATTAGAGGAAAGCAGTGATGTTCGGGTGAGGTCACCTTCATGAGGTGTGAGTAACCCCTGGATATCGACCATTTCTACCCAAGCACGATAACCAGCATTAGTTTTATCACCGCGCAACATTTCAGGATCGTACAACAATTTATGTGCAATCAGCGCGGCCGTCATACCGCCGGCAGAAGCCCCGGTTAAGACATCAATTTTTATTTTAGAATCATCTGAAGCCAGCTTGTTGTGTTCTTCAAACGCTTTAATCAATTCGTGGAGGGTACCCGCTTCGTATGATCCCAGGCTGACAGCACCCGATATAGCAACAGCAACGCGATACGTCATTGAACACTTCCTTATGTACCATGAGTTTTCACTAACGTAACGCGTTTTATATCACCACACAAGCCGTTTAAAAGTTAATCACCTTTATTGTCTTCATTTAAAATTCTGACTTCACGTTGCGGGAATGGGATCTCAATGTTGTGCTCACGCAGCGCTTCAAAAATCATCAGCAATAAATCGCCGCCCACACGATTTTTTCCGTCATCAACACCCATCATCCAGAACTCTACAAACATATTCACGCCACTGTCTCCAAAACTGTCAATTTCACAGTCAGGGCGCTCTTCAAAGGGAATATCTTCACCACTGATAACTTGTGGGTGCTCGGCAACAACGGCCTTTATTATATCTACCAGTTCTCTGATATTTGTCTTATAAGCTACCGAGAAATCGACTCTAAAGCGCTGCTTTAAGTCTTTGTGTGACCAGTTTACAAACGTTTCTGAAATGAACTTTTCATTTGGCACCATGATAAATTTGCCATCAAACGTTTCCATGGTGGTATACCGCATGCGAAATTCACGAACATAACCTTTGGTACCTTCATCGAACTCAATGTAGTCATCAACCGTTATAGAACGGTCGAGTAAGATGATTAATCCAGAGATGAAGTTGGAGGCAATAGACTGCAATCCAAACCCTAAGCCTACACCGACTGCACCGCCAAATACGGCAAAAGCGGTTAAATTAATGCCCATTACATTTAGCAAAATAAGGACAACAACAGTGAAAAGTGCCACTTCAAGCAGCTTTACTAACACTTCTTTAGTTTGAATATCCAACGTGGGCTGCTTGCGAATGACTTCTTTTCCAAACCGATTGGATGCCCTGCCGCACCAAAATAAAAACAACGCAAAGATAAATACCCTGGCCAGCCCATAAGCGGAAACGCTGATATTTCCTACTTCAAGCTTAATTCCTTCTAATACCAGGATAATGGCCGATAATACATCTATGAGGTGCAGAAAAAGAAGGGGTAACGCAATCCACTTAAAGAGCCTTGCCAGCGCCGCATTCGCCACAAAACGGGTAATGATCTGACTGAGGAACACCAGCATAGCCACACTGAGTGCAAACTGAATTAGCCAGTTGGAGTACTCAGTTTCCTGATAGTACTCATACAAAAACTTCATGCCTACAATGGCAACCAGTGGAAAGATGAGTTTGTGAATATCAAACGCTAGCTTTCTCATAGGATGACTGTTTTGTTCTGCGGCGTCACGTACCCAACTAAAGCGCCTTCTTATCTGATAGGCTATAGCAAAGGCGATAAAATACACCGCTAATATACTGCTTACCTGAATATAGGTTTCGGTAGATGATAGCAAAAGGCCTGCGCGTTCACTGACGTTGTAAAAGGCATTTTGAAGTTCTTCGATTTGCATCATATAAATAGTGCCTTAGGCATTAACTTCTCGCTGTGATATTCCCATTGAATACGGCTTTTGCCTAGTAATTTTATTAGCTAACTTGCACATACAGATGACTGTCATGTAAACCCTGGATAGTTACTTTCTGTTTCATCAATGAATAAAGGTAGTCGATGTGTGCCTTTTCTACTAATTGGCCGGGCACGAGAAGTGGGATACCAGGTGGATACGGCGTAATAAGCCCTGCGGCCACCCTGCCCTCACTTTCATGTAAAGGCAACAACTCACGCTCAGCGAAAAACGCATCAGCCGGTAAGGTAGTCAGTGTAATGGGGGGAATTTCTTGTGGTAAGGGTTGTAGCGTTTTGCTTTTGCGCAAAGAAACGTGCCCACTGTCGAGTTTATTTAACGCATTAAACAAACGAATTAATTTTGATTTTGACCCTCCAAAGGTAAGCAGCACCAGTAACGTACTGTGCGTAAATTTCTCAATTTCCAAGCCTACTTCATCCATTAAAAAACCATGGATAGCTTGGTTTGAGTAATCTAGTTCAGACACATCAATCAATATCTTCAAAGGATCGTGACCTATATTGTCCTGGCTAAAATGCGTGAACATACCTGCAAAATTCGCTGTATCCAATATTCGAATGCGGGTAAACTCCTTCGCTTTATGCTTGAGTTCATCCACATGCTGAAGGAGTCTGCTTATAATACTAAATCCCTCCATTTCGAGCTGCTTTCTACAAACGTCCAGTGATGCAATTAACTGATATTGCGGCGATGTACTGGTGTGAATTGCATACACTTCTTTAAAGAAGTCTTTGTCAAATTCAGGATCATTCACATGAATATACGAAGCCTGACTAAACGCTGACACAACTTTGTGCGCGGAATGGGTTACATAGTCAGCGCCCGCTTCTATCGCGGAATAAGGCCTGTAGCGTGGATGGAAACCAGCATAAGCAAACCAGGCTTCATCAATGAATACTTTTACACCGTAACTGTGTGCCGCCTCTACAACCTGTTTTAAATCTGTGAGCAGACCATCATAGGTACAGCCAGTAAGTACAACCAGTTTTGCGTCTTGGTTGTCGTGGAGCAATTGGCGAAGCTGTTGCAAAGATGGCGGTGCAAAAATGCCATAGTCCGGGTTGAACATACTGTCTAGATAGAGCGGCATGGCTCTGGCCTGGATAACACCATAATGAACCGACTTGTGGCAGTTTCGGTCAACAATGACCTTGTCACCTTCTCTTAACAGTGTTTGCAGGACAATCTTATTCGACGTAGACGACCCATTAGTAACAAAGAAGCTTTCTTTAACACTAAACGTATTGGCAACTAATTTTTGTGCCTGACCAATACAGTTGGAACTGTCTGACAATGAACCCAATGAGTCTACACTGACGGACAGATCGCTGATAAAAGTGTTACGGCCATAAAAACGATAAAAATCATTAATATAGGGCGAGTTCCTAAAGCTAGCTCCGCCGCTGTGGCCCGGCGTATGCCAAGAATCATTCGTTTCTATCGCATAGCGCTTATAAGCAGTCCAGAAAGGCGTTTCACATCGATCGTCAAAGTCGTTGATGATGTAGCCAATTACTGAATCGGGTTCCTTTTCAACTTCACTGGTAGAAAAGAAACCTTCTATAACACCACAGTTTGCACGTCACCGTTAGCCTGCAAGACTTCATCTAGGGATGTAGGCAGTATACAAGATATCATCAGTTGCATATCAGTGCGTTCTACTCGCGCCATTGCTTGCTTTAGTGATTCACTATAACGTTGCTGCTGCGTCTCACAGACCAGCAGCAAGGTTAAACAGGGGACATCAGACATGTTGAGTTCCATTTTTTGAAATTGAGTTTATTTTTTGATGTTCCTTTGCATCAACATAAAATTATTGTTCTGTTGAGTTTTTTGAACTGATTTTATGGAAGTTTAAAAGTTTGTCTTTTAATCGCTGAGAATAGGTTACAAAGTTAGTTAATGCGCCTGCATCTTTCCTATTTGTATCGGCAAGCAGCAATAACAGTTTTCTTTGTGCCTGATTAAGGTTGCGCTGTAATTCTTTGGCCGCTTTATCAATGTCGCTGCTCTTGGACTCATCATGATGCTCTCTAATCAACGCAAACAAACTGAGCGTATCATTGGAAAGCTCCCTTATCAAAACTACAATATCACTGCGTAGTTCAATAAATTGTGAGTCGATTATACGTTTGCAGGCAAACAAATCAGCAATGGAGTCATGGATTTGGAATAAATAATCGTAGCGATTAATCCGGTCAATGACCACTTTGGATTGTTCTTCTTCGTTTACTTTGCTTACAACTGTAGTGAAATAGCTTACATATTCTTTTTCTAGGAAATTAGTGTATTCAATACGCTTTTGTGCAGAATCATGTATACCTTTGTAGTTTGTTTCCAGACTCAAAGTTACCTGATTGTAGTTTTCCTGTAGAAATTCTATGAGCTCTTTATTCCCGTTATCCAGTTTTTCTACAACGCGATGATAATCATCGGATTCATTGTAAGAGGGCAAAGACAACCGCTCAAAATCCATTTTACCTTCTCCTAATACTAGGTCGACAAATCGGGTAAAAGGGGTAACAAGAACAATAAATATGAGACTGGTTACTACATTAAAAATAAAATGTATATTGGCCAGCGCTAACGCAGGTTCCACAGATACTTCGCTAAGTTTATGACCGAATAAAAAAAGTATAGGAATAAATAGTAGTACCCCTCCAACATTGAACAAAAAGTGACAGAGTGCTGTCTTTTTAGCGGCTATATCCATTCCAAAGACGGCAATCATAGCCGTTGCCGTTGTGCCAATATTGGCGCCCATAATCAAGGGTACGGCATTTTCTAAACCTAATATTCCTTGTTGCGTGAAAATTATTGCCAATCCAGTAGTGACGGAACTGGACTGCACCATGGCTGTAAATAAACAGCCGACCAATATAGCAATTAATGGGTTTTGTGGTTGTGTTAGCAAAGCAATCAGGTCAGGGTTGTTTTGCAATGGAGCCAACGAGGATGAGATTAGATTTAAACTGAAAAAGACAAAGCCAAAGTAAAAAATCGCTTTACCAAAAATTGAAAACCGATTTCGTGTTAATGACAAAAAGAAACCAAGAATGATGATCAGAGGCGCAAACGCAGTCAACTTAAAGGCGACTAATTGGGCTGTAATCGTTGTTCCGACATTAGAGCCAAAAATAATCCCAACACTGTTTTTAAACGTTAAAACACCCGCGTTCACTAGGCTAATTGTAATAACTGAGGTTGCTGAGCTTGATTGAATAACAGCGGTAACCAAGGCTCCGATGACTACACCCACAATAGGTAAACGCGTGGCACTTCCCAATGACTTTCGAAAACGTTCGCCTGAAATATTTTCTATTTCACGAGAAAAGTTCTCCAGTCCAAATATAAAAAGGATAACGGCGGTCATACCCGCCATCGCAATGGTCAGATTTTCCATGTGCGTCTCACCAACCTAAATAATGCCGATTTGTTCGCTTATGAAACAGCATAAATACGTCTTTGCAGTTGTGCAATTTTTGGAATGGAAATTTTTGATTTATATCACCTTTTTATGAATAAGAGGCCAGTATAGTAGAATAATTTGTTGCAAAACAGCATACTATGTTTGACATAAATAGACGCCAAAATTGCAGGTTTCACGTTGAATCACTCACAAACGGAAAAGCTAGTCTTGGAAAGGCAGGCCGCTGAAGTGTTTGCCCGTAGCTATTCAGCGCAGTTTAATTGTGACTTCAGTTTTGTGTCTCATAACATGCCAAAAAAGCCTGATGTTACCTGTAAATTAGGAACTGAGATCATAGACATTGAAATTGCACATCTCTATGGCTCTCAAGCCGAAGCACAACACCTATTGGGTAAATCGCTGAGTAACAAAACCATTGAGGAGCTTATTTGCCTAGAGTTGACCAGTGACCCCACAGAAAGGTTTGTCAGTGCCCTTAATCGTATATTACTGAATAAATCAGAAAAGACCTATGACAGTAAACGAGTATGGCTTGTTATCCGCAATGCTAACCCAAATTGGACAAGGAATGCTGTCCTTAATAATCTGGAGAAGATTCAGGTACCCTCACAGCACTGCTTTGAACAGGTGTGGTTTATCACAGATGTTAATGGCGACGATGGTTTAATAAAGCTTTATTAAGCCTGTCTATTTTGCGACATCGTAATAATTGGCGCTTGTAATGCAGCCAGCGATGAAAGGGTATGGGTCAAAAGCCGTGTCAGATGCCAATAAAAATGCATTTATACCCATCCACACCAACATGTTATTCGCTCCTATTCAGCACGCCTTTCGTTACAAGTAAATAATCTCCTTACGGGTGGGAGCCATAACAGCAAGTACTTTGTTTTGCGTGGCATGAGGCACCCCGGCTTTTGTCATGGCATTAATAAATAAATCTACGCCACGATTAAAGTCAGATTCCGTAATATTCATACCCGTATGCACGTCCACCATACTGTCTCCAGTATATTCACACGGACCGTCTGTTAACATACACACATGCTCTATGAGCTTTTCCCGAAAGCGATTGACATTAGAGTCTTTAAAATATTCAAACAGGGTCTCATCGAATTCTATTTCGGCAATAAAGTTATCTACGATTTCTACAACTTTTTTTTCCCCACCAAGTTCCTGATACAACGTAGGCGGTGTCGTTGCACAAGCTTGAAGTAATATCACCCCCAAAAAAACACAGAATTTGATTGTCTTCATGATCATAGTTGCCCACTCAATGATAGATAAAGTCCGCGCTGCTTCTCAGCGCCTGCGATAGTGCCTAAATCAGCCCATGCCGCCGTAATACTAAATTGCTTGCTCGGAATATAACTGATGAAAAAATCCTTCCAATTGGATTCACCTAACCCGAGATTATCCGGTTTTTGTCGATACTCAACGCCAACTGCTAAGTGTCTGGACAAAAGCACAGCGGCTGTTCCTTCAACAACGAGCTCATAGTTATCTTGATTAGGCCCACCAAAACCTAATATGCCTAATTCATTTGCTTTTGTCGCTCTTGCACTGATATTCCAAAGAAAGTTATAACCAGCAACTGCGCCTAAGTGAACCTTGGTGGCTGCCAGATATATATCCGTACCGCTCGTTTTTTCCGCGCCCAATGCGTTTGCTATTGCCTTGTCTTCGAGTGATTTATGCAATACGCCCACACTAACTTGCGGCCAATCAGAATATACAACATCGCCATATAACCGATATTTTACGCCAATAACATTTTGTTTTATTTCGCCACCTAAAGTCTTTAGGTCAAACCTATGCTGTGTGAGGCTGACTTCTACTCGATCGTAAAATGAGGCGCTAACTCCAAACGCATCAAGGCGATAATCATCAACGTCAACCTGTGTGGCCATAGCATTGAAGGCAACTTCCTCCCGACTGTCATACCCAGCCAGTGTTGCCCAAGGCACGATGCCGCCACCGCCTGCCCCTTCTACTTGCATAAGGCCTGCTGTTCCAATTAACTTTCCCTCGGCTGCCATAGTATTAAAGGAGCCGGAAATTGCTATAAGTGCATAAACCGCACTTCCAAATAATCTTATTTTCATTGTTCTGATACCTTAAAGCGCTTTTTACCACCAAATGTGTTTATGTCGGTGTCTTCTTCCTGCTCTGGCAACAACGTTAAAACAACTGTTTGTTGGTTATTCGTCGGGTTCGGAGTAAATGTGTTCTTTTGCCGAAAGCCTTTATCGGCGGATAGCCTTGGATGCCACAAGTGAAAATGACTACCCATGACAGCCAACCTGGCAACACCGTTTTCGTCAGTTTTTGTGATGATTTCGTTGTCTCCGACGTAAATAAAGCCCACCATGCTGTCGTGAATGTTGCAGCCAATGTCTACTACACCTGATTTTTCAAACAATACGGGGGCTGCGTTAACGCCTTTGTACAATCCAATCTCGAACTGCTTGGCGTCAGAAAAGCTGTAGACATGATGCCTAACATCGTCGCTGTTAGGAAAATTTACATATTGGCCTTTGTTAATTGTCAGCACATAAGGTACGAACCTTCTGTTTATCTGATCCATAATAGCGGGCTCGTCCGGTGGAACCATGTCTTTATTGCTGGGTGTGCTTACCACAACACCTGAGATAGGCTGGCCATTCTCATCTACCACACGAACCGTGGTGCTGTTAGCATAAGCATTTGTATGAATAATCGCGTTAAGAAGAAAAAAAGAAACGTACTGAACAAGGCTGCGTGTCAAAACACCCGTCTCCCGCAAATTGGCATATCATTACTACACTATATATCCAATATGAGTGCAATGATAAACGATTGTTTCTTTCATCAATGCGATGAAGCCGCCTCACAGCAAACACTTCAGTAATTTAAGTATTGTTCATCTGTTTTGGAGGCTGCAGACCGCATTGCGCTGGCTACGACAGCTTCCAACTCTTGATTTTGTAAGGCTTTAACGGCGTCGGCTATTGTACCGCGAGATGAAGCTACATCACCACGCAACTCAGAAAACGACTTATCGGATTGTTCTGCCATTGAAATCGCACCTAATGCGCTTTGTAACACAGAGTCCTTCGCCATTTTCTTTGGTAGTCCTAACTTCATGGCTTCTTTTTCCATGGCCTCCATGAACATGAACAGGTATGCAGGTGCACTCACGGCAGAAGCCACCAAAGCAGACATCATTTCTTCGTTTTCAACCCACACTGTTTTACCTATAGCACGCATTACTCTGTTTGCCAGAGCTACATCGTCTTCTTTCGCGTCTTTTGGCATATACATACCAATAAGCCCTTTGCCCAGCGAGCTGGGTATATTTGGCATCGCACACACCAAGCTCCGATACCCGCCAAGCAATTCCGAAATAAGCTGCCAAGATACCCCTGTACAAACAGAAACTATCAAAGGTTGTCCGGAACCACTCTGAATACTGCCCGATAGGTCGAGGCATGCTTCTATTACGTGATGTGGCTTAACCGCGACAATAACAACATCTGCAAAACTTATGGCATCGCTATTTATTGACGATGTTTTCACTTTATAGCGCTCTGCAAACTGTTCTCGGGTAGTAGCTGAAGGTGCACAAACAAGTAAGTTTGTGCACCTGTGTCCTGAGTTAATCAAACCACTCACCATAGCATCGGCTATGTTGCCGCCGCCGATAAAAGCAATTTTACATTCAGGATTTAACATTTTTTATTCTCTGATCTGGCCGTCACCGGACACTAAAAACTTTTCAGCAGTTAGCGATTCAAGTCCCATCGGTCCATAAGCGTGGAGCTTTGTCGTGGCAATACCAATTTCAGCACCTAGCCCTAATTGAGAGCCGTCAGAAAAACGCGATGACGCATTTATCATAACCACCGATGCATCGACTGCACGCTGAAACAACTCGCCGGTTTCTTTGTTTTGTGTGCATATCACCTCAGTGTGATTACTGCCAAACTCTGAAATGTGATCCAGAGCCGTTTCAAAATCACTGACCACACGGATTGCAATTTCTAAGTCCAGGTACTCTTGACCGAATTCGCTTTCTTTAAGTAGATTTGCCGAGGGGAAGTAGCCAATTGCTTTCTCGCAGGCGTTAACTTTCACACCTCGTTTTTCTAACTCAGCTTTAGCCATAGGCAAAAATTTCTCGGCAATGGCCTGATGAACTACAAGACATTCTAAGGCATTGCAGACACCCGTACGCTGTGTTTTACCGTTAACAAGCAAATCAATAGCTGTATTCAAATCGGCTTCATGATCAACATACAGATGACATACGCCTTTAAAATGCTGAATGACTGGTACTTTACTATTTTCAGTTACATAGCGAATTAAACCTTCTCCACCTCGAGGAATAATAACATCTATATAGTCATCTTGTTCCATGAGCTCTTGCATTAGCGCGCGATCGGCATCAGGAACCACAGTAATAAGTTGCTCAGGCAGACCATGCTCTGAAAGCACATCTTGTAATAGCGACGCAATCGCTTTACTGGTTTGAAGTGCTTCTTTTCCACCCCGCAGAATCACCGCATTACCAGATTTAAAACACAATGCACCCGCATCGGCAGTAACATTAGGACGGGCTTCGTAAATCATGCAAACCACGCCTAACGGCACACGCATTTTGCTTATTTCAATGCCGTTAGGGCGTTTATCGATAAAGCGGCTTTCACCCACTGGGTCTGGCAGTAATGCAATCTCTTCAATACCTTGCGCCATCGCTTCTATGCGTTCAGCATTTAATGTCAGCCGATCCAGCATAGCTTCAGGTAAATTGGCACTCTTGGCGTCGAGCACTTCATGAGTATTTACTTTAACGATAAATTCAACGTTGTCCCTGATCTTTTGCGCCATCGCTTTAAGCACAGTGTTTTTAAAGTCTTTATCGACTAGAGCCAGTGTTTTGGCTGCCTGCGCTGTATCTTTAGCTAGTGTTTTAATTAAGCTCATGAATCCTCCAATATTGCGATATTCTTTTCTGAGATGATAGGCCCGGTTGAATTCTGAAAATCTGCCGGTAAGTCTTTATCATCCTGGTCTGCTAAAAAGCTCAGCAGACAACTACTGTAATTCGATTTAGCTTTGGCGATTTTAGTACCGTCCGTCGTTCTGACTAAGATGGTATCGCCTACTGAGAAATTACCTTCTACCGAAATTAAATCTGCACTGGTTAATTGCTCAGTATTGTTTTTCAGTTCAGCCTCAAATGACTCTTCAACCACCACTTCACCTTGTGCTTTAGACGTGTGCGTTAGCCAATGCTGATGTTCCTGCATTGGCGTCTCATAAGGCTGAAAGTGCGTGCCCGGATTTTTACCCTGAAGTAACAAATTAAATGTTAATTCTGTAAAGCCATTCACGATAAATGTGCTAATGCCGTCTGAGGTTGCTTTTTCAGCTGCCTGAACTTTGGTCTTCATGCCCCCCGTGCCCACTGCACTGGTCGCACCGCCAGCCATGGCGTAAATATCATCGTCAATCTCATTAACCCACGATAGCAATTGTGCATCATCGTGCTCATGGGGGTTTTTGTCATATAAACCGTCTACATCTGAGCAAATGATCAATGCGTCAGCGTCAGAAGCTGAAGCCACCATTGCAGATAGATTATCGTTATCACCCACTTTTAAACGGTCCGTTGTGACAGTGTCATTTTCATTGACTACTGGCAGTATGTCGTTTTCTAACAGTGTAGAAAGCGTTTTTTTAACGCTGACATAGCGGTCACGGTTTCTTAAATCTGCATGGGTTAGCAAGATTTGTGCAGTGGGAAAGTCAAATAGCTTATCCCATGTAGCCATCATTTCTGTTTGACCTGCTGCTGCCATGGCTTTTTTGACTGACACACTAACAGTATCGTCTTTAAACAAGTGCGCACCAGCAGCGACGGACCCTGAAGAAACCAGCACAACTTCAATACCTTGTGCACGGCACTTTACGATAAATTGCGCTATTCCCAGCAGATAGTGACTGCTACAACCATTATTATTAGGGGCAATGAGTGCACTACCTACCTTTACGACAATTCGTTTCCAGTTAAAACTGTTCATTATATTTCCCACTAATATTGTTCTGATAAAACGCGAGAAGATTCTTTAAAGACATCTCGTGCGCGCTCGTTGGCACTTTTGTCCAGTAGTGAAACACTCCAGATAGCCAAACTACTAAGAATGAACCCAGGTACGATTTCATATACCACTGAGCTGATAGTTTCTCCGCCATTTAAAACCGGTGCATAGATACAGAATATGACGGTCACTGCGCCCACTATCATGCCGGCCAAAGCTGCACTGTGTGTTAAGCGTTCGCTGTATAGACTAAATAAAATGAGAGGACCAAATGCGGCACCAAAACCGGCCCAGGCATTGCTCACTAATCCCAAAATTGAGTTATTGCTATCCAAAGCGAGAAGCATCGCCACTATCCCTACGCCAAATACACCTGCACGACTTATTAGCACCGCTTTTTTTGCGTCAGCCTTGTGTTTACTAAAATGACTAAAAATATCTTCTGTTAATGAACTTGCCGACACCAGTAATTGTGACGAAATTGTGCTCATCACAGCCGCGAGAATCGCAGCAAGCAGAAAGCCAGTTACCAATGGGTGAAATAAAATGTCAGTGAAGACAATAAAGATAGTCTCTGGGTCACTTAACGACATGCCTGTTTTATTTACATAGGCAACCCCCACTAAGCCAGTTGCCAAGGCACCGACTATGGTCACTGTCATCCAGCTCATACCGATATTTCTTGCCACACTAACAGCCGCCACCGAACGGATTGCCATGAACCGGACAATGATATGAGGCTGACCAAAATAACCTAGACCCCAGGCAAGACTCGAAATAAGCCCTATCAAGGTAAGGCCTTCCCACGTTGCAGCAATGGTTGGAATGGATTGATAAGCACTGTCTGCCATCTCTCCTACCCCGTCGAATTGTTGAAAAGCAACAACAGGAACGATCACTAATGCCAGAAACATGATACAGCCCTGAACAAAGTCGGTTAGGCTCACCGCTAAAAAACCACCTAGTAATGTGTAAGAAACGACCACGACGAGGGTCACAAGAACACCCAGCTGATAATCAACACCAAAAGCGGAATCAAACAATTTGCCGCCAGCGACAAGTCCCGCTGAGGTATACAAAGTAAAAAAGACGATAATGATAATGGCCGAAACCAATCTCAACGAGCTTGCCTTGTGGCCAAATCGTTGCGATAAAAACTCCGGGATGGTCAACGAGTCACTTGCTACTTCGGTGAACACGCGTAATCGGGGCGCTACCAGCAGGTAATTAGCAAGCGCACCTAAAACAAGCCCTATCGCAATAAAGACAGCGTCGAACCCCATTACGAACATCGCACCCGGTAAGCCCATTAACATCCATCCGCTCATGTCGGAGGCTCCGGCAGACAACGCGGTAACTTGTGGACTAACATTACGTCCACCTAAAAGATAATCAGATACATCGCTTGTTGACTTTCTATATGCAAAAAGCCCGATACACAGCATGACGACAAAGTACAGGCCGATTGAAATAAAACTCATGGGACTCCCATTTAGTTAAGTTGTCACTAATTATTAATTAGAATTATATTGATTAGAGCACGAACTATTATATGGGTTTGAATCGCTAATATCAAAGGTGGTGCGGCTTTTAGCGGTGCAACGCTAAAATTCGTATAAAAATGTTTACGATATGAGCGTTTTGTAACATAGAGATACATTGACGCAACATGTTTGATTATGATTAGTTTACGGGTTATTTTTGGCTTTATTGAATAAGTTAAATTTCATTCAAACAAAGAAGCTTTTCATGGCGAGAATTTTCGGAGCATTTGAATGTGCTCGTCACAAAGCTTGTACTCAAGCAATTACACCACTAGTCGGTTTTTTGCGTGCCCGACGATAATTTTTCTGTGACCTTCCCTATTACGTGCCACTGAATATTTGGATTAATAATAGTAGGTCGGGTAAGAATAAGATTGTTGGGATAGGCAATTTCTTCCTGATCTTTAGTGATCAATCGCGTTGTAAATAAATTTATATCGCTGATATACCCCTCCATATAGTTGTCGCCGTCAATGATGCGAATAAAGTTACCTTTGCTGTAAGAATTTTGAAATAGCAATACAAAATATGACGTGATATTGCTCAGCAAAGACCAGCTAGCAAATAGCGCGACCCCGGTGAGTGTGATAATGGACGTGGATAACACCAACAGGCCGCTAAAATCGACGCCCCATATAATGAGCAAAATAGCAACAGTGATAATGCCAACAAATAACCTAGCTGTGTGAAACGTTTTACTTCTCGCCTCTTCATTCAGCTTGCTTTTCTCCACTATTTTGCCCACTAGCGGTATGAGAAGTCTGCTCACCACCATAAAGCACACCAGTAATATGACGGTAAACAAGATATTGACCAAGTAGTTTTCTGCCCAAGCTGACAGAGATGGCCAAAATTCGTTTACAATTTCATTCACAATCACATTCCAGTATTAGTTTTTTGTCAGCAAAAACTCAGAAGCAGGGTCAACGAGAAACCTGTCTGCCATGCCCTGGCGGCCAAAAAGCATCAAATAGGTCATAGAAGACCTGTCTGTGAGTGTAATCTGAATCGGCCAGCGCATGTCAGCCATCACAATATCTGTTTCTATCGTGTAGCGCCTTTCCAACGTCGCGGTAGAGCTCTTGACTTTCTTTTGCGTAATAATTTGTGCTTCTTTTCGAACCACTTTAGACACATCATGAATATCAGGATGCATGGTGAACCGAACCCAGGCTTCTCCGTTTTTTTCGAACTCTTCAATATCATCAACGTGCAGTGAAGACGTTGCAGCCCCTGTATCCACCCTCACGGTTAGTCCTTCGATATTCAAAGAAGGAAGATTACAGTATTCAAGTGCCCCAATAATCGGTTTTGTTTTGCTCATTTTTTTTCAATCCTGAGGGTTTAACTCTTGTGGAACCAAACTATCTTGTAACCTTTCCACATGTTCAGCCACAGTGACGGGTTGTTTGAAGTATCCAATATGGTAAATGGCCTCGCCTTCTTGCGCTAAAGGGATATTCTGTTTACCCACAACAATGCCTTCAGCAGGGCTAATTACGTAATCGTGGACCTCGCCAAAGGGATCAGAAATACTCGCCAACTTATCGCCTTCATATACATGGTCACCTAACTGGGCGATGTGATTGACAAACCCACTTTCAGGAGCCCTTACCCAGCCACTTTGATTGGCAACAAAAGGGGTAAAAGGTGTTGCACGTTTACGCTTATTGAGCATTCCCAGGTGCCGCATTACATTTACAATGCCTCTCACACCAGCGCGTATACTAAACTCGTCATAACGCAATGCCTGTCCCGCCTCATACAAGAGTATCTTCACCCCCGCATCACTGGCTGCCTGCCGCAAAGAACCATCACGAATATCAGAATTGAGCATTACTGGGATGCCAAAAGCACTGGCGAGTTCTTTTACCGACTCGTCGCTTAGGTTCCCTCGAATTTGTGGCAAATTACTACGATGGATAGCGCCAGTGTGCAGATCTATGCCTACATCGCATTTGGTGACTATCTCTTTAAAAAATAAATTAGCAATTCTGCCAGCTAGGCTGCCCTTTTTACTGCCGGGAAAGCTCCTGTTTAAATCGCGCCTGTCAGGAAGATAACGAGACTGGTTGAGGACCCCATATACATTCACCATAGGAACCGCGATAAGGGTACCGCGTAACCTTTGAATAGATTTCGACTTTATTAATCTGCCGACTATCTCAATGCCATTTAGCTCGTCACCGTGGATTGCCGCACTGACAAATAACGTTGGGCCTGGCCTTTTACCTCGCTGCACATAAACAGGAATACCCATACTATTAGAGGTATAAAGCGGCGGCATCTCCAATTCAATTTTTTTACTTTCGCCCGGCGCGATATTATGGCCAGCGATAGTCAGATCTTTGCTGCTCACCTAGCCTTTACCTTTGGTCTTAGTATTATTAGGTCTTGCTGATTTTTCTATAAATTCAAACACCATTCCGGCTATGTTTTTACCCGTCGCATTTTCAATGCCTTCTAACCCTGGAGAGGAGTTAACTTCCATTACTACCGGTCCATGATTAGAACGCAAAATATCAACACCACAACAATTTAACCCCATCGTCTTAGCAGCATCAACAGCGGTTTTTCGTTCTGCTGGTGACAAACGGGTCAAGCTCGCCGAACCACCTCGATGAAGGTTTGAACGAAACTCCCCTGGCGCGGCTTGTCGCTTCATTGCGGCAATCACTTTACCCCCAACAACAAAGCAGCGTATATCACAGCCCCCCGCTTCTTTGATGTATTCCTGCACCAATATACTGGCATTAAGTCCCATAAAGGCCTCAATGATAGACTCAGCGGCTTTGTGGGTATCAGCTAACACCACACCAATGCCCTGCGTGCCCTCAAGCAATTTGATAACAACGGGGGCACCACCCACGTTTTTAATCAAATCATCAATTTTATCAGGGTGATACGCAAAACCGGTTCTTGGCATACCAATACCTTTTCTTGATAACAACTGCAAAGAGCGCAACTTATCTCTCGAGCGGCTAATGGCGACAGACTCATTAATACTATAAGTCCCCATCATCTCGAATTGACGCACTACAGACGTACCATAGAAGGTAACAGAGGCCCCGATTCTTGGGATCACAGCATCGTAAAATGGCAGCTTTTTACCTCTGTATCGAACCGACGGGTTGTTACTGGTGATGTCCATGTAACAGTGCATAGTGTCGATTACGTCAACTTTATGCCCTCTTTCTTCACCGGCTTCTACTAGCCGACGGGTTGAGTACAATTTAGGGTTTCTAGACAGAATAGCAATGCGCATATTAGTCCTTTATTTTTAGATATATATACGAGAATTAAAAAGCATGCGTCATATTACAAACAAACACAAACAATTAGCGTTTTAAACATAGTTACTCTTCATTGCCGCCTAACCATTCGACCCGGTAGAGATCTCGCCTTCTATCAAGGTAATTTCTCACTGAACCCTCGTTTTGAAGCTTGGTTAATTTATCTAAATCCAAATCAACAATTAATGTCATTTCTGTATTAGGTGTTGTTTCAGACACAATTGCATCATGGGGAAAAGCGAAATCAGATGGCGAAAACACCGCCGTCTGACCATATTGGATATCAACATTGTCCACTTTAGGTAAGTTACCCACACTACCGGCAATGGCGACATAACATTCATTTTCTATGGCACGAGCCTGGGCACAGCGACGGACTCTCAGATAGCCGTTTTTTGTGTCGGTCCAAAAAGGCACAAATAAAATCTGCATTTCCTGCTCACTGAGAATACGTGCCAATTCTGGAAACTCAACGTCATAGCAAATAAGCACACCAATTTTACCAAAATCGGTATCAAATGCCTTAATGTGTTGCCCGCCTTTCATGATCCAGTCTGTTTTTTCATGTGGCGTAGGATGCAATTTATACTGGCTGTCTATGGTGCCATCACGATTGCAAATGTAACTTACATTGAAGAGTTCATCATCTTCAACCACCGGCATAGAACCGGCAATGATAGTGATGTTATAGCTAACCGCTAGCTGTGACATGGCTGTTCTGATTTCATCGGTGTATTCGGCTAAGTGCCAAATAGCATCTATGGACGTGTCACTGGGACTTAATCCCATTAAAGGTGCATTAAAAAACTCAGGAAACAGTGCCACATCACACTTATAGTCAGACAATGCATCAACAAAGTACTCAACCTGTTGTAATAGCTCTTCCATATTATTGAAATATCGCATTTGCCACTGCACACAACCAATCCGAGCATTGGTGATGCGTTTGCCAATCAAATTGGACATATTCGGGTCATAGTAGATGTTGTGCCATTGCAACAGCGTGGCATAACCCTTGGAGGCTTTATCTTCCGGTAAATAAGCTTTAAGTATTTGCTTAACCTCAAACCCATTGGAAAGCTGAAAGGTGAGTATAGGATCATAAAGGTCTTTGGATTTTACGGCTTCAATATATTCAAAGGGGGTAAGCTTATCTGCCACCTTGGCATAGTTGGGAATTCGTCCGCCCGCCATAATTGAGGTGAGATTCAGGTTACGACACAGTTCCTTGCGCGCTTCATAAAGACGACGGCCCAAGCGCATACCCTGATAGTCAGGTGAGACGATGACTTCTACACCGTATAACACGTCGCCGTTTGGATCATGAGTGGTTAAATAGGCATCACCCGTAATCTCATCATAACTGTGTTTGTCACCAAACTGATCATAATCAACGATCACTGATATGGCGAAGGCTACCACTTTACCCTTATCTTCAATGCAGATCTGTCCGTCAGGAAATGTTGAAATCTGCGCCTTATAGTTTTTATAGGGCCAGGCGCCACCAACTTGGGCATAGACCTTGTCCATTAATGCTTTTACATCGGCATAGTCATCCAACGTGAGATGACGCAACTCAAAGTGGTGCAGGGGTTCGTCTGTGTTATCAACGTCGATGGTCATGGCTTACTCCTGAGTCATCTGAAAGAGGGTTGAGTATGTGAGTGGACTGGCATAAAACTGGAAAATATCATCTAACGCTGAGTGCTGTGCATTTTTTAAACGCGAGACATACAAAGAAAGGTAGCCGCTAATAGGTTGCGCTTTTATAAGTTGACCTTGTGGATGCGTAACGGAAGTCGCAATATTGTGTGGAAGCACAATACTTGCGCATTCTCGCTGATTGAGCACTTGCAGACCGAGCGCGATGGAAGAAGTACTGAAACAGGCCTGCCTGAGTTTAGGGAATTCACCAAATAACAAAGCACTTATTTTATCACCCCAATTAATGTGAATTAAGTTATTCAGCGCTTCTGCTGGATCAGCGTCATGGGTATGATACAGCCCCAATTCTAGGTTTCCAATGCACAATGTTTCTGCATCGTCAGACTTGATTTTTTCAAGGCTAAACACGATGTCTACAGTTCTTTCATGAAGCTGCCGGGAAAGTTGTTCTGTGTTTACCACGTCACTTTTTAAGGTTAGTTCAGGGAAGTGATGATTTGTAGCTGCATATAAATGAGAGAATAAAAGATGCCACGCATTGGATGTCGCGGCGGTTGACAAGAGTTGAACATCGACTTCCTGCAACGCGCGCCGCGCATCGTTTAAGGTTACCACCATAGACTCGGCAAACGGCAATAACCTCTCGCCGGTACTTGTCAGACGTATACTGTGCCGCTCTCTTATGAACAACGGCGCGTTAAAATATTCTTCCAACTGTTTGATTCTGGCACTTACCGCTGATTGTGTCAGATAGAGATTTTCCGCTGCTTTGCCAAAGTGTTTTGTTTTAGCGACTTCTATAAAGGTATTGAAAAAGCGTACATCCATTGCCGATGTTCTTTTAAAGAATCAAAGTGCAATAATGACGCTTAATCACATAAGAATTCAAGGTTTATGGCAATTAGGCATCGTCATAATCTAAAACAGTGTCTTCTTCAAAGTCATCGTCGGTCGTTACTGAACGATTAGAGCTGTAAAGGGTGTAGAACTTTCGTGGTGTTAGCGTGAGCTTCTTATATTTCAACCACGTCTTTTCTACTTTAGACTCTGCTTCAGCCTGCCCCTGTAAAACACTTACCAGACGTAATTCTTCCTCTGATTCTGGTTGAAGAGAACCATTAGATAGCCCTTCTAACGTGACACCAAGCTGAGAGAGGATATCAGACTCAGCGATACTAAAGTCTCCACTTTTTTTGAAACCCCTTGGATAGTTTTTTGCATCTAAGAACGTTTTTGATGTCTGTCTAAAGCCATTCATCGCAATTTGCACCATTAGTTAGAAGTAACAGCTGCTTTTTAACGGATACTTCTGCTGGTGGAAAACGCAAAAATTTTATCGTCAAGAACAAAAATATTTGTTTTATTAGTTTGACCGATGAGCGATAACATCCGCGCGTGTATAACCGGAGATTTGGAAATGGGTAAAGATTTTCGATTCAACAAAAACGAATGGGCAGACGACAGTAGTGCTGTGAACCACAAGCGTGACTCTCAGAAGCGTCAGCGTAAAGTTGAACAAAAACGAAAAGACAAACTACGCACAACACACGAATAAATTAAATGGCAGTGTTCAACCACCACTGCCTTCAATCCTTCCGAACTAACCCGCAAAGATTTATACAGAAAAAAGCCATCAGCCCTTATAGTATATAAAGAGTATCGTTTTACGGTAAGGAGCTGTTATGGCGGAGCCGCTTTCCGAACTTATTGAAGAGGTCGTCAGTGCACCTTTGCATGATGATTCAGCATCAGTTGCACAGATTATGATTTCTGAAGATACCACCAGTATTGGATTACTGTTGGAATCTTTGCCTGTTAATCAGCGTGTGGATGCATGGCAATTAGTACCTGACCACAAGAAAGTGCAGGTTCTTGTCGAGATGCGCAGTGATCCTCGTGAGGTATTGATTGCTACCACAGAACCTGAACGGTGGGATGCGCTATTTACAGGTATAGATGCTGAAACTCTCCTTGAACTTGCCGATTCTTTACCAGATAGTCTGGTTGACAAAGCCCTTGCTGCTATGGATAAGCAGCAACATGAATATTTTAAAGATGCCAGTCAATACGCAGAAGAGCAAATTGGTCACTGGCTAACCCATGACGTTTTAACACTCCCTATAAACGCTGATACCAAAGACGCAATGAGACTGATCCGCCGCACGGTACCACGACTGACAGATTGTATATTTCTGGTGAACCGAGCTGGTCAGTTTTCTGCCGCTGTTCGACTGACGCGTGTATTTGGTGCGCCTGAGCATTTAAAACTGGTTGAATTAGCAGAGCCTTTCATTGATGTAGTTAAGGCTGAGGATGTCGGTGTGGTTGCTGCTAAGACAGTTCAACGTTCTGGATTTACCGCTATTCCTGTGCTTGATGAAAACAATATTCTATTGGGCCGTGTCGATATTGCATCTGCCTGTGAATTGATTGATGAATATCACGAGCGACAAGTCATGGCATCCGCTGGAATGGATGAAAACGAAGATTTATTTTCTCCCGTTCGCAAAAGTGCCCAGGGACGTGCAATTTGGCTGGGCATCAATCTCGTTACTGCATTTTTGGCGTCTTGGTTTATTGGCTTATTTGAAGCAACACTGCAACAAGTCGTGGCACTTGCTGTTTTGATGCCAGTAGTGGCCAGTATGGGAGGGATTGCAGGTAGTCAAACTCTGACACTCATTGTTAGAGGGCTAGCACTTGGTCAGGTCACTGACGCTAACCGAAAGGCTTTATTAAACAAAGAACTCAGAGTGGGAGCATTAAATGGTGTCATTTGGGCGGGTGTTATTGGATTTGTAGCGTTTATTTGGTTCAGCAACGCCATGTTAGGTCTGGTTATCGGGCTAGCAATACTACTTAATATTATTGCAGCCGCTCTTTCGGGTGTTTTTCTGCCCGTTGTGCTGTCAAAGCTAAAATTAGACCCTGCTCTTTCTGGGTCTGTCATACTCACTACGGTTACGGATATCGTTGGTTTTGTAACTTTTCTTGGTTTAGGCACAGTTTTTTTGTTGTAATACCAGTTTGGTTCGCAATTGTATTAAAGGGGTGACGTGCAAGACCTTATTGCTTTATTTTTAGATCATAAAATAGTGATCACAGTAGCCTCCGTTTTTTCAATTTTTGTTGTTAAGACGGTGTTGGTTAAATGGGTAAGATCATTTGCAAAAAGTAAAGGGAAAGACAAGCGGGATTTCGTCAATAATATAAAAAACTTCCTCAACTTTATTATTCTTGTCGTACTCTTAGGGTTGTGGGCAGGTGAACTACAAAACTTTGCGCTATCCATAGCCGCATTCTCCGTTGCAATTGTGCTGGCAACCAGAGAATTCATACAGTGCGTTATAGGCTTCTTTTATCTCATATCAACAAGGCCTTTTCGTATTGGAGATTGGATTCAGGTTGAAAATGCCGTTGGCGAGGTGGCTGCCACCGACTGGATTAAAAGCACCCTGCTGGAAGTCGATCCACATACATACGAATATACTGGCCAAACCCTGTTCATACCCAATAATAAGCTGATCACGCTTCCTATTAAAAATTTAAACTTTCACAAGAGATACGTAAGTCATAGGTTTGAAATCGCACGCGATCACAGCGTAAATGTTCACGCCTTTTTAGATCAGCTGTATGACACAGCGCTGGGTTATTGCGAAGACTTCTATGATGTAGCTGTTCGTTACAACCAAATGCTTGAACGACGCTTAGAGGTTCATATTGCCGGTCCTGAACCTTTGCTGGAGGTAAAAACCAACGACATAGGCGGTACAGTGGTTACCATTACCATATTTTGCCCTACTGAGCGTGCAATAGAATTAGAACAAAAGATCACTAAAGCCTTTATGCAAATGTGGTATGAAAAGTTCGCCGCGCAAATGACCACCCAAGACAAACCAATTAATTGAGGTAAAAAGCAACCTTATTGCCACCATTAGATTTAGCTTCATACATAGCTTTGTCAGCATTTTCTAACACGCTTTTGGGAGAGTCGGCGCTTGCATCTGGTATGGCTATTCCGATACTGGCGCCGATGTGCACTTCTTCTGGGCCATCTTCTGTATCAATAATAATAGGCTGACGCAAAAGATGCAGCTTGCTTACTGCGGTGTTTTCCAAGGCAACTTTATCTGTTAAATTTGGCAAAATAATAGCAAATTCATCACCACCTACTCTGGCAATGCAATCTGTAGTGCGGCCAAAAGACACTAACCGTTGCCCTATTATCCTTAACACCTCATCCCCGAATGCATGGCCAAAAGAGTCGTTGATGGGTTTAAAGTCGTCCAAGTCTATAAACATCAATGAAAAGGGTTGGCCATACCGCTTCAAACGTTCGTATGCTGTTTTCAGACACTGATGAAAAGCATTCTTGTTACTTAACGAAGTCAGTGAGTCTTTTTGGCTCAAACGCTTAAGTTCAGCCACTAACTTGTAACGTTCAAGTGTAAAGCGGATTACTCGCCTCAAAAGTGTCCCGCGCAACTCAGCTTTTGGAATGTAGTCCTGAGCGCCTAGTTTAATAGCTTCTTCACCAAACTCTTCCTCATCAAACCCCGTTAACACAATGGCAGGAATATCAAATTGCTGCTCGTTTAGGTGTTTAAGTGAATCTAAACCTTTGGTTTGCGACAGACCAAGGTCCAACAATATTACATCGCAGGACTCTTTACCTATGGCTTCTGTGATTTCTTCAATAGAATAGAAATGGGTTAGGCTGAAATTTACCGTAGCGTCGTCTTTGAGTATCTGTTTAACAATATAAACATCATCACTATCGTCATCGACGATGAAAACAGAAATGGTTGGTTTAGTAGCATTCATTGCTTATGTGCTCAATGGTGCATGGTTATATTCAAACCAATACTGACAAAGTGTAGACACCAGTTTAGCTAGCTCGCCATTGCTATCTGGTTTTGTTATGTAAGACTTCACACCCAGCTCGTAGCACTGCCTGACATCAGAAGGATTCGTTGAGGTAGAGTAAGTGACAATCACAAGATGGTTGACGTTGTCTGACGCATTCAAACTGCGCAGAACATCAAATCCTCCCATGTTGGGCATATTTAAATCTAGTAAAATGACCGAATTATCAGCCTTTCCCTGCTCAATGAACTCAAGAAGTTCGCTGCCGTCATTTAGTGTTTCAACGTTGGGTGGCGGACTAACTTGCTGACAAGCTTTCTTAAAAAAGTAGATGTCATCGTCGTCATCATCAACAATTATTATTTTAGGCATGTAACCTCCGTGGTATTGCTACAACAAACGTTGCACCTTGTTCCCTATTGCTGAAACATTCGATGCTGCCTCCATGAACCAGCACAATTTGCTTTACAATGGCCAATCCTATACCGCTGCCGCTGTATTCTTCGCGCCTGTGCAATCGTCTAAACGGCTCAAAAATTGCGTTCGCATTCTTTGGGTCTATACCAATGCCGTTATCTGCAAATTCAACAATAATAAAGCCAACCGTGACACGACTACTTATAGTAATAACAGGTTTTGTCTCTTTTGCTACAAATTTTACCGCATTTTGGATTAAGTTTTGCACAACCTGCTTGAACAAAGTTATGTCAACATCGACATAAGTATCGCCCACGTCTAACTTAATATTCGCTTGTGAATCCTCCAACAACATAGAGATATCCGTGATGGCTTCCTGTATCAGGGCAGATAATGAATGCGATGCTACATCAAGCTTCGTTGTTTTTATTCGAGAAAGTGACAACAGACCTTCGATCATTTGCCGCATTCTTAAGGCTGCATCGTTTATTCTGGAGAGTTGATAACGCTCATCTTCCGAATCAAACTTGTTCTGCAAACTATCGGTTAACGATTCCGAGAACGAGCTTATTTTACGCAATGGTTCTTGAAGATCATGAGACGCAACAAATGCAAATCGCTCGAGATAAGCATTAGATTCACTTAGTTGATTTAATAACTTGTTTTTCTCCGTTACGTCAATAAACGTACCCAACATTTGAACAGCTTTTCCATCAGGGCCCCGCTTTATGACCGAGTCGAAAGAGTAACACCACACCCAATACCCTTTTTTATGTAAAAAACGGTACTCTAATGGTATTAATTCTTCGGGAGATGACGTCAGTACTTTTTCCATATGAGCTATCACGTGGTCGCGATCATCTGGGTGAAAAAGTGCCATAAAATCTTCGATAGTATTCAGTTCAGTTAAATTGTAACCAAGAATGTCGACGTACCTTTGATTTATCTGAATATTGGCCTCTTTTTCAAAATCATAGACATAAAGACCACACACTGAGTTGTTGATAATACTGGCAAGCAATCCATTTTGTTCATCTAAAGCACGCTCATTCTTTTTTTGTTCCGTTATGTCAATAGCCGAGCCGATAACATGGGTGACGCGATCTTGTTCATCGAATACCGGATAAAGACTCGTCTGATACCAGTGTTCACTATTTACCTCTAATTGTTCAGTATATTTATGTGGTCTTTTTGTTGACGCGCACTTAGCATAATTAGTCCTTATCCTTTCAATAGCATTTGGCGGAAATACTGCTCCACTTAATTCCGTTAATGTTTTATTTAAAATCATATCCAAGGTGATATTTTCACCAGACCGTTTGAGGGCTGTTGTATTGTATTCTACAAATTTAAACTCATTGTCTGGCAAGCATTCCGCTGCCCAAATGGCTTGGGTTGGGCTCTCGTAAATTGCAGTAAGGAAACTGGATTTCTGACGTTCAGAACGCTCAGTCTCTTTTTGGCTCTGAATATAGCGAACAGAGCCAGAGAGTATCTTGGGTTCCCCCTCTACAGTAAAAGAACTATTCCCTCGAATTTGAAACCAGGCATATTCCCCTGATGCACTTTCTCCCAGATACTCTTGTTCAAAGGGCACTTTGTTTTTCCAATGGTTATCAATGACAGACTGGACTTGATGCCTGAAATCAGGGTGTATGTGCTCTATGAGATCCTGATAGCCTAGTTTTTCACCTTTTGCTGTACCTAGAAGTGTACGCAACGTATCCGAGCAACTGGAAGTACCGTTAACAAAGTCAAATTCAAAAATACCGTCTTCAGTGGCACTTGTTGCCCGTTTTAACCTTAACTTAGATTCAGCCAGTGCCTCTTTAATTTCGGTGAGATCGGAGAGGTTTTTGATGGTAGCAACTAGCAAGTTGGATTCAGCATAATCAATTTTAGTCAGTGATATTTCAGCCGGGATTGTATTGCCGTTACTTGCTTTAATCCCCCCAACAAAAGACACAGAGAGTTCAGTGTCATCCGTTGAACGTCCAAACACAGACAGTGATTGATAAAATTCATCATTCTGAGGCACAAAAAAGTCTGTCATCTTACCTTTCGATAACAGCGCTGTATCAATGGCAAATTCTCGCTCAACGTTGCGATTTCCCAGTTTGATGTTTCCTTGGTCGTCAAGCAAGAGCGCACTTACAGGTAAAGAGTCCAACATAACACGTGCCAAGCGTTGTGTTTCAAGCTGCGACAACAAGGCTTGGTTTTCGTTAGACTGCACGTTAAGTTTATTTACCACCCCTTGAAATTGCGTGACCGAGGGTATTTGTAATGCCGTAGGCAGATTCTTAAACACATAGATGGCTGTTAGCATTGACACTACAGCCGTAGCCGCCTTACTGATGCCGTGTATACCATAGACTCCCTGCCAAATTGTCCAAATGCCAAACAAATGCGTAATGCCGCAAAACACAATGAACAAGGAAAAAAGGACAAAAACACTGTTATCTTTAATATCCGAACGGCCCCTGACAAACAGCATGATACCAAAAGGAATAGAAAAATAGGCCAATGCAATCAAGGCGTCGGATACTACATGGGTCAGTAAAATGTGGGGCTGCCACAGGTAACAATGCCCATGGGGCATATAATCACCTCGGAAAAAACTCTCTAACATTCACATCGTCCTTAGATGTTTTTTGTTATCTGAGTTTAGGTATAGCACAAACATGTAATACCCTTAGTGTAATTCACTCAGCATTGTTTGATTTATTATCACCCCCCTGCAATACATCTGATGTCTATTTTTTTTACACTCCGTGTAAAATTAAACAATAAACACTCCTCATCCTATTGTTATTTATAGATTTAACAAATCTGGCACATTAAATGCTTAGTGACGGTTGATTACAATTTTGAGGTATGTAAACAATGAAACTAATTAGAACTGTTATGCTTAGCATGTCACTCATAGCTAGCGCGTCTGCTAGTGCAACACTTATCTATAATGAAGACTTTAGTGGAAGTGCGGGCTCACTGGTGAGTGCGGGATGGTCAGACTCAGACAACAGTAATGGCCTAGAACTATATAGAACAAACAGCGCGAGCCCTCGCGGCATGGTGGGTGTTTACGATCATGACAACAACCCTTTCACACCCGATGTAGCCATTGTCGGCGCACTGGAAGTTAACGATGATGCGGGCAATGTACAGCTCATGTCTGAAATTTTTGTTATGGATCAAAGTGTTTTTTCCTGGGAAGTGGGCACATTAAGTTTTTTTGCAGGAGTAAGAAAAGCAAATGCCCAAGGGGCAAGTGTGGAAGTCTTCAACGTGACACAAAACTATTCATTAACGGGCTTATTGACGCCAGCTCTTAATCCAACTGCGCCCAAAGCTAAAAATACTTGGAGTTTTAATAGTTTCAGCTTTTTATGGGGAAACACGCAGCAAGGTGATGAACTGCAATTGCGGTTTAATGGTGGCGGCTCAACTTCTGCAAATGGTCTTCAAATTGCTGACATTGCGTTAACAAAAGTACCTACACCGGGGCCTTTATTGTTGTTAGGGCTTGGAATCATAGGCCTAGCACTAGGGAAACGCAGGCAGTAAAAATAGTCGTCGTTTTGATAGTAAGATTAGCCAGCGAATAATGCTGGCTTTTTTATTGCAATTCAACCTTGCAGACGTTTGGCAGCTTTCTTTAAAGGAGTTAATGATTCTTCAATCTGTTTGTTCCCCTTGCAATCACTCAGCATATCCACGGGTTTTGGCTTGGCAAAATAATAACCCTGTAAAAAATCAGCATTGGCACCAATCAGCCAGCTTGCTTCGGCTTCGGTTTCAACGCCTTCTGCGATAACGCGAATGTCACTGGTTCTCGCGATCCTAATTAAACTTTCAACAATGTTTTGTTTAAAGACATCACCGTCTATGCCGCGCACTAGCTCCATGTCTATCTTCACGTAATCTGGTCTTAAGCTGTCGAGTAAGTTAAGCCCTGACCAGCCAGACCCTATATCATCCAATGCTACCTGGAAACCAGCATTGCGGTAAAACGCCAGTATTCCTTTCAGGTGGTTAAGGTCTGACGCCCTGTGAGTTTCTGTTACCTCAAATACGATATCCTTGGGCTTCATTCCAATGTCATTAACGGCTGCAGCGGTCGCTCTTAAACAATAGGCAGGGTCATAAATACTGGAGGGATTAAAATTGATAAACAATTTCCCTCCTAACCTTGCTTTGGCGGCACTTTCGACCGCGGAGCGGCGGGCTACCAAATCCAATGAAAAAAGCAGGTCCGATTTTTCTGCTATCTGAAACGCCAAATGGGGTGGCACTATGGTGTCGTATTCGTCGCGAATACGAAACAATCCCTCGTGAGCAAAGATTCGAGGAGTATTGAGGGCATCTTTTGCTTGAACGATAGGTTGAAACCATGTCTCATAACTTTCCGATTCAACACTGTCTACCAGCCACTTTGCCTTATACCTATTTATGAGTATGTCCAATGTGGTCATGCGCGCCATGTCAGCCAAGGTGGGTGAAGATTGACTGGCTGTCGTAGTCACCTTTGTGGCAGCAAGCTCTGCACCTTCTAGCGCGCCTAGCATAGCGGTCATAAAGTCTTTCACCTTATCCTTAGGTACAAGGCAAGAAATACAGTGAGTGGTTTCTTGTTTGGATATTAGCCCCAAACCACCGCAAAGGCTGGCGAGCTTACCAAATGACTCAATAGTTGGCACAAATATCCAGAAATAGGTGGACTCAAAAAAATAGTCGTCTACTGACTCGCAGTCTGCACAATACATATCTTGACTTACTCGCTGACACACATAGCTTTGTACTTAAACGTAGTCTTTTTGGATTTCATTGCGAATAAATTGCCGGCTCGTAGAACTGAACTAAATAATAAACCATTGTACCAGCCGGCATTTGTTGTCAAAATGCACTTACGCGTGTGAATCATTGGCTCGATGGTTCATAAATCATAATTATAATACGCTGCGGGGTCAGAGCACATGAGCAAAATTCCAGCCTCTATCATTCAAGCGTTGGAATCGGCGTGGCAGGAAGCTGTTGCTGATATCGATGAAAAAGATACGGTAAAGTACAAAGAACAGCTTGAAAAGGCCAAGGTCCTATTGCGCGACCGCTCGGTTAAAATTGCACAGCTTGAAATGGCCCTCAGTGCATCAGCAAATGAATCACAAAGAGATCTAGCCAATTCAAAGCAACATGTAGAGGGCCTTTCGCAAGCCCTTACAAACAAGCAATCCACCATTGAAGAATTAAAAGCGGTTATTGATGCTTTAGGCGAAGAGAATCGTGCTTTGGAAGAACGTTTAGAAAACGTGACACAAACCAAAGATCTTGAAGATGCGCTTGCTGAGGCACAAAAAGATGCCACGACAAAAATAGCCGATTACCAGGCCCAGCTTACTGCTCTGGAGGCGGATATTGCGCGTATCAACGAGCAAAACGAAACCTTGTCATCTGAGTTGGAAAAAGAACAAGAAAGCGGTAACAAAGCCAATAAGGCGCTTGAGGATTTAACCTCCCAAAATGAATCGTTACGTAGCGAACTTGATGTACTTACCTCAAGCAGCAGTGAACAGGAAGAAATTAAAAAAGAACATGCGGCTCTGCTTGAAGAAAAAGCTACCCTCATGACTGAGCTTGATAGCAGAGGTGCTCTGCTTGCCTCTCTGCAAATAGAAACCCGACGTCTCTCAGAACACCTGCAACGAAAGCAAGAAGAAAACGATGCCCTGCAACGCGGTAATAGTATGCTGCAAAGTCGTAGCAATTCTGTTTCTGAGAAATATGACAGCATGGCAGATAAGCTTAAACAGAGTGAAGCGAAGATAAACGATCAGAGCAAGCATATTGAAATTTTGGAACGGCAGTTGCGACTCGCTGAGCAAAAAATCGACCACCTCGAAACTCAGCAAACGAAGACAGCTTCCTAGAAAAAGGCTACTGGTTAAGAATGGTGTATTGTTCGGTATCAATAAAGAAGCCGGCTTGCCTGTAGGCTCTAACAATACGGTTATCTCTGCGCAGGATGGCGAGACCTTTATTGATTGCCTGATAGGCTTGAGCGCCTAGCGGATGTTTTTTGCTGATCACATAGTGCCTGCTGTCATTGAGCAAAATCGCAACGTTCGGTACATGCCGCAGCCTGATAGTTTCTAATTCATAAATGTCATTATCATTGGCAAAAAACGGCATAATGATAAAATCAATATACATCTTAGATACCATATTTGCCTGACTGACCCACTCATCTTCGCGAATAAGTTCTTTTAAAGGCAATGCCGATAGTGTATGCCAGTCTGTTTTCCAGCGCGGTGTTGAAACCGCGCTATATTGCTCTAAATCACTCAGCGTTTTCAGCGTAAAAATAGTCGGGTGTTCAGGGCTTGCAAATATACCTGCGTGATATTCGCCGGCCCGGATAACGGGTTCTGACATGTACACGGAATCGGCAATTGTTTGCGCATCTGAACGCCAATAAGAGTCGAAGCTAAGAAGAAGTTTTCCTTGTTCCAATAGCCGAGTATTACGGAAATTAACTCTGCCAGGTGCATAGACAAAGTTAATATTGAGTCCGCCCAGTTTAAGCGCTTGCTGAACCAGTACCATCTCAACAACGTCGCGCCGTATAAACTCACTCTCGAAATTGTCAATTTGAAGTACATCGCTATCACCAACAAACTTGGTGTAGTTTTCCAGTACATCGTCGCGAATGAACATTACTGTTTCTTCACCAAGTCCAACGCGAGAGCAACTCAGCAATAACAGAAACAGAAAACCCCTTAACACGCGACTCACCTCAAACCTCTAAGAATATAAGCACAATTATATCCAACAAAAATACCATATAACATTAGTCATTAACTAAGTGCATTGATTGTTTATCCTTGTACATTTCATCGTCGGCTTGTTTCAACAAAACGTCTAACGATTTATCAATGCTTTCAACTACCACTACACCAATGCTCATAGAGACTTCTATTGATTCAGCCCCCATCAAAAACGGCCGTGCCTTTACGCCATTTTTTAACTTATCTTTGAGCCTATGTGCTTCTTCTGTGCTTTCGGTCCTGTCTACAATAGCCCAGAACTCATCGCCACCTACTCTGGATACCATGTCTGAGGTTCTCAATGACTCAGTTAAATATTCACTCACAAAACACAATACATCGTCACCCACAACATGGCCGTAGTTGTCATTGATAGATTTAAAATTATTAATATCAATATTAAAAATGGAGAATTGGTGCCCATTTCGTTTTTTGGCCAAAATGTGCTTGAGATGAGACAGGACAAATCGACGGTTTGGTAGGCCTGTTAGCTCATCATGTAATGATGCAACCCTTACTATCTGGAACGCTCTGGCGATAAGTAAAAGGCCCAATAAAACGATTATCCCTATCGTGGTCCCAATGACTTGTACTGTTGCTTTTGTTTTAAGAACACTTTCTAAAGAATCAAATTGAAATTGGGTAGCTAACTCCCATGTGGCACCTGGCAAAATAACGGGTGAAATGAAATCTGGTTTCTTAAATACCTCTACAGGTCCAAAGAAGCTCTCAGCAAGACGCTCTCCGGAAGCCGTGTCCAACCGTCTGAGTGATACTTTCATATTGTTAATATTATCTATACCGACATCTTCCAGTAGCGTATCGTAATCGATAACCACGCTTACCAGCCCCCAATAGGTTTTATTCTTGGGATAATCTGTAAAAATGGGAAATCGGGCGACTAGACCTTTGCCGCCCTGAACCAGATTTACGGGGCCAGCCAAATAAACATCGCCTGATTGCTTAGCCTCTAAGACACTCGGATATTGTAATGGTACATTGCTGTAGTTCAGCCCCAGAGCTTGCTCATTTCCGCTTATAGGATAGATTTTTTCAATGATGTCGTTAGGTGCGATAGCGAGGTTTCGCACAATGCTGGTTCGGCCGATTAGTTTCTCACTTAATTTTGCCCAGTTTTCAAGTGCCAGCTGCGGATCCATGACGACCACATTGGCGAGGCTGTCTGCGAGGTAAATACTCTCAAACAATAGCGCTTCTATTTCTGATTTGAGCAGTGCAGAACGTTGAGTTAGGTGAGCGCTTTCCTGGTTTGTCACTTTTTGAACATACAAATCGGTTACTGTTTGGACAGCTATCCAGAGCAATAGCCCATATAACCCAACAAACAGAGCTATATATAACTTAGTCTGACGACTGATACTTAGGTTCATGTGCAAAACCGAAAAAGGCAACCCTTCTAAGTTTTAAGTTTTACACAAATTAGCGTGTTTGTCTTTTTGTCTCGCGCACCGTTTAGAGCAGTATTTCACGTTTTCCCAGTCCCGTTCCCACTTCTTCCTCCACGCAAAGGGGCGTTGACAGACGACGCACGTCTTCTGCGGTAGATTACACTTCTTGTGCATTGTCGATTTTGTGTAAGAATGCTGACGCGCTTTCCCGAATGAGGGTTAACTTCTCCTCTGACATCTTTTTATAGGTGTTTAACGTCATATTCATTCTTGGATTATTACCCAGAGCTTCCAAATTTCTATCAATAAAGTCCCAGTACAGATAATTAAAAGGGCACGCTTTTTCACCAGTTTTTTTACTCACGCTATAGCCACATTTCTTACAATAGTCAGACATTTTGTTAATGTAACTGCCGCTCGCGGCGTAAGGCTTGCTGGCTAGCTTTCCGCCATCTGCATACAAGATCATTGCCGACACATTGGGAAGTTCCACCCATTCATAAGCATCAGCATAAACAATGAGATACCATTCATTGACCGCTTTGGGTGACAGACCTGCTAATAATGCAAAATTACCTAGGACCATCAGTCTTTGGATGTGATGGGCATAAGCGTTTTGCTTTGTTTCTGTTATACACTGACGAAGGCAGTTCATATTCGTTTGACCAGACCAAAAGAAATCCGGCAGCTTTCGTTTTGCTTGAAGCACGTTCTCAGTACTAAGTGCGGGCATGAAATACCAATAAAAGCCGCGAACGTATTCTCTCCAACCCAAAACTTGACGTATAAATCCCTCAACAGAATTTAATGGTGCGTTGTCATTGTAATAAGCTTCTTCAGCCCGAGCGATGACTTCTTCAGGATGCAACAAACCACAATTTAGATAGAAGCTAATATGAGAGTGGAACAACCAAGGCTGATTTTGTGCCATGGCATCCTGATATTGACCAAAATTAACCAACCTTTTTTCGATAAACTCATCAAGCACGTCTAACGCTTGCTCTCGTGTAACGGCATAGTGGAACGGTAGAATGTCTCCAAAATGATCTGGAAAATACTTTTCTACAAGCCTGATAACGTCATGGGTTATGTCATCCACAACACAGTGTGTTGGCTTTGGAATAGAGGTTTGTGCGGGCAGCGGAGAGCGGTTTTGTTCATCATAATTCCACTTTCCTCCTACAGGATGATCACCCTCCATGAGAAACCCGGTACGTTTCCTCATCTCTCGGTAAAAAAATTCCATTCTCAACTGTTTTTTGCCCTTTGCCCAGTTGGCAAAAAAGCCGTCATCGGCTATGAAACGATTATCCGGCCTAATGTCGACAGGTAAACTAAACTTATCTGACCAGCTTTTCACCTCCTCAAGCAGCCGATATTCACCCGGCATAGTCAACACGATTTTGCTATATTCCTCTTGCCTTAGCTGATGTTTTACCTGCTCGAAGAGACTCCCTTTGTTACTCTCGTCGTCGTAGGCGACGTAACATACATTGAATTTTTCTTGCTCGAGTAAACGTGCAAAATGACGCATTGCGCTAAAGAGAAAAACAATTTTTTTCTTGTGGTGTTTAACATAGGTGGCCTCTTCTCTCACCTCTGCCATTATTACAGTATCGTAAGCCGCTTTTATACCCTCTAATGCAGAGATAGACAGGTTTAGCTGGTCGCCCAATACAACTCTGAGTACTTTCTCTGTCATGATGCTTGCTTCACCGCATCAAAAGCCTCTAATGCCCGTACCCTTGATGCTTTTAGATCAACGATCGGTTTTGGGTAATGCTCCCCGAGGGTCACACCTGCTTCCGATAATACCGACTTTGGTGCATCCCAGGGCTTATGAATGTATTTATTTGGAAGGGCGGATAACTCTGGACAATAGGTTTTTACATACTCACCGTGTTTATCAAATTTTTCTCCCTGCAAAACGGGGTTGAATACACGAAAATAGGGCGCAGCATCTGCTCCGCAACCAGCAACCCACTGCCAGCTAGCACTGTTACTGGCCGTATCGGCATCACAGAGACAATCCCAAAACCAGCGTTCACCCAATCGCCAGTCAAGTAGTAGATTTTTGACTAAAAATGACCCCACTACCATGCGTACACGATTATGCATATACCCGGTTTGCCATAGTTCACGCATACCCGCATCAACAATAGGAATACCTGTCTGGCCCTTCTGCCAACGCTTCAATGCTGACGAGTCTTCTCGCCATGGGAAAGCATCAAATTTTGATGCAACATTTTTCGTTCTCAGCTGTGGGTTGTGAAACAATAAATAATAACTAAATTCACGCCAACCCAGCTCACTTAGAAACGTATCAACCCCTTCTTTATCCATCCCGCCAAATTTGTCCAACGTAGCATACCACGCCTGATTTACTGACATTTCACCCCAATGAAAATGTGGACCCAACATTGAAGTGCCCCGGATCGCAGGAATGTTCCTATCGTCTTTATAGCGTAAAATCGGTCCATCAAGAAAGGTATGCAAACGCGTCGCAGCGCCCTCTTCTCCAGGCTGCCACGTTTCTTTTAGGCCTTGGTCCCACGCAATGTCAGGGAGAAGGCACAGCTCTTCAATACACAAACCATAGCCCTTACTATCTAACGTAGTAACATTTGGCTTTTCTTCAGGGTACCGGGGCGGCGGTGCAGCTAAACAGCCCTTTCGATAATAAGGAGTAAATACTTTGTAGGGACTGCCATCCTGCTTTGTGATTTGCATTGGCTCCCACAAAAGCGAACCATTGAAGCTCTTAACCGTTAGTCCCTTTTTTGTGAGGTGTTGTTTTATATCGGTATCTCGTTCAATGCTATTAGCCTCATAGCAACGATTCCACGTAACAACCTGAATATCAAAAGCATCAATCAGTTTTTCTAGTAAAGGTTTGGGTGCGCCTTTTAAAACCAATAACTTACCACCCAGATCGCGATTCAGCGATTCTAATGAGTGGTGTAACCACCACTGAGAGGCGCCACCAAGCGCATCGTTTTGATCGGTCTGTGTATCTAAAATGAATACGGGTAAAACATCGCCTTGTTTGGCAGCAAAGTGCAATGCCGGATTGTCTTTAAGTCTTAGGTCCTTTCTGAACCACATTATGCTATTTGCTTTAGTCACTGAATGATCTTTTTTTGCTGGGCCCTCTATTCAGACATATGAATGAGAGAAAACTATTAACTGGATTATTCTGGTTTCGGCACGATTGTCGTCTCACCGATATGCCAGCGCTGCGTAAATTAGCCGACCAGGTTGACCGCTTGTTGTGTGTGTACGTGTATGATCAGGAATGGTTCACAACCACAGCCTACGGAACTACACCATTAGGAGCGCGCAGAAATGACTTTATTCAATCTGGGCTACAATCGCTAAATAGGCAATTGTTTCATTTAGGGCAAACACTCATTATTGAAAAAGGTCAGCCTGTCGAGGTTATCACCCGGTTGATTTCCCATTATAAAGTGACTCATATGGGATGTGCTGCTTACGCCGGTCCAAATGAAGTGCACCAAATTGCTAGGTTGAAGGAGGCACATGAGGAGCTGGTGTTTTTTGAAGACAGTGCCACTCTACTATATGAATCAGACACCTTACCGTTTTCGCTTGAGTCTATGCCAGACCACTTCTCTCCCTTTCGTAGAAAAGTGGAAAAATATTCATCGGTAAATGCTAGCCTCCCTCCGCCTGAGGCGCTACCACCTCCGCCCAGTGATATTGATATTGGCACTGCTCCGCCAACTGACTGCACTGTGACCGATGATGCTAAGCATATCGGTGGAGAAAAGCATGCGTTAAATCAGATTGATTATTATTTTAGCCGAACACACGCGGTGTCTCGATATAAGGAAACACGTAACGGAATGCTTGGTTGGGATTTTTCAAGTAAGTTTTCAGCATGGCTAGCCAATGGACATGTGTCACCACGCGTGATTTACGAAAAACTCAAAGCCTACGAGCAGGCACATGTTGCTAATGAGTCCACGTACTGGTTATTTTTTGAATTACTGTGGCGTGAGTTTTTTCATTGGCAACTAACAAAACACAAGACGGCTTTTTTCAAGATTTCGGGTATTCAAAACAAGCTGCCTAAGACCTCATATGATAAAAAGCGCTTCCACCTTTGGTGTCAGGGTGCAACCGGATTCGATATCGTTGATGCCAACATGCATGAATTGAATGAAACTGGTTTTATGTCTAATCGGGGACGACAACTTGTGGCTTCTTGCTTTGTTCATGAACTTAATTTGGATTGGCGTTATGGGGCCGCTTATTTTGAACAACAACTGATCGATTTTGATGTTGCCAGTAATTATGGCAATTGGCAGTACCTTGCAGGGGTTGGCAGTGATCCCCGTGGTCATCGTCAATTCAACCTTGAAAAACAAGCCCAGTATTATGATGCAGATGGAGCCTTTAGGCGTAAATGGTTAACCTAGTCTGGTTAAAACGTGACCTTAGGCTAAGAGACCATGCCCCTTTGCAACTTGCGGCTCAAAATGGTCAGCCTGTTTTACTCTGTTATGCTATAGATAATGATATCTGGGCTAATCCCCATTATGATGAGCGCCATCAAACCTTTGTTTTTCAGTCGATTAAAGATATTGATCAGCAATTGTCCGCATTCAACACACAGGTTCTTGTGTTCCGAGGTAACATGAAGGGCTTACTGAAGAAACTTCAGCGGCATCTTGGTTTGGCATCACTCTATAGCTACCAACAAATTGGTTTGTGTGTAACCTTCGAACGAGACAAAAAAGTTGCAACATGGTGTTGTCAGCACAATTTACATTGGCATGAATCTCCTTACGGGGCCGTGTATCGGGGGTTATCTCATCGTCAAGATTGGGATAAACGCTGGCAACAACGCATCCTTACGCCAACTAGTGATATTGACTTAGCAGCAGTAAACTGGTTTACATCCTTTGCAGCGTTGCCTTCAGAGGTAATTGGCCAGACTGACGATATCTGTGCCCATCCAAGCCGTCAACCGGGCGGTGAATGCCGTGCATGGCAAGTGTTGAAGAGTTTTTTAAAAGACCGAGGAAAACACTATCATCAACACATATCAAAGCCAGCGCTCGCGAGAAAAGCTTGTTCTCGATTGTCCCCCTACCTTGCATGGGGCAACATTTCAGTTAAACAGGTTTATCACAGCATTCTGCAACAAAACAGGCCGGAGTGGCGTCGTCCAATGTCAGCTGTAGCCTCGCGGCTACATTGGCACTGTCATTTTATTCAAAAATTTGAAAGCGAGTCTGACATGGAATTCAGACCAGTCAATAAAGCCTATCTGTCTTATCCCTACGAAACAGGTCCAGAGGCACAACGCCGCTTTTATGCATGGAAATCGGGTAAGACTGGTGTTCCGCTTGTCGATGCCTGTATGCGAGCATTAAACGAGACTGGCTATCTTAATTTTCGCATGAGAGCACTGTTAGTAAGTTTCTTAACCCATGTTCTCAATGTACATTGGAAACTGGCGGCTGAACACCTTGCCACCGTGTTTTTGGATTTCGAACCAGGCATTCATTATCCACAAATTCAAATGCAAGCAGGCGTGACGGGTACCAACACGATCAGGTTATACAACCCGGTTAAACAGGCCGAAGACAATGATCCCGACGGTACTTTTATCTACAAATGGGTACCTGAACTCAATGCACTTCCTCCGCCCCTACTCTTCCAGCCTTGGAAACTCACGCCACTTGACTTTACTTTGTTTGGCTCCGAGCCGTTGGCGTACCCTAAACCAATAATCGACATTGAGCGCGCGATGGAAGATGCAAGAGAAAGAATGTGGGCGTTCAGAAAAAAACGCGAAGTGAAACAGGAAGCCAGGCGCATCATTGCGAGGCATACTACGCCTTCTAGCCCCTCCAGGAAACAGGCTAAACTGAGCTAGCGCTCATGGTCTTTTAGCCATTGTGTCAGCAATTGTATTTGACCACACTTGTAAGCAGCATACGTAAGGCGGAGTGCGTTAGAGAGCACTTCACTGTCTTTCCAATGGGTTTTGTCTCGTATCTCTTCATAACAACTCATGGCTTCTGGCGTAATGTAGCCACGAACTAGCTTTTTTCCCGCGTCTCTTTGGCGCTCCCGAAAGCGTTTTTGCTTTTCAGCATTCAATTGGGATTTTGTTTTACTTACCGTCATACATTTTATTCTGTGATTTTGCACTACACAGAAGTGTAGCATGTGAAAATTTAGAGAAAAATCACTGTTCAGAGTTGTATAGCGTACAAGTGTTAGCTAAATTACGCGCTCGATAAAAAAATGAGGAAACCCATGAGTAATAGGCCTAATGCATTCAACCGTGACGATCTTTTAGCATGCAGTCGCGGAGAAATGTTTGGACCGGGCAACAGTCAGTTACCGGCACCCAATATGCTGATGATGGACCGGATCGTTTCCATTACCGAAGACGGTGGTGAATATGGCAAAGGTGAAATTCTTGCTGAATTAGACATTACGCCCGATCTGTGGTTTTTCGACTGCCACTTCCCGGGTGATCCGGTAATGCCAGGTTGCCTAGGTTTAGATGCTATGTGGCAATTGGTTGGCTTTTTCCTTGGCTGGTGTGACGGACCGGGTAAAGGCCGCGCTTTAGGTGTCGGTGAAGTCAAGTTTACGGGCCAAATACTGCCGACCGCTAAAAAAGTAACGTATCACATTACAATGAAGCGTGTAATAAAACGCAAACTGTTTATGGGTATGGCCGATGGCATTGTAAAAGTTGATGGAAGAGAAATATACAGTGCAAAAGATTTAAAGGTTGGTTTGTTCCAAGATACGAGTAATTTCTAAATAAAAAGCCCCGTAAAGGGGCTTTTTTTGAGATTAAGTTAACGCGTTCCCAGGCCAATCTGCCTATCTTCGACCGCCTCGCGCCATCCTCCTAACCACTGCGACCGGGGTTCTGCTGCCTGAAATGGACAAATATCTTTAGAACGTCCACTGATACCTGCTTGATAGCCCTTTGCATGAGCACGTGTAGCTTTATCTCTTTTTTGTCTTTTCATTGATTCGCCTCTTTCAAGTTAAGTATGAAACGTTGCTTACTTGCGCGCTAAATCAATTTGTATTCATGGCGGCAGTTCACAACCTCTCACACTATTATTGATAGGCTAAGTTGGCATTTGGTTCAATGAATTTTATCGCTAAAAGGTATTGACATTAACTAAATTCCTGATGCGTTTATGTATTTTTTATTACATTTTTTTTTCATAAACACGAAAGGGATTAATCCCTTTCGTTATATCGCCTAAAGAATACCAGAGCACCTGCTAAAAAGCCCAATACCGATAGCGGTAGAGAAGCGCCCTGACGCTCAGGAATAGTGTCTGTATCTGTGGAACCGCCACATTCTTCAACCTGCCCGTTCGCGTTAGGCGAGAGTTTTAAAACAATGGCTTTGTCAATCAGTTGCTGATTCCCATCATCATCCAGCACATCCTGACCTCGCGCATCTCTAATCGGTGAACTCGCACGCGCAGTTACCAAAATTTCATCGTTATTGTTGATGCCAACTGCGTCAACCAAGGTGTAAGGCGCATCACATGGGATCAGGGTATTTAGGTTTACGAATTCATCGGTTTCGATATTGTACATAAAGGCATTCTTTTCACGCCTTGCTTCATTACTCACCTCAACTTCTGCTTCACCCACAATAATATTGTTGTCGTTAATATCTCTTGGCGTGGTTTGAGAGCTGGTGAAAAAACCATTAACGATACGTTCTTCACCGGAGTCTAAGTTTTTTACAAATAATTTGTCTCTGGCAGTGGTGCTCGCAACCTGCGCTGAGATTCCGGCTACCCAATTGTTGTTGTTAATTACCAATGCCCTACTCTGGCTAAACGTGCTTCTATCCAGCAGCTCGGTCATTTCGCCGTTGTGAAAAGAAGTGGCAACAACACCAAGCTCAATAATGTTAGAACCGACGCCACTGTTTGGGTTGGGCCGTGTAATCTCTACTATTTCACCGGTACTTGCTGTACCTATGGCGATACCCGCATCGTTAATATCTACCGCTTCCGATAAATACAGGAAGGTATCATCTTCTTCAGGCTCAAACAGCAAACCATACTCTTGGGTATTTACCAGCGTACCATCGGTTGACAACTCCCAAATCACCGCTCTGCGCTGACCGCCAGCTACAATCGCTGAAACAGAGGCACCGTTTAGATTATTTGGATAGTTAATTCTCCAGCGACACACTTCAATGGGCGTATCGCCCCTAGCGTCATCATCGTCACACCTTTCAATCGCATCTGTCACGTTTTCGCTAACAGAGACAATCGCACTACCCGCTACTTGCAAATTATTGTTAATGGCGAACGCGTCAGAGCTGCCTCCTAAGGTACTATATGGACCGGGCAAGCCTGTTGTCACACCATTAATTTGAACAAAACCACGATTACCAAAATCGTTGATTTGAATTGTCTGTTCGTCTCCATCAGTATCGGTGTAAGTGAACAAGCTAAACGCATCATCACTGGTTCCAACAAAATAATCACCGTTCAAGCTATCTCTAACGATGACCTGGTTAGAACGGCTCAATGCATTGAAATTTTCGTTGAGTTCGTCAAACGCAAATACCGAATTAATCTGCACCCCACTTTGCTGGTAACTTCTGAAATTGGGCAGTCGCTGACCGCCCGTGTTTCTGCCTGTGGAAGACCGTAACAAGGCAATAATTAAATTGTAATCAGCATCGTTGAAGTTACCCTCTTTTGCGGCATCAACATCGGTCAGGTTTGCCGTAAACGCTTCATTATCAAAATCCAACTGTGACAGGTCGATAGGTTGATTGTATTCATTTTGAACAACCACTAATGCGTTGCCAGTGTCGTCTATACCTTTGGCAAATACATTTTGCGCCAGATCATTTGCCGTCAAAACGTCAACGTCATACACGGCGGCGGTGGTAGTTAGGCTCAGACTGGCCAGCGCAACGGCACTGGCAAGAATTGTTTTTCTCATTCTATTTCCTGTTTACTGCTGCATGTCAGCTAACATGCTTTCCAATTCATCCCATCGCTCATAAGCACGACTCAGTGCGGCCTCCTGCTTTTGCAGGCTATCTAAAATGGGTTGCGTATTCTCTTGCTTGAAAAAATCTGGCGCGTTAATCTTTTCTTGTATCTGCGCGACTTCAAGCTCTAATTTTTCAATTTCCTGTGGTAGCGTTTCCAGCTCCCGATTATCTTTATAGGATAACTTTTTTGGCTTAGTGACAGAAGACGTGGCTTTAGGACTCTGTGACTTGGGTTGAGTTCCACTTTTTTCTGTTTTCGCCTGATTTTCTTGATACCAGCGGGAGACGTCGGAGTATCCACCCACAAACTCCTGCCATTGTCCTCCGGTTTCGTAAGACAAGGATGCTGTCGCAACATTGTCTATAAAGTCCCTGTCATGACTCACTAGTAACACTGTACCGTCGTAGTTAATCAATAACGTTTCCAACATTTCTAAGGTTTCAACATCCAAGTCGTTGGTTGGCTCATCCAATATCAGGACATTGCTTGGCTTTAACATGATTTTTGCTAACAACAGGCGGTTTTTTTCTCCACCCGAAAGAGAACTTACCTTAGCATTGACTCTTTCAGGCTCAAACAAATAATCCTGTAAATAGCTAATGACATGACGGGGGTGACCGTTAACGATTAAATCACGTTTTCCGTCACCCACACAATCTATCACTGTTTTCTCTAAATCGAGTTGACTTCTGTGTTGATCAAAATAGGCAACCTCAAGGTTAGCGCCTTGGTGAACGTCCCCACTGTCTGGGGAAAGCTCACCTAATAAACACTGAATGAGCGAGCTTTTCCCACATCCATTAGGCCCCAGAAATGCAATTCTGTCTTTTCGTAGCACCTGTAAGTTGAGATCTTTAGCGACGATATGACCACCACGTATCAAGGACAGCCCCTCTACATCAAATACGCGCTTGCCTGAACGGGCGGCTTTACTTTGTTTTGCAACAACTGAGCCTTGCAGCTCTCGGCGTTTTTTGCGTTCTTCACGGAGCGCTTTTAACGCTCTAACCCTACCTTCGTTTCTAGTTCTTCGGGCTTTGATCCCCTGCCTAATCCACACTTCTTCCTGAGCTAGCTTTTTGTCAAATTCAGCTTGTTGCGTTTCCTGCACCGCCAGCGCTTCCTCACGCTTTTGCAGATAGGTATCGTAATCGCCCGGATAACTGGTTAAGCAACCGCGGTCCAAATCCAGAATACGGGTAGCCAGATGTCGAATAAATGCTCTGTCATGGCTCACAAATACGATTGCGCCTTGAAACTGCTTTAAACTGGACTCTAACCAGTCGATCATTTGGACATCTAGATGGTTGGTAGGCTCGTCCAGTAGCAGAATATCAGGGTTCTGAACCCAAGCCCGAGCAAGCGCCGCTTTTCTTCTCCAACCACCTGACAGTGATGAAAGTAGTGCATTCCCTTGTAGTTTTAGGGTCGATAAAGTTTGTTCTATCCTTTGTTCAAATTGCCAGGCATTAGCACTTTCAAGTTTATCCTGAAGCTGCTGTAGCCGAGCGAGATTACTCTCATCAGGAGAATGAGCGACCACATCAAGTTGTCTAAAGTAAGCCTTTAATACCTCACCGACATCGGATAAACCTTCGGCGACATAATCAAACAGGGTCACGTCTCCCCGCTCTGGGGGATCTTGCTCCAATCTGGCTACACCAACACTGCTATCTATAATGCGTTGACCATCATCAGCGAGTATTTCCCCTGCGATAACTTTCATGAGCGTTGACTTCCCACTGCCATTACGTCCCACAATGCACAACCGTTCTCCGTTGTGGATCGTTAGGTCAACACCCTCCAATAACGCCGGTGTGCCATAGGCAAGCTGAATGTCTTTTAGTTGTAATAAACTCATGATAGAAACTGAATTAACTGTGTCTGGTCAAAAGGCCAGCCCAACTCTTGCTGATTATCAGTTCGCTTTAATACCGGAATACGAACTGCATAGGCATGATACAGGTTTACATCATCTCTAATGTTAATTTGTGTTACCTGAGGGCGAATATTTTCTGGCAATGTATCGAGCAATGATTTTGCATCATCACACAAACTACACTGGGGCCCAGTATACAGATTAATGTGCACGGGTGATGCTCCAGCATTTGTGAATGTTTCCGCGGCGCTTATAATCTTCGGGAATAGTCTGCTCTGTTATCTCTGTGGCAATAAGCCCTGCCTGCTGCAACCCGTTCACATCCAATTTAAAGCCCCGTTTGTTATTCGAAAACATCAGGGTTCCTTCTTCATTAAGGCAAGCCGCTGCGTTTACTAACAGCGAAAGATGATCACGCTGAACATCCCAGGTTGTTTGCATCCGTTTAGAATTACTGAAAGACGGTGGGTCGACAAAAACCAACCCGTATTTACCTTTGTGAGATTTTAACCAGCTCAAGCAATCGGCCTGTATAAAGGCATGTGGACCTGTTATATGGTTTTCTCGGAAATTATCTTTAGCCCATTGCAAGTAGGTATTAGACATATCAACGGTGGTCACTGATCTCGCTCCGCCTAACGCCGCCATTACGGAAACGCTGCCGGTATAAGAAAACAAATTGAGAACGTCTTTATTCTTGGCTTCTTTCTTGATTATCTGACGCGTTTCCCGGTGATCAAGAAACAATCCGGTGTCCAAATAGTCCCACAGGTTGACCAAAAACCGCGCCCCGTTTTCTCTTACCGTTATACGCTTTTCAGTTTGACTGACTTTTTCATATTGGGCTTTGCCTTTTTGCTGCTCACGCACTTTTAACACTATCTTGTCTGTGTTTATCCCCAGCGCTGCGGGCAAATACAAGAGTACATCCTGTAACCGCCGACGGGCTTTTTGCTCGTCAATCGTTTTTGGCGGCGCATACTCCTGTACAACGTAATAATCACCATAACGGTCCACAGCCACATTGTATTCTGGCAAGTCAGCGTCGTAAATCCGGTAACACTCAGTATCTTGTGTTTTAAGCCAAGGTTTTAAGCGCTTAATATTCTTTTTCAGGCGATTTGAGAATGGATGTTCAGCATCATTACCAATTATTTCCAGGTTATCGCCAACCAAGGCATAATTAACCAGCTTACATTCAAGCTTACCGTTCATAACGGCATACTCTTTGTCTGCGCGAAGTTTCAAGGTTCGCAACAAGTCGCGATTGCTGCTGAGTAAACTTACATGCCAACCCGACCACTCTTGTTTTAGATGTTTACCCCACTGCGTAAACAAGGGAACGAGTTGGGCCAGTTCACTGAGACGCTCCCCATAGGGAGGATTAGACACAATAAAACCTGATTCAGTGTCAGCGGGTGTAAGTTGCAACGCATCACGGTGAGAAAATTGTATTAATGAAAATACGCCAGCATTGTCGGCATTTTTCTTTGCTTTAATGACCAGACGCTTATCTGAATCTGAGGCTAGTATTTTACACTCGCACTCTGTTTTCGCATTTAACGCAGCTTCACGCAGACGGAGCCAGCTATTTGCGTTGTGTTGCAACCAATAAGAAAAGCCCCATACTTCACGGTTTAAACCAGGTGCTACATTAGTTGCTATTAACGCGGCTTCGATGGCAATCGTACCCGAACCACACATGGGGTCGACCAAGGGGAGTGTCTTATTCTCAGTCCAGCCACTGCGCATTAACATCGCTGCAGCTACATGCTCTTTAAGCGGCGCATCACCCTGCGCTTCGCGATAATGACGCTGATGCAAGCTCCTACCAGATAGGTCAATACCTATTTGGCATTGCTCTCTGCGCAATCTTACAAACACAGAAATATCGGGTTGTTTGGTGTCAATACTAGGTCGCGACGCGCCATTTTCTGAAAAATGATCAACGATCGCATCTTTGGTTTTTTGTGCTCCAAATTGGGTATGCTGAATGGCTCTGTTTGTGCCATTGAACTGCACCATAAACCGTGAATCTGTCTTAAATTGCATCGACCAGTCTATGTCAGCGGCAAGCTGGTAAAGGTCTTCGGCATCATTGACTTTGCCTTCGGCCAGCTGCCAGAGGACTCTATTTGCTAGTCTGGACCACAGACATAAGGTGTACGCATCTTCCAAAGTGCCTTCAAAAGAAATGCAGCCAGGAGACATCTTCGTAGTGACATCAGGAAGCAGCGCATGAATCTCGTCGTCTAATAACGTATCTAACCCTTTGCTCGTGGTGACGTGGATCATGCTCATAAAGCAGCCACAATTTTGTTTATTAGGGTTGGCCCCTGGTAAATAAAGGCTGAATATAGTTGGACCAGAGATGCTCCTGCCTCCAATCTTGCTTTTGCAGCCTCTGGGCTGTCAATTCCGCCAACCCCTATAATAGGTAGGCTGCCAGCTAGAGATTCGGCAAGAACCTCGGTTACGCGTAACGACATATCAGTTAATACTGAGCCACTTAAACCGCCAGCTTCTTCCGCATGCTCGAGCCCAGCGACACTCTCTCTTGATAGGGTGGTATTCGTCGCGATTACGCCATCCATCTTAGCCTTCATCAGTGATGCCGCAATGCTCTTTATTTCTTCATCGGATAAATCAGGCGCAATCTTAATAAATAATGGCTTATATTGCCCATGAGCTTGTGCCAGTGTTTCTTGCGCGGCCTTCAACCCTGCGAGCAATGCATCAAGTGCTTCACCGTACTGAAGATTCCTTAAGCCCGGCGTATTGGGTGACGAAATATTTACGGTAATATAGTCAGCATACGGATAGGCTCGGTTCAGACAGTGCACGTAATCGTCAAGCGCTTGCGCTTCGGGCGTTGCTTTATTTTTGCCGATATTAATGCCCACAACACACGATGACTTAACCTTTTTCACTTCTTCAATTAAATAATCAACGCCGTAATTATTGAATCCCATTCTATTGATGATGGCTTGCTTCTCTGGAATACGAAAAATACGAGGTTTGTCGTTCCCCGGCTGACCTTTTGGTGTGACAGTGCCAATCTCAACAAAACCGAAACCCATAGCAGCAAAAGCGTCCACACATTCGCCATTTTTGTCCAGTCCTGCGGCCAGCCCCACTGGATTGGGGAACGTGATACCTGCAACCTTAACGGGCTTATCAATGCGATGTTGCGCGTAGGTGGCCTTTAACGGAGTGCGTTGGGTGCGCTTTAGCCAACCTATAGTTAGGTCATGCGCAGTTTCTGGAGAGAGGGCGTGTAAGGCGTGCTGTGCAACTTGAAACATGAGATCACTTTCAATAATTAACGGGCTTATACAAAAATGCCCCGGTAATCAAACCAGGGCATGTTGTCTGATTGTGGGTATTTTAATGGTTTGACTTCACGCTTAAAAGCATCAATTCACGAAGTGCGACAGAAAATTTAGCAAATTCGTGCGTCGAGCTAGTTTTAAACTCGCTCATCATTAAATACCAACGCTTAAGCAGCACGTCATGACTCTCTATCCAGGCATTCAAGATGTCATCGGCATTTTTTGCTTCATCACCCGTTGACAAAAGATTGGTAGTAATCGAACGCTGCTGCCAATCAAGTTCCTCACGATAAGATGCTCTGGCCAATGCTTGCCAGTGATTGCTGACAGCCTGATTATTGATTTGATCAAGGAACCAGTGAAGCTCAAGCTTTGATCCCAGCTGATAATACAATCGGGCAACTAAGGTCGTATCATGCTTGGTCTCGTCACTGATTTGCGATAAATCAAGTGTAGAGAACAGATTGCTGAAGCTGGCCACACGGTATGCTAACTTGTCGGGTACACCCTCTTTTATTAACTTCTGGGTATTAGATTCTAGCTGGTTGTATTCAGCTGAAACCAGATAATCACCTAAGTTAACCAGCAAGTTTTCCATGGTCGGCGTGTAATAAGCAATGGCATCGCTGATACTTTTGCTTTTATCGCCATGACGTATGTACCAACGCGCCGCTCTGCGTAGCAAACGTCGTGCACTTTCCAGCATTCTTAATTGAACAGTTGCATCCACTTTATTATCGAGAGCTTCAATATCAACCCAAAGCATATCAATATCAAAAATACCATTAACGATACTATATGCATCGGCAATTTCCTGAATTGAAGCACCGGTTTCTTCTTGCATGCGAAAAACAAAATTCAGACCCATAGTGTTGACCATTTCATTGGTCAACTTAGTGGCAATAATTTCGCTACGAAGCGGGTGCTCCTGCATCTTATCGGCAAATTTATCACGAAGCCTCTCGGGGAATGCTTCAATTAACAATTTGCCGTGATAAGGATTGTCTGTTATCTCAGGGATATTCAGAGAATCTTTTAAAACCATCTTGCCGTAGGCAATCAAGACGCATAGTTCAGGTCGAGTCAGCCCCTTATCAGTCGCAACGCGATCTGAGATCTCATCATCACTGGGAATGAATTCTAGTTCGCGATTCAAGGCTCCGTCGCGCTCTAAACCGTGAATAAAACGAAGCTGCTCCTTGAGTTGCGAAACACCACCCAATTCAGTAATTGATAATGACTGCGTCTGGCGATAACAATCATGCAAAACTATCTTTGAGACGTCATCAGTCATTGCATAAAGCAACTCGTTTCGCTGCTTCATGGTCATATCACCACTTTGAACCAACGAGTTAAGCAATATCTTAATGTTGACTTCGTTATCGGAGCAATCAACGCCCCCCACGTTGTCAACGAAGTCGGTATTGACGCGCCCGCCGTTTGCTGCGAACTCAACTCTACCTAGCTGGGTGAGGCCCAAGTTACCACCCTCACCCACTATTTTAACGCGTAGGTCTTTGCCGTTGACGCGGGTCGTATCGTTAGCTCTGTCTCCCACTTCGGAGTGAGACTCTTTGCTTCCTTTCACGTACGTCCCAATACCGCCATTCCAAAGCAAGTCGACAGGCATTTTGAGTATGTTATGAATGAGCTCATTGGGCGTCATAGTTTGCTGGCGTGTACTCAGCCACTTTTTCATTTCTGGCGTCAGCTTGATTGATTTGGCTGCACGGCTGAAAATACCACCGCCTTTTGAAATCAATTTGCTGTCATAGTCTTCCCAACTCAGGCTTGGATCGTCAAACAAACGCTTTCGCTCTTTATACGACGCAGCTGCATCTGGATTAGGATCAAAGAAAATGTGCATGTGGTTGAAGGCGGCTATGATTCGCGTGTGCTCTGAAAGAAGCATACCGTTCCCAAATACATCACCTGCCATATCACCCACACCGATACAGGTAAAATCTGTAGTTTGACAATCAATACCTATCTCGCGGAAATGGCGCTTAACAGACTCCCAGCCTCCACGCGCAGTAATACCCATCTTTTTATGGTCATAGCCAATACTTCCACCCGACGCAAACGCATCGCCTAGCCAAAAACCAAACTCTTCAGCAATGCCATTCGCGATATCAGAAAATGTTGCGGTACCTTTGTCGGCAGCTACAACCAAATAAGGGTCATCTTCGTCATGACGAACGACATTCTTAGGCGGTACGATAGCGCCGTCTACAATATTGTCTGTGATATCTAAGAGACTGCGTATAAACATGCGATAACACGCCTGCCCCTCTTCGAAGAACGCTTGTCTGCCGCCTTCAGTGGGAAGTTGCTTACACACAAAGCCGCCTTTAGCGCCCACAGGCACAATTACGGTATTTTTTACCTGTTGTGCTTTAACCAAGCCAAGAATTTCAGTACGGAAATCTTCCTGGCGATCAGACCAGCGCAATCCACCACGGGCTACTTTACCTCCGCGAAGATGTACACCCTCGACACGAGGGCTGTACACAAAAATTTCAAACTTCGGCAATGGCAATGGCATATCAGGGATAAGCTCAGGCTGCATCTTAATAGACACATAAGACTTTTCCTCACCCTTGTCATCTGGTTGATAGAAATTGGTCCGCAAGGTTGCTGCCATCATATCCAGATAACGACGAATGATACGGTCATCATCCAGGTTACTTACATTGTCCAAGTGCTCAATGATAGTCGCCAACAAAGCTTCCGTCTTTTTGGCATTGCGTTTGATTGTCGGATCAAAACGCATATCAAAATACTGCACTAATAAGGTGGCTATTTGCGGATATTTTGACAAGGTGTTTGCAATATAATCGCGGCTAAAAGAGCTTCCGGTCTGACGCATGTATTTGGCATACGCTCTCAAAATGGTCACTTTACGGCCAGTCAAGCCGGCACCTAGCACTAACCGGTTAAACGCATCATCTTCCAATGCATTGTTCCAGACCTTGGCAAATGCATCCTGGAATAACGCCTGCGCTTCTTCCATATTGAGCTTTTTATCGCGCTTGTGGAGCATGCTGAAATCCATTATCCAATGGGTGTCACCTTCAGCACATTTTATACGGTAAGGACTTTCGTCTATGACTCTCAAGCCAAAGTTTTCAAGCATTGGCAACACATCAGAGAGGTGAATAGGCACGTCTTTGTGAAACAGTTTCAGTTTAACGACGTCGCTGCCTGCCGGCTCTTCCTGCGGACGGTAATACAGCATGTCGAGTTTGTGTTGATCGTTTAACTGTTCAAGCTTACCGATATCGACTAACGCCGCGCTAGGAAGATTTTGTTCAGTGTAACTTCGAGAAAATGCATTGATATAGCGGTTTTCAAGTGCCTTACCCTTACTTTCACCATGAGCCGAGCGGATCGCAGCAGCTAACCTGTCGTTCCAGGTTTTGCTGAGCTCGATAATATTTTTTTCAATTTCTTTCACATCGACGTCCGTATTATTATTTTTGACCCGGGCAATATAGTGTGTACGCGCGTACACTGATTCTGAAAAGTAAGTGGTAAACTCAACCTCTTCCGAAGCACCAAATGAATGTTTAAGGAGCTCTTGAGTATCTTTTCTCAACTGAGTGTTGTAGCGCTCGCGGGGTACATAAACCATGCACGAATAGAAGCGGCCAAACACATCTTTGCGCATGAACATTCTGGAGATCCCGCGCTCTTGCATCTGAAAAATACCCAACACAATTTGCGCCAGCTCTTCTTCAGAAGTCTGCAGCAATTCATCACGAGGGTATGTTTCAACTATATTAACGAATGCTTTAAACGCATGCGTACCTGGTTCAAAACCTGACAGATTACAGATACGTTCGATTTTTTCCTTGAGTACAGGAAGGCCTGTTGCACTGCTGTTGTAAAAGGACGCTGAATACAACCCAATAAATCTGTGTTCACCAATCACCTGGCCCGACTTATCGAACTCTTTAACACCTATATAATCCATATGGGCCGGGCGATGGACACGAGCTCTTGTATTGGTTTTAGTCAGCATAAGCGGTTTATCACTTAATGCTTCTTCTCTAGCAGAAGCTGGTATACGTGACAACAAGCGCTCGCGGTCACTGATAGAGTTTTTCATCAGGCCTAGGCTACTATCATTATCGGGAACCCAGCGATGGTCACCCTTAATGGCCTTAGCCGAATAGTGGCGATACCCCATCAAGGTAAAATTATGGTTGTATAACCACTTAATAAACGTTTGCGTTTCTTTTTTTACTGCATCGCCAGCGGGGCAAGGTGCATTATCAAAAGAAGTCATCACCTCTTTGAGCTTTGCCCGCATAGATTGCCAGTCGCTCACAGCAAGTGACACTTCATCAACAACAGAATGTAGCTCTTTCGTCAAGATATCTAAATCGCGTTTTGTGCTTTGACGATCTATTTCAATTAGAAACACCGTCTCTTTGTGCGACGCTTTTTCTTCTTTCACACCGCTGGAAAGCTTTACGATACTGTTGCTTTTGTCGCGCTGTAAACCAATGGGATTGTGCAGTAATAAATGAGCCGTAATATTAAGGCGGTTTAATGCCATACGAATGGAATCAACCAAAAACGGCATATCGTCTACCATGATTTCTACAATGGTATGACTAGAGTGCCAGCCATGCTTTTCGATCTCGGGATTAAATACACGGATATGGGGTTCAGATTTATCGTATTGCGCAAATGTTTGCCACAGGCTCAGAGTTGCACCGTATAAATCACTGTCATTTCGATTTTCAAGATCATCCGCTGACATATTTCTGAACAATAACTTGGCAAAATCTTTCACCATGTCACGAGAATCGGCAGCGACTTTTTTATCAATTAACGTAAATACGTTTTGTAGGAGTACAGAGTGTCGTTGAGTGTTGACTGTCATTACGGGTCCTTTATTGTTTTAGCGCGTTCACCCAAGGCCTATTTTCGCTAATTCAATCAGGTATTTAAAGCCTTTACTTTACGAATTATTAACAGCATAGATAACTATCTGACAAACGACCATAAAAAAAGGGCCTTTTGGCCCTTTTTGTGACTATATATGCAAAAATATTTTTGTTTAACGACGCCACCACAGCAATCGGGCAATGGCTGGCAGTACGATTATGGCGCCTAACATGTTTACAACAAACATAAAGGTCAACAAAATGCCCATATCCATCTGGAATTTAAGTGAAGAAAACACCCAAGTACTCACACCTATTGCCAGTGTGATCCCAGTGAACAGCACTGCACTGCCGCGCTCTTTTAATGCCGCTAAATAAGCAACTTCGACCGACGCTCCTTCCTTCAATTTCGCATTCATGGTTGAAAGAATGTAGATGCCGTAATCCACACCAATACCAACCCCTAATGCGATAACCGGCAACGTTGAAACCGTCAGGCCTATTTGCAGATACGTCATCAGTGCCTGAGCAAGTATAGACACAACATACAGTGGAATAACCACAGACAAGGTTGCACGCAAAGAGCGGAAACTTAACAGACACAGTAAAATCACAGCCCCAAAGACGTATAGCATCATAGGGTCTTGTGCTGCACTTACGGCTTCATTGGTAGCCGCCATAACGCCAACAGGTCCAGATGCCAGTTTGAATTTAAGGTCATCGGTTTCATACTCATCACGATAGCTCTTTACTGCGTCCACTACCCGTTCGATAGATTCGGCTTTATGATCTTCCATAAATAGAATCACAGGCATCACAGAACAGTCATTGTTCAACAAGCCCGATGATGTAGGTACCCTACTCATGGCTTGTACTAATGTCTGCTGATTACGCGGTAATACTTGCCACTTAACATTGCCCTCGTTGTAGCCCGCGTTAACCACCTTGGCTACTGACGCTAAGGAAACCGTTGATTGTACACCTGGGACGTTTTCCATTTTCCACTGGAAATCATCTATCGCTTTCATCACCGCATGGGATGTACACGCTTCCGCTGAGGTCTCTACTAACACAGATATATAATCTACGGTAACCTCGTACTTATCAGTAATTGAGAATACGTCCTGGTTATAGCGAGACGACTCATGCAACGCCGGTGCACCAGCATGCAAGTCGCCAATTTTCATTTGCTGAGATTGAATCAAACCCAACACAAACAACACGATAGTGATGCCAACAATCACCAATGCCGAACTTTTGTTGGCGCAACCCGCGGTAATTTTCCAGAATGTTGAAGTGTCAGACTCCTTCTCAGAAAAGTCTTCAACGTCGCTTTTATTGAGCTTCAGATAGCTCATCAACACTGGCAGTAATAACAAATTCGTTAAAATTATCACCGCAACACCCACACTGGCCGTTATAGCAAGTTCTCTGATAATGCCGATGTCGATGACTAACAAGGTCATGAAGCCCACGGTATCGGATAAAAGCGCTATACCACCAGGCACTAGCAGTGTACGAAACGCTGACATAGACGCTGATTTTGCATCCATTCCTCGGCTGGCTCGCTTCTCTACCGCATTTATCATTTGAACGCCATGACTCACACCAATGGCAAACACTAAGAATGGCACCAGTATTGACATGGGATCCAACCCAAACCCGAGTACAGTTAGCAGCCCCATTTGCCATATCACCGCAATGACCGAACAAATTAGCGGTAACAAGGTGAGCATCAGTGAGCGTGAGAAGAAATACACCATCACCGCGGTGATCGCAATGGCAATGGCAAAGAACATCACTACATCTTTTGCGCCGTCAGCCACATCACCAATCATCTTAGCAAAGCCAATGATGTGGATGCTTATCTTGTCATTTTCGTATTGCCCTCGAAGCTTCTCTTCTAGTTCGGCTGCCAGCGACAAGGTATCAAGTGCCTCACCGGTCTCTGGGTCGATATCAAGTAGCTGGGCGGTAACCATGGCACAGGAGTAGTCGTTTGACACCTGTCGTCCTACGATTTTGGCTTTTTCAATATTCGCCGCTACTAACTGCAAAGCTTCTGGCCGCGATGAATCAAAATCAGCGGGAATGACTGGTCCGCCGGCAAAACCGCCCTCTACGATTTCGGTAAAACGCGTGGATGGCGAAAACAAAGACACGACCAGTGAACGGTTTACACCGTTAATGAAAAACAACTGATCGTGAACATCCTTCAACGTATCGAAGAAATTCTGATTTAAAATATTGCCACTCTTGTCACACACTGAAACCAAAATACTGTTTGCACCACCAAAGTTTTCACGGTGCTTCATATACGTTTTCATGTATTCGTGATTTAGGGGAATATTCTTTTCAAACCCTGCATCCAATTTCAACTGAGACGACTGGTAGCCCAAAAACAGCGTCGCCAATGCAAACAGCAAAATAACGATGGGACGATTAGAGAATATGGCTTTTTCTGCAATTTCAGTAAACTTCGTCATGCGATTTTCTTATTTTAAGTCCAACAGTTGAATGCCCTGCGCAGACACTGCAAATACCTGGTCCCGAACTGAAACCAGATTTACAATGGCGCTCTTGTCGGCAGTTTGAGTTGTGGTTACCTCAGACAGCGAGTCACATTGCGATGCAGGCGCGTCTAAGGCCTGTTGCAATGGAAGTTGAAGCCTGGTGATCACACCATTATTGCCTACCGCTATCCAGGTGTTATCTTCGTGATGATAGAGCGAGTTTAACGTGGCTGTTGTACATGTTTGAACCTTTGTCCAGGTTTCGCCTGACTCGCTAACAAAGGCATTTCCCCTAAGGCCAACAGCTAACAGTGTACCTTGTTGATCAACAGCTTTAATGTCAAAAAAAGAACCAGCATAATTGGCTGATAGGCGTTGCCAGCTTTTTCCTCTGTCGCTGCTTGACGCGAGCAGACCTGTTTCACCAGCCATAAATAACGCATCACCACTTTCACTCACGCGATTCAAATGGGGCAAGATAGAATCTAGCTCCTGTAGATAAAACTCCTCGCTTTCTTGCCTGATCTCGTTAAGGTACTCTTGATCCATCGGGTCAAGTAATTCAGCATGTCTCTCTGGTTGCCAAGTTAAACCGCCGTCTACCGTTCTGTAGAACAGCCCGTATGCGCCAATTGCAATCCCTTCATTAACATCAAAGAAATGCAGGTCCAAAAAAGGCCGCTCTAATTCGGGCTCATAATTTTGTACGGTCCAGGTTGCCCCTCTATCACCCGAATAAAGAATGACAGCATCATGCCCCGCGGCCCATATGTTATCGCCAATCATAGAAACAGCCGTTAACGTTGACTGCGTAGGAACTTGAACCTGTTCAAACACCTCACCATCCTCTGAGAGTAAAACATGTCCACGTTCACCCACTACTACCAGATAATCACCCACTTTTGCGTCGAGCAAAACTGAGCTTTTAGCAAGTGGAGCGATAAACGATGCTTCTTGAGCAGAGAGAGGAAAGGAAGAAAATAACACTAGGAGGCAGGCAAGCCGGCGCATTGAATTCATCTATTCTATTATCCTTGTTGATGTTTTAAGGGACAATATAAAAAAACGGTTGGCAATCGCCAACCGTCATTGTGATTAGCGTATGCCCTCTCGCCGTAAGGCTTGAGGTGTAAACTCTTTATCGGTCAGTTCTACACTGAAATCATACATTGTCTCTTCGTTGTCCAGACCCAACGCCAAATAGCGACGTGAATTTAAGTCATGGAACACTTCTAATGTAGACCAATGTGTAGGAACTTCATAATAATTTACACCATGAGCGATGGCTACGCGATACAGTTCACCGCGATTGTCATACATATCTGCAACGTGAATTTGCCAGCTGTCCTCGTCTATAAAGAACACACGCTTCTGATAAACGTGGCGGAACCCCTCTTTTAACGTTGCTTCAACAACCCAAACACGGTGCTTCTCAAAACGCGTCACGTCTGGGTTGATATGATTCGGCTTAAGTATATCCTCGTATGACACTTCATTGCTATTTAGCTTAAAGTTGTTATACGCAATATACATCTCTTGTTTGCCTTTTAACTCCCAGTTATAGCGGTTTGGAGAACCATTAAACATATCGAAATCATCGGTAGTTCTGAGACCATCAGCTGCCGTTCCGGGTGTGTCATACGCTATGTTAGGCGCCAATCGAACACGACGCTGCCCGGTATTGTATGTCCACGCCTTGCGCGGCTCTTTGATTTGGTCAACTGTTTCGTGCACCAGCAAGGCCGTACCCGCCAAACGCGATGGCTTGGTAACCTTCTGTTTAAACATGAACAAGATGTTATCTTCCAATAAACTTTCTGGTGTGGCATCTGGCAATGAATACTTCAGAATCAACTGCTCGTCAAAACCAATGACGTTGTAATCACCCCCTGACGTTACCGCAGCCTGACCACCATACCGCTGAACCCCTTCACCACGATAACGCAAAATATGGTTCCAAATGGCCTCTAGGCCATTTTGCGGAATAGGGAAAGGTATACCGATAGCGGCACCTTTAATACCATTACCACCATCCAGTAGTTCTGCACGAGTTGCATTCACCTTAGTAGCATCATAAACCGACTGAGGATTTGATGCTGTCCTGCGCGTTTCATAAACAGGCATACGATAGGTGTCGCCGTACAATTCGAATAGCTTCATCTGGCCTGGCGATAAAAAATCAGCATACTCTTTATAATTACTGCCGGTAATTTCAAATAACACTTTGTCATTTGGGAAGGGATCAATGTGAAAATCGCCCGGGGTATACCCTGCCGGCGCTTCTGTGATTCCACCCGTCCAGGCAGGAATTGAGCCATCAGCGTTACCTGCTTTTTCACCACCAAGCGGCGTTAACGTATCACCTAAGGCTGCTGCTTGCTCTGGCGTAACGTTTGCGTTTGCAACTGAACTAGCGCCAAGCGTTAGTGCAAGCGTGGCGGCTACCAGTCCTAATTTTTTCATTCTCATTATACTGCCTCGTTAAATCGCGTATTTGATGTTGAAAGAGATAAAGTCACGATCTGCCAATGCATTGGTTGTACCTATGCCACCCCAGAAAGCACTGTAAGACGCAGTTGCTGACCACTTACTCAAATAATCGAAAGTGAACGACAAATTCGCAGACTTTCTGTCTTCTATGAATAAGAACAACGGATCGGGTGTCGTACCGTCTACATCGTGGGCAAATGTCACTCGGCTGCGCAGATTGATGCCGCTAAAGATATTGTTAAAATCAGCGACGGCGGCCAATCTGTAACCCCATGAATCTTCTGTTGCAAAAGGGTTAGTCTCAGGTCCATCTGATACTAGCGTGTGCAAACCTTCGTTGCTACTGCCAGTAATCGGATTTGGCTCTAGTGACGGTGTTCTAGATGTACCGGGCGCATTTAGGCGGATCACATCTGGGTCTGGGAAATCCATAATGTCAACATAACCCGCTTCACCGAGTAAGATGAAGTTGTCTGAACCAAACATAGGGCCAAATACATGAGAAACAGTAGCCTGAATCTGCATGGTATCAGAGAACAAGAAGCCCTCTGCTGTTTCACCTGGTCCTACTGCCCTGCCGATATTATTGAGCTGGGAAATCCCTGCTAGTGCACCTGCTGATTCAGGGAATCCGGTTGCTAGCTGCTCAGGCATACCCATATACAAAAGCTCAACATCATCGATTTGCAAAGGCTCGTCCTGACGGTAAGCAATCTCACCGGCTATCGCTGTCGTTCCTACGTTTGTGTTGAAACTAAACCCATATAGCTTGATGTCTTCAGGGAAATAGAACTCAGCTTTTGTGAACGCTTTTAAGTCAGTAATGTTATCTCGTGTAATAGTGACATTAGGGTCTGCTAACAACCCAATATCGTGCCCTATTCCCGCCGCAGTGAAGTCTGATGTTACACCAGAAATCAGTGGACGCTGGCTATGGTAGTTAATCATGTACCAGCTCATTTCCGTCTGATTTAACTCTTCAGCGAAATAGGTTAAACGAATACCAAATTGGCCTTGGTCGTCAGCTTTGTTCAGAGCCGCATCACTGTAGCCACGAATAGCCACTTTTCTTGGGTATTGCACATAGGCACCTGAGATCTGAGCGATATCTGCGCCTGACCGAATCATACTGCCCAAGTCATTCAATTGCGCCAGCAAGGTTTCAAGATCGATATCTGGATTTCCCGCAAAACCGAGTTGTATGTTGCTATCCTGACCACCCTCACCACCGAAGTCATTGGTGGCAAAATAACTACCCGCTACTGGCAACAAGCTTTCCTGCCATTCATACTGGTAGTAACCGGAAATACTGAAGTTTTCGGTTACCCCTAGGGACGCATAAACCATACCTACGGGAATGAACACTTCTTTCAATTCCGCACCGGGTGAGCGCGCTCGGGTTACGTCAACAGGGTTTGTAGTATTGATACCGTGCTGAATGAAGGTGCTTTCACCCCAACTTATAACCTGTTCACCTACACGGATACTCAGTGGCATATCGCCGACCCAAACATCTGCATAGAAAAACGCATCTAACAGCCTAAAGTCTGAGCAAAGTAAATCAGCGGCCTCTGGGTCTGCACATAAGTCGACACGGCGATCAGTGATTTTGTTTGACCACGGTCTATCGCGCTCTTCCTGTTCAAAATCATAGAACCAGAATGCACGGGCAAAGAAACCATAATCACCCATATTGATATCGAGTTCATGGTTACCGGCTATCTGAGTAGAAAACGCTTCACCTGGATCGTGTGCCAAGTTACCCAAATCACCGTTGGTAGAATAACCGCCAACATCAGTTTGTGCCCAAACGTCAAAACTCGAGTATTTTTCATTAAATGCAGCGTTATAACCAAGCCAGTTGAAATTGGCCTGATTACTCTTACCTATCAGGTTGAGGTCACGGTCTTCAACGCGAATACTGGTAGCCAGAGTGAATGTAGAGTCGAGAGTAACGGAAACATCGCCAAAATCCCAGCTTGCGGCTTGGGCACCACTCGCACCCGCCATGAGGGCAAGAATACCAGCTGCAATTGGGGACTTTTTAAATGCGCGGGGTCTGTTTGTCATAGTTTTTATTCTCCTAAGCTGCCATTAATTGAATGACGCCAATTAGACCAACACTTCGGTTAACAAAATGATTACATCATTTGTGTATAATCGCAAGAACAAATCGTACCAGTTGATTCACGAACATATCACGTTGTTACTCTTACGAATTCTATGAACTTATGGTTTTCATCCACTGTTAATCTGTAGCGGCCTTTTAATCCGTTACTGTTAATGCATTGTTTCAGGCGCACAACCGGTATCTGCACGCGCTGTCCGCTATCTGATGTTAGAATGGCATGGGGCAAGCCCCCATCATAGAGCGCCTGACACTTTTGATAAGGGACATTAAGACTAAAAAAATAAAAGTGATTACGAGGCTTGCTCATACGCTAAGCTCTTACTCACCTTTTCAAATAAGTCTTTACTTAAGCCAGGCTCATTGAGCAATCGACTTAATTGCGTTTTCATTAATTGCTGGTGTGCCTGATCAAACTTTTGCCATTGAATAAGTGGTGTAACAATGCGGGCGGCTACCTGGGGATTAACCTTATCCAATTCCATTAAGTAATCGGTGACGTATTTGTAGCCAGAACCGTCTTTCGCGTGAAAGCCCTCAGTATTGTAGAAAGCAAAGCTGCCAATTAGTGCGCGCACTCTATTCGGATTGTCATCGGCGAATTTAGGGTGCTGTTTAAGTAGTGTCAGCGTAGACAAAATATCCCGGCTAGGCTGGGTTGCATGCAAACCAAACCACTTATCCAATACCAAGCTATCGCCATGCCACTTTTGTTCAAAGTCGTGCATTAATGCAATAAAGGTTTGGCTATTACAGCGTTGCGCTGCATTTAACGCTGTTAGCGTATCCGTCATGTTATCAGACACCTGATACAGCTTTTCAATAAATGCGTTTGTATCAGGTAAATACGACAGCAGCATCAGTAATGCATGTCGCAGTTTTCGTTCACCCACTTGCTCTTGCTCATAGGCGTAGGTACTGGCACTTGGAGCCTGAAGCATAGCTGTTAATTCAGCGTTCAGTGAGATAGCTAGACAACGACAAAACTCAGCTCGGGCCTGACTAAGCTTGATTGGATCGACATCGTCCTGTTGCTGTATCAGCGACTCGACGGACGGAACAGAGAGTAGTTCCGCTAATAAATGTGCATCATGGGAATGCAGTGTAATGACTTCTTTTACCACCGAAAATAAGTCATTTAAGTTGGCTGATTCCCCAGCCTGGCAACGCAGAACCCCTTCATTATACAAGCTTTGTAATGCGTCCCAGCGATTAAAAGGATCGGGATCTGCCATGGCAACAATTGAGCGCTCAGATACTGAAAAAGACTGTTCCACTTTAACCGGCGCACTAAAATCACCTAACGCGGTGAATACAACAGGTTCCGTCGGTGGATTGATGTCATGGCTATTAAACGTCAATTCAGCACATTCTGACTCAAACATAATGAGATCATCACTGAGAACCTTGATACCTTCACTCGCCTTTGAAAGGGCTAAAACCTTACCCGTTGATGTGTAGCAGGCTATCCTCAGGGGGAGTGTTAAAGGATGCTTGTCCGGTTGACCAGCCGTCGGCTTAGTGTGTTGGCTAAGAGAAATGGTAACTTCCCCGCTCTCAGAATTAACGACTTTACCAACTGAAAGGACAGGTGTTCCAGACTGTGAATACCAGCGTCTGAAATGGCTAAGGTCGGTGGTAGTCGCACTTTGCATGGCATCAACAAAATCGTCACAAGTCACAGCCTTGCCATCATGCCGTTCAAAATACGTGTCCATGCCTTGCCGGAACCGCTCTTTTCCAAGGATGGCATGTAGCATGCGAATCACTTCAGCGCCTTTGTCATAGACAGTCACAGTGTAGAAATTGTTCATTTCTATCACTTCGTCAGGCCTTATTGGGTGACTCATAGCACTGGCATCTTCGGCAAACTGATGTTCGCGCATAATATTGATTTGACTCAGACGCGTGCTAAGCGGTGAGCTCATATCGGCACTAAACTGCTGATCGCGAAATACTGTTAAACCTTCTTTGAGACTCAACTGGAACCAATCACGACACGTTACTCGGTTTCCTGTCCAGTTATGAAAGTATTCATGTGCCACAACCGCTTCAACGTTGAAAAAATCTTTATCTGTTGCCGTGGCGTTATCGGCAAGAATGTATTTGCTATTGAAAACATTTAATCCTTTGTTCTCCATGGCACCCATATTGAAAAAGTCGACCGCCACTATCATATATACATCAAGGTCATATTCGCGGCCGTAATTTTCTTCATCCCAGCGCATGGCGCGCTGTAGTGCCTGCAGTGCGAAAGTCGCTCTGGACGCATAGCCCTTGTCAACGTATACCGCCAATTTTACGTCCCTGCCAGATGCGGTTACGTAGTTGTCTTCAACCACATCAAAATCACCGGCGACTATTGCGAACAAATAACTCGGTTTAGGGAATGGGTCGTGCCATGTGGCTATCCTTTCCCCATTTTCCGTGCGCTCATTCACTTTATTGCCGTTTGCCAACAAAAACGGATAACCTTCCTCAGGCGCGCTGAGCGTAACCGTATATACCGCCAACACATCAGGGCGATCGGTAAAATAAGTAATACGCCTAAAGCCTTCTGCTTCACACTGCGTACAGTATGCATTCCCGGCCTGATAAAGGCCCTCCAGCGCTTTATTGGTTGATGGGGAAATGTGATTAACAATGTGCAATTTAAAAGTATCTTGCGTACAAGGTACGCTCATCCCCGTCTCACTAACCTGCACCTGCGCCGTGATATCGCTATCGTCAACTTTCACAGAGACAAGGTTTAACCCTTCACCATCTAACCACAAGGGTTCATTGTGAACACCCTGGCGACTTACCGTTAGCGTTGACTCAACACGCGTGTGTGTTGGGTGGAGCTTGATGTTCAGCTCCACACTGGAGATAGTAAATGGAGGGGGCGTGTAATCGAGTCTTCGTTTTACTTTCATACCGTTTTCAGTTTTGGCGGTGTAATTCTCAGAATTTTTATACCCACATAGGCATATATGATGGCTAATATTGGGTTAATTACGTTAAAAAATGCATAGAATAAATACTGTAATGGGTGCACCATTAACACGCCATGCATGTAGGCACCACACGTATTCCAAGGGATAAGAGGCGAAGTTAACGTTCCGCCATCCTCCAGACTTCTCGACAGATTGAGCTGGTCCAACCCACGCATTTCAAATTCTTCTTTGTACATTCTTCCCGGCATCACAATAGCCATATACTGATCAGCGGTGATCAAGTTAGTACCGATACACGTGAAAATAGTTCGGCTTACCATGGCCCCTGCACTATGGGCACCTTTTAGTACCGCATTAACCACACGTTTTAACAGCCCGGTTCCTTCAAGCACTGCACCAAACGCCATCGCGCATATAATGAGCCAGATTGTATTGAGCATTGAAGACATACCGCCACGGCTCAGCAAGCTATTCAGGTTTTCATCTGGGGTAGAAAATGATACACCGTCAAACATCGCGGTCCACACAACTGTCAACGCTGTTATAGCGCTGTGTACGCCCTCACTGCCCATAGACATCACAACGTCAGACTGAAATAACACCGCCCACAAACCGCCCAACAATGCGCCGATAAAGACAGCTGGAAAAGCAGGCATTTTTTTAATGGCTAGTGCTAATAGCACAAATAAAGGTACAAGTAGATGGAGACCCAGAGAAAACGAGCTACTAAGTAAAGACTGCATGTCTGCAATGCGGTCAGAAGACTGCGTTATGTCTTCGCTCAGTCCCAAAACAAGAAATAAAATCAACGCTATGACAAAACTGGGTATGGTGGTCCACAACATATATTTAATATGTTCAAACAAATCTGTACCAGCAACGGCTGGCGCTAGATTGGTTGTTTCGGATAAAGGGGAAACTTTGTCACCAAAGTATGCACCTGAGATCACTGCACCGGCTGTAATTGCGGGAGATAAATCCATCCCTGTCGCAATCCCCATAAGCGCAACACCTACAGTAGCTGCGGTTGTCCAAGAGCTTCCTATACTCAATGCAACTATTGCACAGATCAGGCAAGTCGCTGCATAAAAATAACTTGGGTTTAATAGCTCAAGCCCGTAATAGATAAGTGTTGGGACCGTACCCGCCAGCATCCAGGTACCTATTAACGAACCTACTGCCAAGAGGATTAAACAGGCACCAAGTGACATCGATATGCCTTTTACGATTATCTGTTCAATCTCTGACCAGGTATAACCATTTTTTATCGCTATGATAGCAGTAATACCCATTGCGATGAGTAAAGCGACCTGGTTAGGACCATAGGATGAGCTATCACCAAAAAAATAAACAGCGCTGCCCATCATCACGATGAGCAAAACAATAGGGATTAACGCGTCAAGCAGCGACGGAGATTTATTCACGGAAAACCCCTTATGTTAGTGAACGAATGAACATGAAAAGAATGACGACAGGGCACACAAATTTAACGTACCAAGGCCAAATTTTCCAAAACAGACCGTGCTCAGCCTGTTCGTTTCCAGAGCGCAATTCTGACAGAATGGCATGTCTGTTCCATATCCAACCCGCAAACACACAAAGCACGAGACCAAGCAACGGCTGACTGTATTTTGTGGTAAGGGCGATCACCAAACCAAACAGAGATTCAAAATTAAAGATTATTATTACGCTTAGCGCAAAAATAATGCTGGCCATAATCCAAACGGCCTTAGTTCTGGCAACACCTTTACTTTCCACCAAAAAAGCAACGGGTACTTCAAGCATTGAAATAGACGATGTAAGCGCTGCAATCACCATTAAGGCAAAAAATACCAAACCAACATACACACCTACTCCTTCTATCGTATCGAATAAAGCGGGTAATACGTTGAAAATCAATTGGTCCCCTTCAATAAGTGCACCTTGCTCGGTAAATATGGTTACGCCATTGGCCAGCGCAACATACATAGCAGGAATAATTAACATACCTGCGATAACTGCTACGCCAATATCAACTAAGGCTACTGATACCCCTACCGTCGGCAAGTTTTCGTGTTTGGCCATGTAAGAGCCGTACACCAGCATAGTGCCAACACCCAATGACATAGAGAAAAAAGCCTGCCCCATTGCACTGACCAGCAAATCAGGATCGGCAATCCTTGAAAAGTCAGGTACTAAATAAGCTTTCCATCCGTCTACAGCACCGGGTTGTAAGCTAACATACACAATCAGCCCAATGATGAGAAAAATTAACGTAGGCATTAAACGGACCGACCACTTTTCAATGCCTGATTGAATGCCACCAGTAACAATACCCGCAGTCAATGCCATGAAAAGCAAACAAAACAGGATATTTCTCTCCGGCGCAAAGCCCAGCACCCACTCAGACCCAGAAGTGAACTGGACCACACTGAAAACTGAATCGGTAAGATAGGCGATCATCCAGCCGCCTACAATGGCATAAAAAGCCAAAATAAGTGCAACTGTGACACCACCCCAAATACCAACCCATCGACCCCACTTCTTATGTGAAATATTGCCTAGTGCGTCCACCATGTTGGCGCGCTGGGAACGTCCAATAATCAGTTCAGCCATTAATACGGGATAGGCCAATACAAAGGCGAGCAGCACATACACAAATACGAATGCTGCGCCACCATTGCTGGCTACTTGCGTAGGGAAACCCCAAATATTACCTAGACCAACGGCTGATCCCGCCGCTGCAAGAATAAACCCTATACGGGAAGAGAACTCGCCTCTGACCGCCATGCGATGTGTTCCTTATTTTTATTGTTTTTATAATAAAGACGCGTTTAGCTCCGGCTAAACGCGTATTTTCCAGTCTCAACTAAATCGTAGGTTATGTTAGCTGCCTCTGCTAAAAAAGGGTCTATCTCACTTAATTCATCAGGTAGATCATCCAAGTTTTCAACAGGTTCTTTACCCATGCGGGCAAGTCTTTCATTCGCTCGTTGCAAGCGCTCTTTTTCGTTTCTATCTTGCTCTTCTAGTCGCTCTGCTTCGACCAAAGAAACAAACTTTTTGTCTTTTTCTTCATTGTATCTGGCTATATCTTGGAAGATGTACCCAAACTCAGGATCTTTCATCGTTCGTGCTTGGTGCTTCGCAGCAAGAACGTCTAGCGTAGAGGTAGTCTCACCAAAAGTGGTGTAGTTTGCCCTTTCAATTTTGTCCCAAGGCAACGCGTTTTCTTCCTGGCTTTCACCCCACTCGTCCGGGTCGATAGCGGAAGGCAACTTGATGTCTGGCACTACCCCTTTGTGCTGGGTGCTGCCGCCATTAATGCGATAAAACTTAGCAATAGTGAACTGCACACTGCCTAGGGGGTTCTCATATAAGTCATAAATGCGACCTAAACCACGGTGCTGTTGAACCGTTCCTTTGCCGAATGTCTGCTCACCGATAATCAATGCTCGGTTATAATCCTGCAGGGCTGCCGCAAATATTTCAGACGCAGAAGCACTGTACCTGTCAACAAGCACTGTAAGTGGGCCGTCATAGTGAACAAGACCGTCAGTATCCCTGTTAACGCTGATGCGGTTTCCGTAGCGAACTTGAACCACAGGACCTTTGTCAATAAAAAGTCCAGTTAACAAGGTTGCTTCTGTTAATGAACCTCCGCCATTCCCCCTGAGGTCAACAATCATGCCTTTGACGCCCTCTTCTTTGAGCTTGGTTAATTCCTTTTTCACGTCTGCATGAAGGTTATTATAGAAACTCGGTATGCTGATAACACCCAGTTTTTCGCCTGCATTCGGACCCGTCTCGGGGACGTAGACTTCGGCACTGGCAGCACGATCTTCCAGTTTTATTTTATCTCTTTGCAAATCGACAACGGCAATGGTTTTTGTGCTTGACGAGCCTTTTTGAACCTGCAACCGAACCGTACTGCCCTTGGGCCCCTTGATGAGTTCAACAACCTCGTCTAAACGCCAACCGATTACGTCGATAAACTCTTCGTCTTCTTGAGCCACACCAATAATCTTGTCTTCAGGCTTCAACGCATCTGATTTGTCTGCGGGACCACCTGGCACGATGCTTTGGATAACCGTGTAGTCATCTTCAATTTGTAAAACAGCACCAATTCCCTCAAACTCCAGATTCATTTCCATCTGAAAACGCTCTGCATTGCGCGGAGACAAATAACTGGTGTGCGCCTCTATACTCCGGGCAAACGCATTCATAACTGTTTGAAAAACATCTTCACTTTTGGTTTGTTTGATGCGCTTGATTGCACGGTTATAGCGCTTTGTAAGAAGCTCTTTGATTTCTTCCTGACTTTTATCAGCAAGCTTTAAGTTCAGCGCGTCATACTTGATGCGCTGACGCCATAATTCATCCCGTTCCTGTGCTGTCTTAGGCCAGTCAGCCTCTGAGCGGTCATAATAAAACTTGTCGCCTTCACGGGTAAAATCGAACGGAGAGTCCAATAATGTCAGCGCAAATTCAAACCGTTCGACACGTAATGACTGGCTTTTATTGAATATCTCATAGGCAATGTCTAAATTGCCTTTTATCAAGGCTTCATCGAAATATTGGCGATAGGACTCGAATTGTTCGATATCAGATGCCAAAAAAAGGTATTTGTTGCTGTCTAAAGACTTTAAAAAGCGCTCAAACACCTTTTCCGACAAAGTATCGTCCAGCATAATTTCTTTGTAATGTGCCCGTGTGAAAAGCGCTGAAACGCGCTTAGCGGCAGCTGCATGCTGAGACTCTTGTTGCAAAATGGGCAGTGTATCAACGCTTTCTGTCGATGGACCTGCAATTGCGCCTAAGGCAAAAACCGCACTGGCTATAGATGTACAAAGAAATTTTTTCATAAGACTACCTCTTCGTTGGCGCCAACCTTAAGGTATTGGCATCAACCTTCATTGTCATGCCACTGTCTAACTGCACGTGTACGCCTTCTTTGGCCACCTCAGTAATAACAGCATGCATGGGAACTTTACCCAACTTAACAGTAACGTTCGTCCCTGTTTGAAGATCACTTTCTGAAAGTTTAGCTGGTACGACTTTCTTCGAGTGTTTATCTGCTCTTTTGGTTCCCTTGAAAGATTTTCCCTTATTGCGTTTAGGCTTTTCGTCATCGCCTTTTAGCTTTTGTTCAGCCTGTTTTTTCTCAGCCACTTTAGCTTTGCTTTCTTTTAACTGTTGCGCAGCATGTTCGGCGTGTTCCTTTTCAATTGCCTCACCTTGTTTACCTTCAAGGTCAACGCGGAATGCCCCTTCTTTCACAGAGTGAAGATAGCGCCAGCTATTAGTATAGTGCCTCAGTGAAGAACGAAGTAATGTTTTACTTACTCTAGGTTCATCAGTCAGCTTTTCTGCCAAGTCTTGAAAGATTCCAATTTTTAATGGTTTTGCGTCTCCCTGCAAAGAGAAACACTCGGGGAATGATTCGCAAAGAAAAGCAATCACTTCTTTGCTACTTGTAAATTTTTCTGTCGATTCCATTTATTCCGGCACGTCGTCGGTAGTTATTAGATTGTCTGATTCGGCATCATCCCAAGATGCAAGCTGCTGGTCAACCCAATCCGTTAAATCTGATTCGTCTATATCCGCCAAATGAGGGTCTTTATGCCAATGCTCCCATATTATTTGGCATAAGCTATCGAACCGTTTACTCCCCTCATCCTCTACACAACCATCAGCAAGATGATGAAGCATAACGTTAAGTTTTTCAGTTGCTTCAAACGGATCATCATGCCAATCGTCTAGGTCTTCGGGCGTCGCAAGGACAGTATGGACATCAATAAATGGGTTCATAGTATTCGCGTTACCAAATTTGCAACCACATCACTGAGTCCCTTTTCGTCAATTTCGTCAAATCGCGCAAAAACTGGGCTATCGATATCCAGCACCCCAATCAATTTATCATTTTTGACTACAGGAATAACGATTTCAGAATTAGACGCGGCGTCACAGGCAATATGCCCTTCGAATACATGAACATCATCAATTCTTTGCGTTATTCGCGTTTGAGCGGCTGTACCACATACCCCCTTACCCATGGGAATGCGAATGCATGCTGGCTGCCCTTGAAAAGGCCCCAATACCAGCTGTTCCTCTTTATAAAGGTAAAAGCCAGCCCAATTCACATCGTCCATCTGATTGAATAAAAGTGCGCTAATATTAGCCATATTGGCGATAAGATCGCTTTCACCTTCTATCAAGCTAAAAGCTTGAGCGTTTAATTGCTCATAAAAACTGTGTTTATCCAAAAATAAAACTCCATCAATTATTTATTCTGGGGGCCAATAAAAATGAAACCTGAACCTGTGCGGTTACCTTCATTGTGCCTGGCATAGTACCACTCTTTGATTCAGCCGCCATCATGCGCATTGCAGCAAAGTTATGTGGCGCAGAAGCACCTTGCTCAACGACACTGTAAACACCTACGATATCCTGATTGAGCTGCTCGGCAAGCATTTCTGCTTTATCACGAGCGTTAGAAACGGCGGATTGTAAAGCCTGAGTCTTTAATGCATCACGCTGGGTACTAAAAAAAGCAAACTGATTAATGCGGTCGATGCCCCTGCTCAGCAATCCATCAAGGATTAGGTCATATTTACTAATATCAAGGCCTGTAATGCGCACCTCTCGGCTGAGTACGACACCGTTTTGCCGACGCCCTTGTGGCGAAGACTCATAATGAGGAAAAAGGTTTATTTGTAGTGATTGAATAGCCTTTTCATCAATTCCCTGGGCCGTTAAAAAAGACACGATAGCGGTGAGCCTAGCCTGCAGTGACTTATTCAATTTACTGACAACGGGACCTTTCTCTTCAAGTATTACACTTAATTCAAAAGCATCAGGAACGGTTTGTCTGTCAGCAGAGCCGGATACCGTGATGGTCCGGATATTACTGTCATCTGCAAAAGCCGGTAAACTAATAGAAGCGGTAAAAAGCGCAAAAGTGAATAGTACGGATGTGATATGTTTTTTCATAGAACCTGCGTTGTTATCTGTGAACTGCATTGAGTTTATACATTCATTAAACTGAATACTCGATGAATCAAATATTCACAGAATCATGGTAATAAGCTGTGGAAAAGCGCGTTATTAGCAGTGGATAAGCTGATCTCCACTTTTCCATAATTGACTAATTGTTAATCGTTTTTTAACACTTTTTGCTCGCGACAACAAAAAAATAAAAAAATTGTTTATAAAGTGAACGTAAATGTTCTATCATAAGGATCCGTTTATGAATTTGCTTGAACTTCTCCCTTGCAAAAGTTAGCGCACGGCTCAGCAATGGGCCATTCCCCTAGGCCCGGAACCTTTGGTTCTGGGCATTTTTTATTGTGCGTATCTAATTTTTATTTTTCCGCAAACGCAACAGGCCTTCCTGTGCTGCAGAAGCGACAAGGTTGCCCTCGCGGTCAAAAAATTCACCTCTAACGAATCCTCTGGCATTTCCTGTTGACGGCGCGTCAATCACATACAATAGCCATTCATCAAATTGGATCGGGCGATGAAACCACATAGCGTGATCAATCGTTGCGATCGCCAACTCTTTATCACTAGGATGAATGCCATGTGGCATAAGTGCAGTAGTTAAAAAATGATAATCTGACGCATAAGCCAATGCAGCCTGGTTAAGTGCAATGTCCTGCCCCAGTTTCTCATTGGCCTTTAGCCATATATGCCTGACGGGCGCTTGTTCCTGCTGTACATCACCTTCAACAGCCTTGACTGAACGAAAGTCGATAGGTTTATGATACGCCAGAACTTCTTGCATTTTTGCAGACAACTTGTGTTTGTTTTTTTCATAATGCGTTATGTCAGAGACTAAGTCATGAGGGGCAGGAACCTCTGGCATATTTGCATATTGATGCACCAACCCATTTTCAACAGTTTGAAACGATGCTGTCATATAAAATATATTTTTGCCGTTTTGTATAGCTTTTACACGTCGTGTTGAAAAGCTTCTTCCATCTCGTACATTTTCAACATCGTAAACGACGGGTTTAGACGCATCACCAGGCAATAAAAAGTAACTGTGAAAGCTATTACAAAAGCGAGCGTTATCTACCGTTCTACTTGCCGCTGTTAAAGATTGAGCGAGCACCTGCCCACCAAATAAAGCACGAAACCCTAAATCCCAGCTTTCGCCTCGATAGAGTCCTTTTTCTATCATTTCCAGATCAAACAATGTTGCCAGTTTGATATCAGTGTTATTTGTCACTGTTTTTTTACCTTTGATTTGTTTTTCTTTGCCGGGGATCACGAGGATAATATCTTTCAGGCTGTTCAGCCAAATGAGAGAAATAACGAGTGTCCTTGTAGGGCAACTTCATAAATCCGGAGATACCCTCGCCTTGTATCTTGGGAATTAATGCTACCAGCTTGTCTAACAACATCTCAAAATCTTGCTTCTTAGCATGGTCGAGCAGACGGTAGTAGTTGTGAAGCTTTAAATGGGTTGGTAGTGCTTCAAAAATTATACAGCCTGTATGATGAATATGATTGAGTTGAGCAATAATAGCAATGATTTCCTTGGGAAGTGAAAGCAGTTCATCCGGGTCTTCACCATCTTCAAAATAGCTGTGCATTCGCTCAATATTTTTATTGGGGTCAACAGGTAATGAGACCGAGCTAACGTCATAAGGAATATGGGTATCATCATTCGGATAAAAGGGTGTATGTGCCTCTTCACGTTCAAAATGCAAGGTGTCTTTAGCGTTAAACAAGCAACATTTAAAAATACCTTTTCTGTGAATAGCTCTTGCTAGGGTAACGACATTATTTATTGCATGATCAAAAGCAGGTTTTAGGGCCTGATCATAAATTTGCAGACTCGAATCAACATAAATCCCATCCACCTCCCAGCGAATAGCCATACCACCTACAACAGGATAGTTACCCAAACGGCTCACTGCGGCAATAAAGCCTTTCTCAGTTTCTCCCATACCTTGCAAATAATTTTTGTAGTAGCGATCAAATTGCGCATCGTTTAGATATTTAATTTGCTCACTGATACTTTCATCCTCCTCGCGTAAGAATGATTTTCGTGAACTGTAGACCACAGACTCAATTTCTTTATGCTCGTTGGCTACCCAGGTGGGCAGCAAAGGACTAACAGGAGAAGATGTGTTTTTACTCTCTGCGAATACGATATTTTTCAGTACGCGAAGATGTTTAAAAAAGTAATCGCCACCAAGCTCTCGCTCTTTTCTGTCATCACTGAGCATGGCATTAAGAATGTCGGCCAACATTTTGGGCAGCCCCAGTGATAACGGTGTGATCACTTTTCTTCCGAATCGGCTGGATTGGCCGGACGCAAGTGCATATAAGGTGCTAGCCAGCCCTTGCTCATCAAAGCGTGGTGAAGAAAGATGGCCATTTAGCTGGTCATCACCAATAAAGTATACATCACCGAGCCTGGCATTCGTTTGCTGCAACTCGCCCGACATCAAATCCATTACGTTATTTGCTGTGTACTGCCCCTGGGCGTCCAGCTGGGCATGTACAGACGAGCCCCAGTCAATCAAAGCAACCTGTTGATTGTCTTCGTCCCAAACCAAATTGGAAGGTTTTATATCGCCATGAACGATGATTTTTTCGGAGCCTTCGTCCCCTGTATAACGAAGCGCGAGTAAAATTTCGCCCATTTGTACTGCTATTTTACAAATGATGGCTGCGGGCAAAGGGCCTTTTTTTAGTGATACCTGTTCTAAATCTTCACCTTTCGCTCTTTGCATAACCAGTATGGCTTGGCGTCTAATTTGCTGAAACTCTACTAAGGCGGGAACCAATGTATGCCTCACCTGACCGAGCATAAACGCCTCTTCTTCCAGTCTGTCCTGTACATGCTGAGGCAAAGTAATTCTGGAAAACTTAAACACCAGTTCATGGTTTTCTCGATCAATACCACCAAAGACAAAGCCAAAAGCGCCCTTTCCTATCATCGTAATGTTGCTGTAGCCGAGTTGCTCTAGCTGTGAAATACACAGTGACACCCAGTCTTTTAATTTTTTTGCATCAGCATGAGAGAGCAAATATACGGATTGCTCTTCAGGAATATAAAAATGCTTTAATCCAGAAGGTTTTGCTGTAGTCATGCCTGTCACTCAGTTACTGACCAAGTGGCACCAGAACCAAGGTAATCAACCACGTTTGGGAGTGTGTTTCTCATTGTATCTGCATACACCCAGGAAGGATTCAGGCAAAGCACACCAGATCCGTACATGCCTTGTTCATTGGCTGACGAAGTATAACACAGCTCACTATTACACCATTCAAGCTGGTTACCTTGAGCTATGTGAATAAGCCTTTCGGTCATGGTGTTGCAGGCCTTTGCTTTTGCAGCAGCACGAGCACCCAGTAATGGATACCAAATTAACAGGTGAGCTTGAGGCCACCGTCTAATGATGTGTGATACGGCATTTGCCACCCACGTGTACTCATCTACTTGTTCATAGGGGGGATCAATAATAATGGCGCCGCGCTTGACCTTCGGCGGGCACAAGCCCACTACTCCTTCAAAAGCATCTCTGTTATGACAATGAATCGAATCTGTTTTCAATGATTTTGCCCAATACTGCAAGGCTTTATAGGCTGACGGGTGCCTTTCGATTACATGCAGCTTATCTGTTGTGCGCATAAGTGCGTGGGCAATAGCGGGAGAGCCTGGAAATTGTTGCGCGTCTGAATATTTCGAGACTAAGGCCAAATAGTCATTAAGCAATGCCGAATTGGTATCGCTGCTAGCCAATTTGGCAATACCGGTCAGCCTCTCTGTATTACGAGTATCATTGGCAGGATAAACGCCCTCTCCTGCATGTGTGTCGATAAGCGTGTAAGGTTTATCTTTTTTATTGAGATAATCAATCGTTAAGTACCAACACAGATGCTTAAGTACATCAGCATGGTTTCCCGCGTGAAAATAATGTTGGTAGCTCAGCATTGCATACGCCTAGTTTAGGGGGTGGCGCTGACTTTAATCCCAAATCAGCGCCAGTGCAATGAGCGCAATTATACAAGATGCATAAGCATTGAGCTTGGATCACGCAAATAGTCACACCAGGTGTTATTAAATTTCACCATAGTCGCACCATCGATTATTCTGTGATCACCAGACCAGTTTACTGTCATAATATTAGCGGCATACACATTCCCTTCAGCATCAAATCGAGGTAACTGCTGGGTTTTACCTAAGGCGACAATGGCCGCTTCAGGTTTGTTGATCACTGGCGTGGCAGTTATGCCACCAAGTGCGCCAATATTGGATATGCTAATCGTTCCGCCTTTAAGAGCTTCACCGCCCAACCGACCTTCTCTGCCTAGTTCGATAAGAGATTGCAACGCTTTTGCAACACCCAACAAAGACAAATTCTGCACCTGCTTGATATTGGGAACTAACAGCCCTACTTTAGAATCCACTGCCACACCAATATTATGATCGTCAAAATACGTCAATTCGGTAGCATCATCATTGAGCTGTGCGTTAATAATTGGAAACTCTTTCAGTGCTAACGACATGGCCTTGATAAAAAACGGTAAGAAACTCAGTTTCACACCCTGTTTTTCAAATTCAGGTTTTAGCTTTTTGCGCAGCGCGATCAAGCCATCCATATCCAGTTCGTCACTGACAGAGAAATGAGGGATGGTATAGACTGACGCCGCCATTTGTTTGGCCATTGCAGCCTGAATACCCCTAACCTTTTCCGTTCTGGTGGCTCCTTTAGTCTCAGAGTCTGAAACCGAAGAGTTGTCGCGCTCAGTACGAGGCTGTTGATCAATTGAGTGACTCTGGCTTAAAACATCGACTTTCAGAATACGCCCTTTTTTACCGCTTCCCTCAATGGTACTCAGATCAATCTGTTGTTCTCTCGCCAAGCGTCTTACTGCTGGACTCGCCAATACTTTTCCGGGAATAGCCACCGGCGGTTCAAATGCACCATCAGTGAATGCATTGCCAGATGCTGGAGTGCGAGCAGTACCTTGCGAATCTTGAGATGGCTTTGCTGCTGGATTAGCTCCCTCATCCTGGCCCCCAGAAATGGCAAACAAAGGGGCATGGACTTTCGCAATTTCACCTTCCTGATGATAAAGCTTAACTATCATGCCGGCGTGTTTGGCCGGAATTTCAACCACGGCTTTGTCGGTCATCACCTCTACGACAGGTTGATCTTCTTCAACCTTGTCACCCTGTGCGACATGCCATTTGACGATTTCACATTCAACAATACCTTCACCGATATCCGGTAATAGGAAGTCTTCATGGCCAGCGCTTGAGGTTACTTCCTCGTTTTTGTCTTCTTGTTGAACCTCGTGCGGTTTGGATGACGTTTCTTCAGTTGTGGTTGCTGTATCTGAAGAATCTACTGACATAGCAAATAGAGGGGCATGGACCTTGGCTATGTCGCCTTCCTTATAATGAAGTTTAACGACAACACCAGCATGCATGGCTGGTATTTGAACTGTCGCCTTGTCAGTCATCACTTCCGCAACGGGCTGGTCTTCAACGATAGTGTCGCCTTCTTTTACCAGCCATTCCAATAACTCGCATTCAACAATGCCTTCGCCTATGTCAGGTAATATAAATTCTGTTTGCATGAGATTACCCTTAATAATTCATTGTGCGCTTGATAGCTTCATAGGTCTTAAGCTCATCAGGCATGTATTCTTTTTCGTGGGCCAGCGGATAGGGCGTATCGAGTCCACACACTCTGGCAATAGGTGCTTCCAGATACAAGAAGCACTGCTCTTGTACAGACGCAGCGATTTCACTCGCAAAGCCTCCTGTTAACGGCGCTTCATGATTGATCAGCAATCGGCCTGTTCTCATGACTGACTCACAGACGGTAGCTCTGTCCCATGGCAAAATACTGCGTAAGTCAATGATTTCACATGACACACCATCTTCCAGCGCCATATCAGCCGCCTTCTTGATTATGTCTACCTGCGCGCCCCATGCCAATAAGGTTATATCCTTACCTTCCTGCACGATATCGGCTTTGCCAAGTGGCAACTCATAATCCTCATCAGGTACCTCTGATACTGATGCTCTGTACAGCTTTTTGGGTTCCATGAATAAGACAGGATTATCGTCTCGTATAGACGCCAGCAGTAATCCCTTAGCCTGATAAGGGTTTCTGGGGATCACAATCTTCATTCCTGGCACGTGAGCAAAGAAGGCCTCTGGTGATTGAGAATGATAATGCCCTCCGGCAATACCACCTCCGTAAGGCGTTCTGATAGTCAAGGTGCCACATGAAAATTGGCCACCACTGCGGTACCTAAATTTTGCTGTTTCGTTAACGATTTGATCAAATGCCGGAAAAATATAGTCGCCAAACTGAATCTCTGCCACCGGCACACTGCCCTGTGACGCTAGACCATTGGCAAATCCAATGATCCCCTGTTCAGTAAGGGGGGTATTGAAACACCGCGCTTTGCCAAACTTCTCTTGCAAATTACTTGTCGCTCGAAAAACACCACCAAAATGACCAACATCCTCGCCGAACACCATGACTTTTTCATCTTCAGTCATGGCAGTAATCAGTGCATTATTTATTGCTTGCAGTAAGTTCATTTGTGTCATTACTTCACGCCTCCTGCTGTTTTTGGATACTCCCCTGGGTATTTAGCAATGTGCGCCTTGAGTTGATCGCGCTGTTCCTGCAAATGCCAAGGCGGCGTGTCGTAGACGTCTTCAACAATCTCATCGATATCACATACGGGCACTTTTTCAGCCAATTTCAGTTCAGCGAGTACCTCTTGTCTGAGGGTATCCAAGTGTTTGGCATAGGCTGGTGCATCGTACCACCCCTTGCCGGATAACCATTTTTCAAACCGTGCGATAGGATCTTTCTTGCTCCATGCCTCCTCCTCTTCTTTCGAACGATACCCCGTTGGATCATCCGAAGTAGAGTGTGCTGCAAGCCTGTAGGTCATAGCTTCAATCAATACAGGCGTATTTTCTGCCAATGCAAGTTCCCGTGCCTTTCGGGTTGCCTGATATACGGCAAGTACGTCATTGCCATCTACCCGTAGCGTAGGCACGCCGTAGCCGATCCCTCTAGACGCTATGCCGTCGCCAGCAAACTGCTCTTCAGCAGGCGTTGAAATGGCGTAGCCGTTGTTTCGACAGAAGAAGATTGCCGGACAATTGAGAACGGCAGCCATATTAACACCCGCGTGAAAATCCCCTTCAGAAGCAGCACCTTCGCCGAAGTAGCAAATTGTAACCGCTTCTTTGCCAGCCATTTTTTGCCCATAGGCATAGCCAGCAGCTTGCGGGATTTGCGTCCCCAACGGAGACGATATTGTCATGAAATTGAGCGGCTTATCACCATAGTGGATTGGCATCTGTCGACCTTTATTGGGGTCGGCTTTATTACTGAACATTTGGTTCATAAACTGTTTGGTTGTATAGCCACGAAAAGCCAGTGCGCCTTGTTCGCGGTACTGACTCATGATCATGTCATTATCACTAAGAGCCGCAGCACTCCCTACCGTAGACGCTTCTTCACCCGTACAGGCAAGGTAAAAGCTAATTCTGCCCTGACGCTGCGCAGCAACCATACGTTCGTCTAACACTCTGACGTAATGCATGGCATCAAACATCTTTCTGGCCGTTTCTTCTTGTATGTCTGGTACTGTAGCGCCTGAAACTATGTCGCCGTCAGGGGAAAGTACTTGTAACATTGGGATATCTACTATCCCATTGCGGATAATATTGACTTGATTTGTTGTTTTTATATCGGCTAAGTGATTTCGACTTATCATTGCCATCCTCGTGTAGGGCTTTTCACCATTTTGAGATATACAAATCCTAGTCGATAGTGAGATCAATGACCTTGCTATTTTTTATCTCTAACCACGGGAAGACGAAATCTGCAAATTCGTTGTTTCTACAACATTAGGATAACTATCCTAATTTGTTTTATGGATGTTAATTTTGTTCCTTTTTCTTTACATTCAAAGCTGACAGACATACCGCTAAACTTGTTACAAGCAATCACTATGTCATTGAAGCACGTATCACTAATAACAATTTTATAACTTTCATTTGCTTACATGGCATATTCACATCATTTTGATGTAGGGTATGGTCAGCGAAACCAAAAAAGTTGGTAGTAAAGAGTATGAGAAAAACTTTGTTGCGTTCACTGGTAATCGCGGTATCAATAGGACAATTGCTGTCGCCAACCACACAAGCTAGTTCAATTCGTGGCCACACTGTTGAGCAAAGCGATGCGCTTGAAGCCATGTCTGACGTAGATGTGATTAGGAAGTACTCAAAATCTGCAGGCAGAAATTCTATTCGAGTGATCATCGAGCTCGATGGAGCGCCATTGGCATTCGCATCAAACTTATCACTGAAAAATGATGAAGTGTATACCTCTTCAACCGCACAGGCCTATCAATCACTGTTACAGGATCAGCATCAGGCTGTGTTAACCAACATAAAAAGTATCGACACTGATTTCTCAGCCGATTTTCAGTATTTTACGGCTTTTAATGGTTTTTCAGGTGCCATTGATAATGGCGCGCTTGACGAATTAATTCGCTTACCCGGTATAAAAGCTGTACACCCAGATATTATGTACCATTCTCAAATGGATGCCAGTCTCGATTTGATTAATAGTATGCCTGTTTGGGAGCAGTTGGGCGGAAGAGAACAGGCAGGGAAAGGTATTCGAGTCGCAATTATCGACAGTGGTATTCGCCCGGAAAACCCACTATTTAGCGGAGAAGGATTTGATGCCCCTGCGTCAAATACCTTACCAGACGATGACTATTGCTCATCTGAACCCAGCTTTTGTAATAATAAATTGATCGTGGCGCGTTTCGCGCAGATCGCCAATGGGTTTGATGTGCATGTCGATGAATACACTGACAGCCCCTTAGGGTTCAATGGGCACGGTACGCATGTGGCAGGCACAGCAGTGGGGAACTATGGTGTAACCGCCAGGCGCGATGGTTCCATCGCTGAGATAAGTGGTGTAGCGCCGGCTGCCTATCTGATGGTATACAAAGGACTCTATGCCACCAATGACAACCCTACCCGCTCCAGTGCCACCAGCTCTATGTTACTCAGCATGTTGGAAGCCGCACTGCGAGATGGGGCTGATATCATAAACAACTCATGGGGAAGTGGCGCGGGAGAATCACCCGCAGGTTCAGTGTACGAAACAGTATTAGCCTCTATTCGTGAAGCAGGCATAGTGAATGTATTTGCTGCAGGAAACTCAGGGCCAAGTCCAGTGACTATCGGCTGCCCAGCGTGTTCTGATGATGTTCTCACCGTGGGTAATACGACTACTGACAGATTATTTGCTAATGAAGTCAGTATTCTTGGCAGTGGTTTAGCCCCCATACCGGCGATATTTTCCGGCCCTGTTGCGGTGACATCTCCTATTACCGCTCCCATTATTTCTTCATCAGAAATTTCACCTGCAAACCTTGAAGGGTGCGAACCATTTTCCAGTTCAACGGTTTTTTCGGGTGCCATCGCACTGATCAGCAGGGGCACATGTACCTTCGCCACAAAAATTGCCAATGCAGAAGCGGCCGGTGCCAGAGCAGTGTTAATCTATAATCAGGCAGGCCGTGGCGAAGCTCCTTTTGTTATGGGAGGGCTGAGCCCTTCTCAAACTATCCCCTCGCTCATGATGCCAGCCTCCCCCGGTATTGAGCTGGCATCATACCTGAGACAAACCAATGAGAGTGTTTCAGCAACGATTGGTAATCAGGTTATCCGAACGACGTCTGATGCACTAGGTGATATTATGGCGGAGTCGAGCGCAAGGGGGCCAGGAGGTGATTCATCATTTCTTAAACCTAACCTAGTCGCCCCTGGCAGCAGAATATTTTCAGCTGAATCGCCCGATGCCCCAGACCACATTGGTGAACAGTTTTCGTTTAAAACCGGCACATCAATGGCTGCGCCACACGTTGCTGGTGCAGCCGCTTTGTTGAAGCAATTGCATCCCAACTGGAGCGTCAGACAAATTGAAAGCGCACTGGTCTCGTCTTCAGTCAGAAGCATACTCAAAGAAGATGCGGTCACGCCCGCTGATAATTTTGATATGGGAGCTGGCAGGCTGGATGTAGAACGGGCAAGTACTGTTGAAGTTACATTTGATGAAATAAGTCTGGTCGAGGCAAAATGCTTTTTAGCCTGTGATTTAACGTTTACTGCCACCAACACCAGCGATTCACCGGTGGTCATGTCTCCTGAAACATTCTTTGATGACCCCACTGTAATTGCCAGAGTTACGCCTAATAATCTAACAATAGCGCCGGGACAGTCATCCCAAATTACACTCACTGTGGATGTGTCACTGGCGACGGTCTCGGAGTGGGTGCTCGGGGGAATAAACTGGCAAGATACCGACTCAGCCACGTCAGATTATTTTATTCCTGTTGCCGTTTTTCCCGTAACCAATGACGAAAACCGCTTATTTACAGCCAACGCTTCTGTATCTTCAGCAGCCCCAGGTGAAGCTATTACATTTTCTGTCACTGGCATTAATGAAGAGTTCTCCGGCGCAATTGAAATTAAAACCCGCATAGACAACAAATATGAACTCGCACCCGAATCGCTCTTTGCACAAAGCAATGGGACTGCGTTACCTGTTACCTGGGACAGCGACACGCGCGAAATTATTTGGCAGGGCGATCTTGCGCTCGGTTCACTTCAATTTTCGCCCTCTAACGACATTGCGCAAGCTTTGGCCGATTTTGATGTGACTGGCTACTTTTCCATGTCAGAGGTGACTCAGCCATTGGTCTGCTCAGGCCAATGTGACGACGCCGAAGTCGAAGTCATTCATGCGCCCATTACTTATTTTGGTTCTACCTATACGAGTATGAAAGTCTCATCTAACGGCTTTGTCTCAATGGGTAGAAGTTCAGGCTCTGTGACTTCTCCGGAGGCAACGCCGCTTCCCAATGGCGCTGAGCCGAATGGCGTAGTGGCACCGTTCTGGGTAGACCTAGATCTGGACGGCACTGACGAAGGAGACTCGGGCAGTGGCGAGATGTACGCGGTTGAATTAGCGACCGGTCACTTTGTGGTGGAGTGGAAAAATGCACAAATTAAAGGACACCCAGACCTCACAGTCAATGTGCAACTCTGGTTTAACTTTGAAACTGGCGCAGTTAACTTTGTTTATGGACCTATGTCCAGCCCAACTCTACAGGAAGCCAGCCAAGGGATAATCGTTGGAGCAGAAAATGCTGTGGGCAATGTGGGCGTCACTTATGCATCACAAACTTCACAGTCCATAACCGGTGTTCTACCTGCAGAGGGCTTAGAGCTGAAACTAACCAGCGATACGGGTGGTATGATTGACATTTCATTCACTGGGACGGTGTTAAATCCAGCAGATTTTATGGACGATACAGCCAGCCTCAGTGAAGACACTAGTGCCACGATCACGGTTCTTGCGAACGACGCTAATACCAACATACTGAATGTGTCTGAGATGCGCACGCTTACTGATACCTTAAGAACAGTAGCGCCGGTTGAAATTGAAGTGCCTCAACTCGATGTCACCTCTGTCAGTATATCTCAGAGCCCTGAAAGTGGCAGTGTAACCGTAGGCAGTGATGGCGCAATCACTTATACCCCCAATCAAGATTTTTTTGGCACAGACAGCTTCTCTTATTCGGTCAATGACACCAGTGGCAACCTTTACGGTACAGGACGAGTGAACCTCGATATTGAGGGCGTTCAAGATGCGCCTATTTTAACGGTGACGGCCCCTTCCAGTGTAACAGAAGGGGAATCTGTGACAGTCAGTGCGTCTGCAACAGACCCAGACGGTGACGACGTCACTATTACTATTGATGGTGTTGAACAAACCTCACTGACACTCACAGCACCCAATCGCGTTAGCAGCAGTACCATTGTGATCGACGTCGAAGCCAGTGACGGCGTTAATGCCACGAGCCGCACAGTCTCAATCACCGTTAATGCCAGGGCCGTTGCAACAAACAATACTGCTAGTGACAGTGGCGGTGGTGGCGCATTGAGTTGGCTCTCATTGCTGTGTTTGTCGCTTTTGTTCAGACGACGTCCCCAGAAATAAGCCTCATCATTTTACTGTAGGCACTGTTTAATCTTTGCTAAGCGTCGTCTTTATCGGCGACGCTGTGTTCTACCGAAGTCACATCCTCGTCACTCACTAGCTCATTGGGCAAGCGCTTATTGGGCTGCACCCCAAGCTCTCTAAACTGCTCTATTTGCCTTACAATATTGCCTCTGCCCTGAGATAACTTATTAAATGCTGAATCAAAATGTTTTTGTGTGGTATCTATCGTTTTTCCCAGCTTTTCCATATCAGCAATAAAACCGGTAAATTTGTCATAGAGCTTAGCGCCGTGCGTGGCAATCTTTTGCGCATTTTGATTCTGATACTCGTACTGCCATATATTGTTAATCGTGCGTAGTGCAACCAGCAAATTCGTTGGACTCACCAGCATGATGTTTTGCGACAGTGCAAAACCGACTAAATCAGGATCATTGTCAATGGCGAGTAAAAAAGCAGGTTCAACAGGCACAAACATCAACACATAGTCGAGTGTCTTCAAACCGGGAAGCGATTGATAATCTTTTTTGCTCAACCCTTTGATGTGATTCTTAAGCGATGCAACGTGCTCTTTTAAATACACGGCTCGTTCGTCTTCGTCATCGCTATTAAAGTACCTTTCATAGGCCGATAGGCTCACTTTAGAATCTATAACCACATCTTTATCGTTAGGCAAATGTACCACAACATCCGGCTGTTGTTGTTTACCCTCGTCTGACGTCACTGAAACCTGGGTATTGAATTCATGGCCTTCCCGAAGCCCCGATTCTGAAAGGATCCGTTCCAGTACAACTTCCCCCCAGTTACCTTGTTTTTTATTATCACCTTTAAGCGCCATAGTTAAAGCAGCGGCTTCTTCAGTGATCCTTTGATTGAGGGCTTTTAGGCTGAGGATTTCTGTTTTTAAGCTGGCTCGCTCCTGACCTTCCCTGACACTCTGATCATTAATTTGCCGTTTAAACGCTTCAAGTTGTTCTTTCAAAGGCCCAATCAAGGCATCCATTCCAGTGCGATTTAACTTGGTAAAAGATTCACTTTTCTGCTCAAAAATCCGGTTTGCAAGGTTTTCAAATTGCTCAGCCAGTCTCTTCTCCGTTGCATGCATCAGGGCAAGCTTTTCGTCATTAGCCTGTGCTTGTTGTGCAAAACTGGCCTTATCAGCCTCTGAACGGGCATTTAACTGTGCAAAGGCCTGTTGTTGTTCAAGTAAAGCCTGTTGCAGGTTATCACGCTGACGGGTTATTTCAGGTAATAGCGCGGCTTTTTCTGTTAGTGATAAAACCTGTTCGGACAGTAATTGTTGCTGCCCTTCCATAGTAACTATTTGCTGTGTGTGTTTTTTGCGCTGTACCAGCAATATTATCGCCATGCTGCCAGCGCCCAAAAGGGCGCCAACTAACATGGCAAGCAAAAGCGCTTGTGAGAGTTCAGGCATAAAAACTTAGCTTAATGCCTCGTTTAAATCGGCAATTTTGGCCTTCCATATCGCCGGGCCCGTCTCATGGGCATTAGCACCTGTACTGTCAACGGCTACGGTGACCGGCATGTCCTCGACGTCGAATTCGTAGATGGCTTCCATCCCCAGATCTTCAAATGCGACTACACGGGCATTTTTAATTGCCTTAGACACCAAGTAAGCAGCGCCACCTACAGCCATTAAATAGACTGATTTGTGTTCAGCAATCGACTTCACCGTCGCAGGCCCTCGTTCAGCTTTACCGATCATTCCAATCAAACCTGTTTGTTCGAGCATCATGTCAGTAAACTTGTCCATGCGGGTAGCCGTTGTTGGACCAGCCGGACCTACAACTTCATCACCGACAGCGTCTACAGGCCCCACGTAGTAGATAAAACGGTTGGTGAAGTCAACGCCATCAGGCATCCCCTCACCACTGTCAAGCATCGTTTGGATGCGCTTGTGCGCAGCATCTCTGCCTGTCAGCATTTTCCCAGAGAGCAAAATGGTCTCACCGACCTTCCACTCTTGAATATCGTCTTTGGTCAATTCGTCCATGTTTACGCGACGGGTGTTTTCACTCACTTCCCACGTCACTTTTGGCCAGTCTTCCAGTTTAGGCGCTTTTAAATTCGCAGGCCCACTGCCGTCCAAGGTGAAGTGTGCATGACGTGTTGCTGCACAGTTAGGGATCATCGCAACGGGCTTCGACGCCGCATGAGTCGGCATCGACTTAATCTTTACGTCGACAACGGTCGTCAAACCACCGAGTCCCTGCGCACCAATGCCTAGCGCGTTGACTCGATTGAAGATTTCAACTCTGAGTTTTTCTTCCGTTGTTTCAGGACCGCGTTCAATCAGCTCCTGTATATCCACAGGGTCCATTAAGCTTTCTTTCGCTAGCACTGCTGCCTTCTCTGCCGTACCGCCAATACCTATGCCTAGCATGCCCGGCGGACACCAGCCTGCCCCCATTGTTGGGAGCGTCTTTTCTACCCATGCGGCAATATCATCACTAGGATTCAACATCACCATCTTTGACTTATTTTCAGAACCGCCGCCTTTGGCTGCTATCATTACTTCAACCTTTTCACCCGGTACCATATCCAGGTGCACGACTGCTGGCGTATTGTCTTTTGTGTTTTTGCGCGAGCCAGCAGGATCCGCCACGATGGATGCCCGCAAAGGGTTATCCTTGTTTGTGTATGCGCGTCTGGTTCCTTCATCAACCATTTCTTGTACCGTCATGTCGGTTTTATCCCAAGTCACGCCCATGCCTACTTTAACAAAGCAGGTCACAATCCCCGTATCCTGGCAAAGCGGACGCTTACCTTCTGCCGACATACGCGAATTGATAAGAATTTGCGCCATTGCGTCTTTTGCCGCTTGGCTTTGTTCATTTTCATACGCTTTTTCGACAGCTTTCACGTAATCTAAGGGGTGATAAAAAGAAATGAATTGCAGAGCATCTTCAATGCTATCAATGAAATCTTGTTGACGGATCTCAGCCATGATGTTTCCTTAATATTATTTCAGCGTATACTAGCGCAACTTGGATTAAGCACGCCAGCGACTGTTGTTTTTACTTATACATGCTACCAGAAACTAAGCGATACCTGCACATAAGAGCGTTAACGAAAGCCCAAACTTTGCCTTTGCATGATAGGTTTGCAAGTGTTGCCAAAAGTCCCTATGCGCTCTTACTGGATTCTGCCGGGTCACAATCAGACAGTAATCGCTTCTCTTTTATGTTCTGGCATCCCAGCCATGTGGTACTCAGTCAAAGTAAACGTACCATTATTCATTGCCCTCAGAGCAATGAACGAACGTTTGTTCGAGGAAACGCTATTGATACTAGCGACGATCTATTAGCCATGTATTCTCAGTCCCTGACTATTGGTGAAGGTAGCAAAGACTTATCTGCTATCCTCCCATTTCAATCTGGTATCGCAGGTTATATTGGCTATGATTATGGTCGACTTTATTTGCATATTGGAGATTTACACACTGGCTATCACGCCCCCGACCTTTGCATAGGCTTATATCAAAAAGCCATAATTGTTGATCACGAGTCGGGTTCCCATTATTTTTGTTATGTCACAAACCACTCAGAGCCCTTTGATGACGATGCACTTGAGTTACCCTGTACTGGCATTAGTGAGGATCAATCCCCATTGACACTTACCCAGCCGTGGACCAGTAACCTAACTCAACAGGCATATCTAAAAAGTATTGATGCCATACACCATTATTTAAATGCTGGCGACTGCTATCAAACTAATTTTGCTCAGCGCTTTTCTGCACCTTATACCGGCGATGAATTTGCTGCTTACATGCGGCTGAAAGACAATAACAACGCGCCATTCTCTGCGTTCATGCGATTAAGTGAGGGCGCTATCATAAGCTTATCACCTGAGCGCTTTTTGTCACATAAAGACGGTGTCGTACAAACAAAACCTATAAAAGGAACTCGACCACGGCATCCCGACCCGGTTATAGACAAACAACAGGCTGATGCGCTGCTTTCGGCAGACAAAGACCGTGCAGAAAACCTGATGATTGTCGATTTATTGCGCAACGATCTGAGTAAGCACTGTAAACCCTTCAGTGTCAAAGTGCCTAAATTGTTTACACTGGAGAGCTATGAAGCCGTTCATCATATGGTCAGCACAATCACCGGAGAACTGTGTGACGATACAACACCCTTAACACTACTAAAAGACGCGTTTCCTGGCGGTTCAATCACAGGCGCGCCCAAAGTACGCGCCATGGAAGTTATCGATGAACTGGAACCTCATGGGCGAGCCATTTACTGTGGTAGCATTTTTTATATTGGCTGGAAGCAGGACATGGACTCAAGTATCTGCATTCGCACGCTACTAGCGGAAAAGCAGCAACTTTACTGCTGGGCCGGTGGTGGCATTGTCGTTGACTCTATCGCCGAAGATGAGTATCAAGAAACCTTGGACAAAGTGGCAAAAATATTACCCTTGCTGGAAAAAGGATGACACGCACCGAATTTTTAACTCGATTCCATCACATCAGAAACATTGATGCAGAGCCAGATTATCCCCTCCGCAAGCCAGGACTACCTGCGGCAGTGCTTGTTCCCATTGTAATTCGGCCCGAGGGGTTACAACTCCTTTTAACTGAACGCGCACACCACCTTCGACACCACCCTGGACAAATAAGCTTTCCTGGCGGGAAACTTGAAGCTGGAGAAACCGCGCAGCAGGCAGCGCAAAGAGAAGCATTTGAAGAAATTGGCCTGCATCCTGAACGTATTGAATGGATTGGCGCTTTGCCTAACTACCGTACTATCACGCGATATGAAATTGTGCCTTTGCTAGGATTTATTCATCCGCAGGACAACTACACCATTGACGCAAATGAAGTTGCCGACGTATTTGAAGTCCCCCTTGATTATATGGTTGATCAAAAAAACCATCTTACCTACCCGTTCAGTAAACGCGGTCGTAACTGGACGGTATTTTTTATCCCTTATAAAGACTATATGGTGTGGGGTGCTACTGCCGCTATTATTCGCAATCTCTCACATCATTTGCGTTAAAAAACTGCAACAATAGTACGTGACTTTTTTACATTCCATTAACTAAACTAATGCGAAGCATTAGGATTTCTTGCTTGAGTGGACCCTGCTCGTCATTAAAAATGCTAGACCGATTAGAATAAGGTAATAACGATGATAAGTGTATTTGACATGTTTAGTGTTGGCATTGGGCCTTCCAGTTCGCACACCGTGGGGCCAATGCGAGCCGCAGCGATAAGTGTGCTGAACCTTCACAATAACAGTCAACTAACGCGCGTTAAAGAGGTTCAGGTTGAGCTATATGGTTCTTTAGGCCAAACAGGAAAAGGCCATGGAACAGGAAAAGCAGTAATACTTGGATTAATGGGTTTATTACCAGAATCAGTAGACGTAGAGCAAATCGACAGCTTACTGCTTGAGGTAGATAACACCGAAAGTATTCGGCTCAACGATTGCCACTCAGTCCCCTTTCCAAAACAGGGCGCGATTGTATTTCACAGAAGAAAGTCGTTACCCAAACACGCCAATGCACTCACCTTCCATTTTACACTCGAAGACGGAAGCCAACTGAGTGACACCTATTATTCCATTGGCGGTGGATTTATCGTTAATGATAGAGACTTTGACGAAGTAAAAGAAAACGCGCTATCCGCCTCTGGCCAGGTTCCCTACCCGTTTAAAACAGCTGAAACATTACTCAGTTTATGCAAAGAGAATGGCATGCGAATCAGCTCATTGATGTTAAAAAATGAAGTGGCACTGGTGTCAGGAGGCAAACACGAAGAAAAGTCAGTAACAGCAAAGCTCCATGATATATGGAAAACCATGAAAGCCTGCATTGAACGGGGCATGGGGCAAGAAGGTATATTACCAGGCGGGCTCAAAGTGGTAAGGCGAGCGCCTGCGCTCTATCGACGACTGCAATGTGAGCACTCGGATGATCCTATGCAAACCATGGACTGGGTTAACTTGTTTGCGCTTTCGGTGAATGAAGAAAATGCGGCTGGCGGTCGTGTTGTGACTGCACCCACCAATGGTGCTGCAGGTATTATCCCAGCTGTTATGGCGTATTTTAATAAATTTGTTCGCCCTTTAGACGAAGAAACGGCAGCTCGTTTTCTGCTGACAGCGGGTGCTATCGGTATTCTGTATAAAGAAAACGCGTCAATTTCTGGTGCAGAAGTAGGTTGCCAGGGAGAAGTAGGTGTGGCGTGCTCTATGGCTGCGGGTGCACTTACCGAGATTTTAGGTGGCAGTGTCCAGGCAGTAGAAAATGCGGCCGAAATTGGCATGGAACACAACCTAGGGTTAACGTGCGACCCGGTTGGCGGATTAGTACAAGTACCCTGTATTGAGCGCAATGCCATGGGGGCAATAAAAGCGATCAATGCTTCGCGATTGGCGTTGCGTGGTAGCGGTGATCACAAAGTGTCTCTAGACAAAGTGATCAAAACCATGCGCGATACGGGTAACGATATGAAAACCAAGTATAAAGAAACTGCTCGAGGCGGTCTTGCGGTCAATATTATCGAGTGTTAATGCCTATTTGACTGGCAATGTATAGTTTTTAAACATCTTTTCGACTTCGTCGTTATTCTTCAGCATCATTGCCTTCTCTACCTTATCTTTAGTGAGATGAGGGGCAAAACGCTCGATGAAGTCGAACATGTAACTGCGCAGAAAGCTTCCCTTGCGAAAACCGATTTTTGTTGTGCTGTACTCAAACAGGTGACTAGCGTCAATTTTTATCAGATCTTTGTCGGTCTCTTCCGATACTGCCATAGAGGCAATGACGCCTATTCCCACACCTAAACGCACATAGGTTTTAATAACATCAGCGTCTGTTGCAGTGAATACAATTTTTGGTGTAAGTCCTGCGCGTTCAAATGCTTGATCTAATTCTGAACGGCCGGTAAAGCCAAATACATACGTTACCAGTGGGCAATCTGCAATATCGTCAATTGTAATACTGGTTTTCTTTGCTAGTGGGTGATCCTTGTTAACGATAACGCTGCGGTTCCAATGATAACAAGGCAACATCACCAAGTCGTTATACAGGTGCAATGCCTCAGTCGCGATGGCGAAATCAGCCTCACCTTTCGCTGCCAAATCACTGATTTGAGAAGGTGTGCCTTGATGCATATGTAGTGAAACCTTAGGGAATTTATGCATGAAGCCCTGGATAACATCAGGTAACGCGTAACGCGCCTGCGTATGCGTAGTCGCAATATTCAGCTTACCTTCATCAGGCAACGTGTGCTCCCGAGCCACAGACTTAATACTCTCAACTTTGTTAAGCACTTCTCTGGATAACTTGATGATTTGCTCACCCGCGTCGGTCACATGTGTGAGATGTTTTCCACTGCGTCCAAAGATTTGTACGCCCAACTCATCTTCTAGCATGCGCACCTGCTTACTTATGCCTGGCTGTGATGTGTACAGACTCTCAGCAGTAGCAGAAACATTCAGATTGTTGTTTAACACCTCAACGATATATCGAAGCTGTTGTAATTTCATAATGAACAGGTTCCAAAGCGAAAGTGACATCAAGGTTTAGCCACTAATCTTAAGACATTACCCAAAACAGCCAATAAAAAAAAGCGCAATTTATGACTTTGACAAGATAAGCATTTGGCTAGACGGATTTTTTTCACTTATTATGTAGGTATTGCCATTTCTCTCCAATTGTATGCAGGTACATCAGTTTTGAGCAAATTTGAACGCGATGAGTTAGATTTTTCAGCTGTACTGGCAGCCTCAGTCCACGATATGAAAAATTCTTTGAGTCTACTTATACAGTCAATTGAAACACTGAGTCTGCATGTACCGCTAGAAAACAAACTGGCACACGACCAAATCAGTAGTACCCATTATGAAGCGCTGCGATTAAATACCAATCTGGTACAAATGCTGTCACTTTACCGCTCTGGGATGTCCGATTTGCCACTTACTGTTGATGAACACAATATCAATGACATATTGGCAGATATAGAAGCCTCCAATCGTTACTATTGCGACCAAAAGGGAATTGAGTTGCAGTGGCAATGTGAGCCTGAACTATGCTGGTTTTTTGACTCAGAACTCATCTATTTACTGTTGAATGACGCCGTTATCAATGCGTTGAGGTATGGGAAAACGAAAGTAGTTATGTCTGCCTCTATCGAATTAACAAAAGAAGGGGAACAGCTGCTTATTGCCGTCTCTGATGATGGCGACGGCTACCCTGAATCTATGTTGTCTACCACGAATAAACAAGTGCACAAACCAAATCTCAAAGAGGGACGAACTGGCCTGGGACTGTTCTTCGCGAGCATGATTGCTGATGCCCATGACAACAATGGCAGACGAGGCGAGATTTCACTGGAAAATGGTGGTACGCTTGGTGGGAGCGTGTTTAGGGTAAAATTACCCTGAAACAGGTCGATATCAGATAATAATAAAATAGGATCGTGCGCTTTGGCGTATGCCGTAGGATCACACTATGTCATTTGAAATCATTGTTATTTTGGTGGTTGTTTTATTTATCGCTGCTATTTTTTTCAATGCTGTGCAACAGCACAGGGCAAAAATTGAGGCGGAAAAACGCGCTGAGGTAGCTAAACACAAAGCGATAATCGATGAAACAGAAAATGTGATAATGGCGTGTGGCCAGTTTCCCGTTTCTCAAAAGTTGATTGTTATTTTACAAACCCGCATTTTAAGTGCACTTAAGGCTATTAATGAAGTCAATTCAGACAATAGCGATATTAAACAGCGCATTAAAGACCAGGAAAAGGTACTTAGCGAAACCGATCCTGAAGCGGGTCCCGCTGTTAACGAATTCACCCTGCCCGACACAGATAAACTTATTATTCAATATATTCAGGGTGTTAAAAAGCTACGTATACTCCTTCGCTCGGAGCACAGTAAGGGTAAAATTGATACAAAGACCTACATTGAAGAAGACAAGCAACTCGAACGATTGCAACTAAAAGTAAATGTAGAAACCCTGGGTAGAAGAGCTGCAGCGGCACTGAAAACGAATATGCTTGGCTCTGCAAGGCAGTATTTGGAAAAAGCCATCGCTGCGATGGAAAATCAAAACCATCCCGATGATTACACCATAAGAAGACTCGCTCAGTTTCGTGACCAACTTGCCGAAATCCAGGACCAGCTAAAAAATGCGAATGCGCAAGACAGAGCGAAGAAGAAAGAAGAAGAAAGGGACGAACTGGACGAATTGTTTGCTCCTAAGAAAAAGTGGTAAATCACCTCCCCCATTTTACATCGTCCAACCTTGTACCAAGCAGGAAAGGCTACATTGAAAAGTAATTTTTTAGCATGGATTTATCGCCAGCGTTTCATAAAGCGCTGGAACCGTATGGATAACTCGGTACAAACCGACGTTGACCTTCACAGTCATTGCCTTAACGTATCCGTTGTTGCGCATCTTTTAGCTGAAATAGATAACCGGCGTTTTGGCCGGAGCCACAACGCTGAACGCATTGCGTTATTGGGTATCTACCACGAATGCGCCGAAGGCGTGAGCGGCGACTTACCTAGCCCGATCAAGTACGCCTCTCCCACAATCACGCGTGAAATAAAGCAGATGGAAGATGAAATTGAGCGCACTTGTGCACGATCGCTACCCATGTTTTTACAGCCCGTATTTGACAATTATATTATTCAAAAAAATGTTGATGCTGATGCTAAGCGCATTATAAAGGCAGCTGATGACATCGTCGCCTGGTTTAAGTGTAAGGAAGAGGTGGAAAAATCGGGCAATATCGATTTTACAGATGCCTTGATTAACCTTGAGGAAAAAGTCAACGAACACAGCAGCAATCTACCCTGTGTACAATGGTTTTTGGATAATTTCGAAAGTGGCTACACAAAGACAATCGATAAGCTAATGCAGCCTGGATAGAGCCCTGTAAGTATGCCGAATTGAAAGCCTCAAGGGCTTCAAGATAGTCTATTTTTACTGTCTTCCAACAGAAACCTTGCGGGCATGGATAAGGGTTTTCTCGAAGAGTGTATTATCCCTACTGCCCGATGGAGTTTTGGTTCATTAAAGGGCTTGCACACCAGCCCCTTCTGCTCCATTTGATAACGACATAACTCCGGCACGATAGCAATACCAAACGATTTCGCGACCAGTTGCCCAACCGTACCTAATTGGCTGGTTTCAGCAACAATGTTTAATTGTAATCCGGCAGGCAGAGCCTCATCAATCCATGTTCTGACCGACGTCTCTTTATGCATGATGACATGTGCCTCATCTCGCACATTCTGCCAGTCTAATTCACCTATTTGTGCCAGCCTGTGATTGGTTGACATCACTACAACGAAACGGTTTTCAAACAGAGGGGTAAAAATAAGCCCCTCCTTACGCTCAGGCTCAAACACAAACCCCAACTCACTTTTTCCGGCTAGCACACTGTCAATTACCTCTTCCATGACTTCGTCTCTAATGCGCAAAAACACGTTTTGATAAATACTATTAAAGCGCCTTAGAAGCTCTGGCAGATATGATTCAGCAAAGGCAGGCATACTGGCAACAGACAATGTTCCCCTGCGCAACGCAAAACGATTTTTTATGTCTAAAACTGCAGTATCCCAATGTGACAATAGCGCTTTGGCATCGTCAAAAAAGTGCTTCCCTTCCGGTGTCAGTTCCACAGTACGCGTTGTTCTTACAAACAATGCACCGCCTAGCGCTTGCTCCAGCTTTTTGATAGTGACTGACAAGGCAGGCTGGGTAATATGCAAATGGTCAGCCGCTTCTGCAAAGGTTGCACTTTTGGCAACCTGAATAAACGCCACAATTTGTTTGTAAGACACACTCACAGCTTACACCTATTAATAAATTAAATTTAATAATAATTAAATTAATTCAAATTTACTTTTGAAACAAGACGGATAGACTGAAATGCTAACAATTCATTTACAAAAGGAATGAGCATGTCTGGCTTCAATAAAGTAGTTGATAGTTACAGCGACGCAATGAAGGGCCTGGAAGACGGTATGACAATCATTGCTGGCGGGTTTGGTTTGTGTGGTATCCCAGAAGGGCTAATTACACAAATTAAGGCAATGGGTACCACAGGTCTTACAGTAGTATCGAACAATTGTGGTGTGGATGATTTTGGCTTGGGGATTTTATTGGAAGACAAGCAAATCAAAAAAATGATCTCATCCTACGTGGGCGAAAACGCCCTTTTTGAACAGCAGTTACTAAACGGCGAATTAGAAGTTGAACTGACGCCCCAAGGCACGCTCGCTGAGAAAATGCGGGCCGGTGGTGCTGGCATACCCGCTTTTTACACTGCTACAGGATACGGAACCCCCGTAGGTGAAGGTAAAGAAGTTAAAGAATTCAACGGTCGCCCCTATATTATGGAAGAGTCTATCACCGGCGATTTTGCCATTGTTAAAGCATGGAAAGCTGATCCATTTGGTAATTGTGTATACCGCCACACAGCGCAAAACTTTAATCCTATGGCAGCCACAGCGGGAAAAATCACCGTGGTAGAAGTAGAAGAAATTGTTCAACCCGGAGAGCTGGACCCAGCACATATTCATACCCCAGGTATCTATGTAAACCGCGTAATCAAAGGTGATTTTGAAAAGCGCATTGAACGCCGCGTGTTAGCAAAAAATGAGGAGACAGCATAATGGCCTTAACCCGAGATCAAATCGCTATGCGTGTTGCTCAGGAATTTAAAGATGGAGACTATGTCAACTTGGGCATAGGCATCCCAACCCTTGCGGCTAATTACGTCCCTGAGGGCATATCCGTCATGTTGCAATCAGAGAATGGCTTACTAGGAATGGGACGTTATCCCACCGAAGATGAAGTCGACGCTGATATGATCAATGCAGGTAAGGAAACCGTTACCGCGATTACAGGCGCTTCCATATTTAGCTCTGCTGAAAGTTTTGCAATGATTCGCGGAGGGCACGTGGATTTCACTGTGCTAGGTGCATTTGAAGTTGATGTGAATGGCAATATTGCGTCTTGGATGATTCCAGGAAAATTGATAAAAGGCATGGGTGGCGCTATGGATCTGGTAGCCGGTGCAAAAAACATCATAGTGACCATGACGCACGCTGATAAAAAAGGTAATTCAAAGCTTCTGCCTGCGTGTACCCTACCGCTTACAGGTGTAAATTGTATTACCCGTATCATTACCGACCTTGCCGTGTTGAAGATAGAAGACGGTGCATTCGTGCTGACTGAGCGCGCGCCTGGTGTAACGGTAGAAGAAATTAAGGAAAAAACAGCAGGAAAGCTTGTTGTACCTGACAATGTGCCAGAAATGGTTATTGCGTAACCTCCATCATCGAACTCTTTGGGCTACATGCCCAAAGAGATTTTCTTGGCATGCATTAAGCGCATGGTTCATAATATGAACTTTATGTTTTAATAGCTGAAGCCACATTGCAAATTTCTGATCTTCCCGTACACCACAAACTAATAAAAACCCTACTTGATAAAGGGTTTGTTCAACTCACAGACGTACAGCAAAAAAGTATATTGCCCACACTTCAGGGTAATGATGTTCTGGTGCAGTCACAAACAGGCTCAGGTAAAACACTGGCTTTTCTCATCCCTACGCTGCAAAGGTTGCTAACAACAAAAGCCCTGAGTAAAAAAGATCCCCGAGCGCTCATCATTGCCCCCACCCGCGAATTAGCAAAGCAAGTTTTTCAGGAAGCAAAATCGCTGTGTAATGGGCTTAATATTCGTCCAGCCCTTGTCATTGGCGGTGATAACTACAATGATCAATGCAAGCTATTAGCAAAGAGTCCAGCGCTGATTGTCGGCACCGCGGGTCGAATAGCCGATCACCTTGCCAGTAGAAGTTTTTTCCTCAATGGTTTAGAAATGCTGATCTTGGACGAAGCCGACAGGATGTTAGATTTGGGGTTCGCCGATGCCCTTTTGCAAATCAATCAACAAGCCGACCATCGCAAACGACAGACGCTTTTGTTTTCTGCCACACTAGAGCATGTGTCGGTCAAGCAGCTTGCAAGCAATATGGTACAGTCTCCAGTTAGGATTAACGTGAGTGTGTCTACGGCCAAACATGAGAACATCAAACAGTCTTTTTATTTTGCCGATCACGTTGAACAAAAAGACGCGTTGTTAAATACAGTGTTGCGTGAAACTGCTTACGATCAGGCTATTGTGTTTACTGCGACAAGAGAAGATACGGATCGTCTCGTTGCACTGCTCAATGCGCATAATGATGCGAAATTGCAAGCAATCGGATTGCGCGGTGACTTACCTCAAAGCCAACGTAACAATGTCATGACCGCTTTCTCCAAGGGGCAGCACAGTGTGCTTGTTACTACCGATGTAGCGTCACGGGGACTGGACCTACCCAAAGTAGGCTTGGTTGTAAACTTTGACCTTCCTCCTTCACCTGATGAATATATACACCGCATTGGGCGAACAGGAAGAGCGGGTAATTCCGGTGTTGCGGTTTCTTTACTTGGAAAAAGAGACTGGCGCAACTACACGCATATAAAGTCACACATTGATTATGATATCACCCCGGTTGCACATCCTGATCACACTACAAAATTCACTGGCATAGTTGCCCCCGAAAGCAAGCGTAAGCATTCAAAGCAGGTCAATAGAAAGAAAACCACCAATGCGGCTCCTTCTCCGTCGATTAAAAAGCGTATTAAAACAATGGATGGTGCAGAAGCAGGCAACATGCCCGTTATGCGTAAAAAGCGACGAAATACGCCAGAGGAGTAAGTTCAGTGACATGCTATTGCGGCTCTAAGCGTACATTTGCCGAATGCTGTGGCCCTGTTATCCAATGTGACACTGCGAAATCGCCAGAGCAGCTTATGCGCTCGCGCTACTCTGCCTATTGTGTTGAAGACTATGACTATATTCTAAACACATATGCTCATTCTCCCAGAGCTTCGCTTTCGGTATTGCAGCTAAGAGAAAGTGCTGCAAATACTCAGTGGCTTGGTCTACGGATAGTGGCCACCCGTGATCATCTGGTCACCTTTGCCGCTTATTTTAAGGAAACCAACACACTTAAGTGCTTACAAGAAACCTCTCTATTTGTTATTGAAAACAATAAGTGGCGGTATCTGCGTGGTGATATAGCGCACCTTGGCACAGCAAAACTATCGCGCAATGATAGCTGCTTTTGTGGAAGCGGAAACAAATTTAAAAAGTGTTGTTTAGCCAAAATATAAAGATAATGACATTCAGGGGATAACCTTTTCGCAATGCCACTCATTGTTTATTTTCAGGTAAATTTCACGAGTGTGTGGATACCCTTGATCACCGTGCTTAAGATTTAAATAATCCACATTTTCAATTACAACATTAACCAAGACAAAATGCGCTGGTGGGGTTTCATCGGTAATGGATAAAGGCGTGTAGGTATCGACAAGCTTCGATTTCGGCTCACCCCACAAAAATTGGCGCTTGGATGACTCAGATAGGCTTTTCCACACGCTGTTTTTCTCTTTCTCTGAAGCAAATTTGCAACACCCAGATAAACGATATTGCTCTCTACTACCTGAAAAGTACCAACATATTTCAGCATTTGGATTGTTATAAAGGGCTGTAAACTTGGCGCTTCGTTTATCGGTAATGAATCGAAGTGCCCCTCCGTTTGTGTCAAACCCTCTAAATACCACTGTCCGATTCTGAGGTTTATGGTCAGCACCGACCGTTGCGAGTTGGACATATCGACTTTCGGGTTTACTTCTGGAAAGGTGCAGACTGCGGCTTAGCCTTTGGTGCCAGGAAGGTCTGACGTCCTTTGTCATGAGGTTTTGTTGCAAAGCGCAAACAGGCGGTAGAAATTATCCGTCGTCGCTTCTGCCAGCTCGTTAACAGATATGCCCCGTAAATTGGCAATATATTCAGCCACCTCTACAACATAAGCAGGTTGATTGGGTTTGCCTCTATGCGGAACAGGCGCAAGCCAGGGGGAATCTGTTTCGATAAGTAATTTATCAAGTGGAACCCGCTTGGCCACATCGCGCAGTGCATCAGCTGTGCGAAAAGTCACAATACCAGAGATCGAGATGTACATCCCCATCTCCATGGCTTTTTCAGCCATATCCCAGTCTTCAGTAAAACAATGCAAAACACCTTGCGTATGATCAGCCAAATGGGCTTCAAGGAGCCCTAAGGTATCCTCTTTTGCTCCGCGGGTATGGATGATTAAAGGTTTCTTCAATTCATTGGCAACGTGTATGTGATCGATAAAAGAGGTCATCTGCACCGCTTTTGACTCTTCACTGTAATAATAATCAAGACCAGTTTCACCAATGGCGACAACCCGTTGATCACTTGCCTTCTCAAGTAATACTTGTCTCGAGCAGGCATCTTCCTGGTGAAGCGGATGTACACCGCAAGACACAGAAACATTGTCATAGGCTGAGACTACATCCATCATGGCATCGAACTCTTTGACTGAAACGGCCACACACAAAAAATGCTTAACGCCACGGGACTGAGCAAATTTCAAAGCCTCATCCACACTACCTGAGTTGGGATCCAGGCGATCTAGGTGACAATGTGAATCAACAAACACTCGCAATACCTCTTATTATTTTTGCTTAACGGCGTGGCTAACATTGTGAATAACATCGACTAAGACAAGCACCTTGTTAACACCTGGATGTGTCATTCGTGTGGCTGCCTCTATACACAGTTGGTAAGCCCTGAGTATGTCTTGCCTGGTATTATTTCTATAGGCCTTTAGACACTTCATCTGACACCAATTGATCAACCGGTTACCTGAATCCTGCCACTCCTGTGCCATTTTCAACGATGTTTTATTACCTGTAATAACATCGTTTAGATCAGAGTCGAAACGACTAAATACCTTGTCATTTTCCTGCTCCAAGGCTTTAACCAACCGCAAGGGGGCGCCACCATAGGCGCGTACTAGGTTAACGTCGAAAGGCCCTTTGTCAGGATAATAGCTTTGTAACCATGAAATGGCCTGTTCCGGCTCAGGCGAACGTAAAGACCACTTTTCACAGCGACTAAGAATGGTTGGTAAAATCTGATGAATTTCATCAACGATGAGTACCAAGTATGTATTTTTGGTCGGCTCTTCTAACGTTTTCAACAGCGCATTTGCCGCTGACTCTGTCATAGAATGTGCCGCGCGTATGATACATACTTTACGCGATCCGTGTTGTGCGGTTTTCGACAAAGCACTGATAACGCTTCTAATGGCATCAACGCCAATCTGTTTTTCACTTTCTACCAGATAAAAATCTGAATGGCTTCCCGCGTTAAACAAATCACAAGCTGAACACTGATTGCAGGCGCCCTGAATGCTAGGCGATTGACACAATAGGCCTTGACCAATGTCATGGGCGAGTTCTTGCTTTCCAATACCTTCTGGCCCGGCAAGCAAAAGGGCATGATGTAAGTTTTCATCGTGCGCCCGTCTCATAATGTTTTCAAATAAGGGGGTAAACCAGGTTAGCCTCATGAACTGACATAGCTCCGCATGATATCTTTGAGACGTTGATGCACTAGCGGCATATCTTGCATGGCATCAATAACCTCCGCCTTCTCATTGTGATTAACTAATTCAAGATATCGTTCACGTGTCCGGATGAAAAAATCTAGAGAAGCTTTCTCTATTCTGTCCAGTGCGCCCCGGCCTTTTGCTCGGCGCAATCCGACTTCCGGGTCAATATCCAAATACAAGGTTAAGTCAGGTTCAAAGTCTCCCAGTGTTAACGACTTCAACTGGCCCAGCACGGTTTTATCAAGGCCTCTGCCACCACCTTGATAAGCCTGTGAGCTGAGATCATGACGATCACCAATCACCCATACGCCCCTCTCTAGCGCTGGCTTAATCGTATTTTCAACCAGCTGAACTCTTGCTGCATACATTAGAAGCAATTCCGTTTTCTCATCAACACGCTCTTCCCAATCGTGTTTGACACATTCGCGAATACGCTCTGCCATCGGTGTTCCACCCGGCTCTCTAGTTGTAATATGGTCGATGTCGTTGGTTTGTAAAACGTGCGTAATCGCGTTGATGGCGGAGGACTTTCCTGCTCCTTCGAGTCCTTCAACCACAATAAACTTTCCGATCGGTTTAATCACTCATTTATTCCTAATTGGTATTTTCTAACTGCCTTATTATGTTCAGCTAAGGTCTTTGAAAACTGGTGCGTGCCATCGCCTTTAGCAACAAAGTACAAAAATTCAGTGGGCATTGGCTGATAGACGGCCTGTAGCGCTTCTCTTCCTACCATAGCAATGGGAGTGGGAGGCAATCCTTTAATCACGTATGTATTGTAAGGAGTGGCTTGACGCAAATGTGCACGGGTGATGTCGCCGTCAAATCCCTCCCCTATGCCGTAAATAACAGTAGGGTCGGTTTGTAGCTTCATGCCAAGCGCTAAACGGTTGAGAAAAACCCCTGAGATTAATGCTCTTTCATCGGGTTGCGCCGTTTCCTTTTCTACGATAGAAGCAAGGATCAATGCTTCGTATTGGGAGTTTAACTCGTTTGGCAGCGGAAATGATGACTGGATGAGACCTAACGCATTGTGAAGCGCATTCGCGGCGCGAACAACAATATCACTGATTTTACTGTGAGCTGTATAGGCATAGGTTTCAGCTAACAGTAAACCTTCCCAGGACGACACTTCCAACTCTAACGTTTTATAAAGTTTGTCCATTAAAAGCTCAGAAGTTTCCTCATTCCAGTCATCGTGTAAATAGGGTGCTTGCTTTAGCTGACCTAACCAGTCTTTGAAAGTCAGACCTTCAACTAATGTGATAGAAAATTGTTTTTGCTTGCCTGATTGCAGTAATGCATAAACTTGTTCAATAGTCATAGTGGCATCTATTTCGTAGATGCCTTTTTGGATCGGCTTTTTACCCAACGCCGTTTTTATCCAAATTTTGCCAACCAGTACAGGTAGGTCATGATCACTTTTTGCTAGTAAATCTTTAAGCACTGAATGGGGGGTGTCTCCACCGCTCACCGCCAACAGCGTACCATTGTCTATGCCTAGTGGATGCGCTATCTGGCTCTTGTACCATAACCCTGTAAGAAGGCTAAGCATAACAAGGATACCCGCAGTACCTAGCAATATTCTGGCAATCATAAGGTTTCCAATACCTTTGCCCGCAATTCACACACTCGTTTTATCTCTTTTTGATATTGACGCTGCTCTGCATGGAGCCTTTTGACAGGAACTAAGCCCATAAGCGCATTGCATATAAACATGGCCTCGCAATCGAGTACTTTTTTTACACTTACTGATACCTCGGCATGAGGGATCGCACTGGCCCTGAAAAAATTTACTATATGTGCTCGCATAACACCACTGACACCGCTATTGGTTAGCTCCGGGGTGTACCAAGTCTCATTTTTATACCAAAATACGTTTGCACTGCTACATTCAACAATGTGGTTGTCAGTGTCTAACACCAAAACATCATCGAACTCTTTTGGCATGTGCTGTTTTATCAGTACTTGTTCAAGCCGATTCAAATGCTTAATACCGGCCAAAAGAGGCTGTTTAGCGAGGCGAATCTGACTCACACCAAGTGAAACCCCTTCTTTTTCCCAACGACTATAGTTTAGTGGGATCTGCCCTTGTGAGAAAAATACTACAGGAGTCAGCGTGTCAGGCCTGGCATAACCACGCCCCCCGTCACCGCAGGATAAGGTAACTTTTAAAACGCCATTGTTTAATTGTCCTGCTCGATCAGTGATAGCCTTTACAATTTCTTCATTGACCGGAGGTAAACCCAGTTTTTGCGCATCGCGATCCAGCCTGGTCAGATGGTATTCAAGCAAAGATACCTTCCCAGAAGTCACCCGCATGGTGGTAAAGATGCCATCACCGTAATAAATGGCTCGATCACAGTCCGACCAATGTTCAATAATTTGATACACGTTTTTTTAAGACATAAAACAAAGAAGACCATGCTAACACTGTTAACATGGTCTCAAAAAGAAACAATTCAGGTAGCGTTAAATACGCTTGAAAATTAATGATCCGTTCGTACCACCAAACCCAAAGGAATTGCAAAGTGCATACTCTTCTGCAAATGGTTTGGCTTTATTAGGGACGAAATCTAAGTCACAGCCCTCACCTGGATTATCCAAATTTATGGTAGGCGGTGCCATCTTATCTCGCAGTGCCAACACGGTAAAAATAGCTTCCACCGAACCGGCCGCACCTAACAAGTGACCGATCATTGATTTAGTCGAACTCACCATTACCTTACCAGCATGCTCACCAAATACCGCTTTAATCGCAGACACTTCTGCAACATCACCTGCCGGTGTTGATGTACCGTGCGCATTAACATAGCCGATTTCAGCGGCATCAATTGATGCATCAGATATGGCATTTTTCATCGATGCAGCAGCACCTTCACCATCTTCAGGCGGCGAAGTCATGTGATATGCGTCACCACTCATACCAAAGCCAACAAGCTCAGCATAAATCGTCGCACCACGCGCTTTGGCAGACTCATATTCCTCGAGCATTACCACACCGGCACCTTCTCCCATCACAAAACCATCTCTGTCTTTATCCCAGGGGCGGCTTGCGGCTTGGGGGTTTTCATTATTGGTTGAAAGTGCTCTTGCCGCACCAAAACCGGCAATACCCAATGGCGTAATTGAAGCCTCTGCACCACCTGCTAACATAGCGTCTGCGTCGCCATAAGCAATGGTGCGTGCCGCCACACCTATGTTGTGAACACCCGTAGTACAAGCGGTCACTACATTAAGATTTGGCCCTTTCATTCCCTCCATGATCGACAAAAAGCCGGAAATCATATTGGTAATAGTTGAGGGCACAAAAAAAGGTGAAACGCGCTTTGGACCACTGTTTACAAGCTTGTCATGGTTTTGCTCAATTTGAGCAAGCCCGCCTATCCCAGAACCGATAGCAACACCAATGCGGTGCGCATTGTCAGTGTTTATTTGCAGACCGGAATCCTGCAGTGCCTGCTTACCAGCAGCAATACCAAGCTGTATAAAGCGATCCATCTTTTTGGTTTCTTTTTTGTCGATATACGCCAACGGGTCGAAATCCTTTACTTCGCCAGCGAATCGCGTGCCATAGTTAGCACAATCAAAGTGGGTAATTGGACCGATGCCACTTGTCCCTTCAAGCAACGCTTTCCAGGTAGTATCCACGTCCAAACCGAGAGGGGATAACATTCCCAGCCCGGTAACAACAACACGACGTTTTGACACGTTTTGTCCTCGTTAGTAAAGAGTAGTAGTGCTTGAAACAGAAAAACGGCTCTGAATGAGCCGCTTTTTCAAAAGGATTTACGCGTCTTTATTAGCGTTAATGTAGTCGATAGCTGACTGGACAGTGGTAATCTTTTCAGCTTCTTCATCCGGAATTTCAGTATCAAATTCTTCTTCTAAAGCCATGACAAGCTCAACAGTGTCGAGCGAATCAGCGCCCAAATCATCAACAAATGAAGCTTCGGCTTTAACTTCTTCTTCTTTAACGCCAAGCTGTTCAACGATAATTTTCTTAACGCGCTCTTCGATGTTACTCATATTCTAGGTTTCCCTTAAACGTCACTAGATAGTAAAAATTGTCGCTAGTTTATTTGTCAAAATGCCGCTATGCAAGTACCTAACGTCATCTATTCAAAGGTCGAACCAGCAACCAGTTGAAAATAGTAATCAACATCCTGTTAACATTCAATAGCAGGATGTGTTTTAAATTGCCTGTTTAAGCAGGCTTATACCATATGCATTCCGCCGTTAACATGCAATGTTTCACCAGTAATATAGGCAGCAGAATCAGACACTAAAAAGCTCACCGCTGATGCGATTTCTTCTGGCGCGCCCAGTCTGTTGGCAGGTATGTCCTTAAAAATCGCCTCTTTTTGTTCATTTGTAAGCGACTGTGTCATGTCTGTATCAATAAAGCCCGGTGCGACCACATTTATTGTAATGCCTCTCGATGCCACCTCTCTGGCCATTGATTTGGTGAAACCAATAACGCCAGCTTTTGCTGCCGCATAGTTTGCCTGTCCTGGATTACCAGTACTGCCTACAACAGAACCTATATTAACGATGCGACCATGGCGCTTTTTCATCATACCTCTAAGTACTGCCTTAGATAGTTTGAAAATAGATGTCAAGTTGGTGGCAATGATGTCATCCCACTCTGCGTCTTTCATCCGCATAAGAAGATTATCTCGCGTGATACCCGCATTATTGACAAGAATATCAACACCACCATGGTCGTTGTTGATATCTGACAACAACGCTTCAATGCTATCTTGCTGCATTACATTGAGTACTTTGCCCTGTCCGCTGTCACCAAGGTATTCACTGATTGCCGCCGCACCAGCCTCTGAGGTTGCCGTACCAACTACAAACGCACCTTGCTCAACAAGCTGCTGGGCTATGGCCTTACCGATACCTCGACTTGCGCCTGTTACCAGCGCAACTTTTCCGCTTAATTGTGTCATATTTATTCCTGTTAGTTTTCCAACACAATGGTGTCTGGTGTATTCGCTGCGCTGCATTGCAACGATTTAACAATTCGTTTATTCAGACCGGTCAATACTTTGCCTGGGCCCACTTCTATCAGGCGAGTTATACCTTTGGCATGGAGCGTTTCCACTGTTTTGGTCCACTGAACTGGCTTGTATAACTGTCTTATCAGTGCAGAACGAATGGCTTCAGGATCAGTCTCTTGCGCTACATCTACATTGTTGATGACAGGCACATTCGGTGTATTGAGAGAGATTGCACTGAGCACCTCTGCTAGTTTGTCTGCCGCGGGCTTCATCAGCGCACAATGCGATGGAACACTCACGGCTAAAGGAAGTGCTCTTTTGGCACCCGCTTCTTTACAGCGTTCGGCTGCTTTTTCGGCGCTTAACGCACTGCCAGCAATAACCACCTGACCAGGCGAATTATAATTAACAGGCGCAATCACGCCACCTTGGTCACCTTGAACTTGAGCACAAATGTCTTCAATTTTGTCATCTGCCAACCCGATTATAGCGTACATGGCGCCCTCGCCTGCGGGTACGGCTTGTTGCATAAACTCACCGCGCTGTTTAACCAAACTGACACCATCTTCCAATGTCATCACACCTGCACAAACCAGGGCGCTATATTCACCCAGACTATGTCCAGCCATGTAGGCGGGCGTATGACCTTGTTCGTGCAGCAATTGCCAAATGGCATAGCTTGAAGTAAGCAGTGCGGGTTGCGTGACCTGGGTTTGATTTAACGTCTGTTGTGAGTCTTCCTGCACAACTTGCCATAGGTCGTAACCTAGTATAGAAGACGCTCGGTCAAACGTTGTTTTTACAGATTCGTTTTGGGCCGCCAGCTCAGCTAACATCCCCTTTGATTGTGACCCCTGCCCCGGGAACACAAATGCTGTTGAGTTCATCATATTGATTCCTTAATAACGCACAAGTGCCGACGACCAAGCAAATCCACCACCAAAAGCTTCAAGTAAAAGATTTTGGCCGCGTTTTATTCTGCCGTCTCTGATAGCTGTGTCCAGCGCTGTGGGAACGGTCGCTGCAGAAGTATTACCGTATTTTTCAAGCGTAATAACAACCTGATCTAGTGACATGTTCAGCTTTTTGGCCGTTGCTTTGATAATTCTGAAATTCGCCTGATGAGGTACCAGCCAATCGAGATCAGATTTTTGCATGTTGTTTGCAGCCAGTGTTTGCTCTACAACTTCACTGAGTTTTGTGACAGCAACTTTGAACACTTCATTGCCTTTCATTACTCCCCAATTTTCGTGAATTGAGGCTTCGTTGCCACGCGTCGGGTTGCCAACGTATAGTAAATCGCCATGTTGACCGGCAGCGTGAATGTGCGTCGATAATATACCCGGCTCTTCGCTGGCCTCAATAATAGTGGCCCCTGCCCCGTCACCAAACAGAATGACCATGGAACGGTCTGCAGGATCAACTAACCGGCTCAAGCAATCAGTACCCACCACCAGGATTCTTTTAGCCATGCCAGACTTTATGTATTGATCTGCCACACTCAAGGCATAGCAGTACCCCGCGCATGCTGCGGCGACATCAAATGCCGGGATGTTGTCTATGCCTAGCATTCCTTGGATTTCACAAGCTGTGCTGGGAAGGGAATAGCGACCGCTCGTTGTTGCACAAACAATCATATCGATAGTGTGCGGTTCTATTCCAGCAGCCTCAATGGCTTTTTTACTTGCTTCAACACCCATAGTGGCAGCCGTTTCATCTGCACCAATGATACGGCGTTCTTTTATACCTGTTCTGTCGGTAATCCATTCATCGCTGGTGTCTACCATTAACTCAAGATCGGCGTTAGAACGTACTTCACTCGGGTAATAGCTCCCGGTTCCAATAAAGCGCGAATATGTTTTCAAATTTGCTCCAGTAATACGGTCTCTATGGACGCTTTTATTTTTTCAGGGACTTGCATCCTGGCTTCTTGAATAGCAAGCCCAATGGCGTAATAAAACGCGTCTGAGGATGCGTTGCCGTGACTCTTTATCACAGTGCCGCGCAATCCTATCAAACTGGCGCCGTTATACTGGTCGGGGTTCACGCGATTGTAGATCTTCTTGAGAAGTGGCATGGCAGCTCTAGCCATCATTCGGGTCAAAAAACTCTTCTGAGATTGACGCTTCACTTCATTAATAACAAGCTTAGCTAAACCCTCACTGGATTTTAACGCTATATTGCCGGTAAAGCCGTCGGTGACGATAACATCGGCTGCGTCAGAGAATATCTCCGTTCCTTCCACATACCCAATATAATTGACGCTATTGGCATTTTTGAATATTTGATCGGCCATCTTAACCTGGGCATTGCCTTTGATATCTTCTTCGCCCACGTTTAACAACGCCACTCTCGGCTTTTCTATTTGTGCAACCTGCTGTGCTAATACACTGCCCATTACACCATATTGAAAGAGGGTTTCGGCAGTACAGGTGACATTTGCACCAAGGTCGAGTAAAAAGACCCTGTGCTGACCGGCTGTTGGCATCCGAGATACCAAGGCGGGCCTGTCTATCCCTGATAGGGTTTTTAGCCGGTAATATGCCAGCGCCATTAATGCACCCGTATTCCCTGAACTCACACAAGCTTGCGCGTTGTTCTGTTCTACAGACTCTATCATCTTGCGCATGGAGGACTGCTTTTTATTGCGCAATACGGAAGCAGGCGAATCACCCATTCCTACGACTTCTTCGCAATGCACGATAGGCATTCGGCTCATAATGCCGTCTGATTCACTTATATTGCGTTTTTTAAACTCATGCTGAATGGCGTCTTGGTGGCCAAACAAAAGAAAAGTAACATCTGGGTAGGCCTGAGCGGCTTTTAATGCGGCAGGAAAAGTAACTGGGGGGCCAATATCGCCCCCCATCATATCTAACGCAATGGTTAGTTCGGACAATGTATTATCGCCGGTCAGTAATTAACCTTGGATAACTTTTTTGCCGCGATAGTAACCATCAGCAGACACGTGATGGCGACGATGCGTTTCACCTGAAGTTGCATCGACAGACAAAGATGAGCCTGTTAATGCATCATGTGAACGACGCATGCCACGCTTTGCACGTGTTTTACGGTTTTGTTGTACTGCCATAACTTACTCCTGGTCTCGCTTAAGTTCTTTCAACACCGCGAACGGGTTGGGTCGCTCTTCTTCCGGCTTAAGTTTACCGAACTGAACATCAACAACAGGACACTCGCTTTCTGCTTGGCGAGGTACTAGAGGTATCGATACAATCAGCTCGTCCTCAAACAATTGTAGTAAATCTACCATTCCATGGTCGTCTACTTCAACGGGATCATAAGCTTCGGGTAACAGTGCCATCTCTTCTTCCCCCTGCACGGGGCTGAAACAGAAATCCACATTAAGTGGATACTCAAATGGCGCATTACTCGCTTGGCAGATAAGTACCACGGTCAATGTCAACGTGCCGCGAAAGACAGTAAGACCCTGCTCGTCTTTTAAAAACTGAACATTCGCGTCCACCCAGTCGTCACTGCTTACGACTAGGTCCGTTAACCTCTCCATTTCCTTCGCTGAAATAACACCAGAGTAATCTGATCGTTTCACAGCGCTTTTCACGGGATCTATTTGATGTGGCAGTTTCACTTTCTGCATAGCGCGCGCATAATATACGTCAATCCCTTTACTGTCAAAGTATAACAGCGATTAAGGAGTAATTTTTGTTAGTACGACAACTTATACTCGCATCTGGCTCGCCATACCGGTTACAACGCCTTAAAGAAGCGGGCTTAGATCCTTTGGTACACGCAGCCAATATTGATGAATCTCCGCAAAAACATGAAGATGCATTAACACTGTCGGCTCGTTTGAGTAAGGAAAAAGCATATGCAGTTTCTGCCCATTATCAAAATGGCTTCATTATCGGGTCTGACCAAGTTGCTGAAGTTCTGCTCGATTCGCACAGTGAACGCCTGGGGAAACCAGGAAGTAAGCTCAAGGCACAGGAGCAACTGGCGCTGTGTAGCGGTCGCACTGTGAAGTTTCACACCTCACTGACGGTAGTAGACGCAGAGTCGAAGCGTGATGTCACTCAAACAGAAACCGTAACAGTGATATTCAATACACTGACCCCGTCTCAGATAGCCACTTATATCAACGCCGACAACCCCATTCAGTGTGCCGGCAGCTTTATGATGGAACGAGCTGGTATTTTTCTGTTTAAAAAAATACTGTCAGAAGACCCAAACGCACTTATAGGTATACCGATGATCGCATTGCGCGAGTGTCTAACTTTGCTGGAAGTGGATATCTTCGATTTGTTAAAACGGTCTAAGTAAAAAACCCTGAAGTGAGCTCACTGAATCGGCAACAAAGACAGGACTATGCTTTCTTAATGCGGTTACGTCGTGCACACCATAACTTACCGCAATTCTATCCATACCCAATTGCTCTGCCATCTGCATATCATAACTTGTATCACCAATCATGACCGCATCTGATGCTTTTAAACCGTTGGCCTTGAGTAGCTGTTCAAGCATATCAGGGGAAGGTTTTGATTCAGCTTCGTCGGCACACCGTGAATCAACAAAAAAATGCGAGGTATTCGTGCTATCCCACGCCCGCTTTAACCCCCTACGCGCTTTTCCTGTTGCCACCGCCATTTTGGTATCACACGCTTGTAATGCTGTTAACATACCCATAGTGCCATCAAAAAGCGGACACGGCGTTTGGTCAACCTCAAGGTAGGCAGTTTTATAGGCTTCAACAATGCGATCAACCTGTTTTTCTTCAACAGGGTTGCCCAGTTTAAGGTTGAATAATTGAGCGATAGCAGGCTTCAGGCTTATTCCAATGATGTGCCTGACTGCGTCGGCAGTGGGTACAAACATGGCGGTAGCTTGTGCTGCGTGTTGCATACAACTCACAATTTTACCGGCCGAGTCCATTAGGGTCCCATCCCAGTCAAATATGACGAGCTTATACGGCGTCATAGGTTCTCCATTATTTTTTCTAAGCTTTGCGCTAGCGGCGCTTTAAATGTCACCGGCTGATCTGTTTTAGGATGGATGAAACTAATAGCACTTGCATGCAGAAACAGTCGCTTCAACCCCTTTTCCGCAAAATAGGCGTTATCTGATTTTTCGGTGTACTTATCATCACCAGCAATGCTGTGACCAGCATGTTTACAATGTACTCTTATTTGATGTGTTCTGCCCGTTATCGGCTTCGCCTCTACTAAGGTTGCCTGTTCAAAGGTTCGTAAAATGCGAAAATGAGTTTCTGATGGTTTGCCATCGGCCTGTACATTGACAATACGTTCACCTGACTGCAGTTGATGTTTTTTTAATGGCGCTTTTACTTTAAATCGGTTTTTTGGCCAGTGCCCCACAACCAGCGCTTGGTACACCTTATTCATCTTATTTTCACGCAGTTGATCGTGAAGATGGCGCAATGCAGATCGGCGTTTCGCAATAAGAATACAACCGGAGGTATCCCTGTCCAGCCTGTGCACAAGCTCCATGAACGTCGACTCAGGTCTTAAAGCACGTAATCCTTCAATTAAACCAAACTGTAGCCCACTGCCACCGTGAACAGCTAGGCCGGAAGGCTTATTGACCACGATAATGCGATCGTCTTCATATAATATGTGGTCAGTGAGTTGAGACACCTTGTCGAGTTTTACTGACGGCAAGGTATTCTCCTCGTTGACTTTCACCGGCGGCACACGAACGACATCTCCGGACTGAAGTTTATAGTCAGGCTTAATTCGCTTTTTATTGACCCTTACTTCGCCTTTTCGCAATATTCGATATACTAAGCTCTTTGGTACGCCTTTTAACTTAGTGATCAGAAAATTGTCAATGCGTTGTAAGTGATGATCATCACCAATGGTGACAAATTCGACGGATTTTTGAATGATATGTGTCATAGGCGCGCATTCTATCCTTTTTTATTACGTATGGCGACTTGTCAATAATAGGCAGTTAATGCGATAATACCGGCGTTTTGGTGAGTTTCGTAAAAAACGACACTAAAGCGGTGAAGCACGCAGAAATGTGCTAATACTGACTGGATTTTTTCACTTATAAGTGCAGAGAAAGCACCAGAAAAAATCAACAGTTGCAAAAATAAACGTTATTTTTCAGACCGCTTTTTATACAGAATTGAATTGACCACACAGAGCAACGCTGCTTTGTGATTACGTAAGTTATACAGTAAGGGCTACCGTTCCCGACACCTCGATGAGGTAATACGGTCACAATACATCCACATTGTTCCAGTCGTGAGACTGCACGTTTTAGGTGTACACGTCATTTAATTGTGTATCGATGGCGGCTGTTTATTACAGAGCTAGATACAATGAAAAGAATGCTAATTAACGCAACTCAGCAAGAAGAGTTGCGTGTTGCCCTAGTTGATGGGCAACGCCTCTATGATTTAGATATAGAGAGTCCTGGACACGAACAAAAGAAAGCAAACATATACAAAGGTAAAATCACCCGCGTAGAGCCAAGTCTCGAAGCCGCCTTTGTTGATTACGGCGCCGACCGTCACGGATTCCTCCCTCTTAAAGAAATTGCCAGAACATACTTCCCCAAAGGTTATAAATTTGAAGGCCGCCCCAACATCAAAGATGTGGTTAATGAAGGCCAAGAAGTCATCGTGCAAATCGACAAAGAAGAGCGCGGACAAAAAGGCGCAGCCTTAACCACCTTCATTTCGCTCGCCGGTAGCTATCTAGTGCTCATGCCCAACAATCCAAGAGCGGGTGGCATTTCACGCCGTATCGAAGGTGACGAGCGTACTGAACTAAAGCAGTCATTAAATAAACTCGACCTTCCACAGGGAATGGGGCTGATTGTGCGCACTGCCGGTGTTGGCAAGTCTTACGAAGAGCTTGAACATGATTTAACCGTACTGTTACATCACTGGGAAGCAATTTCACAAGTAGCAGAGGAACGGCCAGCGCCCTTTTTAATTCACCAAGAAAGCAATGTTATTGTTCGCGCTATACGCGATTATTTGCGTCGTGATATTGGTGAAATCCTGATCGATAAAACAGCAATTTATGATCAGGCTCTTCAGCATATTCAACTCGTGAGACCAGACTTTGCAAACAGAGTAAAACTCTATCGCGGTGATGTACCTTTATTCAGTCATTATCAAATTGAAAGTCAAATTGAATCGGCTTTCCAACGCGAAGTGAGGTTACCATCGGGTGGATCAATCGTTATCGACCCCACTGAAGCGCTGACTTCTATTGACATTAACTCTGCCCGCGCCACCAAAGGTGGTGATATTGAGGAAACTGCACTCAACACAAACCTAGAAGCAGCGGATGAAATAGCAAGACAGCTCCGCTTGCGTGACCTTGGTGGTCTGGTTGTTATCGATTTTATCGATATGACACCAGTTCGTCATCAAAGAGAAGTGGAAAACCGAATGAAGGAGGCCGTGCAAACGGACAGGGCACGCGTTCAATTGGGCCGTATTTCGCGTTTCGGTTTGCTGGAGATGTCCAGACAACGTTTACGCCCAAGTCTGGGTGATTCTGCGCATATAGTCTGTCCACGCTGTTCAGGTCACGGCACCATACGCGGTACTGAATCGCTTGCCTTATCAGTACTTCGCATTCTTGAAGAAGAAGCAATTAAAGATAACACCGGTCAGATAGAAGCTCAGTTACCCGTACCAGTGGCAACGTATCTACTGAATGAGAAGCGAAAAGCAATACAAAATATTGAGCAACGCCATAATGTAGGCTTGCTTATATTACCCAACCCTAACTTTGATACCCCGCGGTATGAAGTTGTACGTCGCAGACCTGATGACGTCATTTCTGATGCCAGCTACAACGTAGAATTGGCAGAGACTGCTGAACAAGCGCCAGTGAAATCAGCAGCACCTGTGGCAGCATCAGAGCAACCAGCTCTTCAAGGTCTTACAGCACCGCCAGCCCCCGCGCCTTCTGCACCGCAAAAAGCCACCAACACTAACTCGGTCAACAATGCTGAGCCTGGTTTATTTAAAAAGCTGGCTGAATGGTGGAGCGGCTTATTTGGCAAAGAGGAAGAAAAACCTGCTCCATCAAAGCATAGCAAAGGTAGAGGCAGAAAAGGCCAAGGTCAAAGTCGCAATCGCGGTGATAACAGACGTAATCAGCGCAACGGCAGACGCCGTGGTCAACAAGACAACGACAAAGAAAATCGTGACAACAGAGCGAACAAACCCAAAAGGACTAACAATCAAGAACGCAACGATAAGCGTAAAGAAAGGTCCGAGAAAGTTACTCAGTCTCCTGTTGCAGATGTGCAAACCGACGATAGTCAAAAGCCACAGCAACGCAAAAAGAAAGTCGTAGAGCGACGTAAACGCAGGGACGCCAGAAAGTCTGTTCGCGTGAGTAATGCGGTAGAGAGCGAGAATATTGAAAACAACAATATTGAGCCAGCTGCCGATGTAAAAGCTCCCGAGCCTAAGCGTCAAAACAAGCGCAAGACGGCACAGTCTGCCGCAGAGCCCCTAGCTACTGAAACGACAAGCGCCGATGAGCATGCCGCAATTGGAACTGCTGAGTCAGACACAAAAAGTGAGAACACGAATGAGACCGAACGCGGAAGAAACCGCAGAAGTCCTCGTCATGTGAGAGCGGCTGGTCAAAAAAGGAAGCGTAAAGAGCAAGCTGATGTAGACAGCAGTGCTGATGGAGAAAACAGCACGCAAGCTACCGCTGAAGCTGGTTCAGTACAAGAACAACCCAAACAAGCTGAACTGGACTGGGTAGAAGACACGGTAACACCGTCTGAGGTGACAGAAGCTCCTGAAGCTCTTGAAGCACCTGAGGCACCAGCTACGGAAACCGCCGATACGGAAAAAACCAACACGCCAGCGGAAACAGCAACTGCGCGCACTGTGACAGTTGTCAAAGCCCGTCGCTCGCATGCTTCTTGCGAAGCCGCAAAGCCTACCGAAATTGATGCAACCTTCGGTGATATTGCATTAGTGTCTATAAGTAATGACGCTAGACCAGAAATAAAGCGTTCTGGACAACAAGCAACGCTTATATGCGCAACGTCTACCGCATCGGCGGCAATGACAAGACCAGCCTCTGTAAACGACGACGTATCATCAGATGCGCCTGAAGCAGAGCCTGTACAAACAGAGCTTGCTGTGGGTGACTAAGTCGCCCCTTCTCGTAAAAAAAACCGCTCTTTATGAGCGGTTTTTTGTATCTGAAAACAATAACCTACCAGGTTAGATCATCGGGTATTTCATAGTCAGCATACCAGTCGTCTTCTTCGCTATCCTGCTCTTCCTTGGGCCGATCATCTGCCCTAAATACCACCATGGCCGGATTGCGCTCAGCTATTTTATCAGCTACAGGCACCGGCACTAGCGCATAGTCATTGCCGTCTTTGACGACTGCCAGCCTGGCATTAAGCACTTGGCTATGCACCGGACCACTCACATACATTCGCTTGACGACATTTTCGTCCGTAAAATTAAGCAAGGTGTCTCCACCACCGGTAGGCTGTTTATTAATAGTCACCAATTGCTTAATTTGCGCCGCAATGGCTTTCTTCTCTCGCTCGGCCTGCTGAGCCTGATTGAGTGCTTGGTCGCGGGCACGCTTCTCCTCAGCTGCTTGCTGAGCGGCTCGCTGAGCCTCAGACACCTCAGGTTGCTTTTTCTTTTGCTTTTGCTTTTTTCGCTTCTCTGCACGGACTTGCTTGGCTGCGCCTTTGTCAGCCAAACCTGCTTTCAACAGTTGATCTTGTAAAGAGCCTTTCATTGCTTTTGTCTACTTCTTTTTATCTTGCTCAACCCATTTGCCATCCTGATAGAAAGCACTCCACCCACTTGCTTTGCCCTTGTCATTTTCTGACATGACATATTGCTGCTTAGTTTTGCGGCTATAACGAACAATACTAGGATTACCCTCAGGATCTTGCACTGGCGCCTCGGCTAAATAATGAAATTTAGGTGATATTCTGTCTTTAAAGCGTGCCAACTCTGCCACTTTCGGCGCACGGGTTTCCCTGGATTTCGGAAAGTTATGGGCGGCGAGGAAGATACCACTGGCACCATCTCGCAGTACGAAATGCGCATCAGATTTTTCACATGGTAACTCTGGCAAATCGACCGGATCTTCTTTTGGTGGCGCAGGCTCACCATTTTTAAGTAATTTGCGAGTATTTTTGCAACTCTCGCTGGTGCAACCAAAATACTTTCCAAACCGGCCATTTTTTAATTCCATATTACTGCCGCATTTGTCGCATTCTATAATGGGCCCATCATAGCCTTTAATTTTAAACGTGCCTTTTTCGATATACACACCCGGACAGGCAGGATTGTTACCACAAACATGTAGCTTACTTGTCTCATTGACTAAATAACTATCCATCGCTGTACCGCATTGTTCACACCGGCGTTTGGCTCGCAAGGCTTCAGTTTCGAGTTCATCCTCGTCATCAACACGCACCACTTCTTCGCCCGGAGTGAGGTTCATGGTTGTTGTACAACGCTCTTTTGGCGGTAAATTATACCCTGAGCATCCCAAGAAGACTCCAGTGCTAGCAGTGCGAACATTCATTTCACGGGAGCAGGTAGGGCACTCAATACCCGAGGGTATTGCCTGATTTTGCCGCATACCGCCTTCTTCTGATGATTTTTCAGCGACTAGGAGTTTGGTGTAAAAATCTCCATAAAAATCATTCAGCACTTGCTTCCAGTTTTTGTTACCCTCAGCGATGTCATCAAGCTGCTGCTCCATATTAGCGGTAAAGTCGAAGCTCATCAGGTCTTGGAAATTTTCCAATAATCTGTCATTGACTATCTCGCCCATTTTTTCAGCGTAAAAACGTTTATTTTCGAGCTTGACGTATCCTCTATCCTGTATTGTTGAAATGATACTGGCATAGGTTGATGGTCGACCTATTCCGCGCTTTTCCAATTCTTTGACTAAAGATGCTTCATTAAATCGTGCCACCGGTTTGGTAAAGTGTTGCTTAGGATCTAAAGCTTTGAGCGCAAGCGTATCGCCCGGACTTAAATCGGGCAACATGAGTTCTTCTTCGCCTTTCTTGCGCAATTGCGGTTGAACTCTTGTCCAGCCGTCAAACTTTAACACCCGCCCTTTTGCGGTCAACTCGTAATCACCAGCCGCAACGCGCAATGTAGTAGCATCGTATTTGGCGTTAGTCATCTGACAGGCAACAAACTGACGCCAAATTAGCTCGTATAACCGCTGAGCGTCACGCTCAAGTGCATCAAGTTGCGACGCTTTAACTTCAACATTGGAGGGTCTTATGGCTTCGTGCGCCTCTTGTGCGCCTTCTTTACTTCCATATCGAATAGGGGAATCAGGTAAATACTGATCGCCAAAGTTACCACTTATATGTGCCCTACAGGCTTCCAGCGCTTCCTGGCTCAAATTCGTTGAGTCAGTACGCATATAAGTGATGTGACCAGCTTCATATAAGCGCTGAGCCAGTGTCATCGTCTTTTTCACCCCAAAACCTAACCGAGTACTGGCTGCCTGCTGGAGTGTTGAAGTGATAAATGGCGCGCTTGGCTTGCTCTGTGTTGGTTTTGAATCACGACTAATTACACTGTAATTTGCATGCTCCAATACTGATACTGCCGACAAGGCCTGCGCTTCATTGGTAGGTTTGAACGCTTTACCCTGGCATTTAGCAACCAGCATGCGAAGCGCTGTTGATTCTGCGCTCAGGTCAGCGTGAATATCCCAAAACTCTTCAGGTACAAACGCCTTGATTTCTCTTTCTCGCTCTACGACGAGTCGCACAGCTACAGATTGAACGCGCCCTGCAGATAATCCCCTTGCAATTTTTTTCCACAACAGTGGGGATACCATAAAGCCAACGACACGATCTAAAAACCGTCGGGCTTGCTGCGCATTTACTCTGTCTACATTAACGTCACTGGGATGTGAGAACGCATCCTGAATGGCATTTTTGGTAATCTCGTTAAACACGACTCTCTGATAGGTTTTATCTTTTTTACCCAGCAGTTCCTGTAAATGCCACGCAATCGCTTCCCCTTCTCTGTCGAGGTCGGTTGCGAGATAAATAGTATCTGCGTCTCTAGCCAGCTTCTTTAATTCGTTAACTACTTTTTCCTTGCCTTGAAGAACCTGGTAATGGGCTTGCCAGTCGTTTTCAGGATCGACACCCATGCGGTCAACTAGCTTTTTATACTCATACTTTTGTAGATAACTTTCGCGCTGTTTATCGGAGAGCTGCTTGAGCTCTTTTGCCGGTTTTTTGGGCTCTACCTTTCCTAAAGCCTTCGTTGGCAGGTCACGAACGTGCCCCACGCTTGATTTTACAATAAAATTTTTACCAAGATATTTATTTATTGTTTTTGCCTTGGCTGGTGACTCAACAATGACCAGTGATTTTGCCATTTAGTAATATATCCTATTGATTTATAGGTATTTTTTAATCTACACCTGATATCTTTACGTGTCTTTACTGGTAAAACAAAGACGAATTCCTTTTTTACATATATCTACAATATGAATGGAAAACAAGTTCTTATTCATACTTATTCGATCTGCCATGCCACACACTGACTATATTTTATACAGACGCATTGGCAGCGAAATTTAAACACGTATAATGCGGGCCAATCTGCCGAACACAACCCCAAAAATAAAAGAAGGGAGAGAATACATGCAGCAGTTCGAAGCAAATTTTGATGGACTCGTTGGCCCTACTCATAATTATGCCGGCCTTTCATTTGGCAATGTCGCCTCTTTAAATAATGCCAATGCTATAAGTAGTCCTAAAAACGCTGCTTTACAAGGTTTAGCCAAAGCAAAAGCATTATCTGACATGGGTATGGTGCAAGGTGTGCTTGCCCCTCAAGAAAGGCCAGATATGGAGACGCTGAGGCGACTTGGCTTCACAGGTTCATCTAAAAATGTACTAGAAGAAGCGTCAAAGAAAGCCAGAGAGGTTTTTTTGGCATGTTGCTCCGCTTCTAGCATGTGGACGGCAAATGCCGCTACTGTGTCTCCCAGTGCGGATACACAAGACGGCAAGATCCATTTTACGCCCGCAAACCTAACCAATAAATTCCATCGCTCTTTGGAACCTGAAGTCACCGGACGTATCCTGCAGGCAACATTCAATGATGATGCTTGTTTTGCCCATCACAAACATTTACCAGATAACGAACATTTTGGTGATGAAGGCGCGGCCAACCATACTCGCCTTTGTAGTGAATACGGCGCACCTGGCCTTGAACTATTCGTATACGGACGTCACGCATTCGACAGCACTAAGCCAGCCCCCAAGCGATTCCCAGCACGACATACCTACGAAGCTTGTGAGGCGGTAGCTAGGCTTCACGGCTTGTCGGATGAAGGCGTGGTTTACATTCAGCAAAATCCAGATGTGATTGACCAAGGTGTCTTCCACAATGATGTAATAGCTGTGGGCAACCAGAATGTGCTTTTTTATCATGAACAGGCTTTCTACGATACAGAAACCAAACTTGACGAAATCAGACGAAAATTCGGCGATTCACCCCTGCACTTTATTAATGTGCCAACTCAGGCTGTTTCCGTACAGGAAGCGGTAAAAACCTACTTATTTAATACTCAGATTATTACACTTCCCAATGGAGAAATGGCGATAATTGCGCCCACTGAATGTCGCGACAGTGCGTCTGTATCGGCATATTTAGACGAACTGGTCACGCTTGACACCCCTATAAAAAAAGTACACTACTTTGATGTAAAAGAAAGTATGCGCAATGGTGGTGGTCCAGCATGCTTAAGATTAAGGGTAGCCATGAAAGCACAAGAACTGAGTGCGGTTAACCCCAATGTTTTAATTAATGATGATACGTACGCAGGGCTGACTAACTGGGTGAAGAAGCATTACCGGGACAGTTTGAGTGAAAACGATCTTCGCGACCCACAGTTACTGATTGAGTCGAGAACCGCATTGGATGAACTTACCCAACTACTGAACCTTGGTTCCGTTTACCCATTCCAACGGTAGCACCGTATTCTAAGCATCCAGTTAAAAAAAACCTGCGCAGTGCGCAGGTTTTTTTATTCTACTCTCTGATTAGTTGATATCAGCACAGTTTGTGCCAACACCATAAGGGCTTGAAGGTGGAGGTGAACCCTCTATGTTCAAGTCGTCAATCGCAACAGACAAGGTAAAGAACATGCTTTCTCTTGACTCTGAGCCACCAGACTGGCTTCTTGCTGTCACTTTCGTACGCACCCAGTTACCAAACTGTCGTGGATATTCGACAAACACCAGTGCCTGACCATTTTCGTCAGTTGTCACCTCTGCCGGTGTAATGCTAGCAGCATTTCCTGGCGTTAACTGACCGTCAGAGTTAGTGTCTTCGCCAGCATCTAGAATACCGTTGAAGTTAATGTCTTCGTTATCACAACCAGTTGGTGCAACCAGGATAGAGTTATCTTGGGGGTCGAGAATAGTATCGACGTACACACCCGCATCTTCGTTCCAGTACCAAGTCCCTTTATAGAACGTGTTGCCTTCTGACACTTTTAAGGGTGTTACACTCATTGAAATATTAGCATTAGGCACAGGGTTGCCGTCAGCATCGGTAACGAATACGCTAAATTCTTTTCGGTATGAAGAGTTGTTTGGCGTTTGAATAAGACGCCCCGTTCCCAAAGAAATATCAAAGGGTCTGTCACCTACGGTAAGCGTTGCTTCACCCGACACGTTACCAACAGATGCTGTCACGCGCACAGCCTCATTTGAACTAACGGCGTTAGAGATAAAGACCGTAGACGCTATACCACGACGGTCAGTTGCAACTTGCGCTAGCTCAAGACTACCGTTAGAGACATCACTGACGGTAAAGTTTACGCGTTTATTCCCAACCCGATTGCCCGCCGCATCGCGAACAACAGCTGAAATGGTACTGGTTTGTCCGTCTGGGCCAATGGCATCAGGTGTCGCATCAACAATAATACTGTCTACTTCTGTCGCAATGAATGACACTTCAATTCTGGCTGAGACTTCGTTTCCACTGCCATCAGTGCCTGTTGCAAGAATACTCGCACGGCCTGCATTGTCAGAACGGATGTTGAACAGTGCAGTACCACTAGAATTTGTAGTTTGAACATTATTTTGAATTTCACCGCGTGAGATACTCAGCTCAACAGTACCGCCAACAAACGGACTGCTCTCTTTAAGCCATCTCACAGTAATTGGATGGAACTGGTTTAGCGCCAAATCTTCTTCAATATTGTTAATATCAGGCGCATTCACAAACGTGAACTGATCTTGCTGCACAATTATATCAAACACAGATGCCGTATTGAGTGCACTCGCCGCAATTGTATAGGTGCCTGACGCATTAGCAGAGAACGCAAAGGTTATACGTCCGTCTCCACTTGTTACTAAAGAATCAGCGGTAATGACTGTGTCAGTTACATCAATCCCTGAGTCATCCAGAACGGTTAATGCGATAGATTCACCTGATATTCCCCTATTTTCTGAATCTGCCAGCAACACATTGATGTTGGTGGTATCACCCACAATCACAGAGTTGGGCCCAACAATACTTAACTCAGTACCAACAACGGCAATTTCTACCTCACCTTTTAAATTTGGATTATTGTTGGGGTTATTCACCACTGAAGCTGTCGCGGTAATAACGCGGTTTTCAGGTTCATTGATCGTAGACAACCGGGCAGACGCAATACCGTTCTCATTTGTCGTACCGCTGACACTGCCAATCGAGGCATTGTTATCTGCACTAAAAGACACCTCAATGCCTTCTAATAAAACGTTTTGGGCATTCTTCACAATCGCTGTTAGCTCTATATTGTCTGAGCCACCTGAGGACAATTGAGACTGACTGGCAAATAATCCAAGTGTATCGGGCGTTGCAACGGTCAATACAGGTCCTTCGGAAGTAAAACCAATCGCGTTTGTCTGTCCGTTAGGTGCGGTTACCGTTATTTCTCCGCTTCCAGAAATGGTGCCCACTGAAATGCCTATTTGGGCCACGCCCTCGGAGTTCGTTAATGCCGTAGCAGTGTCGTTACTGAACACGGCCAACTCTTCGGGCGATACTGTAAATGACAGTACCTCACCTGAAATAGGGTTGTTGCTCGCGTCCGTGTATGTCACAAGCAACGTCAATGAAGACGCCTCTGTTAAATTCGTTGATTCATTTCCGTCAAGGTCTACAAATCGCATAGACAGCCCTGACGCTGAATCTGAACCTTGAGCATCAAACGCTGTTGATGCTGTTGCCCCAGCCGAAATACTTGCTGTCACAGAGCCACTGCCCGTTTCTGAACCTACTCGCATGGTGATTTCTGCCACTCCGTCCGAATCAGTCCGCGCAGTACTGGTGGTATTGTCAACAAAACTTGCCAACCCAGCAGGCTCAATGGCAAAGGTGACCAACTCATTCACTACAGGACTGTTATTGCTATCAATAACCGTTGCCCTGACAATGAGATTGTTACCCTCACTCAGTGTTGATGACGCGCCACCCGACGAATCGACGGTTGTCAGTGTAATCGAATACTCGTTCGGGTCTGGAGAAGGTGTTCCGCCACCGCCGCCACCACCGGAATCGTCGCGTTCGATTGAGCCACCACCGCCACACGCGGCAAGAATTAATAAACTGCTTACCACGAAAAATAACTTAGCTACACTTTTCATCATTGCCTTCCTAGACCTCTTTTTCTTAGTATTTGGGTCAGTAACACGTTCAAAACCAGCGGAAATCTGGCAAACTAGCGTTTGTTCTTCCAATAATGACAAGAAAATACAGGGATTTCTATGTCAAACGACAATAAAAAATACTCACTCACCGTAAGAATCTTTATTGGGATGCTGTTAGGCATCCTCTTTGGGCTTGTTTTTAAAGCGCTATTTCATAGTACAGAAGAATCTTCCTTCATTATATTTGGTATGGAATTTTCTGCGTATGGAATATTAATCGACGGTATATTTTCAACTTTAGGCGCTATTTTCATCTCTAGTTTAAAGATGCTAGTAGTGCCCTTGGTATTTGTATCGTTAATTTGCGGCACCAGTGCATTAGCCGACCCAACGAAGCTTGGGCGACTCGGCGCAAAATCAGTCGGCCTCTATGTTTTTACCACAGGTATTGCGATTAGCTTTGCGATTAGCTTTGCGATGTTAGTAGGCCCTGGCCGTGGTCAGGAGGCACTGGCAACTGATGCAGAATTTTCCGCCAATTCTGCCCCTAGCCTAAGTGATGTCATCCTTAACATGTTCCCCTCTAATCCCATTAACTCACTGGCAGAGGGTAACATGCTACAAATTATTATCTTTGCTGTTCTGTTTGGTGTGGCTATGTCATTGAGCGGTGATGCAGGAAAACGCCTCAACAGCTTTTTTGAAGACGTGAACGTAATCATTATGCGTTTGGTTACCATAATAATGAACCTGGCCCCATACGGCGTGTTTGTGTTGATGGTAAAACTGTTTGCTTCAACGGGTATGGAAACTATTGTCCAACTGGCAAAATATTTCTTCTTGTTGTTGGCTTTACTGATTGCACATGCACTTATCACCTACCCGACCCTACTGAAGTTATTCACTGGATTGAGCCCGGTGGTGCTGCTTAAAAAAATGCGTGACGCTGCCTTATTCGCGTTTTCAACCTCATCCAGTAGCGCAACCCTGCCGGTAACTATGGAAACCGCGAGGAATAAGTTGGGTGTCGGTAAGTCAGTAACATCATTTACGCTGCCACTTGGCGCAACGATAAATATGGATGGTACTGCCATTATGCAGGGTGTGGCTACTGTGTTTATCGCTCAGGTATACGGCGTGGATTTAAGCAGCTCTGATATCCTGATGGTAGTATTGACCGCAACACTCGCTTCCATAGGTACAGCGGGCGTTCCAGGTGTGGGTTTGATTATGTTGGCCATGGTTTTAACACAAGTGAACCTGCCTGTTGAGGGCATTGCCCTAATCATAGGTGTTGACCGCTTGTTGGACATGACGCGTACTGTCGTCAATATCACCGGCGATTGCACGGTGGCCTGTATCGTGGCCAAAAGCGAAGGTGAGTTGAATGAAGACGTCTTTAACGACCCAAACGCGGGCATCAAAGAAGAAGAAATTGAGTTTCCAAAGTCAACTTAATACCTGAGCGGGCTGAACCCTGGCAGCGTTTGCTGCCGGGTACCAAGCTGCAACCACACAAAGCGTAAGACTGATTAAAACTGTAACCGCAACGTCAGTGACGTGTAACTCTGTGGGCAAGAAGTCGATAAAATACACATCAGAAGATAACACTTTAACGTGAAAAACATCTTCCACCGCAGACACTATCCCCGTTAAGTTTGGTGTAATAAGCACAGCCAATAGCGTGCCAATCGCCGTTCCTATCGCGCCGTTCATGAGCCCCTGCAATAAAAATGTTTTCTTAATAAGCGACGGCGTTGCCCCCATACTCATCAGAATGGCAATAGATGCTTGTTTGGCTCTTACGGACATTACCAGCGTAGAAACTACATTAAAACAGGCAACAGCGATAACAAGCGTCAGTACAATGTAAACAACAACGCGCACAAGTTGGATGTCTTGGAAAATATGCCCATGAGTCCGTGTCCAGTCTGACATGTACACTGGCTGATAAAAGGCATAGCCATAATCTCTGACAATACGAGGTGCATCAAAAGGGTCATGAGCACTGATCCTGAGCCCTTTTGCACCACTTACAATATTCATTGCCGTTGATGCTGTGTCCAGTCGCATTATGCCAATTTGGCTATCGATTTCACCACCCAGCTGAATGGCCCCCACCACCACTAACTGCAAGCGTTTTGGCGCGCGCATCTGCTGTATATTGCTTGACTGGGGTAACAATAAGCTCACATTATCACCGACTGACAACGCTAACCGGTCGAGAATATTTTGACCTAGCACTACCCCATTGTCTTTGTTTTTCAATGCTTCTGCAGCGTTGTCACTTAACACCCCCGCAAGAGTATGCTGCGCGTCTTGGGGGGCAATTCCGGCGACAGAAACAGCTTTGAGGCTACCTTTCTTTTGAATAAGCCCTGTTACAGGTGTGAACGGTATGACTGCTGACACGCGAGGATCAGAGGCTATTTGACTTTGCAAGGATTGCCAGTCTTCGATCCCTTCGTTACCAACAGAAAACAATTCGCCATGTGGTATTACCGCTAGTAACCGTTGTGTCAATTCCCGTTCAAACCCATTCATCACACTTAATAACAAAATGAGTACAAAACATCCCAGAGCAATCCCTGAGATGGATGTCACTGACATAAAAGAGAGGTATCCCGATTGATGACGACGCTTTCTAAATCTTTCAGCCAGCGTAAACGCCAGAGCCATTAGTACTTATACTCCTGAAGCATCCCATCATGAAGCTGATATTGATGTGACATTTTTTTGGCCAGCGTTAGGTCATGTGTAACAACGGCAAAAGCCATATTTAAGTCAGCTTGTAAAGACAGCATAAGTTCATAAACCTGCTCGCCCGTCTTTGCGTCGAGGTTCCCTGTAGGTTCATCGGCAAGTACAACCTTTGGACTATTAACAATCGCTCTGGCAATTGCTGTGCGTTGGCGCTCGCCGCCAGACAATGCATTTGGTGCGTGTTTTTTTCGGTGTGACAACCCCACCTTATCCAATGCACTACTTGCCTTCTCCATTGCAACGGCAGCCTTTTCACCCGAGATTAGCAACGGCATAGCTACGTTCTCTAATGCAGAAAATTCATTAAGCAGGTGGTGAAATTGATAAACAAACCCCAAATACTTGTTGCGTAAATGTGCCTGTTGCGTGCGATTAAGTGACAAAATGGAATGGTCTAAGAAAAACACGTCACCTTCGTTGGGGGTATCCAAAGCACCTAGTATGTGTAGCAAGGAGCTTTTACCGGAACCAGACGCCCCTACAATTGCGATTTGTGAACCTGGCGCTATGTCCAGAGATACACCACGTAGTACGGTCACGGCATCAACGCCGTCGTCGTAACGTTTGACAATATTCCGACATGACAGCACTGGCGAATTTGAAATAGAAGTATCCATAACTACATGATAATAAATGTGTTACTGAGATGATACATAAAAATGGCGGAGCGGACGGGACTCGAACCCGCGACCCCCGGCGTGACAGGCCGGTATTCTAACCAACTGAACTACCGCTCCAACGGTAGGCATCATCATGGCGGAGCGGACGGGACTCGAACCCGCGACCCCCGGCGTGACAGGCCGGTATTCTAACCAACTGAACTACCGCTCCAAGATGATGAGAACTGACTACGAAATTGGCGGAGCGGACGGGACTCGAACCCGCGACCCCCGGCGTGACAGGCCGGTATTCTAACCAACTGAACTACCGCTCCAAAAAATCGCTTACAATTCATGCACTTATGAAGAAGACTTTGTTTCCCTCCCCCAAACTGCGGCGCAGATGATACGGTTTCGCTTTCATTCAGTCAACGGTTTTTTTTGACAAAACTGTGACAAGCAGACTGTTCGCTCATTATTTAAACGCACCCTACTCTGATACAGGGTCTTTTTCTTTGCGCGGTAACTTAAAACGTATATTTTTTAAAGCGGCTGGAGCGCCATGCTTTCGCCACATCAATGCCACAATGACGACGATACCAAAACATAAAATAATACCGTTGACTAATAAAACCAGTGTTACTACAGACTCCTGCTCTTCTGGCTCGTTTTGTGTTGGCTCTATTGCTTCATCAATGGACTGTGTAGGCACCAGTTCGCTTGTTTCATCACCGGTAGCAGTGACAGTGTTTGAATCATCGGTATTTTCAGGGTTAACAACCTCGGGTTCTGGCTCTTCACTTTTCGCTAAAAACGTAAATTCGGGCACATCTAAAATAAAATCACGCCCGTTTACTGTCTTCCCATAGGCCGTAAGCTTAATTCGAAAAATTCCGTCTTCAAATGCGATAATCATGTGCTCACGAGGCTCAGCATTGGCTTCAGTTAATGAGAAGTTTTGTATATCACCATTTGGAAAACGGACCTTTCCGTCAATCAACAAGCTGTTTATATCGACAAGTTCTCGATTCACATCGATTACCAATTTGTGGTAATTATTCCCCCCCCCATTTAGTTCAACATCAGTGTAAATGGGCGTTGGATAAAGCTGAATTGGCGGGTCAATTTGTTCTCGGGTAAACATAGGTGTTGTTACTCGGAATACCGGCTTCCATTCACCTGCAGCAATCGCCAGATTAAATTGACCGGTAAATACCCCGTCCAACGGACGTTCGTCCATTCCTCTGCCATTGTCTTCGAACCGCGCCACTTCTTGTGCAGCAGCACCAAAATTATCGTAGTTGGGGTTATTGGTACTGGAGAGTTCTATATTGAGACTTACCACATCCCGAAAAGGGCCATAATCAATCAACTTACCACCATTCGTGAGTCTGGCAGTTTGTTTGAGTATTTCACCTGAAAAAATAATGGGAGGTAGCGGATCGGCCTGTAACTGAATGTCTGACAACACCATCACTCGGCTGTTTGGTAAAATTTGCCCGACAGCCTGCCAAGGTCCAGGAACTGGATTTTTGATACTGATCATGTCGTACGTTTCGGAGTCAAACCACGCCACACTCTCACCATCAGCATTGATCTGGAAGATTTTCGACCCGTCAGGCCTTACTAATACGACCGGGGCTGAGCCGTACTTACGGAAGAACACCATAGTGACTTCTTCCACTTCATAATCTATGCGAAACCGGTTACTCAACAGCTTAATACTGTTGTGATACTCACTACCCAACTGCTCTAAGGGCGAGGGTTCAGTTGTTGTTTCAATATCTGGCTCACTTTGCGCCAGTGACATTCCCACAACAAAATAAATGAGAGTTGCACCCAGTTTGAATATGTTCACACGTTAGCCTTCACCTAAATTTCCTCGCCACAAGCATTTACCGCCCGCTTTTTCTACGATATCAAGCCTTTTTTCATGCTCTTGTAGTTCATCGGCGCTGGCGCGGATGATCTTTAGCGGTTTATCGCGTGGTGAAAGCCTGACAATTTCTGTGCCGTCGCCCTGTTGTTGAGATGCACTTGAAGATGACAGATTCAGTTTAGTCTGACCGCCAGTCATGGCTAGGTAAACATCTGCTAGGATCTCAGCGTCTAACAAAGCGCCATGCAGTTCACGATGTCCATTGTCGATACCGTATCGTTTACACAACGCATCCAAATTATTCTTTTGGCCTGGGTGCATTTTTCTCGCCAACACCAAGGTGTCCAGCACACTGCATATATCTGCAGTTACTGTGTCTTTGCCTGCGATAGACATTGAGAACTCGTGGTCCATAAAGCCTACATCGAAGGGTGCATTATGAATAACCAGCTCGGCACCGCGGATAAATGACACAAATTCGGCAACAACATGCTCAAAAACAGGTTTATCTCTTAAGAATTCATTGGTAATGCCGTGTACCTCAATGGCTTCCTGCTCTACCTCTCGTTGAGGATTTATATATACGTGAAAATGATTTCCCGTTAATCGACGATTGACCAGCTCTACACAACCTATCTCGATGATTCGATGGCCTTCCTTGGGGTTGATACCCGTTGTTTCAGTATCTAATACAATTTGACGCACAGATTCGTCTCTTTCTTTACCGCTTTGGTATAAGTATACTCACACGCCTATGCAAAAAAAACACGTAAACATTTTTACCGACGGTTCATGTCTGGGTAATCCTGGCCCAGGTGGCTATGGCGCCATTTTGATATTCGGTCAGCATCGCAAGGCTATGTCTGGCGGTTTTTCGCTAACCACTAATAATCGGATGGAACTCCTAGCGCCCGCTTTGGCATTGGAAGCGCTGTCAGAACCCTGTGAAGTGACAATTACTACAGACAGCCAGTATGTCAAAAATGGCATCAATCAATGGATCCATAACTGGAAAAAAAATGGCTGGCGGACCAAAGATAAAAAAGCTGTCAAGAACGCAGATTTGTGGCAGCGCTTAGATAAAGCAGTTAGCAGACACGTGGTTAATTGGCAATGGGTAAAAGGCCACAGTGGTCATCCAGAGAACGAGGCCTGTGATCAACTCGCGCGCACAGCAGCTCAGGGAGAAAACCTCCCTGATGATAAGGGCTATTTGTCGTCCCAATAGCACACTAACTTACCCACCGAATCATTGGCTTCTAGTTTTGCGTGCGCGTCGGCGACTTGCTCAGCTTTAAACACGGCATCGAGGGGCACTTTTAACTCACCAGAGGCAAACTTTTTCATGTACAAAGCTTCAAACTCACGCGTAAGCTTTGCCTTGTACTGCTGTGAGCGATTCCTAAGCGTTGAACCAAAAAGGGTAATACGTTTTGCTAGTAAACGCGCCAGGTCAAATTGTTCAACCATTCTGCCTCCCAACATGGAAAGGCACACTATTCTTCCATCCATATTAAGTACATTCATGTTGCGGGGAATGTAGTCACCGCCTACTACATCAACAACAACATCAACGCCATGCTGCCACTTACTTTTAATTTCATTGACGAAATCCTGTTGCTGGTAATTGACAATAAGGTTCGCTCCGTAGGCTTTACATACTGCTCCTTTTTTCTCGCTTGACACAGTCACAGCCACATCACACTGATGTAGCTTTGCCAATTGTATAGCTGCTAGCCCAACGCCGCTTGCTCCAGCGTGAATTAACACACGCTCTCCAGCCTGAATATTAGCAATAGTGAACAAGGCTTGATAAGCGGTTAAAAAGACCTCTGAAAGACCTGCTGCTGCAGACATAGTGAGGCTGTCAGGCAATGCCATCAGATGCTGTTCATTCACAACCACTTTTTGAGCATAACCGCCCCCTGCGACCAAACCACACACACGGTCACCAAGCTTCCAACGTGTGACTGAAGGACCACAACCGATAACCTCACCGGCCACTTCTAGGCCCAGTATTTCACTTTCCCCTTGTGGCGGTGGATACTTACCCTGCCGCTGCAGAATATCTGCCCGATTTACACCAAACGCCTCCACAGCAATCAGTACCTGATGGGCGGCATGTGTTGGTGGATGAGTTTTAACTACCTTTAAATTATTATCGATGTAGTGCACACAAGACTCCTTATTAACACTGTTTGAATGTCGCATAAATGCCCACTAAACGCTATACTTGCGCCCCATTTTTACGATTACCTGCTGAGCGCATAATGGCTGCCAAAATTATACTCAACGAAGGACGAGAAAAATCCCTAACCATGCGTCATCCATGGATTTTTTCTAAGGCTGTAAAGTCAATTTCTGGCAGAGCCAATGTAGGCGACACAGTGGATGTAATGTCATCCCGCGGCAAGTGGCTTGCGCGCGCGGCCTACTCACCTGAATCGCAAATTCGGGCGCGGGTATGGACGTTTAATCAGGGTGAATCTGTTGATCATGTGTTTTTTATAAACCGATTACAAAAAGCCCAAGCAAGAAAAGCATTGCTTGGTATTCCTTCGAACGCCTATCGCCTGATAGCCGGTGAATCAGATGAATTGCCAGGCGTCACCATTGATGTTTTTGACCATGTTGTAGTGATGCAACTACTGAGCGCTGGTGCAGAGAAACAAAGGGAAAAGATAATTTCTGCCATTGAAAGGGTATTTCCGGAGGCAGCTATTTATGAGCGCAGTGATGTCAATGTCAGAGAAAAAGAAGGACTTGAGCAAAAAACAGGCGTGGTCAAAGGAGATGTTCCTAATGAGGTAATAATCCAAGAACACGGCCTTAGCTTGACCGTTGACGTTAAAAAGGGCCATAAAACCGGCTTCTATTTGGACCAACGCGACAGCAGAGAAGTCGCAAAGCGTCTGGCTAGTAATAAAGACGTGCTCAATTGTTTTAGCTATACCTGCACCTTTGCCTGTGCAGCTCTGGCAGGCGGCGCAACCCATGTAACCAACATTGATGTTTCAGAAGATGCCCTCGCCCGAGGCAAGGAAAACCTGTTAAGGAATTATTTTAAAGATACTCAGTTTACGCAGCAAAAAGCCGACGTATTTAACGCATTGAGGGACTATCATGCCAATGGCGAGCAATTTGATATGGTCATTCTCGATCCACCAAAATTCGTGGATAGCAAGTCCACGCTAAACCGAGCCGCTCGGGGTTACAAAGACATTAATATGTACGCGATGCACGTGGTTAGAGAGGGAGGGTTGTTGCTAACCTTTACCTGTTCTGGCCTAATGCCAACTGACTTGTTTCAAAAAATTATTGCAGACGCAGCCCTTGATGCCGGCAAAGATGTCAGATTTATCCAACGGCTTGGCCAAGCCACGGACCATTCTGTATTGGCTACTTACCCACAAGGAGAGTATCTCAGAGGCTTTGTGTGCCAGGTAAGCAATCGATAGCAAAAGCGCGCTTCAGCGCATTTGCGTGATTTCAACCCCCACGATGCAGCTGTTTTCTGACGCGGGGTCACATCTTACAACTTTTGCCGAGGCCGACAGCGACGGAATTTGTGAGCTCGTTGACTCAATCTGAACTGTTAGCTCAGTACCCATCTCAATTGACGCCTCGTCAATTTCTAGGGACATGCCTGTTGCACTAATATCACGGCAAACCGCCTGTACAGTCCGACTGGACTCAGCGTCATCAATTTGAATGATACATGGAGAGTTCACCATCATACGGAAAAAATTGCGTTTATCGTCGTAGCCCAACATCCAATACAACTCCCTAAAAAAGGTAAAAATACAGATTCACATTCGTTATAGGGTGCAAGACTCACCTTGTCAACTAACCTTTGCAGAAAAGCATCACCTCACCACCGCTAAAACTGTGTCAAATGACTTAAAATCCGCTTGGCAGATATTGGATAAGCTGTTCCCAGTTGCTGAGCAAACAAAGACACCCTTAACTCTTCAATCATCCACTGAGTATCATATAATGACGCAGGCGCTACCGATTGATGATAAGTTTGAAGGGTCTTTGAATAAGCAGCTTCAACCTTATCTATCGACATTTGATTCAATTTATCCCTTTGCGGATCAACTTTTGCCTTTTCAACTCGCTTCTCTAGCGCTTTTACATACCTTAGCCAGTCTTGCAACTTATGTGTTCCCATCTCACTTACAAAACCGGGATACACCAGACTATCCATGTGGGTTTTAATGTGACCCATTGCCTGAATAAGTTGCAAAGGTACTTTACCCTTTAATTGCTTCTGTATTGTGTGCGCCAGTGTCAGTCCTTTTTCAACCGTTTTTGCTATGTCCAACACCTGTTCATTAATCCGACCACGCACAAACTTTTCACACTCAACGAATTGACGCTGATCTCTTAGGCTTGCATCGTATTGCGCCGCAAATTCATGCATCAAGTGGATAATCCCTGCCATAATGCAGTCATCAATAAGGGCTTTAACCTCGCCAAAAGGATTAAAATACAGCCCTAACTTAGCCTTATTAGGCAGCTTTTCCTGCAAATAACGAAGAGGCGATGGCATGGCGAGTTTAAGCAAGGTTGCGACCCCTTGTTGGTGCGCCTTTTCTGCTTTTTCTTCAGTGGTGAGCAACTCGATATCAACCTGATTGCCTTTGCTGACCAGGGCTGGAAAGGCTTGAACCTCAAACCCTCCATGCTGCTGAGTAAAGCGGGTTGGCAACTGTTCGAAATCCCATGAGACCAACCCCTTTCGTTCTAGTTCTGGGGTAACAGCTTGCTCAAAGGTCTCTTTCACATGACCTTGCATTTTTCGTTGCAGTTCAACCAGATCATTGTCGAAGGCTAGCGCCTTTCCATCTTCATCAACAACCTCAAAGTGCATATGTAAATGCGAGGGCAACAGCTCAACTTGCCAGTCTTCCTTTTCAACTTTTACACCTGTCATGCGAAATAGCTTTGTTGAAAGCGCATCGAGAAGTGTTGTGGGTGCGCCATTTTTATCAAACTGTTCAATATCGCTTAAGGCAGCATCAGCATAATTAGGCGCTGGGACAAAGTTTCTACGTAACTTTTTAGGTAAACTTTTTATAAGCGCAATCACCTTTTCCTGCTGTAATCCAGGAATCAACCAGTCAAACCCCTGCGGTGAAACCTGATTGAGCAAAGGAAGGGGTATTTGGCAGGTGACACCATCATCTGTAGCGTTTGGTTCAAACTGGTACCGCAACCTTAGGCTAAGCCTACCCTGCTGCCACGTTTCAGGAAACGCGTTAGCCACCTGCTGACTTGGACGCTGCTTGAACACATCTTCGTGGGTAAACTGCAGCACTGATTTGTCACTAACTTTGCCCCACCACTTTTTGAAACTGGGCTCAGACAATACATGATCGGGTATTCGCTCGGCGTAGAAGTCATAGAGAGCATCTTCGTCAACTAACCAGTCTCTGCGCCGGGTTTTTTGCTCAACATCCTCCGCTTCAGCGATTAATGACGCATTTTCATCGAGCACACTAATACGTAATTTATTATCTTGGTTAACGAGCGCTTCCCGTATAAATAACTCGCGGCATAGCGCAGGCTCAATAGAAGAATAGGTTACCAGCCGCTTTGCGACAATAGGTACACCAAATAGCGTTACCTTTTCATAGGCCATGACAGCGCCACGCTTTTTTGACCAATGTGGTTCGCTGTACGATGACTTAGTAAGATGTTTTGCTCTGGGTTCAATCCACTCTGGTTCTATTTTTGCGTTTAGGCGCGCAAAAAGGCGTGAAGTTTCAACAAGCTCCGCGCTCATCAACCACTTGGGTGGCTTTTTCGATAATGCCGATCCGGGAAAAATGTGAAAATGACTGTTACGGGCCCCCAAAAACTGGTTGTCTTTATCTTTCATTCCTATATGTGACAACAACCCGGTTAAAATAGCCTTGTGAACGCTGTCACCGTCTGCAGCGGCTGTATTTAGCCCTACATTTACCTCGCTGAGAGATTTTTTTATTTGGCTCACTATGTCCTGCCACTCACGCATTCTGAGGTAATGGATAAAGTGTTGCTTACACCATTTTCGCAATTGATTGTTAGACAACTTTTGCTGGTTTTCCGAGAAAGCCTGCCAAACATTTAACAGTGTTACGAAGTCAGAGTGCTTGTCTATAAATTCTGCGTGCTTCTCGTCTGCAAGCTGTCTTTTATCCTGTGGCCGTTCTCGGGGATCCTGAATACTCAATCCCGCCGCAATAATCAGTACTTCCCGAACTGCATTGACTTCATTTGCAGCCAACACCATGCGTGCATAGCGAGGATCAACGGGTAACCTGGAAAGCTTTCTTCCTATTTCTGTCAGCTTGGGTTTGCCTTTTACTGAGGTGATCGCTTGGAGCTCGTCTAAAAGCCTAAAGCCATCGGTAATATTGCGATTATCAGGAGACTCAACGAAAGGAAAACGACTAATATCACCCAATCCAAGTGCGGTCATTTGAAGAATGACTGACGCTAAATTAGTACGTAAAATCTCGGGATCAGTAAACTCGGGCCTACCAAGATAGTCGTCTTCACTGTACAGGCGAATACATATTCCTTCAGATACTCGACCACATCGACCAGCTCGTTGATTGGCAGAGGCTTGCGATATAGCTTCAATGGGCAATCGCTGCACCTTTGTTCTTGGACTATACCTAGAGATTCTTGCCACTCCCGTATCAATAACATATTTGATGCCTGGCACAGTCAGCGAAGTTTCAGCTACGTTGGTGGCAAGGATTATTCGCCTGCCACTATGGGGCTGAAACACTCGATTTTGCTCAGCCGCGGAAAGCCTTGCAAATAAAGGAACTATTTCAGTATGTCTGTATTGCCTTTTTAACAGAGCTTCCTGGGTGTCGCGAATATCACGTTCACCACTTAAAAAAACCAGGATATCGCCTTTGCCCTCGCTCTGTAGTTCATCAACAGCAGCAGTAATAGCGTCCACTTGTTCTAGTTCTACATCTGCCCCTGCGGGGTCTCTGTAGCGAATTTCAACCGGGTAGGTTCGTCCACTTACCTCTATAATAGGGGCACCGAAAAAGTGCTTTGAAAAACGCTCAGGATCTATCGTTGCAGAGGTAATAATGACTTTAAGATCGGGGCGCTTTGGTAATAGCTGTTTTAAATAACCAAGCAAAAAGTCAATGTTGAGGCTGCGCTCATGGGCTTCATCAATAATGATGGTATCGTAACCATTTAGAAACCTGTCCTGTTGCATTTCAGCAAGCAGCATGCCGTCGGTCATTAACTTGATGTAGCTGTTTTCACTCACTTGGTCTGAAAAGCGGATTTTAAAACCCACCTTTTCACCCAACGGCGTATTGAGCTCCTCGGCAATTCTGTTCGCTACACTTCGTGCTGCAAGTCGCCTAGGTTGGGTGTGCGCTATCATCCCCGCCTGCCCTAACCCGGCTTCAAGACACATCTTTGGTAACTGTGTGGTTTTCCCTGAACCGGTTTCACCGGCAATAATCACAACCTGATTTGCCTTGATGGCTTGCACAATATCTTCTTTTCGGTCACTTACCGGGAGCGCAGGATACTCGCATTCAGGCACGTTGACAGAGCGTATTTTCCGGTTAGAGACAGACTTCTCAAAGCGGGCAAACCACGACATGGCCTTCTCGAAAGGCATAGCTTTTTGACGTTTTGCGACTTGGACTTGTCGTAAAAGAGGGAAGCGATCCTTTAACATGCACAAAGCGATGTTGCGTTCAATAAACGCAGCAATCTGCAGACCATTCTGGGCGGCTACGGCATCGTCCAGACGCTGTTGCTCAGTGTCTGATATAACAGGAAGAGAATCACTGGTGCGTAACAAAAGAAGAACCACAGTTGTAAAACAGGCCGCCGATCCTAGAAGAACCGACAGCATATTTCCAGTGGTTTAAGCCCTGTTAGCTTGCTTCTTTGTAACCTGACCTTAATTGTTTATCAATGGCACGCAATATATCTGAACGATTGATGTTGCCTAACAAATACCCATCATCATCTACAACCGGATAAACCTTAGGTTTAAGCTCAAGCATTTGCTGTGCCAATTCCAGTATTGACGAGTAAGGCTTTACTGTTAACACTTCGGTATGCATGATTTCTTCCACCCGACAAACTTGTTCTCGGTAATAGCTGCTTTCAATCATCATCCGGATACAGTCCTGCTCAGACAAAAACCCAACGACCTTGTTGTTTTCATCAACAACAGGCCCCCCCGTTTGGTGGCTGTCGAGTAAACGCTCAACCGCCTCAGCAACAGGCATGTTTATTTTTAGTTTCACTGGGCGCTTTGACATGTAGTCAGTTACAAGCAATGATTCCATTAAGCCTCCAAAATCGCACTAGAAATCGTTGGTTTTAAAGGGGCTACCCTTTATTTTTAAGCGTAGACCTGTTCCAACTGTTTTGCGCAAAAATTGTATCAATTTGCGCTAAAAGTTGTTTTTAACGCTATTTCTTTGTAAATCCCAATAGACACATTGCCGTGTTTATCTATAGAAGCTCGATACATACCTGATGTGTTAAACGGCATGGCCACATTTCCGCCAGCATCTATTGCTATCACGCCGCCTGTTCCGCCTGCAGGTAAAAGCACGTCGTGAATAACGGTATTCGCTGCATCATGTAGACTCATCTTGGCATATTTCATGCGGGCACAAATGTCTGATGCAACATGATAGCGTATAAAATATTCACCATGGCCCGTTGCTGAAACCGCACAGCTTGTATTATCGGCATAAGTCCCGGCGCCAATTATCGGCGAATCACCGATACGTCCGAACCGTTTGGCTGTCATTCCGCCTGTGGATGTACCTGCCACAAGATTACCTTGTTTATCGAGCACTACTGCCCCTACGGTACCGAATCGCTCATTGCCCTGACGCCACTCCACAGCACTGGTTTCTGATTGCATGCGGGCTTTTGCTTTTTGTAATGCTTCATAACGACGTTGCGTATTAAAAAGCGTATTGTCTACCATCTCCAGTGCTTGTTGCCTGGCGAATGCTTCAGCTCCTTCAGCACTCAGCATGACATGGGGAGACTCGGTCATTACACGGTAAGCGGCCATTATTGGACTTTTTATTGTTTTAACGCCTGATACAGCGCCCGCGTTTAACTCACGTCCGTTCATGATGGAGGCATCAAGCTCATGCTCTCCATCGAAGGTGTATACGGCACCGATACCAGCATTAAATAAGGGCGACATTTCCATAATTTGAATAGCCCTGATCACCGCAGCTTCACCGGGTTCACCTGCCAATAACACCTTATACCCTTCCGTTACAGCGGTTTGCAACGTACTGATATATTCAGCTCTTTGTGCATCGGTCATATCATCCGGCGACAACGTGCCCGCCCCGCCATGAATAGCGATAGCGACTGAGCTATTATCTGAAGGAGCAGCCTGTGGAAGTTGAGTAACCGTCAATAGACAAACAGCAAAGAGTACTCGGATTCCATTTTTCATATTCTTGTATTCCTGTTGTGATCCCATTAGGGATACACTACCCTGTTGTCTTTTGCTATTCCACTATTTCAACTATTGTCTCATATGGCTCACGCAAACACGTTTTTATTCCACGATTATGAAACTTGGGGCGTAAAGCCCAATCAAGATTACCCTTGTCAATTTGCGGCTATTCGAACGGATGAAAACTTTGAGCCCATTGAAGCCCCGATTGATATTATGTGCCGAATACCAAACGATTATTTGCCCTCTCCTCAGGCGTGTTTGGTTACAGGTATCACGCCACAAAAGAGCTTGCAAAAAGGACTAATTGAGGCTGATTTTGCTGCGCAAATCTATCAACAAATGGCACAGCCAGGTACATGCAGTCTTGGTTACAACAGTATTCGCTTTGACGATGAGGTTTCCAGACATCTGTTTTTTAGGAACTTTTATGACCCTTACGCGCGTGAGTGGCAAAATGGTAATTCTCGCTGGGACCTGATTGATCTCGCAAGGGCCTGCTACGCGCTTCGCCCTGAAGGTATAAACTGGCCGGTTAGCGATAAGGGCACTCCCAGTTTTAAGTTGGAGCACCTTACTGTTGCCAACGATATTCATCATGAAGGCGCACATGACGCTTTAGTTGATGTGTATGCCACTATAGGATTGGCAAAAAAGCTGAAATCCGCACAGCCAAAATTGTTTGACTATGCATTTCAGCTTAAAAATAAACATCATGTATGGCAACAAATCTCGTTGGATACGCTTACGCCAATACTACATGTATCGTCGAAAGTGCCTGCATCACAAGGGTGTTGTACTTATATACTTCCCGTGGCGGTGCACCCCAAACAACCTAATGCAGTTATCTGTATCGACCTGAGCAAAGATCTTACACCGCTCTATGAGTTAGATGTCGAAGCGTTGCGCACATCGCTTTATGCTAGCAGCGATGGCCTGGTAACGCCGCAGTCGCGCCCGGGCATTAAGTTGATCCATGTAAATAAAAGCCCCTTTATTACCTCAGCAAAAGCATTATCGGAGCAGCGAGCGGAACAGATTGGTCTCGATCGACACTATTGTCTGGAGAATTATAAAAAGTTAAAAGACAACCCACTGAACATGGCCAAGCTTGTAGCGCTGTTTGATACCGATTACGACGGTGAAGAACAGGACGTTGAACAGTCACTGTATTCGGGTGGCTTTCTTACACAGGAAGAAAAATATTGGTGTGAGGCGGTCAGAGAGTCGTCTGAACATCAGTTGGTTAATTTACAAAATCAGTGTCAAAACATTAGGCTTCGCACCTTACTGTACCGTTACCGCGCAAGAAACTTTCCCCAGACTCTATCTCATGAGGAGGCTATGCAGTGGCAACAACACAGAATGGCACGCCTAGAAGATGGTAGTGGCACTATGAGTGCACAGGCTTATCTTCTAGAGCTAGAGAACCTAGCAGAGACCTATGCTAACCAGCCAGCGACGCTGAAATTTCTTCAGGTGTTATACCAATACGCACAAAACCTTTGACCACAAAAATTAACAGATTTACAGTGTAGTTCTTAAGAAGGCGAACGGCATGCCGATACAAGATTACTCAGATGTAAAGGTGGTGATACATGAATGGCGTAACGTACGGGTTTGATGACGATTTAATCAATGTCAATCTGACAATAAATCCGGCAGAGCTTGATAAAGAACTTGACTCAACAGCCCTGTTCAATGAAATACGCAACACCGAGCTTGGTGAAGTGTACTTATCCAGAAACACAATCAAGTCTGCCTGCGATAAAGCCAACCATCTATTTAAAACTAATGACACCACACCGGTCACCGAAAGTATTGGTGAGCGCCGCAATGCGGAGGTCTCTTTTCGAATAGCTGAAGATGATATGCAAGCGGTACTATCTGTCACGGCCCCCTATGGCGGACAACACCCATCTTTAAAAGCGATTCTCTCACTTGCCAAGAAAAGTGGCATTGTCAGGGGGTTAGGAAAAAGACATATCATGAATCTGCTTGAGAAGGTAAAGCTCGCAGATGCTGGCGAAACTATAGATGCGGTTGTTGCTAAAGGCTTACCTCCGAGAGACGGGCATTCCTCCTACATGAAACCTTTAGTGCCAAATGCACTGGACAGAGTACTGCGCCCGCAAACCAACCCTGACGGCAAAACTGACCTGAGAAATCTGGGCGATGTAATTTGTGTTAAAGCAAAAACCCCTGTCGTTAAACGTGTATCGCCTTCGAAAGGCCGTGTTGGTTACACCATAAAAGGGGCACCGCTAGAAGCAAAACCGGGTGACTGGTTGCCAATTAAAATGGGCTCAGGTGTGGAAGTCAGTGAAGAAGATGAAAACCTGCTCATCGCCAGTCATTCGGGCATGCCTAAGTTTCTTGATTTGGTCATGAGCGTAGATGATACCTATACCTGTACGGGCGTTAATGTTGGTTCCGGGCATGTTAATTACGACGGCGCTGTATTGGTCAACGGTGATGTCACTGAAAAAATGCGTGTAGTAGCTACTGGCGACATTACGATAAACGGTTTTGTTGAATCGGCTTACATCGAAGCCGGTGGTGACATCATTATTACTGAAGGCGCCATGGGGAAAGAGTCTAATGACGCCAACAGTTGCTCCTGTATATTAAAAGCTGGCGGAAATATCCACGTTCAACACGGACAAGGTCTGTCAATCAATTGTGGTCGCAACGTTTCCATAGGACGTCAACTAGCCTACAGCTATATTCAATGCGGTGGTTCCGTTACCGTTGGTCAAATCGACAATCCTAAAGGTAACTTATTTGCTTGTGAAATTGAGTCACAGGATGTCGTTATTGCAGGTACGCTTGGCGCTGTGTCGGGTAGCAGCTTAAGTGTTGATTTTAGCGATGGTTTTAACAGGCTGGTTGAGCGCATCGATATCATCGAAGATTTGGTCAAGCAGTTACGTGATAATAACCTGAGACATAAAGAAAAAATGGATATCATCGCTCAAAAAGCGGTGCCTAAAGAGATGCTGCGCAGAGTCAATGAGGCCCAAGAATTATTCGAAAATGAAACGGCTATGCTCAACTGGATCGAAATGAAAGCGATTGAAATGAGAGCAGCAAAAGAACAATACCAAGAAAGGATCCGCATCGTCGCCACTAAAAAGTTGTATTCAGGTGTAACTCTCAAACTCAATAAACGTAACTGGCGTTCAGACAGAGAATATGACCGCTCAGAGGTAAAATTTCGCGACCACCAGTGGCATTTTGAGCCACTCGTCAGTTAAATTATTAAGCAGGCCTAGACTGCGGTAGCTATGGCAGTCTTTTAGCCATTGACCAGCATGGTACTGTGCAACGATTTTGCGCTAACTTTGTGCCGGTTCATAGGCATGAGTACTCCTTCGCTTGGCATTTCTCATGGCATGATGCGCGCGGTCAAACCAGTCTACAAAGCTATCCCCTTCCTGCATGGAGGCGCCACCAATACTGACTTTTACTCCCTCAAATAACTGCAGAGACTGTAGCTCAACTTCAGTGAGGATCCGTTCTGCCAGAATTTGTGCTGATAACGCAGAAGTCTGAGGGCATAAAATAAGGATTTGTTCATTGGTCCACCTCGCTGCGATATCGACTTCTCTAATTTTCTGCAACGTGATGTCTGCGAGACGCTGGAGAATCTGATCTGAAGAGGCCTTAACGGCATCTTGTGAACCGCGAGTTAAGTTGTCCACCCCAACTAGCAACAGCGTAACTTGCGACTGAAAGCGCCGAAATCGCGACATCTCTTCATCGACTTTTTGCACCATGTAATTTCTGTTGTGTAGAGTGGTTAAATCATCATGCGTGGTTAAAAATTCTACCGTTCTATTTTTTTCCACTAATGCAGCCTGCAGTGCTTCTAACTCTGCATCGCGTTTTTGCAATTCGTTATTGACGTTTAATTGAGCGCGCTTTATCCATATGACCGTCAGCACAGCAAATATGAAAATCGCGCCTGTAAAAACAAGCCATATGCTGTGGTGATGAGTAACAGAGTTGACTTGATACCACCGCCTGTATACCTCTACAGTTTTACTTTCAGGAATGGCTGCTATTGCTTCATTGATAATGGGTAGTAGTTCATTTGCAGACGGGCTTATCCCCATAGCCATAGAGTCATGTGGCTCGGCAAATCCGCTAATCACTAGGTTTTCCAGCTTTTCACTTTTGATAATCATGGCAGCACTTAACTGCGACGCGAGAAAGACATCTATTTTACCCTCGCTGAGCAAGGTTAACCCTTGAATTTCACTATCTACATAGTAGGTTTCGATATTCCGATAATACCTAGCGATATACTCTACATGACGCTTGTCCTTTTCTATCCCGAGCACACGATCATCAATGGCTGAATACCCAGGAATGACATCATCGTCGCTACGCGAAACCAATACATTGGGTGATTCAAAGAAAGGCGCAGTATATAGGAGGAAATCTTGCTTCTTAAGACTCGGACGTATCATTGGAATAGCGTCGCAAGCGCCACTCTGCAGTATTTCTAATGTTTCCGTCCAGCTTTGGGTAGGAACAAACTCAAATTGTATATTTGAAAGCTCAGACAAAAGTTCAAGATAATCGCTGGAAATACCGATATGCTCGCCATTTCGAATAGCTTCGAAGGGCATCCATTCTGGGTTGATACAGTAGCGTAAGCTCACTCCTGTATCAGGTTGTTGCTGTCCCTGCGATGAAAAAGAAACACATAACAAAAACATTATGAAAAAAGCGCGATTCACCCAGTTTAATCTTTTATTATTTTATCCTGCGCTCAGTATCTCGCGTTGCTATTATACTTTCAATAGCAACGCCATTTCATCATATTTATCAATCGGTTAATTCAAGAGCAATGGCAGTTGCCTCGCCCCCTCCGATACACAGTGAAGCAACCCCTTTCTTTAATCCTCGCAGCTTCAGCGCATGTAACAGGGTAACGATGATCCTCGCGCCAGATGCACCAATGGGATGGCCCAGCGCACATGCACCACCGTGAACGTTCACTTTAGTGCCATCTAAACCCAATTTCTGAATGGCTAGCATGGTAACCATGGCAAAAGCTTCATTAATTTCAAAAAGATCGACGTCTTCTTTTTGCCAACTTGCTTTTTCAAGCACTTTATTAATGGCCTCTACGGGTGCAACAGTAAAATCTTCCGGCGCGATGGCATTGGTGGCATGCGCAACGATACGGGCAATGGGCTTATAGCCAAGTTCAGTTGCCTTATCGCCTGACATCACTAACAACGCGGCAGCGCCATCGGAAATCGAACTGGAGTTGGCGGCGGTAACGGTGCCATCTCGTTTAAATGCAGGGCGCAAAGAGGGAATTTTATCTGGTTTGGCGTTAAGTGGGCTCTCATCTGTATCAACAACGACATCGCCTTTCTTATAGGTGACTGTTACTGGTTCAATTTCATTATCAAAAAGACCCTCTTTAATCGCTGTATTCGCCCGTGACAAAGACTGCAGAGCAAAATTATCCATATCTTCACGGGAAATACCCTCTGAATCTGCGGTATCTTGAGCGAAGCACCCCATTGCTTTGCCATCATAGGCGTTCTCGAGACCGTCCAGCATCATGTGATCGAGCACCTGACCATGTCCCATGCGCATTCCGCTTCTGCCTTTTGGCAATAGGTAAGGCGCACTACTCATATTCTCCATACCTCCGGCGACTATGACATCTGCTGAGCCTGCAACAATGAGATCGTTTGCCAGCATTAGCGCTTTCATACCTGACCCGCAGACTTTATTGATAGTTGTCACGCCGGCTTTTAAAGGTAGTCCCGCGCGCAAACTAGCTTGGCGAGCAGGTGATTGACCCAAGCCAGCGGGTAATACGCAGCCCATAATCACTTCATCTACATGATCTTGAACCTTTTTGTCCGCTACGCTACTGATCGCAACAGCACCTAATTCCGGTGCTGATACACTAGAAAGGCTGCCCATGAAACTGCCCATCGGCGTTCTTTTTGCCGCCACGATAACCACTTCTTTACGCAGTGAATTACTCATTTTATTTCCTACCTATGAATCTAATTGACGTTTAGGCAACTTTACCTTAACGTAAACACCCATTAACGTTAACGTAAAGTGCTAAGTGCAAAATGTCAATGCGCTTATCACTTAGCATCACATTAGTTGTAAAGAGGCGCTTATGGCAACTATGTCTATAGGTGAGCTGGCTAAAGACTTTGATATTACGCCACGCTCCATTCGCTTTTATGAAGAGCAAGGGTTGCTCAGCCCCAAACGCACAGGCCAGAACCGTGTCTACAGTAATAAAGACAAGGTAAGATTAAAACTTGTGCTACGCGGCAAGAGACTGGGCTTTTCCCTTGCAGAAATAAAAACGTTATTTGAGCTTTACGATACGAGTAATAACTCAATTGCTCAACTACAAACTATGCTTACCCTTACTGAACAAAAAAGAGCGGTTCTGGAACAGCAACTTGATGACATTCAGATGTTAATGAACGAGCTGGATGAAGTGGAAAATCGCTGTAAAGAAGAATTAGCCGAATTAACCCGAGGAAAGTGATAATGAACGTACCCTACCCAACCCTTAATTTCGACTTGGGCGAAGATATCGATATGCTGCGCGACCAAGTGTATCAGTTTTCACAGGCAGAAATCGCACCATTGGCTGAATCTTCAGACGAGAGCAACCAATTTCCCAATGAATTATGGCCTAAACTGGGTGAGATGGGTTTGCTCGGTGTGACTGTTGGAGAGCAATACGGTGGTAGTGAGATGGGTTACCTTGCCCACACTGTAGCCATGGAAGAAGTAAGCCGGGCATCTGCGGGCATTGGCCTGAGTTATGGCGCACACTCCAACCTATGTGTGAATCAAATATATCGCAATGGCAGTGACGCACAAAAAGAGAAGTATCTGCCAAAGCTGGTGAGCGGTGAGCATATCGGTGCCCTTGCCATGAGTGAGCCCAATGCAGGTTCTGACGTGGTGAGTATGAAACTCAGGGCTGAAAAGAAAGGTGACAAATATATCCTCAATGGCAATAAGATGTGGATAACAAACGGTCCTGACGCTCACACATTTGTTATTTACGCAAAAACCGACCCACAAGGCGGCTCAAAAGGTATCACAGCATTTATCGTAGAACGAGATTTTCCCGGTTTCTCACGTGCTCAAAAGCTAGACAAGCTAGGCATGCGCTCCTCAAACACTTGTGAACTTGTTTTCGAAGATTGTGAAGTGCCTGAAGAGAACGTAATGGGAAATATCGGTGAAGGTGTTCGTGTCTTGATGAGTGGTCTCGACTACGAAAGACTGGTTTTGTCTGGTGGTCCACTGGGTATCATGCAAGCCTGCATGGATGCCGTTGTACCGTATATTCACGATCGCGAACAGTTTGGCAAGCCAATAGGTCAATTCCAATTAGTACAAGGCAAAGTGGCCGATATGTACACTCAAATGAATGCGGCTAGAGCGTATGTCTACGCCGTAGCCAAATCTTGTGACAGAGGCGAAACAACGCGTAAAGACGCAGCGGGTGCCATTTTATACTCTGCAGAGCTAGCGACCAAAATGGCACTTGATGCAATTCAGATATTGGGCGGAAATGGCTACATTAATGAATACCCCACCGGGCGATTATTGCGCGATGCTAAATTATATGAAATTGGTGCAGGCACGTCTGAAATACGCCGTATGCTGATTGGCCGAGAGCTATTTACAGAGTCCTGCTGATATGACTATTTTACACTCAGCAATTAATACAAAGTCTAAAGAGTTTGTTGCCAATGCAAGTGCGATGGCAACACAGCTTGAGGCGCTTAGGCAAAAAGTAGAACAAATCAAACAAGGTGGTGGCGAGAGTGCTGCGCTACGTCATCAGTCACGGGGAAAGTTACTCCCGCGAGACCGTATTGATGCCTTACTTGACCCAGGTTCCGCGTTTTTAGAAATTGGTCAGCTTGCAGCATGGGATGTATATGACGATTATGTCCCGTGTGCTGGCGTTGTTGCAGGGATTGGCCGCGTCAGTGGCGTGGAATGTATGATTGTCGCCAATGATGCGACGGTAAAGGGCGGAACTTACTATCCGCTTACCGTTAAAAAGCATCTGCGGGCGCAGGCGATCGCTGAAGAAAACCACCTTCCATGTATCTATTTAGTTGATTCAGGTGGCGCCAACCTACCCCGTCAAGATGAAGTTTTTCCAGACAAAGAGCATTTTGGACGCATTTTCTTTAATCAAGCCAGAATGTCAGCCAAGAATATTCCTCAGATTGCCGTGGTGATGGGGTCCTGCACCGCTGGTGGCGCTTATGTTCCGGCGATGGCAGACGAAAGCATCATTGTTAAGGAACAGGGTACCATCTTTTTGGGCGGCCCTCCGCTGGTAAAAGCAGCAACCGGTGAAGTCGTTACCGCTGAGGAACTCGGTGGTGGTGATGTGCATACGCGTACTTCAGGTGTTGCAGACCATCTTGCCAATAACGATCATCATGCACTGCAACTAGCCAGAGAAGCTGTAGCCCGACTCAACCGAACCAAACGACTCACTCTGGACATAAAGCCAACCCTTGCACCGCGCTATAGTGCGGAAGAAATCTATGGCATCGTACCTGCAGACAATAAAAAGTCCTATGATGTCAGGGAAATTATTGCACGCATTGTGGATGATTCAGATTTTGATGAATTTAAGGCCCTGTATGGAACGACACTGGTGTGCGGCTTCTCTCGTATTTTCGGTTATCCAGTGGGTATAGTGGCAAACAATGGGATTTTGTTTAGTGAGTCTGCACAAAAGGGCGCGCACTTTATTGAGCTGTGTGCTCAACGTGGCATACCTCTGGTTTTTCTGCAAAATATCACTGGTTTTATGGTAGGAAAACAGTACGAAGCGGGTGGTATTGCCAAGCACGGTGCCAAGATGGTCACCGCGGTAGCTTGTGCTAATGTGCCTAAATTTACCATTCTTATTGGTGGCAGTTTTGGTGCTGGTAATTACGGTATGTGTGGGCGCGCCTACGACCCGCGTTTCCTTTTCATGTGGCCAAATGCACGTATCTCTGTCATGGGTGGAGAGCAAGCTGCCGGCGTGCTTGCACAAGTCAAAGCAGACCAGAAGGCCCGTCAGGGAGAAGCCTGGTCAGACGAGGAACAAGCTGCCTTTAAGCAACCCATTATCGACGGCTATGAGCACCAGGGCCATCCCTACTACGCGTCTGCCCGACTTTGGGACGACGGCGTTATCGATCCTGCCGATACGCGAATGGTACTGGGCCTATCAATTTCAGCGGCTTTGAATAAGCCTATAGAGCCAACTAAATTTGGCATCTTCAGAATGTAAGGATAAAGACATGCTAGATAAAGAAACTGGTGTGGATTACCGTGTGGACGGAAACGGTGTCGCCTACTTAACACTAAACCGCCCAGAAAAACACAATGCATTTGATGACGTACTCATCAGTAAGATGACAGTGTACCTACAGCAGGCTGCAGGCGACGATAACGTCAGAGTATTAGTCTTGCAGGCAGAAGGGAAGCACTTTTGTGCAGGCGCTGACTTAACCTGGATGCAACGAATGGTTAAGTACAGCGAGCAAGAAAATAAAGATGATGCTCACAGGTTGGCCGAGTTGCTGGATACTTTGTACAGGCTACCCAAACCCACTATAGCCCGGGTACAGGGCGCTGCATTTGGTGGTGCGGTAGGGCTTATTGCCTGCTGCGACATTGCTGTTGCAAGTAAACTCAGTAAATTCTGTCTCAGTGAAGTGAAATTAGGACTGATTCCAGCAACCATCAGTCCGTATGTCATGAAAGCGATGGGTGAACGCATTGCCAGACGCTATTTTATGACAGCCGAAGTATTTTCTTCACGACGGGCAAGACGGCTTGGTTTAATTAGTGAAACGGTAACAGAAGATTCATTAGACACGACGATAGAAGAAATCGTGTCGGCTTTGCTGAAAAACGGCCCACATGCTGTGTCTGCCGCTAAGGCACTGTCTCATGATATAGCAGGCAAAACCATCGACGCAGACATGCTAATAGAAACCAGTGAGCGAATCGCCCATATCCGTGTCTCTGAAGAGGGACAGGAAGGCCTGTCAGCCTTTTTAGAAAAGCGCGCGCCAACATGGCGAAATGACAGTCAAGGATAAACCATGATTAAAAAAATACTCATTGCTAACCGTGGAGAGATTGCTTGTCGGGTGATCAAAACAGCCAGAACACTTGGTATAGCGACGGTTGCCGTTTATTCTGAAGCAGACGAAAACGCGCTGCACGTCAACATGGCTGACGAAGCGGTGTACCTAGGTAAAGCGCCAGCAAAAGATAGCTATCTCAAGGCAGATTTGATTTTACAAGAAGCAAAGCGTCTTGGCGTTGACGCTATTCATCCGGGTTATGGGTTTCTCTCGGAGAATGCGGCTTTTGCAGATTCCTGTGAACAAGCAAATATTGTTTTCATTGGCCCTCCAAGCGACGCGATCAGAGCCATGGGCTCTAAATCTGCGGCAAAACGCATTATGGAACAGGCTGGTGTACCTTTAGTGCCGGGTTATCATGGTGATGATCAAAAACCAGATACACTGAAACAACACGCCGCAAACATGGGCTATCCCGTTCTTCTAAAGGCCGCCGCTGGTGGTGGCGGAAAAGGCATGCGTCAAGTCCACTCTGAGTCCGAATTTGACCAAGCGCTAGCCGCGGCTAAGCGCGAAGCACAAAGTGCCTTTGGCGACGACATCATGCTGGTAGAGAAATACCTAACCCAGCCTAGACACGTAGAAATACAGGTATTTTGTGATCAGCAGGGCAACGGCGTGTATTTGTTTGAACGCGATTGTTCGGTTCAACGACGCCACCAAAAAGTGATTGAAGAAGCACCCGCACCTGGCTTGAACGACCAGCTACGCACTCACATGGGAGAAGCGGCACTCAAAGCCGCTCAGGCAATCAATTATGTGGGTGCAGGAACCGTTGAATTCTTGCTGGATATTGACGGTTCATTTTACTTTATGGAAATGAATACTCGTTTGCAGGTTGAGCACCCGGTAACAGAAATGATAACCGGCGAAGACTTAGTTGCCTGGCAGATAAAAGTTGCTAACGGTCAGCCACTGCCAAAACAGCAGTCAGAGTTAACTCTTAATGGTCATGCATTTGAAGCACGAATCTATGCGGAAGATGCCGATAACGACTTTCTCCCCGCAACGGGCAGGCTCACATTACTTCGTCCGCCTGAAGAAACACAGAATGTAAGAGTAGATACTGGCGTTGTTGAAGGTGATGAGGTGTCAGTCTACTACGACCCAATGATCGCCAAGCTCATCGTGTGGGATACTGACAGGCAACGAGCCTTACTGCGACTGCAGCGGGCCCTTCGTCAATATCATATTGATGGCGTGATTACGAACATCAACTTTCTTTACAACCTGGCGTGCAGTCAACCGTTTGTAAATGCAGATTTATCGACCACTTTTATCGAAAAACACAACGATTTGCTATTTGATGGTGACGCGACACTAGAGGGAAATACAATACCTTTGATGGCATTGGGGGTATTGCTGCAAGATTCCATGGAAACCCCAATCTTTGACCAAGACATGACATCCCCCTGGGCGCTGCATACTAGCTGGCGTGCAAATAGTGTCCACACTCAGTTGATGACACTGAAAACACCGCAACAGGAACTGGACATTCGCATTGGTCAGCCCTCCCCTTTGCAACCTTCGTCATGGCTTGTTGAGCACAATGCCCGTCAGTGGCTTGTATCGGGTAGTTTGCAAGGCAATGAACTAAGCGCCAACATTGATGGCCACCTTATTCGTGCCTCATTTGCTCACAATGAAAATGACTACAAGTTATTTAAGCCCGACCAAGCGTTGTCTTTTCAAAAGGTAGTGCCAGATTATGGTGACAGTGACAATGGCAGCCAAGGCGAGAGTTTTGTAGCCCCCATGAATGGTACTGTCGTTACGCTATTAGTAGAAACCGGCCAGTCAGTCAAAAAAGGTGACGGACTAATCGTCATCGAAGCCATGAAAATGGAACAAACGCTAAATGCACCTTGCGATGGTATGGTCACAGAGTTTTTCTTTGCGCCAGGAGAACTGGTTGAAGGAGGAAGCACACTACTTGCTTTTGAGGGAAACCATGATTAAGTATCCAGACAAGGTAACTTTGGTCGAAGTGGGTCCGCGTGACGGATTGCAAAATGAACCTACGGCACTTTCCATTGAAACTAAAGTCGCATTAATAGAGCAACTTGCTCAAGCAGGTATCAAGCGGATTGAAGCAGGCAGCTTCGTTTCACCAAAGTGGGTACCTCAGATGGCAAACTCGGAGGCTGTTTTTCAACAGTTAACGCGGTTGCCCTCTGTGGTGTATTCCGCGCTCACACCAAATTTACGTGGCTTTGACAGTGCACTGGCCGTAAACGTTGATGAAGTGGCCATATTTGGTGCAGCATCAGAATCGTTTTCACAGAAAAATATCAACTGCAGTATCGCCGAGAGTTTGGCGCGATTTGAAGCGGTAATCGACGCAGCAAAAGCAAACAATATTCCAGTGCGAGGTTATGTATCCTGTGTATTGGGTTGCCCTTACGAAGGAGACATTTCTCCTCAGAGCGTCTTGGAAGTCACCCAGTCTCTGCTTGATATGGGGTGCTATGAAGTCTCCCTTGGGGACACCATTGGCACAGGTACCCCGGTTAAAACAACAAATCTGCTTAATGTGTTATTAAAGGACATTGACGCATCTAAACTCGCGGTTCACTTTCATGACACTTACGGACAAGCACTTGCCAATATCCTTATTGCGCTGCAGCACGGTATTGCAGTAATCGATAGCGCGGTTGCCGGCCTCGGAGGCTGCCCGTATGCCAAAGGTGCCAGTGGCAATGTTGCCACTGAGGATGTGCTTTTCATGCTCAACGGTATGAATATTGAAACAGGCATTGATTTACACAAAGTGGTCTCAGCTGGCCAGATGATTACGGCTGAATTGGGCCGTATAAGTCAATCTAAAAGCGCACTGGCTCTTGCAGCTCATTAACGCATAGCGACGGGGTTTTCAACGATGGTTTTTAAGTTGTTTAACCCGTCTTCAAAGTCTGGACCAAGCATACTATCTATAAATAAAACGAAATAGCGATTGATAGGATTACTCCCAACGTCGCCCTTGTCACTCCACTCTACAGTCACGCCGGTGTCTGTCTCGGTGATGGTTACACGACCTTCAGAGCGCATATCCATGTCAGGGAAGTAGAGGTCATAAACCACTTCTTTGTTGAAATGCAAATCGGTTATTTCCATTTCACCATTTCCCTGGGTTTCACTTTGCCAGACTGATTTCATACCAATGGCTTTCTCAGGCCCTGAATAAGTCACTTGCATATTTGGGTCACGCTTAAACCATACGCCCCAACTCTGCCACTTCTTTAGGTCGACTACTTGCTCGTACACATCTGCCGCCGCGGCGTCAACCACGATACTTCTGGTTACCTTATACTCAGAAGGTAAAAGCAATCCAACAAGTAGTAACGTTGCAATTCCCCCCAAAACTACAAGCAGCGTATTTTTTAATACTGTCATCTGACCTCTCTCCATTGTGTCGCGTGTGAAAAAGTGCAAGTATTTGAAGAACGATTAAAACTACATCAAATTTTCAGCTATTGTTACCTTTTTAACACATGTTATTAACATTATTTTGATCTTTTCGGAGTTGAGGCAATGAATCAAAGCCCGTCACGTTATATCAGTAATTTAACTAAAGATACCTACGCGCTTATATTGGCCGGAGGAAGAGGATCTCGACTGCATGAACTGACAACGTGGCGCGCCAAGCCCGCACTGTATTTTGGGGGCAAATTTCGCATTATCGATTTTCCTCTTTCAAATTGTATAAATTCAGGTATCAGACGAGTGGGTGTAGTAACGCAATACAAATCGCACTCATTGATCAGACATCTGCGTAGAGGCTGGGGACATTTTAAAAAGGAACTAGGGGAATCGGTAGAAGTACTTCCGGCCTCTCAGCGTTTTTCCGACAACTGGTATGAAGGAACCGCAGACGCTGTATTCCAAAACATTGATATTATCCGAGACGAAAACCCTAAATATGTCATTATTTTATCTGGTGACCATATCTATCGCATGGATTACGGCTCAATGATAGCCCAGCACGTTGAATCAGGTGCCAAAATGACAGTTAGCTGTATGGCTGTGCCAACAGAAGAAGCTGCCGGTGCTTTCGGCGTAATGAAAGTGGATGAAAACAACCGGATTTTGGGCTTTGAAGAAAAACCCGCACACCCTTCCCCGCTACCCAATGACCCATCGCGTTGTCTTGCTTCTATGGGTAATTATGTATTTGATACTGAGTTTTTGTTCGAGCAGCTCGCCAGAGACGCAGAAACGGCTAACTCTGAAAGAGATTTTGGTAAAGACATCATACCCGCTATTATCAAAGACCATCCTGTCTATGCGTTTAACTTTAAAAGCGGTGACGAGGGCGAAGTTTATTGGCGCGATGTAGGTACTATTGATTCATTTTGGGAAGCCAATATGGAACTAGTGGCACCTGTACCCGCGCTCAACCTGTATGACCAAGAATGGCCTATATGGACATATCAAGAACAACTGCCACCCGCTAAATTCGTGTGGGAGGACGAAAACCGTCGTGGAGAAGCTATTAACTCGGTTGTCTCAGGAGGTTGTATAGTCTCAGGTTCTACGCTCAGACGTAGTCTGTGTTTTTCTAACGTGCGCATTCACTCTTATGGCACGATTGAAGAAGCCGTCATTTTGCCTAACGTTGAAATTAAACGGCACTGCAAACTCAGGAAAGTCATCATCGACCGCGGTTGCGTAATCCCAGAAGGTACTGTTATTGGCTATGACCACGATGAGGACAGAGCCAGAGGGTTCCGGGTATCCAGCAGAGGCGTTGTGCTTGTTACACGAGAAATGCTTGGGCAGCATTTAACCAGTAACATTGTTCACCACATGCATGAGTAACTTATTCAAGTAATAATTGGTTAAGTAAAGTAGCCGTTGCTTTGGGGTGTTCAAGTGGAAACATATGGCCACCCTCTGCAACGGTGTGTCGCATGTTGTGCCGTTTTACAAACCGTCTGTACATGATTGGACGACACACATCACTCGCTCGTCCAGTAACTAGCACCCCTGGACATTGCAACATGCCATTCAAGCGATTCAGATCATCGGGAACATGCCTGAATAGTTGCGCTTCTGTAGCGGCCTTTATTACTAGTTCACGGCCTTCACCTTTGCTGACCAAACCACTGTCGACGTAATCAGCAATGCACTTATCGTCCATGTTTTTAAACAGGGCCTTTGACTTGAAATAAGCCACCGGATCTTCTGACTTATGCCAGTAGGACCGGCGTACTGCGGATAGTGAAGCAGGTGTTATTTTGTCAATGGCGGCAGTTTTTTTGGCCGCTCTGAGTAAGGGGGCAAATGGCCCTGTTACTAAGGGAGGATCGAACATGATAAGTCCGTCAAATAAGTCAGGCCTCTCACAACAGGCTTTAAATGAAACGATTGCGCCCATGGAATGTCCCACTGCCCATAACGGTATATCAGCATGTTTAAATTGTTCACAGTAGTGAATCAGTTCATTTACCAATGTGTGCCAATTTCTATCATGTTTGAATGTCTGCTCGGAGGCAAAATGGGGCTTTGACAGCACCTTGATTTGATTATCAAGAGCGTCAAACACCGCACGATAGCTGCCTGATGGAAATCCATTTGCATGGGCAAAATGCATTTGAACTCTTGCTGACTGCTTCGACATATCCACTCGTACTCCTGTTTAGATTAATTACCTTGCAGACATTTGTTTGATATGAGAATTGCGTTAATATGGTGCCATAGTATACAACTCATCGGACCACAGATGCACGTAAATCAATTACTCAGCATGCCAGAAAACAAGGCAACTTCCGAAACATCATGGCTATATAACAATCTGTCTATACCAAAAGACTGGTCACAAGGACGAACGTCCTATGGAGGAATTAGTGCAGGTATGGTCTTTAGTGCAATTCAAGAGCATGCCGACGACGCGCAGTGCTTGCGCGCCTACACCACTAACTTCATTGGTCCGATAGCATTAGAGACGCCTTTTGATATTGTTGTTGAAAGCTTGAGAGTGGGGAAAAACGTGGCCCAGTTTTTGGGTAAGATTGTGCAAGACGGGAAAACCTGTGTTATCTGCCAGGCTGTTTTTGGTACGCCGAGAGCCTCAAATGTGACGGTTGCAAACAAAGACAGTCACGATATGACACCACCGAAAAAAGGCAATTTCATTCCTCAAATTCCCAAGGTGACGCCAAAGTTCTTACGCCATTTTGACCTGAGTGTTGAAGGTGGCGGTATGCCCTTTACACGTAAAAAAACGAGTCATTATCACGGGTGGATGCGCTACAAAGAAGCGCCTGAAAGTGTTCAAATGGCACATCTCATCACCATTATTGATGCTTGGCCTCCAACACTTTTGCAGATGCTCAAATGGCCAGCACCAGCCAGCACGATTAGTTGGCATATTGATTTCTTACACCCTATGCCTGACATTGCTGGCGATGCTTGGCTGGCTTATCAGGCTGACACCCGACAGGCAAACGATGGTTATGGGCATACGGAAGCGACTATCTGGAGTCAGACTCACCAAGCCATTGCTATCAGCCGTCAGACAGTGGCAATTTTCGACTAGCCAGCCCCTAATACATCATAAAGGCAGTGGGATTAAACAGTGACAAGATACCCAAGCATTGGATATTGCTGATATCTAATGCTTCTTCTAAATCAGCCCGCTCTAAATCAAGCAGTGTTTGTGTGTGAGGATTGACGTTGCTGTAGGCAGGGTAAATATCTGAGTTGATGTTATCCAGGGCTAAACTATAAGCCAGTTGAAGAATATGCCCCTCAAGTTCGGTGATATCTGCAGGGTCATAATTAATTGTGCGGATAGCTTGCCAAATAGGTTCTGGCAACCCCCATTTTTTTATAAGCAGTGCCGATAAGGTAGTGTAATGAAAACCTAATACTGCATGCTGCAGGTTGGCTGGTGTAATGTCTTTATTAAATTTCAGACACTTCTTCGCTTGTTCGGGCACAACAGATATAGCGACTAACTCGCCGATGTTGTGCAATAAGCCAGAAACAAAAAGCCGTTCAGCATCTTTTATCCGATACCGCTCCCCTAGGTGTTTAGCCAATAAGGCACAACTCACGCTTTGTTCCCAAAACTTATCCAAATCTATTAGTGTGCCACTGATGTCTTTGAAAGCATGGCTAACGCCGTACGCCAGTGCCATGTCGTAAGCAGAGCGCGTTCCTACTACCTGTAATGCTCGAGGAATGGTTTCGATCTTGTTGGGGAAACGGTACAGAGAACTGTTTGCAATTTTCAGTAACTGAGTGGCTAACGCTGGATCCGTAGAGATAATAGTGCCCATATCTTCAATACTGCTGGCACTGTCATCCATGCACGCCTTGAGCCGTGTTACTGAATCAGGTAACACAAACAATGACTCGGCTTCTGCAACTAAGGATTCTAACTTCATGCTAACCTCTGAGGACGCTACTCATTATTAAATAGTTCACAGGTGACGATTATGCCAAGTTTTTTGCATCAATATTGTTAAAATTAACGGCTAATTTCATGGTATTCTGCGCCCAGTGTTTGGATAGCTAAAAATAGAAGTTGAACGTTCTCATAATTGGCTGTGTATGGCCAGAGCCAAAATCGTCCGCAGCTGGACGCAATATGCTCAACATCATTGAACAGTGTAAACAGAAACAATGGTCTGTCGTTTTTGCATGCGCGGCACAAGCTAGCACCCATGCGGTTGATTTAATGGCTTTGGGTGTTCAAATAAAAGAAATCGCGTTGAACGATAGTGAATTTGACACTTGGGTACAGACAATGAATCCCGATATTGTGATATTTGATCGCTTTATGACGGAAGAGCAGTACGCGTGGCGGGTCACACATGCTGCACCACATGCTCTCAAAGTACTGAATACCGAGGATTGTCATAGTTTGAGAAGTATCAGGCAAAAACATCTTGATGAAGACAAAGACGTGAGCAGCCTGGATATTGCGCTCAGAGAAGCAGCCGCTATCCTGCGAAGTGATGTAACTTTAGTGATTTCCGACTATGAAATGCGATGGCTCGAAGCACATTTTTCCGTGCCAGCCAGCCAGATGATCTTGGCCCCATTATGTATGCCCATGCCGCATGGCGCAGATAAGCATTTCACGTCTTCGCGGCATATTAGTTTTATCGGCAATTTTAAACACGCGCCAAACTGGGATGCCGTATTAAAGCTAAGAAGCCTCTGGCCTGCGATACGCAAACGTATTGGTAAGACTGAAGAGTGTCATATCTATGGTGCTTACCCGCCCAAAAAAGCCACAGAACTGAGTAATACTGCAACCGGATTCTTAGTTAAGGGCTGGGTTGATTCTGTTGAAGACGCTTTTACTCCCTACCGCGTATTTGCCGCCCCCCTTCAATTCGGTGCGGGGATCAAAGGCAAACTTATTGAAGCAACGCACTATTCTACTCCGAGTGTTACAACGGCAATAGGTTGTCAGGGTATTGCTGAACCAAAAGATTGGCCAGGCACAATAGCCGTAGATGACAGAGAATTTATTGATGCAGTCGCCCAACTGTATAACGACCAACATACGTGGGAACAGGCCCGTGACAAAGCGAAAATACTGTCCCAGTCACAGCAGGTCAACACGCGTCGCTTTAGTGAAGTATTTGACCAGCTAGAAGGCCTTCATCAACACTTGGATGAACACAGAAAAGCTCATGTTCTATCCCGCATCGTGAATCATCAAACACTGAAAAGCCATCAATACATGTCGCAATGGATTGAAGCCAAAACGAAATTAGCAGCTACCCAATGATCGTTGCAGGGCACGCAATCGCTCGATCACTTTCAATACACCATTATTTCTTGAAGGGCTAAGTAGGCGCGTAAGACCGAGCTCACTAATGTACATAAGCAAGTCAAAATTGCAGAATGTTTGAACTGGTTGCCCCTGAAGCGGCTCTATTACCAGCTGCAATAATCCACGGACAATTTTCCCCGGTGAATATGCCTCAATCGACACTTGGTCAGACTGCTCATCAATACTGACTTTAAGCCAAACGGGTGATTCACAACCTTCTATATAATGGCTATCTGATCGGTCTTGTTCATCCAGAATCGGCAATGCCTTACCCGCGAGCATTAATTTGCGCGTAGCCGCATCCCAGCCATGCGAATTTTTAACCTGCTCAGCCCAGTTCATCCATTACCTCTTGTGCTGACATGGTAATGGCATCTTCATGCTTATCGCTCGGGCTCACTACTACCCCTACACCGTTCTGAATGAGGCCCGGCAACCACGCTGTTCTAAATTCATGTAAACTTATACGCTCCGGTGTGGTGGAGGCATGGTGCTGTTGCGCCCACATTTGCGCAAGAATTTCATGTGACCACAAGGGTAAAAACACACTATCCTGTTGTTCTAGCATTACCCAGCCGTCGTCTCCCTTTAAGCCCCATACACACAGTGTACTGCTTAAATAGTCGAAAAAGCCCTGTTGTCGGGTCTCTGCATCCAGCGTCATCCACTCTTGGGCTAACGTGTCAGTGAGGGTAAGTGCCATAGTTTATTCCTTTTATTGCTTCTCATTTGTTACTATTCAGTGATGCACAATTACATCATTACTACAGGGTCGTATGAAACTGGTTTCATTTAATATCAACGGCATTCGTGCGCGTCTTCACCAACTAGAAGCGCTTATCACATCTCACCAGCCCGATATTATCGGCCTGCAGGAGACAAAAGTACACAATGAACTCTTTCCTGTTGAGGCTGTAGAAGCCATGGGCTATCAGGTTTTTTATCATGGGCAAAAGGCACATTACGGTGTGGCTATGTTGTGCAAAAAAACGCCGATTGACATAACCTATGGCTTTCCTACTGACGATGCTGATGCGCAAAAGCGCATGATCATGGTAAAAACGCAATTAGATAATGGCGAGACTCTTACTGTTCTCAACGGCTATTTCCCACAAGGCGAAAACCGAAATCACGAAACAAAGTTTCCTGCTAAACAAAAGTTTTACGCTGATTTACAGCACTATTTAACCACCTACCATTCACCTGAAGACAATATTGTTGTGATGGGTGATGTCAACATATCACATACAGATAAAGACATTGGTATTGGAGAAGAAAACCGCAAACGCTGGTTACGAACAGGAAAGTGTAGCTTTTTACCTGAAGAACGAGTTTGGTTAAATACCCTGCTTGACTGGGGGTTTACTGACAGCTTTAGACAACTAAATCCCAGTGTTGATGACAAGTTCAGCTGGTTTGATTATCGCTCAAAAGGGTTTAATGACAACAGAGGTTTACGCATTGATTTGATTATGGCAACAAACTCTTTAATGGCTAAAGCCGTAGAATCTGGTGTTGATTATGAGCTCAGAGGCATCGAAAAGCCCTCTGATCACGCACCGGTATGGACGCGGTTTGACGTTTAAAAAGGTTTTGGTTTGACCCTATTACAAATTGCCACACTGGCCGGTTTTTGTGGCTTGTTGTTTTATATTTCACGGCATCTCCCGTTGCACGACTTATTGCAGAATAACAGGCAACAACACCTGGTCTTTGGGTGTGCAGCCGCGGTCTTTACATTGTGGCTTTTCAGAGCAGGTATTTACGAAGGGTTAAGTGTACACTTCTTGTGGCTGCCTGCCCTAGCGCTTACTTTGGGGCTGAGATGGGGCATCATCTGCGCGACTATGGCTCTGCTGGGTGTAACGGCAGTCGGTATAGAGTCCTGGTCCATGTTTGGAGTAAACGGCCTTTTGGGTATAGTCTTGCCCATGAGCCTTAGTTACCTGGTGCTCATGCTCGCCTTTCACAAACTGCCTCGGCACTTATTCGTCTATATTTTTATTTGCGCTTTTTTCCCTGGCGCTTTGGGCATCGCCTCAAAAATGTTTTTTCTGACCGGGTATTACACATTAGATGGCCTTTATACTTGGCAAGTCGCTTTTGACAATTACCTAATATTGACCCCGCTTATGTTGTTCCCTGAAGCCATGTTAAACGGTATGACGATGACGCTCCTGGTTATTTATAAGCCAGACTGGGTTTACACATTTCACGATAAGTTTTACTTAGACAAATAGTTATTCATTGTGCAGTGTTATAGCGGGTTGAAGCCTCATCGCTCTAATTGAAGGGTAAAAGCTTGCCAGTAAACACAAGCCCAAGGATAACGCTACCACAAGCATAATTTGGCCGTAGTCAACAACAATAGGAACAGCATCGCCATTTACTGACAATGCCAAGGGTACGTTAAGCGCGGCCAAGAGTGGGTTGATGCCAATAATACACAGCGCACCAAGCAAACAGCCTAGCACTGCCCCTTTGACTCCATTTAGCAGCCCATTGATTAGAAATATATTCATGATACTTGCTGGTGACATGCCCTGTGTTTGCAAAATAGCGATATCTGCCTGTTTTTCTGACACCACCATCACCAACGCTGACACGATATTAAACGCCGCGACAGCAATGATCAGCAACAGCATCACAAACATCAGGTTTTTTTCCATTTTCACAGCATCAAATAAGGTGCCTTGTCTATCTCTCCATGAGGTAGCTGTATACCCTTTAGAGACTAACCAGTTTTCAACAGATTCAAATTGAAACGCATCGTCTAAAAAGATTCGCCATTGGCTGCTCTCATTACTCACGGTACGTTTAAGTTTTTGCACATCCTGCCAATGCATGAATATCACAGTGTCATCGACTTGAGATCCCAAGTCAAAAATACCTGACACAGTCACTAAACGCTGACTGGGTACTCTACCAAATGGCGTGTAAACCGTTTTACCAGCAATCATTACCCTGACATTGTCACCAACTGAAATGCCTAGCTGACTGGCTAGAGCGCGCCCTACCACAGCGTGAAATTGCCCCTCGGTAAAAACAAAATCGCCCAGAAACATATTTTGGGTCACGATACTATGCTGGCGCATTCCTTCTTCTGACACACCTTGCAACATGACACCGCGTAACTCAGTGGAGGATTGCACAATGGCCTCACCTTCTTCAAAAGCCATGACACCCTTTACGTTTTCCCGTCCACTTAACACTGTGCTGTCTACTGCAGATTCGGTGATAATATGGGGAACGACACCCAGCACGCGCTGCTTTAATTGAGCTTCGAAACCATTCATGATTGAAACCACAGTGATTAATGCCATTAGCCCGAGGGTGATCCCAGCAACCGAAAAGCCGTTAATGAAAGCCACGAAACTGTTGCTTTGTCTACTTTTGGCATAACGCATTGCGATAAACAGTGAAGGAGTCGGTAACATCGGTCGATAGAAAACTAGTAGAAGACTTAAGCTGCAAGCATAATACGTGTAAGCTTAACAGCGAACAAGCCAAAACCCGGGGTAGAGTGGCAATGAGTGTCAGTGCAGACAAACAAGAACAATTTGATGCCTTTTTTATGATTGCGCACCCATTGAGCGTTAATGTTATCCCACAAGACACCGCCCTGCCAGACAGTGATGAATTTGAGGCACTTATGCCTCATGCTTTTAAACTGGCTGGACAATTTTCGTCGGCCGATACGTCGCTATTACGCAGTCTAAAAAACCTCGGTGATCAAGCGGATGTTTTGGTTGAGTACTTTCAGGCTCAGGCACAAAAGCTGGATTGGATGCTCTCCTATATTTTGGAGCAGCAAGACGATCCAAAATACCGCCATTCGACTATTAAGTTCGGCGGCGCAGGCATGGTGGTAAAACTTAGTAGGCCCATGACAGTAGGCGATGTTGCCCAGCTAAAGCTTTTTGTACCTACCGAACACAGTGCCATTTTCTGTTACGGTGAGGTCATTGCTTGCGAACAGGTTGAAGATGCGTACCATACATCGTTTTTGTTTAGCCGCATTCGCGAAAGCGATCAGGAACTGCTCGTGCGGGCCAGCTTGCACTTACAGACTCAGCAATTAAGAGCCAGGAATCAATCTACATCAACCTCATGAATTTAAGTTTACAACAACTTCCTTTACCCAAGTCCAAGACCAATAAAGCCATTCAAGACCACAAACGCTGGGGAGCGCTTTCCGGTAGCAGTGACGCACTCGCAATCACTGCTTTATTGGTACAACACCAAGGCCCGTTAGTCGTAATCACAGCGGATACACCGTCTGCAATGCGGCTTGAGCGGACCCTGCGTTTTTTTATTGAAGATAAAGACTTGGCTATTACGCTTTTCCCCGATTGGGAAACGCTGCCCTATGACGCCTTTTCACCGCATCAGGATATTGTTTCTCAGCGTCTAGAAACCCTGTATCAGCTTACACGGGCAGACAAAGGCGTATTTATTGTTCCTGTTAACACCTTAATGCAACGGGTTGCTCCCACTGACTACCTGGCTCATGAAGTTATCATGTTCGAAAAAGGGCAATCGCTGGACAGAGATAATTTTAGGCGCCAATTGGAAGAAGCGGGCTACCTGCACGTTAATCAGGTAATGAGCCATAGTGAATTCAGTGTCAGAGGCAGCATTATTGATCTCTTTCCCATGGGCAGTGAGCAACCTTTTCGACTCGACCTATTTGACGATGAAATAGACACTATTCGCTACTTTGATCCCGACACACAGCGAAGTGCCGAGACTGTCGATAAAATAAGACTCCTGCCTGCCAGAGAGTTTCCTACCGATAAAGAGGCGTTAAAGCACTTCCGGCAACGCTACTTGGATAAGTTCGGTACTGACAACCCAAAAGACAGCGTGTTACCGTCTATCAGTAAAGGTACATTGGTCGGCGGCATAGAGTATTATCTGCCTCTGTTTTTTGAACAGACAGCAACACTTTTTGATTACCTACACCCAAATGCCTCGCTAATTATTCATGGTAATGTTCAGACTTCAGCACAACGCCATTGGGAAGATATTAACAATCGTTTTGAGCAACTTCGTTATAACCTGTCTCGGCCGTTGCTCTCACCTGATGATGTGTTTATTGATGTACACAGTATCTTGTCGGCCTTTAAGCAATGGCCTCGACTTTCTTTGTCCGACGCTCATTTCGATGAAAAAGCTGGCACAGTCAACGCAGACATTGCTCCTGTTGCGAATATCACCGTCAACTCAGCGCTAAAACAGCCGTATTCCGGCATAGTGGCGTTATTGAGTAAGGCTGAGATGGCGAAGGGTAAAATGCTGTTCGTCGCCGAGTCGACTGGTAGACGGGAAAACATGTTGGAAATTTTGGCCAAAGCCAACATTAAACCAACCCTGTTCTCCACGTTCTCCGAATTTATCAAAAGTAAGCAGCCGATTGGAATCACCATTGGTTGGCTAGATAGCTCCTTTGTTGTTGATGAAAACAAGCGACCATTGTATGTGATCAGCGAGACCGAATTACTGGGTCACAAAGTCAGTCAGCGACGTCGAAGAGAAAAACAACAAGCGACCGACGAAAACGCGATTATCCGAAATTTAGCGGAGCTATCCATCGGTCAGCCTGTGGTGCATCTTGACCACGGGATCGGCCGCTATCAAGGCCTACAAACGCTTGATGCAGGAGGTGTGTCTACTGAGTATTTGCATATCGAATATGCCAATGCTGCCAAGTTGTATGTTCCCGTTGCCTCATTACACCTTATTTCCCGATATACCGGTGGCGATGTAGATACCGCACCGCTGAATCACCTTGGCACAGATGCTTGGGCAAAAGCCAAAAAGAAAGCGGCGGAAAAAGTCAGGGATGTGGCAGCAGAATTGCTCAATGTTTACGCCAAGCGCGCAGCCAAGCCCGGTTTTGCCTATGCCATTAACTGGCAGGAATACGAGCAATTTGCCGATAGTTTTCCGTTCGAGGAAACGCCCGATCAGCAGCAAGCAATTGCCGCTGTATTAAATGATATGGGCACGGCCACTGCCATGGACAGACTGGTATGTGGCGACGTAGGCTTTGGTAAAACAGAAGTTGCTATGCGCGCAGCATTCATTGCCGCAAATCAAGGCAAACAGGTCGCCATACTGGTCCCTACCACTTTGTTAGCACAACAACATTATGAAAATTTTAAAGACAGGTTCTCTAGTTGGCCGTTCAGAATAGAAGTGATGTCGCGTTTTGTCAGCGGGAAAACTAAAAACCAGGTAATGGACGGTATTGAACAGGGCACGGTTGATATTGTGGTGGGTACCCATAAGCTGCTTCAGGACGATATGCGTTTTGCTGATTTGGGCTTAGTTATAATTGATGAAGAGCACAGGTTTGGCGTAAGACAAAAAGAAAAATTTAAAGCACTTCGCACCGATGTGGATATTCTTACCCTTACTGCAACGCCAATACCTAGGACGTTGAATATGGCGCTGTCAGGGATGCGTGACCTTTCTATAATCGCTACCCCACCGGCCAAACGTCTGTCCATTAAAACGTTTGTACAGCAACGTAATGAGGCAGTGATACGCGAAGCTATCATGCGTGAAATACTGCGCGGAGGACAAGTCTACTTTTTGCATAATGAAGTAGAAACAATAGAGAGAACCGCGCAGGAAATCGCCGATATTGTGCCTGAAGCCAGGATTGCTATTGGTCACGGTCAAATGCGGGAGCGAGAATTAGAAAGTGTAATGAGTGATTTTTATCACCAGAGATTTAATGTTCTCGTGTGCACCACCATAGTCGAAACCGGTATAGATGTACCAACAGCTAACACTATTATTATGGATCGGGCTGACCACTTAGGACTTGCTCAATTGCATCAGTTACGAGGGCGCGTTGGCCGATCGCACCATCAAGCCTATGCGTATTTGTTGACCCCCCACCCCCGCCGTATGACAAAAGACGCCACCAAACGTCTCGAAGCCATTGCCTCACTTGAAAATCTCGGTGCAGGCTTTGCTTTGGCAACCCATGACTTAGAAATTAGGGGAGCGGGCGAATTACTTGGTGATGACCAATCAGGCCAAATAACCAGTGTGGGTTTTTCCTTATACATGGACATGCTTGACCAGGCTGTTGAAGCTTTGAAACAGGGTAAGGAACCCTCGCTTGATGACGCATTGGCAAAACAGACAGAAGTAGAGTTACGTATACCGGCGCTGCTCCCTGATGACTATATAAATGATGTAAATCAGCGATTATCGCTGTACAAAAAGTTCGCTAATTGTCAGACTCAGGGCGAGATAAACGAAGTGCAGATTGAATGCATTGATCGTTTTGGTTTACTGCCTACACAAGCTAAAAACTTGGTAGAGACCACAATATTGAAAGTCAGAGCGAAACAACTTGGCATTGAAAAAATAGACATAAATGCCCAAGGTGGCGTCATTGCATTTAATGAAAAAATGAAAGTAGACCCTGGTTTTATCATTCAACTGGTCCAACAAAACAACAAAGAGTTTCGTTTTGAGGGCAGTACAAAGCTCAAATGGCTATTAAAAACAGATAGTGCCGAAAAGCGCCTGAAAAAAGTATCAGCACTCTTGGATAAATTTGAAAAGGAGCTGATCGCAGTATGATTGCAGCCATAGGTCGCTCAGCAGCTCATGTGGGTTTGTTACTTTCAGTCGTTCTCCCCTCCTTTGTTGTGTTGGCAGAGGAAGACTGGTGGTTTGATGTTGAGGTGGTCATCTTTGATCGCGGACAGGGCTTGCAGGAGATTGCAGAGAAATTTGTCGAAAGCACTGAGTTTACCCCCAAAAAGACGGATTGGGATATTATTAACACGGTCACAAAACCTAATGTTAGCTGGTTGCTACAAAGCCTGCCTGTATGTAATCCGGAGCCAGATTGGCGCCTGATATCCGCTGAAGAGGTTTACCCTTTACCAACACTGCCAGACTATGTTCCGCTCGCAGGATCCACGGAAGAAGAAAGCGCGCAACCTGTGGAACTGGACCCGGTTAGAGTATGGTTAGATGCTTTTGCCCCTGAGGTGTTAGGCCCGGCGTTCGATGCCCAGATACCGAGGACTGATTGCTTTGATACACACGCACTGTTTCACAATACGTCAAGCTATCCAAAGTTAGAGCAATTACCCGTGGTGATAGACGGTACTGGCAAGGATGAATCCTGGGGCGCACATATCCTTGATGCAGAGCAACATAGCCTCACTGAACTGAGCCAGCGCATCAGACGAGAAAGAAAGCTGACCAGACTGTTGCATATGGCATGGCGCCAGCCCGTAGCATTTGGTAAAGATAATGCCAAAACCATTCGTCTTTATGGCGGCCAAAATTATGCTGATCGCTTTGATGCTTTCGGGAATGCGCTAACAGAGACTCCCATTACCGACGTAGCATCGGAGATGGAATCTTCGTTGCAAGCCTTTACCTATGCTTTGGCCACATCCGACCGTTTAACGCCCGAGCAGATTATTCAGCGTATACCGCGGCAATCTATTCAGGACGAAGCAACGACCTTAAATGAATTGTGGCAAATTGAAGGCGCAATGAAAGTGTATTTACAATATGTCAATCGCGTGCCCTATTTACATATCGAAAATGACTTTTTATATCGTCAGCCCATTAAAGAGCGCAACAGTTCGAGCGAGCGAGCACGATTGGCAAATATTCCCTTTAGCCAGCTGCGAAGAGTGATTAGTACACAACTTCATTACTTTGATCACCCCATGTTTGGGGTGCTGGTTGAAATCAGGCGATACAAAAAACCATGAAGATTTATACCCGCGGTGGCGATAAAGGAGCCACACACGTTTACGTGAACAAAGCTGTACGCGTCACAAAAGACGATGCCATCATAGAGGTCTATGGTGCACTCGATGAACTTAATGCTCAGATGGGTTTATTGCGTGCGCAGCTTGAACAAAGTAGAACGAACGCTGATGATAAAACGAGTGAAACTTTGTTGTTAATACAGCGTGCAATTTTTGAAGCGGGCTACGCTTTATCGGCAACCAGTCAGCTAACGCAGCAGCACATCGACTGGCTGGAGGAAGGCATTGATCACATGCAAAGCAAGCTTCCTCAACAAACCGCCTTTATATTGCCCGGAGGTACTCTGTTAGCAAGTCAGGCGCATGTATGCCGTACCGTATGCAGACGCGCAGAGAGAGCGATGGTAGCACTGACGAGCGAACATGAGGTCAGTGATATTGCTATGGCTTTTGTCAATCGCTTATCCGACTGGTTGTTTGTATTTGCCCGTTTGCAAAATCACCTGATCGGCGAGGGAGATGTGCTGGTTCGCCCCGATTAAACGGTTAGCCATACTACACCGCTCACCACAAATGCTACGATCAAGTTTAGTATGGCGCCTTCTCTTGCCATGACTTTAATTGGCACAAGTCCACTGCCGTAAACAATGGCGTTTGGTGCAGTCGCAACAGGCATCATAAAGGCACAACTGGCACTGATTGCAGCCGGCATCATCAACAGTAGTGGGTCAATATCCATAGCAACCGCTGCACTTGCCAATATAGGCATCAGTAAGGTTGCAGTGGCGGTGTTTGACGTTATTTCCGTTAAATAACTCACACCAATGCACAGCAGTAGCATAATGAGGATGACTGATAACCCAGCAAGACTGGCAAACTGTTCCCCTAGCAAAACACTCAAACCTGACGCAGTAAATGCCTTCGCTAAACAAATTCCCCCCGCAAATAGCAGCAACATTCCCCATGGAATATCTTGGGCCGTTTCCCAATCAAGTAATCGCCCTGGCTTTTCTTTATTCCCATCGGGGATCAGGCACATCAACACCACGCCGGCCAACGCTACTGTACTGTCATTCACACCGGAAATACCCAGTGCATCAGTCCAATAGGGACGCGTTATCCAGCTGAGTACAACAATAAGAAAAGCCACTAACACACGTATTTCAGCAGATTGCCAATTGCCAGGCTTGGGCAACGAAGGGGGAGCGATGGTAAAGTTTTTACGTGTTAGCCACAATGCGATAATAGGAATAGCCACAATGACAATAGGCACGCCTGTTTTCATCCATTGAATAAAATTAATACCCTGCCCAAACGTCTCTTCGTAAATACTGATCATGATAATATTGGGGGGCGTACCCACGGGTGTGCCAACACCGCCGAGACTACCAGCATAAGCAATACCCAGTAACAACATAGGTGCCAATGCCGGCGCGTTCAACTTAGTTAAAACAGCAAGTGCAATAGGCAATAACATGAGTACCGTAGCCGTGTTGGATATCCACATGCTTAAAAAGGCGGCGGTGAACATAAAGCTTAGCACTAGCGTTCTGGCATTCTTAGCGCCAGTAAAATGGATCACATTAAGTGCTAGTCGTTCATGGACATTGGATTTTTCCAACGCCTTAGACAGCATAAAGGCGCCCATTAACAACAGAATCACATGACTGCCCAGCGCCGATGAGGCTTCTTGAACTGACAACACACCCGAAAAGGGAAATGCAAAAAACGGAATAATGGACGTTACCGGTATCGGTAATGCTTCACTTACCCATAGGGTCGCAACGACTACGGTTATTGCCGCTGTTGAGGTAATTTGCGGTTGCGCACCTGCCATTGTGCAAACCAACGCCATTAATAGGCCATTAAACAAACCTATCCCTAGCCACAGAGGTTTAATCATTGCTGGTTCCTTCTTAATACATTTAGCGCTTCATCGTAATACTGCTGGCGGTTAATACATTGAGATAAATCAGATTTACTTAAACTAGGACTGGGTCGAAGCACCAGCTTCTCTAGCGCCGTCAATACTGGCTCTACTTGCTCCGGTGCGTTGCACAATAATAGATAGTCACAGCCAGCTTCATACGCCGCTTCAGCGCGCTGGGCATAGCTACCCGCCACACTCGCGCCTTCCATTGACAAGTCATCTGAAAAGATGACACCTTTAAAATTCAATTCATCTCTAAGTGTTTGTTGCAACCAAAACGGTGAATAGCCTGCAGGTAACGCATCACAGTGTGAATATATGACATGTGCCGGCATTATACCGTCAAGCATCCCCTTGCTGATCAGCCGATGAAAGGGTTGCATGTCGATTTTTATTTCAGACGCTGTCCGATTGTCCACCGGGCAGTCGATATGTGAATCAGCCTCAACACTACCATGGCCTGGAAAGTGTTTACCGCAGGCTGGGAAACCCATGGTATGAAGTCCTTTGATTAAGGCGGAAGCTCTGTTTTCAATAATATCAACACTTTCACTAAAGCCTCTGTCACCGATAACACGACTGCCATTATCGCGATCCAATACAGGCGCAAAACTTAAGTCTATGCCATGTGCCTGTAACTCATAGGCCATTATGATGCCACAAGCAAACGCCTCTTCTTCTGTTACACAGCCCATAGCGGGCAACGCGGTGAACCCATCCCGAAAACGCTGTACCCTCCCCCCTTCGTGGTCGACCCCAATAAATATATCCGGTCTGACTTTATGGATATGCGCAGTAAGGGCCTTGAGCTGCGGCCCATTTTCAAAGTTGCGAGTGAACAATATCACTCCGCCCACCAAAGGATGTTGTAAGTGCGCAATTTCGGCAGAAGTGAGTTTTGTACCAGCAAAATCTATAACAAGTGGTTGCATGACAACGCGTATTTTAATCCTATAAATAAAGTCTTTATACGGGTAGGATAATGAAAAATAAGGAGATTAACACGTGTTAAAACTTATTAAATTTGCACTGATCACTCTGCTTACCCTCATCGTTTGCGCGTGTGGTCTCGCCTACTACAGTTTTACAGGCAGTTTACCTGTCCTTGACGGGCAAAAAAGTAGTGTTGAGATAACTTATCCCGGCACGATTGCACGAGATAGACTGGGGCACGCCGTAATAACCGCTCAAACCAATGAGGATACCGCCTATCTACTCGGCTATGCCCACGCCCAAGACAGGCTTTTTCAGATGGACACGCAACGCCGAGCAGCATCCGGCAGACTTTCAGAAATTGTAGGGGCAGCCACTATAGAAATCGACAAGCAGACTCGCTTTTTTCAATTTGAAGCTCGAGCAAATGAAATCATAAAGCTGCTACCCGAAAGTCAACGCAATCTTCTTGCGCACTATTCAGCAGGGGTAAACGATGCCGTTGATGAACTTTCTTTTCTTCCCTTTGAATACCTGCTTACGCAAAGTACCTTCGAGCCTTGGCAACCCAAAGATAGTTTATTGGTTATTTACAGTATGTATTTAGACCTTCAGCTTGGACAGGTAAACCGCGATCTCGCTTTTACGCGGATTGCGCATCACTTTGGCCGCAATATGGTTGACTTTATTCTGCAGCCTTCTCATCATCAGGCAGCATTAGACGGCAGCCGAGTGGTAGACAGCGCGCAAGTTCCCCGCTTGCCTCAACAGGTAGCACGCTCTAGGCATATTCTGGAAGAGCCACTAGATATTGGCAGTAATAATTGGGCGGTCAGTGGCCAGCTTACAGACTCAACCAGCGCCATGCTGGCCAACGATATGCACTTGAGTTTGCGCGTCCCTATCATATGGTACCGGACCCAATTAAATTACGTCGAGGGTGACGAGCAAATATCGGTTACGGGAGTAAGTTTACCGGGGATCCCAGGGGTAGTGGTCGGTACTAACGGATATATTGCTTGGGGATTTACAAACGCTAATCTGGACAATACCGACTGGATAGAACTGAACAATGATACCGATATTGAGCCTGTAACTGCCGTAATTCAGGTAGCTAACGCAGACCCGATAGAGATAGAATTACAGCAAAGCCAGTTTGGTCCTGTACGTACCGTTGAAGGTATCAATTACGCGCTGCGCTGGGCAGCATTACAACCCTATGCAACTAACTTAAACCTAGTGCAACTGGCCCGAACAAAGTCAGTGAAAGACGCCCTCTCCGTCGCCAGTGGTTTTGGCATCCCCGTACAAAACCTAATGCTTGCTGATTCTGCAGGCAGTATTGCCTGGACACCAGCCGGTGCAGTATCAGCGCGAAAAACACCGAGTAACCTTGCCCTAAATGAAAAGGACTATGATGACAACTGGCGTCATTTTGAAACTGAGCTTCCCTATGTAGTAAATCCGGCCAATCATCGACTATGGACGGCCAATGCGCGTGTGATCTCAAGCCATGATTTAAAGCGCTTTGGCGACGGGGGGTATGCCATAGGAGCCAGAGGGGAACAAATTCGCGATCGATTATTTGAACACAATAGCTTTGGTGAATCCGATTTTTACGCGATACAACTCGACAATGAAGCCCGCTTTCTTATTCCCTGGCATGCATTGCTCTACAAAACATTGGCTTCACATAAGGATGTACACCCTATTGCACTAGAACATGTGCAAAACTGGCGTTCCTGTGCTTGTCCGGATTCGGTGGGTTATACGCTGGTCAGACGATTTCGCTCTCAGGTTATCTCTGAGCTCTTTGATCCTATCGCAACCAAGCTAAGCGCCGAACACGTGCGTTTTACTCCCATAATGCGTCATATTGAACCTTCTACTTGGGATGTATTAAACCAGAAGCCCGATGACTGGCTTCCTCCGGGTCATGGGAGTTGGGACGCATTTCTACTCGGTGCATTTGAACAATCACTGACCTCATTGAAGGCCGAATTTGGCAACAACGCTAATTTGCAGCAGCTTGCTTGGGGTGAAGTAAATCGTCTAGCAGTCAAACATCCTTTGTCTTCTGTCATTCCATTTATTGGTACTCGGTTGAATATGCCCACACAAGCAGGCTATGGAGACAGCTACATGCCTGCCGTCCAGGCTCCTAGATTTGGTGCATCGCAACGGCTTTTCGTGCGTCCTGGCGACCTAGACAAGGCAATTCTTACCCTGCCAGGTGGGCAGTCAGCTCACCCACTTTCGCCTTTCTACACCGCGGGTTTTAGCGACTACATCCAACACAATGCAACGCCTTTGTTGCCACAGGAAATAGTGCATGAACTGCATTTTTATCCGCAAGAGTAGCGCGCTACTCAGGTAATCCTATTGGCAAACGTCCCATAAAATCAGGCTTTCCTAGAGGAACGCCTTTCATTCTTAGCATGTCGTATATAGTGGTAGCATGAAAATAGAGGTTTGGGTATGTGAATGCTAAGACAAAGTTTTCTGTAGTAAAAGGAATGGACTTGTCAGCGTACTTAAAGTACATCGGCTGGTTTGAACGTGCGTTGATCTGCCCTTCAGAAAACCCAGACAACTCAGTTACACCGGTCTTTAAATAATCAATGAGTTCAGAATAGCTCATCTTTTCCACAGGTTGAGGTGGGCTAAATTCGCCCTCAAGCAGACCTTTCATCCCGTTTACAGCCTGATGATAAACAATGGTTACCTGAAAGCTAAACGGTTGCATATCATCGGCGAGCTGCATAGTGACTATCTCATCCAAGTCAACCCCTTTGCCTTGCAGGTATTCAGCGCCCTTTTCCATCACTTTTATCGTCGCGTTAATTACTCGAAGATAGTTAGGAACAGTCAATTCAAATAATGTTAACAAGGTCCAGCACTCCTTATTCCAGTAGTTGACCAAGATCAGCCTGTGCAAAACGCTCTAACCACAAGGCTTTAGCACCTTGTTCGGCTTGCTGCTGATCCATGCCTTCTGATTTCAGCGTTGCAACCAGTTCTGAAAATAAACGGTTGCGTTGTGCAATAATTTCATCAGCCTTAGCAAACCTGTCTTTCGCCTCAGGATAACGTGCTTTATGGGGAGAAATTGAAGTTAGGTTTCGATAGCTATTTACGACAGCCTCATCAAATAACCGCCGTTTGGCGTGAAAACGCAGATAATTTAATGCCTGGTCACTCGCCAAATAGTCAAGATCATCACTTGCTAACCCCATTTCTTCAGCTACACGCACCACATCATTCAACTTATCCTTAATCATATCGTTATTTTGCTGTTCAACGCCTGTAATAGCGATAGACATAACGTCTGTAGCGTGAAGTAAGTCGAATTTGCTAATTGAAGTGTGAGCTGGTGTTGGCGCCTTTGGTGCTAGAAAAAGTAACAACACAACAACCAGACTGACAAAAGCCAGTCCGGCTATAATAAATCTATTCATAGTGACTAGTGATCAGTTGGCTTTGCGTTTTCTACGCGACTTTTGAGCTTCTGACCCGGTCTGAAAGTAACTACCCGTCTTGCTTTGATGGGTATATCTTCCCCCGTTTTCGGGTTCCGCCCTGGTCGTTCGTTCTTGTCCCTAAGATCAAAGTTACCAAAGCCAGACAGTTTTACCTGTTCTCCGGACTCGAGAGACTGCTTAATCTCTTCGAAAAACGCTTCCACTAAATCTTTAGCATCACGCTTGTTCATCCCTAACTTATCGAATAAGTGTTCTGCCATCTCGGCTTTGGTCAATGCCATACTTTACTCTCTTAACGATGCACCAAATTTGTCAGCCAATGCTTTCAAAACAGTGTCAACGGCAGCCTGAATCTCTGCCTCTTCCAATGTTTTTTCCACATTTTGTAGGGTTAATGACAACGCTAAGCTCTTATAACCAGCGTCGATTCCCTGACCAGTATATACATCGAATAAGTTTAGGCCAACTAATTGATTTACGCCAAATTTTTCTATGTAAGAAAGCATATCACCTACAGCCACGTCTTGTTTAACGGTAATTGCAATATCTCTGCGATTTGACGGAAAACGTGAAACTGGCTGTGCATCAGGCAACAACCGGTCAATGAGTGCATCCTGTCTTAATTCAAAGACAAACACTTTACCGTTCAAGCCAAGCTTTTTCATAAACTGTGGGTGTATGGCACCCAACCAGCCAATTGACGCGTCAGCGATGAATATTTCGGCACTCATTCCAGGGTGTAATGCGTGGTGTTGTGCCTTCTTGAACGTAACGTCTGACAGCTTACCCGTTCCTTTTATCAACGCTTCTACGTCAGCCTTGGCATCAAAGAAATCAATAGGAGACTCTTTGCTATCCCAGTGGATATTGTTTCTATTACCGGCTAACACGCCACCGATAACAGGCTCTTGGCGAATTCCCTGCACAGCATTGTTATCTGGAATGAATCGCAAACCCGTTTCAAATAGGCGAACGCGCGATTGTTGGCGTTTTTGATTGTATGAAGCGGCGGCCAGAAGCCCGGTCCATAAACTTACGCGCATTGCTGACATATCAGATGCGATTGGATGCGGCAGCACTATGCCTTCCATTTCAGGAAACAACAGTGTTTGAATATCCGGGTCGACAAACGAATAGGTAATCGCTTCATCGTACCCCCTAGTAAGAAGCACTTGCTTGATATTAGAAAGCGATCTACTAGCCTCCTGCCCCGCAATAATATTTAACTGGCTTAACGGTGCAGTAGTCGGTACGCCGTTGTATCCGCTTACTCTAGCAACCTCTTCAATCAAATCCTCTTCAATTGCGATATCGAAGCGATAGCTTGGTGCCTGAGCTTTGTAGTTAGCACCGTCATACTCAACATTCATACCTAATCGAGTCAGACAATCAATTACCGTCTCAGCACTGTAGTTATCGCCAATGACTTTTTCTAAGCGATCATGGCGCAGAGTGACAGTTTCCCTAACAGGTATATGTGCATCGGATACGGCTTCAACCACAGGCCCTACTTCACCGCCACATATCTCTACAATTAGTGCAGTAGCACGTTCCATGGCATCGTGTTGTAACTGCGGGTCAACGCCGCGCTCATAGCGATGGGACGCGTCAGTATGCAAACCGTATTGACGAGCACGACCAGCAATAGCGTCGGGTGAAAAGAAGGCACTTTCTAACAAAATAGACTGGGTTGATTCCGTCACACCGCTGTGGAGACCACCAAAAATACCCGCCATTGCCACGGCTTTCTCGTCATCAGCAATGACCAGAGTACCTTCTTTTAACGTCACGGTAGACTCATCCAACAAGGTAATCTGTTCTTCGGGTTTAGCCAAACGAACGTCAATGCCACCAGAAATCGCCGCGAGATCAAATGCATGCATGGGGTGACCAAGCTCTATCAATACGTAATTAGTTACATCAACGATAGGGTCGATGCTGCGAATACCACTGCGACGGAGCTTCTCTTGAAGCCAAAGGGGTGAGCTTGCATTCAAATTTAGATTTTTGATGATACGGCCAAGATAACGTGGGCAAGCCTCTGGTGCCGACAACGCTATTGCGATCTTGTCATCACAGGTTGCAGAAACAGCCGATATTTGCGGCTCACACACATCCAATTTATTGAGCACACCGACTTCGCGCGCGATCCCACGAATGCTCAAGCAATCAGCGCGGTTAGGTGTTAAGTCAATATCGATGGTTGTGTCTTCTAAGTTCAGATACTCACGGATATCTTTACCGATAGGCGCATCAGTGGGCAATTCGATAATACCGTCGTGGTCATCACTAATACCCAGCTCTGAAAAACTGCACAACATGCCAAAAGAGGGCGCACCACGCAGTTTAGCTTTTTTAATTTTAAAGTTGCCTGGAAGCACTGCACCCACAGTGGCGACTGCTACTTTAATACCCTGTCGGCAGTTAGGCGCACCACAGACAATGTCAAGCAACTCACCTTCACCAACGTCAACTTTAGTTACGCGTAACTTATCGGCGTCAGGATGTTGTCCACATTCTACCACCTCACCTACAACAACGCCGGTAAAGTCACCAGCCACCGGAAGCTGGTCATCAACTTCTAGTCCAGCCATACTTAGCTGTTCACTTAATTCATTTGTACTAAGAGCCGGATTAACCCACTCTCTTAACCAATTTTCACTGAATTTCATTCTTGATTACCTAAACTTTGCTTATTGGTTGATTCTTAAAATGGGTTAATTAAATTGCTTTAAGAAACGAAGGTCATTCTCAAAGAATGCGCGTAAGTCAGTCACGCCATAGCGCAACATAGTAAGACGTTCAACGCCCATTCCAAACGCAAAGCCAGTAAATTCTTCAGGGTCAATATTGACCGCTTTAAGTACATTAGGATGGACCATACCGCAGCCCAGTACTTCTAACCATTGACCGTTTTTGCCCATTACATCTACCTCAGCGGAAGGCTCTGTAAATGGAAAATAAGACGGACGAAATCTGATTTGCAGTGACTCTTCAAAAAAGTGGTGCAGAAAATCGTGCAGAATTCCTTTCAAATGTGCAAAGCTCACGTTGCGATCGACCATTAAGCCTTCGACCTGATGAAACATAGGCGTGTGGGTCTGATCGTAATCATTACGGTAAACACGACCAGGAGAGATAATTCGCAATGGTGGTTTTTCAGTTTCCATAGTGCGGATTTGTACGCCAGATGTTTGCGTACGCAACATCATGTCAGGGTTAAAATAGAAGGTGTCGTGATCAGCCCGTGCGGGATGATTAGCCGGTATATTCAAGGCATCAAAGTTGTGAAAGCCGTCTTCAATTTCAGGCCCGGTCTTCACTGCAAAACCTAACTCACCAAAAAACTTTTCGATACGTTCAATGGTGCGATTCACCGGATGAAGATTACCGGGAAACTCAGTACGCCCAGGCAAAGTGACATCCACAGCTTCTTCAGCAAGTTGCTTGTCCAGGGCCGCGCGCTTAAGTGCATCGCCTTTTTCGCCGATTGCCTTCTGAATGGCCTGCTTGGCTACATTAATTTTCTGGCCAGCAGCAGGTCGCTCTTCTGCAGACAATTTTCCCAAACCTTTAAGCAGGTCGGTTAACCTGCCCTTTTTACCCATAAACTCTACTCGAACTGCATCGAGTGTTGCCGCATCTTCTGCAGCGTCGATCCGCACTTTGGCTTCTTCGACAATTGCGTCAAGTTCCATTGTTGTTTGAACCCTTCTTTATGACGTGTTTAGTTGTTTTAGCACTGTGCCAATTAGACTATAGGAAGGAGGATTTATTTGTAGACACGCCGTGCACCCATCCATGGGGGCTTCACTTCGGCATCCATGCCTCAGAGAGTCTACAAATAAATCCTCCTTCCTATAGTCCAATTGGTACTTCCACCAATTGCTCACTGAATTTCTTTAGTTCAATTCACAAGTGGTAGGCTATCAATTTGGAATTTACTGGTAAGGACCATGTCGGTAGACCTTCGAAGGCATGGATGCCTGAGCAGAGCCCCCAAGGATGGGTTCACGGCGTGTCTGGCGACATGGTCCTTACCAGTAGGTTCAAAATTGAATACCCAGCTAATAACAACGCAGTTTACACTGCATAAATAAAAACGGCGAGCTTCCGAGCCCGCCGTTTTCATAAAGAACTTAAGCTATTTCAAATTTATGCTAATGCGCCCTTCGCTGCATCTACTAATGCAGTGAAAGCGGCTTTGTCGTGTACAGCGATGTCTGCAAGGATCTTACGATCGATCTCAACAGATGCCTTTTTCAAACCGTTAATGAAACGGCTGTAAGACATACCATTTTGACGAGCAGCAGCATTAATACGTGCAATCCACAGTTGACGGAATTGACGCTTGCGCTGACGACGGTCACGATAAGCATATTGACCAGCTTTAGTTACGGCTTGGACAGCAACGCGATAAACACGGCTGCGTGCACCATAATAACCTTTTGCCTGCTTGAGGACTTTCTTGTGACGAGCACGAGCAATCGTGCCGCGTTTTACTCTAGCCATTATTCAGTCTCCTATAGCTTAAACGTAAGGCAACATGCGCTGAACTAATTTAGTATCAGAGTCATGGACCAATTTTTTGCCACGTAAGTGACGTTTACGCTTAGTGCTCTTCTTGGTCAAAATGTGACGCAAGTGAGACTGTTTGCTTTTAAAGCGTCCCGAACCCGTTTTCTTAAAACGTTTCGCGGCTCCGCTAACAGTTTTCATTTTAGGCATTGCTAAAACTCCGCATTGTTTAATATGAGCCTTCAACTGTGCAGTCAGTCTGAGCTCGTTACATTGTGCAGCAGGGTGTTTCGATGTGCAGTTTCGAAAACTTTAGACCGCTACTACTTCTTAATTGGGGCAAGCACCATAATCATCTGACGACCCTCTACCCGATTAGGGAAAGACTCGCAGTTGGCAATGTCTGCTAAATCCGATTTGACCCGGTTTAGTTGTTCAATGCCGATTTCTTGGTGGGCCATTTCACGTCCGCGGAAACGGATTGTGACCTTGGCTTTATCACCCCCTTCGAGGAAGCGACGCAGGTTGCGCAGTTTTACCTGGTAATCGCCCTCATCAGTGCCAGGGCGGAATTTCACCTCCTTGACCTGAATTTGCTTTTGCTTCTTCTTCTGTTCTTTTTGAGCTTTACTCTTCTCAAATAAGAACTTGCCGTAATCCATTACTTTGCACACCGGCGGCTCTGCGTTTGGACTAATTTCTACCAAATCAACATTGGCTTCAAAAGCGGCGTCCATCGCCTCGCGTAAACTTACTACACCTACTTGTGATCCGTCGAAAGCGACTAAACGAACTTCCCTAGCCGTAATTTCTTCGTTAATCCGGGCCTTATCTTTGCTGCCCTGAGCCTTATTATTGGTGCCTTTAATGTGCATTTCCTCCAGCAATTAATAACATACTAGGTGTAGTTGCTTTGTTTTTGACCTACTACCTAGCCTACTGCTTGTTCGCAATCTCACTTTTAGCCTTTTCAATAAAGTCTTCAAGTGCAACGGAGCCTAAATCTTCACCGCCTCTTGTACGAACAGCAACGGCGCCGGCTTCTTTTTCTTTGTCGCCGACAACCAACATGTATGGTACACGCTTCAATGTGTGCTCGCGGATTTTAAAGCCTATCTTCTCATTTCTCAAGTCAGACTTGGCCCTAATACCCATTTCTTTCAATTTTTGTACAACATTTCGCACATATTCGGCCTGACTGTCGGTAATATTCATTACCACGACTTGTTGAGGCGCTAACCAAAGTGGGAACAAACCCGCGTATTCTTCTGTAAGAATACCAATAAAGCGCTCTAATGAACCCAAAATAGCACGGTGGATCATAACGGGCACTTTGCGCTCACCGTCTTCAGCAACATACGTTGATCCCAAACGACCTGGCATAGAAAAGTCCAGTTGAACCGTACCGCACTGCCATGCTCTGTCTAGACAATCATGCAAGGTAAATTCAATTTTGGGGCCGTAAAAAGCGCCCTCTCCGGGTAAGTAATCAAATTCGATATTACTCAATTTAAGTGCTTCTGCCAGTGCCGCTTCTGATTTGTCCCAAATCTCGTCACTGCCGACGCGCTTTTCTGGTCGTGTAGAGAGTTTCACGACAATTTTCTCGAAGCCAAATGCTGAATAGGTGTCATACACCATATCAATACAAGCTCTTACTTCATCCAGTATCTGGTCTTCAGTACAGAATACATGAGCATCATCTTGCGTGAACCCTCTTACACGCATTAGGCCATGCAACGCACCTGAGGGCTCATTTCGGTGACAGCAACCAAATTCAGCCATACGTAAAGGCAAATCTCTGTAGGACTTTAAGCCCTGATTGAAGATTTGTACGTGCCCTGGACAATTCATTGGCTTGATGGCGTATTCGCGTTTCTCTGACTCGGTTGTAAACATGTTTTCTGCATATTTATCCCAATGACCAGATTTTTCCCATAGCGAACGATCCATCATCAATGGCCCTTTCACTTCGTCATAGCCGTATTCGCGCAACTTTTCACGCACGAATTTTTCTAGCTCAGTGTAAATAGTCCAGCCGTCGTTGTGCCAAAATACCATTCCCGGCGCTTCTTCCTGCCAGTGGAATAAGTCGAGTGCTTTACCAATTTTGCGGTGATCACGCTTTTCCGCTTCTTCTAAACGTGTGAGATACGATTTGAGCTGCTTTTTATCTCCCCACGCTGTGCCATAAACCCGTTGCAGCATTTTATTGTCGCTGTCACCGCGCCAGTAGGCACCCGCCACCTTCATGATTTTAAAGTGATGACAGAATTTCATGTTTGGCACGTGAGGACCACGACACATATCAACGTATTCTTCGTGATGATAGAGACCCGGGCGGTCATCTCTGTCGATATTTTCGTCAAGTATTTCTATTTTGTAAGGCTCACCACGACCTTCAAAGGTGTCTCGTGCTTCTTGCCAGCTTACTTTTTTCTTTACAACATCATAATTGGTCTTCGCCAACTGAAGCATGCGCTTCTCTAGCGCTTGCAAGTCATCTTGCGTCAACGAATGGTCCAAATCGATATCGTAATAAAACCCATTGTCAATTGTTGGCCCAATCGCCATTTTCACGTCAGGAAAAAGCTGCTTGATGGCATGACCCAACAGGTGGGCACAGCTATGACGGATTATTTCCAACCCTTCTTCATCCCGCGCGGTAATAATAGAAAGCACTGAATCTGACTCAATCATATCTACCGCATCAACGAGTTCACCATTTACCTTGCCGGCGATGGTGGCTTTGGCCAAACCAGGACCAATATCGTTTGCTACATCCAGTACAGATACCGGGTTTTCGAAAGCGCGTTGACTACCGTCAGGGAGCGTAATTACAGGCATGAATATTCCTTACAGTGGTGACACCTACTCTGTGCCACTTGAAAAACAAAAATAAGCGCCGGATTATAGCGGCAATATTGTGACAAACAAACCAAAAAGACGTCTTATTTCGTACCTAACACTATGAAAATTAGCTACTCATGCAAAATTGCTGTTGTTTTGGCATTATTGATAGGCCTGCACGGGTGTGGTCAACGCACCGGTGTCGATGAGGTGTTGCATAAATACAAGTCAGAAATCAGTCAAATCATTCGTTTACCTGAAGTCTCCGCATCAAACGTTGGTTTTCAGCGTGTGTCTTTTCCCGAAAAATCACAGACAAAGCTCACTATTCCCGCTACAGAAATGAATCTTCGGGTCTTTTACAGAATCAACAGCTGCCCGTTGGCGGGGATAGTCGCCGAGCGAAATACGGCCTTGGGCAAAACTCACCTACCATCACAACGCTTTTTATATGAGCTCAGACTTTTGAATACGTTTGACCAATGTATTAACCAGATAGAGGGTCAGGATACCGACACCGCTGCACGTTTGTTAGAATGGAAAGCTCACAAAATGTCGCAATTTCCGCTGGTATGGGTCAATCTGGTGCAGCAAAGTGGTGAGATCCACGCCATGTTAACGCGTGCGAACGGCTATTTTAGGATGGAGGATCGAGACGCTTATAATGACGCCCTCACTGATATCGCATATATCACCTCACTCCGTAAGCTGGGTGCAAACAATACAAATAGTGCCGAACGTTTGGAAAAAAGATTACAATTATTGGCCAAGGTCAGGCTACCCGCGACACTTTGGCGCTCCTATCAGCTAAGTATCGAAACCTTATCCGCCATTAATTCCGGCCTTGCGAATACTCTTGCATCGCTTGATTGCAGCAAACAAAGCGTAAAGGCAGACATTGCCCGACTTAGCGCCTCGTATGAGCACTTCTATGTTAATTCACTCTCCCCACAACTCAATGAAATGCAAACCATTCATGAGAGGCTTGATAACCACCTAAGTACATGGCTGGAGATGCCTTTGAACGCTGCGTATTCAGAAGTTTTACAAGGGAAATTAAACATGGCAAAAACGGCACTACAGACCGCAAAAAATGAGCACAAAATGAACTGGCAAGCACTTTTTGCTTACTGTGCTTAATCAATGCCTTTCGGGTTGTTATTAAATAGTGGTAGCATGCGCGGGTTTTATTAAAGAGAGAGCGTTAAGTGCTGACTGTTTTACTTGTGGATGACGATCCAGAATTCACCCATATTGCATGCTTGCTGTTAGAGCACATGGACTGCGATGTGAAAGTAGCTTCGACGTTGGCAGAAGCGCGAAAATGGCTCAGTTCTCTGACTTTTGACCACATACTCATTGACTTCATGTTACCTGACGGCAGTGGTATGCATGTTGTGGATGAAATAACGGCTATAAGTTCACCGCCAAAGGTGACTTTCATAACCGGTCATCCAGCTATCAAATCTATCATTGCAGACCTGTGTGATGACAATACCAACTACTTGGTCAAGCCAATTGACAAAGACAGTCTCTCTCGCGTGCTGGGCAACAATAACAATAATGTAGCAGCCTGTGAAAACGCAATTAACAAGCATTTTGGGTCACTCGTCGGAGAGACAGAGGCAATGCAGCATCTTTATCAGCAAATAGAAAGGGTTGCCAACACTAAGGCCAATGTGATGATTTTTGGCGAAAGTGGCGTAGGCAAGGAACTTGTTGCACAGGCTATCCATAATCAATCAAGCGCCAGTGGTGCATTCGTCGCTACAAATTGTGGTGCGATAGCGAAAGATCTTATTAGTAGCGAGCTTTTTGGTCATGAAAAAGGGGCGTTTACCGGCGCAATAAGCCGGAAAATTGGCGTATTTGAACAAGCCAATAACGGCACTTTGTTCCTCGATGAACTCACAGAAATGCCACTTGAGCAGCAGCCCTCGTTATTGAGAGTGCTTGAGAGCAAAAAACTGACTCGTGTGGGCGGGACACAATCAATAAGTGTAAACTGCAGAGTGATCAGCGCCACTAATAAACCTGTTGACGACATTGCGACTGATAATGTTTTGCGCGAAGACATTTATTTTCGACTTGCTGTCTTTCCTTTAACAGTACCTCCATTGCGCCAACGAAAACAAGATATTCAATTGTTAGCCGACGCATTTATCCATGAATACAACATCGAAAACGCTACAAAGTACGCAATTTCTGACAAGCAAATTCGATTGTTACAAGAGTATGATTGGCCTGGCAATGTAAGAGAACTCCGGCACGTTTTGTACAGGGCGGCCATTATGAGCGACCCATACGACCATACATTATTACTGCCAATGCAAATAGGCTCACCCTTTTCAAAAACAACCCAAAACGGTGGAACCATTGAAGCAGGCAGAACCATTGACGATGTGGAGAAAGAGCTGATTTATGCCACATTGAGCAAAGTCTCTGGAAATAAGACAGCCGCCGCCAGCATGCTCGGCATTAGCACTAAGACGCTTTATAATCGCTTGCATGCCTACGGTGATTTCGAGGATGAGGGTGCATGATCCACAACAACAAAAAACAACGCCTTGAAGATACTATTCACGACATTCGTTCACCGCTAAACAATATTAGTATGCATGCTGAAATTGCAAAACTTGCACTGAATAATGAACTCCCCGCCGAACAAGGGAGAGCATCGCTTGAAGCCATCATCGCCAACTGCAAAACGTGTAGTGAATTGTTGCAAGCACTCGTTGAGCCTTGAATAATGGCTGTACCATTGGCCTATTGGGTCAAAACCAAAAGAGTATGGTTCAGTATACTGGCTCTCGTCATCACTGCCGCAGGCGCAGGTATTTATAAAAGTCTAAGTACAATACAAAACCTAAGCGACTTGGAAGCTCGATTGAGCGAAATGCAGCTGGTCTCATCCACTCTTTTCCATTTTCACGCCACTTTGTTAGCGCTCGAATCGGCCCAGCGAGGTTACCTGTATACTCAAGATGAGGCCTATTTAGTCGACTTTGACAGCAACATGAGGCAACTCCTTAAACATACCGACACCCTTCATAGTGGCTTGCGATCAAACAGTATTGAAAACAGTGATCTTGACGCAATGCTTGCCTATGCTGCATTAAAGCGTTCAGAAATTGCTGAGTCCGTTGCCCTGTTAAAGGAAGGAAAAGCGGCATTGGCAGATGCCTCAATGAGCAATTATGAGGGCTTGTTGCTGTATACCAATATTAAGCGCCATTATATGGCATACGCTTCTTTGCTTGATAAACGGCAAGCAGAATTAACTCTGGCCGTGGCCGAAGGTCGCAAAGATTCTAGGATGACTTTCTTAGTAAGCAGTATAATAACTACGGTGTTAGTCATTATGCTGTTAAGCATGATTTATTTAGCGGTTAGCCTGTACCAGCGACAACAACAGCAACAAAGCGAAGCAAAAGACCGATTTTTAGCTCACTTAGGACATGAATTACGTACTCCCCTCACGTCCATTCTGGGTTACTCAGAGTTACTGCTCAACACAGAGAATAATGCTAGGGTAAAGTCGCATATGACGACCGTGGTGCGAAACGCCCAACACCTTCAAACACTCATTAATGATTTATTGGACCTTTCTACATTAGTGGCTGGAAAGATGCGGTTGAACATCCAGCAATGTAACCTGCATCAACTCCTTGATGATATTCATGCAAGTATGGGGATTGTCGCTGAAGAAAAGGGTTTGTCGCTGCGGGTACGCTCCACTTCGGCTATCCCCACAATGGTCAACATTGACCCCACCAGAGTGAAGCAAATCCTTATTAATTTAATCAATAATGCCGTTAAATTCACGGCCGAGGGTAATATTCAGCTAGTAGTCACTTGTGCCGGAAAGCGTTCGCTCATTTTTACAGTAAAGGACACCGGATGCGGGATCCCCGAAGATAAACTGACATCTATTTTTAAGCCTTTCGAGCAGGCGTCTTCCTACGCAGTTAATCAAGGGGTTGGACTGGGCTTAGCGATAAGCCATCAACTGGTTGAAAAAATGGACGGCACAATTGTGGTTTCCTCTAACGAGACTGGCAGTACATTTGAAGTATGCATACAGTGCGCCGATGATTTCTCTGATGACTATGGCCATTACCGGTTCAAAAAATCACAGCACAACCTTTCTCATGAGCATCAGACCGCTCTCGCTGGCACTGTTTTAGTAGTGGACGACAACCCTGATATCAGACGCCTTACTGAAAATATGCTTACCCAAATGGGGATCTGTGCAGCGCTTGCTCAGAGTGGTGAACAAGCACTGATTTACCTGAAAAATAATCATGTGGACCTCATCCTTATGGATTTGCACATGCCATCCATGTCGGGGCAAGACACATTACGCTCCTTGAGAGATGCCAATATAAACACGCCCGTTGTTGCGATTACAGCGGGGCTGGCAGAGGGCATGGAGAAACAGCTCCTTGCAGTGGGCTTTGATTCAGTATTGGGTAAACCAATTGAGACGCAGAGCCTTTATGCCGTGTGTCAACGTCATTGCAAAAAAGATGTCTTAGTCATTGAAGATGATCCTGACTCCGGTGCACTACTTTGTTTGTTGTTACGTGCCAAGGGTATCACTGTGACTCACGTTACCTCTGCGAACGCGGCTCAGGAAGCAATTCGCAAGTCTGTTCCAACGCATGTAATCTGTGATGTAAACCTGCCTGATAATGATGGTCTAAGCTTGATCCGCACAATTGCTTCTGATTTTCCCAGTATCAATATCTATCTGGTCAGTGGCCATGCAATAAGTCAAGAACTCGCGCATCAGTCTGGTGCTAAAGCGGCTTACCTAAAGCCGATAGCTAATAAAGACATCGAAAATATGCTGGCGTGAGTCAAACTTACACGCCCATTGTAAATACTGCCTACTTAAAGGATATTCAAAACATAAGGAAGCAAGGAGCCCCCCTAAATAAAAGCCATTAAATATGGGCCCGTCTTTTGCTAACTAGATATTTGTTTACATCAATTAAATGGAAACTTTTTCAACAACAAGGAGTAATATCATGGAATTTTTTATCCAGCACAAAAATTGTCATCTTTCAGCGCTATCTTTTTCCGCGACAATCACGCATTACCTATAGGCGCGACTAATCACCATGAGCACACATTCATCATCACACAACACTATGCGGGTTTTTAACTGGTTTGCACGCTATGAAAGCAAAGATAAGCCATTGCTTTCAGATTCAGACAACCTCATTCCTGGTCCACAACCAACTAACTACAGCTCAGAACTACAAATAGAGAGTAGCGTAAACCATATACCCACTGAGTATACCTATCCTGCACCCTAGATTGTGCTAGGCTTATTTATAATTTTACGCCGTAACACAGCTTAACAGCGATAGTTACGGCCTTTATTTAAAGTATTTCACAGGTGTTAAATGAAGCGTATCGCAATCATCACCCTACTAGTTGTCGGTCACTTAATGATCAAGGTGGCTGCATCCGAATGGACGTTAATGGGTGAAGCAAAAACAACATCTGATACTCAAATACAGAGCGCGCGCTACACACTGGATTTAGCACGCCTCACCCAACATAAATTGGCAAGCGGGCTGCAGATTAATGTACCCACACCAGATGGCACGCTTCTCAGCTTTCAGTTAACAGAAAACAACTTATTACCGATAAGTATCAAACAGAGATATCCGGCCTTACGCGCCTATGATGGGGTAAGCCTTGACGGTAGCAGTCAGGGCAAGTTTACTTTTTCTCACGGTCAGTTTAATGCCATGTTTCAATATGATGGCAAGTGGGTGTATATAGACCCGCATGGCATGGACGAAGGTTATAAGGTTTATTTTCGACAACCCCGGCCACGCGTTTTTTCAGATGCCATTAAGCAAACCTACTTATATCAACAGCCAACAGCGAATGCATCCCCTCGCCTATCAAAAGGACAAACCACAGATATTCGTACTTTTAGGCTGGCGGTGTCGGCTACGGGCGAATATACAAACTTCCATGAGGGGAAAGACAATGCGGTAGCGGAAGTGGCAGTCGCAATCAATCGCGTTAATCAGATATACAATCGCGACCTTGGGGTCAACTTCACCTTGATTGACAATTATGACCAGCTCATTTTCGATGATCCTGATACAGACCCCTTCAATAATGACGTTGACGATGGTGAACTCAATATTGAAGTAACTAACAATGCAGTAGGCAGTGACAGCTACGATATTGGTCATGTGTTTAATACCGCTCCCGGCGGACTGGCCGCGTTGGCGTCTGTATGTACCAGTTTCAAAGCCGATGGCATCACAGGATTAAGTAACCCGGTTAATGATGCCTTCTATGTCGACTATGTGGCACATGAAATTGGTCATCAAATGGGGGCAAACCACTCTTTTAATGGCACCTCAGGCGGATGTGAAGGCAACCGAGCATCAGCATGGGCGTATGAACCTGGCAGTGGTGCCACAATTATGTCTTACGCTGCACTGTGTGCGGGTGAGAATATAGAGGACAACTTTCCCGATGCGTCCACTTACGATTATTTTCACATTAGTTCAGTGGTTCAAATTAGAGATACACTGGAAAGCGCATCATGTGGCACGACTTCCGTAAGTAGCAATGTGCCGCCAGTCGTGGATGCCGGACCTGATTACACCCTGCCAGCGAATACCCCTTTTGAATTACGAGGTATAGCGAGTGATGCTGACGGTGATTCCTTACAATTCAGTTGGGAGCAGTATGATTTAGGCACTGAAACAGCAAGCGCATCAGATGTCTCAACCGATGATGGCAGCCGGCCTATCATAAGAAATTATGCGCTAAGCGCTTCACCTAACCGCACTGTGCCAAAAATCGACGACCTGCTTTCAGGCACATCGACCTTTGGAGAAATACTACCCGCTACAACACGCCGTTTGACGTTCAGATTTGTCGCTCGCGATGGCCAGGGAGCATTGTCATTTGACGAAACACAATTGCTCATCAGCGATACAGGCAGTGCATTTAGCATTACATCACCCAATACGGGTACCTTTGTGGCGAATTCAATCAGCACCGTATTTTGGGAAACTGCAGGTACCAATATGGCGCCAATTAATTGCGCTAACGTGGACATTCTCTTTTCGGCCGATGGTGGTTATACCTTCCCTTTAACGCTCGTAGCGGCTACTGAAAACGATGGGAGTGAGGATATTATATGGCCCGACACAGCAACAGATAAGGTCAGATTAAAAGTGGCGTGTACAAACAATCTATTTTTTGACGTTTCAGATGCTAACCTTGCGGTGGCCATAGAGGCTATTACAGCCCCAGTGATAAGTGGTCAACGTGAGTTAACCGTCGATGAAGATACTGCGATCTCTATTGTTAAACAAGACCTTACCATAAGTGCTGGAGATACCGACGATCTCACCTTAACGGTATCAGATGGCGACAACTACACAGTAAATAATAACACGATTACGCCGAACAATAATTTCAGTGGCGCCTTATCAGCAAGCGTTACAGCGACAAATTCTGCTGGTACCAGCCCGCCATTTTTGTTGCTGATTGATGTGCGGCCTGTTAACGACGCACCGGTAATTAATGGAGTGGCGACGAATTTGAGTATCAACAATACACAAACGCTTACGCTTTCGCTAAACAACATTAATTATACCGATGTTGATGGCGATTCTGTGACCTTGGTTGTGTTAGCTGGTGAAAATTACTCTTTTAATGGCCTTACCATCACACCGAATAGCGGTTTTACCGGCACCTTAAACGTTAATTTTGAAATTAGTGATGGTGAATTGTCAGACGCCAGTAGCATCAATATCGCAGTCACAGCCCCGCCCGTTCCACCAACAACTCCGTCTTCTTCTGGTGGTGGCGGAAGTAGTCCTGTTTCTGTACTGTTCATACTGAGTATTTTTGCTTTATGTAGAACCAGACTGGAGAAGGTTCAATGATTGCTCCTTTTCTAAAACCCTCGTTGGCAATAACGCTTTTGGCGCTTACAGCTTGTCAAAAAACGCCTGAGACCTTATCTACTCTGATTAATAATAATGATGTGACCACAGCAGTTGAACAGGCACGAAAAAGTGGTGACTATAAGATATTGGTGGCCAACATGCGGGGTCAGGTTGCCCCTGGTTTAACCCATGAAGAAATGCAAACGGCATTGCAGGTATGCGGTAGTGTAACTTTGACTGAGTTTAGCGATGTTAAAACGCCTGACAACAGAGAATATGTTGCACGCGCATTGGCATTCGCAAAAGAGTATAACAAACACATTTACGCATTGTGTTTGAAAAAAAATGCACTGTAATTTTGCCCATATTTAAACCTCGTGCCAAACTTATAAAAAAGGTTTGATGAGCGTTGTCAATCCATAGTTAAACGTAAAGAAAAGACTATCGTGCAGCAATTTGATATTTCTACTATCCTTTCATCGCTAAAAATGTCTTATGGCAAGGACTTTTTAGACACTATTGCCATGCAGTTGCATAAAGCGATAGACGCCGACTTCACGTTTATAGCTAAACTAGACAGAAATAAGTTCACATCAAATACGCTTACTTTGGTGGCTGGTGAAACCTTTGCTGATAATTTTGAATATTCACTGACCCACACGCCTTGTGCTGATGTTTCGCAAAATAATACCTGTATTTATCCCGAACGAATTTGTGCTTTTTATCCTCACGATCAACTGCTGATCGATATGGGCGTAGAAGGATATGTGGGTGCGCCCTTGCAACGCGCTGATGGCGAGGTGTTTGGATTGGTGGTAGCACTTTACAAAAGCAAAATTCAAAACCCACAAGATGTAGGTGATCTCTTTGAATTGTTTTCAGGACGTATTGCGGCAGAAGTGGAAAGACTGGAAAAACAAGAGGAACTTGAATCGTTAAATGAAGCGCTGGAAAAACGTGTAGAAGAGCGCACTCAGGAGTTAAAAGACACTATTGTTCAGTTAAAATCATCACAAGAGCGCCTCATCCAACAAGAGAAACTCGCCTCGTTGGGGCGTTTAGTTGCAGGTGTCGCACATGAGGTAAACACGCCTTTAGGGGTATCTGTATTGGCCGCCTCAACTACAGAGGCCAACATTGTCTCTATTCAAAAAAAATTATCTAAAGGGCAAGTGAGTAAAGCAGCATTAATGTCATTAGTAAACGACTCTCTGGAATCTCAAAAAACGGTCAATTATAACCTCCAGCGCGCTAGTCAGCTCATCATGAACTTTAAGCAAATGGCGACTGAGTCCTATGTAGATGAAATCACGGATGTAGATTTGACGACCTGGCTTCCGTCTTTGTTCACGAGCCTCAAACCACTTCTAAAAGAAACAGACATTGAATTATGCGCCACACTCCCTGAAGCTCCATACATAATAAGAACCTACCCCTCAAGATTGGCACAGGTGATCACCAACGTTTTTACTAATGCAATCAATCACGCTTTTCCGCATGGTAGTCACATTGCCGCAAAATGCATCAAATTCTCACTCACGCTCTCTCCCAATGAAGCCAAAATATCTATACGTGATAACGGCGTTGGTATGAAAGACGAGGCTATGAAAAATATACTTGAGCCTTTTTACACAACGGCCCGGGCTTCAGGCAGTGCAGGCTTAGGGATGACTATCGCCAACAACCTACTCACTAAATCGATGAATGGTCAACTTGATATTAGTACCAAAGAAGGTGTTGGCACTGAAGTTGTCATTACACTGAGTGACGCCAAAGAGAATTAATAGTGGCATAGCGCTGTTCTCTGTGTGCTCGTTTAAAAGCATATTGCAAATTTTTTGTTTACTACTGATTGGCGAAACACCGTTTCTGAGACTACTCTTTGTTTGATAAGGAAACACAAACAAAACAATTACCTTGGTCGAGCACATGAACACAAAAGCATTAGTAGCCATTGCTGTTTCTGCTGCACTGTTTTCAAGCGCCAGCAGCGCAGAAATTATGCCCTCAGCGATAGCAATACCCTCAGAGCAGTCCGGTTTCGGTACCCATTTTACAGCTGCAACGATTTTCTTGACCTTAGGTATGCCTAACCCTGGTTTAGAACACCCAGTGCTATGCAGCAACCATGACATCGATGAAGACGACAGTGAATTGACTGTCGGCATAGACTTAGTTTTTTGAGGAGAAGTGTGATGATTTACAAACTACTGGTAGCCACATTTGCACTGCTCAGTGCCAGCGTTTTTGCCGACGTTGCCGTTGTGGTTCATCCTTCAAACGCCAATGCTTTAGACAATAAAACCATTGAACGTATTTTTATTGGCAAGGCTAAATCGTTCCCTGACGGCTCGCAAGCAGTGCCAATAAACCAGGAAGCCAGTTCCGCCGCCACAGAAGAGTTTAACAGTAAAGTGCTCAATCGCTCCTCAAGTCAACTAAAAGCGTACTGGTCAAAGCTTTTGTTTACGGGTAAAGGACAGCCCCCTAGGGAAGAAGCCGATGATGCTGCTGTGAAGCAGTTGATTGCCGCCAACCCTAATCTCATAGGCTACATTGATGCGGCGTCAGTTGATGATTCGGTGAAGGTAATAGCAACTTTTTAATTCTGGACTGCCGTGAGGCCTTAACTAAGGTCCTCACGCTTTTCTAGCTCATTAGGCGATTGCGCTGTGGGTTTTATTTGTCGTCCAAAATGTTGGTGAACCCAATCAGGGTGCATAAACAACAATCGCAGGTCTTTGTAACGACAAATGTCTCTAAACAAATCAATTACCTCATACACTTGAATATACAACGGGTTAGTATTGCTGTAGGGCATTCGAGTAACGCCGTAACGAATTGTCCCCGCGTTTTCTTCTGACTGAAACGTACCAAATAACCGGTCCCAAACAATTAAGACTCCGCCAAAGTTGCAATCAATTTGCTCTTTGTTACAACCGTGGTGAACACGATGGTGAGACGGCGTATTGAATATCCATTCTGCCCACCCTAACTTCTTAATGGCTTCAGTATGAATGAAGAACTGATAAAACAGATTGATTTCTATCGCAATCAGGATGAGCGAGGGATCAAAGCCTAGTAACGCCAAAGGGACCCATTGAAAGGCCCAGGTCCCCTGAATTGCATAAAGAAAATTCTGGCGCAAGGCCGTTGAAAAGTTAAAGTGATCAGAACTGTGATGGGTTACATGAACGCACCAAAACCACCTTACCTTGTGCGCCACAACATGCATGCCATAAAAGAGTAAATCAGCAAGCACAAATATGACTATAAACTCAATTATTTTTGACTCGAACTGCCACTGCACACCGACGTCATTAAGGTATGTTGCAAATGCTGTAATGAACAATGCTATGGCTAAACCATCGACCAGTTTATAACTGAAACCCGTCATCATATTTGCCAAGGTTTCCTTAAAGTAGTAGCCAGATTTACCTCGGGTGACCTTTAAATAAAAACCTTCAATAAACATGACGATGAAAAAAACCGCTCCGGCTAGTACGACAAAAGTCATCGCTCGTAAAATATCGTTCATGGCTGACTGCTCACGATCTAGCGTTTAATAACGTTGAATAATGCCAGTATATCGATATAGTTTATTGACCGACACTACTTCATTTTTGACATTTAAAGCCAATGTATCGCTTATGTTAGCCGAGTTTAGTATTAATGCCGATATGATGGGGTACATTAAGCATTATGTATCACAACATGGCATCTACTCTCCGTCACTGGACAAACTGTTAGCCAAGCGTTTCGCTAATGGAAGGATGCCAATAACACTATGGTGGGAAGCGCTGCATATTCTGCAGTCCAAGCAACAAGACAAAAGTGTTGGTATAGCACTTGGTCAGCTAACCCAACCTCATTTCTTCGGTGCTCTGGGCTATTTGATTGACACCTCTAGCGATGTGCATGCTGCACTGTGTAACTTTCAGAAATATGAGCGTTATTTGTATGAAGGCGCCTCATCGACGATTCATCAAGAACGCTCAGATACGACCCTTTTTTGGCCCATGGATTATGGATTTTCTACTGCCGCATCAGATGAGACGTTGCTGGCTGGTTTAGTATCTACCTTGCGCCATATTTCTGGTGATAATAGCCTAAGCCCTAAGCATGTTGGTTTTATTCATACACGTCCCCCGTTAGTCGATACGTACGAGAGCTTCTTTAACTGTAGGGTCAGATTTGGCGCCAAGAACACCCAAATTACCTTTTCTAATGATGCCATTGGCTTGTCTTTGGTAAGGGCTGATCCTTATCTAAACCGTATTCTTGAAGAGGCCGTTATTGAACAAATCGCACAATTGCCTGATGACGATCTATTTTTACGTTGGTTTTACCAGCATATAAGTATCGCTATGCAAAGTGGCCACCCCACGCTTAACGTTGTAGCTCAACGTATGTCTATGTCACCCAGAACCTTGTACCGACGACTTGATGAACGTGGCCTGCGCTTTAACAGTTTGCTGCTTGCTATGCGCAAAAATATGGCTGCGCAACTTATTGCAGAAAACGCCTGCTCATTGAGTACCATTGCACTAAAGCTGGGATACTCAGAACAAAGCGCCTTTAATCGGGCCTTTAAGCAATGGTATGGCATGACACCAAGGCAGTATTCCGTTGCCCATTCTTTCATTTAGTGTTTATAGTTAATAAAACACTCAAAGGGTAAACCATGTGAAAGGTATCGTCTTTGTAAAACTCAATGAATTTGTAGAGCAAACCTGGGGACTGGCATGTTGGGAATCGCTATTAGCAGCCACAGATTTACCCAGTGGCGGTATTTACACCTCAGTCATGACCTATGATGACAACGAAATATTCGCATTGATTGATGCCATTTCAAAACAAAAATCTCTTCACCCATTTGAAGCACAAAAAACGTTTGGTCAATGGCTTTTTAAAGAGCTATACGCTATTGCACCCGCAGGAGTGCATCAGTTTAATGATGTTTTTGGTTTTTTAAGGGCCGTTCAGGACGTGATCCACGTTGAAGTGAAAAAGCTTAATCCTGATGTGTTATTACCAGAGTTTGAATTTCTTGAGGAAACGGACACCGCGCTGACCTTTGAGTACCGCTCGCCGCGGAAGATGAACTATTTCTGTGAAGGCCTCATTCTTGGTCTGGCCGAGTACGTTGATCAGACGATCACTGTGACTCATCTCTTGTGTGAGCATAAGGGTGATAAAAAAAGTGTTATCAGAGTCGATAAGTGCTGATGAGTTGAGTTGAAAACGATGACATCACCCGAAGAAGAACTTGAACTGCTGAGGCGAAAGATAGCGCGGGAAATAAAAGCCAGAGAATTGGCTGAAAGTCAATTGGAGCGCTACTCAAGAGAAGTCTATCATACTAATCAGTCACTGAAGGAGAACCTACAGCGTGTTGAAAAACGCAGTTTTGAGCTGGAGTTTTTGCACAATGCGTCGGGCATGGTGAATTCTGATTTATCCATTACCGGCTTGCTGAAATCTATTACGTCTTATATCGCAAAATTTGTTGCTGCCAATGCGGGCGGCTTCTATTTATACAGCGACTTATCAATACAAGAAGTGGAAGAGGCTTTGGTGTGGACCAAAGAAGAACAGTGGCACCATGATGATAAGCTAGTCAGTTTAATAAAAGCGCATGTTCAGATAAAAAACACACAAGATATCCCGCAGTGGATAATTGCACCATTGGAGCAACCAGAACTGGAAAATCCATTGAGTACGTGGTTGATATATAAAACCTATACTTTGGATAAACGCTCAACGGTAGTATTGGCATTTTTATGCGGTGACCAAAGTATTCAGGAAGAAACCTTGTATGTTCTAGACACCATCCATGATCATTTATCTAGCGGATTAAAGCGGCGTTTAGCAGATAAACGCATCCAACGACGGAACAAGCAATTAGTAGACACGATTGCCACACTTGAAACTACACAGCAACAGTTAGTGCAATCGGAAAAAATGGCGTCATTAGGCATATTAGCGGCAGGCGTGGCGCATGAAATCAATAACCCCATTGGCTATATAAAATCCAACCTGGAAATTCTAGGTGAATATCAGGTGACATTTAGTGAGTTACTCATTGAAATAAGCAGCTTGGTTAAAGCCAACACATTGAATTACGACCTATTACAACAGTTATATGAAAAATATGACGTCACTTTTTTAATAGAAGATGCCGCTGATATACTCCAAACCAATATTGATGGAATTAAACGTGTGAGCGATATCGTCAAAGAATTAAAAACGTACTCACATGCTGGTGAAAACATTCAGTCGCTCATTTCAATTAAAGACTGTATACAAAGTGCCTTAAAAGTTGCTGGAAATGCGCTCAAGTACTTGCATCAGGTAGAGGCCGGTTTACCAGATAATTTACCCAAAATCATCGGGAACGCCGGGCAACTGCAACAGGTATTTATCAACTTGTTTGTGAATGCTGCTCATGCTATGCCAAAAGGTGGCGAACTGCTCATCCAGTCTGAGGTTAACGCCGAGCAAAAAACACTGAGTATCTTTGTATCAGATACGGGTGTAGGGATGGATGCGGAACAACAGAAAAAACTTTTTCTCCCCTTTTATACGACCAAGCCTGTTGGTCAGGGCACAGGGCTAGGACTCAGTGTTTCTATGGCTATACTTGAAGCTCACAATGTAAAAGTGCAGGTGAAATCTGATGTTGGTCTGGGTACGACATTCAAATTGACTTTCCCCTTGCCACAATGACGCTTGCACACATTTATCTGTGTGCATTTCTTACATTGTTGATCCTAACCATGCATTGTTGAATACTCTGGTATTCACAATACTAAAACCAAAGATCACTATGACATCCTACCAAGAAATTAACGTAGATAATGAAGATGGGGTCAGCGTAATCACGCTGGATAACGGCAAAGTTAATGCCTTTTCACATACCCTGATTGACGAAATGAATCATGCTCTGGATGAAGCAGAGCGTCGCAACGATATTATTATTTTGACTGGGAAAGCCGGGATATTCTCTGGCGGGTTCGATCTTAAGGTAATGCAGTCTGGGATTGAAGCCGCATCCGCATTGGTTCAAAGTGGCTCTAAACTAGCTAGAAGACTGCTGAGTTTTCCAACCCCCGTTATCACCGCATGCAGTGGCCATGCTGTTGCTAAAGGTGCATTCATTCTGCTTGCTTCTGATGTGCGCATAGGGGCAGACGGCCCGTTTAAAATTGGCCTAAATGAAGTCAACATAGGCATGACGATGCATTATGCGGGCATTGAAATTGCCAAAGCCAGATTGCCAGACAGCTTTTTTACACGATCAGTGTTATGTGCTGAAATGTTCAGCCCTCCAGATGCCGTATCGGCAGGGTTTCTCGATAAGGTGGTAGCTGCTGAATCACTGATGAGTGAAGCCATGGCCTTGGCAAACCACTTTAAAGACAATATGGATTTGCATGCCCACCAGCAAACGAAGCTCAAAGCCAGACATGACTATTTAAGTCGCTTGGATGACGCGATAGACAAGGACACCAAAGGCATCGACTTTAATTTTTAAGCGCTGTTATGGCTTTTTAGCGGGAACAAATCGGCCGAACCCTTTTTCCCGACCTAAGCTGTTGGCAATCTCTTCATTGTCAACAGCGTGCTTCCCATTTATCCATACATGTTCAATGATGCCAGGGTTTCTATTAACTAAACGAGAAAGGTCAAAGTTTTCCATTTCTGCCCAGCATACAGCCTCTAAGTCTTGTGCTAATCCTTCAGGGTTGATCACCACAACATCCGCCCGGTCCCCTTCTCGTATTTTCCCAGCATCAACGCCAAACCAGTCAGCCTGATCACCGGTTACCCGCCATACAGCCTGTTCGATACTCATAAATTCATCGGACTTGCTCTGTTGTGCGAGTTTAAGCAGGCGCAAAGGTAAATTATAAAAAGCCATATTTCGGATATGTGCGCCTGCGTCGCTAAAGGTGATCAGAGAGTCTTTGTCTTTAATCAGCTTTTTCAATACATCGGGCCTGTGATTTGCAACTGTCGTATACCAGCGCAAGTCCTTCCCAAACTCCACCACCAAATCAAGAAACAGGTCTACCACGTGAATACCACGCTCATTGGCCACCGACTCAAAATCGCGACCTTCTAGTGTGTTATCTGGACAAGCTAAAATGATGGCGTCACCAAAGTCTCTTTGCCACACACGCGGACTCAGCTTTTCGCCATAAAATTTTCTGAAATCCCTGCGATAGTGCTCGTCCTTAAGCAACTCGTCTCTTTCTACTTTGGTTTTTAGATCGAGCGCTAATTCTCCTGCACCGAACTCTTCAAAAAAGACAACATCGATACCATCAGCATAAACGGTAAAAGGTGTAGGGAGCACCTGCCACCTAAAATTACCCTTCAGACTATTTGCCGTAAACGAGGCCAATTTAGTCAAAAAATTAATATAGGGGCTGCCTTTAAGATCCATTCGGCTGATCAAGGTGGTCTTAAGCGGTTTTCTAAAGAAACCAATACTCTCCTTGATGTAATCGAATATGCGCAGTGGCGTTGCCGCATTTGGCGCCCCCTGATGCACCCTGCCATATTTTCTGAGCAGCTTAGTCAAACGGGCTATTTCTCGCCATTTTGCGTACGTACTGGGCAAGCTCTTTGACCACTCGCGGTCGCCGTCCACTTTATCCCAAGTCAAGCGCATGGTAGAGAGCCCCAAAAAACCGCACTCGAGCGATTCAGTCAGAAGCGCTTCCATCTGCAGCATCTCCGGCTCGGTTGGCACAATATCTGGATCAGTCGCCCGCGATAACCCCATCACGGCTGTACGTATATCGCTGTGCCCTATTAGACTGATCACATTTGGGCCTAAGGGGAGTTCAGACACGTAATCAACCCACTCTTTAGGTCTGGACCAGGTTTTATTTTGCTTAAGAATGGGCAATACCCTGTCTCTGGGAACCGTTTCTACGCGAGTGAAAATATCAGAGGCGTCTTCGCAATCACTACAAACCATACTTAGCGAGCAACTCCCTACAAGAATAGTAGTTACACCATGACGAACGGATTCTGACAAACTGGGAGAAACCAAGAGCTCTGCATCATAATGGGTATGGGTATCAATAAAACCTGGTGTCACCCATTTACCTGTCGCATCAACAAAGGTCTTGGCCTCATCTGCTGACATTTCTTGGGAGGTGACCTTTACAATTACGCCATCTTTTATCGCTATATTTTTTAATGAGGAAGGCGCCCCTGTGCCGTCTATGTAACGGCCGCCAGAAATTATCGTATCGAACATGATATAAACACCGGTTAATACACGCTTTCCATAGTGAAGATTCCGTGTATTTTTTGCAATTTTTTAAGCTACTTTTAGACTTTTCAACACGGAATGGGGTTCAATAGCGGCGAAGCAGTAGCGCAATCTTTTTGCTCTGTAAGAATATACTCATTACATCCAGTGTATCTGTTTACGCCATTGATAAAATCTGGTCCATGTGATGTTGTACTGCCAGAGAGTCACTGTGCGATACAATATCTGACTCACGTTTACCCGCTATTATGGCGTTAGATGCATGCTCAATTTGATATTCAAAACCACTTCCCTTCATCGGAAAACTGAAGGTTTCAATACATTCATCTCCCTTAAACAAAGTAATCTCGGTGGCACGCCAAAAGTCGGGAATGGCGATGTAGCCTTCAGTGCCAATGACATATGCCCAGTTTCTAAGCTTGCTAACGAATGACGCCCCCATAACAGACACTACACTGCCGTAATCCATTAGGGCCACAACGTGCGCATCAGCACCATTCTCTGCCCGATGGACAGACGCCGTTATATTTAAAGGTTCACTTTTCATAAACAAGCGATTAAATGCCAATGGATACACGCCCATCTCGCGCAAACACCCGCCGCCTAATTCGGTGTTCCATTCTCTCTGTTGTGGATTAAAAGGGAAGGCATAACCAAAATCGGCCTGAATTTGTCGGATGTCCCCTATTCTACCTTCCTTCACCCACTGTTGAGCCTGCTGAATAGCAGGAAGTAAATAAGTCCACATGGCTTCCATTAAAAAGCACTGACTGGATTTTGATAGTGCTGCAAGCGCCTCGCATTGTCCATATGAAACAGTAATGGGCTTTTCGCACAGCACGGCTTTACCCTCTTCCATTGCCGCTTTTACCTGCTCAAAGTGCATGGCGTGTGGGGTCGCAATGTAAATTGCATCTATGTCGGGGGCGCTGAAGAGTGCCTGATAATCAGCGTAGGCCTTGATATCACCATATTGTTGTGAAAAGGCCAAAGCGCGTGGCATTTCCCTTGCTGCAACCGCTTTTAGCGTAGCGTGCTCGGCAAATCGAATGTCACTGGTAAAAGTATGGGCTATTCGCCCCGCCCCCACGATGCCCCAACGAATGTTTTCTACCACAGTTTACCTTGACCCCTACTGATTTAGATGAAGTATACCAAGACTACTCAAAAAGATAGTATTCACCTAATCCATGTTTTTGATAAAGGGATAACAGCTCTCCGTTCATTTTCATCTCACCTAGCCTCTTGTCCCATTGTGCTATCAACGCGCCTGCACTTGGCGTTTTCGCAAATGCTGGGTATAAACCAAGATCACCAAATCGTTTGAGTTCAAAATCACTGATATCATAGCCAATAGCATGTAACTCTACTTTCAATTCAGTTTCATCTCCCAGCAATGTTTTTGCCTTTCCGGCCATGAGCAGCCAAACCGCCGCTTTCACTTCAGTAACCTCCGCGTAGGAGTCTGCCAATTCAGTAAAGTATTGGTCGTATTGATAGCCTTCTAACCAGATAACCTCAATATCAAAACGTGCATTTTGCCCGCTATTTGGACCAATAAACTGTAGCGAGACGACTTCATCGAAATCCATTGGTGAATTGGGATACAAGGCATATTCTTCTTCATTCATGTAGGCCCCTAACCACAGGTCGGCTTGGCCTCGCCTTACCAGTGCTTTGGTTCTTAAGTAATCTCTGTAGATGAATTCAATCTCATGCTGGGGATAAACAGCCCGCACTATGTCTTCATACAAGCCGGTCCCACCTTCAACTGTATAATTTGGCAGCCAAACATCAGTCGCCACAACAATTCGCGGTTGTTCGGCTAATGCAGGTGAAATACATACCGAAAATGTCATTAGACAAATAGCAGTTAACAACGACTTCATGAGATGACACCATGCCACTTTGCTAAAAACTTATCGTAAGAATAGTATATAGACTCTGACTTGCAGAATTTTGAATGTGGCTAACTGTTATTCATTGGAAAAGACTCGTTCATTACACCATACTTAGCAGAGTCATTAGGGGTGAAGTTGATGCCTGTTTTTCCTTCTATTTTAGTTGCTTTGTTGTATTCTTTACTGAGCTTGGCCGCTCAAGCCGACGAATTTATTATCGGTATTAACGAACGACCCATCTATCGGGAAAAAGATGCTGATGGCTTCTGGCACGGAAAAGATATCGACCTGGTAAAAGCCATTTTTAGCAAGACAGAACATACCTACACGCTTATTGCGATGCCATGGACCCGGGTATTAAAAAGTTTGCAGTCAGGTGAAATAGACATGACACTGGCCGCCGCCATTACGCCTGAACGCCAGCAATATGCTTACTTCTCGCATAAGCCTTATCGATATAGTGACTACACCTTATTTGCCAATAAAACCCGCCTTGAATTATTTGGCCTTGTGTCATCATTAGAAGATTTGAAAAATAAACCCGTTCTTATAGGTGCGTTGCGCGGGGCTATCTATTCTTCTTCTTATAAGGAGCTAATGAGCGATCCACTTTTTGCTGAACATATCGTGTATATCGATAACGACTACAGTATGGTTGAATTTGCGCTGAAAGGCCGTGTTGACGGTTATATCGATTCAAACGTTGAAAGTAAGCAGTATTTCAAACAGCATCCCCAACATACTGACACCTTCGTGCCTTTGTTGAAGATATCGACCAAAGGAGAACAAGGCAGCTACTTAATGTTTAGCAAAAAGAGTGTTCCATCGCAACGGGTTGGCATCTTTGATTCAGTGCTCACTGAGTTACATGACAGCGGTGAATATGAACGTATTGCCAGTCAATATAATTGAACAAAGCCGACCAAAAACTGGCAAATCTTACACAGTTCAACAGGGTTATATCCCAGCCATTATTCTTGGGATCCAGAGCATACTAGTCGCGGCATAAACCCCGATTATCGTCACCAGCGCCAAAATTGACGTAACAATACATGCAATGAGCTTAGGGATAGAAGTCTTCTTTTTTTCAGCCCAAAAAACGATTTCTACCGCAGCCATTGGCAACAAATAAGAAGCAAACGAAATCGCAATGTCTGCGGGCCCGTCGATAAGCCGGGTATTGCCCATAGGCCCCTGATTTATCATGTACCACCCCATAAGATATAAACGTACACTCCATACACCATTTATCAGAATGAAAGTATGGACAGCCAGTCTGCGATGTAAATTGAATTGCTTATGGATCGCGGCTCGCCAAGCATAAATAACAAAAATGGGAATGAGTATGCCATTAAGTGTCACACCCATCGCACCAATATCACTGAGTCGGCTCCCCACCCACCACGTCATATAAAGCCCGCTAATTGCGCCAAAGAAGCCAATAATTAAAAACACCCTGCCGTTCCAACGGTGAAAAGTTGGAAATCGCACCCTGAAAAAAGGGATCAGCTGAAAGGTCGCACTCATGCTGATAAACATGACGGGGACAACGTGAGCGAGCAAAACGGCATTATTGAAAAACTCACCGTTTTTAAATCCTCTTATCATATGACTGAATTGAGATTCTTCGAGCCCACCTGATAGCCAGGGTACAGTGAACTGAAAAAGAATATAGAAGGCAAACATCCATTGCCCTATTAGCACCGCGGCTACCCATGCCTTGATTGCACCACTGCACCATTTATTTAACAATGAAACACCATTTTGCCCCTTTGGTGGCACCACTACTGCACTCATTTTGCAACCTTGATTAATTTGAGAAGTCACTATTCTGAGGAAGAAAAGCGGTTAAAACTGTGCAAATTCAAAATTTGACTGTAAAAAAACGCTGATCTTGCACGAAAAACAGTCTCGACACCCTTCATCTACATTTTGAGGTTGGTTTGCTGGCAAACGGAATGGAAAGGCTTATCATGTAACCAGAAGAAAATACTTTATATTTCGTTTATGTTTTAGTTGGTTTGTTATCGATGTTTGAAACACTTCCCCATATTGTCTTGCTTATATTGGCCGTATTAAGCATGGCGAGTTTATTTTTATTTAGGCCAAACCGACTAGAACATTATTTGTATGCCGCGTTGGGTTTTTCTTTAATGTGGTTGGCAATTGGCCAATTATTGCCGGGCTCGTTTTCAATTGAACAACAATTTGTCTCTCTTGGCACCTTTGCTACCTGTAACGTTTTTTGGCTTTTAACGCGGAGCCTATTCAGGCAAGGAAAAGCGCTAGTTACCTCGCATTTTATCTTGGCGGGAATCATTGCATTTCTCATTTTAAGCTTAAAGAGTATTGCGTTATTTGTACATTTGTCTTGGATAGATGGTAATACCCTTTTGTGGCTCGAGCGCGCACTCAGTGAACTCCTGCAATTGCTGTCTTCAGGAGTCTTACTGCTGAGTTTTTGGGAAATTATTCGAGGGTACGGCCCTGCTAGTAAACGCGTGCGTTTTCAAAAGAAAGTACTCGCCGTTACTATGGTCCTTGCCGTTTTGAGTACTAGGATCGTTGTGCCCGCCCTCTCATCATCGCCGGCTTTCGATGTTGCTTTGTACCTGATTACAAGAAGCCTGGCAGCATCAGCCATAATACTGGCAATACTTTATGTACTTTGGTCCCAACATAAGCACAGAGAGACGTTGGGTAATACCAGTAAGTCTGATGCTGAAGATGCCGAGTTACTTACCGCTATAGAAAGTATGATGCAGGATAAAAAGCTATTTCTACAATCTGAACTTAAATTGATCGATATCGCCCTTGCTATTGATCAGCCAGAATACAAAATACGCAAAGTGATTAATGAACAAATGTCATTCGACAATGTTAACCAGTATATAAACCACCTTCGTATAAAGCATGCTAAAGATCTTCTGCTCTCAGAACAAAGCCAACATTGGTCCATCCTGGTAGTGAGCATGGAGTCTGGGTTTTCTTCCCTGGCAACGTTCAACAGAGTATTTAAACAACAAGTAGGCTGCACACCAAAACAATTTAAGACCCAGCATGCAACCACATAAAACTAATGGTTTTGTAGACTCGTCTGTTCTATTTGTTCGACGATTTTCAGTACCACATTTTCATTGTTCAAAATTCGGTTATGCCCTAAGCCTTGGGTATTGTAGAGGGTTGCGAGAGGAGCAGAGCGTTTTAGATGTTCAGCATCGCTAAAAGGCACTTCTCGGTCATACTCGTCATGAACCAGCAATGTAGGCAGCGATAACGCTTTAACGGCATCCCTTACCTCTAATGCGTTGTGTGAGCGACCGATAAAATGTTCGACTAAATGATAAAAGCTATCCGATGCACGTTTCCCCAATTTGAGAACAGCAGAAAACCTAACCAAAACATTAAAGAAAGACGCCGGGCTTGATATAAGCACCAACTGTTTAGCAATTTTCACTTTTGTTGCCGCGAGGGCTAAGGCTCCGCCTCCCATAGAGTGGCCTATTGCCACATCAGCGCTCACCGGAATACAACTTGCTGCCTCTGTTACTGCGTCGATGAACAGTCCGGGATGCGATTGACGTTGCTTTGATGGGCCAAACCCTGCAGGTGAAAGCCCATATATTGTATACCCTTGTGCAATAAAATGATTAAACAAAGAATCAAACTGGGTAAGTGAACCATTCCAACCATGCAGCAACAAAAGCGACTTGCTCCCATCTCCATTCCATTTAAATAGGTGAGCACCACTAGGGAGATGTATGGTTTCGTCTGCCTGTTTAAGTTGCCCATGCTCTTTTACTTTACGACCCACTGTAAAAATTAAAAGAAGCGCTTTCTTTGAGGCGTAGCGCGGTAACAAACGACTTATCAACCAAAAATACATCTGATAGCCGATCACAATTAGTTTTTTCATGACTGAACCCCCATTGATGAGAGCGCTAGTGTAAGACGATGGCTAAATCACTTATTGCTTCTTAGTTCAAAAAATCATACGCATCGTCCAGAATTTTTCATTTAGCTTTGCCCTTGTCAAAAGCGAAAGTTACCCGCCGTCATTGCTTTAATGATCACAGATAGGCCCATTCAGACGATAACAAGCCTAGCTCAGGCAATGAAACGCCTAAAGTCAGTGTGGACTGGGAATTGTCGTTTCTTTTTAAAGACGGAATGGAAGACGTAAGCCGCACTTGGACGATTAACGTTGCCTAACAGCTCATCATGTATAACATAAATATCACCACGCCGAGATTTTGAGGGTTAACTTTCTCCTACTATTTAAGTCATACTAGTGGTTCAACTTAATCACAATGAATTCAATGACTCACTTACGTCACCTTTTCAGCATAGTGTTTTTCATCATATTTTTGCCTGCCTGTTCGGTAATTAAAGAGGTTAAACAAGAACTCGCGGTCGCAGACTCTCTGTCTGTTATTAGTGGGCGTGTTGTAATCGATAACACCAAACCGTTAGATACTGTTTACGTGCTATTGATGAAAAAGGCGGATGATTTTGACCTGATTTTAATTAATCAGACCACGGTAGACGCCAATGGCGACTATAAATTTGCTGTCCCCCCTGGTGAGTATTTCCTAGTTGCCTACTATGATAACAATGGTGACAAGACTTATCAGAGCGATACTGAGATGGCCGCTTATTATGGTCAGACAAGCGGTCCTCCCGCCATGCTCAATATTACAAAAGCCCAAAGTTATCTCGCGCAGCCGCTACACATAACTGGCACATTGATTGACTCTGGCGACTACTCAGTTACTGTTGATTTACCCAACTCAAATATTGCGGCTGGTAGAGTGGTCAAAGTAAACGACCCCGTGTTTTCTCGCAAAAATGCCTTGCTTGGCATGATCCGACCAATCGAATTTGTGCAAACTGTGGGCGGGGGCATTTACCTGTTCGAAGAATACGACCCAAATAAAATACCTGTGATTTTCATTCATGGAATTGGCGGCAGTATTAGCAATTGGGAAAGTATCATTTCAAACCTGGACGCAACGAAATATCAAGCAGTCGGCGTATATTACGCCAGCGGTTTTAGACTTGATTTGATCAGTGATTTCATTCTAAACGGCGTGAATCAATTGCAATCAAAATTTGGTTTTTCAGAGTTTTACGTTGTTGCCCATAGTATGGGCGGATTGGTAAGCCGTTCCTTTATAAGAAAGTATCTTGCCGCGCCACGAACTGCCAGAATTGGCCTATATTCCACCATCAATAGCCCTATGCTGGGTATGGACAGCGCCAATTCTGGCGTTAAGTATTCCCCCATCATTATACCGTCGTGGCGTGATGTGGCAGCGGGAAGTGAATTCATTCAAAACATTATGGCTTGGGATCTACCTGAAGATATCCCCTACTACCTCTTCTTTACTTATGAAAGCGGCAGCGGCGATGACGGCGTAGTCTCTTTGGAGAGTCAAATCCCGCTGAAACTGCAGCAAGAAGCCACGAAGATGTTCGGGCTCACCGGTTCTCATGCGGGAGTGTTGGCAGACCCAGTATTTATAGAGCAATTCAATAAAACCTTACTGCGTTAAACGCTTTGCTGTTTTGGTTGTTCCTCGTGCCAAACCAAGGCTTATCAGTATTCAGGAGCAAATGCCAGAAAGGCTGAACTAACTTACTATTGCGTTCCGTCCAAACCTAAATCGGGCACATAATTTAACCGGCGTACATGCATGCTAGTGTATAGACGTCCTAATCTGAGCGACAAGCTCCTTAACTCTCTCATCATCAGGTATGCGAGCAAGTACTTGTTGATATAAGGCTAGAGCTTTGGCTAAGTTTCCTTTTTGATGGTTTGCATCCGCTAAACTGTCAATTGCATTTAACGAGTCTGGATAATCTTTGCGATTGAGTTCAAGTACTGTAATGGCAGCATCAAATTTCTGTTCTGAAAGCAGGTCATATCCTAACGCGTTAATGATATCTTCTGTCTCCTGATAAACGTAATGAGGGTTTGCTTTAAACTCGTGATATTCGTTGACAAACTCATCTAAAGTCAGTTTACGCTGCCTAAAGCCATCAATAAGCTGATCAATTCGCTTGGGCTCTACACCTGATAAAATAGTAGTTAATGCAGGGTCTATACCTTGCTTATAGTCACTAAATGATAATCGTGCTGCTATATCAGGCGCTTTCCATACCCGACTATCTCCCATATTGGTTTGTTGCCAACGGCTGGTTGCAAGAAAAACCTGTAATTGACTATTTGGCAGCGTAACTCGGTTGCGAGCATTGCCAAAGAAATGAATATTAATCCCGGTAGGCTCTCCTACAAATATTGCGTGACTGAATTGTTCTAATGCAGTTACTGTAAGTTGTGCAGCAGAGAATGTCCCACGGCCAATCAATACATAAAACCTTCCTTCCCTATTAATGTCGCTGGCAAGTAAAGCCTTTACCAAAGGATTGACGACCTCTGTCTCGCCCCCTGGATGAAGACGCAGATCGAGAACAAACCGGGTTTCCTCATCAGCCTCAGCGGCATCTATCGCAGTTTTAGTCACTTCAAGGATGTGCTCAAAATTATGTTTGGAATAACCGTTAATCTGCAGATAAACAAGCCCGTTTTCAGGCTGGTGGGCGAACCAAATTTGCCTTTCGGGATGCTTCAGAAATAGTGGCTTTTCTACTTGTTCTATAAAACTTACCCAATCATCATCAACAACTACCCTACTTTCCAAGTTCGGACGGTACTGTTCACCTGCACTTAGCGTAACGTCAAAAATTTTCCCCTCTTTGCTAAGAGTAAATACAGCCTGTTCCGCACTATCGCCAACGCCGAATGCCTTAAGAACTTTGGGAGTTACTAAGCCATCCACCCCCCAATCTAATACATTCATTTCGTTCTCGACTGGGAACATAGCCGACACTGTTTCAAGCACGCTAGTGGTTTTTAAACCGTTCACTTTGAGAACTCTCGCGCCAAGTAGATGGGCAGTATCTTTATGGGCGGCATAAACATATATGCCATCACTAAACGCATACAACCTAATGGGTAGCGGTTCAAAAAACATGCCGTTAAAAAAGACATTCTCAAATAGTGGGTGATAGCCGCGAATAAAGGAATGACCATCTCGCGCCATTGATACCAGCTTAGCAAGCTCTACAATCATTTTATCATGGTCGTACTGTGCTAATTTGTTACTGACGTCAGAAACGGCCGCATCAAAATCTGAACGACGATGCTTACTGAAAAAATCAATGTGATTAGCGTCGACATTATCCGCAAGGTACGTTAAATCCTGCTGCCATTGTGCGGAGGTAAGCGACTTATTGATGAGAGATGACTCTTCAGCACCAACACCGGCAGAATAGTTGAGACAACAAGCCAAAATCATACTCAGGATAATGGTTGGAACAAATGACTCACCCCTAGCAAGCTTCTGATACGCGAAGTTGCTGAACTTTGCAGTCAGCGTTACGAGGTAAATAACTCCAAATTGCGTCCAAGATTCGTTAAGATTTCTGAAGAGAGTGAACCGCACGTTGTGTGACTGCCTGACTATCTGTTTATTTATTAAACCATCCTAAATGGATGACTATAGTCAGACAATAAGGAGAATGTAAGCAAACGTATCAGCGTGTATTTTATTGGTAGAATCAGGTTACTGTTATTTTTTCAGGCATATTTAGCCAGCAGGCGATTGACTTTGCATTTGATAAACCAGTAACACTCATTGACGGGAACGAACTACTTTCACCTGTCCATTATATGCAAACGGAACCCAAAGCAGCAATGACAACACAGGTGGTTTGTCCAAAATGCGGGAATGAGCTTGTAGAACGTCAAGCGAAACGTGGGCCACATACTGGTAATATCTTCTTAGGGTGCAGCAACTTCCCACGTTGCAGATACATAGAACATTAAGAAAAGAAACGCTGCGATGAGTCTAGTGAATTTAGGCATACAAATAGTATTTTTTTATTCGGTTTGTGGCGTTATGTTTGGTTGCTTTTACCTTGCATATTGGTTCGTGAATAAAAGTCAAAATAAGGACCCGGTAAATACACAAACAGCGTTGGTAAGAGCAACTATCTACTCAGTTTTTTGGCCAATAAACTTCATCTCAATGTGGTCTTTTGGTACGACGATGGACGACTTAATTTCTAATCCAACTGACAGTATAGGTGCGAAACCTTTACGTAAAAGTCTTGAAGAAGAGGCTTCTCGAAGGGTTTTGGCAATCAATAGTCTGCCCAAATGCGGGAAATTTGTCGCATTTCATGGCTTTGATATCTACCCCCAAAAAGCTCTTTCTACCTTTGTTGTAAGTTCTGATGAAATAGTGCCTCTGGTATTAGAAAGAGCTGCAGAAATCAAAGGCCCAGCCACAAATGATGAAAATATTCTAAAGAACTTTATTGTTACTAGAAACACAGAAATTGCGTCATGCACAATCATTCCATTTGAGTTCGCTAGATATAGTTATTACTTGTTAACACTTGCTCAACAAAATATTGGCACTGTGTATTGTAGAGAGTGCAAACGTACATACAGAACCAGCGACGTTTCGGTTGACGTTGAAGCAGTGAAAACGATTCCTGGATGGTCATATCAGAAAATTATATGCCTAGAAAAGCATCTGTTACTAAGAGAAAAAGGGGTAAGGTTTTTTTAGTGTCTTAAGGAAGATATTTTTATCCGCATGAGCAGAAAACATGTAGTAATGAGTCCAAATACGAGTAATGTATCAGTTTGTTGTTAAGGATATTGAGGGCCTCATTGCGAATGTGGGTTCACTACTCTAAATTTGATTGATGGTTATATGAATTAGTTGACATGCATTAGTTCAGACCAAATCAAAACATACATAGAGGCAACTCTCACGCTTCATACTAACAATCCAATCATTAAACACAAAGCAGGCTCCCTCAATCGAGTTGGAGAAAACCTCAAGTCAATGGTCCGGCATCAGAAAGCTAACCTCATTCGAAGAATGCGTAAAAGGTCTGGCACAAATCCCCTGAAGACTTGCTAATAGGTATATTTGCTAGACTGGCGAGTCACGTACCTCGAGAAGGTCTCCTGCAGCATTACAAACGTAGGTCTCTGTTGAACCCTCAGGAATACTATGTTTACCGAGAAATCGCTCAATAATATCAAAATAGTTAGCGCCGCCTTTTTCACTGGACTGAGACGCAGCGTCGAGACAAGCGGATAGCTTCTCTGGGTTTCCCGTACCGAATAAAACCGGGGTCGAATAAAAAGACTCCCATGTACCAGGACAAGATACGCATTCATCAGAGAAAACAGATACACAAGCATGATGTTCACCTTTTTTGACCGGGCATGGAAAGTTTCTATATTCTCTGCGTTGCACACCGTAAATAGAATCCTCCTGCTCCCCTTTATTTGATAGGACAGCAATATTAATCAGACGAACAGGACCATCTTCTTCGACAATAGAGGCAGTGATAAGACCATTTTTGAAACGGAAACACTCACCAGGAAGATAACGCATGAGCTCTTTGATAATCGCAACGGCTTTGTATAAGAAATACAGCCCGGCAATGAGACTGAAAATGCCATAGGCACTTTTTACATACCAAAGAAGAAGCGAAAGGAGCAAACCTATAGCAAAATAAAACAGGTTCGTTGTCGCGGTATCATAAAGATCACTGAACTGGTACCGCAATAAACGAAGACGTTCCGGTGCAAAATTAGTCGCCGAGCTTGCTCGACTTGCATTGTGCATGTCTCCCGAACTGCCAACTTCTTTTTTAGGATTTTCTGATCGGTTTGCTTTCGAGAAGTCTTTATCGGAGCGACTATTGGTTTTTCTACTATCGAAATCTGCCTGGTTGATATCCACTGAGGATGAGATACATTTTTTGTACAAGTCTGGATATCGCTCTTCAAGTTCGTCTTCGCTATCCCATTGCTCGCCAAGAGGATCCTGAGGCCTTGACGTTTGAGAATCTATAATAACTTCCAGTTCCCGCCCGGTGAGTTCTTTATACACTTCATCAGCTACGTACCTGTAGCTTTCAAGCCCTCCCTCACCTAGGTCTTTTAGACTTGCAATACTGTCAGGTTTTTTCAAAGCTTGTTCAAAAACGATTTGTCCTTCGGAAATGAGAAAATCACAGTAATAATCAAATCCATCATCGGAACATCCACCATGAATGACATCTGCAGCACCCCATAAATCCCAGGTGTAAGCTTCAACGAGCATTTTTCGATAAGTGTATTCAAATTGCGAGACCTGAGCTGCGGTGAGTTTTAAAAGCTGTTCGCGTAACTTATCAATTCTCATGAATCGATCATCACCCGCGGCAGTCTTCGCTAATTCGACAATTTCCCAAAAGGTCATTGTGACTCCTTGTGCAGTATTAATGCAAACATAGAGCAGGCCACTACAATATGCGTTTTTTTAGCCATGCCCTGTTTACATTTTCTACATATGCTAAACGACATTTGTGTGAGGAATCACTACTCTATAGGCTTTATTAAGAGCATGTCATATGCCAAAAGTCATGTTTTGGTTGGTTCAAAATACAGAGACATTTATTTAAAATTTTGAGGTGAATAAGTACAGGAGAAAAATAGGCTTTAAACGCAATATTACCCCTTTATTGTCCTTTAACTCCGCACCTTAAGTCGTTTTCTTACTGGACAACATCACCTGATGTACAAACGATACAAAAACGAATAGATAATGACGAACAAAAATAACCCTAAACCATTGGTTTTAAAAGGCTTAAATGTACGTAGAAGAATATAGTTGAATGTATAATTGGTGCGTCAACCATTCCGTTTTTCAAAAATCTGACACATGTGTTGTATCGATGATGGTAATCACTAGCGAATAGCCTAGACAATTCGCGAACTTTCTCTTGATATGGTCTGTGCCAATATTCGCTATTGACGAATACGCCGTTTGAGCAAAAGTATTGCTTGAACTCATAACAGCTCAATAAAGCATAGTATTGAAAGAAGTCTCTAACTGGTTTCGACGTATCTCCCCAAGGAATGCTCTCTCCACTTTTTAAGCACTGCTCCTCTAATGCTGACCGCTCCGCTGCAAATACCGCGTTCTCAGAAAGGCAAAGTAGATATAGAAGACTTCATTGCTCCTTACGTTTAAAAAGGGTATCGAGCTCTTTTTGCTCGTTAATAAAACGCCCCTTGTATCTTTGGAGAAAACTGTCACTGTATGTATCTTTATTCATAAACTGACCATATATTGTTTGTTACTCTTCTAATCCTAAAATTAGTAATACTTAGATTCCGGCGATAAATTTTCGATCCTTTTCCTCCGGAATTTTTCAGCCACTGCGTTTCAGTTTTTCGTATCAAAAGATAACTCAGAAATCTACTAGTTTTCGCAAAAACAAGTCGCCCCCGGATAGTCTCTTCGACTCGATATAGCTTTATACCTGTCTCAACTGAAGAGACGGCTATGAAGTCTTATAGCTTAATTATTAAAATGTTTAAGAAGGAGAGATGCTTGTGCATTATTTACCAGTAAGAATTGATGGCTGTGGCGCACCTGCTATTGAGCTGGAAACGTCAGTTCTAGAGCTAAGCAACCTTAAAAACAAGGTAACCGCTGCATTTGGGAACGCTTTTGAGATTAATGGGTTAGTTGGGATCCAAGAGGGTTCGAATACCCCTGCAATTCCAGAGCATGGTGTGTTGTATATGCGCACTGAAAACGAATTATTTTCGCCGGATGGTCTGTTGGGTTATGCGAAAAATCTGTCGTCCTCACTAGTAGAGGGTGAGACGTTTAGCGTGAGTGTTGGCTTCAGGCACTATCCAACCGCATGGAGCATTCTAACCTTTGTCCAATTCTTCTTCGATGGTCCACATTATTTGGATGTCTTTGAAGTGAAAGAAGGTGAGATAGTGAAGAGCTATTCATTGACGAACGTTCGCTTGGATTTGGACGATTGGACGCTCCCTATAATCGAATATCGTGAGCAGTTCGTTCGTCAACTTCTTGCCCCTCAAACGTTCTCTGACTTGTATGGGACTGTGGGATTTCTGGAACAATGCAAAGCAGACGTGGACTACCACTGCGTTAATCAGGTACAGTGATTTTTAGGGGCTCAGTAACCTGAGCCCCTTCTTTAACTATTGCCCACCCCAAAAACCTAATACTTTATATTAAACCTTATATTCCTGCTGTAACCCGCATTCTTACTGTGGTCTAAATTTATTCAAAAAATGGTCGTTTCAAAAGTCATAAGAAAATAAACTCGATAGCAACAAAAAGGTTATATTTATCAGGTGGTTATAACATGAAGCAGGCTCAGGTATTAAATGAAATTGAATTTAAACGTGTCGTTGCAATGGTCCGTGACGGTAAGCACAGAAAGCGTAATGAAGTGGCTTTGTGCCTTAGCTTTTGGGTTGGACTGCGCGTTTGCGAAATTGCAGCGTTAAAGGTCAGCGATGTCTATGAGGCAGACGGCACAGTTAAAGAAATTGTAAACTTGTCAGCCAGCCAGACAAAAGGTGGCAACAGTCGACAGGTTATCATCAACCAAAAGATGCAAAAGCTACTGCGTGTCTATTGTCTGCAAGCTCAGTCATGCAACTTTGACGGCCCCTTGCTACCCTCCCAAAAAAGTCAAAAACATTTTTCATCTAACAGCTTGTGTCAGGTGTTTTGGCGTATATACAAGCAGGCTGGTTTAAGTAATGCTAGCTCGCATTCAGGGAGACGAACATTTATTACGAGACTCGCTAATGCTTCTGTAAACGCTAAAGTAATAATGTCGCTGGCAGGTCATAAGAACCTGAGCACAACTCAAAGGTACATCGAGGTTAATCCGAAACAACTATTAAGTGCTGTGAATTTAGTTTAATTGGCGACTTCTAACATAAACAACCTTCTCTGTTGACAGACGTTTCAACAGACATACCAATCGTTGGCTTCAAATTTGTATACACTCACTTTGTGCCAAAAGCAGACCATTTTATGCCCCTGTAAAACGACAACTAACGACCTAAAGCTGACGTTAGTGAATTCGAACTATCAGACTATTTTAAGCGAATAATCATCATACGGTTAATCAAACTTGGCCTCAGAAAACTCTGTTTAAATAAAAGAAATATTCAAAACTGGCTTGCACAACTTTAGGGGCCGCTTGTTTTGGAAACTTGAGTCTTTGATACAAATCCATTTGATACCCATTCGTCACTCGAGTTTACGCTATCACTCATGCTGGCTTTCTTCACCCAAATTTGACCCACGCCACTTTATGCTAATGCGAGCATTTTTAATTGAACCTTCCTCAGCACCTTGTGGTCTCTCCATGTGCTGACCAGAGAACATGATTCAAGCGACCAAACCATGAACAAACCGAGACTTAACATTCTGCTGATTGAAGACAACATCGCACTGGCAAAACAAATTTGTCGCTTTATGGAAGGCTTGAATTGGCGCATTGATTACAGTGAAAAAGGTACTCATGGTATAACCTTAGCACTCGAAAACACCTTTGACGTAATCGTCTTAGACCTTAACTTGCCCGACTGTGATGGGCTTGTTGTCTGTGAAGAAATTAAAAAGTCTCAACCTCGCACCACGCCGCTTCTTATGTTGACCGCCCGTGATGCGTTCGAAGATAAGGCCAAAGGCTTTGCAACCGGGACAGACGACTATCTCACGAAACCCTTTGATTTACGTGAACTCGCCCTTCGCTGTGAAGCACTGGCTCGGCGGCCACAATTGCATACCGATTCAACCATTCAAAAGGGATTATTGGCGCTCGATACGCGCGCACTATCAGCGACCTGGCAAGGCGAACCCATCAAGACAACCAAGCTTGGTTTCAAAATCTTGTTGGAGCTGACAAAAGCATATCCATACCCGGTTGCTCGTAGCGATTTGCTGCAAGCGCTGTGGGGTGATGAGCCCCCGGAAAGTAATGCGCTGAAATCACACATGTATACATTGCGTAAATCGCTTGATGATGTATGTATCTCCCCTATTTTAAAAACAATCAGTAATATTGGTTACCAATTACAAGGACTCGAACATGATCTCTAACGTCATCGGCCAGTTGGCTTTGACTGCAGCGCTGACCGCGACTTCTCCTAATCTACAACAATTAACCGAACAGCTATCAGATGTGATCGAAACACACTATGTTGACGCGGAAAAATTCCTGCTATCAACGAATCACTGGCAACGTATTTAACATCAGCACGAGCGTCTGAAACTGTATCTTCAGAGCAGATTGCCGAACATTTGACCGAAACTCTTAGGCAACATGACAAACATTTCACTCTTGGATATCAGCCGCCGTCAGCAAATGAAAACAAGCCGCGTAAGCTCTTATGGTTTGCGCGGTTGGAGCGACAAAACTATGGCTTCACTTCACTCGAGATACTAGACAAAAATGTCGGCGTGCTTGATTTCTGGGGGTTCGCGGCAGTCAATGCATTATCTAAGCAAAAAGTCAGCAGTGTGATGACCTTCTTGTCTGATGTGGACGCCCTGATTATTGATTTGCGCAACAATGGCGGCGGCAGCGGCGAAATGGTCCACCTGATTAGCAGTTATTTTGTAGATGGCAAAGTACACCTAAATTCGCTGTACACACGACATACAGATGTCACCCAAGAATTCTGGACGACACCCGAGATCAACAATAACCACTTAGAGAATATTCCCCTATATATCTTAATCAGCGGGGAAACTTTTTCTGCAGCAGAAGAATTTACCTATAATTTCCAGCAGATGAAACGAGCAACCATTGTCGGCGAGGCCAGTAAGGGCGGCGCAAATCCCTGGCGCTGGTATCCTTTGGCAGAAGATTTCCGTATTGGCATCCCCATCACTAAAGCGATCAATCCCGTCACACAAAGCAATTGGGAAGGCGTGGGCGTGCAATCAGACGTGGACGCCACGGGTAAAAATGCCCTAGATGTGGCTTATGCGCTGGCACTGGATGCTATACAAAATCAATAATGGAATTCACTATTTCCTGCGCTCTATTGTCAATTCAACTTATTGGATGCCTCCACAAAGGAGGCATTTAATCTGAAAAACACAGTTTATTTTTGTCCAAATCACGCACATACGCAGAAAAACGAGGACCTCTTTGCGCCGGCATGCCCTCACACGTAGCCCCTAATTGGAGGGCGTTTGCATAGATAGCTTCGACCTTTTCAACACTGCCGAAATTAAAACCAACCATTGTGCCATTGCCATGAGTAGCAGCAGCTTGGTCAAAGGGGATCGCAACTGAGAATGCAAAATCCTCCCCCAGCCAATAGGTCATTCGTTCGCTTGCCTCAAGTTTTTGTAGTCCCTCTGCTGCAAACAACGAATCGTAAAATAACACTGCCGCTTGAATGTCGTTGGTACCTACGACAACGTAATTCATTTTAATCATTAAACGCCTCCAAATAGTGTGTAGGTGCAGCATAACCTCACGCTACTGACAGCTTATGTCAGCAGTCTGATCATTGAGCTTTCCGCTCCGGTGAAAGCTCTGCTAAGAACTTAGGTATAGAGCCAGCCAAACAGTCGGTTCGAGATAGGTCGATAGATCAAGAACAAACCAACATAGGCCAAAACTGTAAAGCCTCAATACCGAGTTCCTCGGTAGAACGAGGAAAATCCAAAAAAGCTAGCGTCATTAAAGTCAAAGCTGCAGCAGTCGCATTCGCCATAGCCTTGGCGAAAAAGGGGAATTGTTGTGAGTCTTCCTTGGACATATTTGCTCCTGCAATTACGAGTGCCAAAACTCAGCGGATTTAGATGAATATTGTTGCAGTTTAATCAGTCCGGGCAGCAGCACAATAAAAATAAACAGCAATCCCATAGCCGCGGTTATCGCACTTGCTCCAGCGAAAAACAGCAGATAACCGGCGAAAATCAATAAACCGATGCTGATCACAATAAGCAGATTCAACAGCAACCGCCAAATCCATCGTTTGTATATTGGTCTACTGGCTATACAGCCATATACGCCAATTGAAACCGCCAATGTTAGCACTAAAGGTAAATAACGGCTCGCAAACCCGCCGGTCTCATTGAATACTTTTTCGGCCAGCCTTGCTAAACCTATTGCATTTAGAATGAGCACATAGGCATACCATCGAAAGGTGATTTTTGTGCTTTTTCGCTCGTGCATAATCAACTAACCGCTCACCGGTTGAGTATCGATTTCGACTCGATAGGCGTGTTCAGTTTGGATAATGTTTACCCGCCACTGTAGCGCGTCGGCAATACGTTGAACTAGGTATTGCCCATGGCCTAGCCCCTGATAGTGTTTGCCTGGCCCTTGGTTAACATCGTTCTCAAAAGCTAGAACAGCTCCTCGGTTAGTAATACACATAGAACCACTGCCACCGTGATAGAAGCCATTGTTTATCAGGTTTTGACACAATAGACTGAGCAATAGTCCATTCCCTTCCACACTGAAGTTTTCCTCAACCTCAAGTCGAACATCAAACGCAGCGTTGGATTGGCTTTGATGTAACGCAAGAATACTTCTCTCAATAATTGGCATCACTTTGAGCTTTTCGAAACTCAGGCTCTCCGCTCTTGCCAACGCCAGGAGCACTTCGACCGTATTTTTCAACGCGTCTGAAATTTGTCCCAGAAGCACTTTGTCTTCCCCGCCAATAGGGTGCTCCGCGCTTAATACTAAAGTGTTTTGTAAGATGGCCAGTGGCGTTCTGAGTTCGTGACTCACGTCGCGCACAAAATTTTTCTCGCGTTGTAACAACACGTCTATTTCGTTTAACGCCTGTTCGAACGCTCTACCTAACTGGCCGATTTCGTCTTGTCGCCGCGACTCATGTGGTGCGAAATCGCTTCCAGCACTATGTTGATTGATTTGCGCAGTCAGCAATTCTATTGGCCTAGCCGTTCGGTTTGAGAGGACCTTAGCCGCGACTAGAGAGACGATTAGCATAAGCAAAGACGACACACCAACGAACCAACCAATCAGCTTGCTTAAACTATCGATAACAACGATTTGTGCCGCATCAATCACCAACCAAAAATGATCCTGTTCACCTAGTTCGAAACGTTCAAAATGAAAATTATGCCCTTCTACATCGAACTCTTTCTCGTGCTGGTATTCCTCAACGCCGGCTCGCATTGCCGGATTGAGTTCATCTTTGCGATTAAACAGTAATATGTAATCCACTCGCGGCTGCACCCGCTGTCCGGTTTGCTCATATACCGCTTGAATAAACCGCGCCTCGGTATGCATAACCTGCTTTACCACGTCATCTTCAGTGATCACTGCGAACAACCAGGTTATACCTGCGAATACAATACATACGCCCGCAGTTAGAGCGCCAAATGTGACAAACAACCGAGAGCGAATGGATTTAATTGGCATTGAGTACCCTACTTTGAATAACCTTTTATGTGTTCTAATGGCAGTGACACACAGGTTTTGCGTAACATGCATAATGACAGTGATTGTGGCGTATCCGCCATCGTAAGCCAATCTTCTTCGGTTAAGTCAGTACTTGGAATACCGTTTAGCGAGACAATTACGTCACCGACAGCTATGCCTGCATCCGAAGCGGGAAAGTCAGGTGAAACATAGCGCACGATCAAATGGCCGTTGCGAAGTTTGCGTAGCTCTAACCCAGCCAAATTGTACTGCATCTCGAAAGCCCCTCCTGCATACGGTACTAGAGCGAACTGAGATGAATGGTAGTCAATGATCGAGACGTATTGATTCATTAGCGCGCTGCCAATCACCCACCAATCATCTTCGTCCTCGCTTGGGATGAGATTGGTTTTGACCCGTTTAAAGGTATGTTCGCCAAACGATAGACTGTCAATGGTTGCTCGTTGGTGTTCAACCTTACCGCTTAGCCCAAAGTCTGCCGCAGTAACTGTCGCTGGAAACGTTACTTGCTCATTGGCAATAAAAGCAGTATTCAGCTTCAAATAATGGCGGCTACCAGTATCGATCACAATATCACGCTCAACTGATACCTGGTCGTTAAAATTCAGCTTGGCTGGAATGTTCAACTTGCTAAATGTTGTATCAAAACCGACACTCCATTGATCTCCCGGTGTCAGTACAGATTCTCTATTTAGCGTAATACGGCCATGTTTTTTGTCGAATGTCCATGCGAAATGGCGCATAAGATCGTGACCAATAACACCATCCATGATCGCTTCTTGCTCACTGTGATAATACGGTGTCGTGGACAGTGGAATGTAAGCAACTTTCAGATCGTTGAATACCACATCCCCGAATGCGATGGAGGCAACAGCCGCTTGATAAGCAGGTGTTTTGGATTCTTGCCCCCACCCTGCAATAGCCAATTCAAAGCCTTTGGTAATAGAAACCTTACGACCTTTTGGTGTATCAAACAGCATAGTGAAGGAAGCACCGCTATCGATTAGAAACAATAACTCCTGACCGTCCATCGTCACATGCACATAGGGCTTATGACCGATATATACAGCATCAAATTCGTGTTCAGTCTGGCCTTGAGGCCAAATAGGTGACAGTTCATCATTGGCACTTTTCATACGCAACGTGTTGACCACCGAACAGCCGGACAACGTAAGCGCCGCTATCAAAAAAACCATTCTCATCCACATATTTACCACTCCAGTGTTGACAAAGAGTCATTCATCCTATGGCGGTATAGGTCAAGATAGGGTGAAATATGCTGAGCAATACTAAACTTTGTTCGAGCATTCTCACGAATTCAACCGTGCTGTTTTTTAATCGAATACTGGCATACTGAAAGCACTAAAATAAACAGAATCATGGATATGCGAAAACTACTATCCTTACCCTAGCCCTGTTAATTTTCTCAACCAGCGCCGCTGACTTCAGTCAAGGGCGTGTTATACAAGCGCTGCCGGACGTTTTGTCATTTAAAGAGCGGGTTGAACCATTGAATGAAATGGTAATCGGTCGTCTCGACAGTCTGCTACCTAAATTGATGCAAGAAGCAGATCTTGATATGTGGTTAGTGATCAATCGCGAGTATGGCGAAGACCGCTTGTTTTACACTTTAGTGCCACAACCCACATTTGCAGCACGACGCACGACAATACTGGTATTTCACAAGCAAGAAGATGGCTCTGTTGACCGTTTCAGCGTAAGCCGCTATCCAATTGGAGAAGTTTATCCAACAGTATGGGATGGTGGTACCAAGGAGCAACAATGGCAACGTTTGGCTGAGGTAATCGCGGAGCGCGATCCCAAACGCATCGGTATCAATATCAGTGAAGATTGGGCATTGGCAGATGGTCTGAGTGTTGGTTTACATCAACAATTATTGAAGTATTTACCTGAAACCTATCAGGCGCGCCTTACCAGTGCTGAAGATCTGGTGGTCCGTTGGCTCGAAACACGCAGTGAAAATGAACTCAATATCTACCCCCAAGTTGTCACACTAGCCCGAGGTGTAATAGCGGAAGCGTTTTCAAACAAAGTGATAACGCCTGGTGCAACCACGACAGATGATATTGCATGGTATATCCGCGAACGCTTCGAGGAACTGCAGTTGCGTCCGTGGTTTCAACCATACGTAAACATCCAACGCGAAGGTGACGAGACCAGTAAAGGTGACGTGTTTATGGGCGTGTACAATCGTACTGTGTTACCCGGCGATATCATTCATACTGATGTTGGAATCTGCTACATGACGCTGTGTACCGATACGCAGGAAATGGCCTATGTCCTCAAAATGGAAGAAAACGATGTGCCACAAGGTCTCAAGGACGCGATGGCTATCGGCAATCGTTAGCAGGATATACTCACCAGTAACTTTAAAACCGGTGACACAGGCAACGAGCTCCTCGCAAACACCATAAAAGACAGCAAAGCAGGAGGGATTAAAAGCAGCACTTATACCCATCCGCTCGGCATGTTAGGTCACGCCAGCGGTCCGACGATTGGCATGTGGGACAATCAAGGCAACCCCCGTGCAAGGTGATTGGAAGCTATACCCCAATACGGGATATGCTATAGAAGAGAATTTCTTAACTCAACTACCCGAGTGGAACAACCAGTGGATCCAAATCAAACTCGAGCAAAGTGCCGTTTTTGATGGCGAAACCGTTTGGTATTTAGCTGGTCGCCAAACGCAGTGGCATCTCATTCGGTAGGGATACGGCACTCGCGTCATAAAGGCAAGAGGGCTTATCCCCTTGCCTTTTTTATTTGCTCAACAACATGTCTGCCGAGATTGGTGTGTAGTGATCGACACTGTTAATCAATGAAAGAGCAGTTAATGGTTCTGCACTGATCACATGGGTCGTAAGGTTATCAGACTGCTTCAAACGTCGCATTAAACGGTCAAAATCACCGTCACCACTGAGCAGAAACACGTGTTCAACAGCACTTGAAGCGTCCATGATATCGATGGTAATCCCCACATCCCAATCGCCTTTTGCGGTTCCGTCCTGGCGCTGAATATAGGGTTTGAGCTTCACAGTAAACCCCATGCTGCGCAGCGCTGTTTGGAATTTGTGTTGGCCGTCGTTATTACTCTCAATCGCATACACATTCGCAGTCACCAAATTGTAGTCGACCGCAAGCTGAGAATAGAGCTGGCGATAATTAAATGACTGTTGAAAAGTCTGCTTGCAGGTGTAATAGATGTTTTGCACAAACCTTAAAGTTACCGTGCCGAGGTATTGGTAACGGCATCGATAAAAAATGAGTTTTCACACAGCCTGTACGTAAACCGGACCTTGGAGAAATGAATTTTCCATCTCAAAGGCCAGTAGACTAACAGCAAAACCATCTGCACACTGAGCTGCCAACCCTTGACAAGGACGCCATTGTTAGCCACTCACACGCATATCTATAAACGCCACCGACCAGAGCACACGTTACTATATCAATTGGTCGAACATCACTATCCAGAATTTCTTGAGCAGCTTTCACGTCAAGTGAAATCGCTGCCACGGCATGTAGAAAAAGAATTTGAAGAATTTCTTAAGTGTGGGCGTCTTGGACATGGTTTTCTTCGTGTGGTATGTGACGATTGCAAACATGAAAAGCTGCTAGCCTTTAGTTGCAAAAAGCGGGGCTTTTGTCCAAGGTGTGGGACAAGACGCATGGCCGAGAGTGCCAAGCTATTGGTCGATGATGTCCTACATGAATATCCAGTACGTCAATGGGTGTTGAGTTTGCCCATTCCACTAAGGTTGTTACTCGCCAGATATCCCAAATATTTAAGCAATATCATGCAAATCATCCACCGTGCTATTGCGACAGATATTATTCATCGAGCTGGGTACCTGAAAAAGCAAGCAAACACAGGAGCGGTAACTTACATTCAGCGTTTTGGCAGTGCGTTGAATTTAAACATTCACTTTCACATGCTCTTTTTGGAAGGCGTTATCACTCAGGAGTGTGGACAGTCCAAATTCAAGTGCATTAAAGCACCAAACCACAATGATATGGAAAGCCTCGTGAATGTCATTAGCCATCGCATCGCGATCTACTTGGAGAAGGCCGGGCTTATTCAACGGAATATCGACAACACATTTCTCGATTTACCCATGGATGACGAAGATAGTTTACTGCCCTTGCAAGCGGCCTCTGTCAATTACCGCATGGCTGTAGGACCAGATACAGGCAAAAAAGTCTTTGCCTTGCAAACCTTACCTGCCAAAGACGAACAACATTACGGTCAATTAGCTCAAATAAACGGTTTTAGCTTACACGCTGGGGTGATTGCAGACAGTCACCAAGCTAACAAGCTGGAACGTTTGTGCAGATACATAGCGCGGCCCGCAATTAGCGAGCAAAGATTGAGCCTGACCAACTCAGGAAAAGTGCGTTATGAACTCAAGACACCCTACAGCAATGGCACGACTCACGTGTCTTTCAGCCCGCTGGATTTTGTGAGTAAACTAGCCGCGCTGGTGCCACCGCCCAGATTAAATCTTACTCGTTTTTACGGGGTGTTTGCCTCGAATAGTCATGTGCGAGCAGAGGTAACCGCTTCACAACGTGGAAAGAATAGCCCTCGTTTAGCAGAACATCTAATTGATTCTGATAAACCCTATCATGCGCGCAGTATGTCATGGGCGCAACGCCTTAAGCGTGTATTCAACATCGATATCACGCAATGCGAGGTGTGTGAGAAATTTAACGTAAAGATCATTGCTTGCATAACCGACGCCAGCGTTATCAATAAAATCTTGTCATATTTGGAAAAGCAAAATTTGCCGGAAACTGACAACGACTCTCTTATGCCGCCACTTAGAGCTCCCCCGGACATTGCCACATTCAGCGACTATATCATTCAACACGACTTCGATTTTGGCGCATGAAGCACAAAAGCATACCATCACTTGAACATGCAAAATGTTGAGGTCAGGGCTTTCACATATCTCATTGCGGATTTCAGTACCAAAGACCAGTTCAGTTGCCTATCTTGACGACAACTACTTCACTGACTTTTGAAAACTACCCATTTAACACACGTGCAACTAGCCTTAAATACAGCTGACACAGTGGGTAGTACATAGCGTTAATTTTTCTTATGCTCACATAAAAACCCCTAAATCATTGATTTTAATAGGCTTAAATGTACGTATAAGAATATAGTTGAATGTATAATTGGTGCGTCTACCCTGACTCGAACAGGGGACCTCTACCATGTCAAGGTAGCGCTCTAACCAACTGAGCTATAGACGCATCGAAGAGGCGCGTATAATAGCCGCGCTTAGCATGCTGATCAAGCCTAAATTCATGGATTTACGTCGAACTGGCGATTGTTTGCACAAACTAGCCAAGCATTAGTCTAAAAGGCAGGGGTTGAATCTCATCAGCAATAGAGCCGTCCTGTGCAATTTGCATAAAATACTCCCCTAGCCTATAACTCTCAGACAACACCGTTTGCCAATACTCAATTCTGGGTTTGTCTTCCATACTGGAAAAGTCTTTGCGATCAGGAATCTTACCGTAAGGTAATGACGCTACAAATTCTGCAGACGGCACCAGCATCACTACATCATCGTAAGATTTAACGTGTGGAACACGACGCTTGAGGTTTTTGTCAAACCAGCCCGGAATGGGTGAAGAGTAAAAATGTGGGTACAATATGAGACCTTTTCTCGGACCAAACTGTAAATCAAAGTGATAGTCCACAATTCCGCCGTCGCGATAAACCCCCTCAGGTGCGCCAACGATATGTTCGACTCCTTGCAACACTAAAGGAATAGACCCTGAAGCGAGCAATGCATCACGCACTGTGCTGTAACCCATTTCGACATACCTTGTGGGTATGTCGTAAGGGTCGGTAACTTTTATCTTGCTATTCGGCGACGAGAAAACCACACGCTCGTAAAAATGCTTCAAATTGCGTCGACTGACTGAATTTGACGCCGCACTGGCCATTAACCCCAAAAGCTGCGCGCTTCGGCTAAAAGACGCCATGAGCCCTTTGCATTTAACGGCAATGAAATGACAATGAAAACCATCGTTAGCCAGTAATTCTAAAATACCATCACTGGGGAGCACATAGGCTAAAAGCTCTCTGGCTTTCTCCGTAATCTCGATTTCACCTGCATTTTTTGAGTACACCGTATGGGAGTAAAAGTCGGCCAAACGGTTTACAGCGGCGAGTGGGTCGCGCTGCACAAAACACGCCGCTCGGAACGCTCCGGCTGATGATCCGATAATATCGACGTCACCACTGTGATATTTCAGAAACTCAGGAAAGATCACTCTGTCCAGCCCGGCCAAAGTAAACCACTTGGGACCACCTGATGCGCCAAGGAAATAGGCAAACTGGTGCGGTTTTATCCCTTCTTCTCGAATTATTCTTAACGCGTTTTGCCCAGCATAAATCTGTAACGGGGGCATAGCGTGGCCGTCCTATTCTTATTGTTGTTTTGTTTGATGTTACCCCAATTTTGATCAAAGCACATCCATAGAAAGGGACAGGTTTTGCGATCTTCTCCAATCTGGTCGGTTTTCGTTCAGGTTTCTTTTATTATTATAAACAGTAAGTTACTAACTAGCCCCAAGCCAATTAACAAGGTTATCCACAGATTTAGGGGATAAACCTAAGGGCGATCGCGATCCCAGCTCAGAAACTCGATTAGCAATTGAAGACACATCAAATAACAGGCAAGATGAGTGTATTCATGTCTTCGAGTCTTTATATGTCAAAACAAACGCTTGCTATACTGCCACAGAGCATGGTGATCCACTCCTTAGATGCCGACTCAGATATTCCGAAGGCCGTCTACGATTCACCGCTGTTTTTTATTGGTAAAACTTATGAAGAACTGTCTATTGTTGTGCCCAATGATATTGAGATCGATTCCATTGAGTCTGACGATAACTGGCGCGCATTGGAGTTAATCGGCCCTCTGGAACTTTCCATGGTGGGGATCATGGCAGGCATTGGCGATGTACTTGCAAAAGCAAAAGTGAGTATGTTTGTGGTATCCACCTTTGAAACTGACTTTTTTCTGGTTAAAGACAACAAGCTTGATGCCGCGGTTGCCGCACTAGAATCCAACGGTTACACCGTCATTCAACACTGACAAAATCACTATGATGACCTGGCCTTCGCTGTTAACGCTTGCTGCGCCTGAAACGTTTAGCCATGAACTGGTGTTAGCCTCTCCGATGGCCGGTCGTGTCGTAGCCTTATCGTCGCTCAATGAACCCGCGCTTTCACAAGAAATGTGGGGATGTGGCGTTGCAATTAACACCCGTGCAACGGTATGTTCAGTGCCTTTTGACGGCATTGTTGAGAGCGCAGATCTGACACGCCAGCGATGGGTACTCAAAGCAAGAAATGGGTTGAGGGTTATGATCCAAATCGGCGTTTTGCCGCAGTCTTTGTACGCTGAACGTTTGCAACCCCAGTTGAAGCCAAAACAGAAATTCACACAAGGACAGATCCTCACTTATCTGGACCCTGTTTGGTTAGCCAGTCAATTAGGTGAGCTGTATTGTGTTGTAACCTTACTGTCAACCAAGCAAATCATCGCGGCCGTTCCCAATAGACTCGACCAACACGTAGATGCGATGGATGATCTGCTGCACCTGTACCTGAATATCACCAAGACAAGATGAATATTATTGTTGCAACAGGTAGACTGTAACGACACGGTGTAAACAACTGAATAGACAGAGATGACAACACTTCTTTTTGGTATCAGCAATTGCGATACCGTTAAAAAAGCAAAAAAGTGGCTAGACGCCCACAATATCGACTATACATTTCACGATTTTAAGAAAGACGCACCTACCCTAGCGTGGCTGAGTCAGGTCGAATCAGCAATTGGCTGGGAAACATTGCTTAACAAAAGAGGCACCACGTTTCGCAAATTGTCAGACGAAGACAAAGCAGATATCGACAAAGACAAGGCGCTGTCACTGTTGCTTGAACATCATTCTATGATCAAGCGACCAGTGCTTGAGCACAAGGGTGAGTTTTATTGTGGGTTCTCTGAACAAAAGTACGCCGAGGTGTTCGCCTAACAATGGATGTAGTTGAACTCACCCAGGCTTTAATCAGGCGCCGCTCAGTTACCCCTGACGATGCTGGCTGTCAAAATATGATGAAAGACCGCCTGGCATTGTTGGGGTTCAAAAACGAAACCATGGTATTTGAAGATACCACCAACCTTTGGGCCCGAAGAGGCTCTGAAGGACCTGTTTTTTGCTTTGCTGGGCATACAGATGTGGTGCCAACTGGGCCAGAGGAAAACTGGACTTACCCACCGTTCGATGCGGTAGTAAAAGAGGGTATGGTGCATGGCCGCGGCGCCGCAGACATGAAAGGCAGTCTTGCCGCTATGTTAATTGCAACCGAGCGCTTTGTTGAGACACACCCTGATCATAAAGGCAGTATTGCGTTTTTAATCACTAGTGACGAAGAAGGTCCGTTTATCAACGGAACAACACGTGTTATCGATACACTTGAGGCACGTAATGAAAAAATAACTTATTGCGTTGTGGGTGAACCCTCAAGTACCGAACTGGTCGGTGATGTGGTTAAAAATGGCCGCAGGGGTTCACTGACTGCCGATGTAAAAGTAACAGGTATCCAAGGGCATGTCGCCTATCCACATTTGGCGAAAAATCCCGTTCATTGCGTTGCACCTGCACTGGCTGAGCTTGCACAAACACATTGGGATGAGGGCAATGCTTTTTTCCCGCCAACCAGTTTTCAGGTATCCAATATTCATGCAGGAACAGGGGCTGGCAACGTTATCCCTGGACATTGTGATATAAGTTTTAACTTTCGCTTTTCCACTGAAGTGACTGATCATGAGCTCATCAAACGGGTTGAAGCTGTGTTTGAAAAACACGCATTGGATACTCAAATTACCTGGACGTTTAATGGTCAGCCATTTTTAACTGACGTCGGTGAACTGATTGTAGCGACACAAGAAGCCATCAAATCTGTGACAGGACGCGATACGCAACTGTCCACAGCTGGCGGCACATCAGACGGTCGTTTCATCGCACCAACCGGCGCGCAGGTCATTGAATTAGGCCCTGTCAATGCCACCATTCACAAAGTTGATGAGTGCGTTAAGGCAGAAGATCTTCATTCGTTGGTGGATATGTATGAACAGATCATGGTGCGATTGCTCACATGATCAACGCATCCAGCTTATTTGGTTTAAATGATAAGCATGTTACTGAGGTTGATGAAGGCATAAGTTTACATCCCGATGCAGCAACAGCCTTCAGAGCGATGCAATATACTGCCCACACCCTGGGTATAGACTGCCAAATAGTCAGTGCATTTCGGCCTTTTACACGACAACTTGCTATTTGGGAACGCAAGTGGCGAGGTGAAGCCCCTTTGTATTCAGCGCAAGGAGCGCTTCTTGACCCAGAATCGCTGTCTGAATGGGAAAAAATACAGGCGATCCTGACTTGGTCAGCGCTGCCTGGGGCCAGCAGACATCACTGGGGTACTGATCTTGATGTTTATGACAAAGAGAATGTGCGCCAATGTGATCAGCCTTTTCAGTTGATTGAGTCAGAATACTCAGGAGCGGGCCCGTGTGCGCAATTAGCCGATTTTATTCAGCGTGAAGCCCACAAATTTGGTTTTACACTCCCCTATGAAAACTACAAGGGCGGAGTCGCAAAAGAGCCCTGGCACATCAGTTATGCGGCAATCGCAGAAGATTATATGTTGCAACTAACACAAGACACGCTATACCAGTTTATCGACACCACATCGCTGTCAGGCAAAGACTGTATACTTAAACACTTCGATGAGGTTTATCATCGCTTCGTGATGAACAGAGGAACACAGTAATGAATGGTTGGATGATACTAATTATTGTACTGGCGCTTGGCATGATCTTGGGCAACATATTGCTAGTTAAATATACCGCAAATATGAAAATGCCCAAGCCCAAACACGACAACAATAAAAACTGGGATGACGAGGAAGACGATTAGTCTTCAACAGTTACAGCCGTGCCGCACATGCTCACCATAAGCATACTGCCTTTATCACCCACGACTTCATAATCCATAGCGATACCCACAACTGCATTTGCCCCCATGGACAGGGCTTCCTGTTGCATTTCAGCAAACGCAACCTGTCGAGCTTTGGTAAGCTCAGCTTCATAGGAACCAGACCGCCCGCCCACAATATCGCGAACCGAGGCAAAAATGTCTTTAAACAGATTCGCTCCCATAACCGCCTCTCCTATTACTATACCGTGGTACGTGGTAATTTTTTTTCCTTCAATACCAGACGTGGTTGTCATTATCATTTGTTTATTCCTTTTTAAGTTATTCGGGGATTGTGGTGGGTATCACAGTGAGCAATGCTCTTTGCCCTATGGCAACGTCGGCGTTTGGGAACACAATGGCCTCACCATCAACCTCAGCGATATATTCAGCGCCGGTTTCACTGGCCAGCACTGTGCCCTTGGGGTAATCGGTAAAATTAGGGGTGTCGTCGTCAAAATGCAGCGCAAAATCCTGATGATGTTTATTGATCACCTGGTTGACTGTGTACAGCAATGTATCAGACAGATCTGACTGTGGTTGGTAATCTTCCTGGGTAAGCAAGTCAAAAAGCGCGCGTTTAGCCGCTGCAAAACGACTCATATCGTTTTGGCCAAAGGGCTTCACCTTACCCAATTCAACGGTAAAGGCATGTGCACCGTGGGTGACCGAAGAATAATAACTGAACGTTGTTGTGGGACTTTGCGAAAGTAAAATCGTCTTTACGCCACAATCAGCTAAAAACGCCAGCTGTGCTTTATTGTGTTTTTTGCCGTGTAAGAAGGGGTACACGGCGAATTTCTCATTCTTCGACGCTCTGATTGCGGTATGCAAATCATAGTGATAACGAGTGTCCGAAGGCGCTGCCGTTTCGAAAAAGGTGCTTACGCTTTGCTCTAACAGAGCTGCTCGCTGGCGCTCGGGGTTAGTTGGTACTGTGGGGTTTGCGTGTTCGTTACAAAATAAGCGGTTCATGTTTTCTTCAATGAATCGCGTTGCTGTGTCCATGGCCGCCAAATTGCCAAATAAAATCAACAAACGATGTTGGATCTGGATATCCTCATTTAGGATCGCAGTAACAAGCTCATCGCAAATTTCTATCGGCGCCGTTTCATTACCGTGAACGCCGCACGAATACACAATAGATTTACCCAAAGACTTTGCAGGCTCAAACGAAATAATACCCGGAGCAGTAATAGTAACCTGAGTGCCATTACTCAGTGTGCTTTGAATAGGAGAAGAAAACAGTGCTGCATGCTGACGTGATGCAGACAAAAACGAATCGGAAAATGGAAGGGTCATAAGTGCGTGTTATTCTTTTAATAATTCACCCACAGTTTACCTATTTGCTTATCAATTGTTAAGCACCTGACGTAACGGTGAACCGCCAATCATGATTTCCTCACGCGCCAAACCAATAAAGTCATTAAGTGGAATGGCTGGGGAAAACAAAAACCCCTGCCCTACGGTAATGTTCAAGTCTCTCAAAATATGCAGCTGTTGAACGGTTTCTACGCCTTCAGCAATCACTTCGCACGCTTTTGCATCACCAATAATTTGCGCCGCTTGTATAATCGCTTTGTTTACCGGTTCTTTTTCAAGCTCCATTACGAAGGTTTTATCAATCTTTAACCCCTGAAGCGCCAAATCCCGGATGTAGGCAAGGTTGCTATACCCCTTTCCAAAGTCATCCACAGAAATCGACACACCCAAGATATGCAACTGTGCAAGTTGCTTTTTCACCATCAAAGAGTTTGAAAGTGCCATATCTTCGGTAAGCTCGAGCTCAAATTTGCTGAGCGGAATGCCAAAATCTTTTTGCAACTGCTCTAATGCAGGTACCAGTTTGTTGTCATACAGCTGAGTAGGCGAAATATTTACCGAAAGTTTAATATCAATACCTTCCGCCATGAGTTTAGCCATACAGATAAAGGCCTGGTTTAAGGTCCAGTAGGCCAATTCGTTAATCATATTGTACGATTCAGCAGCTTCGATTAACGGGCCGGGGAAGAGCACGCCATCAATAGGGTGATGCCATCGAAGCAGGCACTCTGCGCCACATATTTCAAGGGTCCGCAGATTGACTTTTGGTTGCAGATATAACGCGAGTTCACTGTTTGACAAAGCTCGCTGTAAGTCTGCTTTTAATGCCAGACTTCTGCCGGTATTCGCCTTGTCATTCATGTCTAAGACATGAAAGTTTTCGTACTGGTTTTCTTTTGCTTGCTTAAGAGCGGCTTCAGCACGGGCAACAAAACGGGTGATATCAAAATCACCATGCGTCATGCTAACCGCACCCACATTGAAATCTGCGATAAACGCATGACTTTCATGATACATAGGCGTTTTGAAGTGCTCGACTAAGCGTTCAAACTGTTGATTGAGAAAACTGCGACTGTGTTTGCCATCAAATACAAGACCAAAAACATCACCGCTGATACGCCCTAATCGGGCCCGTCCTTTAAACAGTAAAATCACCCGATTCGCAATCTCAAGTAAAAACTGATCGCCAATCGCCATCCCAAAACTGGTGGTGACATCAGAGAAACGCACGACATCGATAAGCATGAGCGATAAATACGGCTGCTTTTTTGCTTCTTTCTCAATAGAGTCTATGAAGGCAAATCGATTTGGAATTGTGGTTAATGACTGATGAAGTCGATTCATAGTTAAGGGCATGCCCCGACCTTTACTGCTATTGGGTAATTATATGTATCGGCTGGGTTATAAAACCATGATGCTGAGGTATTATCAACAATAATCGCGTATCCGTATAAATACTCAGCAGAGCAGTGATGAAATGACAAACAGCCGCTTAAAAAGCGGCTGTTTGTAAATCAAAAAGTTAGCTAATTTTACACGTATTTAGCTTCCATATGCGATCTACATAATCCTGAATCGAACGGTCTGACGTAAACTTACCGACTTTTGCCGTGTTCAAAATAGCCATTTTAGCCCATTTAGCTTTGTCACGATAAGCCTGATCAACCGCGCGTTGCGCATTACTATAGGCCTCAAAGTCTGCCAATACTAAATAAGGGTCGCCACCTTCAAGCAAGCTTTGCTTAATGGACACTAAACCACCCGGCTCACCCGGCGTAAAGTAGTCAGTTTCCAGCCAGTCCAGAATAGCCTTAATTTCGGTGTTATTGTCGTAAATGTCATAAGGGTTATAGCCCTTGGCTTTCAGACTATTCACCTCGTCGACGGTTAATCCAAAGATGAAGATGTTGTCATCACCGACTTCTTCGGCTATTTCAACGTTTGCACCGTCAAGTGTCCCTATCGTCACCGCACCATTCAACGCCAACTTCATATTGCCCGTTCCAGATGCTTCTTTACCTGCGGTGCTGATCTGTTCAGACACATCAGCGGCAGGGATCATTTTTTCAGCCTGAGACACGCGATAGTTCGGCATAAATACAACCTTGAGCTTTTTGTTCACTCTTGGGTCGTTGTTAATTCTGTCTGCGACTTTGTTGATAGCCAAAATAATATCTTTAGCCAACTTGTACCCTGGTGCGGCTTTTGCGCCAAAAATAAACACCCGAGGGTGCATGTCATAATCGGGGTTTTCCAGTAAACGACGATATAACGCCATAATGTGCAACAGGTTTAGGTGCTGTCGCTTATACTCATGCAAACGCTTAATTTGAATATCAAAGATTGCATTGGTGTCTACCACAATACCGGTCAAACTTTTGATTTCATCGGCTAAAGCCTGCTTATTTGCTTGCTTAATTTGCATAAATTGTTTTTGAAAGGTCTTTTGTTCAGCAAATTTTTCCAACCCTGCCAACTTAGACAAATGCAATGGCCAATCTGCGCCCACCTTATCCGATACCAACTTGGAGAGTTTAGGGTTGCAGACCTTTAACCAGCGCCTGGGCGTTATGCCGTTGGTGACATTGGTCAGTTTATTTGGATAAAGCGCATCAAATTCGGGAAATAGATTTTCTTTCACTAATTTTGAGTGAAGCTCAGCAACGCCATTCACGGCAAAACTGCCCACCACCGACAGGTGCCCCATGCGTACCATTTTTTCGTTGCTTTCTTCGATAATTGACAACTTGGCTTTGACTTCATTGTCGCCCGGCCATTTTTTGTCAACTTCCTTCATGAAGCGATGGTTGATCTCATAAATGATTTCAAGGTGACGCGGCAAAATTTTCTCGATCATGCGCGCTGGCCACTTTTCAAGGGCTTCTGGCAATAGTGTGTGGTTGGTGTATGCGAAGGTGTTAGTACAAATCTCCCACGCTTTTTCCCAGTCCAATTCAGCGCGGTCAACTAAAATGCGCATTAGTTCAGGGATAGCAATGGCTGGGTGCGTGTCGTTTAATTGGATGACCACCTGCTGTGTAAATCGGCTCCAATCATCACCATGGGCACGTTTATACCGACGAATAATGTCTTTTAATGAACAGGCACAAAAAAAGTATTGCTGGATCAAACGCAATTCTTTACCCGCTTCGGTCTCATCATTGGGGTACAAGACTTTGGAAATGGTTTCTGCCTGCACATTTTCGCTTTGCGCATCCACATAACCACCAGCGTTAAACACGTCCCAGTTAAAATAGTTAGAAGCCTGACTTTGCCATAGACGTAATACGTTGACGGTCGAACCGTTATAGCCCACCACAGGAATATCCCACGGTACACCTTTGACGATAGTACCTGGGTGCCACTCTTTTTGAATACGACCATTTTCGCCGTATTTAGTCTCTACATAGCCGTACAGCGAGATATCCTGAATAGATTCAGGACGGCAAATTTCCCAAGGGTTGCCATAATCTCGCCAGCTGTCAGGACGTTCAATCTGCGCACCGTTTTGAATTTCCTGACGGAACAAACCATGTTCGTAATGGAGCCCATAACCAATGGCTGGATAGTTCAGCGTGGCCAAGGAATCAATATAACAGGCCGCCAGACGTCCTAAACCACCATTGCCCAGTGCCATATCTGGCTCTTCTTCCATAATATCAGACAACTCAACACCCAACTCCTTTAAGGCGTCTCTGGCCACTTCAAATACACCAAAGTTTTGCATGTTGTTCGACAGCAATCTGCCCATCAGGAACTCAGCAGAGAAATAGTGAACCGCCCTGGTGTCATTCATGTAGTGAGTTTTTTGAGTCTTTCTCAGGCCGTCTAACACATGCTCCTGTATGGCAGCGCAGGTTGCTTTCCACCATGCATGTTCATTAGCTTTGTTTTCGTCGGTACCCAAGGTTGAGTGCAAATGACGGACAATAGCGGCTTTAAACTCTGCCTTGTTGGTTGGCAGATGACTAGAATTTGCTTGTTTGCTTGCAGTAGCTGTTTTTGCGTTCATATCTTCCTCTCAGATCATTTCGCCACAGCGTGTAATTTAATTACACTTAAACTGGTTAGTATGCAGTGATAGTAGCAGTAGATTCGACGAGCTTATGTTATTTTTTTGTAAACAAACGAAGATTTTACGCAAATACATACGTATTCAGCCCAATTTTTACATTTTTATTACATTTTTTAGTTATTGAGGAGCATGAATAACCAGTGAGGCGTTGATTTATACGTGTTGTTATCGATTTTTTTGTAAGTGACTTTCAAAACATCTTCAACATAGAATCTGTTGGAGATGGGAGCTTTAAAGCCTTTGCGTATGAATTGAAGATATGATTGGAGAAAAACCTATGCCCTAATGCAAAGCGTTAGGGCATAAGCAAATACAGTTAATCCAACACAGAATCAACCAGTGCTTCTGCTTCGTCCACCAACTGCTTCAAGTGCGCGTCGCTGGTAAAGCTTTCCGCATATATTTTATAAACCATTTCTGTGCCTGAAGGCCTGGCGGCAAACCAGCCATTTTGTGTTGACACTTTCACGCCACCAATGGCTGCATTATTACCTGATGCATGTGTTACTACCGCTTCGATTTTCTCGCCTGCCAATATATCGGCAGTCACTACAGATGCTTCCATTGATGACAAGCGCTGTTTTTTCTCCAGCGTTGTAGGTACATCTATGCGAATATAGTGCGGTGCGCCAAAGCGAACTTGTAACGCATCATAATGGCTTGCGGGATCAAGGCCGGTAACTGCCAACATTTCGGCCGCCAGTAAACACATAATAAATCCGTCTTTGTCTGTGGCCCATGTTTTGCCATCACGCTTGAGGAAAATGCCCCCAGCACTTTCTTCACCTGCAAAGCCCGTATGACCTTTGGATAACCCGTCGACAAACCATTTAAAGCCAACTGGCATCTCCTCTACGGCTCGCTCAATATGTGTTGCCACGCGTTCAATCATAGAGCTGGAGACCAAGGTTTTACCTACAACCATAGACGTTTTCCACTCTGGTCTGTGGGTGTAAAGGTAATTCACAACGGTAGCCAGATAATGATTGGGGTTCATCAGCCCCGAGCCTGAGCACACTATGCCGTGTCGGTCAAAATCAGGGTCATTACCAAAGGCCAAATCAAAGTCATCTTTAAGTGCAATCAACCCAGCCATGGCATAAGGCGATGAGCAATCCATACGCAATTTGCCGTCTTTGTCTCTGTGCATAAACGCAAAACGCGGGTCAAGCGATTCATTGACCACGGAAATGTCGAGGCCCCAGCGCTTGGCAATCACTTGCCAGTAACCAATACCAGAACCCCCTAATGGGTCGGTCCCTAGTTTTAAGTTTGCTGCCTGAATAGCTTGCATATCAACCACGGTATCCAACTCGTCGATATAGGGGTGCATGAAATCGTCATAACTGACGTAGTCACTGTTTATGGCCTGCTCAAATGCGACACGCTTAACTGCGTTATTACCTTCAGCCATAAGCGCATTGGCTCTTTCCTGAATCACAGCAGTAACATCAGAGCCTGCCGGCCCGCCATGGGGAGGGTTGTACTTAAAACCACCGTCTTCCGGCGGATTGTGGGAGGGAGTGATCACCACACCATCAGCCATACCTTCAGTACGCAATTCGTTGTATCTGACAATGGTTCTTGAAATAACGGGCGTAGGGGTGAAGCCTAAACTTTCATTGTCTTCACGTTGCAGTACTACATTCAACTTATTGGCTGCCAATACTTCAACTGCCGTTGTCAGTGCAGGCTCGGACAAAGCATGTGTGTCTTTACCGATAAATAATGGCCCTGTAGTGCCCTGTGCAAGCCGGTATTCAGCCAGTGCCTGGCAAATTGCGGCAATGTGCATGTCGTTAAACGTTGACAAGCTTGCACTGCCTCTATGGCCAGATGTGCCGAAACTAACTGCTTGCTCAACATTACTCGGATTGGGCTGTTTCACGTAATAATCACTGACTAGCCTGGCTATATTAGCCAGTTGAGACGGATCAGCTGGCTGACCCGCGTTAGGATGTAATGGCATAGTGGCTCCTGCTGATTGAGTGTGAATTATCCCTTAAATAACGCAATAACCTTGTCTATCGTTGAATCGTTATAATTCAACAAGGCCATTACCTGACGCAGTATACTGATTTTCTTTGCAGAATTATTATTCGTCACCACCCAATACGTAGAATGTGGAATGGCTTTCGCGTTAATACTGGTTCCCGAGGCCTCAAGCGCCTCTTTCGAAGCCGCAAAGTACAGTCTATCTTTGCCTCTTATTGATTCAACACTGGCAAATTTTTCTGGATGTAGCGCACTCAATTCACCAAGAATATAGAGAAACTGCGCCACTTTTTTTGGCATCTCAGCCAATCTTTCTGCTGTGATACGTGTTTCAAGAGTGGCGTCTTCATCACCAGAGGCTACCTGAACAGGTGCGCTCTTATCAGCCTTCGTATCAACCGCTGATTCTACTTTTTTCTTGGGTTGTACTGGCTCATTCGACTTTACTGTGCCGGACTCAGGCAGCAGTAACCGGCGCAAAATTTGTGATGCACTCTCACCGATTGACTGGGTTTGACTTGCGATGTATGCATATAGATCGTCGTCTACTTCAATATTTTTCATGCTGGACCTCTTATTTTTGTCAGTAGTATATAAATTTGTGACAAAAAGGTCGCTTAAATTATTGGGTATATTGCGCAAATCCTAAGCAAACAGACAATAATCTGACCGTCTCGCGCCGTTCAACCGTAGTTAACTTTATTACGAACTGAATATACGAATGTATAACCACATGAATAGCGTGTTAGCCATAGATGGACTAGCCTTTATCTAAATCACTTACTTTATTATAGCCATGACAACAGAACTCGAATCCATTGAAAATGTGCTCAACCGAACCATTCTCGGCAAAGAAACCCAAATCAAATTAGCACTCACCTGTTTGTTGGCAAATGGGCATTTATTGTTAGAAGATTTGCCCGGTATGGGTAAAACAACGCTTTCTCATGCTCTGGCGAACGCCTTTGGTTTGGCATTTTCACGAGTGCAGTTTACCTCTGACTTACTACCAGCAGATATGTTGGGTGTGTCTATTTTCAATCAGCAAACCCACTCATTTACCTTTCATGAGGGGCCCATATTTAATCAGGTGGTATTAGCAGATGAAATTAACCGGGCCAGTCCAAAAACACAGAGTGCACTGCTGGAAGCAATGGAAGAACGTCAGGTAAGCATCGATGGCAACACACACGCCCTACCGAAGCCATTTTTTGTTATTGCCACCCAAAACCCGGGCTTTCAGTCTGGCACCTATCCCCTACCCGAGTCTCAGCTGGACAGGTTTTTAATGCGAGTGAGCTTGGGGTACCCTAACTGGGAAGCAGAAAAAGACATGCTGCTTCAAAATGATACAACACAAAAAAAGCCATTCAAGGCGGTGATCACCGAAAACGCACTGCTTGACATGCAGCATAAGGTGTCCTTAGTACATGCCAGCGAAAGCATTATTGAATACATATTGCGCCTAGTTGCATTGAGCCGCACAGCAGACTATGTCGATCACCCGCTTTCACCACGCGCCAGCAAGGCAATTTTGCAGGCCGCTAAATCTTGGGCCTTTTTACACAACCGAGATTATGTCGTACCAGAAGACATTCAATCTGTTTTCACTGCTGTGGTCGAACATAGAATTCGCGGTGAAAATACAACCGAAAGTGGTGCTCTGCTGAGTCAAAAACTACTGGATAATATTGATCCGCTGGCTGCATAGAGGCGCACAAGCATGCAGCAGGTCATTAAACGATCATTATCCAACTGGTTTGTTAGCTGGCTTAAACGCCGTATTCCAGCGGGTAAGGAACAGTCACTTTCCCATAGCAAAATATTTATTTTGCCATCGCGTTTTGGTGTGTGGTTCATTGCGCTTTGTGGTTTGCTTTTTGTGTTGGGCACAAATTATCAAAACAACCTGATGCGTTTGCTGTGCACGTTTTTACTTTCCCTGTTTCTTCTGCACATGCTGGCCAGTTACATCAACTTTTCTCGCTTGCGAATAAAAGCATTAAAAATTGAAGCCGTATTTGCAGGCAAAGAAAGTGCCGCTCCTATTATGATTTCATTTGATGGAAAGATGGCGCAGGGTGTAGTGCATTTTTCTTGGTGGCGATCCAATCTTAATGATACAGGATCAGCAATGCTATCAGACAATCCAACCTTTGCCGATGTTCCCTTTACGCTGACAAACAGAGGGCATGCTACTCTACCTCGCCTGACTATTCGCAGTGACTATCCTCTGGGGTTGTTTAAATGCTGGACGCATCTCGATTTGGATCAGCATCTGATTGTTTATCCCGCCCCCGTAAAATGTGACATAAAAATGTATGAGCTGGCTAGCGAAGAAGAGGCGGTTTCCAAAGTGACAAAAGGCGGATTTGATGATTTTCATGCCTTGCGAGAATACAGCCCGTCAGATCCTTTATCGAATGTGGCATGGAAACAAGTTGCAAAAACAAATGAATGGCTGGTTAAGACATTTGATCAACCCGTGTCCAGCTCTGGATGGCTGACATGGGCGAGCGCTTCAAGCCAGGATACAGAACAACGACTCAGTCAGCTTACTTACCAAATTATTCAGTTAAGCGAACACAATGCGATTTTTGGCTTGGCCCTACCTGACCTTACAGTGCCGCCGGGTAAAGGCAATACCCATATGCACAAATGCCTAAACGCATTAGCCCTATACCGTTTGACAGACAAAACGGTGCACGCCTGATGAGCTACTCTCCCAATGTTCCGTTGGCCAAGCACAAGGCAGGATTGTTGCTATCACTAGTGTTGGCCGCTATTAGCCTTAGCTTTTTTTCTCCATTAATGGTGTGGGTGGTACTTTTATCAGTATGTGCAGCCGTAGTAAGGGTTTCGCTCTTTCTTGGCTGGTATCCTCAGCCTCCTGCCTCAAGAACAGTCAACTTGCTCGCAGTGTTGAGCTTATTGGCACTTGGCTGGTTTAGCCTGAGTTTGGGCTTACTAATATCTATGATCAATCTGCTGGTAACTGCTTGCAGTTTAAAACTAATGGTTATGCGTAACCAAAGAGACTTACTGCAATTGTTCTTATGCATACTCTTTTTATGTGGATGTGGCTATATCTTCGAGCAAGGTATGCTTTTTGTCGCCCTTTACAGTGCCATGGTTATCGTCGCTTTCACTGCACTGGCGTTGCAATATGCGTCCAATCAGTCATACACATATCAGCTCAAAATGCTCGGTAATATGTCCTTACAAGCCTTTCCGATTGCCGCTGTGCTTTTTATCATTTTTCCCCAGTTGCCCCCCTTGTGGCAAATGCCCTCTACCCAGAGTGCCAGTACTGGCATTTCTGATACGATGCGACCTGGCGATATTGCCTCATTGAGTCAATCTTCCGAACTCGCCTTTCGTGCCCGGTTTGAAGGTAAAGTCCCACCTCCTCAAGACAGGTACTGGCGTGCACTAGTTTTAGAGTATTTTGACGGTGAAGAGTGGACCATGAGCGCAAGGCGTAAGGCCGCGGAGGGACAACGCAAATTACAGGATCGTCCGTTCAGACCGCAAGTTATTGGTGAAGCCCTACAGTATAGGGTGTTTGCCGAAGCCTCTAGGCAACAATGGTTATTTACACTGGATGTGCCTGTACCAGGTTCACCCATAACGTCTGAAAAAGTATGGCAAAGCACCTCATATACCTTCATAGCAAATCAAAATTTAATGAGTGCGATGGCTTACGATGTCATGTCTTACCCTTCTACCTTGTTAAATCAGACCAACAGCAGAACAGATAGCTATCTCAACCGCCAAGTACCACAAGATGGAAATCCGCGCACCCGAGAATGGGCAGCCTTGTTAAGCCAGCAGTATCCCGACCCCAAACAACGACTAAACGCAGTACTTGACTACTTCAAACAGCAAAACTTCAGTTACACCCTTAACCCTCCGCTGATGCAAAGCGACGGCATTGATCGATTTTTATTTGACGCTCAAACCGGTTTTTGTGCGCATTACGCAAGTGCGACTGCCTTTATCATGCGATTGACGGGTATACCCGCGAGAGTGGTTGCAGGGTATCAGGGAGGGGAACAACTCAGTAACAAGGTATTGAGTGTTTATCAGTATGACGCCCATGCCTGGATTGAGGTATGGTTTGATGAAAAAGGCTGGCAACGCATCGATCCAACTGCCGTGGTTGCCCCCAACAGAATAAACTTCGGCCTGGAACAGGCGTTGGAAGACAGCACTGAATTTCTAGCCAACGAGCCCTTGTCACTCAGAAGGCTGCAACACTTGCCGTTCTTTTCCACATTGCGTGATTACCTAAATCAAATGGATTACTTATGGTCACACTGGGTATTAGGCTTTGACCAGAAGCAGCAACAGAACCTGTTTAAAAGCCTCATCGGCGAAATCACTTTCGAGAGAATGGTATATTTGATGGTTGGCGCCATGCTCCTTATCAGTCTATTACTGGCTGCTTACTTTGTTCCAAGAACCTTGCGCCCTAAAAAACCTAAACACCTTCATTGCTATCAGCGGGCAGTAGGCTATGTGGAAAAAGCAACGAATACCCAGCGCAACAACGAGGCGCCTCAGCATTACCTTGCATCGGTAAAAAACAAAATGGGCAAAGACGCCTACACCTTATTTGACTTAATTACACGCGCCTTTATTCGCATGGAATATGCGCAAGGTGGATTAGAAAAAGGCAACACAAGTAAAATGAAACACCATCTCAATCGTCTAAAGCGTACGTTGTGATCAAGCGGGCTTGTTCAATAAATACATAACCAGTGATTTGTATTCTTCAACCGTTTTAATGTCGCTCAAAACAGGCTTGTACTTCCCGTTAATTACCAGGGTTGGCACGCTACTTATTCCTTGATTGACTAACTTTTGGTTATTTTGTTGTTTTTGCTTGGCCTTGGCAGTTATCCCAAAGCTATTATAGGTTCTCAAAAAGTCCCGACTGTCGATACCCGATTGCACAAAAATGGCTTCAATGTCATCCAGAGATGTGAAGTCTGCTCGTGAAACATGTATATGTTTAAAGATTTGATCGATAATCTCATCTTCCTTGCCAATGTGAGCAGCCACAATGGAGGCTTTGGTAAGCATGTGTTCAATGTTACCGTCACGCCCAGGCATACCATCAATATGATTTCTTACAAAAGTTACATCCCGAGGTAAATCATCTTTAATCATTTTAATAATGGCTTCTTGTTTAAAGCAGGCCGGACAATAAAATGAAAAAAACTCTGTAATGCTTTTACCCTGTGACTGAAACCCTTCTACCTCTAGGTAGTGCTTACCGGGCTGAAAACTTTGTGCCTGTACTGATAGGGACATAAACACTATTGCCCCTAGAAAAAATTGCATTGCTTTCATAAGAATCCTAATTGTTTATTAAATTTCCTGGTTGTCTGATTGGATTACAACTGACGAGCATAGTTCAGCGATCAGGTGAACACTAGGGCTGTAACAGCGGTGAATGCCACTTATCACCTTTCTTACAATGCTGCTCTCGCAAATGAACGCGGTTCTCGTTAAAGGTTAAAAACTCGATAAGTAGCGGCTCGATGACATAGCCCCCCCAGTTTTCTGGGCGGGCAATAGCGGTATTTGCGCGTTTTAAATCGACGAATCGTGATTGTGGATAACCATCTGTATCCACAGTAGACACAAATACCGCACTTTTTTGTTTAAGGGGTGAGCGCTTCAACGCAGCTTGCCAGATTGCATTTAACTTACTGACCATATTTTCGTCCATCTAGGGCATCCTTTTTGTCGTTATGGCGTTTTTATTTTTGCAAATATGTGACTGTCGTACAGTTTTCTCTGTTTATATATCGCAGATTTGAGAATAGCTTCCCGAGTAAACCCTGCTTTTACCAATAGCTTTTGCGAAGCGATATTGTCTTCAAATACCGTGGCAAAGAGCCTAATTAAATCAGTAGAAGTAAAAACAATATTCACCATCTGGGATAATGCATCGCTGGCAATACCTTTACCCCAGTAATGTTTATCTAACCAATAGCCCACTTCGCCACTTAATTCATATTCAAATTGACCAGGATTGACGCCAATACAACCCACCAGCTTATTGTTCAGCGAAATAGCTTTGACAATGCCTGTTTTACTACCCTCCTCTACCCACCACTTGGCATCTTCTTTAGTATAAGGGGAAGGTATTTTTGTAGACAGAAAACGCGTGACAGCTTCATCATTCAAAATGGTGATCAGTGGATTAATGTCCCTATAATCAAAATCTCGCAACAACACCACGTTTTCACCATCAACGTTTTAATCATATGCTGCAAGTAAAACATGGCGCTAATTTTGCCGTCTACTGTAAATCGTAATATTTAGTGTCTGTCCCTATTAAAAGTCAATGTCTATGCCACCGCCCTTACCACCAAACGGAAAGCCCAAGTTGCTTTACTTCTCTGCCTGCAAATCAAACTGCATGTTATAGAATTTCTCATCTTCAGATTGGGTAAAAAATCCGTTCCGATTATAAAGTGCTACTGCCGGACTGATTTTGAAGACTCTCAACTTTACTGCGTATGCGCCATGCTGAGCAGCTATTTCTTTGACCTTTTCTAACGCTGCCTTGCCGATGCCTTTATTTTGCGCGCTCGCAATAACTTGCAGATCCCTCAACCAACAAATCCGCTCTCTGAATTCAATGCGCATGACACCCACAACTTGGTTAGCTAATAGTATTTCTCGATTGTCTAGGGGCTGAACTGCCTCCATCACTTTGTTCACATCCCAGTCTGGCGCGAAGCGCTCGTAATAGCCCTTCATATTGTCATAGGTAAACTGTGCGGTGCGCAACAAATCCTCAGCCGCTCTACATGTAATAATCACTGTCTTTCTTATTGTGTCTATTTTACTTCTTTCTCAATGGCGTATATATCATCATCTATGGTGCTGAGTCTTTCTTCAAAAATGGCTCTGGCATCGTATAAACCTTGATTGTAATAATAAGCCCCGACTTCACGGGTAAAAAAGTCCAGCAGAAATTCCGCATCAAACTGCCCAATCTCCTGGGCCAATTCTGACTCAAAATAGTCCTGTATTTTTTCGACAATCGACGATTTTGCATCCGGTGAAAGTTCTATTTTCGACATTTTTAGATTCCCTTTTAAGCCCGCACCAGCATAACAAATTAAATGGCCAGGTATTGAACTAATAGAATGATGGTCTAGTATGAAACTAGGGTAATTCAATCTTTACTCTGAGCGCACAGCATTAACTGCTAAATATCTGTTCTCGTTATCAAAAGGGTCAATTGCGATGTCTTTAAAACTTCGTTTGCTGCTGGTCACCATTTCACTCACAGTTGCATCTATCTTTGTTATGGCGGTTGTCTCAGTAAACATTGCTGTAGATGAATCAAGTGATGCACTGCAAGAGAGCGTCCAAGAAAAGCTACTGAGCCAAAATGTACAAACAAAGGAAGCAATTGAAAACTACATCAACAACATCGAGTCACAAGTTAGGGCAAAGTCGTACAACCTAACCACAGTACAAGCCGCAAAAGATTTCATTGAGGCCTTTAACACCTATTCAGAACAACGCTCAGCACTCACTCGTGCCGAAGAAACGCAATTGATGGGGTATTACACCAATGATTTCGCTACGCGCTTTTCGGAGCTAAACCCAGCTGAATATGATTCACCCGAGCGTCTGGTATCGCCCTTGTCAACCGTGAGTAAGCAGCTGCAATATGACTTCATTGCCGGCTCTAGCCTTCCTTTGGGTGAAAAGGATGGCCTAATAAATCTGAATAATGGCACCGACTACGCGCGTGCTCACAGTGTGTTTCATCCCACTATGCAAAAGTTCCTCTATGAGTTTGGCTACTATGATATTTTTATTGCAGATAGCCAAACTGGCCACATTGTTTACAGCGTGTTTAAAGAACTGGATTTTGCAACCAGCCTCAAAACAGGGCCATATGCTGAGACTGGCATAGGTGAAGTATTTAACGCAGCGAATAGGCTGAGCAATCCCGACCAAGTTGTGTTTAGCCAGTTTGCTTCATATCTACCGTCTTACATGGCGCTGGCAGGTTTTGCAGCGTCACCGATTGTTGATGAGAACGGCAACAATGTTGCAGTATTAATCTTCCAGATGCCAATGGATAGAATTAACAGCATTATGACGCATGGTGACAAGTGGAGTGCTAAAGGGTTTGGTGAATCCGGTGAAACCTACTTAGTGTCTCCAGCAGGACTATTGATGAACGAAAGCCGATTCTTCGTGGAAGACTACGACAACTACTTAAAGGCCATCCAGAAGAAGTACCCTAGTGCAGCCAAAGAAATAGCATCCCGTGAGACATCCATAGGTATTCAACCCGTTGATTCACCTTCATCAAGAAAAGCGCTAAACGGTGAAAGCGGCTTTTTAGAAATTAAGGACTACCGGGACGTACCCGTTTATTCAGCGTTTTCAACGCTTAAAATAGGAGACTACAACTACGCGTTAATGGCAGAAATTGATGTTGCCGAGGCGCTGGCACCTGCTGATGAAATTGGCAACAGCTTGATTGTTTCAGCACTGATTGAGTTTATTATCATCACTTCAATAGCAGTTGCAGTGGCAGTGTGGTTCTCCCTTAAAATTATCAAGCCGCTCATTACACTTGGTACCGCGTGTAAAGCCCTTACAGAAGGTGAAGGTGATCTCACCGTCAGCATAAAGGCGTCTCGCATCCCGGAAATAGACAGGATTTCCAATAGCTTTAATGTATTTATCGGTCAAATACGCGATATCGTTGCGCAAACGAAGCAGGATGCGGATACACTGGCCTCTGCTGCCGAGGAACTCAGTGCAACCACACAGCAAAGCGCCTCTTTGTCTGCTGAACAAAAGAATCAAACTTACTCGGTTGCGACTGCGATGGAGCAGCTGACCACTTCTATCAATGCCATCGCGCAGTCCTCTGCCACCACTAAAGACAAAGGTATAGAAGCCGATGCAAGCCTCAAAGAAAATGTTGAACGCGTGCGAATGGCCGCGAAAAATATTGAATTACTGGTTGAGCTGATTAGAGATTCAAGCGGCATTATTGCTTCGCTTAAGGGGGAAGTAACCCAAATCACCACAGCGCTAAACACCATTACCGGTATTGCTGATCAAACTAATTTACTGGCGCTAAACGCTGCGATAGAAGCTGCCCGTGCCGGTGAAGCAGGAAGAGGCTTCTCTGTGGTTGCAGACGAAGTAAGAACCTTGGCTACGCAGTCTCAGGAAAGCGCGGTCGAAATATCACGGATTATGGAAACCATGAATAGCACCTCAGACAAGTCTGTAAGCGCTATGGAACGCGCCGAACGGGCCGCTGATGGCGGTATTCATTTGGTAGAATTGGTGACAAAAGCGATGAATGAGCTGTCCAACACCATTGATGTGTTACTCAATATGAGTGAAGAGGTGGCTACAGCAACTGAAGAGCAAAATGTCACGTCAGAGCACGTCTCGCAAAGTGTCTCAAGCATTAATGAAATGGCGGTAGAGGCTGAACAAGGTGCTAATCAGATCAATTCCGCAGCGCTAGAGCTTGCTGAAATTGCAGCGCGGACAAGGAATGCAGTGGAACGCTTCAAAGTATAGGTTGCTTTTTCTATAAACAAAAAACCCTCGCAATGCGAGGGTTTTTTACTAAATAAACAATGTCAGCTTATTTGGCTTCTTTACGTGCCTTAGCTTCTTCAATGACTTTGTCAGCAACGTTTTGCGGACATGCACTGTAGTGGCTGAACTCCATAGAGAACTGACCACGGCCTGAAGTCATTGTACGCAAGTGACCGATATAACCAAACATTTCTGATAGAGGAACGTCTGCTTTAATACGAACACCCGTTACACCCGCTTCTTGGTCTTTGATCATGCCACGACGGCGGTTCAAATCACCAATTACGTCACCAACGTGATCTTCTGGCGTGAAAACGTCAACTTTCATGATTGGCTCAAGAAGTTGTGGCGCCGCCTTAGGAATAGACTGACGGAATGCACCTTTTGCAGCAATTTCGAACGCGATAGCTGATGAGTCAACGGCGTGGAAACCACCGTCATAAAGTTCAACTTCAACGTCGAGTACTGGATACCCAGCAAGCACACCCGTTTCCATCATTGACTTAAAGCCTTTTTCGATAGCTGGGAAGAACTCTTTTGGAACGTTACCACCAACAACGGTAGATTCGAACTTAAAGCCAGAGTTCTGCTCACCTGGCTTTATGCGGTAATCAATCTTACCGAACTGACCAGAACCACCAGACTGCTTCTTGTGCGTGTAGCTGTCTTCAACCATCTGCGTGATAGTTTCACGGTAAGCAACCTGAGGCTGACCGACTTCAAGTTCAACGCCGTAAGTACGCTTCAAAATATCTACTTTGATGTCTAAGTGAAGCTCGCCCATACCTTTAAGGATGGTTTCACCTGAATCTTCGTCAGTTTCAACCTGGAACGAAGGATCTTCAGACACCAACTTACCAATTGCGATACCCATCTTCTCAGTAGCGCCCTTGTCTTTAGGCTTAACAGCAATAGAGATTACTGGCTCAGGGAAGATCATAGGCTCAAGTGTACAAGGGTGGTTTGTATCACAAAGCGTGTGACCCGTTTGTACGTTCTTCATACCTACAACAGCGATGATGTCTCCTGCTTGTGCAGAAGTCAGCTCTGTACGGTCGTCAGCGTGCATTTCAACCATACGGCCGATACGCTCAGTCTTACCGGTTGCGCTGTTAAGTACTGTCATGCCCTTCTCCAGTTTACCTGAGTAAATACGGATAAAGGTTAAGGCACCGAAGCGGTCATCCATGATCTTGAACGCCAATGCACGGAAAGGTTCGTCAACAGATACAGTAGCCACCTCGCCAGTAGGCTCACCGGTTTCTTCGTCGGTAAGAGGCTGTGGATCAACTTCGGTTGGGCTAGGCAAGTAGTCAACAACTGCGTCCAAAACCAATTGCACACCTTTGTTTTTAAATGCAGAACCACAGTAAGTTGGGAAGAAATCAAGCTTACGTGTACCTTCGCGGATACAACGCTTGATATCTTCAATAGAAGGCTCTTCACCTTCCATGTAAGCCATCATTAAGTCGTCATCTTGCTCAACGGCAGTTTCAATCAATTGTTCATGGTATTCGTTTACTTTGTCTACCATGTCAGCAGGTACGTCTTGTACTTCGTAGTTTTCTGGAAGACCAGAGTCATCCCAAACGTAAGCTTTTTTAGTCAACACGTCTACCACGCCTACGAAGTCATCTTCGATACCAATTGGAAGCGTCATAACTAAAGGATTAGCACCAAGTACTTTTTTCACCTGGTTTACTACGCGGTAGAAGTCGGCCCCCATACGGTCCAACTTGTTTACAAAGATAATACGCGCTACTTCTGATTCGTTCGCATAACGCCAGTTCGTTTCTGATTGGGGCTCAACACCACCAGATCCACAGAATACACCTACACCACCATCGAGTACTTTCAATGAACGGTAAACTTCAACAGTGAAGTCAACGTGTCCAGGCGTATCGATGATGTTCATGCGGTGATCTTTCCAGAAGCACGTAGTAGCGGCCGACTGGATAGTAATACCGCGCTCTGCTTCCTGTTCCATGAAGTCAGTTGTTGATTCACCGTCATGTACTTCACCGGTTTTGTGGATTTTACCAGTAAGTTTAAGAATACGTTCAGTTGTTGTGGTTTTTCCGGCATCTACGTGCGCGAAAATACCAATGTTGCGATAGTGTGATAAGTCAGCCATTTGTTCACTTTCATTGGTTCAGAGTAAAAAATCGGCGCGATTATAAAGGATTTCCCACCCTAATTCATACCCCTTTTGCAAATTAATCCTTAAATGAGGTCAGATTGCACCACGACAACCGTCACTTCATCCCTGTCGTGATAGAGGTGGCGGGCTGACATTCTGTAGCGGAAAAATGATTTACCAAGCTCCGTTCTGACTAAATCCAAACAGCGAGAAACACAGTCAAAGCGTTGTTTCATAGGCAATTTAAGATTAAAAATGGCGTGATCGGTCCAACCTAATTTTAACCATTTAGCCATTAAGCTGGCGACTTTGTCGGGTTGCTCAATCATGTCACAGACTAATAATGTCACTTTTCCGTATTGTGGCTGGTAGGAAAAACCGTCGTGGGCATAGTGCGCAACCATACCTGTATTCATTAATGCTTCTTGAATTAAACCATTATCAACTGCTTCAACGTGCATTCCGCGCTGCACCAACTGATACGTCCATCCTCCAGGGCACGCCCCTAGGTCCACGCCGTTAGCACCTTCTGTAAATATAGCTTGGCGCTCTGGCTCTGTAAGTTGATGTTTGATGGCATCTTCTAACTTAAGCGTTGAGCGACTTGGCGCATTGGGAGGGAATTTGAGTCGAATTATGCCTCCTGGATTAGGCGCACTCACGGGGTTGATACTAACGCCGTATATACAATGGTGAGACCGGGTAAACAGTACGTGGGCTTGTTTAACCGTTTTTTCGGATTTGAGCCGGCGTCCAATGATTCCCTTAGCGCGCATCGCCTGCCTAAGCGGTACGTTAAATTTTTTCACAAACCTGGCCAGCTCATTGCCTTGTTCTGAATCAGCATGCTCAACCAACACATCATGACCCAGCGATACATTGGGCTCAATATTTTCAAAAGCCTGCAACAGCGGTGTTACTCTGTCTTGCGTGTCTTCATAGCTTACTTCGCCCAATACCTGCCAAACCTGCCGCGCAAAAACCAAACTTCCCAACAACGCTTTGACCGGCTTTTGTTCGAGAGCTTGTGCTGGCTGGTTGACCAAAGTAAAACTCAACCATGCTTGCCCCTTTTTAAAGTTGGGATAGCCAGCGATATTGAGCAAGGCAAAACCATGGATGAGTTCTTCCGACAAATCCTGTTCGTAGCCACTCCGACATAGCAGCAACAATTGTGTCATTGTGTTTTACCCGCGCCTTGCCAAGCAGCGATAATAAGCCAAATCCACCCTAGGATTAGCGCACTACCTCCTAAAGGCGTGACCATAGCAAACCCTGTTAAACCGGTACCAATATAGGCATACAGACTGCAACTAAACCCTGCCGTGCCGATACATAACAGCCCACATCCCGTCAGCCACTTTTTTCGCTCAAAGGGTTGAGAAACAAAGCTTAGCGCGATCAAGGCTAAGGCGTGATACATTTGATATCTAACCGCTGTTTCAAACGTTTGCAGTTGCATATCGGTTAATACGGCTTTTAACCCATGCGCACCAAACGCTCCCAGTGCAACGGCAGTCATGGCATAAAAAAGCCCTACCAGTAAAAAATACTTATGCCACACTCTCATTCTCTCCCCCTGTGAGCGCGCACAAAGCTAATTGTTTTTTTTGCAGCTAACGCAATATGCGCATTTTGGGTGAAACCAGACGCTTTACGGGGTTTAAAACTGTGATCGCCGTCTGCCAAATAGTCGACAGAAACCTGACTGCTCAAGGAAAACGTCTCAATTTCTTTTTTATTGCCAAAGGTATCTCTCTCACCTTGAAGAATGAGTAAAGGACAATGTAAATGTGCAAAGTGTGCCAAACGCAATTTCTCTGGCTTTCCTGGTGGATGAAACGGATAACCATACACCACAGCCCCTTGTATCCTGCCCTTAAAATCAGGATTAGCCAGCATATGTGTGGCAATTCGCCCCCCCATACTTTTACCACCGATAAATAAAGGGATACCGTCTTGTTCTGTATTATCAATATGTTGCGCAAACTCTTCTTCCAATATGGGTGCACGGGAGGGAGGCCGTTTTTTACCTTCATTAAGCTGGCGCTGCATGTAACTGAAATTAAATGTGATCACCTCAATGCCGTGCTGACTGAGTTGTTCAGCTAAACACCGCATAAAATCAGACTCTACGGGCGCGCCAGCGCCATGCGTGAGTAAGAGTCTTGCCATTGGCCTAAGTTTACTGCTCATCTTCTTGTACCTGCGACTGCATCCATTGTTTGAATGTGGTTATCTTACCCAAATCCATGTGCTGAGGGTCGCACACCATATAGTATGCTTCTTTACTTTCCAAGCGCTCGGCAAAGGGCACAACCAAACGGCCCGCTTCAAGTTCTGGTCGCGCAAGTACCGTATTACCAAGTGCAATACCCTGCCCCAGTGCAGCTGCCTGCAACACCATCATTGAATGACTGAACACTGGCCCTTGATTAACGTTAATGCCGTTCACCTTAAAGTGCTTTAGCCAAGTGTTCCACATGGCCCTGCTAGAGTCGTGCAACAACACGTGATTTTTCAAATCGAAGAGATCCCTGAGCGGTTTTCCCATTTGCAGAAGCGTAGGCGAACACATGGGCGTAAGAAACTCACTGTGCAGCTTGTCTGCCTGCACACCTGACCAACGACCTTTACCGTAATAAATCGCAACATCGATATCGTCTGTCAAAAACCCTTCATCAAAATCAACTGCCTTAATTCGAACATCAATATCGGGGTTTTGGCTGGAAAACTGACTTATGCGCGGTACTAGCCATTGACTGGCAAAACTGGGCGGCGTCGCAACTGTGATAGCGCCTTTACTGCCTTTGGCAAGGAGCTTATCCGTGGCATCCTGTAATGCTTTGAATATCTCTTTTAAATCGAGGTAATACGCTTGCCCTTCTTCAGTCAGCAACAATGTTCTGTTACGTCGCAAAAAAAGCTTCATAGATAAATATTCTTCAAGCGCTTTAATTTGATGACTCACCGCAGCCTGAGTGACAAATAATTCGTCAGCGGCTTTGGTAAAGCTCAAATGCCTGGCGGCAGCCTCAAAGGCTTTCAACGAATTGAGCGGAGGCAGTCTACGCGCCATATAATAAAACCCTCTACTGTGACACTAATATTATATTAGCATTAGTTTTTCTAATCAGAAAGCCTTACTAATTCTCGTTTTTAACCGCTCACGAAATTGGTTAATATTTAAACCATGCAGGATATAGGCAAATAATATCAACCAGTTAAACTTACACTTGTTAAAAGCAAGAGTTAATTTTAACAATTATTTAAACTTATCAGAAAGGTGTTTATAAATGAAACAATTAAGCAAAATTATTGCATTCACTGCGCTCGTAAGCCTTACCACCACGGTGCAAGCTTCTAACGAGTCTTCTTTAACTCTAACAGAAATGACAGAATCTGCTATTGCGTCTATGAACAGTGAATTAAATGCAAAGCTAGAACAGACTATTCAACGCGAAGCAAAAAAAGCCATGACCGAGCAATTAGCTGTTGCACGCACTGCTATCTTTATAGCCAGTGTTTCAAACTCGCGTACAACAGACAAGATGGTGATTAAAGGCGAATAACCCTTGCTACACCTTCTGAGTTGTCAAGGCGACGATACCGTCGCCTTAACACAACTTTCACGCTGAATCTGTATCTAATTCAGGGAATGATTTAACGAGGTCATCCAACGCTTTCATTTGTGCTAAATAAGGCTCGAGAGCTCGCAACGGCAATGCACATGGGCCATCGCATTTGGCTTCATTGGGATCAGGATGCGCTTCAATAAATAATCCAGCCAAACCCAGCGCCATCCCACTTCTTGCTAGCTGAGCAGCCTGTGCTCTGCGACCATCTGCCGACGATGCCCTGCCACCAGGCTTTTGTAAGGCATGGGTAGCATCGAAAATAACCGGTGCATAGGTTTTCATTTCATCCATACCCAGCATATCGACGACTAGGTTGTTATACCCAAAGCTAGTGCCACGCTCACATAAAATAATATTGTCGTTGCCCGCTTCCTGACACTTATTAATAATATGCCGCATTTCGTGAGGAGCCAGAAACTGCGGCTTTTTCACATTGATCACGGCCCCAGTGCGCGCCATGGCATCTACCAAGTCAGTTTGCCGCGCTAAGAATGCGGGGAGCTGAATAATATCAACAACCTCTGCAACCGGCTTAGCCTGATAGGGCTCATGCACATCGGTAATAACAGGCACATTGAAGGTACGTTTAATTTCCTCAAAAACCTTCAACCCCTCTTCCATACCTGGCCCCCGGTAAGAATGCAGGGATGAACGATTGGCTTTGTCAAAAGACGCCTTGAATACGTAAGGGATATTGAGTGTTCTCGTTACTTCTACGTAGTGTTCAGCAATGCGCATTGCTAAATCCCGAGATTCGAGTACATTCATACCGCCAAATAGAACAAATGGCTTGCTGTTAGCGATCTCAATTCCGCCGAGAGTAATATGTTGCTTTGATTTAACTGTCATTACTTAAAACCATAGAGGTTGTTTTGTTACTGCCACTTTTGCTGTGACCGCTAACCACGCCAATGCGCCCAGAAAGCCAACCCACTGCATCAGTTTTGTTTTGCCCCATTTAAAAGCAACTAAACCCATCACGATGAAAGCGATTAACCCCAACAATTTGAAGGTTACCCATGAGGTCGTAAATGGATATATCGACAAAAGCATACAAAGCCAGACGGCAGTTGCAACTAGAACCGTATAGGCAATGTGAGGGGCTATCTTCATAAATTTGTTATTAGCAGCTTGCATCTGCATTTGCATCATTGCAAACCGAGCAACAAACAATAAAATACTCAGCACCAGCGCCGTGAGGTGCAAATGTTTTGCCATCATGTACATAGAAAATCCTAAGGTTTTTGAAATATATCGTCGGAAAGTGAGTTTTCAATATCGACAAGCGATGCGTGGTGTTCAATGACAATGTCGGCAATCTGCGGACTAAACGCCTTACCGCGCTCCTCCTTGAAGAACGCAACCACGTCTTCGATTGACCAGTTAGATTTGTAGGTTTGTTTACCCAGAAGGGTATCAAACATATAAACAGCGGCCACTACCATGCTTTCTACAGAAATAGCCGCTTCAGAGAGTTTTTGTGGGTAGCCACTACCATCCCACTTTTCGTGATGCTGGCGCGACAATACCATGGCCTTCTTAAGAAAGGGTATAGCCTCATAATCGGTTTCAGCTGTGCATGCCTTTGCATGCTCAGAAATCGCTTTAATGCAGGCTGTAATATCCACTCCAGCATCATTTAATAGCACAGGCGCCAGACAGGAGTGCTCCAAGCCCATTAAGGGAATTGCCATTCGCAGTTCTTTCGTATCGGAATCATTCAACCCTGCTTTACCTGCTACAAAGTCAGCCATGGCAACCAACCGCATCATTCGAGTACTGCCATGTCCATTGACATCAGACAAGTTACAAAGGCGATCGAGTACCCTTGCCTGCGTTTCCGTCGCTTTTTTGATACGCATAACATTTTCAAATGCCACTTGAACATTTTGCGAAAACAGGTCAATCAAGTGCTTATCGTTGGCATTAACTTGCCGGTTCAGTCCAGACAAATATAACAGTGAGCCGTATTTTGACTGACCGCCGCAATACGCCACTATATGGTTATCGGCAAAAACGACGTCTTGAGACGCCAAGGCGTGTTGACAACTTTCAAACTCGTCGCCGCCTAATGCTTCAGCGAGAGGTTTACCGCGTTTTTCGGAGTATTCACCATTGCCGGCAAAGATAAACCATTCATCCGACTGTGTGTCCATAATAGGCTCATGACCAGCGACAGCACTCGTGATGTACGCAGCATCTTGTGAACAGCCCAGTACAGAACTCAATTGCTGGATAAGGCCCTCCATGAACTGTTCCAGTGATCGACGACTGAATAAATCCGTCGACGCTTGTACCACCTTCTCAAGCCCTACACGGCTTTCTTCTATAGAAATAATGTCGCGGTATGAACGCAGCGCCGCAATAATAACCGTAAACAGCTTTTGTGCAGTTAATTCTGTTTTCGATTTATAGTCATTGATATCGTAATTAACGATAACTTCTTTTTCAGGCGCCTGGCCGGGTTGACCAGTGCGAAGAATAATGCGAGTAAAGCTATTGTTTAATTCATTTCTAACGCGATCAGCCACGCGCAAGCCCGCGTCATCCGTCTCCATCACCACATCGAGCAACATGACAGCGATATCATCGTGTGCTTTAAGTACATTGATAGCTTCTTCGCCGCTGTAGGCGCTAAGAAAATTGAGTGATTTACCATTAAGCACAAACTCACTCAGTGCAAGTTTTGTCACTGCGTGAATTTCTGGCTCATCATCAACGATGAGAATTTTCCATGTACCGTCTATTTTGGGTGCTAAATCGTCATCGTCTTCAGCAAACAAAAACTCATCATTCATAAGCTTTACCACGCGTTGCCTTTTGCTCAGCTCTAAGCCTAGCAATTGTCACTCTCTGATAAAGATTTAAGTCCTCTATAGCTGCAATGTCAACAAAATCTGCATTGCGCAATAAGGCAGCCACATTTTGATGCTGATCAAAACCATGCTCTATCATTAGCCAGCCCCCATGATTAAGGTGTGTTCCTGCGCATTCGATAATAATGCGGATATCATCTAAACCATCATATCCAGCACACAGTGCCGACTCGGGTTCAAACCGCACATCGCCTTCAGCTAAATATTTACTGTCTGATTCTACATACGGTGGATTGGTCACTATGGCATCAAATTTTTTTCCTGTCAGTGAGGAAAACCAATCACTTTGCAAAAAATCTACATTAGTTATGGCTAAATTTGCCGCATTCTGAGACGCTACCATGACCGCCTGAGTTATACGATCTACCCCCACTACATCCCAGTTCGGTTTTTCATGTCCTATAGCCAAGGCTACTGCCCCCGTGCCTGTGCCTAGATCGCAGATGGAGGCCTTTTCGATGTTAACTTTTTCTAGCACGGTTTCGACTAAGAGCTCAGTTTCCGGACGCGGAATAAGCGTTGCTGGTGAGACGTATAACGGTAAAGACCAAAATTCTTTGACACCCGTAATATAAGCAACGGGTTCACCCGTTACTCGTCGCTCAACAGCATCCTTAAACTGCAATTCTTGCTCTTGGCTCAGGACTACATCGTCAAACGCAAACAAAAAGCTTCTGGGCTTGTTTAGTACGGCACTCAGCAAATAGTCAGCGTCTGTGGGTTCATCAAGTAGACCGCGCGCCCACTGACGCGCCTGCCCAATGTTCACACTTATTCGTCCGCTAGCGATGCAAGAAGATCTGCTTGGTGCTCTTGCCTGATAGGTTCTGCCAACGCATTCAAATCCCCTTCGATGACTTCATCGAGCTTGTATAAGGTTAGATTTATACGATGGTCAGTGACCCGGCCCTGAGGAAAGTTATACGTGCGAATGCGCTCAGAACGGTCTCCGCTTCCAACCAAGTTACGTCGTGTTGTTGCCTCTTCTTCCGTTCGCTTATCCTGCTCCATCTGATTTAGCCTTGCATTTAGCACAGACATGGCTTTAGCTCTATTTTTATGCTGAGAACGCTCATCCTGACACTCCACCACAACGCCTGTGGGTAAGTGAGTGATGCGTATTGCGGAGTCAGTTTTGTTAACGTGCTGTCCTCCTGCACCCGACGCTCTGAAGGTATCAATACGCAGATCAGCAGGATTAATTTCGATTGCTTCAGATTCGGGTATTTCAGGCAAAACGGCAACCGTGCACGCTGATGTGTGAATACGCCCTTGTGACTCTGTTTCTGGTACGCGTTGAACGCGATGACCGCCAGACTCAAATTTCATTACACCGTAAGCGCCCTCACCGCTAATATTCGCGATGACCTCTTTAAAACCACCATGCTCACCTTCATTGGCTGAAACTAACTCAACACGCCAACCTTTCGTTTCTGCATATCGGCTGTACATGCGAAACAGATCGCCAGCGAAAATAGCCGCCTCATCGCCACCCGCCCCGGCGCGGATTTCCAAAAAGCAACTGTGATCATCGTTGGGATCTTTTGGCAACAACAGTACTTGTAGTGCCTGTTCCTGTTCATCAATGGCCGCCTTGGCATCCTTTATCTCTTCTTGCGCCATTTCACGCATCTCTGCATCGTCTTCCTGTAACATCAGTTCTGCGGCTTCGAGATTATCAAGGGTTTGCTTGTACTGATTAAAAGTCTGCACAACACTTTCAAGTTGCGAAAACTCTTTAGATAAGGCCCGAAATTTGTCCTGATCACCAATCACATCAGGGTCGCCCAAGAGTGCCTGTACCTCATCAAAGCGTTCAACCAAATGTTCAAGTTTTGTTACTACAGATGCTTTCATTTACTGTTTCCGTTAGTCCTTGTCGGGCTTTACCGGTGAGGACTTATCCAATTCAAAGTGGGCTATCAGCTTGTCGGATACACCCGCCATACTATTTAACCCACTATCTTTTAATAGCTTAGTCGGTGCATGCATAAGTGCATTGCTCAATTTGTGACTCAGCTCTTTTACAACCTCTTCAGCGTCACGACCTTCCTGCAACTGATTCAGCGCTCTGCTAAGAAATTGCTGCTGGGTATGTAAACACTGCTCCCGATACGTTTTTACCAAGTCGATTTGTTCATGACTGTTTTGCCATTGTATAAATGACTGTACCTGTTGATTGATGATTTCCTGTGCTTCAATCGCCGCTTCTTCTCTGGAAGCCAGATTCGCCTCCACAATTTGCTGCAAATCATCCACTGTATATAAATACGCATTATCAAGTTCGTTTACCTGCGATTCAATATCTCTTGGCACCGCAAGGTCGACCAGAAATACGGGTTGGTTTCGACGCTTTTTCAATGCGTCTTCAACAACCCCTTTTCCTACTAAAGGCAGCTGGCTGGCGGTGGAGCTGATTACAATGTCGTACTGATGAAAATGTTCAGGCATTTGTGCCAAAGTGATTACATTTGCACTTAACTGTTCGGCCAGATTTTGAGCCCGCTCGCGCGTTCTGTTGGCAACGGTAAGTTGTGTAACCCCAGCGTCTTGCAAATGCCTCGCTACCAATTCTATGGTTTCTCCTGCACCAATGAGCAACACTGACAACTTATTGAGTTTAGAAAATATATGCTTCGCCAACTGCACTGCCGCAAACGCCACAGACACAGCATTTGCACCAATATCGGTTTCACTGCGTACTTTTTTTGCAGCGGAGAATACGTGCTGAAACAACTTGTCAAAATGACGATGAATGGCACCGTTCTGCTTCGCCACGTTGTAAGCTTGTTTCACTTGACCTAAAATTTGTGGCTCGCCCAACACCAGTGAATCCAGTCCGCTTGCCACTTTTATCAGATGACTCAGTGCTGCCTCGTCCTGCTCTGTATAAAGGTGTGTTTCAATATTTTTGCTGTCTACTTTGTGAAATGTCGACAACCACTGACTCAGGCTGGATTGCGCCACCCCCTCGTGATGAATATAAAGTTCGGTGCGATTGCACGTTGACAGTATCACAGCTTCACGAATACCACTGAGCGCACGAAGCGCTTGCAGCGCATCAGCCATGGAGTCTGGCGTAAATGCAACTTTTTCACGCAAGGAGACAGGCGCAGTTTTGTGGTTAATTCCTAGGGCAGTGAATGTCATTACTTCTGGTCAAGATGAGTCTGGAGCGGCATTGTACGAAAAACGCAAAATGATTGAAAGTTGCGACAGCTTTTGTTCCCATTAAACTCTTGGTTATTATTATTTAGGTTATTTTGTGGCCAATTACCTGCGTCATATCACCTTTTTATTATTTATCAGTCTGGTTTCAGCATGTGCGACCAAACCTTCTATTGATAATGCATCACTGGCTGCAACTGGCGGCTGGCGGTTGCAAGAGTCTCGTCTGAAGGCATTTTCTCAGTGGGAGTTAAAAGGCAGATTAGCCTATAAACAACAAGACGAGGGCTTTAGTGCTCGTGTTCGCTGGCAAACATCTGCAGACACCAGCACGTTGAAACTTACTAGTTCATTGGGTGTGTCCATTCTTAGCCTCGATATCACACCCGTGCTTACAGTTTTGGAAGCCGATGGGGAAGTCTATCAAGGTGACAATGCACAGCAATTGTTAGCCGACATTGCGGGGCTAGACATTCCCGTGCAACAGCTTCGACGTTGGATAAAAGCACTTCCTGACGACCACGACAAAATAACGCTCAATGCGCAAGGCTATATTGAGACACTCAGACCAACCTGCCTCCCATGTCGCAAATGGGAAGTGCATTACAACAGTTATGCTGACTTTGACGGTTTGATACTTCCAAATTCGCTGACACTTACCGACCTTTCGCAACCCAATGCTTTTATAAAACTCAAGGTGACATCATGGCAGTAACCTGGTGGGCCAGCCCAGCTAAACTCAATTTGTTTCTGCACATTACGGGGCGCTATGAAGATGGATATCATGCGCTTCAGACCGTCTTCCAAATGCTTGATTACGGAGATGAAATTGGTGTTGAGACAAGTGATACAGGCGAGATTTCACTCGCACAATCAATATCCGGGGTGGCTGATCATGAAAACTTGGTATATCGGGCTGCAAAGTTGCTTCAGACCGAAACGCGAACCACTGAAGGGGCCAAGTTACATATTCATAAGCGACTCCCCATGGGTGGCGGTGTAGGCGGAGGTTCTTCCAACGCAGCCACCACACTTTGTGCACTCAATAGCATGTGGAGAACTGCATTGAATCAATCGGAACTGATTGAACTTGGTCAGCAGCTAGGTGCGGACGTACCTGTATTTATCCACGGCAGAACCACCTTTGCAGAGGGTACCGGAGACAAATTCACCGATATCACCACACCCGACACCGTGTTTTTAGTTGCTCACCCTAATGTACACGTGAGTACACAAGCTATATTTACAGCCGCTGATTTGCCCAGAAAAACGCCCGTCATTTCTTCGCAGCACTATTCTTTTAATGCCACCCAAAATGATTGCCAGGAAATTGTCTGTAAAAGGCATCCTGAAGTTGCAAAATTATTACAGTGGTTGCTACAATTCGCCCCGTCGCGAATGACTGGCACTGGTGCATGTGTGTTTTCCGTATTTTCTGACAGAATATCTGCTGAAAAAACCCTTAAGCAGCTTCCGTCTCAGTGGAGCGGATTTATTGCACAGGGCGTACATACATCACCGTTATTAAAACAATTAAAGCAGTACAGCATTTAAGACTACAATTAACCTGATGGGGTATAGCCAAGTTGGTAAGGCAGCGGGTTTTGATCCCGCGATTCGTTGGTTCGAGTCCAGCTACCCCAGCCATCTATTCAGCTTGATACGCACCGAGGAAACACTTGTGCCAGATATGAAACTTTTTGCAGGTAACGCAGTCCCCGAACTTGCACAGAAAGTCGCCGATCGTCTTTATACCAAATTAGGTAATGCCAGCGTTGGCCGTTTCAGTGACGGTGAAATAAGCGTAGAAATTCATGAAAACGTCCGAGGCTCGGACGTTTTTATTATCCAGTCTACCTGTGCGCCGACTAACGATAACCTAATGGAATTGATCGTGATGATTGACGCTCTGCGCCGTGCCTCTGCGGGGCGTATCACTGCGGTTATCCCCTATTTTGGCTATGCTCGCCAGGATCGCCGTGTCAGGTCTGCGCGCGTACCTATTACCGCGAAAGTTGTTGCAGATTTCTTGTCGAATGTCGGGGTAGACAGAGTATTGACCATAGACCTGCACGCCGAGCAAATACAAGGTTTCTTTGATGTGCCTGTAGACAATGCTTTTGGTACCCCTATTTTACTTGACGATATGTTTAAACGCGATTTTGCTGATCCTGTTGTTGTTTCACCAGATATCGGTGGCGTGGTAAGAGCACGCGCAACAGCAAAACTGCTTAATGATACTGATTTAGCAATTATCGACAAACGTCGCCCCAAGGCAAATGTTGCTCAGGTAATGAACATTATCGGTGATGTACAAGACAGAGACTGCATCATAGTAGACGACATGATAGACACAGGCGGCACGCTTGCAAAAGCAGCAGAAGCGCTGAAATCTCACGGAGCAAAACGCGTGTTCGCCTATGCGACACACGCTATATTTTCAGGCAATGCAGCAAAAAATCTACAAGAATCTGTGATTGACGAAATTATCGTAACTGACAGTATTCCGCTAGCGCCAGAAATGCGTAGTATCGGTAAAGTTAAACAGCTTACACTGTCAGAGATGCTTGCAGAAACCATTCGTCGTATTAGTAATGAAGAATCAATTTCGGCAATGTTTGATTATTAAACAACGCTTATTTTACAGGGAGTAGAACCGATGCGTTTTGTGTTAACCACACTGATTTGTATTGTTGCGTTGGCGGCATGCGAAGCTAAAAAAAAGGACGATAACGCTGAGCAAAGCGACGCTATGTCATCGATGCCACTGGCGGACACGGAAAAAGCCAGTGCTTCGTCGAGTGGGCAGGATAACGTGCAAGTAGCTACACAAACTCATATTGGCTTTATTGTATACAAATCGTTTGAAGGCGGGTTCTACGCCTTCGAAAACAATCAGGGCGCACGATTTACCCTTTTAGGACTTGAAAAACAATATCGCCGTGATGGATTAAACGTTCGCATTGAGGGTATACCACAGCCCAATGTTATGACGACCACACAGTTTGGCATACCTTTTAGGCTGTCTCATATCACAGTGCTAGAAGACAACAACGCTCAACATCAGTCAGAGAAATAATTGCAGGCGCTGATTTGTCAATTAATACTGTTTCCATTGGGTTAATTAACCCCAAATCAGCCACCAATGTGGGCGCTATTTTGCGGGCATGCGGTTGTTTTGGTGGGTCGTCAGTATTTTATACTGGGCAGAGATTTCGCTACGCAAAAGATTTTCATTCCGATACCAAAAATGCGCATTTGCATATTCCTCATATTGGCGTTGATGACCTGCTTAGTATGGCGCCCGCAGGTGCGAGCACCATTGCTATAGAGCTTGTAGAGGGAGCAACGCCGCTCCCAGCCTACTCTCATCCTGAAAATGCCTTTTACATTTTTGGCCCTGAAGACGGCAGCGTCTCGCAAACTGTTATTGATGATGTCGATGACGTGGTTTATATCCCTACGGCGAACAGCCTGAATTTAGCGGCTACCGTCAATGTAGTTTTGTATGACAGGCTCGCTAAAAGTCATTACATGCACAGCGACGACGCTATAAAACAGAGCCGCGACAACAATAATAACCTGCGCCGCACAAACAAAGATTGAGTTCCCCTTCCCTCAATGCTAGAATTCGCCGCCCTTTAAATTCGGGGCAATAAAAACAGGTAGGTTTTGGTCGCAAAAACCTACTGAAATTTTACTTTTTTACTTGGAGACATAACAATGTCTGATGCAATTTTCAATCTGGATGCAGCTGTGCGTACAGACTTGGGGAAAGGTGCGAGCCGCCGCCTACGTCACGCTGACAAAGTGCCTGCGATCCTTTACGGTGGTGAAGAAGCCCCCGTTTCTTTAACACTTGAACACAATAAAGTACTTCAAGCACAAGAATTCGAAGCGTTTTATTCTCACGTTCTTACCTTGAATATCGACGGAAAGCCTGTTGAAGCTTTACTTAAAGACGTACAACGCCACCCGTATAAGCCTAAAATCCTACACCTTGATTTCCAACGTGTTATTGCAGGTCAAGAAGTTCATACTCAAGTTCCTCTACACTTTGTGAATGAAAACAAGAATGAAGCAGTTAAGGCTGGCGGTGTGGCAGAGCACCACGTGAATGAAATTGAAATCACTTGTCTTCCTAAAGACTTGCCTGAGTTCATCGAAGTTGATGTTGCGGCAGTTGAAATGGACCAAACCGTTCACTTGTCAGACATTAAACTTCCAGCTGGTGTAGCATCTGTTGAATTGGCCAAAGGTGACGAAAATCACGACTTGGCTGTTGTGACCATCAAGCCATCTAGAGCTGCCTCTGCTGCAGACGACGAAGAAGGCGAAGAAGGCGCTTCTGAGGAATAATCAGATTGTCTGACGATTGTCCTGACATTCGTCTTATTGTGGGCCTGGGTAATCCAGGCTCAGAATATGCCGACACAAGACACAATGCGGGTGAGTGGTTCGTAAGAGAATTTGCCCGCACGCACCACACCTCCCTTACAAACGACGCTAAGTTTTATGGCTTTACCGGTCGGGTAACGCTACAAGGCAAAGATATCCGTCTGCTGATACCCACTACTTACATGAACAAAAGTGGTCAGGCAGTTGCAGCCCTAGCCAACTTTTATCGCATTGCACCTGAATCCATTCTGGTTGCTTTTGACGAACTGGATTTAGATCCGGGAATTGCAAAGTTTAAAATAGGCGGCAGTTCCAGCCAAAACGGTATCAGAGACATTGTTGCAAGGCTTGGCAATAACAAAGACTTTTTGCGCCTTAGATTAGGTATTGGTCATCCGGGACATAAAAGTCGCGTAACTGGTCATGTGCTCGGGAAACCGTCGTCACAAGACAAACTGGCCATAGAAGGTGTGATAGACGAAGCAATAAGGTGTACAGATATCTTATTGCAAGACGGGTTGAAACTGGCACAAAACCGGCTTCACTCCTATAAACCAACTGTTTAAATGATTCATACACAGGAACCAAATCATGGGTTTTAAATGTGGCATCGTCGGCTTACCTAACGTAGGTAAATCAACGCTTTTTAATGCATTAACCAAAGCGGGCATTGAGGCAGCAAATTTCCCGTTTTGTACTATCGAGCCAAATACCGGCGTGGTACCTGTGCCAGACACTCGCCTGGACAAACTTGCCGCTATCGTCAAACCTGAACGCGTGATCCCAACCACTATGGAATTTGTGGATATAGCGGGTCTTGTAGCGGGCGCCTCAAAAGGTGAAGGCTTGGGAAATAAATTCCTTGCCAATATTCGTGAAACAGACGCAATTGGTCATGTTGTTCGTTGTTTTGAAGACGAAAACATTGTGCACGTATCGGGTAAAGTGAGTCCATTGGACGATATTGAAGTGATTAACACTGAATTGGCTTTGGCTGATTTAGAAACCACTGAAAAAGCCCTTATACGCGTGGGCAAGCGAGCCAAAGGCGGCGATGCTGACGCCAAATTCGAACTGAAAGTACTAGAAAAAATTAAACCTCATTTGGATGAAGGCTTGCCTTTGCGTGCGCTTTCTTTGGAGAAAGAGGAGTTGGCAGCGATTTCTTACATGAATATGTTAACGATTAAGCCAACTATGTATATTGCCAACGTTAACGACGACGGTTTCGAAAACAACCCTCACCTTGACAAGGTAACAGCACTAGCCGCAGAGGAAAATGCCGTAGTCGTCGCTGTGTGCGCATCTATCGAATCTGATATTGCTGAGCTTGACGATGAAGACAGAGAAGAGTTTATGCAGGACATGGGCTTGGAAGAACCCGGGCTTAATCGTGTTATAAGGGCCGGTTACAATCTACTAACCCTTGAAACTTACTTTACTGCCGGTCCAAAAGAAGTCAGAGCCTGGACTTATCCTATTGGTTCTACCGCACCGCAGGCTGCTGGTAAGATTCATACTGATTTTGAAAAAGGATTCATCAGAGCAGAAATTGTCGGCTTTGACGACTATATTGAATTTAATGGCGAGTCAGGCGCAAAAGATGCGGGTAAGTGGCGATTAGAAGGCAAAGATTATATCGTCAAAGACGGCGACGTTATTCACTTCCGCTTCAACGTATAATGAAAAAAGCCGCTTTGTTTACCAAGCGGCTTTTTTACTTCTGATGAATATCAACGCCAACAAACTGGTTTCTGCCGTTGTCTTTGGCTTTGTATAACGCCGCATCAGCAGCCTGAAAAAGTGCCATCTTATCACTGCTACATGAGGAACGTTTTGTACTCGCTCCCATACTCACAGTGACAAAATCTGAAACTGGCGATACGGCGTGCGGAATAGACAGTTTGGCCACACTTTTCTGGATATTACGCATGACATGCTCTGCGCCTTGCCGATCAGTATCTGGAAGAATGCAGGCGAACTCCTCCCCCCCAATCCTGGCTACAATATCGCATTCTCGCACAAGATTTTCTGCGATTGCTGTTGCCACACTAATTAGGCACTGATCGCCTGCCGCATGCCCGTAGTGATCATTGAACAGTTTAAAATGGTCTACATCAACGATGATCAGTGTAAGCGGTTTACTTTTGCTATTGGCGTCTTTCAGACCAACATAAAACGCATCATCATAACACCGCCTATTGGCAATCTTGGTTAACGGGTCTAAATGAGATAGCTCTGCTAACTTCTTATTTAATTCACTGATCGTCTCTGCTTTTTGTCGCATTTGTGTGTTTATAGCACCTATGATCATGGCAGTACTGCAGGCCATAAACAAAAACAAATGCATATAGAAAATGGAATAGGTCATCTCGTCGAAAATATAAGTAAAAGGACCAACACCTAATGCGGTAAAAAATGCAGACGTTAAAAAGACAAACATTATCCAAAGAGACAATACAAAATGGCTAAAGCGCAATGCCACCCATACTGCCAAAGGAAACAAGGTAAAGATTAAACCAAGGTTAAACTTGCTGTTATGCTGATGCCCAAACACTTCAGCCATCACCAGTATTGTCACCAGTGATAAAATGATAAGTTCGGCAGATCGCAAACGACTCCAAGATGAGGTTTTCCCAGCGTTTTGAAGCCTGACAAGAAGATAATAAAATGGCAAGGTACAGGCAAAGTTAGTCACGATATTACCTACGAGCCAAATAAGGTTTTTTTCACCTATCGTGAAACTGCCCGCGGCGGCACTGTCTACGGCCAAGGCCAAGGCGCTGCATATAATTGCATTAAGCACACAGATTAGCGCGATAAACGAAAAACTTTCTTCTAATGTCTGAAAGTTGACATTGGTAGGGTAGATGCGTTTAAACAAGTCTACCGCAACAATAATACCCGCTAGATTGGCTAGCAGGTATCCCAATTGTTCCAAAGGGTAGCCCATTCCAGTCTGGTTCAGCCCAGTTATGTAGCCTGCGGCAACACCCACTGCCAATGGCCCCCAATAACGGCGGGGAAACGCCATAAAAAACGCACAGGCAGCACTGCTTGCAGGCCACACTATGGCAGTTACTCCCACCATAAAGAATGACCAGCTGACGTTCATCATAAAAAAGAAACAAATTGCCACCGATAATGACAAGATAAGGCTAAGTGTCAGCGACCAAGACTGGTTGGCAACATACGTCCGCATTCTGTGCCAGCATAAAATTCTAAACTTCACTTAAATGTAGCTACTACCCTTGAACAAAAGCAAGTTAGGTGTTGCCAGTTATTGCTTAGCTTAAATACCTCGTCTATCCTGACGACAATCAACAGCAACTCAGGGATAAGCGATGAAAAAAGTATTAATTGCAATTGTGGTATTCGTAGCCTTATTGATTGGAGGCATTGTCTTTTTGCTCGGCAGCGCTGGAGATTTGATTAAGCAACAGGTAGAAACTCAGGGGACTCGGTATCTCGGCACATCGGTCACATTAGCTAGCGCAGAGTTAGCCATAACCGAAGGTAAATTGACCCTTAGCGACTTTAATGTAGCCAATCCTAGTGGTTTTAGCGAACAAAGTGCATTTTCTTTTTCATCAGTTGCTGTTGATATTGGCCAGGTTTCAGAGGAGCCCTACACGGTTCAAACAATCAGTGTGAATGCGCCAGAAGTGCTTTATGAAGTTGACGCAAAAGGAAAAGGAAAAGGAAATTTACTCGTATTAAAAGACAATATTCAGCAAGTTTTACCCAAACGTTCAGCACCCGCTAAGCCAAGCGCGGGCCCAAATCCTTTGGTTATTGTCGATGATGTACAGATAACAAAAGTAAAATTAAAACTGAACTTTGAACAGTTGGACACAGGCGAATTTAACCTGCCTGTTGATCAAAGGACTTACGACATCACACTCCCCACGTTTAGCGCCGGAGCCATTGGTCAACCTAACGGATTACCCGCCGATCAGGTTGGTGCCGCTATTGTAGAAAAAATGCTCGACAACATCATTGCACAGGCGAAAAATGAGGCAGAGAAACGACTCAAGGATGCTGCCAAAGCAAAAGCGAAAGAAAAATTAGATGAGAAAAAGCAGGAATTAGAAGAGAAAGCTAAAAGCAAGCTTAAAGACCTGCTTGGCAGCGAGTGATTAAGGGCGAGGATATCAAAACTGGTTACAACCTCGCCCACTTGGTCAGATTATAATCGTTTGATCATCCCATTATAGATTTAACTAAAAAAGGGGTTGACGATGCCTAATCTGATACGCATAATACGCGCCACTCCGAGACAGGAGTAACCCTTTGGAGGCTACGTAGCTCAGCTGGTTAGAGCACATCACTCATAATGATGGGGTCGCAGGTTCGAGTCCCGCCGTAGCCACCAAGCATCAGAAATGATGACCATGCGGAAGTGGTGGAATTGGTAGACACGCTGGATTTAGGTTCCAGTGCTTCACGGCGTGAGAGTTCAAGTCTCTCCTTCCGCACCACTACTGGGGTATAGCCAAGTTGGTAAGGCAGCGGGTTTTGATCCCGCGATTCGTTGGTTCGAGTCCAGCTACCCCAGCCATTTTTCTTGTTGTGTTGCAATCTACATAGTTAGTCGCGACCTGACACTTGGGGTATAGCCAAGTTGGTAAGGCAGCGGGTTTTGATCCCGCGATTCGTTGGTTCGAGTCCAGCTACCCCAGCCATATTGAAAACGCCGATAGTTCACGCTACCGGCGTTTTTTGCTTTACACCTCTCAAAAATTCAATACTATTAAATACTTACGCAGAAACTTAGCTTGATGCTGAACCTCGATACAATAGGATTAAATAACATGTCAGAAATCGTCTCATTTGTTAACAACATCCTCTGGGGTCAGGGGCAAGTACTCATCTACATGCTATTGGGTTGCGGCCTTTGGTTTACCTGGCGATTGAGAGCCATTCAGCTGCGTCATTTTGGACACATGTTCAGCTTGCTCAAGGGCAGTACCAAAAGTGATAAACAAGGGATCAGCTCATTTCAGGCCTTGTGTACCAGTTTGTCAGCGCGTGTCGGTACAGGTAATTTAGCGGGTGTAGCATTAGCCATTTCATTAGGTGGACCAGGGGCCATTTTTTGGATGTGGGTTATTGCCCTACTCGGCATGGCCACTGGGTTCGCCGAAAGTGTGCTGGGCCAGCTCTACAAAGTAAAAGACGAAAACGGTGAGTACCGTGGGGGCCCGGCATACTATATAAAGCAAGGGCTTAACAAAACTTGGCTGGCCATTGCCTTTTCACTTTGCTTATTTTTTGGATACGGGTTTGTGTTTAGTGCTGTGCAAGCGAATACCATTACCGATGCGCTAAATAATGCGTATGATATTCCGGTTCTACACAGTGGATTAGTGATTATATTCGTCGCTGGCCTAATTGTGATTGGAGGTTTGCGCGCCATTGCCAGATTTTCTGAATGGGTGGTCCCCTTTATGGGAATTGCTTATGTCATAGTGGCACTCTTTATCACCTTTTCCAATATTGCGCTTTTACCTGGCGTCCTCTCAGATATTGTTCTGTCAGCATTTGGTTTGCAGGAAGCCGCTGCTGGCGCCTTTGCCGCGGCGTTGAAGGCAGGAATTCAACGGGGTTTATACTCCAACGAAGCGGGCTCTGGTAGTGTGCCCCACGCAGCAGCCAGTGCCTCGCCCTATCCTAATCACCCAGTATCACAAGGGTATGTACAAATGCTAGGGGTATTTCTTGACACTATGGTCCTGTGCACCTGTACTGCCTTCATTATTTTACTAGCCGGCGATTTTGCAGGCGACCAGGCTGAAGGTATTCGTCTGACACAAACGGCTATGAGCGCACATTTAGGTTCAGGCGGTATTGATTTTGTTGCAGCAGCCATTTGCTTCTTCGCCTTTACCTCTGTTGTAGCAAATTATGCCTATGGTGAAAGCAACCTGCATTTGTTTAGACTGGACAATAAACTAGGCCGCGCGCTTTATACTGCGGGTTACCTGGGCATGATCCTGTGGGGCAGTATGGCCGCGTTACCCCAAGTATGGGCCATGGCCGACATGGCATTGGGGCTAATGACATTCATTAATGTCATCGCCATTGTGTGGATGACCCCCACAATCGTCAATATCAGTAAAGATTACTTTGCTAAAAGAGATAAGGGAGAGCTGCCTGAATACACAACTGGAGATTGTGACATTCAGGGAAGTTCAGAAACCGGCATTTGGGACAACAAAGACTAAAATGCCATTTGAATGAATTGCACAATAATCAGAATAAACACCAAGGGCCATATCCATTTGGTCCACTTGGCCATGTCTTCGCTCTTCATGCGAAAAGACGACTTTTCAAGCAAGGTGACTGTGACTGCTAATGTAACAAACAACACGCCCAGAATAATGAGCAAGGTCATTACTACTCCTTAAAAATCTAATAATCCAGCAGCGCGTTTAAGTGCTGCCGTCTTCAAAGGCCCACTCCTGTGCGCCGCAAATAAACCAAGCTGCCTGAGTAACCTAACCGGCTCAGCAGGTACTTTAAACACATTGTAAACAGCGTCTAAGGTCAGCATCATAGTGGTGTTTTCTCTTCGGCGTTTTTGGGCAAATGCGGTTTTCAATTTATCGACAAACACCGCTGCATAAGGGGAATGAGGATTGTATTCGCCCATTACTTTAGCCAGACATTTTGCATCGCCAAAGCCCATATTAACACCCTGGCCTGCCAAAGGATTAACCAAATGGGCCGCATCGCCTACCAATAGCGTGTTACCAGACATGTAAGTTCGAGCATGCATCCTAGTAAGAGGAAATTGAGCAAACGACACTACCCGATCGATTGCTGGTAATCGCGCAGGGAAATTGGCTGTAATCTCTTTGACCAAATGGTTTTCATTTAACGCGGAAATCGCCTTAAGCCGGTGCGCGTCGTCGTACCAAATCAAAGCGGCAAATTTATCATGCATAGGCAATAATGCCCGAGGCCCTGTGGGATGAAACTGCTGCCAGGTTTCGCTGCCACTGTCTTCTGTCAGCTCAACAATAATTCCCATGGCTTGCTGCGTATATTGCCACCCGGATGTAAGAATACCAGCTTGGTGGCGAACCACAGATCGTCCTCCGTCTGCACCAATCAGCCAGTTAGCCTCAATGGTGTCTCCATTTTGCAAAGCTACTCTGATCGGGGCCGTTCCTTCACAGGACACTACCTGACAGTCAGCAACTCTATGCACATTAGAATAGTGACTCAACGCTTGCTCACAGGCCAGTTGCACAAGGCGATTCTCAACAAAATACCCAAGATAGTCCGAGCCCATTTCCCTGGCGTAAAACGAGGCTGGTGAAGCATCCCCCTCCCACACTGTTAATGTATCGTATTGTTTACATCGCATAGCTGTAACGTACGACCAGGCATCTAACCCCATTAGGAAGTCAATTGACCCCTTTGACAAGGCGGACATTCTCACATCTGGCTCAGACACAGGGTTAAAAGGTTTGACGGAGGGACCACTTACCCAAGCTACCTGATGTCCCAAGGCTGCAACAGCGAGCGCCATCGCAGACCCCACCATGCCTCCTCCTACTACACAAAAATCGTATTTCAACCGGCTTGTGCTCCTTACAAATTCACTGTCAGTTTACCTATTTACTCTGTGATTCTCATCCCGATTTTTAACGCATTTCACAGGCTGGCTAAACCCTTCAAAAAAGCGTAAAATATCGGGCTGTTTTTTAAGCTTATGGCCATTGTCATTAACTACGCGCCCATTATTGGAAAGGTTTACAGCTACTACGCCGTAAACCCGGCCCTAAGGGCTCTGCCTTGGCATTCCAGCCTCGGAAGGGTGGCAAGCGAAATTCAGCAACAATGGTATTTTTAATTAAAAGGTTTCGACAAACACCGTATGGGTAAAAAGCTGTATATCAAAACCTGGGGTTGCCAAATGAACGAGTACGACTCGGAAAAAATGGCTGACCTTCTGGATGCAACACAAGGGTTTACGCTAGCCGAAGAGGCTGAGCAAGCGGATGTCATTTTACTTAACACTTGCTCTATTCGTGAGAAAGCGCAGGAAAAAGTATTTCATCAGCTGGGCCGTTGGAAAAACCTTAAACAAAACAAGCCTGACCTTATCATTGGCGTGGGCGGTTGTGTTGCCTCTCAGGAAGGTGACAATATTCGTAAACGTGCGCCTTACGTGGATTTGGTATTTGGGCCGCAGACCCTGCATCGATTGCCGGATATGATTGAGAAAGTCAACAGGGGCGAAAAAGCCGTGGTTGATGTCAGCTTCCCTGAAATCGAAAAATTTGACCGTTTGCCCGAACCCCGCGCTGATGGGCCGACGGCCTTTGTGTCCATTATGGAAGGTTGCTCCAAATATTGCAGTTTCTGTGTTGTCCCTTACACACGTGGCGAAGAAGTAAGTCGTCCCGTTGATGACGTGCTGTTTGAAATTGCTCAACTAGCAGAGCAAGGCGTGCGTGAAGTTAACCTCCTTGGGCAAAACGTTAATGCATTTCGCGGCGAGCATTACGACGGCAGCATCTGCCGCTTTGCGGAATTGCTTGAGCTGGTAGCCAGTATAGACGGTATTGATCGCATTCGTTACACCACATCACACCCTGTTGAATTTACTGAGGACATTATTGCCGCTTATGAGACGATTCCAGAGTTAGTCGACCATTTGCATTTACCTGTGCAAAGCGGCTCTGATCGCATTCTTAACTTGATGAAGCGCGGTCATACTGCACTTGAATACAAGTCTAAAATCCGCAAACTGAAAAAAATCCGCCCTAATATCAGTATGTCTTCAGACTTTATCATTGGTTTCCCAGGAGAAACTGATGCTGATTTCGAAGCTACAATGGATCTCATCCAGGCCATGGATTTTGATATCAGTTTTAGCTTCATTTACAGCGCTCGACCCGGAACACCGGCCGCTGACGCGGTTGACGATGTCAGCGAAGACACCAAGAAGCAGCGTCTTTATCTACTGCAGCAACGCATTACTCAACAAGCTGTACGCATTGCACGTAACATGCTCAACACAGAGCAACGTATTTTGGTTGAAGGGCCATCTAAAAAGAACCCTATGGAGCTAACCGGTCGCACGGAGAATAATCGGGCGGTTAATTTTGAAGGCACGCCGGATATGATTGGTGAGTTTGTCGATGTCAAGATCACAGACGTATGGACTAACTCCCTTCGCGGTGAAGTAATAAGACGCGAAAAGGACATGGGATTACGTGTGGCAGTATCACCACAAAGCATTCTTGCTAAGCAAAACGCATCACAACCCGACGAGTTGGGTGTGCAACATTTTACTCAATAACAGGACGGTAACTTTGACGAGTTTAGTATCCAGTGAAGTCACCCTGGAGCCCGAAGACAATAAACGGTTGTTAAGCCTGTGCGGCCCATTTGACGATAATATTAAGCAAATAGAGCGGCGCTTAGGCGTTGAAATAGCCTATCGCAATAATGCCTTTACTGTAACCGGCGAAGGCGAACAGGTTAATGGCGTGGGCGAGTTGTTAAAGTTGCTCTATATTGAAACCCAGCCAGTAAAAGGTCGTATACCTGAACTAGCGCCTGAACAGGTACACTTGGCCATTCAGGAAGCAAAGTGTCTTGAACGGGCTGAAGCGGGTCATTATGGCAAAGAGGTTCATATTCGCACCAAACGCGGCGTTATAAAACCTCGTAACCCCAACCAGTCAAAGTATGTCGCGAATATTATAGGCCATGACATTAGCTTTGGTATTGGACCTGCAGGTACGGGAAAAACCTACCTTGCCGTTGCCTGTGCTGTTGATGCATTAGAAAGACAAGAAATACGTCGCATTCTGTTGACTCGTCCTGCGGTTGAAGCAGGTGAAAAACTGGGCTTCTTACCTGGCGATCTATCGCAAAAAGTCGATCCCTATCTTCGTCCACTTTACGATGCACTTTTTGAAATGCTCGGATTTGAGAAAGTTGAAAAGCTTATTGAGCGCAACGTGATTGAAGTCGCCCCTCTTGCGTACATGCGTGGCCGCACCTTGAATGATGCCTTCATAATTCTTGATGAAAGCCAAAACACGACGGTAGAACAAATGAAAATGTTCCTCACCCGAATTGGCTTCAACTCACAGGCAGTTATTACTGGTGATATAACGCAAGTTGACCTGCCAAGAGGCGTGCGGTCAGGATTACGTCACGCTATTGAAGTGTTGGGCGATGTCAATGACATCTCGTTTAACTTTTTCAACGCTCATGATGTTGTGCGACATCCTGTTGTGGCGCGCATTGTTCAGGCATATGAAGAATATGATGCTGAGCAGGAAAAGATTCGCGCTGATAAAAAAAGGGCACAAGAAGAGGCATCCAAAGATGCCGACAATAATTGATGTCGGAAATCATTGTGGATATTCAGCAGGCGCTTAGTAACTCAGATGCGTCTGTTCTCCCTTCCCCAGAGCAACTTCAGCACTGGGTAGCCTGTGTACTTAATAAGCATGATACAAGACAACATGAAATAACTATTCGGTTCGTTGAAGCTGCAGAATCACAAGAGCTTAACAGCACCTATCGCGGCAAAAACAAGCCGACAAATGTTCTCTCTTTCCCTTTTGAACATGTGCCGGATGTCCCTATCCCCTTGCTGGGTGATTTGGTTATTTGCGTCCCTGTCATCATCAGAGAAGCCAGTGAACAGAATAAAACCTTACAAGCGCATTTTGCTCATATGATCATTCATGGCACCTTGCATCTACTTGGGTATGACCATATACAGGATGAAGAAGCAGAAGAGATGGAATCGTTAGAAATTCAGCTTTTAGCCGAATTAGGCATTGACGACCCTTACCAAGATCATTAATTTGAGCACTCAGCACACTGAAAAAAGAAAACATGAGCGAAGACAACCCCCACTCTAGTAACGGTTCCCACTCTAAGGGGTGGCTTGGACGTATCAAGCAAACCTTAGCTGGTGAGCCGAAAAATAAAGATGAACTGGTCGAATTAATTACAGAAGCAGAAACCAGAGACGTCATTGACCCACAAACCAGAGAAATGCTGGAGGGTGTAATTGAAGTCAATGAATTAAGTGTACGGGATATTATGATCCCTCGTGCACAAATGACTACCATCGATATAAATCAAACAGTGGAAGAGTTTCTTCCCGTTATGCTGGATACCGCGCACTCGCGCTTCCCGGTCATCAGTGAAGATAAAGATCACATTGAAGGTATTTTGCTGGCCAAAGATTTACTGGCCTATGCCTTTATTCCTGGAAAAGAGTTTCACCTTAAACACGTACTGCGCCCCGCTGTTATTGTGCCAGAGAGCAAGCGTGTAGATGTGTTACTCAAAGAATTCCGTCAACAGCGTTATCACATGGCCATTGTGGTTGATGAATATGGTGGCGTATCGGGTTTAGTAACGATCGAAGATATTCTCGAACTCATAGTTGGCGAAATTGAGGATGAATATGATGTGGAAGAAGATAGCACTGATGCTATCCGCCCCCTGAATAAATCTACTTACTCAGTAAAAGCACTAACGTCAGTAGAGGAATTTAACGCATTTTTTGAAACGAAATTTAATGAAGAAGAAGCCGATACCATCGGCGGCATCGTATTGAAAGCGTTTGGCCATATGCCTGCAACCAACGACGAGATTGAAATCAGTGATATTCACTTTAAGGTGACAAATTCTGACAAACGTCGATTGATTCAGCTTAAAGTGACAATCCCTGCTCTGGAGTCTTAAACGCTGGTCACTTATCTCCCTTACCTGCTAGCTGCACTAAGCGGGGCATGCCTCACCCTTGCCTATGCCCCTTTTGATATGTGGCTTATCACACCTGTTGCGCTGGTATTGTTTTTACGACAATGGCCCAAAGTTCCCACTAAACGTGTATTTGTGCTTGGCTGGTGTTTCGGTGCCGGCTGGTTTGGTGCGGGGATCAGCTGGGTGCATGTGAGCATCGCAGATTTTGGAGGCCTACCCCTGATCGGCTCCATAGCCCTGATGGCTTTACTGTGTAGTTACTTGGCTTTATTTCCGGCATTGGCACTTTATCTGACAACAAGATTTACCGCTAAGCATTGGTGGCCCGTCGCCTTGGCATGCATTTGGTTTTTCACTGAATGGCTTAGAAGCTGGGTGTTAACAGGTTTTCCATGGCTGAGTCTGGGCTACTCACAGCTCTCAAGCCCGCTATCTGGATGGATGCCAGTAGTAGGTGAAACCGGATTGACCAGTTTACTCGTTTTACTGTCAGCCTGCTGGGCGCTATGGTCGGTAAAGCGCCAATGGCAATCGCTCATTCTCATCACTGCAGTGGTGGTTTTGGGTGGCTACACCCTTAACCAAGTGCCGTGGGTCAAGGCGTCCCACACGTACACTGTATCCATGGTTCAAGGCAATATCCCACAATCTTTGCGCTGGGTGCCAGAGCAAGATGAGCCGACTATGCAGCGTTACCGCGCGCTTACCGACACGCTGTGGGACAGTGACATTGTAGTATGGCCAGAAGCTGCTGTACCCAAGCTGGAAAGTTTGAGTCAACCTTATCTTATCGAGCTTGACTATACGGCAGCGCAAACAGACACGGGACTGGTCACAGGGATAATCAATTACAATTTCGAATCGGGTGAAGTATTTAACAATGTTATTGCGCTGGGCCAGTCTGGTCATAACGAAGAAAATGGTCACTACCGCTACTTTCACGCAAACCGATATGCTAAACACCACTTGTTACCCATCGGCGAATTTGTGCCGTTTGAGGATCTACTACGCAATCTAGCACCTATTTTTGATTTGCCCATGTCTTCTTTTTCAAGAGGGAATTATCAGCAGGCAAACCTTTTGGTAAATGGGGCAAGCATTGCACCTGCCTTATGTTTTGAAATTGCTTTTCCAAGACAACTCAGAGCCAATGTAACAAGCACAACCGATATGATTCTTACCGTCAGCAATGATGCCTGGTTTGGGCGTTCACACGGTCCTGCACAACACATGCAAATTGCTCAGGTTCGGGCTAAAGAACTGGGGTTACCGGTAATACGTGCGACAAATAATGGCATTACTGCATTTGTTGATCACAACGGCAACATTAGCTCTATGTTACCCCAGTTTGAGACGGCCACATTGACCGATAATGTTGTCACTACGCGAGGTCAGACCCCCTATAGACAGCTTGGTGACTGGCCACTGGTATTTATTTATCTGCTGACCTTTATCTACACAGTAAAAAGAGGCAACATGAGAACAATCTGATCACACAGAGCGCTATTATGCAAACACTCAAAATACTTTTACTTGTTGGTTCACTTTATTTCCCTGCCCTGGCTTTGGCTATTACTGCTATCACTGCTGACAGACTTGTCGACGTTGAAGCTGGAACACTGGTCAACAATGCCGTTGTAATTATTGACGGTAATACAATCATTGAAGTAGGAAAGGCAAGTCAGGTTGCAATACCCGCTGATGCGAAAGTAATAAACCTTGGGGACAGCACACTTATGCCAGGCCTTATGGATATGCATGTTCACCTAACTTCAGATGCCGGAGTTCATGGTTACAACCGGCTATCTGTATCTTTGCCCGATGCCACCATCACGGGAGTCACCAATGCGCAGAAAACGCTCATGGCGGGATTCACCACAGTACGCAATGTGGGGGCTCCTGGTTTTGCTGATGTTGCCCTAAAAAATGCTATAAAAAAGGGCAAGGTTGATGGACCTCGTATGTTTGTATCAGGCCCCTCTATTGGGGTTACAGGTGGCCACTGTGACAACAACCTGTTGCCCTATCTATATAAAAATTTCAGCGAAGGGGTTGCTGACGGTCCCTGGAAAGTAAGAGAAAAAGTTAGGCACAACATAAAATACGGCGCAGATGTCATAAAGTACTGTGCTACTGGAGGCGTACTGTCTAAAGGCACAAAAGTGGGTGTTCAGCAGTACACCTACGAAGAAATGAAGGCATTAGTTGAAGAAGCGCACATGCGTGGTTTGACTGTGGCCACGCATGCGCATGGCACGTCAGGGATAAAAACAGCCATCAGAGCAGGGGTAGATTCCGCAGAGCACGTGAGCCTGCTTGATGATGAGGCCATCGCGCTCGCGTTGGAAAAAGGCACCTACTTTTCCATGGATATCTATGTAACTGAATACATTTTGGGCGAAGGTGAAAAAGCGGGCATTTTGCAGGAAAGTCTGGATAAAGAGCGTGTGGTAGGCAAAACACAGAGAGACAATTTCAAAAAAGCTGTCGATGCAGGCGTGAATATGGTGTTTGGCTCTGATGCAGGGGTATACCCCCACGGGCAAAATGGCAGGCAGTTCGCGCGTATGGTAAATTTTGGCATGTCCCCAATGCAAGCCATTCAAGCTGCGACAATCAACACCGCCAATCTGCTTAAGCAAGACAAGATTGGAAGCATCGCTTCTGGCAAGTACGCCGATATTGTTGCAGTAAAAGGGAACCCTTTTAGTGATATGTCGGTCATGGAAGACGTAAGTTTCGTTATGAAAAATGGAAAAATTTATAAAAATAAGTAATTATTTTTCAATAACTTGAAAAATTTTTCAAAATATTTTCTTGAAAAGCATTCGGTTGTTCCCATCTATTAATTGTCGGCGCCAGAACCTGGGCCGACAATTAACGCCGCCGATTATCGGGGCATAATTTTTACCATATTGCTTAATTGAAAGGATATGACTATGAGAACTATCGATCTATCACCACTTTACCGCTCTTTCATTGGTTCAGACCATCTCGCGCAGATGATTGATGCTGCCGCACGAAACGAAAAGCAAAGCAGCTATCCCCCTTACAACATTGAGTTATTAGGCGAGGACAAGTATCAAATAACCATGGCTATCGCAGGGTTTGGGCAGGACGATGTGACAATTGAAGTTCAGGAGAACACCCTGACTGTCACAGGCAAACGCAATACTGATGACAATGAAGGACGCAAATTCCTTCACAAAGGAATTTCAGAGCGCAACTTTGAACGCAAATTCCAACTCGGCGACCATGTTAAGGTATTGAGCGCAGACTTGGAAAACGGGCTTCTTAGCATAGATTTAGAACGGGTAATTCCCGAAGCTAAAAAACCCCGAAAAATTGAAATTGGCAGTCGCCTGCTAGAAAACTAAGCAGCCCTGTTAAATTAGTTTCCTGAAAAAGGCCACATCCGTGGCCTTTTTTATATATTTCAAAGTTGTTGGACCAGACATTTATATTTATACATCGCTTTTTTTGAATTATTGGTTAGAATAAACCGCCGAATGGAAGGGGAGTTTATGTTTAACTATTTTTCACGCAAGACACTTCGCAACGACATCCTTGGTGGCATCACTGCTGCAATTGTTTCACTTCCTCTCGCACTTACATTTGGTGTTGCCTCAGGAGCTGGCGCTGAAGCCGGACTGTACGGCGCTGTTATCATCGGTTTGTTCGCTGCCGTCTTTGGTGGAACCCCTACCCTAATCTCTGAACCTACTGGTCCAATGACAGTGGTAATGGCCGCAGTAGTTACTGGGTTACTGGCCAATAACCCAGACAATGGATTAGCCATGGCTTTTACTGTTGTTATGATGGCTGGGTTATTCCAGATTGCTTTTGGCCTACTCAAACTGGGTAAATACATCACGCTAATGCCATACAGTGTGGTTTCGGGGTTTATGTCTGGGATTGGTGTTATTCTGATTATTATTCAGCTAGCCCCCGCACTTGGACAGCCAGCACCTCCGGGCGGTGTATTAGGGACGCTACAAAACCTGCCAGATATACTCAGCAATGTACAGCTTGCCGAAATTACCCTCACACTGATGACGTTGGTTATCCTGTTCCTTATTCCTAAAAAGTGGACTCGAAAAATTCCAGCCCAGCTAATTGCGCTGGTTGGTATTAGTGTGTTTTCTGTTGTGTGGTTCGACTATGACAGTATTCGTCGAATTGGCGATATTTCCATGTCTCTTCCCACGCCTGTTATTCCCACATTTACCCTTGAGCAATTCAGAACCATGCTGGTAGATGCCATGGTACTGGGCATGCTTGGCTGTATTGATTCTATGCTCACCTCCGTTATCTCAGATAACTTAACGCGCACCGAACACAAATCAGACAAAGAGCTTATTGGACAAGGGTTAGGCAACTTGATGTCAGGTTTTTTGGGCGGTCTGCCTGGCGCGGGCGCTACCATGGGAACCGTTGTAAATATTCAAACCGGTGCACGAAGTGCCTGGTCTGGTGTTACCCGTGTTATCACGCTTCTGGTGGGCATTTTTGGTTTTGCTAGTTTACTGGGGAATATCCCCTTAGCAGTGCTTGCCGGTATTGCAGTGAAAGTGGGCGTTGATATTCTGGACTGGAGCTTTATCAAACGCGCGCATCGAGTGTCCATTCACACCACGTTTATTATGTACTCGGTTTTACTGTTAACCGTATTCGTCGACCTTATTGTTGCCGTGGGGATCGGGGTATTTATTGCCAACATTATTATCATTGAAAAGCTGAGTGTTACCCAGGCGAAAAACGTCAGAGCGATCAGTGATATGGATGACCAATTACCGCTTAACAAAGAACAAAAAGCGCTGCTCAATCAAGCTAATGGGCGAATTCTGTATTTCTACCTTAGCGGTCCAATGATTTTTGGCGTGTCCAAAGCCCTTGCCAGAGAACGTTCATCAATTGCCGATCATGATGTAGTGTTAATTGATTTAAGTGACGTGTCGTTATTGGATGACACCATGTCTCTGTCAATTGAAAACCTGATCCATGAAGTGCGAGAGATGAATAAAGCGGTCGTAGTAATTGTGAAGACGGAGGCTGGTAAACAACAGCTCTTGCGCTTACTCGAGGAACATCATGAGAGCTTGGATGATATCTTAGTGAAAGATCGTACCCATGCGCTTCAATTAGCTACGGATATGTTGCAGTAAAGCAAAAAAAAGCCCCACTGTGTGGGGCCATGTACTGTGAGTAGAACCCTTAGATATATTCTACTTCAATGATTTCAAATTCCACCGTACCGGCTGGAGTTTGGATATTGACCACATCGTCCAACTCTTTACCAATAAGGCCTCTGGCTATCGGTGAATTCACTGATATAAGATTGTTTTTAATGTCTGCTTCATCATCGCCAACAATCTTATACGTCGTTTCTTCTTCTGTTTCGACGTTAAGGATAGTCACGGTAACACCAAAAATAACCTTTCCTGTGTTTTCCATTTTTGTAACATCGATAATTTGCGCATTCGACAATTTACCTTCGATGTCTTGAATCCGCCCTTCACAAAAACTCTGCTGTTCACGTGCTGCATGGTATTCGGCATTTTCTTTCAAGTCACCATGCTCTCTTGCCTCAGCAATCGCCTCAATGATCTTTGGACGCGTGACTGACTTGAGTTCGTTTAATTCTTCGCGGAGCATTTCTGCTCCTTTCGCCGTCATAGGATACTGGCTCATTCTTATCCTCGTATTAAAATTTCGGAGCGCTTTTGAAATCAAAAGCGCTGTAATAACGATAGATTATGCTTGATCAATACGCGCATGCAAAGCCTGAACAGAGGTAACACTTCCTCTGTCGTCGGCTTTATGCGCATTTACGGTCGCGGCAGCCGCGTTCATCGTTGTGGTATACATCACTTTATTCAGCAAAGCTTCACGACGAATGTAAACGGAGTCTGTTATCGCTTGACGCCCTTCAGTGGTATTGATGATATAGGCGTATTCGCCGTTTTTTATCGCATCAACAATATTTGGACGGCCTTCCGACATTTTATTCACTACCGATGTCACAATGCCTGCATCATAAAGTTCAGTAGCTGTACCTCGTGTCGCTTCGATGGTATAGCCCTCAGCAACCATTTTCTTGACCAGTTCAATCGCCCGAGGCTTGTCTGCCTGGCGAACCGATATTAACACCTTACCATCACGTGGTAGAGGCGAACCTGCCCCCAAATTAGCTTTAGCATAAGCCTCTTCAAAGGTATCACCTACGCCCATCACTTCGCCGGTAGAGCGCATTTCTGGGCCTAAAAGTGGATCGACGCCCTGGAATTTAGCAAAAGGCAGAACAACCTCTTTAACAGAATAGAAAGGCGGAATAACCTCCTCCGTAATTCCCTGTTCTTTCAGTGACTTACCTGCCATAACTCTGGCAGCAACTTTGGCCAGTGAAACACCTGTGGCTTTTGACACAAATGGCACAGTACGCGCTGCACGTGGGTTTACTTCTATGAGATAAACCTCATTGTCTTTGATAGCAAATTGCGTGTTCATCAAGCCGATAACACCCAGCTCCAGTGCCATAGCAGAAACTTGCTCACGCATGGTATTTTGAATTTCTGCGGATAAACTGTAAGGGGGCAAAGAACACGCTGAATCACCTGAGTGCACACCGGCTTGCTCTATATGCTCCATTATCCCGCCAATGACGACTGTTTCTCCGTCACAAATAGCATCGATATCAACTTCAATAGCATCATCAAGGAAACGGTCTAGCAAAACAGGGGAATCGTTCGACACCTTCACCGCTTCATTTAAGTAGCGCTTAAGGTCTTTCATGTCATAAACGATTTCCATCGCTCGTCCACCCAACACATAAGAAGGACGAACGACAAGCGGAAAGCCAATATCTTCTGCATTAGCAAGTGCTTCGTCGATATTATTCACAGTGGCATTTGCTGGCTGCTTAAGACCCAGCTTATTCACCATTTGCTGGAACCGCTCGCGATCTTCTGCCCTATCGATAGCATCGGGTGACGTGCCAATAATGGGAACGCCGTTTGCTTCAAGAGCTCGCGCCAATTTAAGTGGTGTTTGACCACCATATTGCACTATCACGCCTTTGGGTTTTTCCACGTCGACGATGGCCAGAACATCTTCCAGAGTTACCGGCTCGAAGTAGAGTCGGTCAGACGTATCGTAGTCAGTCGACACAGTTTCAGGGTTACAGTTAACCATGATGGTTTCGTAGCCATCTTCTCGCATAGACAGGGCCGCGTGTACACAGCAATAGTCAAACTCTATACCCTGACCAATGCGGTTTGGCCCGCCACCCAGAACCATAATTTTGTCTCTATCTGACGGGTCGGCTTCACATTCTTCATCGTAACTTGAATACATGTAAGCCGTACTGGTAGAAAATTCTGCGGCGCAGGTATCAACGCGTTTATACACAGGAACAATGTTGTGTTCCAAACGCTTTTCACGCACGTCGCTTTCCGCCACGCTCATAAGCTCGGCCAACCGAGTGTCGGAGAAGCCTTTACGCTTTAATGCACGCAGAAAATCTGCGTCCATATCACTCATGGGTTTTTGCTTAACCTTATCTTCCAGTTGGATCAGTTCTTCAAGCTGAACCAAATACCAGGGGTCGATGTTGGTCAGATTGAAGACCTCATCAACCGTCATGCCCATTCTAAATGCATCACCGATATACCAAATACGCTCTGCGCCTGGCTGACGTAATTCAAAAACAATTTTATTCCGCGCTTCTGAATCTTCTAAATCAACAATAGGATCAAGACCAGAAGCCCCAACTTCAAGACCACGTAAGGCTTTTTGCAACGACTCCTGCTGATTACGACCTATTGCCATAACCTCTCCCACAGACTTCATCTGTGTTGTCAGGCGATCGTTCGCACCGGCAAACTTTTCAAAGTTAAAGCGAGGAATTTTCGTCACGACATAATCAATTGCCGGTTCGAAAGAAGCTGGTGTTGCACCACCGGTGATATCGTTTGCTAATTCATCCAGCGTGAAGCCAACAGCCAGTTTTGCTGCAATTTTTGCAATGGGGAAACCGGTCGCTTTAGACGCCAGCGCAGACGATCTTGACACGCGGGGGTTCATCTCAATGATGACCATGCGTCCCGTTTTAGGGTCTACACCAAACTGGACATTTGACCCCCCGGTTTCGACACCAATCTCTCGTAATACCGCCATGGCGGCGTTACGCATTATTTGAAACTCTTTGTCAGTTAATGTCTGTGCAGGCGCAACTGTGATGGAGTCACCTGTGTGCACGCCCATCGGATCAAAATTTTCGATGGTACACACGATAATGCAGTTATCCGCTTTATCACGGACCACTTCCATTTCATATTCTTTCCAACCTATTAATGACTCATCGATCAGCAATTCGTTGGTGGGTGACAGGTCTAAACCCCGGGCACAAATTTCATTAAATTCGTCTTTGTTGTAGGCAATACCACCACCAGTTCCCCCCATTGTGAACGATGGACGAATAATACACGGGAAGCCAATACGGCTCAGTACATCGTGAGCTTGCTCCATGGAATGTGCAATTTCTGCTCGGGGGCACTCTAGGCCTATAGATTTCATGGCCTTGTCAAAACGCTCTCTGTCTTCCGCTTTATCAATGGCGTCTGCCGTAGCGCCGATAAGCTCTACGTTGAACTCTTCAAGCACGCCTTCGCGGTTTAAGTCCAATGCACAGTTAAGAGCGGTTTGACCACCCATGGTAGGAAGAATAGCGTCAGGCTTTTCTTTGGCAATGATTTGTCTAACAACTTCCCAATGAATGGGTTCGATGTAGGTCGCATCTGCCATCTCTGGGTCGGTCATTATAGTTGCAGGGTTAGAGTTAACCAGAATGACGCGGTACCCTTCCTCTCGCAATGCTTTACAGGCTTGCGCGCCTGAATAGTCGAATTCACAGGCCTGGCCGATGACGATTGGGCCGGCTCCTAATATCAATATGCTTTTTATGTCGGTACGTTTTGGCATGGTGATCAATCAGCCTTGGCTTGTTGCATTAATTCAATAAAGTGGTCAAACAATGGCGCGGCATCGTGTGGACCAGGACTCGCTTCTGGGTGACCTTGAAAACTGAATGCTGGCTTGTCAGTCAAGTGTATGCCCTGCAAGGATTTGTCAAAAAGCGATACATGGGTCGCTTCAACATTGTCAGGTAAGGTTGTTTCGTCAACCGCAAACCCATGGTTTTGACTGGTTATCATGACCACGTCACGAACCAGATCTTTAACAGGGTGGTTCGCACCATGGTGGCCAAACTTCATTTTCAGCGTTTTTGCACCACTGGCCAATGCTAACAATTGATGACCTAAGCAAATACCAAATAGGGGAATACGCTTTTCCAAAAACGTTTTTATCGCCTGAATTGCATAATCACAAGGTTCGGGATCACCCGGCCCATTGGACAGGAATATACCGTCAGGGTTTAAAGCCAACGCCTCATCTGCCGACGTTTGTGCAGGTACTAAGGTCACTTTACATCCGCGCTCTACCAACATGCGCAATATATTGTGCTTGGCACCGAAGTCATAGGCAACTACATGAAACTGTGTATCCTTTGCTTGTCCATAGCCTTCGCCCAAAGACCAGGTGCTGCCCGTCCATTCCTGTGCCGACTCTGTGGACACAACTTTTGCTAAATCCATCCCCTTGAGACCGGGAAAGGCTTTCGCTTTTTCTAATGCTGCGGACTCATCAAGCGCCTCAGCACTGACGATGCATCCATTCTGGGCACCTTTCTCACGCAGAATACGCGTGAGGCGTCGTGTATCGATGTCAGCAATACCTACGATGTTATTATCCTGCAGGTAATCTGAGAGGGTTTGCTCAGTTCTAAAATTGCTCGCAATGAGTGGCAAATCACGAATAACTAGCCCTTTAGACCAGATTTTATTCGCTTCTACGTCTTCTTTGTTTGTGCCGGTATTTCCAATATGAGGGTAAGTGAGCGTTATGATTTGCTCAGCGTAAGATGGGTCAGTCAATATCTCTTGATAGCCAGTCATTGAAGTATTAAACACTACTTCACCAACAGCGAAACCTGATGCTCCGATAGACGTGCCTTTGAATACAGAACCGTCTTCTAACACCAAAAGGGCGGAATTAGCCAAGTCAACCTCCGGATTAAGGGTAACTAAGCGTTTTATGCAGTTACTAAGTGCAAAAACGCGCGCAAAAACACACTTTGCTTGCTAAAACAAAATCTGTTTACCATTCTTTGCAGCTAATATATGCGCATAATTAAGGCACTTAAAATGCTTTATGCGCAGATTTTTGGCAAATTCCGCTGAGTATATATTACTAACGGCATAAGGTCTAATTAGATTTCAAAAAAATGTAAAAATAAGGATTTTAATTAATTTTCAACACTAAACAGCTAAAACCATTATTAACCTAACCGGCTTTTGACGTAATCATGCATAGTATAACTTCCTGCTCGTTGGTTTTTTAACCACTTCGCAACATTGACTGCGCCAGATGCAAAAGTAAGACGGGTTGATGCTTTATGTGTTATTTCAAGCCTTTCACCTTCACATGCGAATAAGGCAGTATGTTCACCCACTATATCGCCGCCACGAATTGTCGAAAAACCTATTGTTTCGCGCTGTCTAGGGTCTTCAATGCCTTCACGCCCATAAATTGCACATTTAGTTAAGTCGCGGTTTAACTCACCGGCAATGGCTTCACCAATCGCCATCGCTGTGCCCGAAGGCGCATCCAGTTTGTGTCTGTGATGTGCTTCAATAATTTCAATGTCAGCCACTGACTCGAGCACCCGAGCAGCCTGCCTTACTAGACTCAACATTACATTGACGCCAATACTAAAGTTTGCCGCCCACAATACAGGTATTGATTTGCCGGCTTCACTGATTTGATGGTGTTGTTCAGCGGTTAGGCCTGTCGTACCGATCACAAGCGCAACCTTGTTCTCTACACACCAAGATAGGTGAGTGGATAAGGTTTCTGGCAAGGTGAAATCTATCATGGCATCAATGTTACTGGCTTGCGCTTTCTCAAACGGCTCGCAGCGCACACCACACTGCCCGCTCCCTGCCAAGTCACCTGCATCAATTCCGATGAATGAAGAGCCAATTCGCACATAGGCACCACTGAGTTTACTCTCGTGATCGTTTAGTACCACTTCAACTAAACGCCGTCCCATGCGTCCATTGGCCCCAAATATCCCAATATTCATGTACTTGCTCTCTTAGTTATTACTGCAAAGCGCCAACTATGCAATAATGAAATTCAAATGCAACCAATAAACGATTTCATGGATCAGCAGACTCAGACTATTTGGGATATTCCCGTTCGCATTTGCCATTGGGCTATTGTGTTATTAGTGATCGCACAATGGGTCACCGCCGAATTGCTTGACGACGCCATACAATGGCACGCATGGTTTGGTTATGGGTTATTAGGTGTTGTGGTTTTTCGCCTTCTGTGGGGCTTTATTGGGTCTCGGTATGCTAGGTTTGGGCAGTTTTTAGCATCGCCCAAAACGGTTTTACACTACTTAGTCGCGACGTTTAAGGGAGAAGCACCTACCTATACTGGACACAACCCGCTCGGTGGATGGATGGCTTTATTTCTTTTGCTTGTTTTACTTGTCCAAAGCATTACAGGCTTGTTTATGACCGATGAAATTTTCTTTTCAGCGCCTTATTTCAGTGCAGTAAGCAGTGACGTACAATCGTTGATGAACACACTGCATCATCAAGCGTTTACCGTCATTCAGATTGCTGTGTTACTGCATGTTATTGCAGCCCTTATTTATGTTTTTGTTAAAAAGCAGCCTATCATCAAAGCCATGGTTACAGGCAAAAAACCGACGCCCGAATCAGGCATTTCTCACGATTACTGGCTAAAGTTAATAGTGAGCATAATTGTGATTTGCGTCCTACTGTACTTGACAGTAGTTGTGTGGCCCCCCGAGCAAGAAGCGCTGTGGATGTACTAATTGAATAGGTTTTTAAATAAGGAATCATTGTGTTAACACCCAGCTTCCACCCCAATGAAGAAGAGCGCCTGAGAACCTTGCAATCACTTAATTTATTGCAAACGTTACCAGAGGAAAGGTTTGACAGAATAACCCACTTAGCCAGAAACCTATTCAATGTTCCCATAGCTTTGATTTCTCTGGTGTATGAAGACAAACAATGTTTTAAATCCAAAGTGGGTTTGGAGGCCAGCGAAACCGCACGAGAGGTGTCTTTTTGTGCCCATGCGATATTACAACACGACATTTTTGTTATTGAAGATGCACTAAAAGACGACAGATTTGCCGATAACCCATTGGTAACCGATGATCCTCAAATCAGATTTTATGCTGGCGCACCGCTGATCCACCCAAATGGTCTTCCACTGGGTACTTTGTGTTTAATTGATCAACAGCCGCGAACCTTAAGCCAGGATGAAAAGCATTTACTCACTGATTTGAAAAGGTGCATTGAACTAGAGTTGGTCAACCAAGAGCAGGTCTCAGTTGATTCAGAGACTCAGTTGTCTGATAAACAAGGATTTTGCTTACTTGGGCAGTACAGTCTAGATTTTTGCAGGCAACATAACTTAGACGCGTCTTTGGCGTTTCTATTTGTGGATGGTTTACTGAGTCTTCGCACCAATGAAACCTTATATGCTCACGTACTCCTTTTGATAAAAGAGCATTTCCTGTCATTATTCAGAAGTTCAGACCTAGTGGGTCGCTGCGACCCAACCAGTTTCGTCGCCCTGTTAAGCAACGTACCGCTACATGACACTGAAGCGATGTTAGCCAAAGTTATTGAACGCATAAACGGCGCGCTAGACGATGTCGAAACCCCACTCCCCGTTACACTTAAGGCGAGCATTGTAGCGAGCGCCGCTGATGATTGCGTTGAAGATTTAATATACCGGGCTTTCACAAAACTCAATGACCAACTTTAAGCGATTATCCATTAAACAGGCTTGAAGTATCCCCGCCAAGGCGGGTAAATCCGTCAGGTTGGTATTTCTCTAACATCAATTTTGCAAGAGGGTCGTCCGTCATCATGTGATAAACAGGCAACCAAGCAAGCCGCCCTCTTTCTGTTATGGGATAGTCAACCTGTTGCTGATCAGTCAAGCTAAAGAACAATGCCTGTGATTCGATCCCCATTAATACGTTACGTGCCAATAATTGTAAGCGTGGATCTAGCCCCTGAATCAAGTCGCCATTTACTTGTAAAAAGCGTGCCACCGTGATGATAGGTGCGATTGCAAAATTGTGATATTGATGAGCGCGACTCGCACGGTTTAACTCATTTGGCCAAAAACCTTCTGAATTAATTTGTGCTAGTGCAGTTTCGAATTGCGCTTTCGCCCAGTTATAGTGGGTACGTGACTGGGTAACTGCACTTGTTACCATAACAGCCCACGCAGCCCAGTACTGGTGGTTGTTTATCTTGTCTCGCGGTATGTCTGAATAATCAGTAATCACTTTATCAGCCAGCTTACTCAACCAGGTTTTTATGGCCTTTCGGCTATCCTGAAGCGGTTCATCCTGAAGACTATTATGCAAATCATGAAGCTTCAAATACTGACTGCTCAACAGCGCGAGGTTCCATTTTCTAATCGCTTTACCGGTACCATTGGCCTCAGCTAGCAAGGCACCTTGACTTGCCCATTCTGCCAACCTGGATAACACACATTCATAATCCTGCCGTTCGCCCTTGTCTCGGTATAGCCTGCTGGATAACTTTGCTATGCCCGCACTAAATTGATTAATTTGTCTTGTCTGTGCCCGATAACGCGCTTCGCTTTCTTCATTCAACTGATCACGAGAGCCATCTGAGCCCTCATATTTACTTGGGAAAATTAATGAATCTGTATATGCAGCAGGCACTTTGCAGTCCGTTTCTGCTGCCGATTCTTTCAGTGCTATCTGTTTTGCAAAACCCGCGGGGAAAACCACAGGTGTACGCGAACAACTCACCAACGCAAAACTCAAGCATAAGAGCAATATAACCCGAAACATAACTTTGCTTTACCCTAGTCCACGTAGGGTAATTGCGAGCGGCAGATGCGAATATCGGTCGTCAGTTTATCTGGAGGTGATGTTTTGCCTCTGTAGGAGATATTCTCGACATCCAATGCAACAATCCCTTCGTTTACGTATTTATGATCCAGTCCAAGGTTTGACAAAAAGCGGCCGCTAGTTGTTGTGCCTGGCTCACGACGCAGCGTAAACCCTTTTGACAGCCCCGATGAAAACCAGGCTCGTACACTGACATTCTCTATATTGGAATGGGAGAATCGCACATCAAAAAGCAGATTTTTCGACCTAACATTGGCAAATTCAGTTGAAAAGAGCGCATTCTTTTTCCCTGACACAGGGTTGAGCTTCACTGAACTCGCCAGCATCATAGTGTTAGTAGAATCGCAGCCGTTTTGGAAATAAGGCAAAATTGCATCAAAATATCTGGCTTCAAACTGCCACCAACCGGGCACTTCCCAAATAATAAGATCGGGTTTTCGTTTTTCAAAATCGCCTGATTTAAGGTAGTTTATCCACGAGCCCGTAAAACCACCGCCCGTGGTTGAATAGTCAATAACTGGAATATTAGAAAACTGCTGAATGTACCCTGAAAAGTTAAACCTGCGTTGGGCTGAAAAGCTGGTGCCAATAAGCACAACATGGGGATCATCAGTTGCTTCATCGGTAAACAGCCCCTCCTCAGACACTAACTCTGTAGTGACGTGCGTTTCCACATATAACCTGGGATAACTGAAGTCACACAGATCTTCCACCCCATTTTGGATATTCTCGTTGTTTGCAATAATACCGCTATAGGTTGTCTCAAACCTAGCAGGCCCCTTATCGCGATATCCTAGTTCCGCCATCTCATCAGCGATCATTTTAGCAAAATAGATGGCCCCCGCCTGAGACCAATGCGCATCTTTTGGAAAGAACAAATAAGGCTCGCCATTGTGCTCAAACGCAGATGCAAAATCGGGCACGTAAATGCCTTTCTCACGAAAATACTGAAGCGCTGTGATATAGGCTTTTCGCTTATCTTCTACCTGATAACCCGCTGCGCTTGCTCTGGTCAACTCAGGGTAAAGCAAGCCACGAGTCGGCGGGTACACTAGCATCAATTTAATACCTTGTTTCGCCAAATAACTGACTAACCGGTCTAACTCCTTAGCGCCTATACGGTCTTTGAGACCAAACTCGGGAGGAAAATCACGTCTTGATGTAGATAACCATCCCTCCTCTCCCTGTTGAATTCTCCAAACACTTTTTAGATAACTCGTATCGTAAGCGGCTTGATCATTCATCGCGGCACAAGTGGCTGGATAAGTCTTAACAGTATATGGAGAGTCTGCGCGTGATGTTCCCGACGAAAAAGCAGAATAAACAAGCAAGGCTAGCGCTATTACACTCAGGCATTTTTTCATTGCTCACTCTCCGTGATAAGCAAAGAGGTGCCATTTTCGTTTTGAATAGCAAAGACACTCGTAACCCTATTTTTTTGCAACAAGAGAGGTTCTGATTCAATCACACGCGTCTCTCCCCGATATAGTGCGACCGGTAATTTTACCGCTTTAATGACGCGCTCCTTACTGCTTTTAAATGCGATATTGTCAAGAATAGTCGTTTTACCATTCAACGTTTTCATTGAAAGATCATCGTTATGGCTAACATTGTAAAGTCTCAGCAGTGCCATGCGTTTATTGTCAAAGGGCGTATCTTCAATCACTATGCTGCCACCTTGATTTCCGAAATAGACCAAGGTAAGTTGTTGACCAGGCTGGAGGCCATCAGCTATCGATTTTTCATTCACCTTTAGCTGTATTTCTGACGCGGGTAAGTAACCGTATTCGGTAATTTCTAATGCGTTAACGTCGATGGACATTCCCTCACTTACCTGCAGAGCTACTTCTGAATCAGACAAATTAAGCAACCTAAAAAATGCAGCATCAGGCGGTGGCGCAGGCCCATACAGCGCTTCATCAGCGCTTACTACCGAGCAAAACAGACAAACCATTATTAATATGACTACCCTTGCCTTCACTCTTTCCTCCGTAGTTCCTGTATGGAATGTTGTGTGGTCGTTGGTTTTTGTACCATATATCTTACGGGCACCTCCCATATTACATGACGAATACCTAAATCCTGCAAGACCTGTTGTTCAATAAATCGTTGCATGGGTACAAAGGGCCCCTCGCCCTCTTCAGCAAAGTTAACCACTTCTGCGCCAAGCGCATGCTGCAGTGCGCCTGCAAAATCCCATCGCTGATCGGCACTATAACTCGTGCCAATCAGCGCAAGTTCAGGTGCCAACGACTCGCTAAAAAGGTCATCAGATTCCGCTTCAACTAAGGAGGTAACAGGTTTGGACAGACTTTCTGGCTCAAGGTTTTTATTTAACCATTCGTCACCTGCAGGAATAAAGGTGACTAAATCGCCTAGAAAGGGTTCAGGTTGCATCAATGTGCGTTCAAATTGCGTATCTCGACGCAAACTCTTGAAAGTCTCAGACATGGCCATCGCCACCTTAGATGCCCCCATCGGTGTCCAGTGGGTATCCGTCCTCATAAACATCTGCTCTGTCTTAGCTGATGCAGCCAGTACAGGGTAGCTATCAAGGTGCGAAATTCGCAATTTCTCCAGCTGGTTAGCCATGTTTTGGCGAACCGCGTAATTTATCAGTGCGCTGTCAAACGGTGAGTAGTCCTGATAAACCTCTATTTTTGTCGGTATCATTACCAGATATACGTTAACTTGGTTGTCATTTAGCAAGTGAACCAACGACCGGATTAAGCGCAGATTTTCATCAAAGTATTTATTAGCTTGTGCTGACCATTCGTATTCTTCCGTGCTAAACAGCCACCCAGAGTCACCTATCACGACGCCAGACTTACCCTCCTGAAAAATGCTAAATTTAAGCTGGGTCCAGGCGTTTATGAGTGATTGCCTTAACAGAAGTTCGTCCTCTAGCTGTTTCTCTACAAGCAATGCGGCTTTACCTTTAATAATGTCTTGCGCACTGACGTCAGGCATTTGTGGCCAGTTGACCAAGGTTGCCATACAGAACCCAACCAGAATAAAACTAAAAAGAGCTGCATTTATTGTTTTAATCATAGTGCTCCCCCTAGAACTGAAAATACAGAAATGGAGAGTAACTGGATGCGATCAAACTCATGAGCGCAAGTACAAAGAGCGGCATTTTCAACCATTGCCCCAAGGTCACAACTAATGCTGCGTCAAGGAGCCTTTGCAACCCGGTGAAATGCTGCTTGAGCCCCTGAAGTAAAATTATTGTGCAAGCTATAAACAGGGTAGTAACAGAAAGCCGGGTAATGGCATATTGATATTCCACCGAAATTGCGACACTGCCCACAGAAAAAAGTGCACTCAAGTAGCCCATTGCATGGGGCAAATCATCTGCCCTGAAAAAAACCCAACCCACACCTACAAGCAGTATCGTTAGACCCCAACGCAATATACTGAAACCTGAGTATTCTGCTGTGCCGAAATAACGCTCGATCGCCAGTAGTGCCCCGTGCCACATACCCCAAACAACAAATGTCCAGTTCGCACCATGCCATAAGCCACCTAACAACATTGTTAAAAACAGGTTTCTGTATGTGCGATATACGCCATTGCGATTTCCCCCTAACGAAATATAAAGGTAATCACGTAGCCATGACGACAAGCTGATGTGCCACCGGCGCCAGAATTCGGTGATACTCTGACTGATGTAAGGTTGGTTGAAGTTTTTTACAAACCTGAACCCCATCATTAGGCCTAAACCAATGGCCATATCGCTGTAGCCAGAAAAATCAAAGTACAACTGAACACTGTATGCAAGCAGTCCAAGCCACGCATCAGCAACACCGAGCGCACCACCCGCAAACATCGTATCGGCAATAGGTGCAACATTGTCTGCAATCAGTACCTTTTTAATTAAACCCTGAATAAATACGGCTACACCTGAGGCAAACACGGTCCATGAGTGCTGCCGTGAATCGAACTGACTGGCCAAGTCTTTGTACCTGAGTACCGGCCCTGCGATTAATTGGGGAAAAAGAGAAATAAAAGCGGCAAAGTCAATGAATCTCGCCGCGGGAGGCGTGTCTTTTCGGTACACATCAATTAAATAACTGATCGCCTGAAAAATATAAAATGAAATGCCGATGGGCAGTATTACCTCGCCCAAGGAAAGTGGCGCTGCCCCGACGCTGGCAAGCGCACTATTGAGGCTTTCAACGCCAAAATTAGCATATTTGAAGTAGCCCAGTACGCTCAGGTTTCCACTCAACCCCAGTGTTAACCAGCGCTTCGCATTGCGATGCTTGCACTCGAGATTGTTGTGTATTTGTCTCGCAATGCAAAAGTTCCACATGGTAACAAGCGCAAATAGCAACAAAAAGTCAACGCGCCACCATGCGTAAAACAGGTAACTACCGACAATAATTGTCACCGAGCGATAGCGAAAAGGTGTTAGGTAATAGCAACTTAGAAATAGTGGTAAGAAGAGAAAAAGAAATACGCTAGAAGAGAAGACCATGCGTTTGCCTACCGGCCTATTTCATTGTAAATCATCTTATTACCTACGCCCATTCATGACTCCGTGGTGTCAACGCTAGCCATTTCGTTTTTGATGTTATTGTCAACTTGCGTCCGTTCTTGGCTTGTCAGAGTTAAAGCGTCCAAGCGCGCCTGATCGCGCTCAGCCAAGGTGTAACCAAATAATTTGAATACACCTGCAAAGGTATGTGCGTACACACCGTTCACCTGCACACCCCGCATGCCGGAAAAGACTCTCATCAGTTCTCTGTATGCCTGGGGATTTCCCTGTCTGCCTGAATCAACCAGAAGGTCGACACCTTGTTGCAATTTCACATAGCCAAGCCGTCCGGATAAATAAAGTCGCCCTAAAAAGAATTTAGCATCCTCATGGGCAAGTACACTTTGTAAATATCGCTCACCCACAGCAGGCCTTGCTACTAGGTGTTTACCTTCAATATGAATATTCGCCAGGATGACACTGGCTTCAGCGTTACCGGCTTCGTGTAACTGCTCAAGTCGAGCCAGAATATCCGCTTTACCTGTGGCATATGCCTCGTCCAGTTTAGCGAATCGCAAAAAGAGCGCATCATTGCCGGTGAGTGCACCGTCAACGAGTAATCGCGCAAATTGAGGATAGCTGGGCACGGCTCCACCTTCCGTTGTGACCAATTGGCTGAGTAACCGTGTAAGGTGATCATCATCAATATCACCTTGCATGTAAGCGGCATTTGCCTGTGAAACAATGCGAGCGAGACTTTCACTGTCGTGCAATTTTGCGTATCGCAATCGAGCCAGCAAACACTCGTATTTCATTTGTAAATTAGCCTGGCACAACGCATCAAATTCAGCGAGAAACGGTCCCAAATCATCAGCATAGGCCAGTACTTTTATGCCATCTTCCTCTGCGTCCGGTCCGCTTATCATGTTGACTATACTGCGCAGCGTATCATTGCTGAGGGTTTGCTTTGCCGCCAAGAGCCTTACCAACTCAGGACCCACATCCCCATCGCTACGCATTTGTTGTTGCAATAACAGCACTGCCTCATCATACAATGCATCATCTTGCTGCGCGTAGTTAGCCAACCATCGTACATACCTAGACATATACCTATCGGTGTGCTGGTTTACCTCTGTAAACCAGCGTGCGGCCTGTGCCTTGGCATCAGGTGAAGGGTCCTTAGCATATAAACTTGCGAGTTCACCTTGTGCCTCGACATACCCCTTTTCCGCTAGAAATATTAACGCATCTACACCTTGCTCGTAGTCTTCATTTATAATAGGTTGATCAATAGCTTTTTTTGCTCTGTCAACGTCAGCCAGATTTGCACAGCCCGCAGCGGTTATAATTACCAATAGTATAAATAACTTATGGGTTTTCATTATCACCTGCCTGTTGATGCTCGAAAACGACCTGTGCGGCGTTCTGACTGTCCCAAGTCGTTACTTTAATGGCAGCATAATGTTGCTCCAGATCGCCACGGAATGGTCGACTGCCATTACTTTCCAGTCTTAACTGTGCGAGCGTTAACGACAAAGCCTTTTCACTAAAGATGCCACCACTGTTGTTATAAGCAATTAAGCCGCCTATTACCTCACCTGAACTTTCCATGCGATAGGGATCGATGTTTAGATCACGCTCGGTCTGATAGCTGAGGTCTCGGACATGAAAATACACGCCTGCCCCGCGATTATTTAAAACAATATTGTGATGCAGTTTGATGTCGGTACTGTTGCGCACCCGAATACCGTGATCTGCGTTATCATATACCCTATTACCAAACACCAGATTATTAGGTGACTCGTAAATTGTTATGCCGTCACCTTGGTTGTTATAAGTTTCGTTGAATGCCACAACATTGTTTCGGCTCTCACGCTCTACCATAATGCCTGTGCGCGCGTTATTTTTTGACACATTGTGCACGATAAAACTGTCGTTGACGTGCCTAGAAACGATAATGCCGTGTCTTTGCGTACCTACCACTGTGTTATCAGCAATCAGTAGATTGACAGAATAATCGTGAGGATCTATGCCATAAATAATATTATTATTGTAACGATTACCTACAATAACCACGTCTTTTGCACCAAAACTGTAAAATCCGAAATACAAATCATTAAATTCAGAATCAACAATATAGCCGGTTGGCGGTTTTGCGGTTTGCTGCCGCTCTGCACCTGATAATTTGGTGAGGAGTTTAGGCGATGCACTCTTAAGACTGATACCGTAAGAGCCACCGGAATCATGTCCTAAAGAAGTAAATTTTGCATTGATAAGGAAGGTTTCACTACCACCATAGCTTTGGATAAATGGCCTGAATGCCTTCTCATCACCTGAGTAAACGCTATAACTGTTTGTACTTTCAAGCCAACCTTCAACACGGGCACTGTCTACCACCAGCTTGCCGTTACTGTGAATAAAGGCACCTCGTTCCGCCGATAAACGCAACGTATCACCGGGCTCAATCAACAATGCGGCATCAGCCTCAATAATAATGGGCAAGCGCGCGACAAACATTCCTGAATCAAGGCGTTTAACCAACCGCGGGAGTTGCTCAGACAATGCGGTGAGCGTAATCCTCCCACCGTCGATAAAAATCCCGCGGGGCAGTTGTTTTTGAATATTCGCAAACATAAGAAAATTGCGGGAGTAAACCGAACGCAAGTACTCCCTTGACGCTTCTAACCTGTCGATGGACACAGTCGCTTGACGCTGCGGCAGCGTTATTTTTTCTCTCACAGCGTCTGGCGTATAAACCGTATAGTCGGGAATGATTGGCTTAGTAGCTGCATCGACAGATAAAGGCACCTTGTTAACTGTTCCCGCAAAACTAGCTGCTAAGGAGAATGACATTAGTGTGATGCAAACAATCGTTTTAAGCATAATTTCAGTACCTGAATTGCGATTCAAGCGTAATGCGATAGTCATTATTTTGGTTTGTCAGCCCTGTGCCTGGGTCAAAAAAACCCGCTCTGAGGCGCAACACATTAAGATTGAGAAACCAACCGTCTTCGGGATAAAAGGTAACATTGATATCAACACTCTTACCTACATTTGACTGCCCGTCTATCACGTCGATTTCACGTCCACCTACATATACCGGAGACGCGTTATCCGTTTTTTGGTAGTGACCAAGCAGGAGCACACTCTCCCATTTTGGGTCTGGATTCCAGGTCGCGAACAGACCATGGTAGGTGAGGTTACTGATATCCGCTCTGAATGCTTCGTTAAATCGGAACAAATACTGTCGATTGCCAAACGCACGTGTGCGGTTGGTATGAACGCCTGTCTGACTAAAGCGCTCGGATTCTTCCGCGCTTTCTCCACCACTTGCTCTGGTATACATAGCGCCTAGAGACATTCGCTCTAAATCGATGCGAAGGCCAAAATCCAGGGCTTGAGCGCTGATATCTCGGTATGTCAGCATATTGCCATCAAAAGGCTGTACACTTTCTCCCTGCTGCATTATCCACTCAGCTTTGTAGGCAAAAGTGCGGTACGGGTTACGTTGATCCCAACCTGAGGACACCTTAATACCAAACCACAGACTGTCGGCATTCGCACCAATCGATGTATCTTGTCTAGCCTGACTGAGATCCTTCAAATCCTGCTTACTTTGCATGAAGCTTGCGCCGATATTGTGATAGGCCGTCCAGTCCCACGCTATATTTCCAAACCAACGCAAGGTATTGTCTGCACGTGTAATCAGGTCAGAATTAGTTCGGTAGGTATCAAACTCCTCGCCCACCGCTAACAACCAATCCAACTGCGTCGTGTCACCTTGCCAGGTCAATGACTCGATATCGACATCCCACCACAGTCCATCACCATTTCTCAGACGTTGCAGGCCAAGCGTCAGGTGTTCACCCGGCAAAGATGTTAATCCGTGATAGCGGATCCATGCTTCGCGCAATTGAAAATAATAATTGTTGTCCGAGTTGGGCTCTCTAACCGTATCTGTGTCGTCGTCAAACAAGACCACGTTGCTGCTCGATAAATAGGTCCTAGTATCGACTTTCCAGCTAAAGTCAGCTCGCTGAAATACACTGCCAGTTGCTGCCAAACGCAACTGGATATAGGCATTGTCTTCATTAAGACTACTATTGCCGGGGCGGTGGTTAAGGTCTCTGCTTGATACAGCAAATGACACCCAAGGATCCCATTGCAGTGCTTGAGGTACCTCGTCAGATAACACCTGTAATGTGCCAGTACCCAGGATAACCCCAGCAATGATAGCTTTGCTCAAAATCCAATTACGCGTTGCCACAATACCCTATCCTAAAAACCAGAGAGCTCGCCCACTTTTACAGTCACGGGACGATTGAGGTATTTAAATGGAATAGCTTCATCTGTGGTTATGGTTGCCAGCACACTGTGAACACGGTGTTCCTCAGAGCGAATAGGCTCTGGCACTTGCAGCTTAGTAATTACGCCTGATATCTGTCCCTGTTCTGGTGAGATGTAAACATCTACCTTTGTACCCTCTGCGATATCTTGAAGTACGTCGTGAGCAAATCGCGCCAACACGATAGTTTGGGTGTTATCTTCTCCAAAGTTTGCAATGGTCTGGCCTGCTGATACAAATTCACCCTCACTCACTCTCAGGCTAACTACCTCACAATTGCAACGGCTTTCAATAACACTGCTGACCGTCTTACCTAGTAAGGCATTCAGGTCTTCATCTGAAATTCCCGCGGCACTGGCAATGGATGAAGTATCAGACAGCGCCGGGGATTCAATAACGGCAATCGGCTGACCTATGGAAACCTTATCGCCTTCTTTTACTTTTAACGTAACGGGCCCAGACCTTGGCGACGTAGCCACTGAAGTCTGCGCCGATACTATGGCAGTATCCGCTTTGATAACAAAGAACGACTGATGAATGCTGAACAGTACATAGGCAAACGCTAGCAAGCTTAAAAAGACAAAAACGCCGGTAAATATCAGTGCCCGAAGTTTTTCAGAACCCGATAACGCTTTCGAAAAGTCGACCCGCTCTTTGGCAAAGTTTTCCCGTGAAAGCGTGGTGAGAATATCATCGAGTTGGGTGACCTCACCGCTCAGAAACTTGGTGATAATAGTCCGCAGCGTGGAAATTTCCTCGCGCCCTAAATTATGAAATTCACAGCCGTATCTTACGGGGTCATTACCGTGTTTCGCCACAACTTGGAAATTGACTTTAAGTCCAATTTCAAGACTGTCAAACTGAAAATGTACTATACCGGATCTAACATCCCCGGCTGTTAACTCAAGTTCTTCACCGGAAATGGCAAATCCACTGGCTGAAATGTCCAGCAATGGATATTTTTTCTCTTCACCCTGCTCGTTTTTCATAACGAGCGTACTGGGAATTTTGACCCGCGAGTGCCGTCTTTGGGTTTCTGACTCGTGAACCAATGAATTAGAATCGGAACCAGTGTTCATTAACTTGTCACCTTATTTTTATATTCAAACAAGTCGCAAAATGAATGCGAAAAACAGGCAAAATGCGCCAAATGTCATAAGCCTGGTTGAAATTACGTTGAAGTACCTCTGAAAGGTATCATCACTCTTTTTGCTAGCGGTTTTTTGTCTTGTCCAGCTTTGCCTGTCTAAACGAAATGTCACATAGACTTTCATCAGAGCGGTAAATATTTGATTAAAATACAGTAATGCAGGATACAAGGGCCCCACGTTATGCCCTGATAGGCGTAGTAAAATCGCGACTAAAGAACGCGTCAACGCCACCCACAGCAGATACATGATCAAGAAGAAAATATCATATTTTAACCCACCTACAATGGCAGCAGCCAACCCAACCAAACTTGTCCACATGGAAATTCGCTGATCCCATAAAACATAATAGGTTAGCAATCCCAGCCGCCGCAGCCCTAGCCTAGTGGCACGAAAATTTTGTCTAAGAGAATTACCTGACCAGCGAAACGTTAATTGTCTGGCTGCGCGTAAAAAGTTCTTATCGGGTGGATGCTCCCAGGTATTGATCAGCGCATCAGGCACATAATAGGTATCCCAACCGCGCTTCATTAACGAAAACCAGCTTGATTTGTCATCACCGGTGAGGAACTTGAAAGTGCCTAAACGCCAGTGTTCCAAATGATCATTTTCGACATCTTGGATGAACTCGGTTTGCGTAACAACTGCAGCCCTGAACACTGACATACGCCCTGTAAGGGTTAATACGCGCTTTGCTAACCCCATACTACTCATATTGACGTGCCGCTGCGCAAAGCGCAATTGATGCCACTGGCTCATCAAATAGGAACCCAACACATGACATTTTTCATTGGTTGTCAGTGCTCCCACATTGGGATACAGCGAAAAGTAAGGGGCACATTTTGGTATGACCCCAGGTTGCAACTCAGTATCACCATCTATAACAGCAACCAAGGCAGTTTCGTCAGGAAGGTCTTTTGCTATGCATCGAAAGCCATTTGCTAGACCATCACGCTTGCCTGTTCCTGGAATACGTACGATTTTCAACGCTACATGCGGAGGTGGCGAAAAGGCCTCCCACAAGGTGTTAACCAGAATCTCATCACTCATCTCCACAATAGACGCTACAACCGTGGCAGGGTAGCCGCACTCAATCGCTTCTCGGATGACAGACTTATAAACTTTGGCCGTGGTCATGGCATCTATTCTAAAACTGGTCACCATAAGGTAGATATGTGAGGGAGGAACGCGCTTTACGGCTTTATGTGCCCACTTACGCTGGTGCGGAAAGATAAAATAGATAAATATCATACCGCGAATGTAATGCATTATCCCAACGCCATAGCGCCAAATACCCAAGGCGCCTATGATAAACAGATAATTAGGACTGTTTTCATCAAAAGTGCCTTCTGGAACAGCAAGAAATAGTATCCCTACTACACTAAACCAGAGTAGCCAACCACAGAATGTCATCAACCGATTCAGCATACGCGTTTACCAACAAATACCGTGCTGATTACCTTCGCTTCTGCCTTTCATCACACCAACCAGATCAAGCACTTCCTTATCATCAGGCAAATGCTTCACTATTTCGATAAATTCAGGTTCAGGGTTACCAATTATCACCAAGTCAGCAAAGTTCAATACCTGCTCAACGTTATTATTAAGCAATCGCAGCAAATAAGGAAAAGGTACGTGACGCGAGAAAGAATCATCTTGCTGCATTTTTTCAGGTACTGACGTTAAGTTAGGATCATATATCTGAAGGTCATACCCCTTACCGGTAAGGATACTCGCCAACTCAACCAATGGGCTCTCTCTTAAATCATCGGTACCCGCTTTGAAGCTGAGTCCTAGTAAGCCTATTCGGGTTTTACCTATCTTGTTTATCAGGCTAAACGCCTTGTAGATGTGTTTCCTATTACTTTCCAGCACAGCGTGCACAAGAGGCAACTGAATATGTCTGCTGCGAGCAGAATGGTCAAGTGCCCTTAGGTCTTTAGGCAAGCATGAACCGCCAAAAGCAAAGGCGGGCCGCATGTAGTAAGACGAGAGGTTTAGTACTTTGTCTTCGCACAATACGTTCATCACGTCTCTGCCATCGACATCGAATGCTTTCGCAAGACTGCCGATTTCATTGGCAAAAGCCACTTTGGTTGCATGCCATGCATTGCAACTGTATTTAATTAACTCGGCAGACTCAATTGACATGGAAATCAGTTTACAGGGCAAGTCAGCATAGAGGTCTTTCAGTACTGACTCAGAACGTTCGTCCAGACACCCAATTACCGTCATAGGTGGATTTCTGTAGTCTTCTACGGCCGTGCCTTCGCGAAGAAATTCTGGGTTGGTTGCCACGCCAAAATCCACGCCGGCTTGTTTACCTGACATTTCTTCCAGTATGGGTTTTACTACCCCCATCACTGTGCCCGGCAAAACAGTACTTCGGATAACCACAACATGGAATTCAGATTTTTCTTTGAGTGCTGACCCAATATCTTCACAAACACGCTCTATGTAGGTGAGATCTAAGCCTCCGTTTTTATCGCTCGGTGTGCCAACGCACACAAACGATATATCTGAGTGTAAGACGGCTTTTTGTGTATCAGAAGATGTGGTTAATGTACCCTGTGTCACCGCCCTAGTGAGCAAAGCATCTAATTGTGCTTCTACTATTGGCGCTTTACCTGAGGCTATCAGCTTATTCTTTTGCTCGTTGATATCGACACCGATAACCTGATGACCGTCGTTAGCCTGACATGCACAGCACACAGCACCAACATACCCCAACCCCATGATACTTATTCTTGCCATATTCAGAAAACACTTTCTTACTATCTGATTTAGCAAGTATTTCACGATATCAAGAAGTTCTCCAGAGATTGTTGAACAAAAAAAAGCACCGCATAGGCGGTGCTTTGTATTCCATCGGTTATCTTGTTATTACGCTACGCTTTTGCGCGTTTTTACAATCCAGCCCATTGCAATCAACAACATCAAGATCAAAGCTGCAGGTGCATTAACCTTTGTCGGAATGTCAGGCTTTGGTTCAATCACTGGACGCTTGTTAGGCTCGCCAAAAGACACGTAATTTTTTTGCTCTAAGTTTTTCACTTTGTCATGAGTTACTTTGTCGACGTCAAACGTCATTTGCAGTGAACCTGTCTCTTCGATTCCTTTAAAAACCGTCTCAAGCAAGGATGAATCCTCTGTAAAAAACCAACCTACGCCAGTATGCCCACCTAAAAAGCCTGTCATGCCCTCTGGTGTGTCTACAATCTCTTCACCTTTTTGCGTAAACGTCACCGTTTCAACCGTTGAGAAGTTACCTAAATTGGCACCATTCACACCCAAAAAGTTTTCGTTTGCCTGAAACTGACCTTCGATACTGTCAACACCCTCCATTGTAGCGTTGTCACCATCGTACAAGGACAAGCGGATCGCCAGTTTGGCAATACCACCGATCAAAGAAGACGAGAATAATTCAGGGTTGAACAAGTAAGAGCCAATTTCTTCTGACGCCAAACCCGTTTCTGAATCTGTTGTGACGGTTTCACGCTTCATAAGTGCATCCGCACCAAGGAAAGCGTTAAATCTGTCACCTGTATCCCAAACAATATCAATCACAGCGCCACCAAAATCGGGGATAGCGTTATCAAGCGGTCCAGCGCCTGTAGGTGATGACATCATCAAACTTGCTTGTGCAGTTCCACAAACAATACTAAGTGATAACAATAATACTCTTAACATGACCACAATCACCAATACTCCTATTCATGCTGCAAAGGATACTACTCGGCAAAACCGCTGAATATGGCAAATTCCGACAATTTCAACAAAAATTAGGTATCTACTTTAATACCAATGTGCCGGCATGTTCCCACAATGCACTACATATTGCGACAAGTTTATCACTAAGTGGTTCAAATATTTGCGTTTTCTGGTCGCCATCTGAAAGTTCAGATGCTATATATACACTAACTTGGTCTTTTGTCGCAGACTCGTCTTTCCAACATTGCTCCGCTATTTCAACCAATTTTAGTGTTTGATGAAGTATGCTCGGTGCCTTGTTGGTGTCGGCGTTCAGAAAATCAGAACAAATACCACTTTCTCTCAAAACCTTCACTATATCGGATGGAAACGCCCACAGGTTTAATAAAACCTCTGTGACTTGCACGCTGTGAATACCCAGCCTCAAACGTTGCAAGTTAATTTGTTCACGCCAGGACAATGAATCCATATCTTCATGCATTAATTCTTCAAAGCCTTCTGACAAACAATAAGCGAGTCCCAGATGGCCGATATTATGTAACAAAGCAGCAATATAAATTGTAAATTTTTGATCACTCTTAATGCCTGCAATGTCCGCAAGTTCAGCACTTATCTGTGCTGCCGCCAACGACCTAAACCAAAATCGGTCATAAGGAAAGTGACTTGGCAGATCAGAAAACACGTCTGTGCTCAAAATGGTGATGACAATTGCTTGCAGCTTTTGTACACCCAGAACAGTAAGAATAGCCTGCTTAACTGACGCAATGCCTGAGTACCCATAAAGTGCACTGTTAGCAATAGTGAGGACCTTAGAGGTGATCACAGGGTCCGACTCTACTAGTGCTACCAATTCATCAATATGGAAATCATCGTCTCCAATAAGGCTGACAAGTTTTGGCAACATGGTCGGTGGTGCCGGAATGGACTCTGCAGTGATCAGGTTATCGATTTTGTGTTCAGCGGCCAAACTGGCAAATCGCGATTGCATAGCGACGGGCGTGATCCCCTGCCAGGTTTTGAACGCCCGCTCAAAAGTTGCACGCTCTGAATAACCAAGGGCATTGCCTATTTCGCCAATAGACATACCGCTAAATAACAAATCCAACGAACGTTTGCTACGAACCCGATTAAAGAGATCTCTAAAAGAGATATTGGCGCTTTTAAGCTTTCTGAGTAGGTTACGCTCACTCATATTCAACTTTTCAGCGACCCATGATTGATTGACATGATGAAGGTTAGCCTGAGATTCAATCAGCCTTTGTACATGAAAGGCCAGTGGATGAGGCTCTTCCTCACTGCCTAACTGAGACATATCCCGCACAAAAACAGCGTGTACCTTTGCATTTGCCAATCTGGGCAGGCCAGCCGAGCCTGTAAATGACAATATCAGACAACTGTTACTGGTGGCCGTACAGCTGAGGCCAAAGCTTTCATTAACAATAGGGATGACGTCGTTACGAATGTGCACGCTGGCTTGCTGATTGGATTCGCTAGAAAGTAAATACAGCCGCAATAATGCGCCAGTGTAAAACAAGTCTAATTGATGCGCCTCGAAATTCAGGCCATGGAATTGAAGTGCCGCTTTGTCATGAGATTTCCCCACACTCAATGCGCCAGAAGGAAGACCAATGTGGTCAGCAAACTTCACTGCCGTTCGACACCATGTCGTCCAGGATGGGCTGGAATACAATGCCCTGCCATATGAGCCAAAACTGCGCGGAGAAAGCGCCCACCCCATTTCAAAAGAAAAAAGCGGGATTTGCGTTGTATCACTCAGAGCTTGCAAGAGTGCATTAATGGCATCGGTGTTGTGTTCTCTCTTAGAAAACTCGGCAAAAGATAAACCTGACTGCGCATTAATACAGGCATTAACGCTATCCTGCCCCGCCGCGTCTATCGCAGACACTAACAAAGAAGATAATACCTTCACTGGAATGGGTTGCCCAGAAGCGTCACTTGTCATTGATGTTGTTACCACACTACACAAATCACTATTATTGAAACCATTCTAATGGGATTGCAAAAACGACACAAACCTAACTATTTGACGCAAATAAAAGCCCACATACAGTGGGCTTTTATAAGATAGAACTTTATAAGGGCGACTAGGCAGATTTAACCTGCTCAACCCAATCGTTTACTCTTCGTTCTAAGATTGATAAGGGCATAGCACCACCACCTAACAGGGTGTCATGGAACCCTTTTACGTCAAATTTATCACCTAACGCTTTTTCTGCGTCGGCACGCATTTGCTGGATTTTTATCATGCCCACTTTATAACCCGTTGCCTGACCCGGTAATACCAGATAACGGCGAATTTCAGACACAGCCTGTTCATGAGTAATGGCTGAATTCTCTTTGAAGTAATCGATAGCTTGCTGTTCTGTCCAACCTTTTGCATGTAACCCAGTATCGACAACTAATCTTACAGCACGCCAAATTTCAGAGCCCAAGCGTCCAAATTCAGAAAGTGGATCTTGGAATGTCCCTGGCATTTGCTTAGCTAGCCATTCCGAATAAAGCGCCCAGCCTTCTACATAAGCCACATAAAACTGCTGAGTTCTAAAAGTAGGTACAGACTCCAGTTCCTGGGCTATCGCTATCTGCATATGGTGGCCAGGCAAGCCTTCGTGATAGGCGATCACTTCCAATTCACGTTTGGGCATGGCTGTCATATCAGAAAGATGTGCGTAATATATACCTGGTCTAGACCCGTCTAGCGCAGGCGCCGAGTAATGCTGTGCTGCGCCGGGTTGCTCGCGAAATGCCTCTACCCGTCTCACTTCCATATCTGCTTTCGGTAAAATACCGAAATAATTAGGTAGCTGTGCCTTTATCTTATCGATAGCAGCGGTAGCGTCGTCAATATAGCCCTGACGCCCTTCATCCGTGTCGGGATAATATAAACGCTCATCGTCTTTTGTATCACGCAGGAATGTCAAAAACTCTTGCAGTGTGCCATCAAAGCCAAACTCTGCCTGCACTTTTTCCATTTCGGCACGCAATCGAGCAACCTCAGACAATCCGAGCTGATGCACTTCATCTGCGGTCATTGATGTAGTTGTCTGGTTCGCTAATCGCTCGTTGTAGTAGTCGATGCCATCAGGGAGCGATGAAACGCCTTTTGCTTCGCGACTCGCATTGACGCTATCTTCTTTTTGCCAAGTGATGAGTCGCTCGTAGGCCGGTTTAAAGTCATTAATGTAAGCCGTTCTAATTTGCTCAAGCAGTTCATCTGCTTTTTCCTTATTCAGCGCACCGTTCTCAACTAGCGCGGCTACTTTACCTTTAGCATCGGCCCAAAGCGCGCTGTCATCACCCTTGTCAAAAGGTGCGCCTGTTATGATACCTTGGGCACCTTCAATAACAGCATCAAATGCAAAGTAAGGAGGTCTCACACCCTGTTCAGCGGCTTGTTTGGATTGTGCTATCAACTCGTCAATAGCTGTCCCAACGGCTGACACCCGTGATAGATAATTAAGTAAATCTTGTTCTGTATTAACTTTGTGATAGGTGATTAAGAGCTGAGGGAAAAAGCTGTGCAGTGCTTGCATTTGTTCAAAGACATAACCATTGCCCCTGAATTTGTCTGCAGCTTCTGCTTGCTCCGCACCGTATACCCAGATGTCATAAGATATCTTGGCGTCTTCGGATAGTTTGTTGTAATCAAAATTTGCTTTCAGTTCAGCCAGGTTTGTGCGGCTTCTTTCCAGCGTGCGATCAAGCGCCTCGTTGCCAAAACTGTCTATTTCACCCTGACGCTCTGAACGTCCAAGTAAGGTCAACGTAATTGGGCTTTCAAGTACTTCTGCTTCGTATTTCTCCTCAAACCATGCGTTTAATCTAGCGGTTTCAGCTTTGATCTCTTTTTGAGTAATTGCTGATTCTTGGGAAACAGAAGGCGTTTCGGTGTTAGCGTTAGATACTGTGGATTCATCTGCTGGACGGCTACATCCTGCAAGCGCGAGCGTAACAGCCAGCGAAAGCATTGCGATTCGCATAGGGTATTTTACCTTTATTTGATTGTTCATGAGGGTTGAACGAAGATAACGTACCCTGAGAAATTTGTCTGAAAAAAGTGTTACAGAGCATGTCTATGTAAAAAAAAAGCAGCTCGACGCTGCCTTTTACATAATCAGTCGGCTTTGTAATCGTCGTGGCACGCTTTACAGCTTGCACCAACCGCCCCTATCGCCTTGCGATAACTGTCTGTATCTTTTGCCTCGACTGTGGCTAGGAGCCCAGCAGATGCATCATACAGCGCCTGTGCTTTTTTATTAAAGTCATCCCTGTTTTGCCAAATGTCAGCTTTTGCGTCGCTGCCATCATTAAACTTTGTTGTATCAACAGCCATATAATCTGGCACCATAGCAGCGAGCTGTGTAAGTCGCTCTGCGTTTTTTGCCATCACAGCTTCATCAAAAGGCATTTGGCCGCGGGCCATGGCACCTAAAGGCCCCATATTCGAACGAATAAGCTGAAATAGAGACTGGCGAAACGTGATGACATTCCCAGCCTGTTTCTCTGACGTTGCTTCCTGTGCGTGAACATGCAGACTTACACCCGCGGCAGGAACCACCAATGCAGCTGACAATAACGCCACTTTAAACATTTTTTTCATTTCACACCTGTGTTTTGTCAATAAAACGTTTTTAATTCTTATACAAACAAAAAAGCCGTAGTTTTCTATTTCTACGGCTTTTAATACGGCTAATCGTTACATTAGTTCGTCCAATCGTCAAAGAACTTTTTCACGCCATCAAAAAAGCCGTGCTCTTTTGGCCTGTGTTTGGCTGCCTGCTTGCCCTCGCCCATTGAAGCCTGGAATTCCTCCAGTAATGCTTTTTGCTTAGACGACAGATTGACGGGGGTTTCAACGACTACTTTACACATTAAATCGCCAACCGCACCACCACGGACCGACTTCACACCTTTCCCACGTAAGCGGAACATGCGCCCAGTTTGCGTCTCCGGATTGATCTTCAGCTTTACTTTACCGTCAAGTGTAGGTACATCCAGTTCACCACCCAATGCCGCTGCAGTAAAGCTAAGTGGTACTTCACAATACAAATTGCTGCCATCTCGTGTAAATATTTTGTGCTCACGCACGTGCACTTGTACGTACAAATCGCCAGGAGGTGCACCGTTTTCGCCCGCTTCACCTTCACCAGACAGCCGAATTCTGTCTCCAGTATCAACACCCGCCGGCACCTTAACAGACAAAGTTTTAGTCTTTTCTACACGGCCCTGGCCATGACAGGCATTACAGGGATCACTGATAATTTTCCCTCTACCCGAACACGTTGGACAGGTTTGCTGAACGGCAAAAAATCCCTGTCGCATTTGAACCTGACCATTGCCATGACAGGTTGGACAGGTTGTCGGTTTCGTCCCCTTTTTGGCACCAGAACCGTCACAAACGTCACAGCCCACCAGCGTGGGCACACGAATTTCTACGTCTTTACCGCGTACTGCTTCTTCGAGGGTAAGCTCTAAGTTATACCGAAGGTCTGCCCCCTGACGTGCTCGGGACTGACGGCCACCACGACCACCGCCACCAAATATGTCGCCAAATACATCACCGAAGATGTCACCAAAGTCAGCACCAGCACCGCCACCACCGAAACCACTACGATTAGGGTCGACACCAGCATGCCCATACTGATCATAGGCCGCGCGCTTTTGCGAATCGGTCAAAACTTCATAAGCTTCTTGGATCTCTTTAAACTTTTCTTCCAAAGCTTTATCGCCCTGGGTACGGTCAGGGTGATATTTCATGGCGAGTTTTTTATACGCCTTTTTTATATCTCGTTCAGCAGCGCCTTTATCAACACCTAGAACTTCATAATAATCGCGTTTTGACATTTTGATTCCTAACTTCTGGTGTGAGTCTTTACGTTGCAAGTCAAACCGCCCTTCACAGGGGGAATTGATTTGACAAACAAGCTGTTAATTAAGACACACAAAAGGCGCAACCGTGTTGGGTTGCGCCTCTTTCTTACCTATTACGACTACTTTTTGTCGTCGTCTTTAACTTCTTCAAATTCGGCGTCAACCACATCATCTTCCGGCTTGCCAGAGGACTCTTGGGCACCTGCATCTGCCGCATTGGTCGCTTGCGCAGCCTGAGCGGCTTCCATCAGTTTTGCTGAAGCCTGAATAAGCGCCTGTGTTTTTGCTTCAATCGCTTCTTTGTCATCGCCTTTCAACACGCCTTCCAAATCAGAGATTGCCGCTTCAATGGCTTCCTTGTCTTCACCAGACAAAGCATCGCCGACTTCTTCAAGCTGTTTACGCGTACCATGGACCATACCGTCAGCTTGGTTTCGCGCCTGAATGAGCTCTTCAAACTTCTTATCGGCATCTTTGTTAGCTTCCGCGTCAGCGACCATTTTTTCAACTTCATCATCGCTCAAACCCGATGATGCCTGAATGGTTATCTTCTGCTCTTTGCCTGTGTCTTTGTCTTTTGCTGACACGTGTAGAATACCGTCAGCATCAATATCAAAAGTCACTTCAATTTGCGGAACACCGCGTGCTGCCGGACGAATTCCCTCTAAGTTGAATTGCCCTAGCGACTTGTTGCCGGTAGCCTGCTTACGCTCACCCTGAAGTACATGAACCGTTACTGCAGACTGATTGTCTTCAGCCGTCGAGAACGTTTGTGACTTCTTGGTAGGGATAGTCGTGTTTTTCTCGATCAGCGCTGTCATCACGCCGCCCATGGTTTCAATACCCAGAGACAGTGGCGTCACATCAAGCAGAAGTACATCTTTCACTTCACCAGACAGTACACCACCCTGTATCGCGGCACCCACTGCAACTGCTTCATCAGGGTTAACGTCTTTGCGCGGCTCTTTGCCGAAGAACTCAGTCACGTATTTCTGTACCAACGGCATACGTGTCTGACCGCCAACCAAAATGATGTCGTTGACATCACTCACTGACAAATCTGCGTCAGCAAGTGCTTGTTTCACTGGCTCAAGTGAATCTTTCACCATGTCTTCAACCAATGACTCAAGCTTTGCTCTGGTCACTTTAATCGCCAAGTGCTTAGGACCCGATGCATCTGCGGTAACGTAAGGTAAGTTTACTTCAGTCTGTTGTGCAGAAGACAACTCAATTTTTGCTTTCTCACCAGCCTCTTTAAGACGCTGCATGGCGAGCGGATCTTTGCGCAAATCAACGCCCTGATCTTTCTTAAACTCTTCAACAAGGTAGTTGATCATGCGGTTGTCAAAATCTTCACCACCCAAGTGAGTGTTACCGTTGGTCGCCAGTACTTCGAAGGTATGCTCACCATCAACTTCATCAATTTCAATGATAGAGATATCGAACGTACCACCACCTAGGTCATACACAGCAACAACATTGTCGCCTTTTTTCTTGTCCATGCCATAAGCAAGTGCAGCGGCCGTTGGCTCATTAATAATGCGCTTAACATCTAATCCTGCAATACGACCTGCATCTTTGGTAGCCTGACGTTGTGAATCATTAAAGTAAGCAGGCACTGTGATAACCGCACCCGTTACTTTTTCGCCCAAGAAATCTTCGGCGGTCTTTTTCATTTTTTTCAACACTTCGGCAGAAATCTGAGGAGGCGCCATTTTCTCGCCTTTCACTTCTACCCACGCGTCGCCGTTGTCAGCTTTTGCAATTTTAAACGGCATAATATCGATGTCGCGCTGCACTTCTTTATCTTCGAAACGACGACCAATCAAACGCTTGATAGCAAACAAGGTGTTGTTCGGATTCGTTACCGCCTGACGCTTAGCAGGTTGCCCTACTAATGTCTCACCTTCGTCTGTGTAAGCGATGATTGATGGCGTTGTGCGATCGCCCTCAGCATTTTCAATTACTTTTGCTTTATCGCCATCAAGTACGGCTACACAGGAATTGGTTGTACCTAAGTCAATACCAATAATCTTACCCATGTGAAAATCTCCAACTAAAATTCTTTACCTGCATAAAGAGTGGGGTTATTTGATTCTATTTCAATATCCCAACTCGACATTTTTTGATTAATTACGCCTGTGTATCCACAGAGCTGGTTGCTTCACCACTTGGTGCCTTAGACACCATAACCATTGCTGGTCGTAGTAAACGGCCATTCAATGAATAACCTTTCTGCATCACGGCGATAACCGTATTAGGTGCGTGCTCAGCACTTTCTTGCATCGACATGGCCTGGTGCAATTCCGGGTTAAACACCTCGCCCACAGGGTCAACAAGTGCAAGCCCAAATTTTTCTACCGTGTCCAAGAAGCTCTTGTGCGTCATTTCTACGCCTTCCAACAGCGGCTTGACGCTCTCGTTTTCAGCATCGGCAGCACTAATGGCTCTTTCAAGGTTATCCACGACTGGCAATAGCTCACCGGCAAAGCGCTCAAGTGCAAACTTTCTCGCCTTCTCCACTTCAGTATCAGCACGACGGCGCGCGTTCTCAGCATCTGCTTTAGCTCTGAGCACCGTATCCTTCTGTGCCTCTACCGTGGCCTGAGACTCAGCCAGCGCCTTTTCAAGTTCGGCAATGCGCGTCGCTTCGTCGTCGATAACAGTGCCATCTTCATTGATGTCTACACCCTGTTCTTCAACCAGCTCTTCCTGGTTTAGCTCTTGTTCATTTTGCATATCGCGTTCTTCGCTCATGCAGTCCTCCGGTAATGCAAAAACTGCGGATTTAAAGGTTACATTTTTTCATTGCAAAGCGTTATGGGGACAATTTTTTGTGCTTCAAGGGTAAAGACACATTTTTTGTAGGTGGATACGTTTATTCGATACAGCCTTTTGTTGTGCAATGGATAAGTGCCTTGTAAGGTAATGAGCAAAGTCACTTTGAGGTACGTACTTTGATTAGTGTGTGGGCCACTGCAGCTGTGGTAATTACCTATTTAGCCATGTTGTTCTTAATTGCATTTGTTGGCGACAGGTATTTCAAACATATAACACTCTCTCCCTATGTATATGCATTGGCGACAGGAATACACTGCACGTCGTGGGCTTTCTTTGGCACGGTCACCCAAGCCAGTCAGTACGGCTGGGCAATCATTCCTACGTATGTGGGCATGTCCTTTGCCATTATTTTCGCCTTTGCCACTATCCAGCGTATCGCCACCCTCTGTCAGCAGCACAATATTAGTTCGTTGGCTGATTTTGTTGGGCTCTTGTACGGCGGTTCACACAGCGTAGCCGCTACCATATCGGTTATCTGTTTTATTGGTGTAGTGCCCTACATTGCACTGCAAATTGACGCCCTAACGATGAGTTTAAATATCCTGACCAATCTGTCTGAAGCCTCATCGGCAACCGTTAGCATGTACATCGCAGCGCTGATGGCGGTATTTGCCATATTATTCGGTACGCGTTCACTATTTTTGGCGGATAAACACCCTGGACTCATGTTGTCTATCGCATTTGAGTCCGCTGTTAAACTCATCGCATTTGTGGTGGTGGGCGTTTACATTTGTTTTTCCGTTTTTGATGGATTTGCTGATATTGTGCTGCACGCCAGCAAGGATGAAAGCGCATCAGCAGTCTTATCTCACGCCGGCAGTGCGGGAGCCTTCATCAGTCACGTTATTTTAGGGGCTTGTTGTATGTTCATCCTGCCACGGCAGTTTCACGTTAGCTTCGTTGAACTCAACAGCACACAGGAGTTGCGTACCGCGCGATGGTTTTTACCCGTCTTTTTGTTTGCGATGACTGTCTTCGTACTGCCTATCGCACTTGCGGGGCATTTATTACTGCCTACGCAAGGCCTGAATTCGGATACCTTCATGCTGGCCATTCCAATGAACCAAAACAGCACGGTAATGGCATTAATTGCGTTTGTGGGCGGACTATCGGCCACCACCAGTATGATCATAGTGTCGACGCTGGCAATGGGGATCATGATTGCCAATAACATTGCCACCCCGCTTTGGCTACGTCTTTCCTTACGTAGGCAGGGCGACTCTTACATGAAAGCGTCAAGTATCCTGACCGTGCGCAGAATTACTGTTATGGCGGTACTCGCTGCGGCCTATTGGTACCATATCAACATCAGTCAAAATACGCCGCTAGTAAAATCAGGCGTCGTTGCCATGGCGCTCATGGCACAAATACTCGTCCCAATGATGTTTGGGCTCTATTGGCAAAAAGCCAACCGCCTGTCAGCCCTCCTCGGTTTGACAGCAGGCCTCGTCTCTTGGTTTGTCTATCTGCTTTTACCCAGTATTCTATCTAGTTACTATTTTAACCCCATACCGACAGACCAAGCTCTGGGTATTGGTTTTCTTAAGAGTATCGGGATTAATTTTACGGTATATCTTGGCACAGGTTTGCTACTGGTTTTTTTGGGCTTAATAAAGAGTAATAAGACACTTAATCAGGACACCCGAACATCTGCAGTCACCGTTAGACTCGACCAGCTTTTGGCGCTCACCCAAAGAACCTTGGATGCAAAAGCCATCGAGCAAATTCAGCGGGGACTTCCCGATGATGCGCTGCACAGCAATAAACTCGCTTCACCAGCCTTAATTGCCAATATTGAAGCGCAATTGGCCGCTCGTGTTGGTAGTCCTGGTGCGCGACTTCTGCTGTCAACACTGGCTTCAAATGAAACAGACCAGATAGAAGATCTGGTGGACTGGGTCGAAAAAGCGCAACAGGACTTTCACTTTAACCATGAAGTTTTACAGTCGTCTGTTCAGCATATCCAGCAGGGCATCTGCGTAATTGACAATGATCACAAGCTACTCGCGTGGAATGAACGCTATTTGGATTTGTTTGATTATCCAAGTGGTTTTATCAGTGTCGGCATGCCTTTGCGTCGCCTTTTGGAATTTAACGCACAGCGCGGACTCTTTGGAGATGGCCCCAATGCAGGGAGAGAAATAGAGAAGCGCATCAACTTTATTGCACAAGGCAGTAAATACAAATATATCAGAAAACAGGTTGACGGAAGAGTCATCGAGCTCAATGGCAGCCCATTACCTGGCGGGGGCTATGTCACCACTTTTAGTGACATTACCGAATATATCGAAATCCAACGCGCCTTGGAACAAGCTAAAACAGACCTTGAAAGACGCGTAGATGAACGCACTACTCAATTAAACGAGGCAAGACTGGCTGCAGAGCGCGCCAATGACAGTAAGACCCGTTTTTTAGCCGCGGCTGGCCATGATCTGATGCAACCTTTTAATGCTGCAACGCTGTTTGCGGATATGCTGCGTCAAAAAACCGAAAATACTGAACTGAGCAAGGTCTCCGAAGGATTAAATGCATCTCTCAGAAGCGCTGAGGATTTGCTGACGTCACTGCTTGATATAACCAAACTGGAATCGGGCACCCAAAGAGTTAACAAACAGACATTCAGACTCCACGATATATTGCAGCCATTATTTGTTGCCATGCGCCCTCTTGCAGAAAAAAAAGGCCTTTCGCTGCGCTATTGTGAATCAAGCCTTTGGGTGGAAAGCGACCCAGTATTGCTAAGACGCATGGTGCAAAATTTACTGGCAAATGCTATTCGATACACAGATGAAGGCGGTATCCTTGTGGGAGTACGCAGACAAGGTAAAGCGCACGCTACTATCCTTGTTATCGATACCGGTGTTGGCGTTTCCGATAATGATCTCAGTGTTATTTTTGATGAGTTCAGACAGTTAAATCCAGAATTAAGTAACCAAGGTCTGGGCTTAGGGTTAACGATAGTAGCCAGAATTGCTGAGCTCTTGAATCATCCATTAGACGTTTCATCGACACTGAATAAAGGTACTGCTTTTAGTATCAATGTGAATCGCAAACAGGCATTAGTGCAGCATTCAACCACTAAGACCAAAACCTTGGACGAAGGCAAAAACAAACAGTTTTTGCGTGATCAAACTATTCTTATTGTTGAAAACGACCTGCAAATTCTAGATGCTTTAACGGCTTTACTGAGCGACTGGGGAGCCACTGTCATCGGTGTGACAAATGTTGAAGAAGCAAAAACACAATGCCCCTCCCCGCCATTCTGCATGATAGTAGATTACCAATTGGACAACGACGAAAATGGTCTGGACGCCGCAAACATCATGTCTGCATTGTGGGGCACTACAGTACTTAGCATAATGAGTTCAGCAAACCTTTCCGCAGAAGTGAGAGAGCAATGTACCAGTGATGGCTTGCACTACTTACCTAAACCGTTGAAGCCCTTGGCATTGAAGCGATTGCTTAAGCAGTCACTTCGTCAGAATCTGCATCCTGCTCAGCCGACATCAACTGTTTAAACAGTATACCGGCTTGTGTGCGATTGATAACCTGGAGTTTCCTGAGGACCGCGGATACGTGCTGCTTCACGGTCGACTCAGAAATTTGCAACTCATAAGCAATTTGTTTGTTAAGCAAACCGGCTGAAATATAATTTAACACCTGCAGCTGGTGTGGTGTCAGTTGAGCAATATTGTGTGCCAGTGCTGCTGTTTGTGGGTCAAGATCGCCCTCTACACTTTCCGCTAACTCTTCAGGCACCCATATTTCACCATCTAAAATTTGTGAAATAGCATAGTGTAGCGTTTCCAGAGAACTTGACTTAGGAATATAGCCACATGCGCCTAAGGCCAGTGCGCCCTGCACCGTTTTATGAGCTTCATTAGCCGAGACAATTGCAACCAGAACGCCAGGAAACTGGGCACGGATCGCTACCAGACCATTCAAGCCCACCACGCCGGGTAAGTTTAAGTCCAGCAGAACCAGTTCAATATCATTGTTTTGTTCCAGTATTGATATTGCTTTATCAAAGGTATCAGCCTGAATAAAATCTCCGCTCACCTTGTCACTCAGTGCCTGACACAGCGCACTTCTAAACAGAGGGTGATCGTCTACGATTAGAATTGGGGTACCACTTTTATTCATAAATAATTACACGTGAGTAAAGCTCATTTGTGCCATCGCACTATAACGTCTGTTTAGCTTAGCAGGTTTGTCGTCAGGCACACTAACCTTGGGCCATAGTACTTAAGTACTGCGTTAATCTTCAGAAATTTGGTGTACCTTATCAAGCGTTAACAATTTAGCAATATTTTGATTACACCTGATACTGTCTCTGAAGAGGACTCACATGAAACACAACATAACTAAAAAGACCCTATGTGCATTGGCGGTGTCTACCGCCCTATCGACCAGTTTTACCGCTCTCGCACAAGAGCAAGACGCGAATGAAGGCGGACTAGAGCGCATTGAAGTCACAGCACGTAAGCAAGTGGAGAGCCTTCAGGAAACCCCTGTCTCAGTGACCTCAATAGGCGCAGCTGAACTAGCGGAAAAAGGCATTTCCACCATTGTGGAAATTCAACAGTTTTCGCCTAGTACCACTCTACAAGCAAGCCGCGGCACCAACTCTACATTAACGGCGTTTATTCGTGGTGTAGGGCAGCAAGATCCTCTTTGGGGTTATGAGCCTGGCGTCGGTATTTATGTTAACGATGTTTATTATGCGCGCCCTCAAGGCGCTGTATTAGACTTATTAGACGTAGAGCGGATAGAAGTGCTGCGCGGGCCGCAGGGTACACTGTACGGTAAAAATACTGTGGGTGGCGCAATTAAATACGTTACTAAAGAAATGAGCGGGAGCACCGAGTTTAATGCGCAGGCAACTGTCGGCAGTTACAGTCAGCGAGACATAAAACTCACCGGCCAGATCCCCGTCATTGATGACAAGCTTTATGTAGGATTTGGCTATGCCAATCTCAACCGAGATGGTTTTGGTGAGTTTTTAGTAGCCCCTGCTGGTCAAGATACCGAAAACTACAACAAAGATGTAACTGCAGCACGTGTGACCGTTGAGTTCCGTCCCTCTGATGACCTCTTCTTTCGTTTTGATTGGGACAAATCTGAAGACGACTCTAACTCTCGTGGCGGCTACCGTTTAGCACCCAGCTTATTGACTGATGCACCCATCCCAGACAGTATTTATGATTCGTACACGAGTTTACCCACTTGGAATAAAGTAGAGCTTGAAGGGTATAGCTTTACCGCTAACTGGGACGTATCAGACAATTTGTCTTTGAAATATATTGGTTCTTCACGGGAAGGCTACTCTCCTACTAACATAGACTTCGACAATACCGGCATTAACTTGTTTGACGTGCCAGCCGTGTACGACGATGAAAACACGACCCATGAATTACAGAGCAGCTATTTTGCTGACACCTTCTCTGTAGTGGGGGGGTTGTACTATTACGATGGCGAGTCCTGTGGTCAGTTTGACGCCATATTAGGTGGACTGGGCCTGACCTTAGAAACCTCTGGCTGTAACAACAGCACATCTATCGCAGCCTACGTACAAAGCAGTATAGACTTGACTGAAAAGCTATCAATGACGCTGGGAGCTCGCTATACAGAAGAGGAAAAAGAGGCTGATGTATTTTATGGGTTCTTGCCAGGCGCAGCTTATCCATTCTCAGGTTGGACAGACGGTTACGTAAGAGGTCCAGAAGTTTCTGTGCCACAGAGCCTTGGTGTTGATACCAATGGCGATGGCCTGCTCGATGCACCGAAAAAAGCTGACTGGTCACGGTTTACACCACGTCTTGGTTTTGAGTATCAATACGATGATGACACCATGTTCTTCGCCAGTTACTCACAAGGCTTCAAATCTGGTACCTTCAACCCAAGAGCAAGCACAAACGAAAACGCGGCCGATCCTGAAGTGGTTGACTCATTTGAAATTGGTGTGAAAAAAGACTGGGGCAGTGCGTTGCGTACAAACATCACCCTATTCTCACTTGACCACAAAGATCGCCAGTACATTGTGGTAGTCCCTGATCCAAACGACCCTACCGTTCTCGGTCAAAATCTCGGCAACGCTGCACAGTCAGATGTTGATGGAATAGAAGCGGAAATCACCTACGTTGCTACCGATAATCTTACATTTGATTTATCTGTAGGCATGCTAGATGCTGAAGTTAAACAAGATCCAGCAATAACGACTCCTCTTGTTGGTCTTTCCAATACGCCAGACAACACCTATGCGCTGTCAGCCAATTATGTGCTGGATTCTGATGTTGGAACATTTGTTTTCAATGCCGGTTATTATTATCGTGACGACTATTTAATCTTTGAAGACAATGACGTACTCAACCAGGACGGTTATGGTATGTTCAATGCCAGTATCGCTTGGGAAAGCACTGATGGTAACTGGTACGGTAGTCTTCATGGTAAAAACCTGACAGATGAAGAGTATCTGCTTGGTGGCTATGTGTTTGTGGGCGGTGTAGACGATGATGGTAACTTCCTGCCTGGTTTCGGTGGTGATACAACCGTAGCGGGTTACTATGGCGACCCAAGAACAATCAGTTTAACCGTTGGGTACCGTTTCTAGTCACTCATCATAAAAAGTGTGGGTAACAGGGTGTTACCCACATCTACATTCAGACTGACATTAAGGAATAAAGAATGCTTAGCATGATAGGGTTAGTTGGTGGGCTGTTGCTGCTCATTATTCTCACCATCCGCGGAATGAATCTGTTTATAGCCGCCCCCTTTTGCGCAGTTATTGTTGCCCTGGCATCAGGTATGCCACTTTTCCTCGGCGAGGTTAATTTTGTTTCCACTTATATGAGTGGATTTACCGGCTTTATCGCCTCTTGGTTTTTCATGTTTTTGCTTGGCGCCCTGTTCGGTAAATTTATGGAAGACACGGGTGCTGCTGATGCGGTAGCTAACTTAATCGTTAGCAAACTTGGCAAAAAACATGCGGTAGTAGCAGTAGTTCTGGCTTGTGCCATTCTCACTTATGGTGGCGTAAGCGTTTTTGTTGTTGCCTTTTCTGTCTACCCTATGGCTCTGAGCCTGTTCAAAGATGCAAACTTACCAAGGCGCTTCATTCCCGCAGCCATGGCGTTTGGCTCAGTGACCTTTACGATGACCTCTGCGGGTTCGCCTGAAATTCAAAACTGGATCCCCATTCAGTACTTGGGCACTTCTCCTTTTGCGGCGTGGGAAGTTAGTCTTGTGGTCGCTATTTTTATGGCCGCGTTTGGTTTTGCATGGCTTAGGCAGATGGTAAATGCTGCTGTTGCCCGTGGTGAAAAATTCGAAACCCGACAGGGCGACCCTGAAGTCCCTGAGCGCGCACTGCCACATCCTATTACTGGAATTGTCCCCCTATTGGTGGTGTTAGGCCTGTCATTTACACTACATGAATCACTGGCACAACTAGCGTTGATAGTGGCGTTGGGAGGCGGTGTAGCCACACTGATGGTCATCAACTTTAAATTTTTCCACAACCTCAGTGCTGCGGTAAACGCGGGTACCACAGGAGCACTAGTCGCGATTGGTAACACAGCGGCCGTGGTTGGGTTTGGCTCTATCGCCAAAACGACGGATGCTTTTCAGCAAACTGTTGAGGTAATGACGCATCTACCGGGTAATGAATTAGTAGGTGCTGCGGTAGCCGTGAGTGTTATTGCTGGATTAACTGGCTCTGCATCGGGTGGACAAGCTATTGCCCTACCGCTGGTAGGTCCACATTATCTCGATCAGGGTGTTAATCCTGACGAACTACACCGTATTGTGTCTATATCGTCAGGCGCATTAGACTCCCTGCCCCACAATGGGTATGTGGTCACTACAATACGCGCAATTTGTGGTGAGACGCATCAGGCAGCATACGGGCCTGTGGCGGCACTGACAGTGGTTGTGCCATTGGTGGGTCTAGCATTAGCTATTGGCTTATTTTCAATTTTTTAGTCACAAAAAACCATGATGACAAAGGTAACCATGACCTCTACAAGGATCACAACATTACTCCTCCTTGCACTGACTGCATTGCCCTCTTGGGCAATGATTGTGGAAAAGCAAAAACATGTCATTCCAAGCTTCACCCTGTTTAACGGCGCTGAACTAAAAAACGTACAAATAGGTTGGGAAGCCTACGGTGAACTCAATGAAGACAAGAGTAATGCCATTCTAATCAATCATTACTTTACCGGCTCTTCACATGCTGCGGGGAAATACGCGGAGTCAGATCCCGCACCCGGGTACTGGGATGCCATTATTGGCCCAGGAAAGGCAATTGATACTAACCGCTTTTTTGTTATCAGTGTCGACACGCTGGCCAATATTAATGCCTACTCCTCCAATGTTCATACAACCGGACCCGCCAGCGTCAATCCAACAACACAAACACCTTATGGTCTGGATTTTCCGGTTGTGACCATCAGAGATTTTGTCAATACGCAGCGTGCGGTGTTGCAATCATTGGGAATAAAGAAACTGCATGCCGTTATTGGCGCATCAATGGGTTCAATGCAGGCCATTGAGTGGGCATCGACGTACCCTGATGAGGTTGAGCGAATCGTTTCTGTTATCGGAACAGGTTATATGGATGCCTGGTCCACTGTGGAACTTGAGCAGTGGGCCATCCCGATTAGACTGGATAAGCAATGGAACCAGGGTAACTACACAAGAGAAACAGCGCCGCTGGATGGACTGACGGCAGCACTCATGCAAGTCACGCAAATTGCCCTCGCCCCTGCATTTATTAATCAGATAGGTGAAAGTCTTGACTACCAGCCTTTGGAATCAGGCCCACTACACGATATTAGACAAAAGCACTCCATAGTAAACTGGCTTCACGACAGAGCAAGGCAGCGTGCATCCTTGATGGATGCCAACCACTTACTCTACCTAGTTCGGGCGTGCCAATTGTTTATTACTGGCCATAGCGATTCACTAGAAAAAGGGCTATCGAACATTACGGCGCCCGTGCTTTTGTTACCAGCCGAGCAAGACCTGCTTCTTATGCCCTACATGTCAGAGTTACTCGCAGATGAACTGGCTAAACGTAACCATCCGGTATCGTTACATACCATTGAGGGAGACCAAGGTCACCTTGAGGGGGTAACGGGCATCGGTAAAATGGCCAAAACATTGAGCACTTTTCTTAATACTGATGTTTCACCGGAAAACCCAAAATGAAAAAAACTCCCTTTTTGAGTGCCGCTTTATTACTAGCGGCGAGCAGTGCAAATGCAGAAGTGCCTCCACTTTCGTTGGACACCGACCACATTACGGTTTCCGGACTCTCATCAGGTGGCTATATGGCTACGCAAATGCACCTTGCATACAGTGACTGGGTTTCAGGAGCTGGAATAATAGCAGCAGGGCCTTACTATTGTGCCCAAAATGCCATCACCACTGCACTTGAACAATGTGTGAATAAGGCCAGTGACAAGCTCGATATATCGCCTTTAATTTCTCATGCGCAAAAACTGGCAAGTGAGGAAAAAATCGCGCCTTTGGACAACCTAAAAGACAGCCGAGTGTGGCTATTACGAGGCACTCTAGATGCCACCATTCACGAAACGGTAGCCGACGCGTTGCATGCACAGTACGCCCAATGGGTATCTGCAGAAAACCTTGTTTACCTGAATGACAAACCTTTTGGTCATCACTTCCCTGCTGTTGATACAGGCACAAACTGCACTCAATCGGCGGCCCCTTTTATTGGCAACTGTAACTATGATGCAGCAGGTGCATTGTTAAATCATCTATACACCGATTTAGTTAAACCTGATGAACAGATTACTGGACGAATATTCGAATACAATCAACAAGTCGTAGGTGGTGAAACCGCTGATGGTCTTGCTGAGAAAGGCTACCTATTTGTGCCTAAAGCCTGTGAAGAAGGTACAGAGTGTCGGGTACATGTGAGTTTCCACGGCTGTAATCAGTACGCCGAAGCCGTCGGTCAGGACTTCGTGACCAAGACTGGACTCAATGCATGGGCTGACGACAACAATATAGTGGTCCTGTATCCGCAAACCAAGAAGTCTCTGTTTATGCCTCTGAACCCTCAGGGGTGCTGGGACTGGTGGGGCTACACCGGCGAAAACTATGCTACCCGTGATGCTGCACAAATTATGGCGATAAAAACCACGGTAGGAAACTTAGCCAAACCGCCTTTGTAATAAAACCAAAGTACTATGGGCTTTAGACATTAGGTCAGTAACAATTCAGCGTGATAAATCAGTTGGCCACTGGGCCTTAAAAATAGAGGATTACTTATGTCTAAGCACATAGTTATTACTGGTGCGGCCAGTGGTATTGGCTTTGGTATCGCCAAGTTCATGATTGAGAAAGGGCACAGTGTTACTCTGGCCGACATGAATCAGGACGCTGTCAGCAAAGCTGCAGCAGACCTGGGGGGAGAAGAAGCGGGTGCATATGCGTTGCAGTTAGATGTCACGGATATGCAAGCAGTATCTGAACTGCCATCAAGATTATTCAAACCGGCCGACGCACTGATAAATAATGCGGGAATTCAGCATGTTGCTAAGCTTGAGAACTTCCCTGCTGACAAATGGCAAAAGCTAATAGAAGTTATGTTAGTGGGACCGGCGATGCTCACCAAAGCGTTACTTCCCGGCATGCGTGAACGGGGACATGGTCGCATTATAAACGTTGGCTCGATTCACTCAGTGATTGCGTCACCCTATAAATCGGCCTACATTGCCGCGAAGCATGGTCTACTTGGATTCGCAAAAACGGTGGCGCTCGAAACAGGCGATGTGGATATTACTATCAATACACTCTGCCCTGCCTATGTCAAAACACCTTTGGTTGAAAAACAGATAGCGGCACAGGCTATCGAGAACAACATGTCTGAAGAAGACGTGGTGAACAAAATCATGCTAGAGCCCATGCCCAAAAAAGCCTTTATCGACATTAGCGAACTGGCTGAATCAGCCGCCTTTTTGCTTAGTGATGCAGCAAAGAACATCACTGCGCAAACGCTGATCCTTGATGGCGGTTGGACCGCGCGTTAATGCACTGCGATTAGTGTTGGGTTCGCGCATAAGCTATGGTACTGTTTTTCGATATATCAAAAATTAACACAGCATATGCGCTATCAAACTGTCGGCCTGATTGGTAAACCAGACCATGCGGGCACTAAGTCCAGCTTGCAAACGTTAGTTACTTATTTAAATAGTAAAAACTGTTCTGTTTTAGTTGCTAGTAATATCGCTAACGACGTCGAGTCAGGTGAGTTTAGTTCATCCAGTGTGGTTGAAATTGGCGAACATGCCGACCTTGCTATTGTTGTGGGTGGTGACGGGAACATGTTGGGCGCTGCCAGAATACTCGCGCGTTACAATATTCATGTGGTAGGCGTTAATCGCGGAAAGCTCGGCTTTTTAGCCGATATTAGCCCTGATGAAATTGAGCAACAGCTTGATTCTCTCATGGCGGGAAAGTGGCATGTGGAAGACCGTTTCTTACTCGAAGTAAAAGTCACACGCAATGGTGAACTGATCCATAAAAACACGGCTGTCAATGAGGTGGTGCTTCACCATGGTAAAGTAGCCCACATGATGCAATTTGAGATTTTTTTGGATGATCACTTCGTCTCAAGCCAGCGCGCTGACGGTATGATAGTGGCAACGCCTACGGGCTCTACCGCATACTCGCTTTCAGGTGGAGGCCCTATTTTAATGCCAACGCTGGATGCCTTAACTCTGGTACCTATGTTCCCACATACACTAACCAGTCGTCCGATTGTAGTCGATGCAAAGCGTCGCATCACCATGCACGTTTCGACAGAAAATAGTGATAGCCTGCAAGTAAGTTGCGACAGCCACATTGAGTTACCCGTAAAGCCCGGTGATTTTGTAAGCGTACAAAAATGTAATGAACGCCTGCGCATGGTGCACTCTGATTCATACGACTATTTTACGGTTTTAAGAAAGAAATTGAATTGGGGCAGCAAGCCCTTTTAAATCAGCTGCAAATAGCGGTCCGCTACTTTGTTGGCCTCTACCTCCTCTAAAATTGGTGACGTAGTCAGATTGGCATCAACGCTAAGTGCATGATTAATGTTTTTGGTTAAGGCATTGGCATCACCGGTCGCCGATAAAAACTGCGACAAATGACCGCTGAGAATTTCTGAGGGGCCAAAGTCACATTCAGTGCTAACCACTGGCGTACCACACATAAGCGATTCAATCAGCACCATGGATAGGCCTTCATAATCTGAGCTTAGTACTTTGAGCCGGGCCCTGGCTAGCCAGTTGTAAGGATTAGACTGAAAGCCGGGTAATATCAAACGGTCTTTGACACCGTGGCGTTCTGCCATTTTCAACAGTTTATTTGTCTTTCTACACAGCAAAACCAAGGGGATATCGGGTACCTGTTTAATGGCTTCAAATAAGATATCATGGCGTTTCTGTCTAGCGAACCGTCCTACGTGAATGAGGTACGGCTCTGTGGGTATCGCAGGGTTTTCCTGTTGGCTCAAGGCGAGTATTTTCGCCTTGTCACACGGATTGTAAATTGCAGTAACAGAGCGTGGAGCTATCCACCTCAGTTGTTCAATTTCACTCGCCAACCCTCTAGACACACAAATAAGGTTTTTACCTGAAAAGCAGGCCTTCTGAAGGCGCTTTTTCAGATATTTGACAGGCCCCATTTTCCGTTCTCGCTTTAATTCTTGGCGAATCGAGTTATGTACAACAAAATACTTATTTGGCAGGGAGGTATGCGACAAAACGGCTGTTGTTGCATCGAGATTGACGATGTGAATATCGAATTTTCCACACGCTTGTTCAACCGCAGTAACCTTCTCTTCGAGTAATTTTGCACTGGCTCTTACGCGAAAAAAGCCGGCTATTTTACTCAGCCGATCTTGTGGACATAGCACATGTATAGGCAGGTTATCTGGGATTGCATAACCAATAGCCTGATTAAGAAGAAAGAAGTGGGCAGAATGCCCTTTTTCCTTTAAAGCACGAGCGAGGGTAAGCATGACATTTTCTGCGCCTCCGCCCACTAGATTATCTATATGTATAGCAAATCGCTTTGGTTCAGTATCGGGTAACGCGTCAGGTTGCATCACTCGCCCAATTTATTGCGGTATAAATGATTCATGATTTTAAAGCGAATTTGATCGAAAGCTTTGGCGAAGAAATTGACCTTGGGTGTACAGCGTTTGCCAATCTCATCAATCTCACTGGCAAACTGGCTCTTCAGATTAACCGGATAGGGCTTAAGGCCGTACAGGCGAAGTTTTTTCTCCCAAATGTACTGCAAATCAATGTCGATGGGCCGACCAAATTGTTCTGATGTCGCCAATAACTTCTTAGCACCCGACAAACTCACCGCTTGTGCGCCCGTCCTGGCTGGTATTTTGTCGTAGGTGATTAGTGAAAATCCGTTGAATTCTCTGCTGCTGAGAGCTTTTCGTTTTTCTGGATACTCAGCAAGCTTTATGTAGTCCCACTCAACGTCTACAGCAGCAACTGCTGCAATAGACGCTAAAAAATTGGCGTTTAAGGAAAAGTCGTCTTCTAGGACAATGGCAAAATCCAGGTTTTGTTCAACAATGGCCTGCCACACTTTTCGATGGCTGAGATAGCAGCCTACTTCACCTACATTAAGTTGTTTGTGATAAATCTTTCTATTTTTTTCAGCACTGTAGTGTACGTTAAGCTCTGTTTCAGAGAGATCCGGCCCGTAAACGGCGGGCATTCTCTCGTATGCAATATGAAGACGCTTAAATTGTTCATCAGCGTTTCTCAGTCGCTCGACAGACTTATCTAGATTAATTAAGAAAATATTGTAGTTTTGCATAGCGACTTAAAGCACTCGACATTGGCACCGATGTATAGGCGTCATCTCTATTAGAATACCCATTTCGCTGTAGAGGACACAACTACTGTATCGTCTTCTTCGGATTCAATTCCCTTGTAAGCGTCAATATCTGCATCGAATATCCAAGATTTATAAGGGAATTGATAAGACAAATTGATTCGGTACAAGGCGTCGGAGACCCCCTCAACTGCAGGTGAGGGCCTTTCTCCATCTAAATTCATCTCTATTTTACTCATGCTTATTTCAGCTCGAGTACCATTTGCAAACCGCCTGTCAACATGCATAGTCAACACTTCTGCATCGGAGTCGTAAGCGCTGCCAATAGCTCGGCCTCTGTGGCGATATCCTGATTTAAATTCGGAATGCTCGTAATAACAATTCGTTTTCGGGGAATCATCGCCGTTACACTGCACGTTAGTATCGCTCCACTCAACCGACACTTTTGCCCCCATAACATAGGTTGATATCCCCAAAAGGTCGGCTGTGTCAGTAACCCGCCAGTAATCCGCCGCATCTTCACCTATACGTTGAGCATATAAATTAACGGGTTGCCCAAACGCCATAAGCGTATATTTGATATCATACCCTGCAAGATGATTACCTACTTTCGTGTTTAAAGCAGGATCGCAATTTTCGCTGCCATCTGCGCACACCTCCCTGAAGGTCATTACATCAAATAATCGGCCAAGCCCATTACCTACGCCGTCTCCTCCCCACATGGCAACCCAAGACAAGCCTATTTCTAGATTGCTTAGTGGTGACAGATTTACCCTGCTCATTGCCAATTTCGCATTCGGTATGTGACGCTGAGCTTCAAGTTGACCAAGCTGAAAAGTTGCGTACCAGGGACCTAACCAGCGTAACCATGCAGATTCAGAGGGCGCGGATGTAGCCCGAGATAGCGCTAAGGTTTTAATAGGACGAGCGTTGTTTGATAGTATCAGACTGCTTGATTGGCCCGCTCCCCACCATTGGTCGATCATACCGGCTCTGACTGTCCAGTCATCAAAGGTGTACGCCATATAGCTTCCGTCAATGTGACTGCTCCCATCATCTAGAACATTCACTTTTGCCCGCCCTGCTATACGACCTGATCGCATCTCAGCCGAATAATAAAGTCTGCCTTTATCATATTCATTGTTACTAAAACGGCTAAAACGTTTTTCTTCCGACGAAAGGTGCAGGCCAGCCATATGCACAGTGCGGCGATTAACTGTTTGCGCCAAGTAGTGCTGCAAGCGAACGTAGGCAATACGCGCGGCACTAGGCATGCTACCTACCGTGATTTGTGACAATTGACTGTCAATACCCTTCCATGGGAGTGGATACGTCATACTGACAGACGTTAAATAGCCAAACTCCACTAACGTTTGTACGTCATTGTGAAGCGAAGCATCGCTGATACCTACCCACGGGGAGGCCTGACTTTTAGTGCCCGCTAAAACGAAAGACACAAAAAGAAGGAGAGAGAGCTTTCTGATAACCAAGTAACAAATCCCTGATGAATACATATTTAAAGGCGACGCTTACCACCACTGCGTTGCCAGCAGTGTAAAGAATTTTATCCTCAATACAATAGCGCGTTACACAAATACACATCTTCTTCGGTAGAATAAAAAAATTACTTTACACCGCAAATATACTGTATATATTTACACTATACTGTATAAACATATAGCGCTTATTATGCTGATACATTTGTCCATAAAGAATTTTGCCGTTGTTAAACAGCTTGAGCTCAATTTTGAACAAGGGCTCACAGCAATTACAGGAGAAACCGGTGCAGGTAAGTCGATTGCCATTGACGCTTTGTCACTCTGCTTAGGAGAGCGCGCTGACGCGAGCTGCGTGCGAAAAGGTGCCGCAAAATCAGAAATTATCGCGCATTTTTCACTCAATAATAATCATGCAGCGAAAGCCTGGTTGAGTGAAAATGAATTAGATGCTGATGATGAATCTGAGGTTTGCTTTATCCGCAGAGTAATCTCCTCTGAGGGGCGCTCAAAAGCGTTTATTAACGGTACTACAGCCTCATTGAATCAACTTAAGGCTCTCGGGTCTCTGTTGTTATTAATCTATGGTCAAAACACACATTTAAAACTGTTAAAAGAATCTGAGCAGCTTCGTTTACTTGATGACTACGCCGGCCATAGTCAATTACTTAACGATCTAGAAAATGCATTTAAATTGTGGAAAAGCAAGGAAAAAGTATTAGAAGAAACACGTAATACGCATCAATTAAACAAAGACAGAGAACAACTCCTGGCATATCAGGTTAAAGAGCTTGATGACTTTGCTATTGAGGAAGATGAATTTTCAGCGCTAGAAGACGACCACAAAAAACTCAGTCACAGCCAGCACTTATTAGATGTATCACAGCAGAGTTTGTATTCCTTATACGAATCTGATGACGGTTCGGTATTATCAACACTTAAACAGTATAAAGACCGGCTAAATGGGCTAACCGAACACGATAAAGCATTAGCGCCTATTGTGCAGATGCTTGATGAATCTTCGATTCAAATTGAAGAAGCTGTGCGTGAACTTAGACACTACGTTGATAATCTAGAGTCTGATCCTGCTCAGTTAGCGCAAGTTGAACGTCGTTTTAGTTGTGCAGTCGAGCTTGCACGGAAGCATCAGGTAAGGCCTGAATCACTGTATGAACACCATCAAAGTTTAGCCGCTGAACTGTCACAAATCACAGGCAGCGACGAAAGATTGGAACAACTCGCCGTAGAAGTTGATAACGCCAAACAGGATTATATTAGTCTTGCTAAGCAAGTCAGTGCTAACAGGACTAAACAAGGTAAAGCACTGGCCAAGGCTATAATGCAGTATGTTCATCAGATGAATATGGAAAGTGCTGAAATTGCTTTTCAAGTAAATTTCGATACGCAAAAAACAGCCACTAAGCAGGGTTTAGATAGCGTGGCTTTGGTTGCGTCAACCAACAAAGGGCAGGCTTTTGGTAAACTCGAAAAAGTGGTCTCTGGCGGTGAGTTATCAAGGATTGGGTTGGCAGTCCAAGTGGTTTCCCGTGCAACTAATCCCGTTCCTTCCATGATCTTCGATGAGGTAGATGCAGGAATCAGTGGCCCCACAGCGTCAGTAGTCGGCCAGCTTTTACGCAAGTTAGGTAAGGCGCACCAGGTCATGTGTGTTACACATTTACCCCAGGTTGCTGCGCAAGCACACAACCAGCTTTATGTGACGAAACACACGGAAAAAAATGAAACAACGACCAGCGTATTACCCTTAACACCGCAAGATAGAGTGCATGAGTTGGCGAGGCTGCTAGCGGGCGATAAGGTCACGCAAAGCGCTATAGACAATGCAAAGGCACTTCTGGAACAAGTAGTTTGAAAATGATGGGAAAAGTTCGGCTCATCGCAAGTCTGTGATGAGCCAATAAATCGGCCTACTGACTATTGTTCTATCGGATCGTAAAAGCTTTCAGGGAGTTCAAAATCGCCTTCAACTTTTGCTACCTTATCGTCCTCGAAATGGATGATGAATTCCTGCTGAAAATCACTACCGCGTTTCGTCATGCCGCGTTTCATATCGTAGATGTAATACCAGGTATCATTATCAAAGCTATCCGCGACTATGGGGCGGCCTAACACAAATATGACTTGCTCTTTTGTCATGCCCATACGCAAATCCTCAATATCATTTTTATCGAGGTAATTTCCCTGAGGTACATCGATACGGTATATCCAATCGGAGCACCCTGTCCCTATTAATGTGAAAGCCAGGATAAAAGAGAGCGCAAGACGTTTCATGTATTTACTCATTTATTTCATTCTAATTATGGTAATAAAAAACTATCGGCAGGCATGCTACCTGTTAGCGTCAGACCAATCAACTACCGAATCGTTCGCGTTTAGTTCGTTTTATATTATGTTCACGTTTAACCCGATGTTTTTTCACAGAACGACGCATTCTGCTCAAGCGAACATGATCAAGCTTATTCTGTTTACCGTCTACGGCAGACTCGGCCTCATCGGGCAGCTGCACACTACGCCTTAATGCATTAACATCATCCAATTCCAGTTCTATCCACCCACCTTGTGGAAGACGCTTTTTCAGCGCCAATGACCCATAACGCAAACGTATAAGTCGGCTTACTTGTAATTCTTGGCTTTCCCACAATCGCCTTACTTCCCGATTTCGACCTTCGTTGAGTGTTACGTCAAACCATTGGTTCTGACTATCTTCATCCTGCTTTCTCTGTCGAAGCGTTGTGAACTTTGCCATGCCGTCTTCCAGTTTTACACCTCGACGAAGATTTTTTAGGGCCTGCGGTGTCACTTCACCAAAGACCCTCACTGCGTATTCCCGTTCAATTTGGTGGCTGGGGTGCATGAGTCTGTTTGCGAGTTCGCCATCGTTGGTGAACAGGAGTAGGCCGCTGGTGTTAAGATCCAAACGACCAATAGCAATCCACCGGCCTCCTTTGATTTGTGGCAAGCGGTCAAAAACTGTTGGTCTTCCCGCTTCATCTTTTCGCGTACACAACTCACCTTCAGGCTTGTTATACATGAGCACGCGACAGGTTTTTTGTGCCTGTTGCCGACTGATTAATTGACCGTCTACGCGCAATTGTGCGGTTTCATCTACTCTGTCACCCAAAGTAGCAATTGTTCCGTTTACAGAAACCCTACCTTCGCTGATCCAGCCTTCAATTTCCCGGCGCGATCCTAAACCTAAACTTGCTAAAACCTTTTGCAGCTTTTCGCTCTGTGCTGTCATTGTACTGTGCCTGTCTGTTCAAAAAGTTCGCTATCTGGCAAGTCAGCCAGTGACTCAAGCGAAAAATAATCTAAAAACTGTTGTGTTGTGGCGTACAAAGCCGGCCGTCCCGGTACTTCTTTGTGCCCTACTACGCTCACCCATTCCCGTTCAGTAAGCGTTTTAATGATGTTGCTACTTACTGCAACACCACGAATATCTTCAATTTCACCACGGGTAATGGGTTGCCGATATGCGATAAGTGAAAGCGTCTCAAGCAACGCTCGGGAGTATCGCGGAGGCGGTTCCTGCCATAAATTACTTAAAATAGGCCCCAAGCTATCTTCTGATTGAAAACGCCAGCCCGATGCAACTTTGACCAAATTTATGCCTCTTGGCGCATAGTCTAGGCTAAGTTCATTCATGGCTTTATTCACGGCTTGACTTGACACTGAATAGTCTGCAAGCAAAGTATGCTTAATAGTTTCCATCGACAGCGGTGTCTCGTGGACAAAAACCGCCGCTTCCAGAATTTGTTTAAGCTGTTCGTGTTGTATTTTCTTCATCTTGCTTAAGTGAAATATGTAATGGTGCAAACGGCCCTGTTTGGACCAATGAAATAAGGTGTTCTTTTATTAGTTCAAGAATGGCCAAAAAAGACACCACAACGCCTGCCTTGCCCTCTTCAGGCATAAATAACTTATCGAAGGTCACAAAGCGTTCACCTTCATGCTGTTGTAACGTTTGCAGAATGGAACTCATCCTTTCACGTGTGCTCAGTTTTTCCCTTGCAATTTGATGATGTTCAAAGGCTTCGGCGCGCTTCATCGCCCTGGAAAATGCTAGTATCAATTCTTGTAGAGTCACATCAGGAAGAGGACGATCTGGCAAGGTAATGGTCTCTTTTCCAACGTTGGCAACAAAACAGTCTCGTTCCAATCTAGGGCGCTCATCCAAAGACTGTGCGGCTTGTTTAACTCGTTCATATTCCTGCAACCGACGAATTAACTCCGCTCTGGGATCATCTTCGTCATTGTCTTCTATCTCGCGTTTTGGCAACAATAGCCGAGACTTTATTTCAGCCAATACCGCTGCCATCAACAAATACTCACCGGCTAATTCAAGCTGCAGTGTTTTCATTACATCAACGTATTCCATGTACTGCTTGGTGATGTCAGCAACCGGCATCGTGACGATGTCGAGCTTTTGTTTCCTAATCAAATACAGTAAGAGATCTAACGGCCCCTCAAAGGTCTCTAAAATCACCTCTAGCGCATCAGGCGGAATATACAAATCTTGTGGTTTTTCAATTAAGGCTTCGCCGTTAATAAAAGCCAAAGGCAAGGGCTGTTGAGCAGGCTGATTAGTCGCAGTCATGTACGTGGGTATGTCTTATTCAAAGGGCGTTGGGTCGCCATTCCCAAGCCGGATAATGGTCGCGTCACCTTCACTCATATCAACCACTGTCGTTGGCTGCTCGCCCAAATAACCTCCATGAATAATCAGACCCACCTGTCGTTCAAGTTTGTCCCGAATTTCATCTGGATCAGACTCAGCGCTGTCCGCTCCGGGCAGAATTAACGTGGTTGAAAGCAATGGTGCATCCAAGGTTTCAAGAAGCTGTAGCGCAATGGTATTGTCAGGCACGCGCAACCCGATGGTTTTCCGCTTAGCATTCTGTACCCGACGCGGCACCTCTTTCGTTGCCTTTAGAATGAAAGTGTAAGGTCCTGGTGTGTTATTTTTGATTTGCCTAAAAGCCACGTTGTCGACTTTTGAGTAAACAGATAACTCAGACATATCTCTGCACATAAGCGTGAAGTTGTGATGCTGATCAAGCTGACGAATGCGAATAATCTGCTCAAGAGCCTGTTTGTCAGCCATTTGACACCCTATTGCATAGCCTGAATCGGTTGGATAAACAATGACTTCGCCTTGTCGAATCAAATCGCAGGCTTGATTGAGCAATCTCTGCTGAGGGTTGTCTGGGTGAATGTAAAAGAACTGGCTCATAATTAGCGCTACAAAAAAGAATTGTTGTAATTATGCCACAGACACACATGGCCAGTCATGCCAAAGTGGTGTTACTGACGGTAATATCTGTTGAAAACGCCCCAGCTCAGTCCATCGTCCTGGGTTGTGAAAATCAGAACCAACTGACCCTTTTAGCTTTTCACTCGCTACAATCTCATGAATTAATTGTTGTGACTGACCCGAGACACCCGGCCCGGCTACTTCCACTGCATCTCCATTTACTTCAGCAAAATGCGCGATCAAGCGTCGTAACCACTTTGTTGACATCTCGTATTTCAGTGGATGTGCCAGCACGGCCTGACCACCAGCAGCATGTATCAATTTTACAGCCTCTGCGATTGACAGCCACTCGCCTTTCACATCGCCAACTTTGCCCTTACCCATAAAACGCTTAAACGCATTATCCATGGTACCTAAACCATGATGGGTCACTAGCGCTCTAGCAAAATGCGCTCGTGTTATTTCTCCCTTTCCAGCCAGCGCCTGAGCCTGTGGTAAAATATCCGAAAATCCAGTGCGCGCCAATTTCTCAGCAATCTTGTTGGCACGATTTTGCCGCACCGCTTTTTGCGCCGCTACACCACGCAAAAAGGTGGGTTCATTTACATTAAGATTCAAACCAACAATATGGATACCGAAACTTTTCCATTGCGTTGATAGCTCAATACCGGAAATTAACGATACTTTGAGTCGATGATCAACAATGGCTTGTTCGGCCTCTTCAATCCCGCTTACCGTATCGTGGTCCGTTATTGCGATCATGTCGACTTGCATCGTGTCTGCCCGAAGCATTAGTTCTGTCGGGGTGAGTTGTCCGTCGGATGCAGTGGTATGAGAATGTAGGTCTATTTTCAATTTTACCCTTGACACAAGAGTCTATTTGTTTTCTTCTATAGAGCATTATACAGGTTGCTTAGTAACCGTGAACGTAAAGTAGAAAGAAATTTTTTATGTGTATGCAAACCGTTAACAACTGGTGGTGGATGTCCTGACATATCGGGCAGAGTCGCGTGCACGCGTATTTTATAAAAGCCCGTTTTAAGACGGGCTTTTTTTTTGACCAAAAAACAGTGAGGTTAGCCATGAGTTTGGCGTCACTCGGCACGAAGCCGGGACAGGTAGAAACACTTATAAAAAATGTACCGTATCACAGTGACCCGTTGTCGGTGATGGAACAAGTTTGTGATATTGAGACACCGGCCTTGCTCCTTGAATCAGCTGAAATTGATAGTAAGGACAATCTGAAGAGCCTGCTGATGACAAGTGCCGCAGTCAAATTTGAATGTAATGGTGATCACATAGTTTGTGAAGCGCTCACCGAGAATGGCCTTGCGGTACTAGACGTGCTGGCAGAGCGGCTGATGACAAATGCAAGCATAACTCGTGATGGGCCTAAACTGATACTGACAATTGCCAGAGATGCCCGCGCGCTGGATGAGGATCGCCGCCTCAAGGCAACCAGCGTGTTTGATGTACTCAGAAGCGCCATTAAACACATCGAGCCTTTACGAGATCACGATAACGCGGTTTTTCTCGGCGGTGTCTTTGCCTATGATGTATTAGCGAGCTATGAGGTATTACCTTCTGTTGAAGGTAGCCAGAATACCTGTCCGGATTACCTGTTCTATTTAGCAGAAACCTTAGTGACCTTTGATCATCAAAGTAATACTGCTGAGCTGATTGGCAGTGTTTTTAGTGCGCCCGATGTCGCCCAACACTATTTTAGCGTTTCACAAAAAATAGAGCATCTTGCACAGGCTATCTCTGAGGTCGGCAGTTCTCCCTCAGCATGTCACACATCTTCAATTAAGGGATGCACTGAGCTCAAAGTAGACAAAGACGATGATACGTTTAAACGCGATGTAATTTCGTTAAAAGAACATATTCTTTCTGGTGATATCTTTCAAGTAGTGCCCTCGCGAACGTTTTCATTACCCTGCCTTATGCCACGAGAAGCCTATCGCAGCCTTAAACAATCAAACCCCAGTCCGTACATGTTTTATTTGCAAACAGGCGATTTTGCTTTGTTTGGTGCATCACCTGAGTCGGCGCTAAAGTACTGCTCGACAACAAATCAGGTAGAGGTCTATCCCATTGCCGGCACCCGCCCAAGAGGAAAGCGCATCGATGGCACTATGGACTGGGATTTGGACAGCAGACTAGAGTTGTCACTTCGAGAGGATGAGAAAGAAAAAGCAGAACATATTATGTTAGTTGACCTTGCCCGAAATGATGTCGCTAAAGTCAGCCAGCCGGGTTCCAGACATGTAAAAGAGCTACTTAAAGTTGACCGCTACTCCCACGTCATGCATTTGGTCTCTCGAGTAGTGGGCCAGTTAAGAAACGATTTAGATGCACTGCATGCTTACCAAGCCTGTATGAACATGGGCACATTAGTGGGAGCCCCAAAAGTCAGCGCAGCCACGCTCATCCGTCAGGTAGAAAAGCAAAGAAGAGGAAGCTATGGCGGTGCAGTGGGTTACCTAAATGGAAAAGGTGACATGGATACGTGTATTGTTATCCGCTCAGCGTTTATCAAAGATGGTATGGCCCACATTCAGGCCGGTGCTGGTGTTGTCTACGATTCCGATCCACAGGCAGAAGCTGACGAGACAAGAAGTAAAGCACAAGCGGTAATCAGTGCGATCATTGCAGCCAATGCGCAAGGAGGCCTAGCATAATGTCAAAATCAAAAGCCATATTCTTGCTCGATAACGTTGACTCATTTACTTATAACCTGGTAGATGAATTGCAACTCATGGACGCTGACGTCACTGTGTTTAGAAATACGTTGGACGCGCAGACAATCCTAAAAGCAATGCACGAAGCAAGTCTCGATAAAAACGTTGTGCTAGTGTTGTCGCCGGGGCCAGGAGCACCAAGCGATGCAGGCTGTATGCCTGAACTTCTGGCTGCTGTAGCGGGTCGTTTCCCTGTACTAGGCATTTGCTTAGGTCATCAGGCCATTGTTGAGCATTTTGGTGGCACAGTAAGTCGTGCCCCCGCTGTGATGCACGGAAAAGCCTCACTGTTATCACATGATGGCGCTGGTGTTTTTGCTAATATGCCACAGCCTTTACCCATTGCCAGATACCACTCATTGGTTGCTACACATTTGCCAGAATGTTTACAGGTACTAGCAGAAGTTGATGATCAGGTCATGGCAATTTGGCACCCAACCGATAAAATGTTGGGCTTTCAGTTTCATCCAGAATCCATTTTAACCACTGCGGGAAGCCAATTGTTGGCAGATTGTATGCAGTTCTTAACTCAACAACAGGTGTAGTATGACGGATATATCTCGCGCGTTAAGCAAGCTGTTTGATGGTGGCAGTTTACATCAGGCTCAGGCTTTTAGTGTGTTTAACGATGTTTTACACGGAAAGGCGGATGAAACCTCTCTGACGGCTTTGCTAGTTACTCTGAAAATAAAAGGCGAGTCTCCCGATGAAATCGCCGGGGCTGCCAGTGCTATGGTATCTAATGCTCGGCCTTTTCCTACACCCGACTACGCATTCGCAGATATAGTGGGCACGGGAGGAGACGGTCACAACACCATTAACATTTCAAGTTCTGCCGCCATTGTAGCAGCTGCATGTGGCGTAAAAGTGGCCAAACACGGAAACCGAAGTGTATCAAGCAAGTCGGGATCCGCTGACCTATTTAGAGAATGCGGCATCAATCTTGAGATGTCACCTGACACGGCCAGACAATGCCTAGATAAGACTGGACTCTCGTTTTTATTTGCACCTGTATATCACCAGGGAATGAAATACGTAATGCCTGTACGTACACAACTTAAGACACGTACTTTGTTCAATATACTCGGCCCACTGGCCAATCCCGCTCGTCCCACGCACAGCATGCTCGGTGTCTATGCTCCTGAGCTGCTTGATATCTATGCCAAAACACTCATGTTGATGGGTCAACATAAAGCCATGATTGTTCATGGTGATGGCCTAGATGAGCTTGCCTTGCATGGTGTCAGTACCATTGTAGAGCTTGAACATGGCGACGTGCGACGCACCACGGTAACGGCTAGCGATTTCGGATTACCTGATTATCCGATTAGCGCCATTGAAGGGGGTGAGCCTCAAGAGAATAAGGCCCTGATCATGGACGCGCTCAGTGGAAAAGGAAAAGAGGCTCACAGGGCTGCAATTGCGATGAACTGTGCGGCGTTGCTGGTATTAACTGGCAAGGCCGATTCTTACAAAGACGGAACGGAACAAGCCATGCAAGCCATGAAAGATCAGCTTCCCCTAGCACTACTCGAGAAAACAGCTCAATGCAGCAAAGGAGCAAATTGCTAAATGGCCAACGTACTTGAAAAAATTGTCGCTGATAAACGCCAAGAAGTAACAGAACGAGAGCGCACTTTACCGCTTAATAGCTTTATAGACACGCTGGTGCCATCTGAAAAGTCGTTGTTCGCTGCATTAAGCAAACCTGCTGCGGGCTTTATATTCGAATGTAAAAAAGCATCACCGTCTAAGGGACTAATTCGCCCACAGTTTGACTTAGATGAAATACTTGAGGCCTATACCCCTTATGCATCGGGTATTTCAGTGTTAACCGACGAAAAGTATTTTCAGGGCACTTATGAATACCTGGAGTATGTCACTGCCCGCGCCAGACAACCTGTACTCAACAAGGATTTTTTTGTTGCACCTTATCAAGTATACCTTGCCCGCTATTACCACGCAGACGCAATTCTTCTTATGTTATCTGTGTTGGACGATACAGAATATAAGTCGCTGGCCACATTGGCTGACTCCCTGAATCTGGACATTTTGACAGAGGTCAGCAATGAACAAGAAATGGCACGTGCCATTGATCTGGAAGCCAAGATCATCGGTATCAACAACCGAAATTTGCGCGATTTATCGACCGATTTGGCAACCACTGAAACACTGGTCCCCATGCTGCAACATGCTACTCACGAATATGTGCTGATTTCTGAGTCAGGTATCTATACCCACCAAGACGTACAACGATTGTCTGCAGTCAGCAATGGCTTTTTAGTCGGTAGCGCACTCATGGCAGAATCGGATTTGTCCAATGCAGTGCGTCGGTTGATATTTGGTGACACAAAAGTTTGTGGCATAACCCAAGCAGAAGACGCAGCACAGGCACAGGCCTGCGGTGCAACCCGGTTAGGTCTGATATTCGCTCAAAAATCCCCTCGATTTATGACACTCACGAGTGCAAAGGCTGTAGTTGAACAAGTTAGCGCATCTTACGTCGGTGTGTTTGTTAACAGTACTGTTGACAACATTATTCAGCACGTAACGTCCCTGCAATTAGCGGCTGTGCAGTTACACGGCGATGAAGACATAGCATTCCGGCAGAGCCTTCGCGCCGCCTTGCCTGAGTCAGTGGAGTTATGGCAAGCCGTCGCGTTGTCATCATCGCCAACGAAAGAACAGTTGAAAGCAGTGAATTCACTCATTAACGATAAAAGCTGTGACCGGGTATTGCTTGATTGCAAGGTAGGAACGCAAAGCGGCGGCACAGGTCAAGCTTTTGACTGGTCGGTACTTAATACTTTGGGGGCTGCAGAAAAAATTGTGCTTGCAGGCGGGATTGGCGAAGACAATATTGCGCAAGCAGCCGCTTTCGGGCCGAGTATCATAGATATCAATTCGAAAGTCGAAAGCGCACCGGGGAAAAAAGATCCTACACGCATTAAAAATACGTTAGATGCACGGCGCGCCATTGCCGTGCATGCTTTAAAACAGGCAGGATAAGAGAAAACTATGAATCAATTAGACAGTAAATTTGGCCAGTATGGCGGTATGTATGTTCCAGAATTACTCATACCTGCCCTCGACCAACTAGAGCAAGCCTTTCTAGAAGCCAACGATGATCCGGCATTTAAGAAAGAGTTTTTGTCTCTATTGCACGACTATGCTGGGCGTCCTACCGCCATGACACTCACTCGAAATCTGGTGAGTAACCCTAAGGTTAAATTGTACTTAAAACGAGAAGACTTATTGCACGGTGGTGCACATAAAACGAATCAGGTGTTAGGTCAGGCACTACTCACTAAACGCATGGGAAAAACTGAGGTCATTGCAGAAACTGGTGCAGGCCAACACGGCGTAGCTACCGCGCTGGCTTGTGCGTTAATGGGATTAAAAGCACGTATTTATATGGGTGCGAAGGATGTTGAAAGACAAGCGCCAAACGTCTTTAGAATGCGCCTGATGGGTGCGGAAGTTATTCCGGTTAACGCGGGGTCAGGTACTTTGAAAGACGCTGTCAATGAAGCAATGCGAGACTGGTCAGCTAATTATGATAAGGCGCATTATTTACTAGGTACAGCCGCCGGACCTCACCCCTTTCCTACAATCGTTCGTGAGTACCATCGGATGATTGGTGAGGAAACTCGCGCTCAAATTATGGAAAAAGAAGGCAAATTGCCTGATGCTGTTGTCGCCTGTGTTGGCGGGGGCTCTAACGCTATTGGCATGTTTGCTGATTTTATCGATGAGCCCAGTGTGCGTCTTATAGGCGTCGAGCCAGCAGGGAAAGGTGTGCATACCAAAGAGCATGGCGCAACAATTGTGACCGGTTCACAAGGCATCTTACACGGCGCATTTACCTACATAATGCAGGACAAAGAAGGACAAATTGAAGAAAGTTATTCCGTATCAGCCGGTCTTGATTACCCTGCTGTAGGGCCTCAGCATGCGCATTTAGCCGATATCGGGCGGGCAGAATATGTGGCCGCAACGGATGAAGAGGCTTTGAATGCGTTTAAACTATTAGCGAACAAAGAAGGGATCATTCCTGCCCTTGAGTCATCGCATGCACTTGCTCACGCCTTGAATATGGCGGATGAAGCTGAGGAGGAAATGCTGATAGTCGTCAATTTGTCGGGTCGTGGTGACAAAGACCTGAATCATGTAATATCTATTTTGGGAGATGAAATCAATGGATAATGGGCAACACAAGCAGCGATATGAGCACATGTTTGCAGCGCTCGATGACAAAAATGAAGGCGCATTTGTACCTTTTGTGATGCTCGGTGATCCGTCTATTGAGCAATCAGAAAAAATTCTACTACAACTTATAGAAAGTGGTGCTGATGCGCTGGAATTGGGTATTCCCTACTCTGACCCAATTGCTGATGGCCCCACTATTCAAGCGGCGAGCATTCGCGCACTGGATCACAAGATTACCCCCATTGATTGTTTAAATCTGCTAAAGCGGGTAAGGGAACAACATCCCCATGTGCCTATTGGTTTGCTTTTATACAGTAATCTTGTACTCGCTGCTGGTATTGACAACTTCTATCAGCAGGCGAAAGGAGCCGGTGTTGATTCAATCTTAATTGCGGACGTTCCCATTCGTGAAGCAGCGCGCTTTAAAACCATCGCGGACGGGGTTGGGATTGACCAGATCCTTATTGCCCCGCCAAACGCCACACAAGAGACCTTAAAGTCTATTGGTGAACTATCCTCCGGTTACACCTATTTACTCGGTAGAGCTGGGGTAACGGGTGCCGAGACAAAAGCCGAGATACCCGCTAAAACCCTTATTGATAACCTCCAAACTGTGGGTGCCGCAAGACCGATTTTAGGGTTTGGTATTTCAACGCCAGAACAGGTTAAAGAGGCTATTAAGGCGGGTGCTGCTGGCGCTATTTCAGGCTCTGCAACGGTCAATATTATCGCCAAGCACCTCAATGATGAAGACGCGATGCTTAACGCGTTAAGCCAGTTTGTATCCGCGATGAAAGCGGCAACGAGTAAGGGACAGTAATGTATTATATCATCTATGCCGAAGACGCCCCTGACACATGGGACAAACGAAAAGCGGCAAGACCAGAGCATCTCGCGCGAATGAAGCCGCTGGTTGAGCAAGGCAGAGTCCTTGTTGCAGGCCCCTGCCCCAACGAAGACACTGAGACCATTTCCGATGCTGGTGTGTCTGGCTCTGTGTTGATCATTGATTTCGACAACCTAGAAGACGCCCAAAAATGGGCTGATGCAGATCCCTATGTAGCGGCTGGTGTTTACCAATCTGTGGTGGTCAAACCCTTTATTAAAGTCCTCCCTTAACGCTTCTATTCGGTTGCATTCAGCCAGTATTCAGTTGCAAAATGGATACTGGCTTTAAATTTCACTGTGGGTCCGCCATGAGCATTATGAGCAAGATAAACACTGTGATCGCAATAGCAGCTGCCATTGCTGCGCTGGTGCTTGGCCCCTCTGTGGCTATGGCGCAGCAAAGTGATGATAAAAAGCAAAACAAAACAATTAATCAGGCGCAGGCTATCCAGCAAGCACGTCAACGCGTAGACGGTCGTGTCCTCAGGGTTGATCAAAAGAACCAACATTACCGTGTAAAAATGCTGCAAAAATCCGGACGTGTAGTGAATGTGGATGTTAATCGGCATACCGGCAGAGTGGTGCAGCAAACGCCGCAACCGAAAATTAAAAAGGATAATTAGGGTGAGACTACTAGTAGTAGAAGACGATGCCAGACTTTTGATGCAACTGGATGTAATGTTGCGCCAACAAGGCTACAGTGTCGACTTAGCCGATGATGGCGAAAAAGCGCTTTTTTTATTCTCAGAGCACCCCTATGATGCTGCCATCGTTGATGTTGGCTTACCCAAAATTGATGGTTTTGAACTGGTACGTCGATGTCGTCAGCAAGATATTCGTTGCCCGATCCTGCTTTTAACGGCCAGAGACAGATGGCAGGAAAAAGTCGAGGGTTTGGATGCGGGTGCCGACGACTACCTCACCAAACCTTTTCATGATGAAGAGCTTTTGGCGCGCTTGAAAGCGCTGATCAGAAGAGCCTCTGGTAAAGCTAACCCGGTGTTAAATCACGGTGCGCTCTCCCTCGATACCGTGAGTGAAGAAGTACTAGTAAATAGTAGTCCGGTTTCCCTTACCGCCTACGAATACAAAGTCGTCGAGTATTTCTTACTCAACCCAGAAAAAGTCATTTCTAAAACTGAGCTGACCGAGCACATTTACGACCAGGATTTTGATTTGGATAGTAATGTAATTGAGGTGTTTATTGGTAGACTGCGTAAAAAACTCGACCCTGATGGCACGTTAAAGCCCATTGAGACACTGCGAGGCAGAGGTTACAGGCTGGCACGAACGACTGAGCAACAACGCGCTTAATGGACATAAATACTCTCTCGTTAAGGGCGAGAAGTGTATTAATCGCCGTAGTAGCCTTATTGTTGTTCACGCCAGCGGCAATTTTCACACTCGACGAAGCGTACAAAGCCAGTCTGACCCAAGCCACACTCCAGCAACTCAAACTCAACTCGCTGATGCTTATCAGTGAATTCGAGTTTGATAACGAAGCACCGAGCATGCCGGTTAGCGTAAGAGATGAACAGCTAAACCTTACTGATTCCGGCGTTTATGGCTACATAAAATGGCAAGGCGAGTTAGTGTGGCGCTCATCGTCTAGTTTGAGCATTCCGGTGCCTCTACTACCCTCTCCACCACAAACGGGTTCCGAGCAATTCAGTGAACAGGATGGTCTATTTATCTATATTTTTACCGCAGAGTTCGCCCATTCAGAGGGCTTTTCGCCGGTTCATTTTTATGTCGTTTACGACAAAAGTAGTTTTGATCAAGAGCGGGAATCTTTCCTTAAGGCATTGTGGCAAGGTTTATTATTATTGGATGCACTACTTCTGTTATCACTGTTGTTGGGCATAAAGTTTCTGCTAAAACCACTAAACCGTTTGAATAGAGAAATCGCGGCCGCATCAGATGGCACTAAAGGCTTAGTGTCGTCTGATTATCCTATCGAAATTACACCGCTTAGTAGCAGTATTAATCAACTCATAACGCACGAGAAACAACAAAGAGAAAGATATAAAAATAGTCTGAGTGATTTGGCCCACAGTCTAAAAACCCCTCTCACTGTTGCCAAAGGTGAGGCAGGCAGTCTGCCCCAGCTAATACAGCCTCTCAATGAAATAGAAAGCATTATTCAACGCCAGTTAAAACGTGCTGCTACCCAAAAGCCCGGTTGGCACGCCCCCATTCCAGTAAAGGCCATTGCGCAGCAATTGTTGTCTGCCATGGCCAAAGTACATGCAGAGCAGAATTTAACGCTGATCAATAATATTGCTGATGGCTTTACACTGCCGATGGAATCGACAGATCTCATGGAGGTTCTGGGAAATGTGTTAGACAATGCCTGTAAAGCTGCAAACACACAGGTCTCTATTTATTCGGAAGACACCTCTGCAACGCGTGACGTCATTATTGAAGATGACGGTCCCGGCATCAAAGAACAGGACAAACAAACACTGCTCACCCGTGGCAAGAGGCTCGATACCTATCAGGAAGGCCAAGGTATTGGCATGGCAGTAGTGAGTGACATTATGGCCAGCTACGGCGGCAGGCTGGCCATAGAATCTTCAGCCTCTGGAGGTGCCAGCATCAGGTTGAGCTTTAATCGGCTCACTACCCTCACTGGACAATAATACCGCTATCCATTTACTCTCTTCGCGGGATTCCAGGGCAATTTTCACTACCATGGTGAGTGGCACAGATAACAACATACCTACGCTACCCAGTAACCAGCCCCAAAACACAAGTGACAAGAAAACCACAAGGGTAGATAGCCCCAAACCTTTACCCATAAATTTAGGCTCAATGAAATTGCCCATCACCGTATTCACAACAACAAAACCAAGGGCTGTTAGCCCCGCCACGCCCATCCCCTGTTCGATAAAAGCCATTAAAATGGCAGGTACTGCGGCGATAAAAGAACCTATATTGGGAATATAGTTGAGCATAAATGCGAGTACACTCCACAATAAAAAGTGGTCAACGCCTAAGAACCACAAATAAACGCCAATAAACAACCCCGTAAACAGGCTTACTACCGTTTTGATTGCAAGGTAACTATTTACTGACTGAATAAAGCGGTCTATGTGGGTAAACTTCATATCCGGATCTGCCATAGCGATGTGTATTCGTCGAGGAAAGCTCTCGGCTTCAAACAACATGAAAATAACAGTAAGCAGAATCAATAAGAGATTGGACAACACCCCGCCCATACCGCTCAAGAAATTTGTAGCAATCGACATCGCCATACCTGGGTTAAGATGCTGGCTAATCAGTGCTTGATTGAGCTGGATGTTAAAGCGGGCGAGTTGCTCAACTACCCAGGCAAACTCTACCTCCAACTGCTCCTTATATTGCGGCATGTTTGCTCTGAATTCAGTCATCGATTGGCCTACCAGACCAGCAAGCATGAATCCAATCACAACGATTAACAGTATAACTAAAAATACCGATGCCCATCGCGGAACGCCACGTTTGCTGGACCAGTTAATAACAGGGCCACAAGCGATGGCAATAAAGACTGAAAGAAAGAACGGCACCATAATAGCGCTCGCGGCTTTAATACCGGCCATCACAACAATGAAACAGGCCAAAATCAAAAGTGTTTTTGCTGCGGGAGATTGAATTTCCATTAATAAATAGCAATGCCTTGTCCTACATAGGCATGTAGACTAACAGAAAATAACTCATCAGGAAGCAGAATGACGTTAAACGATGCGACAATCAGAATTAAAAACCTTCGCTTACGCACTTATATAGGGATTAAAGAGGAAGAAATACAAAATAAGCAGGACGTAGTGGTCAATGTTGTTATCCATTATGACGGTCAACGTGCAACAAACAGTGATCAAATAGATGATGCATTAAACTATAAGGGCATCACCAAGGCCATCATTAAGCTGGTCGAAGATAACCGTTTTTATTTACTTGAAAAACTGACTGCTGATGTGCTTGCAGTAGCAGCAGAGCACCCTTGGGTAAAATATGCACAAGTAGAAGTTGATAAGCCTCATGCATTGCGCTTTTCTGATTCCGTGTCGTTAACGCTGTCGTGTAATAAGGATGCTGAGTGAAACCCTCTCACTACTTGATAACAGGCGGCACGGGCTTTGTAGGTAGCGCTTTTATTCGCTCTTTACCCGACGGGGTAAAAGTCAGCGTGCTCAGTCGACAAGGTCAGGACTGTCTTAATCAGTTTGAAAATGTATCCTGTGAAGTTGCAGTAATAGCCTCACTCAACCACCTTAATCACCTGGATGATTTTGATTGCGTGATCAATTTAGCGGGAGAGCCTATTGCAGACAAACGCTGGACTAAAACGCAAAAACAAAAGATTCAGGACAGCCGCTGGCAAACCACATCACATATTATTAAATTACTACAGGCCAGTGCATCTCCACCCTCTGTTTTTATTTCAGGCTCTGCAATTGGCTATTATGGGCGTCAATCGTCCACGCCAGTGACAGAGGTTGAACACAATATCAATGACGAGTTTACCCACAGGCTCTGCGCCACATGGGAAAATATTGCGTCTGGCGCACAGTCAGAAAAAACCAGGGTGTGCATGTTGAGAACAGGCATTGTACTGGGCAAAGGCAAAGGTGCGCTCGGCAAAATGACACTGCCCTTTTCATTGGGTTTAGGCGGCCCTATTGGTAATGGCAAGCAAGGCATGTCCTGGATCCACATCGATGATATGGTTGCGGGAATACACTATTTGATTGCTAATGATTCACTCAAAGGTGCATTCAACTTTACCGCCCCGTCACCAGTCAGTAATGCTGCTTTTACCAAAGCGCTTGGCAAAGCATTGAACAGACCTACCGTTATACCCATGCCTGCGTTTGCCCTCAATATGCTCATGGGCGAAGCCTCAGATTTGCTGCTAACTGGCCAGTTTGTGTTACCCCAACGATTACAGGAAGCTGGTTACAACTTTATCTATCCTGAATTGCAACCAGCATTGGACGCTATTTTTCAATAGCGTCCTGGTCTTATTGCACTTACACCATTCGTCGTAACAGTGTGGTCGTGTTCAATGACAGCAGGCGCCAGCAGCTAATGGCACCCAAGGTTCCCACGACGACAGCCCCCGCGACAGCTGCTACCCCCCAATAGTCTAGGTGCAACCCAGGCGACATTTGGAACACTTGCGTTTGTAACAAGTACAAGCTCAACTCATTGGCTATTGCAGCCATCAAGCCCGCCACGACGCCGATTATGATAAATTCAAAGACAACGCTCTGTCTGATCAGGCTGCCTTTGGCCCCTAATGTTCGCAATATGGCCAGCTCTTGCTGTCGCTCATCCATGCTGGCCTGTACTTGTGCAATAAGCACCAATGAACCGGCAGCCAACACGAGAATAAGGATAAACTCTACGGCTAAAGAGACTTGGTCAACAATGCTTCTAAGCTGATTGATACGCGCATCCACATCAAACAGCGTAATAGTAGGAAATGGTTGAAGCAATGACGTCAACACAGGTTTGCGCTCAGCGTCTAGATGGAAACTGGTTAAATAAGTCGGTTTGAAAGCGTCCATTGCTGCTGGATGCAATACAAAGAAGAAATTAGGCTGCATAGTCTGCCAGTTAACCTCTCGGATACTGGTAACCTCGGTGTAGACCATTTCACTCCCTATATTGAAGGTCAGCTTGTCTCCCAGTTTAAGATCTAGCCTTCCTGCTACTTCACTCTCAAGAGAAACAGGATAATAGACAGTACCTTCCGACGTGGATGGTTGCCACTTGTCATGCCACTCACCTTCCACCACCACATTTTCTTTTTGCAGTTGGTTACTCCAACTTAGGTTTGCCTCACGGCCAAGCCCGTCGCGCCCCTCGCGTGGAGTGTCGTCATCCTCTTTGGTCACTTCTGTGTTAACACGTTCACCGTTAACTTCAATAAAGCGTCCCCTAACGATTGGAAACAGTTCATCCACTGTTACGCCATTGGTCTCAAAATGTGACAGCAATGCCGCCTTATCATCGTCGGCTATATTTGCCATGAAATAATTAGGCGTCCCTTCGGGTAACTGGCCCCGCCACTCCTCTATCATATCGTTACGCATTACCAAAACCACAAGGAGCAGCATAATGGTGATAGAGAAACTGATTAATTGCACACTGTTATCCATTGCACGCCGACGGATACGTGCCCACGCTAGCTGCCACGCTCCCATGCTACCTTGCCCGAGCTTTCGACCCAGCGCTATTAGGCCGAAAGTCACACCGATCAACCCTGCGATTAGCACAATACCAGAGGCAAATAAGATTGCGCTTATCAATAAATCACCACTGTAGGACCACATCAAAAAGAATATGGCGCCACCTGCCAGCAAGAACTGAAGCCATCGAGCTGTAAGTGTTGACGAGATATCACGGCGCAAAACGCGCAACGGCGGTACTGAAAACAACTGCATTAACGGGTACAACGAAAACATTAGCGCACATAATGCGCCGGTAAACGTTGCGATAACAACCGGGCGCCAATGCCACACTGACAAAGAGACATCAACGGTATCTGCCAGAGCTATGACTACCAGTTGTTGAATGGCAAAGCCAACGGCAAGTCCTAGCGTGATGCCTAACAGCATAATGAACAAGATTTGCAGAACATATACCCGCTGGATCATTTGCTTAGTCGCCCCCAGCGTTTTCATAATAGCCACAGGATCAAAATGTCGCTGACTGTAGCGCTGCGCGGCAACCGCAATAGACACCGCAGCTAGTACAATGGCCAAAAGACTAGCGAGTAAAAAGTACTGTTCGGCACGGGCCACCGAACGACCTATTCTAGATTCATCTCCCTCTAGTGACCGCCACCAGTGAATTTCATCGTCCATCTGCGGTCTCAACCATTCATAATACGCCTCGAGCTGATCCTCGCTGCCAGTGAAGTAGGTGACGTAATTCACTCTGCTTCCTGGGCCAGTAATGTTGGCTTCTGGCAAATCCTCTATCGCCATCAAAACAATAGGATCAGTGTTAAATACACTAAAGCCAGCGTCGGGAATTTCACCAAGTACTCGCTCAACAACGAGTGTTTTATCTCCGATGTCAATAGTGCCGCCCAGTGTCAGGTCAAGCAATTGAAATAAACGCGCATCTATCCAAGCAAAACCAGGTTGAGGTAAAGATTCTGTATCGTAGAGCTGCCCGAAGGGCTCATCAGCGACTTTTACTGTGCCCTTGAGCGGGTATGCGTCACTTACCGCTCGTAGATCAACCAGCGCCATATCTTCCTGGCCAAACGCCATTGATCGTGTGGAGGCGCGTTTAGCCGTATTTAAACCCTGTTCTTGCGCATAGTTTATCCAGCTCTCATCAAAACCATTCCTTGACCATAACTGACTATCAGCCGCGATAAATGCAGCAGAGCGTTCAACCAACGCACTTTGCAACCGCTCACTAAACAAGCTTAACGACAAGACAGCAGAAACAGAGAGCACAATGGCAAAAAGGATGACAGTTAATTCACCCCGTTTGGCCTCGTGGCGAAAAAGTCGCCAGGCTAAATCAACAACCATGTTTAACTGGCCTCCTTCAAGGCTACTTCTGAAAGTTCGCCGGCGTGCATTCTCAACTGTCTTTGGCATCGAGCGGCAAGCTCATCATCGTGCGTCACCAACACTAGAGTCGTACCGTTTTGTTTATTTAAATCAAACAGTAACTGCTCCACTTTGCCACTGTTTGCCGCATCAAGGTTGCCTGTAGGTTCATCGGCAAACAAAATTTTTGGTTGCCCAATAAAAGCTCGAGCAATGGCAACACGCTGCTGCTCGCCCCCACTCAATTGATTGGGATAGTGATGCGCTCGGTGCGACAACCCGACTTGGTCGAGAATTTGTTCTGCACGCCCTTTTGGATCGGACAAGCCAGCAATCTGCGCCGGTAACATCACGTTTTCGAGTGCTGTCAGGCTTTGTACCAACATAAAGCTTTGAAAGATGAAGCCCACTTTTTCACCTCTAAGGCGTGCTCTGGCCTCTTCGTCAAGATTGTGAAGGGGTGACCCTTCCAGCCAAATCTCTCCGCTGCTCGTCTCATCAAGCCCCGCGAGTAACCCAAGAAGTGTTGACTTACCAGAGCCAGATGCGCCTACAATAGCGATTGATTCTCCAGCCATTACTTCAAAAGAAATGGGCTGAAGGATCTGAAGCTTGCCTTCACCCGTAGTGACAGTTTTAGTAACCTGTCGCGCACTTATACTTGAACTGGAGTCTGTTTTACCGTGTTGAGTCATCTAAAAGCCTACTTTGCTGCTATTTCTCTTTGTTTATTGTTAATACCCTCAACAGCGCTGTCGGATCAAGCTTCAACGCCAAACCAGGCATTAAAAAAGAGTAACAAAAGCTTACTTGTCCTTGGTGACAGTTTAAGCGCTGCTTATGAGTTACTTGAATCTGAGGGTTGGGTAAATTTACTGGCAAATCAATGGCACGAGGGTGAACACGGGATTGAAGTCATAAATGCTGCGATAAGTGGCTATACCACCACTGGAGGATTAGAAAGGTTACCTCGTCTGCTAGAACAAAACCAGCCGACACACGTCCTCATTGAATTGGGCGGAAATGACGGTTTGCAGGGGCTCAGTATTAAAACCATGAAGCAAAACTTACGCAAAATGATTGAGCTTTCCCAAGCAGCCGGCGCTAACGTAATTTTGCAGGATATGGAGATACCCACCAACTATGGCGCCCGATATACCAGGATGTTTGGTCAGGCGTACGACGATCTGGCGTCTGAATACGATATCCCGCTCATCCCGTTTTTCTTATCAGAGATCGCACTAGACAAGACATTAATGATGTCTGACGGAATCCATCCCAATAAGCAAGCTCAACCACTTATTGCCGACATCATGTTTGAACAACTAACCCCGCTTATTCTGGCCAAATAACTAAAGCTGTTCTATAGTGAAATAAGTTGTTTGAGAGATAACTAACATGAGAGGTAAATAAGAATGGAAGTAGGCTCCACAAACGCAGCGGCAATAGCCCAACTGGCTACTGAGCCCAGATCTACGCAAACCTCGCAACCTGAGCAGAGAGAATCGGTGTCGCTTGAAACCCCATCTCAACAATCAGATTCATCTCAGGCAAGTAATAATAGCAATGAAAGATTAGGAAGCCGAATAGATACCTTTGTATGAATCAGGCCTATCGGTTGGATTTTTTAGTGTCATTTAAACGGTTAATTCGCGTCTGCCAGTAGCGCTCTTCCATGCTTGGGCACGCGTTATTCAAAAGCCTTTTCAAGCGATACATTTGCAATACGCCCTTTTCAACCACCACCTGCTCTGAGTGCTTCGTATTCATGTGATCATTCCCCTTCCCAGCTAAAAAAATAGCAGCAATAGGATTATTCCGTGGGAATAAAAGGTATAAGAACTGACCCATAGGTATAAATTTAAATAACTCTACAACCAACGTGGGACACGCTTTCTGTAATTCTGATACTGATAACGGAAATGCGCGGATAAATGCTGCTCTTCCGCCAGTATTTGGCGATGTAAAGCCGCCCAACCAAGCAGTAAACAAATCAGTGAAAAAACACTAGGGAATGCCAGAAAAAAGCCAAGTTGAGCAAGGGCTACAGATACAAACATAGGGTTACGGGAAAACTGAAAATAACTGTCAGTTTTCAAGTTAGACGGTCCTTGAGGGTCGATACCAGAACGCCACAAGTGTCCCATTGACTTATGCACTAACACTGTTGCTACGAACCCCGCTATCAAGAGTACATTCCCTAGCACAATCAAAGGCCAATGATGTAGCACCTGTAACACGCCTAGAAATTGATCAAATGAAGGGAAAAACACGCGAATCAGGCATGCAGCCCAAATAGCAACACGAAACCATCTGAACAAAAGGTGGTTCCACCATGTAGCACTGTATTTTTCACCTGAAAATACCAAGTTTTTTCCATCAGTGCTTTTTCTGCTAAGGCGCACAATATAAAAAGCGGCAACAAAGGTGTAAAAACACGCGAGGAAAATGCGTGTAAATTCAATGGCAAATTCAGAGTCCATTGATTAAACCAACCCAAAGAGTAAAGAAATTCTTACACACAGTGTAGCAGACTAGGGCGACTCGTTCTTGGTTGTAAAACACACAGAAAATGTAGTGGTCTGCCACATTTTACCCACGATATAGAACAGCGATATCATGAGCAACGAGTACGACCACTCAAAAGCATTATCCCACCTATCCCATACATTGGGGAAAACATACCCTAAAATAGCACTGATAATACTGCTAGCAACCAGAACGAAACATACGCGGTGCATTCGTTTGCACCAAGTGGTTAACCCCAGACGTTTTGTATCTAGAGTGGTCAGTTTTGCTAACAATAAAAGATGGGCAAAAGACGTAAATACAAAGAAAAACACGATCCCTACCCTTCTCGCCAGTTTGTAAGGCTCACCTTCTGCCCCTAAGGTGACGGTATAAACGATGAGTGCCACACAAGCCATCAGCCCCTGCGCGGTTACCCACTTGGCTGATACCCGTTTAGAAATTTGACGCAACCATATATCGAGCAATAACCAATACATGGCCATGCAAACCGCAGTCGGGATCATTAACGCTTTAAATACAAAAAACTCCGGGTATTGTCTGCCGGTAGCACTAATGGAATGGCATTCAGACCAATACGGTACACAAGGTGATAAATTCCCCATTCCAATACCTATTGTTAACGTGAGATGCACACAAGTTAAAGGCAGAAATACACACAATAAGCTGAGCTTGTAGGGCATAAGGCAACTCCTCATCGAGCCCGTATTTTTAAAAAGCGTAGTCCCTTTCATCGGTATAAGTACCCATCCAAACGCTAACGGCGAGACAGACGCCTAGCAGTAACAGAAAATAGCACCACAAATGCATTGATAAAAGGCGGTAACATGCAATCAAAGCGCAATTTAATTGCTGACCAAGTGATGGCCGTTGCCTACTCAGGCTTTCGTGAAGGCCAACACCCAGACAGGGGCGAAGGTGCCAATAACCCTAGCAAGCAAGAAATACTCGAAGATTTGCACATACTGATTGAGCACAACTTTACCTTAATTCGCCTGTATGACAGTGGCCAAAACTCCGCCGATACTTTATCGCTCATTCGTCAACACCAGCTTCCTATCAAGGTGTTACTCGGTATTTGGTTAGACGCAGAAATAAGCAATCACGACGGTTGTCCCTGGCTCACTGAGCCCATTTCCGAATCGGTGCTGAGCAAGAACAAGTTGCAAAATGGTCATGAAATTGAGCGAGCCATTTCTCTGGCCAATGATTACGCCGATATTATTGTGTCTGTGAATGTTGGCAATGAGGCGCTTGTCAGTTGGAATGACCACATGGTACCCGTTGATACTGTTATTGATTATGTAAAACTGGTAAAGCAACACATCCAACAACCTGTTACAGTCGCTGAAAATTATGCCTGGTGGATTGAGCACGGGCAAGCACTGGCCAACATTGTCGATTATATTGGCGTACACACCTACCCAATGTGGGAGCATAAGCTTATTGAGGAAGGGTTAGCCTACACGCTTGACAATATTCATCGCGTGCATGAAGCACTTCCTCAGAAGCCAATAGCCGTGCTTGAAGGTGGCTGGGCAACCACTGCCGAGGAGTTTCCTGAACAAGCTAACTGCATGAATCAGCAAACCTACTTTGAACAGGTGTATCAGTGGGCTAACAAGGCCAATATCACCTTTTTCTTCTTTGAAGCGTTTGATGAGCCATGGAAAGGGCACCCTGACGCCATTCATGGTGCGGAAAAACACTGGGGACTATTTTATGTCGATCGCACACCGAAACAGGTGATGAAGCGCCTTGAAAAATAAAAGGCGCTGAAAGGCGCCCTTCACTTATTTCAGCTTATTTTTCAGAAGCCTTTTCTTTTAATTCTTCGCGCATACGCTCAGATAACGCTTGTAGTTTAGGCATGGCATTCATCGCCATACGCTGGCCAAGCTGCATAGATTCCTGCATGACAATAGGCATTCTTTCTACAAATGCCTGACCCGCCGGACTCTCATAGAACTCTGCCATTTTAGTAATTTCATCTACCGTAAAGTTTTGCGCGTAAATATGACGAATTTCCGGTGCCATTTTTTCCCATGACATTTCCTGTTGTAACAGGCTTACCAACTCCTTTTGATATTGTTTAATGATTTCATTGGCTGCGGCATCCACGTTTAAGTCTTGAGTCATTTGACTGAACAACCCTTGCATCTGTGTCCACATTTGCTGGGTCATTTGATCCGCCTGCATAGCGGTAAATAAACGGTCAATTTCATCACCGCTTTGATCAGAAGACTGATCGGCTTTTGCTAGCACATTGAATGAAAAGGAAACAATAAAGAGTATTGCAGATAGACGTAGCATGGAGCTCTCCTTGTGAAAGTGTTAATCGGTCCGTCTGTGAGCACCCTATCCAATCCGTTAGTATTAGTCAATTTGCACGTGTTTGTGCCTGCAGCAAATATTGAATAAACTGTGTGTGCATTGGCAAATTGGCTAATTGCTGTTGGATCTGGCTTTCTTGTTGACGCATGAATGTATTCAGGTCGCGGTCACTCATCATATCCACAATAGGATGATATTGCTTGGGTGTTAAACCTTGCCCCATCATAACTTGTACCCAGGAATTCTCTGCAAACAGGTCATCCTGCTCTTCCACAATGGTGCCATTGTTGGCAAACAGGTCCATAATTTGTTGAAGTCGGTCAGACACTTTCATGTTGCGTAAATAGCGCCAGAACTCATGATCATCACGCTGCTGTAAATGGTAGTGCAACACGATAAAGTCCCTGATAGTTTCTGTTTCAACGCGCATTTGCTGATTAAAGCGGTTAACTAAGTTCTCATCCACCCCTTCGGTCGGAAACAAACTAATCAACCAGATTATTGCTTGCTGAATAAGGTGGATACTGGTCGATTCAAGCGGTTCAATAAACCCACTAGACAAACCCACAGATACACAGTTTTTATGCCAAAACTCTTTTCGCTGTCCCGTGGTAAAACGTATGAGTCGGGGATCGGTCAATGGCGTGCCATCTATACCTTGCAATAGATCATCAAGTGCACTTTGCTCACTTTTAAATTCTGTTGAAAACACCACACCATTGCCCACTCTGTGCTGCAAGGGTATTTGCCATCGCCAACCCGCATCCAGTGCTATTGACCGAGTAAAAGGTACCGCGGGTCGGTGCGATTCAGTTTGCACCGCATAGGCTGCATTTGCCGGTAAAACATCGCTCCAGTCGTTATAACCCACTTTAAGTGCCTGACCCAAAAGTAACGACCGGAAGCCGGTACAATCTATGAATAAATCACCGTCTACAACCTGCCCCGAAGCTAGGGTTAAAGACTCGATATGGCCGGACTGAGAGTGCACATTAACCCGGTCAATTTTGCCTTCAATGCGCGTCGTGCCGTGTTGTTGTGCAATGCTACGAAGAAACTGACCGTACGCAGCAGAATCCAGGTGATAGGCGTAGTTCAATTGGGGATCTTTGATATGCGCAAACTTGCCTTTTTCAGCCGCAACCGACTCAAGACTGTATGCAGCGTAGTCTTTGGCCATTTTTTGCTCATTAGCCCTTACCCAAAAATGGTGAAAACCTGCTGCCCAGCACGACAAACCAGACTTGCCAAAAGAATGAAAATACTTATGGTTAAGTTTGGTCCAGTTTTCAAACATGATACCCAGCTTATAGGTTCCATTTACGGCTCTGAGAAAGTCGTCTTCGCGAATCTTAAGCAGTTGGTGAATAGTCAGCAAAGACGGCACGGTAGCTTCACCCACACCGACGGTAGGAATGTCGTCAGATTCAATAAGGGTTATTTGTAACCGTTTGCCTATCGTTGCAGCCAGGGTTGCTGCCGCCATCCAGCCAGCAGTCCCTCCACCAGCGATAATGACTTTTTGCACTAACTTTTTTTCTGTCATAACGTTTATGAATTATCCGGCTACTTAAGTTTATTGATCAGTTGTGCGCGTAATTTTCGCGCTGTCATATCAGACATTTTGGTCTGATTATCACGTACCTTTTCAGGTAAATGCTGGTAGAAGTCTTCAGGTTGTTCAAAAACATAGTTGTCGAACAGTGTTTTCCACGCTTGTCTCTGACGCTTGGGCAAATGTTTAATACTCATAATAGCGTGTAGCAGTGCATTGTTTGGCATACCCAGATAGTCAGGCATGGTGCGCCACCAATAATTGACTAACCCATTAAGAGGGCCAAGCCCTTCTACCGCATGCCACCACATACTGGGAATGTAAATCGCATCCCCCGGTTTAAGATGCGCTGTTTTTGCAGCGGCCATTGCATTTTCAAAACGGGGAAACCTTTCAAGATCAGGCGCATTTACATCCACCATACTGATTACCTGCCCAGCAGGCGTAAAATCGAGCGGGCCAACATAAAGATTATTGTGTTCTTGCGGCGGAAACAGTGTGAATTTTCTTTCACCCAAAACGCAACACGCAAGATTGTCGGGAAAGTCAAAATGGGGCGCAATGACTGTACGATTCCCGAGCCAAATACTTTCGCGAATTTGATTCTGATCGATGGCTACTTGGTTGTTGTCACTGAAACCAGGTAAATAGCGTGCAATTTCGAGTGAACCCACATAAAAGGTAGGAGGATCGGGCTGCTCGGCCACTTCTATAATCTTGTTTAGGGCATCGTTAAGATAAACCTGTGATTGAACAAAGTTGAAGCCATCTATTGTGTCATTGTAGAAAATTCTGCGTTTCGCTTCAGGTCCTGCCATAAAGGCGTTGACTGGTTGTTGATTGTAAAAAGACATTAGATAGTCAACGGCGTGTTGGTCAGATCGCAAACCTTCTTGTACCAAAGGCCAATCGGCGACCATCCCTCTTAGGATACAAGGCATATCCGCATCGTATAGGTGAGCAGGAAACTCACCATTACTGCAAGAAATCTCTTCTATTGGACTACCGTAATGCAACGTCATTTAGCCCCTGCTCTACCCTAAGGCAGCGTTGCGCATATCAACCAAATTGCCGAGGTTAGACATTGACGCCATTATCATAGTGATGGGCAAAAGCAGTTTTTGCTTGTTGAGATCATCGAGCGCCTCCGCAGATAGTGCTTCAAATCTGTCATCCGCAATCGTGCTAAAGCCCACCAACTCATAATTTGTACCGTCTTTAAGCGTGATGGCAATAGTACTTTCTTCAAGTAAATTGTACTTATCCAATGCCTCGATTAGACGCCTGTTTTGTTCGTGGCCCGTATCGATCGACTCCAGCATTTTCACCACTTGGTCTAAGTAAGGCGTATACCCTCCATATTCATTGAATACAGACTCACCAACTTCACGATTTACCCGCGGGTGCGCCGGATTAAAGGTAATAACCTGCTGTTTGTCTGAGCTGCCTTGCACTTGCTGAAAACCAATAGAAAAAGGCTGACGTTGCACCATGATAGGAATGTATCTGGCATTCCAGCCGCTGCTGCCGCTCAAAAACAGGTTTTCGCCCTCTTCAAAACCAAACAGTGCCACAGGGAAGGCAGACTGAGCGTCTTTGTCACGGTAGACTAAAATCGGGTAATGAGACAAAACCAACCTAAACTCAAACGGATAGGTCATGCAAAACATCACGTCATCCCCCAGCTCTGCTGCCCTATCGAGCCTTATTTTCAGATCTGCATGGGCGACGTTATTCAGCATTTCATATTTCGACATGTTTACAACCTGCTATTCCAACTGTGTTTGATATCACGTAACAACGTCCGGTTTGTTGGCAGATGTTGATACAACTTTTGTAATTCTGTTTGTTTGTGACTTAGCAATTTCTTAAGATGCGCACGTTCTTTGTCAGCAAACCGCTTATCGGAAAGTGCAGATAGCGACCTAAACCCCATACCGTAGAGAATATATTGATAGCTCGCAGGCGGAAACATAGATTCAGCCACTTCAATATCTGCATGCCAGGGAGCTCTTCGTGCCCACACAGTAAGCAAGCGGTTGAGGGATTCTGGCACGGAATGCTGTGCCCTGTGATCTAGCCAATATTGGCTATCTGTTCTTTCTGACAACACATAATGTAACTTTATAAAATCAATGATATTTCGCCAGTGCAAATCCATTCGCTGATTAAACTTGTTAGATAGAAATCCCAAATCCTGTTTACCGGCAGGCAAGTGATCTCTGATAAACTTGGCAGAGAATTCAATAAGCACCATAGCGGTGGCCTCCAACGGATCAATAAACCCTGCTGATAAGCCAATTGCCACACAATTGCCCTTCCAAAAGGTGTTTAAGTGTCCAGGATCTAGCGTAATTTTATTCGGCGTGATATCAGCTAAATTACAGTGAGGAGCCTGTTGCTCTATGTAATTCTCCATCATATCGTAGGCTTGTTGCTCGTTGCCATAGTCGGACGAATACACAATACCTATGCCTTTTCTGGAGGGTAAGCCAATATCCCAAATCCAGCCATTCTTATGCGCTGTTGCATGCGTGGTGGAGTTTATGGGCGCATGCTCATCTGCATAGGGAACCTGAAACGCCATTGCCCTATCGTTAAAGAGCACTGACTTTTGACTAATAAACCGTGCGCCCATATGGTCACCGATCAGCAAGCGCTTAAAGCCAGTACAATCGATAAACAAATGACCAAGTACTGCGCGACCATCTGCTAATATGACTGAATCTATGTGTTCATTGGTGTGATTAACACGGGTGACATCAGCTGAAATATGCTGTACGCCAAGACGTTCAACACAATGCGTTTTCAATAACCTTGCAAACTTTCCCGCATCTAAGTGATAACCATAGTTAACCACATTGGCATATTCAGGCGTGGAAGCCTGCTTAGGTGCCAAGTGCCTGCTACACACGCTCGCCTGATTAGTGGCAAACTCATCAAAACTTGTTGTGGCACCATTGTCGAGCCAGTGATCGACAATGTTGATGTCATTGTATCCAACAGGTAATGAAAACGGATGATAGTAGCTTTCGTTCTGCCCACTGCGCCAGTTAATAAAGCGCGACCCCTGTTTAAAACTGGCATCACATTCACTGATAAATTGCGCTTCTGACAGACCGATACGCCTCAATGTGGCCGCCATGGTTGGCCAGGTTCCCTCACCCACTCCAATGGTTTTGATATTTGGCGATTCGATCAGCGTTACACTGAAATTTTTTCGAGTATCAAACTGTGCCGCTAACACGGCAGCGGTTAACCAGCCTGCCGTTCCACCACCAACAATAACAACATTATTAATATCGATATTCATAGGTCCTAAACTCAAAAACTCACCCTAGCATACCGCTAAGGTGAGTTTTTGGTACAACTTATTTTACCTTAAAACGTATATCGCACACCAAGATTGTATCTGGGCCCTGTTTGCGTTACGCCATTGACCTGTGACCAATCCCTTGCCCAACCGCGTGTCGTTGCATCGGTAATGTTGATCCCTTCAAAGAAGACAACTACACCGTTGTCGAAATCGTAACTAGCATTTAAGTCAAACTGTTCGTAGTCATTCACATACCCCGGCTGACGGCCGCCGTCACCGGCATACCAAGAATCACGCCAGTTGTATGCTAGGCGAATTTGAATGCCGTCTTTGTCGTAATACAAGATCAAGTTGCGTGAGTCGCTTAATCCCGCTACAGCAAATTGAGGCTCATTCAAGAAGCGATCAAAGTTCTTGTCGGCCTCTGCAAAGGTAGCGTTTGCAATAAAGCCAAAACCTGTATCCTCAAAGTCATGTTGCAACGCCACTTCCCACCCATCTATGGTCAAGGTTTGATCGCTGTTTATACTGGTTGTTAAATCAAACACAGCCGGCGCATCTCGCCCTGCAACACCGGTGATAACACCACCGCCATTGCCGTCAGGTTGAACACCAGGCGCGTCAGACCTATTAGCGAAAATCCACTCTCTTATCTGCTGATTTGACGGTGTTCCACCTAAGGCTGCTACCGCCTCATCAAATAAAGAACCAAATCCTGGGAACGCCAAATCAGGGAAAATAGCGACATCTTCACGTACAGTAGAAGCAATAAAGTTCGATACTGTTTTGTTGAAATAGCCGATGGAGAAATAGCTTGCGTCATCGTAATACCATTCATATGACACGTCGTGGTTTTCCGATTCATAAGGCAACAACCCTGGATTACCAATATTACCCGTCGCTCGGTATAGGCCAGAAGAGTTATATTGGATAAAAGGTGCAATGTTCAAACTACCAATCAAGGCACCGTAGCCTGCACGAGCTATAGTCTCGCTGTATGAATATCGGAGTTTCATGTCATCGTGGATATCTACGTCTATATCCAAACTTGGCATAAGGTTATCATACTCAGCTTCCAACCCCGAAGGTACTTCAGTGCCATCATCTATGGCTATCCACTCCGTTGCACCTACCCAATCAACACGTGTGTAGTTACGAGAAGCAGAGCTAGATAATACTTCAGTCTCTTCATAACGCAATCCGGCGAGTATACTAAATGGGAAGTCGCCAATTTCACCCAACAACCTATATTGAATAAAGGCTGAAACAGTCTCTTCTTCAAAGTTATTTCCAAAGCCGGGGTCAAAATCTGGGCAAAATGCGTTTCCACAACTTCCGACGGGGTTACCTGGGTCAGGCGCAAGATACAATGGGTTACTGGGGTCAAGGGACTCTAGGAATACGGCTCGAGCCGCTACTTCTGTGTAATCAAAAATAAAGAAGTTATTGGTTATTTGATCGCCAGAGTTAAATGAATCAAAAATCCCCGCCAAGCTAGCTGGCGTCATTAAGTCTGACATTGAACCTAACGCACTGGCAGCATTAACCCCCCATGTATTTCTTTGGACATTGCTGCTTGCCTCAAAATTGGCAACTTTGGTCAACCCCACACCAAAATCAATCGTCTGGTCACTATCAATATACCACTTACCAGAAAACTGACCTTGTTCAATATCCATTTCTGCCCATGAATTACCAAAGACGCTTCCTGTTAGTCGCATGTCATCAGGTGATAAGGGATCGCTTGCAGTAGTTGTAGTGACGGGGATGTCACCGCGATAATCTATAGTCGTTGATTCACGGCTCTGACCACGTAAACCCGCTACCGTTAGGAATGAATTGGTTCCGCGGATCATATCATCTGGTTCACGAGTTGATTCAGATTCGTGGTAATCAAATGTAAACTCTAAATCCTCTGTTGCCAACCACTCGATATTGATACCTACAGAGTTCAACTCATTACGCGAAGCGCCACCACCAGCAGCATGCGGAAAATCAGGCTCTCTGCCTGTTTCCTTATATACTAGCGGTGAAACGATAGGCCCTTCAGACCATAAAACTTCATCTGGAACCTGAGCCACCCAGAATGAAACATCGTTATAACTGGTAGACACTTCTTGCTCAGCGTATGTGTAATCCAAGGTAAAGGTTAGCGTATCTAGAGGCGCATATTGCAGGGTTAGTTGAGCATTGGTTCGAGTTCGCTCAATCTCGTCTAATTTATAAGCAACAGCTCTTGGAATGGCGACGATATCACCAGCTCCAGGTCTTGTACCATCAAGGCTGACGCCATCACGAACGGACGCACCATCAACCTCAGCCCATGAATCTGTCAATGCAGACTGTGCGCCGTTATTTCTTTCTTGGATGCTCGCCACAATAGCAACACCCACGGTATCATCAAGGAAAGTATCGCTGTACAGACCCGAAAATTCGGGCGTCCAAGCGTCACCGGTGATGGTAGACGTATCGTTAACCGCTTTTACACCAAAACTGGCTTTCATCTCACCCGCTTCAAGAGGCTTGAGGGAGAGAATGTTAATAGTAGCGCCTATGCCCCCAGTGGGTACATGGGCTTTACCGGTTTTGTAAATCTCAACACCTGCAACACCCTCTGAAGCCAAATCACCAAAATCAAATGACCGTCCTAATCCAGAGTTGGTCGGTAATTGACGACCGTTAAGCGTTACCAAGTTAAAGTCGGGTCCAAAACCACGCACCGTAACCCTTGAACCTTCACCGTTTTGTCGATCTATGGACACACCGGTAATGCGCTGCAAGGATTCGGCCAAGTTTGTATCGGGAAACTTACCAATATCTTCCGAATTAATCGCGTCTACTACGCCCACAGACTCTCTTTTAGTGTCCATAGAGCGCATTAAACTTCCGCGAATACCCGTAACCTGAATGACCTCAACAGTCGGGTCCTGTTCGGCCGCAGACTGAGCGCTCTCAGTTGTATCAGCAGTTTGCTGCGCGTATATTGGCGCCATCAAGCTCACGCCGAGGGCGAGTGAAACCCCCTTCGCAACAGGGCTTTTAAGACGGTTGTTCTTGTACATAAACGTGTGTCCCCGATTCCGTTTGTTATCAGTTTGTTATCTATTTATTTCAAATTTTAACTTCGCACAGGAATCGGGCAAACAGAAACGGGTTGCGGTGAGTGGGTTTTGCATTGCGGTAAAGCGGAAGGAAACCAGAATGCACTGTGGCGAGCCCTATCTAAGAGGTTTGCAGCGCTTGCCAATGCTTTGCTTCTTCGCTTTCACCTGCCAGCGTCATTATTTGTGCCATTCGCCGATATAGCAAAGGAAATTCTTTATCTCGGCCTGCTTCTATCAATGCTGAGGCATAGTCTTTTACAGCGTCAACCGTTTGCCGTAAATCGTCATTTTGATTGTTATCTCGGGCATACTTGACCAAAAGACCATAAGCCCTAATGTTCGCCCCTATTTGTTCTGGATATTGGCGCACAACATCCTGTAAATAGGATTTACCCTTAAAATAATCGTTTAACTTCATATAGTTAAGCCCTAACCAACCGAGTGCTTGCACTTCTTTTTCAACACTGTTTCGCGTGTAATGCAAAGACCGTTGTAAATGTGCGTTTGCTTGAGAAAACTTGCCTTCTGCCGACAGGTATTCGGCCATTTTAATGTAACTTTCGTGGTTATGGGGATAAAGCCTGATAACCTCTGAAAGATGGAAATAATGCTGCTCTTTGTTGCGTAAAAACCGGTGTAATTCCGCTAGTTCATAGTGAATTTTCCAGTCTGCTAATCCTTTATCCACAATACTTTGGCGTCGTTCTACTACCTCTGCAGGACGGCCCACTTGCTTTTCTAGTGTCTCTTTTCGCGCCTCGGTGTGCGCTTTCAGTTCAATGTGATTACTTTGTTCAGTAAACGGCGCTTTCTGTATCATATTCAGCATACGTTCCATCACCTGATTTGTTTCATGGTTTGGGAACCCTATCAAAGCTGCAGTCTGATGCTTGGCAAGGCGCTTATACTGTTCAGACGGCGCAATATCAGACATGATCGCCTGCGTAAACTCACGCGCTAGGTAGTAGTTGCCGGCAAAGTCAAAATGTACATGTTCGTGAAGTAAGTCAAGGCCCGGTGCATAGGGTGCACTGGCGGCATTGAATACGTCCACATTGTCCACATATGTCAGTTGCTCGCCAGCTTTCTCAATAGCGACTCGCTGGATAATATTATTAATAACGTGATTCGTCCTAAATCGCTTGGTATCGTAATGTAGCGCCAACTCAAAATGCTGCTTTGCGGCTTCAAATTTATTCAGGTTTTCCAACGCAGTAGCCAACCTAAAATGACTATCTGCATATTCATCGTCTATTTCTAGCATTGCTGCATAGGCCGTTACAGCAGCTTGCCAGTTTTCATTGATAAAGGCTTCTTCCGCTTTACTGTTCATGGCATGCCATTGTGTCAACTCAGATTCCGTTAGCGTGCTTTTGTGGCGAGATCCAAATGGGGCAGAGTGACGCGTATTTACCGGTACAGAAGAGAGAATAACGTGCATCCCTTTTTGCTGTAGCAGAGTAATAATATCCTTTAGATTACTCTCATAATGCGAATATACCTGCGTCAACCTGGGATCGTCATGAGGCACACTAAAACCAGAGAACATCTGCATGCCCTGCCATTCAAGATCGCCCTCACCCGACGACACTTGTGCCTGTTCCACAAACATCGCTATGACCTGCCAAATACGCGTCCTTTTTAATGCTTGTAGAGTCCTGATTAATGTCAGGCTAGACAGAAAGTTTTGGCTGAATGTACTTGGTCCGTAAGGCCCAACCACTTCGTTGTTACCCATCAAAATTACCGCATAGTCGGCGGAGTTGGCAGGCAATGTTCTGGCTACTTCATAAACTACATGTGAATTGACAGAGGTCATTGCCGTATTGATGATCTCGATATTTTTATTGGGTAACGCCGTTTTTAGATGGGCACTCAAATGGCGGTCCATTCCATGATTTACATGAGGAAAGCCTTGTGCAGCAGAACCACCTAACACAAAAACACGCACTAGATCCTGGTCTTGGTTTACTGACAAGGTATTGTTCAGTGGAGCCACACCAAGAGACGAAGGATAAAATTGATTGGCAAAAGATTTATTGTCTTGAAGGTATTTTTCACCATCAATATCAATCTCGTTAAAGTAGGTATAGTGGGTGCCGACACCAGCTAATCTCAAGCCGCCCTCAAGCGCCAATAAACAGAACGCCGGTATGACGACTAATGCAATGAAAGAAAACAGCAATTTCTTTGCAGGAGACATGAATAAACTCCAGAGTAAATTAGTGTAAAAGCGCGGTGCGATCGTCGAAATGACCTTATTTTTAACTTAGTCCAAGCCGTTACATTGAGTCAATGACTATTGCTCTAAAACAAAGACCGACAAAATGAAAGGGTCCTGACGCTGAGAAAAAAATCAGGTAGTCTGAAAAATACGTCGTTATGTTGGGGAAGACTGACCATGTCGTTCAAAATAAATCGAGCTGCCAAACCTTATTTTAGTTATGTCGGCAAAGAAAAGTCGCCCGTATTTATTCTTGATAATTTCCTAGAAAATCTGGTACCCAGCCTGCTACAGAACATTGAACAAGTAGAATTTGAAACATCACCAACTTACTACCCCGGTATCCGAGCAAAACTTCCTGAACAATACGTATTAGCGGTTGCCACCGCTATGCTGCCTGTAATAACAAAGATTTATCAAATACCACAAGACTATCAAGTCGCGTTTTTCGACAGCTATTACTCCCTCGTTACACTTGAGCCGCAAGAATTGTCTGTCGAACAACAATTCCCACATTTTGATGGTACAGACCAATATCGGCTGGCCCTACTGCATTACTTGAATCCAAATGGACACGGTGGAACAGCCTTTTACCGCCATGACGCCACACACATAGAACGTGTCGATGAGTCAAACGTCAATCGATATTTGTCGTCGATCAGCGAGTTTGTGAATGGTCATAGCGCGTTCAGTCAGGGATATGTTGATGGTTCACATTCCGAGTTTACCAAGATCGGTGAAATACCTTATGCACAGAATCGGTTGGCTATTTATCCGGGTAATCTGTTGCATTCTGGTGTCATTCACCCTAAAACCGATATCGATGCCAATCCCGCAACAGGTAGATTAACCGCCAACATTTTTCTCAATTTTACACCACCTGAATAGCTTAAAAAATTCTACGTCGACGCTGCCCAGTCCGCTTCACCCCAGACTAGTCCCACCTGACCGCAAATAGGAGAATCAGGTATTAACAATTAAATTACATCCTCATATATTGCATGATTAACAAAATGTTTACTTTTTGTTGCACGCATAAAATCGGAAACGAGGACAAAAATGACTAACCGTAGACGAACACTCACACACGCGTTACTGATTGCGTCCACAGGGCTGTTTTTAACAGCTTGTGGAGGGGGCGATACAGTCGGTGACACCAAGGAATCTCCTGTAACTGCACCATTCTACCCGGAACCTACTGAAGAGTGGGAACTTGTGTGGAGCGATGAGTTTGACGGCGACGCACTTAACACCAGTAACTGGGGCTATGATCTCGGAGACGGTTCTGACAGGGGACTAGAGCGCTGGGGTAACAATGAACAGCAGTGGTATACTGACCAGAATACTTCTGTGTCCGATGGCACCCTGAAAATTACCGCTCGCGCAGAGTCCGTACAAGATGGCTTCCCGTACACCTCGTCCAGAATCACTACGGCTGGCAAGCTCGACTTTAAATACGGTCGTGTTGAGGCTTCGCTTAAGACAACCTCAGGGCAAGGCCTTTGGGGTGCATTCTGGATGCTGTCTAGCAATTCACCTTATGGTTCTGACGGCTGGGCAGCCACCGGTGAAATCGACATTATGGAGGCGGCTAATCCCGGTGTTGCTGAAACAGAATTCCTAGGCTCAACCCTGTTTCACGGTTTCCCTTGGCCTTTGCAGCAGTCTATTTCCGAGAGACTGCCTGCTGAGATTGATGCAACAGAATTCAATGAATACGCGGTTGAATGGGAACAAAATGAAATTCGGTTCTTTGTGAACGACATTCATTTTAAAACCATTACATCAGATAGCTATTATTCATATTTCTATAATGACGCTAAAGAAACCTATGAACTCGCTGAAGATGGCGCCCCATTTGATACCGAGTTCTATTTGATCCTCAACTTGGCTGTGGGTGGAAATCTCACTGGAAACCTAGTTGAAGATTCATCTTTACCCGGTGAACTGGAAGTGGATTATGTTCGCGTTTACCGCTGTTCATACGATACACCAGACGGTAAAGGGTGTAACTCAAACGTCAATCCAGACTTAGAGACGCCAGATCCATTACGCCCGGTCACTGAATCTTTTGATATTTACATTGATGAACCCGCTACATACAGCTGGACAATTGTCGGTGAACTATTTGAACGTCCTCTTGCGCTTAACTCTTTCTGGAATAATGATGGCGCGCTCTCTTTTGCAGAAGTGCCGTTTGATGGCCGCGGAAATGTCATTGAAGTAGTCACCTCCAACAGCGGTAACATCTCAATCAATCCGGTAGTAGAACCTATCGAATTATTTGGCATGGGTAACAATCCTAACTTTGCTGAGTTGCACGCGGGCGAGCTTCGTTTTGATATTTATGTAAGAAGTGCAGAAGCGGACAGTGAGTTCCTCGTTAAGATGGACAGTGGCTATCCTGCTCTTGGCCAGGTGAGTTTGGATGCTGACAGCTTCGCTGCTAATACGTGGACAACGGTAAGCGTGAAGGTCAATGACCTAATAGCTTTCCGTGGCGAAGGCTTTAGCCCACTGGATACCAGCTCAATTCAAAGCATGTTCGTCTTCGAACCCACGGGTGCAGCAGATGTGTTAATTGACAATATCACCTTGTCATGCGGTAGCCCTGGAGGGTGTGGTATTTCAGCCCCTGTTCCACCTGCGCCTCCCATCGAAGGTCCATTTGCACTTGAAGGTGTATGGGCAGTAGCGCCAGAAGCTGGCTCTTTGGGTGTCGGTCCTGCGAAGGGAGATATCACCTGGTTTGCCATTGATGATCAAGGCGTATCAGACCGCTCATGCTTCTATGATGATACTTACGTATTCAACGAAGATGGTACATTCCAAAATGTACTTGGCGATGATACCTGGCTTGAAGAGTGGCAAGGTGGAAACCCAGAAAACTGTGGTACACCTGTCTCGCCTCATGACGGCATGACTACAGGTTCGTGGAGCTATGATGCTGATGCTGGAACTTTGCTGATTGATGGATTTGGATCATATGTAGGAATACCAAAAGCCGTAAACGCAGGCGAATTACCAGCAGTGCCAACTCCACCCAATGTGACCTATCAAATTGAAGAGGTTGGCAACGACCGAATGATTGTGACTATTGAGGCTGGCACAGGTGTATGGTGGCAGTTTGTCATGCAAAAACTGGAAAGCTTTGGAAACCCAGGTCCTGCACCTGAACGTACATTCGCAGGAACGTGGCAAGTAGAACCAGTAGCTGGGTCGTTAGGAGTAGGTCCTGCACAAGGCGACATCAGTTGGTGGTCAATCGATGATGCAGGTGTAACAACACGGGCTTGCTTCTATGATGATAAGTACGTATTTGACCGTGACGGTACGTTCGATAACGTCCTCGGCGATGATACCTGGCTGGAAGCATGGCAGGGTGTAACGGGTGAAGAGTGTGGTGCGCCAGTTGCTCCTCATGACGGCGCCGGCGATTATACCTGGACATACACCGAAGACACTGAAGATACTGGTACTCTCTTCATCGACGGGCTGGGTGGCTACATGGGTATACCAAAAGCCGTCAATGCGGGTGAATTGCCTGGTGTATCTGTACCACCGAACGTGACTTATGATGTCATGTGGGAAGATGACAACACTGTGGTAATCGATATTGAAGCTGGTCCTGGTGTGTGGTGGCGCTACAGAATGATCAAAACCGTCCAACCAGAGCCACTTCCTGAGGCGCCACCTATCGTAGGTACATGGCGGGTTGCCCCTGAGGCCAACTCACTAGGTGTAGGTCCGGCAATGGGCGACATAAGCTGGTGGGCGATTGATGACGCAGGCGTTACCACCAGAGCTTGCTTCTATGACGACGACTATGTCTTTATGGAAGACGGCACCTTTGACAACGTGCTTGGCGATGATACTTGGCTTGAAGCTTGGCAGGGAGTAACCGGTGAAGAGTGCGGCACCCCTGTCGCTCCCCATGATGGCGCGGGTGAATATACTTGGGAATTGGACATGGACAATGGCATGCTGACCATCAATGGTGTAGGTGGATACGTTGGCATTCCCAAGGCTGTTAATGATGGTGAGCTGGGCAATGGCGGTACAGTCACAGCAACCACCGTTTATATGGTTGAGTTTTCCGATGACAATTCACGCATGACCGTAGACATTGAATCTGGTGCTGGCGTGTGGTGGCGCTTCATCATGGAGAAACAGTAATACGACTAAGTTGGCGATCAGAGTATTTTGGTCGCTTCTCAGTCGCCTAAAAACCAAAAGCCCTTTACCTTTGTAAAGGGCTTTTTTTTTAGATTTCAAAAGACAAAAACAGTGATATTTCGCTTAAGAAGATGACTGCGCATTTAATCGCAAGAAGAGTCCGACTTGGCGAGTTTAATTTGCTTTACACGACCGTATCACTAGGTTTATCGATCAATATAATTATTACATGCGCATGACTTATGACAGACAGCTTACACATTAAAACGTCAGGCACTTTTACCAGCATCAATGGTGAGTCATTTTATAAAATTGAACACGTTGATCAGATGCCTCCTTTTTTCATTAGTCTGATATCTGATCAAGACCACTGGCTGTTTGCTGCCTCAAATGGTGGCGTTACCATGGGACGAGTATCGCCTGACACTGCCGTCTTTCCTTATATAACGGTAGACAAAATTTACGAGAGCACGCCGCACTCTGGCCCCAAAACGCTCATCCGAAAGCATGGACATAACGGCCAGTCTCAGCTTTGGCAACCTTTCAACCCAGAACACAGTAGTGAATACGCGTGTTCGCAACACTTGTATAAAAGTGCACTGGGCAACGTATTGCGATTTGAAGAAATCAATCACGACCTAGGGTTAACCTTTGCCTACACGTGGCGATTTTCAGAACAATTTGGACTCTGCCGAATTTGTGAACTTGTCAATAATAATGAAGACGACGTCCAACTAGAATTTTTGGACGGCTTACAAAATGTACTGCCCGCTGGCACGCCAAGATTCACGCAAACGCAATCAAGTAACTTAGTGGATGCCTATAAATGGACAGAAATGGATCCGCACAACAAGTTAGCCTTGTACACCCTATATTCTGCGATAACAGACCGAGCAGAACCGGTGGAAGCGCTAAGAGCGACTACCATTTTTTGTACTGGTATACCCGACGCCACAGTGAGTCTAGACAGTCAAGCTGTCACGCTGTTTAAATCCGGCGCAACAATAAACGCGATGACGAGCTCCCGAGGAGTGAGAGGCGCCTACTTGGTAAATCACTCCGTCACACTTGCAGCCGGTGAACAGCAAAGCTGGACATTGGTCGTTGATGTGGAACAGGACCAAGCGGACATCGTCAGTTTACAGCAAGCGTTAGCCTCACCAGATACAGTGCAAAAAGACCTGGATGCGTCCTACGAGAAAGGTAGCGACAACCTTGCCAGAATAATGGCAGCATCTGATGGCTTTCAGACTACTGGCGAGCCTGAAGTCGCACTTCACCATTATGCAAATACACTGTTTAATGTGTTGCGCGGTGGCATATTCGCCGATCAATACAGTATCACTAAGTCTGATATCATCAAAACCATCAAGCACTTTAACAAATACGTGTTTGAAGCTAATAAAGTGCGTTTAAATAGCCTGCCAGATGTGTTTGACTTATCTCGTTTAGACGCGGTCGCAAAAGAGAGTGGCGACCCCCAGTTACAACGTCTATTGAGTGAATACCTTCCCATTACATTTGGCCGGCGTCATGGCGACCCTAGCCGTCCGTGGAATCAATTTGCCATAGAGCTAAAAGATGAATTGGGCGCCCCTTTGTTGTCTTACCAAGGAAACTGGCGAGATATTTTTCAGAACTGGGAAGCCTTGGCATTAAGCTACCCTGCTTTTATTGACGCAGTTATCGCCAAGTTCGTCAATGCATCAACCATTGATGGCTACAACCCCTACCGCATTACCAAGCAAGGTATTGATTGGGAGGTAGAAGAACCCGATGATCCATGGAGTTACATTGGCTATTGGGGTGATCACCAGATTATCTATCTGCTCAAATTACTAGAGCTATCTGACAAATTTTGGCCTGGTCAACTTAGTGAGCTCTTGAATGCTGAGCGTTATTGTTATGCCAATGTGCCTTATCGCATTAAAGACTACGAGCAGATTGTAAAAAATCCAAAAGATACCGTGCTATTTGACGAACAGTTGGCGCACCTGATAGACCAGCGTGTTGCTGATATGGGGGCCGACGGAAAGCTTATTTTAAATAGCAATAACGCTGTGTACCAAGTGAACTTGTTTGAAAAGCTGTTAGTGCCTTTACTGACCAAACTCAGTAACTTGGTTATTGATGGCGGAATCTGGCTAAATACACAGCGTCCCGAGTGGAATGATGCAAACAATGCCCTGGTTGGCCAAGGGTTGTCTATGGTCACGCTTTATTATACCAATCGTTATCTCGACTTTATGATTAAGCTATTGGAACGAGAGCATGAGCAAGGTAACACCCACTATCAGCTTACTCAGCAAGTTGCTACTTGGTTGCAAGAAACCACCGATATACTGGCAGATGCCGCAACGCAATTGACAGATAAAAGGGTCTCCAGCGAATTGCAACACAGTGTTTTGCAACGTTTAGGTCAGTCAGCCAGTAAATTCAGACAATCTGTTTACAGCGCATCACCTCAGTTAACCAAAGTAAGTACTGATATTTCTGCCGCGATAGCGTTGTGCAAACAAGCAACAACACTCATCCAGCACAGTATCGAATACAATTTGGAAAAAGACGGCTTATACCATGCCTATAACACACTCACTGTTGATGACAATTCGCTCAATGTGAAGCACTTGTACCCCATGCTTGAAGGCCAAGTAGCAGCATTGAGTTCTGGCGCGTTGAGTGCCGAGCAGGCATTACCAGTACTACAGAGCCTGTTTTCCAGTGACATGTATAGAGACGATCAAAAAACCTTTATGCTCTATCCTGATCGGAAACAAGCCTCCTTCTTAAGTAAGAACTGTATTCCAAGCGACAGAGTACAATCAATTGATTTGATCACGACGATGCTTAAAGCAGGTGATACACGACTTATTAAACAGGATGCAAAAGGTCACTATCGCTTCAACAGTGACATTGCTAATGCTGGCGTACTCGCTGAAAAATATGCCAGTATTGCAGAGGATTATCCTAGTCTGGCCAACGCAGAAACACTTGCTGAGTTGCAAGAAATATTTGAATCAGTATTTAATCACAACGCCTTTACCGGTCGCTCGGGTGGCATGTTTGGCTTCGAGGGTTTGGGTTGTATTTACTGGCATATGGTCTCAAAACTGCTGCTGGCAGCCCAAGAATGCGTGATAGACAGTATGCAGAACCGTTGTATGGATGATGTTACACAAGCATTAGGTGATTACTATTACCGCATTCGAGAAGGCATTGGCTTTAATAAAACACCTGAAGAGTACGGTGCATTCCCAACCGACCCCTATTCGCATACTCCAAAACATGCAGGTGCCCAACAGCCCGGTATGACTGGACAGGTAAAAGAAGAGTTGTTAACTCGTCTGAATGAGCTGGGCTGTTTTGTTGAAGAAGGTGCTGTGACATTCAATCCGTTTTTACTTAGACAGCAGGAATTCGTAACATCACAAACCGATTTTGAATACCTTGATGTTAACGGAGACTGGCAAAAGCTCACTTTAGAACCCGGTAGTTTAGCCTTTACCTGGTGTCAGGTACCTATCATCTACCGACTGCATGAAGGCAGTTCAGGGTTGACCGCTCAAGTTGACACTGTTGATCGCGGTACTATCAATGCGGAGCATGGAAAACTTGACGTAGAAACGAGTAAAGCCCTGTTTTTACGCAACAATACTATAAAGAAAATTACGGTTTCAGTGCCAACAGCACACTTATTTAAGCAGAGTGCGTAGGAGTTAACTTCATGTCTCGTATGAACCCATATAAAAAGCGACGCGGCCATGTTTTTGCGGGTACAGATAACCCGCGAGAGCGCATTAAAGAAATCATGCAGCAAAAGCTGCACGGTTTATGTTTTAGCCCTTATCTAGAAGGACAAGGCCCTGGTTCAGCACTTACCGATGAACAAATAAGCAGTCGTTTGGCAGTGATCTCAAATCACTGCCGCTGGGTTCGGACCTTCTCCTGTACACAGGGTAATGAACGAATCCCTGCCCTTGCCAAAGACCAAGGGCTCAAAACACTAGTAGGAGTGTGGCTTGATGAAGACCTTGAAAACAATGACATTGAGATTGAAAAAGGCATCGAGCTAGCCAAACGCGGAGATGTCAATCTGCTGGCCGTTGGCAACGAAGTGTTATTGAGAGAAGAGTTAACGCCAGAACAACTCATTGACTACATCCAACGCGTTAAAAAAGCCGTACCACATATCCCCGTTGGCTACGTTGACGCTTACTATCTGTTTGAAGATTTTCCACAGGTCGCTGACGTCTGCGACGTATTATTTGCCAACTGTTACCCGTTCTGGGAAGGTTACTCTATCGAGCATGCGCATATCTACATGCGAGATATGTACTACCGGGCGAAAGCGATTGCAGGTGAACGGCCCGTGATCATCAGTGAAACAGGTTGGCCAAACAAAGGCTCTCTGGAAGGCCAAGCACAACCCTCTGAAGAATTTGCCATGCGGTATTTTATTCAGGCTTGTGAGTGGACCGAACAAAACAACATTGATTTATTTTATTTTTCGGCCTTTGACGAAGCTTGGAAAGTGGATGCAGAAGGCGATGTGGGTGCTTATTGGGGGCTATGGGACAAGGACGGTGAAACCAAATTTTGGGATGAGTAATGGGGTTGTTACACCACACCGAATCGTGCAGTGATTGACTCCCCCACAACAAAAGGTTTACGTTCAAAAGCGAGCTTATTAACCGCAGCGAGTAATGCGGTCTCGCCTACTTTGATACCAACAAGTTTATTGCCATCTTGCGTACCAGTGATACTCACAACCTCGCCAATTAAGGCATTAAGCAAAGACGGATGCACGCCATCAGAGCGGTCTGTAATAATCTGTTGGGGGTGGAGAATAAATGTGCCATGCCCACGATGAGTGATAGCCGACTTAACCTGGATGGTTACCCCTTCTACCTCCAAAGCCACAGCATTGCTTTCGGAATTTACTTCTAGCAGTTTTCCTCTGATCACCGAGACCTGCTCGTCAGGCGCAGCACCGTGAAAGTGCCGCTGTAGAACCTGATCACTCGAACCAAAATCAACCGCTTCAAATCCATCAAACTTAATTAAACCATCACAATAAGCTGACAAATCCTCCAGCTGATGAGAAACCATAATTATGTTTACGTCGTGTTTATTCTGCCACGCACGCAAATATTGCTGTAGCTGAATTCTAGTGTCCCAATCCAATGCACTAAAAGGTTCATCGAGTAGTAACACCGACGGACCATAGGAAAGCGCACGGGCAAGACCTGCCCGTTGTGTCTCACCGCCCGAGAGCTGGTGAGGCCTTTTGTTTAGGAGATGGCTTATCTGACAACCTTCACTGATATCAGAAACTGCGCTCAATCTGCGTAAAGGACGAGCCGCAACCATATGCAATTGCTCGCCAATAGTCATGTGCGGGAAAAGTGCAGGACGTTGAAAAACGAGGCTCAATAAAGGACTCGTTGTTGCAGGGCTGATTGTGTGACCATCCCAATTAAGTTGACCTGTTGAAGAAGGAAGTAGTCCAGCAATGGCGGATAGCAAGGTGCTCTTTCCCGCGCCCGACACGCCAAATATACCGACAGTGGCTACCTTTTCTTTAAACTGGACAGCGACCCGGCCCAACATGGCAGTGTCGCGCACAATTGTTAAGTCCAATTCCATGCTACACGCCTCTTACGTCCGCTGGAATACAACAGCATCAACATGAAAAATGAAAAGCCGGTTAGTACCGCCGCCAGTTGGTGAGCCTGAGTAAAATTGAGCGATTCCACGTGCTCGAATAATGCAATGGACACGACACGAGTTTCACCCGGGATACTGCCGCCAATCATTAATACCACACCAAATTCGCCTAATGTATGGGCGAAACTCAACCCCAAAGAGACCAGAATTGCAGGCAAACAAGCGGGTAAAATCACTCGTCGCCATAAAGTAGACTTTGAAATGTGAAGTACTTTGGCCTCTGCCAGCAACTGATGATTAAACTGACTAAATCCTGAGTACAGGGGCTGCACAGCAAAAGGCAGTGAATATACCATTGAGCCAAGCACCAGACCGGTAAAAGAAAAAGTGAGCGGACTACCAAACCATGACTGCCACATAGCGCCGAAAGGGTGGTTAGGCGAAAAGGCCACCAACAAATAAAACCCAAGTACAGTAGGAGGCATAACCAAAGGCAATGCTATGAATGCAAGAACTATGGGTTTCATACGATTATGCCAGTGTGCCAACCACCATGAAAATGGCAGCGCAAAGGCCAGCAAAAGTAGACTGCTAACAGCCGCTAGTAACGCAGTCAGCTGGACTGCTTGCCAGTCTTCAGCTGTCATATTCCCTCCCCCTGTACTGGAAAATAACCCAGTGTACTTAGCGTTTCTTGCATTGGCGCACTTAATAAAATGGCCAGTAGCTTTTCAGCGAGTTCTGTTTGACCGCTTATATTAACAACGGCTTGCTGTGCCAGTGCGGTATACGCAGATCGAGGAACCTCTGCCGCCATGTCGCGGTAAATAGGTTGAGCTACCACCAATGAGGCAGATACGATGGCCTGATCAACCGCTCCAGTTGTAAAAAACTGCATGGCTTGCATCACGTTGTTGCCTTTAACCAGTTGCACTTGTTGATGGCTTGTGTGTCGGTCAATGACCTCTATTGCTGCAACGCCATAAGGCGCCGTTTTGGGGTTTGCAACTGCAATTTTAATGGGGTTGCCACTGAGCGTTTGAACCGGTTTCGCCAAATCCTCAAAACGCAGATTACTTCTGTATTTGTCTAAAAGCACTAACTTGCCAATGGCATAAGTAACGGGTTTAGCGGTAGTCAGACCTTGCTGATACAGCCATTCAGGTTTGTCTTTATCTGCAGACAGAAACAAGTCATAGGGGGCACCATGGGCAAACTGAACAGCAAGCGCACCACTTGCGCCAACCGTAAACGAAAGCGAACATTCACAGGCATTTTCAAGGGATGGGGCCATGGCTTTTATAGGTCCATAAAAATTAGCTGACACTGCAATTCTTACTTTGGGCACATCGTCGGTTTGAGCATAAACCAAACTCACAAAGCCATTCAAAAACAAAACAATTAACATGACGACAAACTTACTGGTCATTCATCCTCAACACTTGTTTGCCAGCGTTCAAAGGCTTTCACGTCAGCGGCTTTGCTGTCTACCCAGGTTGCATGTTGCCCCGACCATTCCCGCTTCCACAAGGGTACAGACTGCTTGAGTGCATCCATCGCATACATAGCAGCATTAAAAGCGGCCTCTCGATGCGCACTTGCAGTGCCCACCCAAACAATAGGCTCATGGTTTAGCACCTTGCCAACACGATGGACAATGGCAACCCCGTCACAATTGAACTTTTTTTGTGTCGACGCGGCTAGGGCCAGTAAGGCCTTTTCGGTCATTCCAGGATAGTGCTCAAGTTCAATTCCCTCTATTGCACCATGTTTATTATAGTCTCTGACTGAGCCTGTAAAACACACACAGGCACCGGCACCTTTTGTTTGCTCAAATAACTGCGCCTGTAACTGACCAATATTGAGTGGCTCAAATTGAATGGTTGCGACGACCATTACCCCCCCGTAACCGGCGGGAAGAACGCAATTTCATCGCCATCAGCCACCTTGGTATCGGCCTTTACAATAGTTTGGTTTCGCGCCATAACAATCGTGCCTGCTAACGCGTTCTTAAATGATTCATTTTGCTCACTCAATACCTGACGAATACTGTCCAACGTTGCATTGTCTTCAATAGATAGCGGCACTTCTTCTACGCCGGCCAGCTCTCTCACTTGTGCAAAAAACTTAACGGTTACCCTAGCCATCACCGCGTCCTCCCGTTTTTTCCAGCAAGGTCACTCCCTCAAAATGCATACTTTTATCCAAAGCTTTACACATATCATAAATAGTCAGTAGCGCCACATTTACGCCTGTTAATGCCTCCATTTCAACGCCTGTCTGTCCTTTCAATTTGCATTCACAGGTGACGACAATGGCTGAGTCCTCAAAACGAAACTGAATATCCACTTTACTCAGCGCCAGCGGATGGCATAAAGGGATCAGGTCACTGCATTTTTTAGCCCCTTGAATGCCTGCAATACGTGCAACAGCCAATACATCGCCCTTCTTTAAATTCTGCTCTTTTACCGCTCTGAGCGTGTCAACATGCATGTGAATACGTCCAGTTGCTACCGCTCTGCGAGCAGTAACGGCTTTGTCAGAAACATCGACCATGGCAGCCTTGCCCTGCTCATCGAGATGTGAAAAACCCTGCATAGTTGCGCCTTTATTTCAGAAGATGATGAACAAAATTACACGGTTTATTACGCGCATCCAGTTGATCGCGGATTATTTTTTCCCAACCAGTTCGGCACGCCCCCGTAGAGCCAGGTAAACAAAAAATCACGGTCTGATTGGCGTAACCGGCAATAGCACGTGACTGAATGGTAGATGTGCCAATTTCATGAAAACTGATGTGCCGAAACAACTCCCCGAAACCGTCTATAGTCTTATCAAACAATACCGTTAAGGCCTCTGGCGTTGAATCTCTGCCACTAAACCCTGTTCCACCTGTGACAAGCACGACTTGTATCTCTGAATCAGCAATCCATTGCGAAACAATTGCACGCAGCTGGTACACATCGTCTTTTACTATATCTCTTGCCACCACGTTGTGACCTTGGGCGCTAGTCGCTTCTACCAAATAGCCCCCTGAAGTATCTGTTTCTAGGTCTCTTGTGTCTGAAACCGTAAGTACGGCAATATTTAATGAAGTTTGAGATTCTGTAGTCATGAAGAGAAATTTATTCCCGTGATGCAATCCAGTAAATGACCTGATACTCTACTCGCAGTTAACCCAGCCTTCAATAACTTGCGCCCTATACTTGGCAAATGAAAAAACAACTGTCGAAATCGCATATCCCTGTCGCCCAGAACGCCTCTGGCAGAAACCTGAATGTACCCGTTTATAAAATCACTGATGGGTTACCAGGCCCTAGTGTCTATATCCAGAGCTCCATTCACGGCGCAGAAGTTCAAGGTAACATCGTCATTTACCACTTGCTCCAAGCATTACAAAACACAACGATTTACGGCGAGATAACGCTTGTTCCAAACTGCAACCCAGTCGGCACAAACATTAAGGCTGGAGAATACACGCTGGGACGGTTCGATCCTGTCAATGGTACCAATTGGAATAGGGGCTACCATTACGACCATGATGCCGTTCTGGCATTTGCTGAAACCGTTACGCCTGAAGAGTCCGTCACCTCTATCAAGGCTCGTTTTCGTCACATGCTAACCTCTGCACTGAATGACAAACGGCGTGCCCCCTGGGGACTTGGTTTGGCTAATCAGCTCAATCTCACGTTACAACAGCTTGCTGTAGGCGCGGATATTGTGCTGGATTTGCATAATGGTCCGGTATCAACCCGACATATTTATATTCCTGAATATGCCAAACAGGCCGCCCGGCAATTTTCAATTCCACATTGCATTTTTATTCCAAACAAATTTGCCGGCGCATTGGATGAAGCTTGTTTTTGTCCTTGGTGGACATTGCAAAGCGCACTTGAGAAACGCTTTTCCCGGCCTGTTTCCTTTGATGTTGAGGCCTTTACTCTGGAAATGGGTAGTCAGGAGGTGATCAGCTTTAGCGAAGGAGAAGAAGATGCAAAAGGCATTATGGCGTATTTATCTGCCAAGGGAGTACTCGATAAAAACGCGTTTTTCCCTATGACAATTAAACGTTATGGCGTAGCGTTAGAAAACTACAAAACCCTGTTCACCGACTTTGGTGGCATGGTTGAATACTGTGCCAAACCAGGACGAGCGATGAAGAAAGGCAAGGTTTTGGCCCGCGTGCTCAATATTGATGACTTGGACAATCAAAATGCAATTCACACCATTACGGCGCCATGTGATCTCATCCCTATTTTACATTTCCCATCTGCATCTGTGCTTAGCGGGACACAATTATACAAGTGTTTCACTAATTATTACGCGATTGAAGCGAGTTAGTCTTCGTACTTTAAGTTGTATTTGGCAACCAGTTTTTTCCACCGCGCTTGATATTCAGGCGAACGCATAAGCGCAACAATTTTGGTGTGCAGCTTTTGACGTTTGTTTGGCAACATAACATAGCGCGAATATTCTTCATGGGGGACGCGAGACAGGTAAAGGACTTCGTATTCTGAGGGTTTTAGCGACCGCATGTAGTTCAATGTTGAGCGACTGATAATTCCGATATCTGCACGACCTTTTACCACCATATCCAGCACTTCCTTTTCGCCAATGGTGTCAAACCGTTTGATCGGCCCATAGGCCTTGGCTTTTTCAACTTTGCCATAGTAAAAGCCTCTTACACCAGCCAGCGAATGCCGCAATAGTGATTTTGGGTCGACATAATCAAACTTGCTTGATTTCAGTGAGATAAACTCATCCCTGTCTTTAATTAGCGGATCAGACCAGAGGTACTTTTTTTTGTCCGCGTCTTTAAACCACAAAGGATTCGCGCCAAGCACTATTCCATCAAATCCGCCATCAGACAGCAGTCGATTAAGTCTCTTTCGAGGAATGAAAAGCGTGAAGAATTCAACATCACTGAGTTCACTGAGTAATCGGGAATAGTCATAGCAAAGCCCGCTCTCTTGCAGGGGATCAATGATAAATGGCGGCTTTAAATGATAAGCGTACGCACTGACAACGGGTTTTTCCTCTGCAAAAGCCACAGAGCCTGTTCCAACTATGAATACACATAGCCATATGATCAGGCGATTAAACACGGTATGACCTCCTTTTTAAAGGGTGATGTCATCGTCACCCAACCATCCAAAGCGTAGTCTATGCCAACAATGATAGCGAACTTTATCTACCTGCCAGTGTAAAAATTTGTTTGGCCAAACCAGACATCCTACTGTGCTTTTGCAGTATTGCCATTTCAAGACTCTCGACACTGGAACTTATGCACAGTGCCTTTTTGGCGCGAGTCACTGCCGTGTAGATTAGCGCACGATCAATAAGCTGCCTGGTCTGCGGCGTAAAATCAGATACAGGTGGAAGTACCAATGTTGGATGGTCAAATTCTGAGCCTTGCGATTTATGCACTGTCATTGCGAAGGCCGTTATGTTTGCTGGTAGTCTGGCAACATGATGCGATACAAGATCACCATGTGGGCCTTCAAACCACGCCATTAAATTACCAGTGTCGTCGGGCCACACTACGCCCACATCGCCATTGAACAAAGATGCACTGTAGTGATTTTGCGTAATCATAATTAACTTTCCAGCATATACCCGCTCAGGCAAGACCTGTTTGTATTTGCGACTCAGTGCCATTTCTATCTGCTGGTTCAATGATTCGACGCCCCACTGTCCTCTTCGCATTGGCGTAAGCCATCGCGCAGACCTCGCCCTCTCTAACGCCTCCTTTGGCGAATCGCTTTGAAACAGTGCTGAAAAATCAGCAATGGCTTTTTGAGTAAAAATATTCGGGTCCTGCGACATATCAACCCGCGTTATGCCATTGTCTGCATCCAATAAGGCGCGTATTTGACTGTTTTGCCCATACAATACAGCATCAGCAAATTCACCCAGTGCGCCGCCAAACCGATAACTTTTATTGAGTGTTACCACGTCATAAGGTGCTTCAGGGTGGCTTGCTGCATCGACCAATTCTTTTAGTACATTACCGGACTCAACAGAAGGCAACTGATTAGCATCACCCAGCATAATCAACACACATCTATCCGGCAATGCCCTAAATAATCTGGCCATAAGACTGAGATCTATCATCGAAGCTTCATCAACAAGCAGCACATCGCAGTGCAGTTTATTGTGCTCATTAAATTTAGGCTCGACACGATCCATTCTGACGCCCAACAAGCGGTGCAAGGTCTGTGCACCATGACCACTTTGTGATTGCAGGGCTTCGGTGAGTCTCTGGGCCGCTTTGCCCGTTGGGGCGGCGAGCAGTATCTTGAGTGACGACTTTTCTTTTTGCTGGTACAGCTCCCTTAAAGCAGCCAGGATCTTCGCCGCTGTATACGTTTTTCCCGTACCCGGACCACCATTAACAATCAATAAGTTAGCTCGCAGTGCCTTTGATACAGCCTGTTGTTGCTTATCTTGAGGTGAATCAGTGAAGGCGGCACCATCAAACCACGAAGCCCAATGCTGCGCCATAAAAGCATTGATATCATCCTCGTCTTGGTCTGGGCTTGATACAGACGCACGTCGACTAACGGCGGCTGCTATGTCACGCTCAAAAGCCATATATCTTCCTGAATAGAAACAGCCATGCTCTAGTCCAAAACATGCTGACGGCATATGTTCTAAGCATTGTGCAATGCAATCAACTAGTTGCGCTTCGTCAGGCAGTCTAAGCCCCGTCACCATTTCTTTATTGGCAACGTCAGCAAGTATAAGACAGCTGTGCCCAGCTCTTTGAGCAAGATTCAGGACCAATACCAATTTATACCAAAGAGTGGCAACATTGGCGTCAAAGCCATCGGGCAAACAATGGGTAAAATGCGCTGCCGCATACCTGTCTATATCTTGGCACTCTGTATTGATAGCCTTATCGATAAAATGGCCTTTTGTCAGGGCATCAAGCCATTTCACGACATCACCTCAGCGTCAAAGATTGCATCTAGTTGCTGCAACAGAACACAATCAACGGGTAGATGAATAACCCCCTCTCCCGCTTGATTATCAGGGTGCATACCTCGCAAATAGAAATACACAACACCACCAAAATGCGTTGAGGCGTCATAATTTGGTAGACTCCTCATTAAATACCTGTGTAGCGCAAGTGCATAAATAGCGGCCTGAAGGTCGTACTGATGCTGCTGCATATCTTGTCGTAGTGCTGCTGACAAATAGTCTTCGAGACGCGTACCCAAAAACGTTGATTTGTAGTCAGCCACGTAATACCGGCCCTCATGTTCAAAAATCAGGTCAATAAATCCATGCATCATGCCAGACAATTGAGTTTGTACTTGCGCAGGTTCGGGCTGACGCAGGCTAAAACGCTGTAACCAGCTAATCAAGTCTGATACATCCAGATTTTGCAGCGGGAAATAAAATTCTGCCTCTCGCAACGTCTTTTGCCTTGGTATTTCCCTTAATCTAAGTGTCTGATCGTTTAAAGTAAAAGGCGCATCTAATATTTGGTTCAGCCATATTAAAACGTCTTCCACGCTTGGGACTTGACACAAACTCAGGATGGCCGCTTTGGCCTGCTCAGAAAATACGTCACTAACAAAGTCATGTTGCTCGAATATGTCGTGCAGCACATTGCCAGGTGCAGCGCCTTTCGGAAACCGAAAACGAGCCTGAATAACCTCATCGTCTCCCTCTATGTCTTCAGCTATGACTCTACTTTGTTCGTCTGCCCTTGCTCTGCGCCAAGTCCACTGACCATGACTCAAAGCGGAATAGGACAATAACCGCCAGTTGTCTGCTTGGTAATTAAATGCTGAGGGAGGACACATAGGGGCTTGTACTTGATCAGAGGCTCGCTTTCTGCGAGTGATAGCAGGAAGCGGCTTAAAATGTCGCAAAGCGACGTAATTATGCTCACATTGAAACCTGCGGAGTGCCTCTGGCCAGGCTTTGCTATCGACTGCAAATGCTTTGCCTAGTGTTGATTGCTCTGCACCAGAAAAGTCCGAGCACAGTAAATAGCACCTATGAGCGGCGCGGGTAACGGCAACATAAAGCAAACGTGCCGCCTCGGCTTCAGCTTCTCGCTTTATTTTATTGAGTGCCTGGTGACTATCGCCCACTTGCAGCACCAATTGAGAGATGTCAGGGTCATAATACTGACAAACAATCGATTTGCTATTTCCTGATCGCGTAGCATCGCGATAATCGTTGGCGAAAGGTACAAATACAACGGGATATTCAAGCCCTTTGGATTTGTGCTGGGTAATAATTTGGATAGCGTCGCGGTCTGACTCAAGCCGTTCAACGGCCGATTCATCGTTCATTGGCGGGCTTTCCATTTGCTCACTGAACCAATCAATCAATGCCTGAGGCTCAAACAAGTGCATAAGACTACTCTGTGCCTGCAACAGTTCGGCAAGGTGCTGGTAATTAGATAAAACCCGTTCAGTTTGTACTTTAGGCAATTGCAAATGTTTGTCGATAAGACGTTGCAACATTGCCAGAATACCATCACGTAACCAGACTGCCTTAAGCGATTCAACTAGACTGATCACACGATGCCAAGTCTGATCATCGTCTTCAATGAATAAGCGGTTAAGTGTTTCACTATTGAGACCCAGCAAAGGACTCACTAATGCTGCTTTTAGCCTCGCAGGATCCTGGAAGGTATTAATGCCTATTAACAGGCGCAAACAATCCTGTGCCTGACGGGTAAGATAAATACTCTGCTGGTTGCTCATGTATACACTGGCAATGCCCGCCGTATCCAGCGTATCTTTGACCAGCTTAGCATCTGCCCCCGTTCTCACCAATACCGCGATATCTCGGGTTTGCAATGGGTTTTCACCCAAGCGCACATCGTCCAGCAACCGGCCTATTTCTGTCGCCAGCCAGACAGATTGCTGCAGGCGCAGCGCTTCCTTGGACGGATTCTCCTCTTCCGTGTCACACCATATCAACTGAAGAGCGTCTGACACATCAGGGTCTTGCATAGGCGTTTTATTTGCTTTTGCCTCATTAGCATAATTGACTTCGTGATAGGTCATATCAAAGTCAAATGGTACCGAACAAAACAGACCGTTGTAAGCTTGAACCATTTGTGGCGTACTACGCCAGTTGGTATCCATAACCCAACATGCATCCGCTTCCTGAGCGGCCGCCAGATAAGTAAAAATATCCCCGCCTCTAAAACCGTAAATGGCTTGTTTTGGGTCACCTATCATAAGGAGCGCCGTATGCTCCGAAGTCACCTGCACGTTGGCCTTAGGATAAATGGCGGCAAGCAACGCATATTGCGCTCTGTCGGTATCCTGAAACTCATCAACCAGTGCAAGGGGAAACCGATGCTTTAACGTGTCTGCCAGTGAGCTGTTCTTCTCCACCGTATCAGCAAGGTGTGCAACTAAGTCATCAAACTCAACCCACCCTTGCTCATCCTTAACCTGTTTGAAACGAGAGGCGATCCACTTAATGCCTTGTGTGGCCAACTCGAACGCGGCCACCAGCTCTTCTCTTTTCGATGCAGACTTTTCGATATCAGCAATGACTTTCTTGACCTCATCACTGAAGGCCTTTATGGGTTTGACCGCAACTTTAAGCGACTCGTTGCCCCGATAACGGTTGCCATTCAATAGGTTTGATATCGTTTTTTCTGGTCTGCTTAATGCCGCTTCATTTAACCATGCGATCAAATACTGCCATTCGTCTTCGCGTTGTGCCTGCGTTTTCGCATCTTTATGATGAGTAAGACCTTCATGCAAAGTCTGATAGTGTTCTTCGATATAACCTTTAAGCTGCTCTCTACGTGGTAACAAAGCGTTACCTTCATCATAAAACGCAATCGCCTTATCATCGGCCAATTGCGTTAAGTCTAACGTTTTGATGTGCAGCGGAGACCTGATAGCTTTTTCAAATTTAGCCAAGAAACGTAACGGTGTGTGCCACTTGTTTTGTTCTAGCAAGCGCAAATTGTCAGTTTGCGCGCTTTGCGTTCGCAACCAGTCTGCCGTGCAGGCTAACAGCGTGTCCCGGGTATTGTTGTTTAGCGAGGTATTTAATGCGTTTCCCGTGTCATAGGCATAGGTTGAGAGCATTTGCTGACAAAAACCATGAATGGTGAAAATAGCGGCGTCGTCAATGAGTAATAGGTTACTTTTAATCCTAGCTCTCGCCTGCTCTGTGGGGAAATTTGCATACAGTTGTGCATAGACAGGATCATCTCCCGTTGAGGCTTCAGCCCCCTTCAAGCGGTGCTGCCAGTAAGACAATGCCTCCCTGAGGGTTTGTGCTACCCGTCCTCTAATCTCCTCCGTTGCCGCTTTGCTAAAGGTCATAACCAGGATTTGTTCTACCGTGAGCTTGTACTCAAGAATGGCACGCAAATATAAACGGGTGATGTTAAAGGTTTTACCGGTACCTGCACTGGCTTCTATTAATTGTCTACCCGTTAACGGCAGAGTAATCGGATCCAAAGTTTGCGTTTGCCGATGACTCACAACTTCACCTTTTTATCTGAGCACTGAGCAAATAAAGGGCCGTAAACGGCAATCAGGAGCGAGAGTACAGACTGATCAGGAATAGGTAGATTGTCAGTGTGTATTGCGGCGAAGAAAAGTTCACAATAGGGGCTCGATGATAAGCCCGGCCTCATTTCTGAACCCTGTATCGCCTCGTTAAATACCGCATGTAACTGACTGTTATCAAAACATTGCGTGTCGCTATCAAACACCTTATTTATTTTTTCAGCTACTCGAACATCTGCCAAAGTGGGATAAGATAAAAATTGCAACAGCAATTCATGTACTTTATGTAGAATGTGCTTGGCTTCAGTACTGGGTAACAATGGCAAAGTAACTTGTCTGACTTCGGGTTCCCCCGACCAGTCGACATAATAGGCCACGCTGGAAATAGGCGTTTCCTTGACAGCATTGAGAACAAGGTGGTTGAGCCAAAAATGAACCAATCTTTTGTCTGATTTACTACCAGACCACACCATTACATGTTCTGCACCATAAACATGGGATTGCATCATCAGCACTGACTCACCAAAAGGCACTTGGTAGGAGACATGCTCTCTAGGTGCCTCATGTGTCGCCATTGCTTGGGTTAGTAGTTCATAGCCACTTTCCCATTGTCGACTGATATGCGCTCCCACTTCGTTATCGGGTAAGTGCCCGTCCAGCAGCAACCGATCTTTTATTGCATCGAACCCGCTTTCCAATGCATCTCCAAAAGCGAAAAAACGATGCAACGCATTCTCTTCAAAGGGTTCAAATTCTTCCAATACTTGCCCTTCTATAAAACCGCTTATACCCAAGCGATATTGAGTAAAAAATGCTAAGGGATCAGCAAAACAGCGCGCAACCTGCTCCACAGTCCAATCTTCGACCTCATGTTCAGGAAGCAACGGCGTAAACTGTCTTTCAATAATGCTGTCAGGGTTTTGGAGCAGTTTTGCCAACCGAAACGCATCCTCATAAGTTGATAACCACAAGTGACCAAAATTGTCAGGACTATAACTGTGTAAAGGTGCCTGATGCACAGGTAGTTCAAGCGCATACTGTTCAGACAGGATGCCCAAAAACTGCGAGACAACGGAACTCGGCTGACGTTCACTGTTATCTCTTACGCTCAACCCTTGATAACTCAGGTATAAATACTGACGAGCAGACAATATTGCTTCTAGAAAGAGGTATTTGTCTTCTTTGGACCGCGATCTGTCTCCCTGACGCACACTATCACTGTGCATCAGATTCAGGCTAGAACGGGTCTCTTTGCGTGGAAAACTGTCATCATTAAGTCCTAAGATAGCCACTACCTTAAACGGAATACTACGCATGGGCATCATGGAGCAAAATGTAACCTTGCCGGTTAGAAAGTTGTTTTTCACCTCTGGGCGTGACAGCTTTTGCATCAGCAGCGCCTTTATTTCTGCCAAGCAAAAGACCTGTGAATTCTCCGCTTGCTCCGCGTGTAACAATAGCTGTGCAAGTGTTTGTGTAATCAGCGTCCAACTATATTCCTGCTCAGCAGTAATAGAAAACAAGCTGTCAGCAGACGATCTCAGCAACTCAACCCATTGGGGCATAGTATAATCCTGCCGAAATTGTGTAGCCATGCCGTGAAGCGTAACTAAGAATCGAATGAGTTTGCCAAGTACTAGGGTTTGCTGTCCTTCTACATTGGGCACTGATAGATACGGTTTGTTGTGGTACTCGTAAAAAAACGCCTGATCTGGCCCCATCAAGCCTGTTAACAATCGATGTAAACCCCATTCCCAGCTATTTTGCTCACTCAGTTGTGTGGTGTTTTCATCGACCATGCTGGCCTTATGTGTACCATTGAGCCCCCATCGGATTGACGCTGCTTGAATCCAGGTTTCGATTAATGCAACGTCATTCTCTTCCAACGCAAACTGCTTTGAAATGGCAGGCTGCTTTAAATAGGCCACCAGTTCCTTTGCAGAAAATCGAGAATCAGGGAGTGACAATAAGCTGACAAAAGCCGTTACCAAGGGGTCTGCATCCTGAACACTCCTGTCAGATAAGGAACAAGGTAAACGGCTGCCGTCTGATTCAGAAGGTCTTGAGAATACGCTATATACATAAGGTGCATAATGTTCAATTTCAGGACACAGCACAACAATGTCTCGCGCCTTAAGATCAGGATCACTGATCATCAATTTACGCAAGTGGTCGTGCAGTACCTGCACCTCGCGAAGCGCCGTGTAGCAGGACACTACATTGATAGAGTCATCTGGATCTTTTGCCCAGAGACTACCTGGCTCGTTCATAAAAATATCTTGTTGTATCTGTGCTAACAGGCACGATTGATTGCTAGGTTGTGGCGCATCAAATGCCCCTATTTCCAACGACTCAAGCTGCACAAGCCGGTTAAACAAGTCTTTTCCTTGTTGCCCGAGATTGGCCAATAGCGGGTTACCCTTGTCTTCATCTTCACCTGAGATAGTACGCAGCAGTGATTTAGCAATGGCCTTGTCACTTCGGACATTTCCCCAATACGCCTGACTGGGATTTAAATAAAAAAAGTGAATATCACAATGCTTTCCCAGTGCATCAAAAAATGCCATCAGTGATGGTGCCAGCGTGTTAACGGCGAAAAGGAAAATACGTTCGGGTAACCTAGCTTGCAGTGCATCGCTATCGGTGGAGCTTAATACCTCGACCGTCTTAGCCAATAACTGTGCAGGATGAGGACCACAAATATCAACTAGGTTTCGCCATACCTGCATTTGCCATGCACTGGTGTCTGTACCAATGGGATCCTCACCGGCTTCCCAACACGCTAGCCAGTCCGGCCTGAACAAACTGTACTGTTCAAAGGCGTCTGCAAGAGCAACGGCTAAATTAAGCCGGCGTACTGTTTGTTCATGGGAGGTATGCGCGTTTTGCCAATATGTGACGACAGGGGCAACCTCAGAACGGGTCAAAAACGCGTCTGACTGAAAGAGTGCCAAGATACGAAATTGTAGTACTTCTCTACGATACGGCGATTGTTCTGGAATGGCATCCTGACCTAACACAGACCTAGCAATCTCCCACACAAACCTTGATGTTAGTGGGAAGTTGACATTCATGCTAATGGCACCTGCCGGTGTTTGCTGTGCGCTGGCAAGTTGCATCTGCAGCCAGTGCTGCATACCGGGACTTTCAACCAAAATAACGTCAGCGTCAAAGACACCGGATGGCTGGGCGACCTGAACAGCGTGCATCAGCGCACTAAGATGTTCCAGTCGGTTAGAGGGGTAAATGGTTAACAAAATCCATACTTGGCAAAAAGACTATTCCTGCCTTGAGTGTAATGGATACTCACCTAGGGTTAAAGTAAAGAAAAGAACCCGTGTTAACAACAGGACACGTGTTGTTAACACGGGGAAGTTTACATACTCCGCCAGACGCGCACCCGATTCGCGACTGCTGTGATGCGGTGTATGACACTCAACATATTTAACAAAGCATCATTAATGCCAAAGTTAAAAACCATTAAATATCATAAGGTTAAAATCCACCAAGGGGTTAAAACAGAAATTAACAGCCTGTTTTTGGTGCAAGTGCACTGGTTTTGCGCACAGTCAGTGGTTTGGGTACAATCCAAGCTTCCCACTGTATGAGAATTTTATATGTTATCCAAAACGCAGCTCGGCACTATGCTCGCCTTACAAAACAATATGAACGTAAAAGTTAACCCTGAATGGCTAACCGCGGGTTATGGCTACCTCAGAGCTGCTATGGTTGAGTCTGTCGAGGCTATTGAACACCATGGATGGAAATGGTGGAAAGCACAAGAAAAGGACCTGCCGCAACTGCAAATGGAGATGATAGATATTTGGCACTTTGCCCTGTCAGATTATCTTATCAAACACCAAGGCGATGCCGATAAAGCGTCCGAAACCATCCTCAATGAAATTAGTCTGTCGCAGGCCGGTGTACGTTTTGATGATTCGATTTATACGCCAGAGTCTTTGGGGCTACTGGAAAATTTACAACTTATGACTGGCCTAAGTGCGGCAAATCGGTTTAGCGCGTTTCTTTTTATGCATATCTGCCAACAATGCGACTTGTCTGGCGATGAACTATACCGCCAGTATGTTGGCAAAAACGTACTAAACTTTTTTCGACAAGATCACGGCTACAAAACGGGTGAGTATGTAAAGATATGGCATGGAGAAGAAGATAATGAGCATTTAATGAAGGTACTAAATGCTCTGGATATCAATGCCAGTAACTATGCTGAGCAGGTTTATGATGGTCTTAAGGTCCGTTACCCTGGCTAATTATATTTTTCAGCTTCACGCTCCAGCTTTTTACAGGCTGGAGTCGCCGAGTTTTCGGGCTCTTTAAAATCATTGCACGACAAAGCCGCTAACGACTCAACACACTCTGTAGCCAAGTCTGTTAACTTGGCATTGCCCATGGACTGCTCAATGGTATCGGGCGTGAACTTAGTACACATTTTTACCAGCACCCCCTCTACCATGGCCTTCATTTCAGGAGGTAACCCCTGCTCTTTTGCCATTTCTTGAAATGTACATTCTTTCACTTTTTCGCATAACTTATTGGAGGCATCTTTTAGCGGGTCAGCGGCCACTTGACATGTCATTACAAGTGGGAAAAAGGCGAAATGAGATAATTTGATTTTCATAGATAACGCATCCTTGTGATTGATTACAATTTATACTAACACTATCCAAAGTCTAACTGCCACAAGGTTTTTCTTACCGTTTTTTGACAATATAATTTTAAAGGAATGTCTCATTGATTGTTTGATATTGCTATAAGCTTAAAGAGAGAAGTAGCTAGCCCGCCCTTTTTGAAAGGACGGGCGCTGAGCTAACAGCCGGTGTAACCGCCAATCCAGGTCAATTAAGATTTCCAAATGACTTTATCTGTGTACCTTGCTTCTATGGTCGATTTGAGTTTCTCTTCCAAGATGTGTCTGCGCACCTTGAGCGTAGGCGTTAGCATATTATTTTCCGGTGTCCAAGGCTCATCGCATACAATAACCCGATCTAACTTTTGGTGACTCTCCAGTGTGCCGTTAATGGCTCCCAGCAATTCACTCAGCTCAGCAGTTATTTGCCCCCTGTCCTGCTTGGCTGCTTCTTCAGATAACACAACCAAAGCGACAGGCTGCGGCAGGCTACTACCCGTCACACACACCTGCTCTACGATAGGGTTAGCCATAAACTTAGATTCAATGGGTGCCGGAGTGACATATTTTCCCTTTGATGTTTTGAAGATATCTTTTAATCGGCCGGTAATTCGAACGTAGCCATCAGCATCAATCTCCCCCTTGTCACCCGTGCGCAAATAGCCATCATCGGTGAATACTTCGGCGGTTTTTTCAGGCTCAAGATAATACTCACGCATATTGCAAGGCCCTTTTACCTGAATTTCCCCTTCGTCCGAAATTCGTAAATCAACACCGGGGTGCACCTTGCCTATTGCGCCTACCTTATCAATTCTAAAGGGCACACAGGTTGTGCCATAGGCACAATTCTCAGTCATGCCCCACCCCTCAGAAATACTAATACCCAAGCGATGAAACCAGGTAATCAGTGCTGGCGGAAGTGGTGCGGAGCCACTACCAAAAAGACGCGTTTCATTTAAACCCAAACCGGTTCTGATTTTTTTACTGATAAGCCCTTTCACAATGGGAATACTTAGTAAAAGATTCAGTTTCTTCTGTGGTAGTTTAGCTAAAATACCCATTTGAAACTTAGTCCACAATCTGGGCACAGAAACAAACAAAGTTGGCCGGCATGTTTGTACATCGCGCTGGAACGTATCCAGAGACTCGACAAACCACAATTCAAAACCCGCGTAGAAACTGCACAGCTCGATCAGCACACGCTCTGTAATATGTGCTAGCGGCAGGTAACTCATCACGCGATCATCTGGTGTCGCTTCCAACACATGAACAGCATTTTTCGCAGCCCAACAAATGCTGCTAAACGTATGCACCACACCCTTAGGTTGGCCTGTACTGCCCGAGGTGTAAATAATGGTGGCTACAGCATTGAGGTCGGGTACTGGCGATTCTGCATAAGGTTCAATGTCGATAAACGCGTCCCAACTTTGCGAAGCAGGGATATCGGGATAGGGATACGCTACTGTGGGAATATGTTCAGGAATAGCCGACACCTGAGTTTGGGTGTCATCTAATTTCCCAACAAACATCAACTGAATGTCAGCATGCTCGGACACATAACGAATGGTGTCTTTACCCGCTGTTGCAAAAATCGGCACGCTGACATGACCTGCCAACATGATGGCTATGTCCGTCATGAACCACTCAGCACAGTTTTTGGACAAGACACCAATACGGCTTCCTTCAGGAAACCCTTTACTCTTCAGTGCTGCTGCCAGCCGCCGTACCCTGTCTGCAAAGTCGCTCCAGGTATATGTTTTAATATGTCCGTCAACGGGTTGATTGAGATAAGGTTTAGTGGGCGTTTCTTTTTCCCATTTGTAAAATAGTTCAAGAGCGGTTGGAATTTGCATGTCTTTTGCGTGTGTGGTTAAAGGCATCTTGACTCCTTGTTTACTTTTCTTTTACATACGAGTCAAGTGCTATAAACAGCTCACATTATTCACCAAAGCTAAACTCTTGTTTCAAAAGCGAAGGTACTAAAGCGGGTTGTACCGGCTTAGAGAAATAATAACCTTGTAAATCCTGACAACCAAAGGCTTGCAACGACGCTGCTTGCTCTTCAGTTTCAACCCCTTCGGCAATGACCTGCATACCCAAACTGCGGGCCATTTTGACCGTGGCGTTTATCAAAGCTTCACTACGGGTGTTCTGACCAATATCATCAGTAAAACTTTTATCGATTTTTAACCCTTGCAGTGTAAAGGTACGCAAATAGCTTAAACTAGAGTAACCGGTCCCAAAGTCATCCAACATGATTTCAAAACCTTGGTTATTGCACGCTTGTATGGTTTCAAGCGTGCGTTTTTCATCTTCGATAAGAATGTTTTCAGTTACTTCAAAACGTATAGCAGAAGCAGGTAAATCATGTTCTTTCAGCAATTCTTTTACTGAATCAAAGCGGTAACCTGAAACAAAATGCGAGGGCGACAGGTTAATAGAAATGTAACCCTTAAATCCCGCTTCGTACCATATAGTCAAATCGCTCACAGCACGAATAATAGCCGCATGTGTTACTTCAACAATGAGCCTTAAATCTTCAAGCAAGGGAATGAAGTCATTGGGCATAAGTTGCTCGTCATCTACCTGTGCCCTTAACAACATTTCAAGCCCGTTTACTGAACCGGTTGTAGCATCAACAATCGGTTGATAGACGTTGTAAAAACCGTTGTTTTGATAGGCTTTTTTCACCGCATTTTCAAGTCGCAAGCGTTGATTGGCATTTTCATTTAGGCTACGGGTAAAAAATTGAAACGCATTGAGCTGACTCTTTTTCGCTGCGTACATAGCAACATCGGCATTGCGCAGTAACTCCGACGCTGAGTCACCATCTCCCGGATATAAAGTTGCACCTATGCTGCAAGAAAGCATGAGGACTTCGTTGTCGATTGAAACTGGCATTTCAATGGTTTCAATGAGCTCTCTGGAGAAAGAGGCAACATAGTTGTCATCGGCTAAATCTTCTATGACAATAACAAACTCGTCGCCTCCAAGCCTCGCGACGGTATCAGACGGTGTGGCCAAATTTCGCATTCTGGTAGCAATAACGCGCAACAACTTGTCACCTATTTCATGACCCAGTGTGTCATTAACGCCCTTAAACCGATCAAGGTCGATAAAGAGTACAGCCATTTTTGAACCTTGCGCTCTGGCATTGGCCATAGCGTGATCGAGCCGGTCTGCCAGCAAGCTTCGATTGACAAGGCCCGTCAGACCATCATAGCTCGCAATACGTTGCAATTTGCGCTCTGCACGCTTTTGCTCAGTGATATCAGAAATAACGACCAAATAGTGACTAATAAGCTGTTCCTGAATATCCGTCACTGCGGTTACATCGGCAATAACATCAAACTCCCGCCCACCTGGCAACGACCAGGTTTGTTCTGTTTGGTAGTGCTCGCCCGCAGTCACATTTTTAAGCTTGTCTATTACCTTAGCTTGAAAAACGGGCACAGATTCAGCAAACACACTGACCTGTTCAACATCGCTCAACTCAGGCCGCAGGCCGTAATTCGCCACGAATACCGGGTTAGCGGCAATGGGAATTAGATCCTTTGAAAAAATGACCACGGCATCACGGGTTTGCTTAAACGCCTCACCAAACAGACGGTTCTGCGCCTCTGCCATATTCAACTGTTTACGACTAAACGCCCTTTGAAGTAAAAACAGTGTTAATAACAGTACAGCCATTAACACATACAAACCGTAGGCGATGGGTGAACGAAACGGTGGATAAGGGACCGAAATACTGACCGTTTTTGGCAACACATCGACAGTATTAAACAACGAGTTTTGTTGCACCGTTAGCTGATATTCGCCAGGGGGTAATAAGGCAAAGTCAATAATGCCATTTGTTACTAGGCCCCGTGTGACGATGTTGTTAGATTCTCTGAGTATGTATTCCAGTGACAGGTCAGTGGCTAGGTCGGTTCTCAGGGTTGACCATACTAAACGGAGACCGGCATCATCGTGGGCTAGTGAGATACTCTGACTGATTGCGTCATACACGTCGACTGCCGTTTCGCGAGTAGACAAACTTAGCTGTGTTAGTTCCGGCTCAACCACCTGGTCGTACTTTTGGCTTAAGGCAGAGTTCACTTTTTCGGGATCAAATATAACAATCCCTCTGGGTGAACCAAAGGCCATTCTGCCATCGGAGAGCACAATCGCGGCCCCTTCGTTAAACTCGGCGACAGGGATCTCGTGACCATATCTAAAATTGGTTAGCCGCTGTTCCTTGGCCGTTAACCTATGTAACCCTTGATTAGATGAAAACCAAATATTGTCGCGACTGTCTGTTAACAGGCCGTACACGATAGAAGACGGCAAACCATTTTGTCGGGTAACATGAGATTTTTCTTCAAACGTAACCGGGTCGAGTTCAACCAGCCCGTAGCCGGCATAGGCTATCCATAACGACGTTGACGTGAAGGTATATGACGACGGCGTAACGTTACCCGTCGCATGGTCAGTACTCAGCTCATGCAAAAGAGAAATAGAAAAGTTCGACTTATCGACTCTCCACAGGCTGCCTCGGCCATTAAATAGCATATCACCGCCTAGCTGAGGCTCCTCGCCAAGAAACGTTTCCGATTCGGACTTCCTAACACCATATTCTTCATGCGACAACATATCTACCGCGCCCGTTCTAGGGTCAAAGCGGTACAGTGTTGAGCCCATAAAATAAGCGCGCTCTTCACTATCAATACCCAACCCGTACAGATAGTTCTCTATGTCATAGGCCTCTTTAACCGCTTTAGTGAGTAAAGGAGACTCCGTTGCGGTCTTAACGTTAAACACCGACATGCCAGTAGGCTTTTCGATCAGCAACCGGTTACCCGATAAAACCTCTATATCCAGAATATTGGCGTCACCGTAAGACACGTTCGCCTCGGTGACCAGAAAATGCTCGCTCTGTGATGTAGCCAAATTAAGCCGAGTCAAGCCGCCGTCTGTGCCAACCCATAGCCCATTATTAGGCGCCTCTGCCAATGCCCACACCATATTGTCGGCCAATGGAGCCTCTTGTTGGTCTTGCGCCAAGGTGTTTTGAATAATGTCAAACAACAAACTGTCAGGCTGCCAAAAAAGCGCACCTTTATCGTCGGTTCCAAGCCAAACATTCCCTACCGCATCCTCCGATATGGCATAGATGTGTTTTTTTGACGTTTTTACCAAACTGACTTGCGGCCGCAATACATGCCTGACTTCACCAGACGCATAAGCAAATAGACCATCATCAGTGGCAATCCAAAAGTCCGTTTCTCCGCGAACATTTGTAGCCGTTGTAAATGCCCATATGTTGCGATCGGGTAATACTGCTGTTGCGGGCGCTGCTAATGTGCATAATTCGGTATCGCACAGCAACGAAGATTTTTGTGTTTTGTATAAACCTCTTGCCGTTCCGATGAAAATATTGCCCTGCTTATCGATATGAAAACTCTTTACCACCGCTGAGAAAGACGAGGCATCCGACGCAGGTAAGAACGTCACTTTTGATACAGCAAAACTTTCATTTTGCGCTATACCGACATAAAGACCTTTACTGGTGCCGATATACAAGGTGTCGTCTTTCAGAGTTGCATTGCGAATAACGGTATCGTCATCAACTGCGACAGGCACAAGGTCAAACAGCTCACGTTTTGCGCCAGTGGCTTTGTTGAGTAAAAACACGGTTTCGTGGGTAGCAATGAGTAAATGTTGCCTATCTACAGGCTCAATAGCGACAACAATTTGCATGGCTTCCTCGAAGTCATGGTAAGGCCTGATATCAACCAGAGACACAGCATGGGTGCTTTTGTTAAACCTCAACAGCCCATTTAACTCAGTGCCAATCCAAACATGGTCCTGATCGGCATACAATCGGGTGACATAGACATTTTGCAGATCAATGTTACCGCTTGCTGCGTTTGGAGCGATAAGTGTATTCCCGTCCCACACCTGAATGCCTGATTGGGTACCAAACCACATTCTGCCAGAAGGATCTTTTGCGATAGCAAAAACCGAATCTTGATTGAGTCCGTTCTGAGTAGAAAGCTGAAAAAACTGCGGCAAGGGCTGGAGCACCGCATGAGTTGGAAAGCCAACTGGTATGAGTGCAAACAGACAAATTGATAGGAGATAAATCCGCATAGTTTTTAAAGTATATCAATTTGTTACTGTTTGTGTATCGCTGTTTACTGTTTTTTAAGCGATTGTCGTTAAAGAGTTAAATTGCGTATTTTGATACGTACCCAGCTCCATCTTCTCATCAATAGGCACTGGTGATTTATTGTGATGACAGTCCAATAAATAGATGTTACATCAAGACGTTCTGCCGCTTAATTTGTGAAATGTGCTTATTATGCTATTGTTTTTTAAATCATAAAAATCATTCGGGCTTACCTTGAGAATATTCGTTTTTGCCGTGTTCGTGATGTGCACTAACGCTTTAGCAAACGCGAGCGGAGACGCGCAGCAGCCCACATTTTCTGTATGTACTGAGCTTTCTGAACACGCCGATGTGAATAACGTAATTAACGGCTCTACTACGGATCAAGTCATTCATGCCGGCAAGCGCGCAGGTATACGCTTTACTATCCAATATCATACTTGGAACCGCTGTTTGCAACTGGCCCAGAATAACCACATTGACGCCATCTATGCCCTATTCTGGACATCAGAGCGGGCAACCTTTCTAACCTTTCCTAAGGGTAGTGAGCTTAGCAACAATGCATCCAGACTACGCCAGACGCGTTTTTTCTTTTATGAAAATATTGACAGACCTTTGGATCTTAAAAATCTTGAGTTTGGTATAGGCGCGCCACTTGGCTATGTTGCTCGTGACTATCTTGAGAAACAAGGCTGGTTATCACCGATCGATTACAGCATAAAAGAGGGCTTCGCCATGTTAGGCAAGCGCAAGCTTGACGCCTACCTAATTGCCGAGGAAATGGGCGACAACGCGATAAAGAGTTTAGGGCTGCAAAGTATTTTGCGTAAAAAACAGCCCGCGTTTGTTGAAAAGGATATTCACATTGCCTTTACTCACGCTACTTATCAACAATATGCCAACCAGATTGAAGAGTTTTGGTCGGCACTTGAAGCAATTCGCGAGCAGTACCAATAATGCGGTAAAGAGCAGCAAAAGACCAAGACAAGACGTTCATCGATAGCGTTTTATGACTATTACTAACCGTTTAACAACAAGATAGGTATGTCGCGGATACACACTTCAGGCAAAGAGACTTAATACAAACCTGCGCTCAAAATGGGAAGTAAAAGAAGAAGCAATCCGTTACCTCGTTGCGTGCCCAATATTCGCTTGCAAGTCGGCTGCTACCAGCTTTGCTGCACGTCCTGCATTTTCCGTAATTCGGACGATAACGGTATAATGCACTTGTGTCTAATTCTGATTACTAAGATTCATATCTAGTTACAAAACAGTGGGCATCGAAGTTGGCCTGATGCTCGTTTTTCTGTAGCATCAACGGAGTGGGCGAGTCTAACCGCTCTTTCGTCAAAAATCTCATTCGTAAATCACAAGAAAGGACTCTGTGAAAACTACTGCCAAATCATTACTTCGAAAGTCACTAAGGCCAATTCTAAACACACCAAAGATACTGAAGCAGCAATGGGAATTTGTTAAGAGTGATATAGAGGTCAGCGGCCAAAAAATGTTACCTTCAAAACGCCTCGATTATATTGGCGGTGGAGACTTTAAAGCCATAGGTAACGAGTTTTTTCGGTACTTCACTGAGTTTGCAAACCTTCAAAAGACAGATCGTGTACTGGATATAGGTTGTGGTCTGGGCAGAATGGCAGTCCCTTTAACTAGCTATTTAACCAGGGATACCGAATATCACGGTGTAGACGTGGTACAAAAAGGCATTAAATGGTGCAATCAGAATATATCGTCTGAATTCCCAAACTTTTATTTTCATTTACTGGATGTAAAGAACCCTTTTTATCGTGAAAAGGGAGAATCAGCCGCGCAATACAAGCTTCCCTTTGCAGACAGTAGCTTTGATTTTATCTGTCTAAACTCGGTTTTTACACATATGCAAATTGAAGAAATGGAGAACTATCTTGGTGAAGTATCTAGACTACTTAAACCAAATGGAAAATGCCTGGTCACGTATTTCTTATTAAACCCGGAATCTGAAGCACTCATTAAAGCCGGTAAAGCAACGCATCAGTTTGCTTTTTGCAAGGGAGAGATGAAACTTCAAAACCCTAATGTACCCGAGGAGGCGGTCGCCTACAACGAATGCTATATCCTGAATCAGTTTAAAGAAGCAGGTCTAGAAATACGCTTTCCCATATATTACGGAAATTGGTGTAAAAGACAGAACTCCGTTGGGTATCAGGATAAAATAGTGGCGTATAAGCACTAATATCCGCGTTGATTTTTCGTGGTGTACAAAAGAAGCAAATTAATGAAAAATGCAGACAGATTAAATTGTAGCAACTTCATGATACCGCTTTATTCAAATAACGCGTCGCATGGCGTTAAGTGAGGCGTCTCATTATCGTGCTCACTCACTATTACGTTTATCTACTCGGATAAATTTAGCGATTAATCGCCCATCGCCCAACAGTCACTTTTTGTCTTTTAACTCCTGATTGCGGTGCCAACTCAAATAAGTCGCCGTTGATGCCAACCGACGTTTTTTTCACTCCCGCGTTTTTAGCGATCTCAGCATGTGCCCTGAGGTGCTGCAGCTCACCATGAGTCGGTATAACACGTTCTGGTCTAGTCCAGTGGTACAACTGGGTTAACTCTTCTTTGTTGGGATGTCCGCTGGCATGGATTGCTAAGGGGTAGTGCTCGGACATCAATACTTTTACCTCTTTTGCTTTTAGCTGACGTACCAGTTTTTCAACCGATTTTTCATTTCCAGGGATCACTATGCTACTGAAAATCACTGTATCACCTTTATCAAGTTCAAGGTCTTGGTGACTTTCTGAAGCTAACCGTGCCAATGCTGCCCTAGGCTCTCCTTGTGTACCGGTAGCTAATGCCAATACCTCTTCTGGTAGCAGGTATCCAGCATGCCTGTGGTCAATGATTTGTGCATCTTCTGGCCAGTAGCCTGTCGCCTTGGCATTGCTGTACATATTATGCAAAGACCGCCCTAGCAAGCACAGGTATCGCCCAGTTTCTGATGCGATTTTAGCCAAAGAAATCAACCTTGCGATATTACTGGCAAAGCAGCCTACCACCACACGCCCTGCCTGCCCCCGAACTGTCGCAAGCAGCCCCTCATAACAGTCCTGTTCAGAAAGCGAATAACCCGGCTTTGTCGCGTTTGTTGAATCTCCTACTACGGTGAGATTAGCCTCATGTTTAAGTGCTAGCAGTGCGGTATTGTCAAAAGGCTTTCCAACAATAGGGGCTGCATCTATTTTCCAATCGGCTGTATGCAGCACTGTTCCTACGGGTGTGCGGATGACCAGTGCACTAGGCTCTGGAATTGAATGTGTCATAGCCAACCAGCTCACATCAAAATGGCCGATTTGAAGCCGCCCATTGATAGGCACGGTTATCAACTCTACTTTATGCAATAACTGTCGTTCAGCCAACTTTCGTTGTGCAACTTGCACAGTAAAAGGTGTGGCATAAATGGGCGCTTTTACGTAAGGCCAAATGTCTGCAATTGCGCCTATATGATCCTCGTGGGCGTGCGTGATGACAATGCCAGCAACCGCTTCTTTTTGTTCAATGATAAACTGAGGATCAGCACACACTACTCTGTGCGTCGGCCCTTCCTCTTCGTTCTCTTGGCTATTTTTGTAGGAGGGAATTAGGGGTTCGTCAAAAGACACACCGCAATCTACCACAAGCCAGCTTCCGTTGTGGCCGTACAGGTTCATATTCATGCCAATCTCTCCCGTTCCGCCTAACGGAATATACCACAGTGTGTTGCTGTCCGGATTCAGAAACGTCTCTCCTGCATAAAAAAACCTCTGCACTTTCATACAGAGGTTATTTACGATTAGCTCATTGTTACTTTGCTTTTGGCTTGATACTTATTCAGGTTTGCCAACAATATCCATTTCTTCAAGCAAGTTTTGCGCGCCATCTACGTATTCCATTATCCACAACATATAACGCGAGTCGACGTGAATTGAACGGGTAGTCCGTGGGTCAAAGTCCCAATCTGAGTTGACACTTTCAATGGTGCCATCAAACAACAAGCCCACCAGCTCAGCATTCGCGTTTAATGTCGCTGAACCACTGTTACCGCCAGTAGAATCAAGGTCAGTCAAGAAGTTAACGGGTACGGTGCCCAACACTGGATCGGCATACGGACCATAAGCTTTTTGCTGAATGAGGTCCAACTGCTTTTGCGGTGCGTTAAATGGGGCACTGCCCATATCTTTTTGACTGATACCCTCTAGTCGAGTAAACGCCTCATAGATGAGTCCATCTTTAGGTGAACCACCCAATACAGAACCATAAGTTACCCGTAATGTGCTGTTTGCATCGGGATAAGCAATTGTGCCCTGTGACGCCTGCCAAGCAATAACGGCTTCCATGTAGTCTTTTTGAAGTGCAAGTATTTCGCCGTCTAGCGCTTTATCCTGGTCTTCAATTGCTTTTTCAGTGTCGTACAAGGCGACGGCCAGTTTGACAAACGGGTCGCTGCTATCATCAAATGTCTCCTTAGACGCTTTAAGTAATGCCAACCTTTGGTCGACATCCATTAACTGTGTCTGGCGATAGAAATCCTCGAGCTTTTGAGGCAACGATAGCGCATTGGAACTCGTGAGACCCAGTGCATTATCAAACGCTGCTACACGCTCTTCTTGTGGGCGTGACAGATACATCTCAATAAAGGCCATCCAAACGGCTTTATCTACAGTGGCATCAAAACGCCTGTCCAGACGCATCATTTGTTGTTCGCGCTGTGTACGGTCTCGGTCCTGATAGCCAAACTCGCGTTCTGCATCAGGTTTTTCCTGCTCTACCGCAAACTTATAAAGGGTTTGTGCAGTAGAAAGTAACTGTGAGCGCTTGGCCTGGACAAACCAAAACTGCTGCTTACTCAACTGCGCTTTTTGTTCACGCAATTCATCTAAACGCTCAATTGACTGCTGTAAATTGGCATATTTTGGTGTTTTGGCCAACCACTCAGACATGGCTTGTTGACGTTCAGCACGTCGCTCCACTAATCCAACGCGTTTAGCGCCTGAAATTTGTCCTTTGGTGTTTTTCAAAAAGTTATTTAGGCTAGCTAAATAGCTTTCGTACTTCACTCGCGCATCACTGCCCTGCGGCGCAGAAGATTCTATAATGCCAATCCAGTTTTCTACTAAATCTATGTAGTTTGGATACAGCCAATCGAAGACATAGCTCACCTGTGTTTGACGCGCATAACGGTTGGTACTGCCAGGATAACCCGCCACCATAACAAAATCGCCTTCTTGTAGTGGCGCAGCAGACACTTTAAGCACATGTGGAGGCTGATAAGGGACATTGTCTTCACTAAAATCTGCAGGCTTACCATCTGGCCCAACATAGGCACGATAAAAGGCAAAGTCACCGGTGTGACGTGGCCACATCCAGTTATCTATGTCGCCGCCATAACGGCCAATGGAATCAGCTGGTGAATAGGCGATACGGACGTCGCGAATTTCAAGTTGCTTGATGAGTTTGTACTCTTTTCCACCAAAAAAGGCAGGAACCTCACAGCGATGCCCTTCGTCCATTTCACATTCTGCAATCAAGGATTTTCGGTTTCTCTCTATGGCATCAAACCTGTCTTTACCGGTTAAGTTTGCCGTGCCATCCAATACCTGATTAGTAACATCTGAAAAGTCAGTCGTCACATACACATAGCTTCCTGGTGCCGCAGGAATTTCCTGTGCCGGTGTTTTGGCCAAAAAGCCCTCTTCCAAATAGTTATTTTCTGCCGAACTATTAAATTGAACTGATCCTCTAGCACAGTGGTGGTTAGTCACTACGAGTCCTTGGTCTGACACAAACGACCCCGTACAACCCGCCAAGTCCACAATCGCTCCCATAGGAAACGCTGTTAGTGAAGAAAGCATTGCAGGGTCAACCGCCAAGCCGGCCTGACGGAGCTCTTTTTCAATTTTAGGGAGTTGTTCAGGTGTGTACATGCCCTCCCCTGCATTGGCAAAGGGAACTGTCGCGCAGACTGCAAATAATGCAGCGATGGGCGTCTTTTTCATTATTATATTTTCCTATTTTGTTAGTGCTTCGGCGAACGCTTCAGGTGAGGTTACCACGCCTTCTTCCTGAAATTCTGATGGATTAAGCATGATCACTAGTTGATCTTGCATTAGCCCAACCGTCCATTTTTTAAGCCATGTCTCTACATTTATCGACAAAGGTTCACAGTGTGACCAGTCGTCACTTGTCCAAGCTACCGCTTGCTCCTGGCTTGACCAAACAGGTACACCGTCTTCTTCATCGGTGGTAAGCATCACGCAACCATCATCGTCCTTCAATATCCAGATAGCATCTTTTTCTCGCATTTGTGTAACAGTATGTATCGAATCGTTATCTAGCATGGAATACCTGTGTATATGAAAAGTCACGGTCCAAGAATAACGCGCCACTTGTACCAAGTACAAGAACGATAATTGCTTGAGGTTTGATCGGAGTCACTGCCTGATACTAAAAACTGACTACACTTACAAATGACACAGTAAGATAGGACGCCTCACAATGTTATCTTTTGTTAACCTGCAAAGTTATAGTCTTCACGCCACTAATGGGAATCTTGGTCACATAAAAGATTGTCTATTTGACGATCAGGATTTTGTCATTCGGTATTTTTTAGTCGATACCAGTAATTGGATTCCATTGTCTCAAAAAGTGCTTATCTCGCCCATTTCCATTAAGGATATCGATGAAGATGAGAAAGCCATAGACCTGACTCTTAGTCGTGAATTAGTCAAGGAAAGTCCTTCTATTGAAGAACATAAGCCGGTTTCTAGGGACTACGAAGAACTATTGTTCCAATTTTTTGGTTATGGGTATTACTGGATTGGTCCGGGAGCCTGGGGGGACTTCGCCCACCCCACAGAGTTGGTTGATCACCCAGTAGATGACGAGACTGAAAGTGAGGCGCAATCTGGTATTGTCAATCATATTCGGTCATGCAAAGAAATAATAGGATACGATGCCGTCGCCGACGGTAAGGTCATCGGTCAGATTCGGGATTTTATTTTTGATAAACGCACCTGGGCCATTCGCGAACTTATTATCAGTCAAAGTCAGTGGGTTGGTAGTGGAGACGAGCAGCATATCGATGTGCAAGATTGCAAAAGCATAGACTGGCCGTCTCACTGTGTAGAAATATCGTCTCAGGCCTGATACCTTACTGGCACGTTTCTATAGGCGATTTTTTCTTGTTAAAAGCAACACTTGAGCAGTGGCGAATGTTTAAAGCAGTGGTAGATGCTGGTGGTTTCAATCAGGCTGCTCAAGCAGTGCACAAAAGCCAGTCGAGTATCCACCATGCGGTACAAAAGCTGGAGCAGAGCTTGGGCGTTACTTTGTTTGAAAATCAGGGTCGACGCGTCAGCCTGACTTCGCAAGGTGAGGTATTATTGCGTCGAGCCACTTTTTTACTGGATGAAGCAGAAAAGTTAGAGCGGGTTGCTGAAAGTTTAAATGATCAAGCTGATGTACAGCTTCGGATAGCGGTTGATGAAATTTTCCCACCTGACTTACTGTATCAGGTACTCAATAAAACCTCTGAGGCCTTTCCTTTTCTTCGTATTGAGCTCATGGAGTCGATTCTCAATGGTGCCAATGAACTCTTGCAAAATGGCGAAGTGGACATGGCGATATCGGCTTATCCAATTAAAGATGGCTTTAATGAAGACTTATGCGACATTGAATTTGTTGCGGTTGCTCATCCAGACCATCCTTTGCATCAACAACAAAGGCCTGTCTCTTACCAAGACCTTAAACAATACCGACAAGTGGTTATAAGAGATTCTGCCAAACAGCAAAAAAAAGACGCAGGCTGGCTTGGTGCGGACCAAAGATGGACGGTGAGTCACTTGCGTACGTCTGTGGACATGATCAGCAAAGGTTTTGGGTATGCTTGGCTACCTGTACCCTTTGTTGAACCTTTAATGGAACGACAACTACTTAAACCTCTGTCAATGGAAAGTGGTCAAATACGGTCAGCATTGCTGTACCTAAATTTTAAAGATGCTGATACCCTAGGCCCGGCAGCGCGAGACTTTATCGGACAATTGCGTTATGCCTTACTCTCACTACCAAAAGCCGAAAACGTTTTAGGTAATTAAAGAAAAAGGGAGCGTTAATCGTCGACCGCTTTTACTTTCCATTGCCCTACTTTAACTTCTATAGTCTCTACCTCAGTGCCTGCGGGAATCATTGAGTCGCTCACTACCTTCCACGTAATTCCGGAATAGGTTACCGAGCCAGGCTTAGTCGGTGACAAGGTCGAATCTAATTCAAAACGGTAACCAATCAAGTCACTTTGTGCTTGTTTGCGCTCTGTTTTGTTTTGCAGCGACTTCATGGGTTTCCATAGCACGATAGCCAGTAATGCACTCAAAACAGCCACACTGGTTGTTGCAGCCATTAGCGTAGGCGATATGCCATCAGCCATGACTAATACACCTGTAATCAGCAAACTCAAACCAAAGAAGGTCAACACAAATGTGCTTAACCCCAGCAATAGTATTTCTACGGCCAGAATGATTAATCCAGCAATAATCAGATAATTGGCAAGATTAGTTATTTCTGCGTCCATTAGCTCCCCTTGTTAAGCGTGTTGATGATGCTGGTCGCTTGCGCAACCAGTGATGCAGCATCCGTTTGCTGATCGGGAAGTAAAACAATAGATGATTCTTTGGCAATAGCTTGCTTTGCTTCAATGGCTTTGGTAGCCAAGTCTAATTGAATCGCTTTTTGCCCACCCTCAGTGTTAGCTTCCTGTCCTACTTTTAGCAAAGCTTCGGCCTGTGCTTCAGCAACCGCAATTATTGCTCTTGCCTCACCTTCTGCACGCAGTATTTTTTCTTCTTTATCTGCCTGGGCGGCCAAGACGACAGACTCTTTCTCACCTTCTGCGCGATTAATGGCGGCTTGTCTGTCACCTTCAGATTCAAGAATCTGCGCCCTTTTCACCCGCTCTGCTTTCATTTGTGCTTCCATAGCTTCCATCACTGAGTTGGGCGGGACTATATCTTTAATCTCGTATCTCAACACCTGGATACCCCAAGGCATGGCTGCATCATTGATTGCACTAACAATGTTAGTATTTAGTTGGTCACGCTCTTCGAACGTTTTGTCCAACTCCATTTTACCTAATTCAGAACGCATGGTCGTTTGTGCCAACTGTGTGACCGCAAATATATAATCATCAACACCGTACGTAGCTTTATATGGATCAAGTACTCGGAAATACAGGACGCCGTCTACGGACAAAGAGATATTGTCTTTTGTGATCGCGCTTTGTTCAGGTACATCTACAGCTTGCTCTTTAAGTGAACGGTCAGCTGAAACACTGTCGATAATGGGCAAAATGAAATTAAGGCCGGCTTCCTTCGTTGATTGATATTTTCCAAATCGCTCTATGATATATGCACGATTTTGTGGGACAAATTTTACCGACGTCTTCAGCAACACCAGTAAAAAAACTATGACAATAACTTCAACACTTAGCAGATATTCAAGCACCATTTCCATATCGATAACTCCTTTTTATTTACTAGGTTATCAACATAAACGCTTATGTCAGCTTAGGCAAGGCATGCTTTATTCCTGCCTATAATTTGTGAGCTGCATTTTTGATTAGATATTAGCTTGGTACGATAAGTAGTCATAAATATACCCCAGCTTCGGTGAATAACGTCTATGGTAAGACTGTGTTTGGTCTACCGAGAGTGTAATAATGAAAACGTTATTGTGTGTTCTATGCCTACTAATGAGCACTCACGCGACAGCAGGTTTTATCGTTGATGCAGAAGTGTTTGACAATAACAAGCTAATAGGAAAACCCCGACTGATTGTTGAGGCCAATGAAAAAGCCCGAGTGTTTTTAGATGGTGTTTACGACCTCACACTGATCGTTACGCCTAAACAAGCTAACGAGTTGGCTTTAACTACCCGAATTCTGATTGATGATCAGCGTTCTACACCAACGTTGGACGCGCATTTAGGCGAGCACTTTTCCGTGAAGCAAGGCAACCATAAATTTGTGTTTATTGTTCGTAAGACTGACGAATGAAAGAGAAACCATAACTGCTGATCCGACCAGACTAATTTGGTAAGCTAATCACTGAAGTAGGCTTATCGGATAGCAGTATGCACATTCACACCATTCAGGGGTATATCCAGAATATTTTTCTTGCAGAATATCAGCATACCCTCTTGCTGTTAGACGGTTGTGGGCGTGCGGATGTGAAAACCGTTGTCGATTTTATTACGACAACCCTTAACCGCCCGCTCAGTGATTTAAAACTTATTGTCGTGACGCATATGCATCCGGACCATGCTGGCGGCGCGCATAAATTAAGAGCAATAACTGGCGCGCAAATAGCCAGCCACCCCAAAGCTCCCGGCTGGTATGCTTCTTTACTTGGCAGAACTGCGCATATTGTCGACCTTGTACTCATGCACTGGGTTGCACATAGAATAGGCCGCAAGAAAAAGCCGGGTTGGTTTAATCCTATCTTGCAACCCGACTTTATACTTGAAGACGGACAAGCGTTACCCTTCTTTACAGACTGGGTAGCCTTGCATACGCCAGGTCATACTAACCATGATTTATCACTCTTCCACGCAGAGTCTGAAAACCTGTATGTCGCCGACCTGATTGTTAGAGTGAAAGGCAGGTATCACCCGCCTTATCCGGTCTACTACCCAAATCGATACAAAGACTCGCTAAAACGCTTGTTAACCCTAGGGCAGCCAACCTTGTTGTTTGCGCATGTTAAAGCCAGTCAGCTTACCTCAGACGATATCAATCAACTCATTGCAGTTGCTCCAAACGAGCCAAGTGACTATGTCAAAGCCATGAAAAGCAGAATAAAACGCGCTTTTAAGCGCGTAAATTAATCGCCGCATTAATTAATAGTGATACACGTAAGACACTGTTAGAAAGTCCATTCCTGGGTTTTTGTCATTGAGCCCACCGTTTGAATAATGCATATAGCGCAATGATGCGGCGTGTTCCAGTTCATCGCCAAATGCAAGTGTGAACCCCAACCTGTCTTCAAATTGATAGTGAGAGCCAATGTCTTTGCCTGCAAATCGTGTGTCTTCCACCAATGACAATCCTATACCAAATTCAATATCGAGGGGATATTTACCCGACAAGTCCATTAGATGCCAGGAAAACACTGGTGACAGGGCAATGGCGTAATTAGTCTCGTGCTGATTGTTCTCACCAAATTCCCAGAAATTAATACTCACTTCCCAATAGATGTCTACATCCCCCATTAGAAAGGCTTCTTTCAAATTGACTGTATAGGGTCGATAGGCTAAACGAACGCCAGATAAATCGCCTTCACCATGCAGATAGTCGATAGCAACAGCCTGACGGACGCCGTTATCGGCACTGCTTTTCCCACTATAAAGTACTGTTATAAAAATGATTAATATGACTATGTATTTCACCGTATCCAATTCCAATCAAATGACTTGATTGAGATATGGCGGCACTAAATCATTATTTAAAATAATATATTTATATTGAATTTATCACGAAATGGAATGTTTATAAAAATTAATTGTTGCAAGATGCATCAATGCAATACGCGTCGACCATTTTTGGTAAGATGAGCACAAGGTAAAGGGTTTGTTCTTTTTCAAACCTAACTCAGTAATCAAACAACGATAAAGATGATGTCTCAGTATTTCCTACCCAACGGTCATGCACGTGTGTCAATAGACGTGAAAAAAAGTGACTTTCACGCCTATGCCACGGAAGTCAGAGACAAAGAAAGCGCGGTTAATGTGCTTAAGGCAGAAAAGCAGCGTTACCCTTCTGCTAGACATCACTGTTGGGCCTATATTATTGGTCAGCCGATGCAGCCAGAGCACGCCAGTATGTCAGATGATGGAGAGCCTTCTGGCACTGCTGGCAAACCTATTTTGAACATTATTCAGCACCATAATATTGGTAATACTATAATTGTCGTTTCCCGTTATTTTGGCGGTATTAAGCTTGGTGCCGGTGGCTTGATAAGGGCATACGCGAATGCGGCGAAACAAGTTCTGACACAGCTTCCAACTACCTCATTCGTTCCTTTGTCTGAGGTTTACGCTGTAATGGAATTTAACAAAGAGCACAATTTCAGGCACATTGTCACTGGGCTTTCTGGTGAAATTGGCCACACACGCTACACAGATAAACTCACTATTAAAGCAACAATTCCCCAAAACAAGCTAAAAGCACTACTGCAAAAGTGCGCTGGACTGGGGATTAGTGTGGATCAAGGTGGATAGGGCTCATCGCTGTATCGGTGAATACAAGGCATAACATAAAACTCATAGCCCAGTTCATTGTCTGCTTCAGCCGCAACAAAAATACTGTTTTCGTCAATAGCAATAACCTTTTCATTTTCAGCTTGTTTACAGCTAGAGCTAGGATAAGTTTCGAAATTGTAGATAAATGCAGCAATCAGCCTATCAATAATGCGGTCATCCTGCTCTTCGGTTTCATTCTCAGGAATGGCTTCATCAGAAGTAGCTTGGTCTGCTTCATTTTTGTTCGCTTCAGCAACAGCAGCTTCAGCCTCTGCTAACAGTGCTTCTTTTTGCGCATTACGCGCTCGGTCTTTTGGCGTGGAGATAGAAAATATGGGTTCGCCATTTTCTCTGGCAGAGAACTGGTCGATATAAGGTTCTATCATGTCTGACATTGCCAACATCACTACCACCAATAAAACCAGTCTTGCAATCATTGAAGCAATCACAAAAACGCTGTCTTCCCAATGCGCTTTGATTTTTATCCTAACAATACGAAGCAGCAAGGTTAGCAGCAACCATAAATTGCCTATCAATAATAGCACTGAGGCAAACACTATGGTGGCAAAGAAAAACCAAATAGGTAAGGTGAGCATGAGGGTAAACGCGACGGAGAACGTTAGTATGGCAGGCTCTATGCCTGCAATACTGTTAACCTTTACGGCAGCGAGTGCAAGGGCAATATTGGCAACGCCTGCATATAGCAGCAAGAAGATGCCTTTTCCCAGCATTGAGTCCCATATTTTATGAATAACTCTAAATAATTCACGGCTAAAACCAATGCCTGCTATCAATGCAACAAGGCCTAACCTTTCATCGGGCAATTCGCCATTTTCGGAGCCAGTAAACAATAAAAAAAGCGCAACAAAATAACACCACTGAGAGGGCGTTAGGTGCTTAATTTTTTGCAAAAAACCAATGTTGCTTACCTTGCTTTTTACACGGTTTACTGTATTGCTAAGCTGATTTTTTGCGCTGGTGTAGTGCTGTTTAATTGAAATCATCGGCATTATACTTGCACGGCCCCTAGAGCTTGTAAAGTTATGAAATCACTCAGGTTAATATAAACTATACTTTGTAACTCTCTCACCAACCGCTACAATCCCCAATTAGCATTATTGCTATTTGGTTTGCATGGGCAGATTCCAGTGTTTTTAACTCTTTGTATGTCAGCACAGACATGAATCACCGGCTCATTATGTGCAGCCAAATCATCACTGCCATGATCATGGCCGCCGCAATACCGGCAATAGATGGCAAAGGATGGATGTATTTTGCGTTGGCATTTGCGGCTAATCGTTTAATCACTGCGTATTTGTACTATCGAACTGACAGGTTAGGAAGAGAAGAAACCAAGTTAGCGACCAAAGCCAGCCGCCATTTTTTCTTACTCAGTCTGTTGTTTTTTATCAGTGCCTTTTTACCTGCACCTTATGCTTATTGGTTATTCGGCTTTGGTATCGTAGCGATTCAATTGCAGTATATGTTGCCAAAAATTGGTTTGCTGGAATGCGAACGTTTCATACCCCGATTGGGACATATGGCTGAGCGATTCGCCCTGCTCCTTCTTATTGTAGTCGGTGAAGGTTTTTTTAAACTGGTTGTCACCTTGTCTGAAAAAGGCGTGTATTACGTGTCACCAGATGTGTTTATTAATTATGTATTTGGTGGCGTGTCAGTTTTCGTACTTTGCTGGATTTACTTTGACTTTGTAGGAAACGGAAAGCCAAAAGACAAGCGTAAACTGACTCTGGTTACCTGGTGGCTAGCGCATCTATTTCTAATGTTATTTGCGGTTATGATCGGCGTAGCCCTGTCAGGTGAAGTCAAAGTGGGGATTTGGGCCCCCTACCCCCTTTACTATGCCAACCTAGGGTGCCTTGGTCTAGCGGGTTATCTGACCTGTTTATGGTTTATTCAACAATCTATCGAAACTCGGGTTGCGCACAGATTTGCCACGCCGGGAATACGATTATTTGGAATTGTGCTGGCACTGGCTACCATACCAGTGATCCCCATAGTGCCCTCATTAATCGGTAATCTTTTGTGGGGAACCGCGCTAATTTCGCAAATTGTTATCCCGTTAACCAAGGGGTATATCACCTTATCAAAGGAAGAAAAGGCAGCCACTAGGCACGTTTAAACAGCGCAACAGTTTGTGTTATGGATTTTATCTTCAATCGTTGCAGGTTAATGTCAAACTACGCGCAGATTGGGGGTATATATCGACGCACTAACATTGTATGTTATTTGTATTACTGGATTAAATATTTAGGCACATGAAACTTAACTGCGACTTAGGTGAAAGCTTCGGGGCTTGGACAATGGGCTTAGATCAAGCGGTTATCCCCCACATAGATATGGCCAATATTGCCTGTGGTTTTCATGCCGGTGATCCTGATGTCATTGCCAACACACTGTCAATGACCCAGCAATGTGGCACCCAAATTGGTGCTCATCCCAGCTATCCAGACCAAAAAGGTTTTGGTCGCCGGCACATGCAAATATTGCCTGACGAATTAATTAACCTACTGCATTATCAAATTGCTGCACTTGACGGTATGGCCCGTATCCATGGTCAACAGCTAAGTTACGTTAAACCCCACGGCGCGCTATATAATCTGATGATGGCCGACAACAGCTGTCGTAAGACGGTTATGCAAGCCGTTTCCAGCTATCACTCGAAACTTAAACTTATGATTCTGGCAACGGCTCAGGCAGATCAACACCTAAAGGAAGCCGAGCAATTTGGTATTGGTCTGTTGTTTGAAGCATTTGCTGATCGTCGTTATGACATCAATGGCCATTTACTTGATCGACAAAAGCCTGGGGCCGTACTGAATAAGGCGCAGATATTGGACCAAGTAAACCAACTCGTTAAACACAATAAAGTAACGACTGATTGTGGTCGCCATATAACAATAATGGCTGATACTTTATGCGTTCATGGCGATAACTCAGAGTCCATAGAAATGGTCAAACAAATTAAGGCAATATGTCAGACGCAAACCCCAAAATAACTATAGAGCCCGCCGCCGAAAATGCACTGATCATTTATTTTTCATCGTCTCCTTCCCCGAAGACGACGCATCTAATACAGAGTCTTAAACAAGGCCTACAGGATAGCCTTGACCACAAACTTATTGACCTTGTACCTTCTTTCGCTTCTTTGTTGGTGCAATATCACACTGAGTTAACGGACCATTTTGAAATAAAAGCAGCTATAAATTGCGTCTGGGAACGTGTCAACACGACCTCACAGAACGCTTCAGCCGGAAAAAAAGTAACGCTACCGGTATACTATGCACTTGAAACCGGGCCAGATTTGCCGACTATTGCGCAGCAATCAGGTTTGTCTGTCAGCGACGTTATTCAGCTTCACAGCAGCCAAGAATATCTGGTTTACTCCATTGGGTTTGCACCGGGATTTGCCTATTTAGGCGAGGTAGACGCGCGTATCGCAACCCCCCGGTTAGCAACACCACGTGCATCCGTTCCCAAAGGCTCAGTAGGTATCGCTGATCAACAAACTGCGGTATATCCGGCTAGCAGTCCCGGCGGTTGGAATATTATTGGAAAGTGTCCGGTTGACTTATTTAACATGAATAAAAGCCCCACGATGCCTTATATTGTTGGCGATACAGTCAGGTTTGAAGCCATAGATAAGGAAACATTCTTATCGCTAGGGGGCACATTATGAAACACGATCAAGCCGTTTCTGCTCTCACCCTATTGGCCCCGGGAATTATGAGTTTGTTACAAGACAAAGGGCGACTTGGTCAAGCGCATCTGGGACTGACGCAGGGCGGTCCCGCTGATTCATTAGCGTTTGACTATGCTAATCGACTGCTGGCGAACGATAAAGGTACCACTGCACTCGAAATTAGCATTGGCGGCACGAAATTGCGCTGTGACCATGGTTGTCAAATTGCGATAACAGGGGCAAAAGCAGGCGTTAAGATTAACAATATGCCTGCTGCACAGTGGTCTGTGTTAACACTACAAAAAGGTGACCACATAGAAATCGGCTATGCAGAAGCGGGCTGTCGTATTTATCTCGCCGTAAAGGGTGGGTTTGTCGTAAAACCTCAATTAGGCAGCACATCAACCGTGCTGAGAGAGCGTATGGGAGGCTATGACGGCAACGCACTTGGCGCAAACCAATGTTTGTTCATAAAACCAACCTCACTCGTACCTACGGTTGAATTGCCACAAGCATATATTCCCACTTACCCTGACGAACTTTCACTTCGTGTTGTCATTGGGTACCAGTACGAATATTTCCCGTCTTTGCAACGCAGGCGTTTTTTTAGTGGCCGCTATAAAGTAACTAAACAGGCTGATCGTATGGGGTATAGGTTGTCTGGCCCCACCATTGAATATCCCTCGCGCGCGCTTTATTCAGAGGGAGTTTGTGCGGGCGCGATCCAGATCCCCCCTGACGGGCAACCTATTGTTTTGGGCGCAGATAAGCAAACTATGGGGGGCTATCCCAAAATTGGTTCCTTGCTGTCACTTGACCTTAATCAGTTAATGCAGGCATCGACAGGTGCTGTTGTTACCTTTACACCCATTACAATTGAAGATGCCCATGCCCTTCTTGCGTTGCATCGATGTCGGGAAGTTCCACTTATTCGCGGTTCATCAAAAAACGCGCAATTGCCTCATAAGCAGGAAGCGACGTAGGGTCAATAACACTGTTTGAGGCAACCGGATGCGAAGCAAACCGCACTATGATCATTTTAGCAGTAGGGTCGATGTAGATAGTTTGACCGTGAACCCCTCTTGCAGCAAAAGCACCATGCTCATTGTGAAAGTGCCACCACATACTCCGATAACTACCATTTGGCATCGTTTTATACCCTGCTTTAGCAAAGGCCGCTTTGCTGCCCCCCAGACGAATACTATCAATCGCACGTTTAGGGATAACCTGAACCCCATTTACCGTACCGTCATTTGCTATGGCCAAACCTAAACGCCCCAAATCTCTCAATGTTGCACTCAAGCCACCACCTGCAAATGGAATACCCAATCCATCAACCGTTATATCAGCACTCATTTCCATCCCTAAAGGCTGCCACAACAATTCCGAGACAAGTACATTGAATTTCTTACCTGTTACCCGTGAAAGAATCCAGCCAAGTGCGTCTGTGTTAACTGTCTTATAGCCAAAAGCGTCACCGTGAACACCGGCTTTTTTAACTGTTTGTAGATATTCGAAATAGCCTACCGGACCAGTGTAATCAAGGGGTTTAGGTAACGGGTTTGCAGCAGCACTGTATTGCCATATATCAGCCTTAGGATCAGCATAATTTTCGCTGTATGCCAGCGAAGTTGTCATGTCCATGACCTGCCTTACAGTGGCATCACCAAACGCTGAGCGGGTTAACTCGGGCACAATGTCTTTGACGATTGCAAACTCATCCAGTTTGCCCTGCGCTATCAATATTTCAGCAATCAGCCCCGTCACTGACTTTGTCATAGACATTGCAGCGTGTTTGGTATGTGCATCCAAACACCCTCTGTAGCTTTCATAGACAATGTGGCCTTGGTGCAGGATCAACAGGCCGTCGGTATAGTTTTCTGCCAGGCTCTCCTGCCAAGACATGGCTGTCTTAGCATGCATGGGAGTGAACGCCACCTCATCTATTCCCTCGACAAGTGAATACGTTAAAGGGGAATAGCCTGCTACCGCTCTTTCGATGCTTGCTGTGGGTAACAATTCACGCATATGACACACGGACCAACGCAAATTTGGAAAACTAAAAAAGTTACTGTCAGGCAGCATGACACGCTTTTCCGGGTTTGGCGGAAACCCTTGCATTAATTCCAGTGTTTTGGGGTCTGACTGCGCGTCAGATAAATTTGGTATTTCTCCAGACGAAGAATAGGCGCTAGTACTGATTAATATAATCATTGTCGCGGCAGCGATAAAAAGCCATTTTTTCATTTCTATTACATTCCGTTTCAAGACAGTTGTCTTTCCGTTATTTAGTTCCAAACAACTTATCACCAGCATCTCCTAACCCAGGCAATATGTAGCCTTTTTCATTTAATTTTTCGTCTATAGACGCCACATAAATGGTCACATCTGGATGTTGAGTCTGCACTGCCTGGATACCTTCAGGTGCGGCGACTAAAAACAATCCCATGATTTTTTTACAGCCTTTTTGCTTCAGTAAATCAATAGTTGCATTCAAGGTTCCACCTGTCGCTAACATCGGGTCGACAATTAGTGCAGTGCGCAATGCTACGTCATTCACCACCTTGTCAAAATAGGCCACCGGCTGCAAAGTTTCCTCATTGCGATACAGGCCTACAACGCTGATCTTGGCATTAGGAATAAGCTGTAACACGCCATCAAGCATCCCCAACCCAGCTCTCAAAATCGGTACTACCGTGATTTTTTTACCTTTTACTCGTTTGACCTTTAATTCTTCACCTGTCCAACCATCGATAATCACATCCTCCACAGGTAAATCTCTTGTTGCTTCGTAAGTAAGTAAATTGCCTATTTCGCTGGCCAACTCGCGGAATTGTTTGCTACTGATATCTTCTCGCATCAGGCCAATTTTATGCTGAATGAGGGGATGTGTTATTTCGTTGATCATAATAGTTTGCGCAAATCATTGATGAGGAACTAATAAAAGCATAAATCAACTATTCCCAAAACGAAAACAGACAAGGTGGATAAAGCAAAGGTTTTTTTGATAGCGTTATAGCGTAAATGCATATTCAGAATAATAAGGAAAAGAAATGGCAAATGTAGTGATCATTGGTGCTAACAGGGGCATTGGACTTGAACTGGCAAAACAATACGCCGTTCGTGGTGACACAGTTATAGCTGTATGCCGAAAAGCATCAGCACCATTATTGCAAGTTGGTTGTGAAGTCATTGAGCACGTTGATGTGAGTGACGACCAACTTGTCGACTCATTGGCTGCGCGTATTCCGGTTAACCAGATAGATACACTCATTCACAACGCAGGTATTTTAAAGTCTGACACCCTTGCGACTATCAACATGGACACTCTACGTGAACATTTCGAAATAAATACGTTGGCGCCATTAAAAACCGTATTGGCATTAAAAAGTAAGCTAGCGCCTAAAAGTAAAGTCGGATTGGTGACATCCAGAGTTGGCTCAATTGCTGATAATAGCAGCGGCAATAATTACGCCTATCGCGTATCTAAAACAGCCCTGAACATGGTTGGAAAATGTCTCAGTATTGATTTGGCGGCAGACGGTATTGCCGTTGCACTTCTACACCCTGGCTATGTGCGTACTGAAATGACAAATGGCAATGGATTGATTGAGCCCGATGAATCTGCAAGCGGCCTGATCGCTAGAATGGACGATTTAAGTCTAGAAACATCAGGTATTTTCATACATAGCAGTGGAGAAGTTTTGCCCTGGTGACTCCCCTAATATCTCTGCGAAACTCACCACTATATTAGTGACTTTTGTCACTAGCTGCTTCGTTTGCTGCCCGATAAGATCGCCCCACGCTTTGCAGGCAGGAAACGAATATGACCGCAAAAACACCAGCTCTTGACCAACTGAGAATAGACAGTAGCCAACGCAGTACCAAAGCAGTGGTAAGTAAAGGCGTGTGGGTAGCATTATTGTTTTTGAGCGGAAGTGTGGCTGGTTATTTGTATCTGTCACAACAGACCTCTTCCACATCATTTATACAATTTGATACGCCCAAAACACCTACGCCTCAACTTACACAAGCGCTAGCTGAGCCTATCCCTGTTGATTTAGATGAATCCAGCGGTGAAGCCATTCTTGATGCAAGTGGCCACGTTGTTGCCCGACGTATTGCTACTGTGTCATCCAGGGTGACTGGAAAGCTTGAAACCCTGCACATAGAAGAAGGCCAGCAGGTAACACGCGATCAAGTACTGGCTAAAGTTGACAATATTCAGGCTAAATTGGCCTATGAGCGCGCCAATGCGAACCTTGCTGCCAGCAAAGCCAGTTATCAGGAGTTGGTCGTGCTTAAAGAACACGAGAAAAAGCGCCTGAAAAGACATCAAAAACTGAATCAAAGCCAACTGGTGAGTAAACAGCTGACAGAAGACAGTGAGATGCGTATTGATCAGTTGACCGCCCAGATAAACCAAGCCAACGCGCATATACAGTTAGCGCAGAGTAATCTTGCACTGGCAAAGTATGAACTGGATCAACATCAGATTCGCGCCCCCTTTGATGGTGTCGTGATCAGCAAAAATGCACAGGTAGGCGAGCTGATTTCAGCAGGAATGTCCGGAGGTTCTATTAGAACTGGTGTTGGGACCATAGTCGATATGAACTCATTGGAAGTAGAAGTGGAAGTGAGTGAAAGCTATATCAATCGTATTCAGCCTGATCAACCTGTGATTGCAAAATTAGACGCCTATCCCAGTTGGGAAATTCCCAGTGAAGTGATCGCCATTATCCCTACCGCAGACAGACAGAAAGCCAGTATTAAAGTGCGTATAAGACTGCTGGAAATTGATAGCAGAGTTCTGCCTGATATGGGGGTCAGGGTGAGTTTTCTTTCCCCCCAAAGAGACGACGGTCTTGTCGCAGAGATTTGAGAGAAACGAATTATGCAAAAGAATCATTATATTCAATTAGACGGTGTAAATAAGTCATTTAGTAAGGGCAGAGAAAGCGTAGACATTTTAAAAAGCTTCAATCTGTCAATAAATCAAGGTGAGTTTGTTGCCATTATGGGGCCTTCTGGGCTGGGGAAAAGTACGCTGCTGCACCTCATTGGTGGACTGGATGAGCCCTGTGACGGTACCATAAAAATAGGTGATGTAACCCTGTCAGGACTGTCTGAATCTGAGCGCACAAAGTGGCGGGCTCATCACGTGGGGTTTGTATTTCAGGCGCACCATCTTATTCCCGTGTTAACCGCACAGAAAAATGTTGAACTGCCACTTATCCTAACCAAACTTAGTGCAAAAGATCGTCAAAAACACGGACTCGCCGCGCTTGAACTGGTAGATATGAAAGAAAGATGCAAACACTATCCTAGTGAACTATCTGGTGGACAGGAGCAAAGGGTAGCCATTGCAAGAGCCATCGTCAGTGATCCAAACCTTTTATTATGTGATGAACCTACAGGTAATCTGGACCGCAAAACGGCAGATGACATTCTGCGTTTACTGGCTGAACTGAATCAGCAATTCAACAAAACTGTGATTATGGTTACCCATGACCCTAAGGCGGCCGAATATGCCACACGTGTGATTCAGCTTGAGCAGTATTTGTCACAGAACTCTGACAACAGGATGGCTGACAGTGGGTACAATTAATTTAATTTGGCGTAATAGTGTCAGAAACAAAATCCGCTTTGCGCTCACTCTGCTTTCGGTTGCCATAGCCTTTTTTTTATATACCGCCTATTCGGGGATCAATACAGCGCTCACCGCCTCAGTGACAGAGGCTAATCAGCTAAGGTTAAATTCAAGCCATAAGGTATCACTAACACGAGGGTTACCGGTTAGCTATAAGCAGAAAATGCGGTCTATTGAAGGCGTCACAAGCGTAAGTTATGCCAGTTGGTTTGGCGGCTATGTCAAAGATGAAACGCAACAAATCTCAGTGTTTGCGGTTGACCATGAAAGTTACTTCCAAATGCACCCTGAATACGCACTTGATGCAGAACAATTAACACGCTGGCAAAAACAACAAACGGGTATATTAGTAGGACAAAAACTGGCTGATAACTTCGGTTGGAAGGTGGGTGATAAGGTTCCAATCAGTACCTCAATTTGGATGAACCGCGATGGGCATTTCACATGGTTTTTTACTGTTAGTGCCATCTTCCAGGGAAATAGTCCTAGCGTTAATGACAACCAGGCGTTTTTCCATCATCAGTATTTTGATGAGGCCAGAGCATTTGGTCGCTATGAGGCAAACTGGTTCATACCGCAGATAGACAAAACAGCAAATGCTGCAAAAGTAAGTCTGGACATTGACGCCTTTTTTGAAAATGCGGTAGAGCCAACACGAACTAGCACAGAGCAGGTTTTCAAAAAGGAACAAACACAACAATTTGCTGATATGGCCATGATTTTAAGACTCGCGGTGATTGCGGTGTTTTTTACTCTGCTGCTTATAGTGTGCAATACCATGATGCAGGTTATCAGGGAGCGTCGCCGTGAGACAGCGATCATGAAAACATCTGGGTTCTCCAGTAGTTATTTAATCATTCTTCTGTTTCTAGAGTCATTACTCCTTTTTGGTTCTGGTGCGTTCTTAGGCGGGTTGGTAGGCTTTATTGCCCTTGATCAACTGCAATACCTATTTTCTGACTTTCTTCCGGGCATCTCTCTGTCCCCTAATCTGTTCATCGAAATGGCATTAATGATTGCACTAGGCGCAATTATCAGCAGCGTGTTTCCCGCCATTACCCTTGCAGCCAGCAGCATTACCTCTGATTTAGGAACCCAATCGTGATCAAGCAGACCCTCTCACTAGCCATTATTGGATTAAAAAGCAATGTTAGGCGTGTTGCCATGTCACTCATTTGCATTATCAGTATTGCCATAGTCTCAACGGTATTTCTTGGACTGTTGGCTTTGTCTGATGGCATGCAAAAAACCATGATGCAATCCGGAACCGACAACACTCTATTGGTCATGCGACAAGGCGCATCCACTGAATTACAAAGCGTGCTTTTCCCTGCAGAAGTAAACTTGTTGGCGAACAATGCTGCCATTATCCGCGATAAGGATAATCGGCCGCAAATATCAGCCGAACTCTTTGTAAGCGCAGAGTATAAATTTGAAGACGGGGCAGCTAAAAGCTTGTCACTCAGAGGTATTGGTGCCCATACTTACTCATTTCGCCCCAATTTTGCGCTACTTACAGGCGAGCACTTTACACCCGGACTCAGACAAGTGCTGGTGGGTCAGGCTATCGCTCAAAAGTACCCCGAGATTCAAGTAGGTAAGAAGATCATGTTAGGGAATAGTGAATGGCTAGTAACAGGGATCTTTGCAGATAACAATAGTGTTTTTGAGTCAGAAATTTGGGCAGACCTTAACGTGGTACAAAGTGAATACCAAAGAGGCAGCTCTATACAATCTGTAAGGTTGGCTCTTAAGCCTGAGGCAAACCTGTTACAGCTCATCGAGACCTGGCAAGCGGATCCCAGACTTAGTGTTAGAGCCATACTGGAAAAAGACTTTTTCGATGCACAGCGACAAGGGCTCACAAGGCTAATCCGCTGGATCGGCTATCCGGTCACATTTATTATGGCCATAGGCGCCGTGGTGTCTGCACTCAATACTATGTTCAGCATTATAACCAGTCGACAACGTGAAATTGCCACGCAAAAAGCCATCGGTTTTACGCCTGCTGCCATTTCAATCGCGTTAATCATCGAGGCCACAATACTGGCCCTGCTGGGCGCACTAAGTGGCATAGTCCCTATGTATTTACTACTTGATGGTTTTACTGCAGCAACCAAGAATGCAGCAAGCCTAAGTCAACTGGTCTTCAACTTTTCAATTACTCCCCAACTAATGCTTAAGACACTGGGGGTCAGCATGCTAATTGGTGTCGTGGGCGGTATGCTGCCCGCCTTTAAAGTGATGCGCAGTTCTGTGGTATCAGCATTATGCAAATAGTGACTTTTGGCACCTGCTCAAAGCCCCATTGCTGTTTACTATAAATTAGAACGTTGACACTAAGGACACTATGATGATTATACCTACACGTATTTTTAACTTATCTAAACAAGCTAGCGCTGCACTTTTAACAAGCGTGTTATTTTATTGCTCAGGGGTCAGTGCAGCCGACGCAGTAACGTTAACACTAACCGTCGACAATATTCGCGATGACAGTGGCCATGTATTGGTAGCGCTTTATCAGGGACAAGAGGCCTACAAGACAAATAAAGACGCTAAAAACCAGATGGTTAAGGCGACAAAAGGAAAAGTCGATGTGGTGTTTGAGGGACTAGCACCTGGCGAGTATGCCATTAAAATGTTTCATGATGAAAACGATAACCAAAAACTGGACTTCAATGTACTTGGTATTCCCAAGGAAAGTTACGGGTTTAGCAACAACGTAGGTCGCTTTGGTGAGCCCGATTTTGAAGAAGCCCGTTTCACAGTAGGTGAAACCGACCTTTCCGTTCAAATCAATTTATTTTAACGTTCGTAGATAAACGATTAGGGCATGATCAAATCAAATTGAGTACTGCCCTTTACTACCCCGTTAATTTGCACGTCAATCTTATGCACGCCTGGATAGTAAACCCTCGTCGTTATAGGTCTGATACTGTGCTTCTTTTTGAGCGTGATAGAGTCTTTGCCTTTGAGGTAAATCGACCGCCATTTAAAAACTTTTGCTGAAGTAGTGCCATTAGCTTTTTGATGATGGACACGATAGTCAATCATCACGTGTTGCGCTGCAGCACTTTCATTTGTAATCTTTAATCGAACATCAATGGAACCGCCGTAAATGAGCTGCCGGTCGGACACAGTCACCGTGCAGATTATGGCTTCAGGCGACATATATCCGAGTGCTTGCAAGGTATCTAAATGACCGTTTTTAACCAAGGTTCTACATCCGTGCTGAACAAGTTTTCTCCTATTTTTACTCGCCCCCTTTAACCAGTTTTTGGCTACAGCAGTGACAGTGTCAGGATGATCCTTTGCAATATCGTTCAAGTTGTTGGCGACTGACCGACGCACATATTCACTGTCATCGTCCTTCAGTTTCTCCAAAAGTGGTATTAGGTCACTAGGGTCTTCAACAAATCGCTGCAGGCGCATCCCCCAGGGCAAACGAGGCCTTGCCCCCTCACTCGCCAAACGCCTGACATGTGGGTCCTCATCCTCAGCCCATTGATGCAGTATAGCCAGAGTTTGTTCAGGCATATCTTTTAAAAATGGCCTAATGGCAAATTCAGAGGTGCAGCGCTTTGTCATTTCCTTGAGCAACGTCATTGCCAGCACAAAATGCCCGCGCCCTTTAAAAGCAACATAGTCTGCAAGTGGCAAAATTGCCCACCCCGAAATCCCATGCGCATCGGTTGTTAGCTGACTGGCATTTAAACGCAATGGCAAACCCAAGCTTTTAAGCAGTACCTGTGCTGTATACTCGAAATCATCGGGAAGATGGGCGATTAAGGCTTCACAGATGAGTTGACTGCGCTGCTTAAATTCAAGTTGTTCAAGCTTATTGCAAACCGCTTGTTCAAAGCCATTAACATCAAAGGTCGCACAATGTGTGTGTAAGTGTTGGCCCACAGACTTTACCATGTCAGGATTAAATACATGTTTAAAAAGTTCCGCCATGCCGACCTTAATATCGCGATATTTGCAGGATGAGAATGGCGCTATTGTAGCGCTACCAAACATACATATATAGATAGATGAAGCCAGTTCACCTCAATTAAGTTGAATTAATTTTACCAAGGTATAGTGTTTTCTGTGTGAATGACTGGAGAACACGAATGGCAAATATTGTCTTGGATTTTTTACGTCTGTCTGCACTGATTGCAGGCTTAACCATGGGTGCTATTGGTTTGGCACATGGCCAAAACGGTCCGTCGTGGAAGGTGGGCTTTTTTGATGACTTTGATTCGTTCAACCCCAATAACTGGCGAGATCAGATCCTATGGGTTAACAATGAAGATCAGTGTTATGTTAGAGACGGACTATATGGCACGCGAGAAGTCAGTCAGGGAACACTGAAATTAAGAGTCGTAGACCTGGGTAAAAAAGTGTCTTGCGACAATGTGGATAAACACGGCAAGCAACATTATGACACCCAGTATGTTGCTGGCAGAATTTCATCCAAAAATCGTCAGGAGTTCTCAAAAGGCCGCTGGACAGCACGCCTGCGCGTAAAAAACAGTGGGCAAGATGGCATGTTTCCCGCCTGGTGGCTACTCGGTGCGTATAACAATGAGCCACCAGTAGAAGAGGCAGATGAAACAGTTTGCTGGCCCATGACAGGTTCTGGCGAAATAGACATTTTTGAGCACCACAGTGACGGAGGGCCTGATCATTACGCGGCCAGAACCATTAAAAATCAGGGTGCCTGTGACAAGGGCGACTGGCAATCTTTAATGTTAGTGCGCCAGGCTACACTTGCTGAGTTTAATAACTATGGCGTTGAGTGGCGTGACAAAGACATCGTGTTTTTGTTTAATGGTAAGGAAGTCTATCGCAATGAGGGCATTGCTGACGAATTGGCGGAGCCCATGTTTGCCATCCTCAATTTCGCTAAAATAAACCAGGCTTCCATGACAGAAACGTGGGAAATGGAAGTAGACTGGGTGAAGTGGGAGTACCTTGAATAATGCGCCTTAATGAAGCGTATCTATTTACAGATTACAGTAGCACCCTTGTGTATCATGAATAATCACGGCGCCTAAATATTCGTTCGTATTTAGCGTTTTAATAATATTGTCAACAAAACTGTCGGCAACGGCACAAAAGGGGCCTGGAGCATACGGCCCCAGATAAGCCAAGCGGCTAGTTTCATTAAACACAACAATAGCAGGGACAGAAGGTATCCAGTCGCGTAACCAAGGCGCAGTCGAAATATCTATGACTTTAGACTTCAGTTGATTTTCTCTCCCTAGGTTATTCAGAATGCGGATATGTTGCTCAGAGTAAATATTGCATCTGCAATCGCCTTGTTGAATATGGAATACCGTATTGGCAGTGTGTTCATATTGCGCTAGAAATTGCGTCGCTAACTGAGTGTCAAAATCCATGACACCCGAAGCATTGGCTAATCGGTACTCTGGGTCGAACGGTGACTGACTGGTTTGCATGCTCACATACAATCCAATTACCACAAGGCAAAACCAAGCGCCAAAAATACCTAAACTGATCTTGCTAATCACTGGCTTTCACAATAAAAGTTGGAAAAATATTTCTCATTACAAGCGAATTCCTGCTTTACTATAAATAGCTGATGTAAATATAAAAAACCATCTTATACACAAAGACTAGATATAAGTGATGAAAAAGTCGAAATAACAGTAATAGGCTAAATAATAAAAGGTTTTTAAAATGCAAGATTATCCATGGATTCGCTCGGCCAATAAGTTATTTACTGCAGTACTCTGTTTGCAAGCCCTAGTTGCCATTGTTATAGGGTTCTATGTGGGGACAATCTTGTCAACCCTTATCGTTTCTGCACTTGCGGTCAGCCTCCCCCTGTTTTTGATTTCAACAGCGCCTTTTGCTCCTCTCACCCGACATACCGTTGCGGTAGCGGTGCAGGCACTCACGGCATTGCACATTCAATTGTCAATGGGCCTGACAGAAGTGCATTTCGAGATTTTCACGCTTCTTGCATTATTAGCATGGTACAGAGACTGGAGAATTTTCATTTCCAGCGTAGCATTTGTCGCTGTTCATCATGTGCTGTTCTACATTTTGCAAAAAAATGACACGGGCTTTTACATTTTCGACCAAAATAACCTTGTCTTTGGCATTTTGTTTTTGCATGCTTTTTTTGCCGTTGCAGAAGGCGTAGTCTTAGGCTTTATGGCGCGCGCGAACTTCAAAGAAGGCGTTAGCGGACTCACGCTCCAGCGCAGTGTCAATCTCATACTCGAAAACCCCAATGAAATTGATCTGAATCGGGCCTGCGAACTGGACCCTAAAAAGGAAAGTCCGTTTGGCAGCCTGATGTGGACGCTAAGAGACACTATCAAGAGCGTGGTAGACACCAGTCACACGGTTAGAACCAATATAGAAACATTAAATACCGTCAATGAAACGGTTCAACAGTCAACCAATGCAAGTGTGTCAGAAGTAGGTGCCATTGCCTCGGCAATGAATGAAATTGCAAGCACGACAGCCGATGTTTCGAAAAGAACTAACGAGGCCAGTACCCTGTCCGACAGTGCACTCGGTTCAACCAATCAGGCAAAAGCCACCATCTCTGATGCAGGTAATGTCACCATGGGACTTAAGTCAGAACTTCAGGCTATGCATGATATTGTGCATTCCTTAGAAGGCAAAACGCAGCAAATAGCAGAGGTAATGAATAGTATCCAGGCCGTGGCAGAGCAAACCAATTTGCTGGCATTAAATGCCGCAATAGAAGCAGCCAGAGCGGGCGAGCATGGCAGAGGCTTTGCCGTCGTCGCAGACGAAGTAAGAAACTTGGCCAGCAATACAAAGAGCAGTACCGATCAGATACGAGAAGTCAGTGATTCACTAAATTCAGAAACAAAAGTGGCCGTTGAGCTGATTAGTAAATGTGTATCGCTTTCGGATACCTCCGTACAGTCAGCACAAACTGCCCATGAAGAGATGAACAAACTTGGCGAGATTATCACTCAAGTCACTGACAATATTGTTTCTGTTGCGACAGCGGCAGAACAGCAAGTTGCTACAACAGAAGAAGTGAATCGTGTCACACACCACTTAAATGAATTGGCACAAAGTAATATGCAGCAAGTGGAGCGCGCCTTTGAAGCGAATAGTACATTGGTTGAGTCTTTCGACAAAACAACGGCACAGTTAACGCGGTTTAAAACTTAGCAGATACCTAGTAAAGGCGTGCAAACCGGCTGAAACGGGCCTGTAAGTTTTTATAAACCGTTCGAACACTCAGCGACTGCGACTTCATTTTTTCAAGCTGCTCTTTACATTCGCTGAGCGCATGGGCGTGCCGCTGATTGACATTCTTCAGTTCTTGCGCCAGGTCTGAGATTTGCTGGGCCTGTTGCCCTACTCGCCTCATGAGTTGCTGAATCTCTTTATGCTGCTTTATCACTAGACTGGACGTATGCTGAGCGAGTACTTTTTGCGCATTCACTAGCGATGATTTATCGACCAATAATGTGCTTGTATCGCCCGTCTCAAGAAGACTAGTTTCACCTTCGCAGCACAAGAGAAGTGCATTCAGCTTGTCGGTTTCACGTTGGCTATTGTTCAGGTGCTCGGATATCTGTTCTACCGTCGGTAATTTCTCAGAAAACCAGTCCAGATCGCGATTGTCCATTTGCTCCCATTCTGATGGCAGTTCATAGAGGCAAGGCGCCTCATCGCTACTGTTGGCTAGCGCTGATGCATACAACTGAGTGACATTGTGCCGGGTGTTGATACGTTTATTACTCGCGGCTCCGCGTACCGGCACCCCAAGCTTATGACAAAATGTCTCAACCACATTGTCGGTTTTATCATAATTCAGGATAAAAAACGTTGAAGAAATGGCTTTCCAGCTCTCGATAATGTCAGCATGCACAAAGTGATGTCTACGAATAAAATCAGCGTATGCAGGAACTTCGCCAGCGTATATTTTATGTTTTATACCCCATTGGAAGTAAGCCGACACGGAATAACTCGCTGGCTCACGAACAAAGCACAACGTTGTAATATCGCCTGTCCAGACTTGCTTTATAAGGTCAGGTAACCAGCACATATTACAAAGTGCTTCATTGCTCCAGATAATCGTATCAGCGCCCCGTGACATTGCTTCATCTATGGCATCACTAAAGACGAGTTCAAGCTCAGCACTCAATTGTTCTTTTGGAATTTGATTAAATTCAGGTGTTCCCGTTACGCGTTGCCATGCATAGCGTTTAGTCTTTAATCGTTCAAACAAATAACCTGTGTAGAAAAACTTGCTGGTTGCCTCGGGTAAGGTACTTAAATACTGCTGGATAGAACTGGTACCTGTTTTCCCAGTGCCTATATGAAAGACAAATTTGATGTTATCGCGGTTTATCGGCATGGCTAGAACCTTCACAGAATCGCTTTGTTAAAGGGTAATGCCGATATATGACGAAAAGATGTAATTTATACGACGTATATGTTTCAAACCTGATATGGAAAAATTATTTATTCCAAGCATGCCGAATAATTTTAATTATTTAGCAATTACGTTACCATTACGTACTTCGTTTTCAAAAAGCCGTTATTCATGCGTTTGCGCCATATAGAAGTTTTCCACGCGATATATACGTCAGGGTCAATCACGAATGCCGCTAACCTTTTGTGTGTGTCACAACCCTCTGTAAGTAAAGTGCTCGCCCATGCAGAAATGCAGCTTGGATTTAAACTTTTTGACCGTAACAAGGGTAAATTGATACCAACTTCGGAAGCCCATCTTCTTTTTTCTGAAGTGGACAAAGCGTATAAGCAACTCTTTTCTATTAAAAAGTTGTCTGAAAACATTAAGCATAGTGAGCATGGTACCATTAACATAGCCATTACACCGGCATTGGGTTTCGATCTGATCCCACGTGCCGTGGCAAATTTTCGCCAAACTCACCCAAATATTCAGTTTCAAATTCAAACTCTTCACAATGAAGAGGCTGCACAAGCATTGTTAGAACACCGATGCGACTTGGCTATTTTATTTGAGTCTCCCAGTATCCCCCAAGTCTCTGAAATCGAACTCGGCAGTAGTGAGATAGTCGTAGTTTATCCGACTGCAGTTTTTCCAGACCTGCCCACGACGATAGAAACGACAAGGTTACTTGAGCAGGAATTAATTGGTATTTGGAATAGTGGGCCATTGGGAGAAATGGTATTCAATCGATTGAATCGAGGGGGCGCAACAATTTCTAGCGCCATTAATGTAGATACCTATTACATTGCGACGGGGCTCGTCCAGCAAGGCATTGGCTGCTGTACTATCGATTTATTAACAGCACAGGCTAACCGCTGTGACAAGGTAGGAATTGCCTCATTTTGCCCCCCTCTACCCTTTCATATAAAGGCGTTACACATGGAGTCACGCCCCCTTTCCAGGGCATGTCTTGAGTTTTTGCAGTTTACCGAGAAAGAACTGGCAATCAGATCTGAAGCAACATAAGGCCATAACCTAATGTTATAGCACTCACAATCATCATCAGTGCCAAATCTGGCTGCTCGCTTTATGATGATAATATTGCAACCATAACTTCACTATTGGTATGAATATTAGAACTCCTTATTTACTTTTTATTGGTGACGCCAGTGACCCACTTAGTATAAAAATGGCCAAAAGTGCTGCTGACTGGAGCCCCGAGAAATGTGTGGGCGAACTTGCCATGCCGGGTTGCTCAGTCTCAACGGGTTTACCACGGCTCAGTATTGAAGATGCCGTAGAAAGAGGCGCTAAAAGTCTCGTATTGGGTTTTGCTAACAGCGGCGGCACTATTGATGAAAAGTGGTTACCCACCATCCTTCATGCACTGAATCTGGGTATGGATATTGTTAGTGGCCTCCACGACAAGCTGGAAGAGTTTTCGCCTCTCAAAGAGGCGGCAAGCAGACTACAGCGTCAGTTGATCAATATTCGCCATCCCAAAGAAAAATTTCGCACGGCGAATGGAGTTAAACGCACGGGAAAGCGACTATTAACTGTGGGTACAGACTGCTCTGTAGGGAAAATGTATACGTCTCTTAGTCTAACAAAAGCACTTCGAGATAACGGCGTCGATGCGACATTCAGAGCTACGGGGCAGTGTGGCATTTTAGTCTCTGGTTCAGGCATAGCAATAGATTGCGTTGTTGCAGATTTTATATCCGGTGCTGCAGAATCGTTATCGCCCAATGCTCCCGCTTCGCACTGGGATATTATTGAAGGTCAAGGCTCGCTTTCTCATCCTGCGTTTGCGGGTGTCAGTCTGGGTTTACTGCACGGTTCGCAACCCGACGCATTAGTCGTATGTCATGCACTAAATCGCACGCACATGCGAGGCCTTCCTCATCAAGCATTTCCTACTTTACAGGACACTATAGCGATGAACGAAATGCAGGCCAGGCTAACTAATCCGAGTGCTAAGGTGATTGGTGTTTCGCTAAACTCTTCTTCCGTGAGTGAAGAAGAGGCCTTGTCGGTTTGTGCAGCAATCAGTCGAGAAACAGGCCTGCCCTGTATAGACCCTATGCGTCATGAACTCACCCCTATTTTGGAGGCGCTGGTATGAAGTGCTCAATGTTAGTCACGCAAGAGTCTTTTCCACTCGCGAAAGTGTTCCGAATCTCAAGGGGCGCTAAAACGGCAGCACATGTTGTTGTTGTTGCTATAACAGATGGCACGCATTGGGGTTGGGGGGAAGCTGTGCCCTATAATCGCTACGGTGAATCAATCGAGAGCGTTATGGCTCAGTTGAAAGCTTTCAAAGCAAGCGATGCGCTCACTGACATCACACATTCACGCATTAGCGAAGCATTGCCACCAGGTTCCGCGCGTAATGCCTTGGACTGCGCCTTGTGGGATCTTGAGTGTAAAAGACAACGAAAAAGCATCAATGAACTCGTTAGCATTCCTGCCATATCGCATAGTATAACGGCACAGACACTCAGTGTTGATACGCCTGAGGCTATGCAAAAAGAGGCGCGTTTACTGCAAAACGCTGACTTAATAAAAATTAAGTTGGATGCAGACTCTGTATTAGAAAAAATGCAGCTTATTCATGCTGCATGTCCCACTAGCCGCTTTATTATTGATGCCAATGAAGGGTGGTCATTTGAACTACTTTTGCGGATCGTAGATGCATTGGCAGAAATGAATGTTGTGTTGATAGAACAACCACTTCCTGCCGATCAGGATGACCAGCTCAAAGGGTTTAACTCTCCCGTTCCCTTATGTGCAGATGAGTCTTGTCATACGGCATCAGACATACCACGACTAAAAGACAGTTTCGATTACGTGAACATCAAGCTGGATAAAACCGGAGGGTTATCTGAAGCCCTGGCCCTGCTCAACGCAGCGAAACAAGCAAAAATGGGCATTATGGTTGGCTGTATGGTCGGCACCTCCTTGGCTATGGCTCCCGCTTACTCACTGTGCAAGGATGCCGATTTTGTCGATTTGGATGGCCCGTTGTTAGTGGCGCAAGACAGAATAAATGGCTTCAAATTTGACAACGGCATCATGCATTCTCACAGCGCTATTATGTGGGGCACAGCGGACAATACTGCACAGCAAGACATTAAAAAAGTGTTTGCCGATTTCTCCTAAGGCTGTAATGGGTTGAGCACTTTACTTGTCTCATTATTGTTGCTACATGTAGGAGCAGGATTGCTGTAAAGTGAGAATAATGAAGATATTTGATAATCCTGATGCCATGCTAAAAAGCAAGTTTGGACAATATCAAATTGCGGTGTTAGGTAATATAGTGGCTGTGTCTGCTGAAGGCACTGCCAGTAAAAGTGCAATTGCCCGCTACAGTCAGGATATGATTGACGTAATAACCAGCTTTAATGGTGAGAGATGGGCGTTCTTAGGCCTTCTTCATGGCTCTGCACTGCTCACCAACGATGCTGAAGTCGAGTTGCAAAAATCGATTGAATGGCGCGCCAAGCACGGTATGGCAATGGGCGCATTAGTCACCGGCGAAACGACAGTTGAGTCAATGGTGAAAATGCAATTTGAGCGCATATATAAAAACGCGGAGGTTCAGCTGGGTATATTCGGCTGTGAAGAAAGTGCACTAAGCTGGCTGTCTGAGAAAGGGTTTTCACCCACCGTCAATTCTGATTAGGTAACATTTTTACAAAACTTTGTAGTGCGTTCATTTCTCTCATGTCTACAGCAAAAAGAGACATGTCCCGTTACAAAGCAACCGTCCAAGGTTTCATCAAGAAGTAACTAAGTCATTGACTAACAAGTCTCATCTGCTTAACGTGTTGTTCCGTAGCCTGTTGCTAGTTAATTAGAAGGATATAGCACCTATATGGAGCAATCAGAAAACGAGCTTCATCAGCAAACTGTTAAGGTGATACACAAGAAGCCCCCTATCAACTGGCGAGCGGTGTTTGCCGAATCTGCGTTTGTGGGTGCGAGTATTATTTTTGCCTTCGCGTTACAAGACTGGGATGAAGAAAAAGACATTGAGGAGCGAACGTTAATTGCATTGTGTAATGTAAAGTCGGAATTAGCATTTAATAGGGTATTGCTTAAAAGTGAATACATGCCCCGTCAGAGGGGGCTGCTCGCCCTCACTAATGCGTCGATGACGCAACTGAACGGCCAACCCGACGCATCACTGCCAAAAACCGACTTTAAGAGTATGCTCGTTCAGGAATCACTTCGCTATTCAGCCTGGACACTAGCCGGTGAGTCTGGCTACCTACTTCACGCCAATTTTCAATTGGCAACGGAAATCGGCGCCCTATTCGACTTTCAACGAGACACATATGCCACGACTATGATCAGAGTCAGTGAATCCGTAGCAAATTATGAAGCAGCCAGTGGCAGTACAGATTTATCACATTATTCATCCATTGCAACATCCGTCAGTGAATGGAGTGCACAAACTCACTATTTGCAGGAAAAATATGAGACGCTGTTCTCTCGCGAGGACTTCATTGAACTCAATTGTGAAGCCTAAATGCCCTCCTCTTTAACCGGTATGAAAGTGTGAATTTTCCGCCACTCTTTGCTGCCCAAAAATGTATTTTCAAGAAAAAATCAAAAATTATTGAACTAAATTACCGTTCAAATTGTCGCCAAATCGCCTTTTTTCTTTAAAAAAATGATCCAAATCGATAAACACAGCAACCCATTGTTTTTTATATACAAAATGAACACGCCCTTCTAAAGAAACATCAACAAAAAACATTTATTAACAATATTGCAGCCGTGATTGTTTAAAAAATGAGAAAAAAAATGTAGCAAAAATGTAATTTTGAGTGTAGTGTTTGCATTAATCGTGTGACAACGCTGTCATGTTATTTGACAACGCTGTCAGCGTTTTCAGCAAGAAGTGACTTAAACGTAAACATCATAATTCAAGCAAGGGGAATTCTGTGTTAACAAGAAATTTCAAAAAGAGTTTACTAGCCGTAAACATCAGCTTAGCAGTAGGTGCAAGCTTTTCAAGCGTAGCGGTAGCTCAAGATTCAGGCGCACAAGCGAAAGAAAATGTAGAAGTTATTGAGGTACGTGGTATTCGTCGTTCTCTTGAAGCTTCTTTGAACGAAAAACGTTTTTCAAATGCAGTTGTCGATGCGGTATCTGCTGAAGACGTGGGTAAGTTCCCAGACAGTGACGTAGGTGAGGCACTAGGCCGTATTTCTGGTATTGCCGTGAACCGTCAGTTTGGTCAGGGTCAGCAAGTGTCTATCCGTGGTGCATCTGCACAGCTAACACGCACATTGCTGAACGGTCACACTGTTGCATCAACTGGCTGGTATGATCAGCAAGATATCGATCGTAGCTTTAACTACACCCTACTTCCACCTGAAATCGTTGGCGGCATTGAAGTATACAAATCTTCACAGGCAAATATTGTTGAAGGCGGTATTGGCGGAACGGTTATTGTTAAAACCCGTAAGCCGCTTGACCTAGACGCGAACACTTTCTTCGGTGGCGTAAAGGCTGACTACGGTTCCATATCAAAAGAAACGGACCCAGATGTTTCAGGTTTGTACAGCTGGAAAAACGAAGACGAAACCTTTGGTGCGCTTATCGCCGGTGCCTACGCAGAAACTAACTACCAGCGTAACGGCATCGAATCACTAGTAGGCTGGGGTGACATCGTTCCCACAACGTTCCTACAAGAGCGTGAGCGTACTGCTATTAACGCAGCATTCCAATTCCGTCCTTCTGATGAGTGGGAATTCGGACTGAATGTAATCAGCCTAGAATTGGCTGCTGATAACACTAACACCTCTTTGTTCGTAATGTTCCCTGATGACAAAGATGCTGCTTGTGAGCAACGTAATGTTGATGGCACTTGTGTTTTCTACAGACGTCCTGGTACGGGTGCCAACCCAGGTTGGGCACAAACTTGGGCACGTCAGGGCACCATGTCTTCTGACACTGTCGACTTTGATTTCAAATATGTAGGCGACAGCTTTGAAGCTGAAGGTCGCCTAGGCCATACCAAGTCTGACGGTGGTACTGATATCACTGCAAACTATGGTTTCTGGTTAGGTACACCAGCTGACTACGCTGGTACCTATGATGCAACAGGTAAAGTTATTCAGATTGACGCAGCGAATAAATCATTCGATGCTTCTGACTTCCAGGGTCAGCTTTCATCTGCTGGTTGGGCACTGAAGAAACAGCCTAACAGTGATGAAGAAACCTATGCACAAGTCGATTTCAACTTCCCTGTAGATTTTGGTGCAATTACCGCAATCAAAACAGGGGTTCGCTGGGCTGACCATGAAGTAGTGCAAGAAAACTTCACCACGAACACCGTTGCTTCTATTGCAGCTTATGATGCAAGCCGTTATTACTCTGGAACCATTTCTTCCGGTGCGGGATACACCTTACCTAAGCCCATCATTGGTACTATGCTAGCTGACGGTTTTGCTGCGATTCAAAGCTTCGACAACACGTCTGTGGGCTACAAGTCTGGCTACGGTACAATCCAGGAAGAGAACTTGGGCCTATACGTAATGGCTGACTTTGATGGTGATGGTATCCGCGGAAACTTCGGTCTTCGCTACATTTCTACTGATGCAGAATCTGACTACTATGCGTTTAATGCAAACGGCACTTATGCGAATGGATTGAGCACCGAGAAAGCAGACTACAACGAAGTGCTTCCAAGCGTAAACGTTGCGTTTGACGTAACTGAAGACATTATTGTTCGTGTATCAGCAGCACAAGTTATTTCTCGTGCCAACTATACTGATATGTTCGCTCGCTCAAGCCTTGCAGGTTATGAAGACGATGTAGATGGTAACGAAGTTATCACTACTGGTAACGTTGGCCTAGAGCCTTTCAAGGCAAGTCAGGCTGACTTGAGCATTGAATATTACTTTGACGAAGACGCGATGATCAGCGCGACTTACTTCATCAAAGACATTTCATCGTTCACTAAAGTCGACCAAATTCTGAATCAAAGCATCGGTATCACTGACCCTAATACAGGTAAAGATAATTGGACTGTTGCTACTAAAGGTACTGGTTCAGGCGGTGAAATCCGTGGTCTAGAGCTTCAATTGCAAGACGGCTTCGACAGCGGTTTTGGTTATCAGGCCAACTACACTTATGTTGATGCATCAGCACCTGCTGATAACTACCCAGACCGCATAGAGCAGTTCTCTGATTCGTCTAAACATACGATTAACCTTGTAGGTTACTATGAGACTGACAACTATAACGTTCGTTTAGCTTATAACTGGCGTTCTGAGTACATGATCCGTGAACTTCCTGGTTTCTACGGCAACCGTGAGCACGACGATTATGGCACATTGGACTTAACCGCTAAGTACTCTATTACTGACAACATTGATATCACTTTTGAAGGTGTTAACCTAACTGAAGAAGATAGCATCCAGATTGGTGTTGCAACAGGAGACGCAGAAGTTAAGCCTGAGTTGCGCAATGGCTATCCAGCATGGAGCTTTGAAGGTGAAGCACGCTACAGAGTTGGTGTTCAATACCGCTTCTAAGGCCTGACTAGCCAAACAGAATTAAAAAGCCAACGGCCTTGCCGTTGGCTTTTTTTATATTTATTAACGTCAATTGGAATGACCACACTTCCTTCCTTAAGCCATGTGCATTATTCACCCACCAGTAAACTTATGTAAGTATAGGGTTTAATCAGATGGATGAAGTATTCAGCCTCTGCTTTAATAACACTTGCCCGTCTGGCAGTATATGGTAGATATTACCTGATCAGTTCATTAATCTTTACGTATTATTATTATAAAAAACGGAGCAAAGCCCCTTCATGAGCCTCTTTTGGATATCAGTCATTATGATGCTCGGTGTGATAGTACCGGTTTTGACAGAGCGATATGGTCGCACCGTCAACACGCTGTTTACTATGCTCGCACCCGCCATCGCCCTTGCCTACATAGGCTCTTTGATACCCGCTGTTTTGGCTGGCGAGGTAATCACAGAAACGTTTGAATGGATACCGGCTGCCGGGCTCGTCTTATCAATGCGATTAGACGGACTAGCGCTCATGTTCGCCCTATTGATTCTGGGTATTGGGTTATTGATCATTTTTTATGCCAGATACTATCTATCTGCTTCGGAAGCGGCTGGGCGGTTCTACGCCTATTTAATTCTCTTTATGACAGCGATGTTGTCCATTGTACTGGCTAATAATGTCCTGCAGCTCTGGATGGCGTGGGAAGTTACCAGTATTAGTTCATTTTTGCTTATCAGCTTTTGGTCAGCAAAAACGGAATCCCGTAAAGGCGCGCGAATGGCCCTGACTGTAACAGGTGCAGGCGGTCTGGCACTGTTAGCCGGCCTACTGTTAATCGGTGATATTGTCGGGTCTTACAATTTGGAAGTGATCCTAGCCAGCGGTGACTTAATTAGAGAACACATGCTCTACCCGGTTGTGCTTATTTTGGTTTTACTGGGTGCTTTTACCAAGTCTGCTCAATTTCCATTCCATTTCTGGCTCCCTCACGCCATGGCCGCCCCGACCCCGGTCAGTGCTTACCTGCATTCTGCGACTATGGTAAAAGCGGGTATATTTTTACTGGCGCGTTTCTATCCGGTGCTCAACGGAACGGATATGTGGTTCCTTATCGTGACGATGGCAGGTCTTGTTACCCTTGTATTGGGTGCCTATGTAGCACTTTTTAAACACGACTTAAAAGGATTGCTGGCCTATTCCACGGTAAGTCACTTGGGCTTAATCGTGCTGCTTCTGGGTTTGGATACACAACTTGCTGCCGTAGCCGCATTGTTTCACATCATGAATCACGCTGTTTTTAAAGCCTCATTATTTATGGCTGCCGGGATTATTGATCATGAAACCGGCACACGGGATATGCGGCAGCTGAGCGGCCTGTGGCGTTTTATGCCACATACGGCGACACTGGCGATGGTGGCGGCGGCCTCTATGGCTGGTGTACCTTTGCTTAATGGCTTTTTGTCAAAAGAAATGTTTTTTGCTGAATCAATCAATCAGGAAACCCTTGGCTTTCTGTCGTGGATGGTGCCTGTACTGGCCACTCTCGCGGGTATATTTGCAGTAGCCTATTCACTGCGCTTTATTCATGATGTGTTCTTTAATGGCGAACCGGAGGGCCTCCCTAAAAGCCCGCATGAGCCACCACGATTTATGAAAATCCCTGTAGAAATACTCATTGCCTTGTGTTTAATTGTTGGCATGTTCCCAGCTTTCGTAGTGGGTGATTTACTGGCTTCTGCTTCAACAGCTGTATTACGGACAGAACTCCCCTATTACAGCTTATCCATTTGGCACGGTTTTAATATTCCTTTGCTGATGAGTATTATCGCCATTGTTGGTGGTATTGTGGTCTACGCGGTTCGCAGGCACCTGTTCAGATTTCAGGCCCAATTCGCTGAGTCTGACGCAAAGCTAGTATTCGAAGGTATGGTTCAGTGGCTTGTTAATGCAGCTACCCGTGTTGATGAAGCGCTAAGCAATGGCTCATTACAACGCTATGTCGCTGCGTTACTCACCTTTGCCATTTTATTAACAGCGGTTCCATTACTAAACCACAACGTGACATTAACACACCCCGACAATCAACCCGTGACTTTTGTAGAGGTTGTTGCCGCGGTCTTGCTCTGTTTAAGTGCCATTGCCACTGTGATTTACCATAGAAAACGGGCTCTAGCACTTGTCACCCTATCAGTGGTCGGACTGATTGTGTCTGTAGCTTTTGCGCGCTTTTCTGCTCCCGATCTGGCATTAACACAACTCGCCGTGGAAGTGGCAGCAGTTATTCTGCTTATTCTTGCGTTGTACTTCTTGCCAAAGAATACCCGCACAGAATCATCGCCCAGTAGGGTAGCTCGCGACATTGGCATAGCTGCTGCTATCGGCGGTATTGTTGCGACCATAAATTATGCGTTTATCACACAGCCACTAGACAGTATTTCAGACTTTTACCTTGCAAATAGTAAAACTGGAGGTGGTGGTACCAATGCAGTCAATGTCATTCTGGTTGATTTTAGGGGCTTAGATACACTGGGCGAGATCCTTGTGTTGGGTATAGCGGCGTTGGGTATCTTTAAACTGCTTGCAGATATCAAATTGTCCATGATTTCGGCTAATGAACGTGGCTTACCCTGGTCTGAGGATAAACACCCTCCTATCTTAGTAATGATTTCGCAGAGCTTATTGCCCCTCGCTCTATTGGTCTCTTTTTACATTTTTCTTCGCGGACACAACATGCCAGGTGGTGGCTTTATTGCCGGATTAATTACCAGTATCGCCCTAATACAGCAATACATTGCTCACGGTGTAGACTGGATTAAACCACGCTTAACCATTAACTATCAGTCGTTAATTGCCTGGGGGGTACTCATAGCCGCTTTTACGGGTATAGCTAGCTGGGCATTTGGCGTGCCCTTTATGACAACATGGTTTGACTATTTTGATATTCCTTTGATAGGAGAAATCGAGTTGGCAAGTGCATTAGTATTTGACTTGGGCGTTTACCTAACGGTAGTAGGCGCAACGCTGTTAATTTTAGCAAATCTGGGTAAGCTCACCTCAGTGCACCGCCCAACAGCGGAGGAATGATGGAAACCTTATATGTAGTTTGTGTTGGTGTGATTACCGCTTGCGGCGTCTTTTTGTGTTTGCGCGGGCGTACCTTTTCTATAGTGGTAGGGTTAACCATGTTGTCTTATGCCGTCAATTTATTTCTGTTTTCCAGTGGCCGCTTGCACCTAGACGGTGCTGCTGTACTTGGTACGTCAGAGCAATACGCGGATCCTTTACCTCAAGCCCTAGTGCTCACTGCCATTGTAATTGGTTTTGCTATGATTGCCTTTGTTGTCATTCTTGCCATGCGCGGAAGGGCTGATTTGGGTAATGATCTGGTCGATGGCCGCGAACCTCCTGATACTAAAAAGCTGGTAAACTCAAGTAGAGGTAAAGTATGACTATGCATTTGTCTATTTTACCCATCTTGATCCCTATGGTGGGGGGGTTGTTGATGTTACTCCCTCCGTTCATCGGTGCAGAGCGTTATAATGCGCGAAGAGCAGCCACTACAGTAATCACCCTGGCGCATTTGTTTACCAGTATTTGGTTGGTTTACACCATAGTAAACCAAGGTCCCATGATGTATGCCGTAGGAGATTGGCAACCGCCCTTTGGTATTATCCTTTATGCAGACCTGCTCTCTGCCATGTTGGTATTACTAACTAGCGTTTTAGCGCTGGGCATATCATTGTATTCCTTTGCCGGGACAGATCGCGAGGGGCGATATTTTCATCCTTTAGTTCAATTCCAGATTGTTGGAATTTGTGGTGCGTTTTTAACCAACGATTTGTTTAACCTGTTTGTTTTTTTTGAAGTCCTGCTAATTGCTTCGTACGCGTTGATGATCCACGGAGGCGGTAAACAGCGGACCGCTGCGAATGTGCATTATGTGATCCTGAATTTAATAGGTTCCAGTGTGTTTCTGATTTCACTGGGTACACTATACGGTACTACTGGCACATTAAATATTGCACACATGTCGCTGCGCGTGGCTGAATTGTCTGACAGTCAGGCGCTAATTGCACAAGCAGGTGCATCGTTGTTGCTTATTGTGTTTGGACTAAAGTCGGCAATGCTGCCATTGCATTTCTGGCTGCCACGTACATACGCGGCAGCGACGGCCCCGGTAGCCGCCCTGTTTGCCATCATGACCAAAGTCGGGGTGTATTGTATCTTCCGCGTTTATACTATCATTTTCGGTGATAATGCAGGAGAACTGGCTAATCTCATTGATAGCCTGATATGGCCTTTGGCGATACTGACATTGATAGTAGGTACCATTGGCGCCCTAGCTAGCCCTAGCTTACGCACCTTGGCAGGTAACTTGGTGGTAGTGTCGGTTGGCACACTATTACTCGCGTTTGCTATTAGGACGCCAGAAGCAACGGCAGCGGGTTTGTTATATCTGGTCCACAGCACTCTCATTACTGGTGCACTGTTCCTTATTGCAGAGATGTTAGGCCAGCAACGCGGCAAAGCCCTTGATCGCTTTGTCGTCGCGCGAAAGTTGCATCAACCTGCTCTCCTGGGGGCGCTGTTTTTTATTGCTGCCCTGTCAGTTGCCGGCCTTCCTCCCTTTTCTGGCTTTTTGGGCAAACTAGTTATAATGCAATCAGTAACGCTGAATCAGGACAAAATATGGGTGTGGTCGTTGGTGTTAATATCGAGTTTATTAACTATAGTGGCATTATCCAGAGCCGGTACTACGCTTTTCTGGCGTCATGCGCCCAATAGCGGTATTGACGGTGAGGGTGCGGTTTCCAGGTGGCAAATCAGTGGCGTAGTATTATTATTGGCAGCATCTGTTAGTTTGGTTATTTTTGGGGCAGCAATGCTAGAGTACACGACAAATGCTGCCACACAGCTCCACAACCTGAATGGTCTGCTCAACATAATGAATCTAACCGGAGGTGGTCAATGAGTATGCTCGCTCGCCTTGTTCCCATGCCTCTTCATAGCTTTATGCTGCTGATAGTGTGGTTGATGATAAATGCCTCGCTCAGCGTTGGTCATATTCTGCTGGGTACTCTCTTAGGAATTATCATCCCTTTGCTGTGTGCCCCACTAAAAGTCCCACAACCTTCGATTAAAAAGCCGCTAAAGGTCGTCTCTTATGTGCTCTTAGTAATAAAGGACATTATTGTCGCCAATATCGAAGTGGCTAAGCTAGTTTTAGGGCCCATGAACAAAATCAATCCTGGTTTTATCGCTGTTCCACTTGATTTAAAGGATAATTTTCCAATTACCGTACTAGCCAGCACAGTGACCATGACACCAGGTACAGTCAGTGCCGAAGTCACGAAAGACAAAGCCTGGTTGTATGTTCATGTGCTCAATATGCCTCTCGATGAGCAAGAACTGGTCGATGTCATAAAGCAACGTTATGAGTCACGGATTAAGGAAATTTTTGCATGCTAGATATTGCCATTATATTTGTCGCTATTTCGCTGTGCATTGCCTTGGTCCTTAATCTGTGGCGGCTGCTAGTGGGCCCTCACATTGTTGACCGCATCCTTGCACTCGACACTATGTATATCAACAGTATCGCATTGATCCTTTTGCACGGTATGTACAACAGAACAAGCCTGTACTTTGAAGCCGCCCTGCTTATTGCCATGCTAGGATTTGTGAGTAGTGTTGCGTTTGCAAAGTATCTTCTTCGCGGCGACATAATCGAATAACGCAACAGGATTGGGAAGTAGGATGAGTTTTACTGTCGAGTTAATTATTTCTGTTTTACTGGTGATTGGCAGCGTATTTGTGCTGATTGGCTCCATTGGTCTGTTGCGCCTGCAAGACCTCTATGTAAGGTTACATGCCCCTACCAAGGCCACCACTGTTGGGCTGGGCAGTATCCTCGTTGCCTCTATGATATACATGACCTTTGTTCAAGGTTTTTTCAGTATCAATGAACTACTTATTACATTGTTCCTAGTAATCACTGCACCTGTAACAGCACATATTTTGGCCAAAGCGGCCATGCATAACAAAGTAAAAGCCCTAGAGCGCACAAAAAATATGGATTTGATGCGCACAGCGAGGGAGCAATTACCCCCTGAAAAAAACCAGGATGTTAAATAGAAAAGGGGCAATATGCCCCTTTTTTCATCAGGTCATCGTTCTCCTAACGGTCAATTACCGGAAATAACAACACAACCTTTATGATTGCCCTCTCACTGGATAAAATGCTGCATTTTTGTTAACCTTTTCGGCTTATTGACAACGCTGTCTGGCAACCATCTCATGCTGTAAAGACGACACGTTTTCATACCATACTTTGATTGCTTTTAGGATATCTCGTTGCAACCGCTTCAATTGAACCCAAATCGCAAAACCACCGTTATTCCCGTACAGGAAGAGAGCGCACACCTACTCGTGGTGGATAACCTTCTCGTCAATCCTGAGGAAATCGTATTATTTGCGCGCAATACAGCCTATATGCAACCTGCAATTAATGATGGCACGGCCTACCCTGGTATCAGAGACAGGGTGCCAACAGCCTATGAAAAGATGATGCAGGCATTAGTGTCCGACTTGGCATTGGTCTCAGATGACCAAACCTTATCGATTCATCGCTGTATGTTGTCCATGGTCACTACGCCCCCCGACCAACTGGCGAGCACACAGAAAATTCCGCATATTGACTCTATCGATCCTTACGAATTTGCGAGTGTGCACTATTTATTTGACGCGGACTATGGCGGTACCAATATTTACCGGCACAAACAATCACAAAAAGTGTGTATCGATGAAGCTGGCTTTGGTATCTTTCAGTCTTCTCTGGAAGATGTCAGAGCAAATCCTGACGAATTTTCAGGCTACATTGGGGACAGCAATCGTCTATTCGAATGTGTACATCATATTGAAGCTAAATTTAACCGATTGGTGATTTACAAAGGCAACATGTTGCACAGCCCCTGTATTAAGCCTAACTTTGGCTTTAGTGACGACGTCACTAAAGGTAGATTATCCGTGGCTTCATTTTTTCGTATCGATTAAGTGAACACGGACGCAACTTATTTGAACTGAGAATATATATGGCAAAAGTAGTACCCCTTAGTAAAGAAAAGCACAGTGACATCAAATTAGTCGAATCACGTGACTTTTCGCGCTTTAAACAATCTCACCTTATCCCTGTTATCCCACAGGATATTCCCAGATTATCATCGGAATTTCCCATTGTTTTTGTTAAGGATTCAGATACTGGACAGTTTGTAGCGGTTGCCTTGATGGGATTGCAAGAAGGCAAAAACCTTTATTGCCAAGATACGACCTGGGAGGCACAGGTGGTACCGAGTAGTTTTACATTAGCCCCACTTACTGTTGCCAGGACAGAAGACAACGCTGATAACTTAGTTATTTGTATTGATGAAGAGAGCGAGTTAGTGAGCCAAGACCAAGGCGAGCCTCTCTTTGACGACAAAGGCGAACAAACTGAGTATCTGCAAAATCGCATAAAGTCGGTGGTATTTGTTACAGAGCAGATGCAAAACATGAAGGTTATCACAGAGTATTTTGCGAAAAAGAAACTCTTGGTGAGTAAGCAGTTAACCGTGCAACATGGAAAAGGCAAGTCGCCCGTGAAAATCGATGGTGTTTACACATTAGATGAAGAAGCGTTAAACAATTTGCCTGACGACGAATTTAGTGAAATTCGCAAAAAAGGATTATTACCTCTCGTCTACGCACATCTACTCTCGCTTGGTCAGATTTCACGATTGACAACGAAGCAATTTAAGTAGATATAGCACAATGACGTCACAGATCCACCCTTTCAGACATCTGGTTATTGTTGGCGGTGGCACTGCTGGCTGGATGGCTGCTAGTTTGTTCCAGCATGCCTGGGCTCGCTTTGGTGTGGAAATCACAGTTGTTGAGTCTGAAAAAATAGGGATTATCGGTGTAGGGGAAGGCTCTACGCCTTCCCTTAGACATTTTTTTCGCACATTAGGCATTGCAGAAACTGAGTGGATGGCACAGTGTCATGCAACTTATAAGTGCGGTATCCACTTTCCCAACTGGAGTAGCCATCTGTCACAGAATGCCTACTTTCATCCGTTTTATTCCGAGCTAGACTGGAAATCAGGAAGCGCATTTATCTATAACGCTAATTTGCGTCGCAAGGGCTACGATGTAGAAGCTCATCCCGACTATTTTTGGTTACAAACGAAGCTTGCTCAGGGAAAACGCAGCCCAGTTAGCAAGCAAGCAAGCGGCAAGGAGCTGGATTACGGCTATCATTTTGACTCAGCGAAACTAGGCGCTTATTTAAAATGTAGAGCCATAAAGCTGGGCATTAGACACATAAATGACACGGTTGTTGCCGTTAAGAGGGCGAAAGAGGGACATGTCACCCAAATCCAACTGGCGCGTACCGGTGCCTTGTGTGGTGACATGTATTTAGACTGCACGGGTTTTCAGGGTTTACTGATCCGCCAGGCACTTAATGCGGATTACGTAGATTTTTCTTCTCAGCTGCTCAATGATAAGGCTATTGCTATCCCCTCCTCGGTCCCGTTAAAAGATAAGGTAGCTTCCCAAACAACCTCCACAGCAATGAGTAACGGATGGGCATGGTCTATCCCATTATCCAATCGCGTTGGAAATGGTTACGTGTACAGCTCCCAACATATCAGCGATGATTCTGCTGAAGCCGAACTAAGGCGACACATCGGTAGTAACGTGTCCCAAGGCGAAGCTCGTTTGATAAACATGCAACTGGGTAGAGTTGAGCAGCATTGGTATCACAATGTTCTGGCCGTTGGACTTTCACAGGGTTTCATCGAGCCACTGGAAGCCACCGCAATTAGCTGTATTCAATACACAATAGAACGGTTCATCGATATTGTGGACGAAGCACGTACTTCAGGAAAGGAAATTGCTTCAACGCACCTTCAAGATAAATACAATGCTGATATCAATAGGATTTTTGACGCAGTAAAAGACTATATTACCGCTCACTATCGCCTCAATACACGAACAGACAGTCAGTACTGGATAGACAACCGCGAGAACCAAGACCACTCGTCAACATTACAAGCTTTACTCTCAGGTTGGGATGATCCTGATACGCATTTTGAAAAGCTGGTACATGATTTGGACGCGCAAACTATGTATCTTGCGCCGAGCTGGTACTGCTTATTTGCGGGTAAAGGCCGCTTCCCCAGGACACTGCGTTCTGTGCCTCTAGACACAAACTATGCGAATGCTATCGACGCCTCAAAATACTGTCAGCACCAAAGCACGTTTTTTAACGATCATAAAAAGCAACTGCTCAAGACCTACGGCCAGCACTACCCTGAGCCGGTTACCTTTTAAACGTTTTGTAATCCGTACTGTTTGATTTTTTCAATCAGCGCCCTGTGTGCTGGCAACTGCTCGACTAAGTGCTTTGCGTAGGCTTTTTGTTTGCTTAGTGCCTGCTTCACCTTATGGTTTTCTTCATCTGACAATAACGGGGGCGCTGTTGGATAATGCATACCGTACAATACATACAAATAATTATCTAAATCGAATACTTCAAACTTAGAGAAAAAGTCTTCTGCACAGGGCTGATAATCAGTCCACAATGCTAAACGCTGCTTGAGAGACTCAGGTACCGTTTCTTCTTTGCGGTTATCAGTCCAGAATGCGGAATCAGCTCGGTCAGACAAATAGTAATGCAGTTTAATAAAATCGATGGTCCTGTCCCATGCATATCCTACAGTTTTATTAAATCGCTCGGATAAATTCGCTAACTGAGAGGTATCTGAAGGGAAACGCTCAGCCAAGAAGTTAGCAGCAAAATCAGACAATAATATTGACGTGGCTTCAAGTGGCTCAACAAAGCCCATCGCAAGCCCTAGTGCAACACAGTTTTTGTGCCAAAAGGACTGTCTATAACCAATTTTCATTGGAATGTGCCGAACGTTGAGGTCCATTAGCGAGCGACCAAGATAACGAGACAGCTTTTCCCTTGCCTCTTCGTCTGACATGTACTTACTAGCGTAAACGAAGCCCACACCACGACGTTCTGTCAAGGCAATGTCCCAAATCCACCCCGCTTGATGCGCAGTAGCAACGGTATAAGGTGGGATCACAGCATCTTTATCGGTGGGTACTTGAACGGCCAGTGCTTTATCAATTAAAAGAGTGTCTGATTTATCGACAAAAGGCACATTCATCGCTTCGCCAAGCAGCAGGGCATTGAAACCGCTACAGTCTACATAAAAGTCATAAGTGAGCACGCCTTTCTGGGCAGTTTGCAGACTCTCAATTGAGCCATTGTCAGCCAAAACGACGTCATCAACATTGGCTAATACATGCCCGACACCATATTTTTGTTGCGCATTTTCAGCCAAAAGTGCAGCAAACTTTGCAGCATTTAAATGATAGGCATAACCGGTTACCCCCTCGTACTCGGGCGTGGTAATGGTCTTAGGAGCCAACATCGCTTCGCATACTTGATTCTGATGTCCCACCGCGTCGGCGTAAGCACCTGCATAATGCCCGTTTAACCAGAAAGGCGTTGCATCTACGCCATGGCTGTTGGGGCGATCAAACAAGTGATGATAGTAATTTCCCTCACCATGTTTGCTTCTGTCTAGCCAGTTAACAAATTTTATTGACTGCTTGAAGGTGACATCACAACGGCGAATAAACTCAGTTTCTGATATGCCAAATTGTCTGAGCGTATTGCGGATGTTAGGTACTGTGCCTTCACCGACGCCAATGGGAGGGACGTCAGGTGATTCAATGACATCAACTTGCACCTCCGGCCGGTTACACAATGTCCTGCCTAAATGATTAGCGGCCAGCCAACCCGCTGTGCCCGCGCCAACAATGGCCACCCTGACAATAGATGTCATACTTGATTCCAAAATAAAACTGATTACCCCATTTATATGACAAAAATAGTATCATCTGAGAATGCAAAATACAGCGTCAGATTTTAGTTGTCTGGTTAATTCATTCAGCGGGATCTGATAAGGGCAGCCTGAACTGGTAATCCTGATGTTGGTCATTGTAAAACAATGAATATTGACGGAAATCTACGTTTTTCCATGCCTGACGTTCAAGTAAAGGCGCGATTTCCTGAAGGTTTCCGGCGTGCATTAATTGAAGATTAAGAATGGGGTTGTCACTATTGATATCCCTTGGCATCACTCCTTTTATATGGTCATAAACCATCACCATGGCCCATGCACCTAACATAAAATGGCCGCCAATACTGGCTGATATGCGATTAGCTTGGATGGCGTCAACGATCTCTGGGATCCAATCAAACCCACCAATACAAAAGCGTTGTCCAGTGCGCTTTAGGGGTTCTATTGCGTCTGCAACACCCAGCGCCATCCAATCTGAAGCTGACCAAATGACGCTGGTCTTTGGGTATCGGCTTAATAAGGTACGAACTTGTTTTTGCGCCAATTCGCGTTGCCATTTTGCGTTAACCACCTGGTGCAGTTCGTAGAGGTTGGTGCGGTTTACGGCTTCAACTAAGCCTGCATGCCGCTGCAAGGCCTCTTGACCATGGAGACCATTTACCCCCACAATTCCCCATCTATCGGTTCGTGCTTCTTGTTCACACGCTTTCAGTAAATACCGGCTCAGTGTTTCGCTGGCAGAAACATTGTCAAACGTCAGCTCTGCAATCCAGTTTTTATATATTTCGCCCGGCTTACCAACCTCTTCTGTTTCGTGATTGAGTAGTAGATGCTCTAAACTGATGACTTTGACGGTTGGATACTTGTCTAACAACTCAAACAATGCCTTTCCCGAGCCCGCATATACTTGCACCAGCATGTAATCTGGCTGCTCTTTTGCTAAGTACTGCTCTAACTCTTGTTGCTGGTAAATCCGATGGGCTTCACCATAAATGACGGTAAGATCAAAACCTAGGTTTTCAGCCGCCATACGGATAAAGAGTTCGACGCGACTAAAAAAGGGATCATCGGGTGTGGACGGCGAAACAAACATAACAGAGGTAGCATGACTAGCCATACTACAGGTCACTAGAACCAAGGTTAATGCAGCGTTCCTTACTACCTGAACTCCCTGTTTAATCTTATTAACCAACCTCGGCTTAACTGTTGAAAACGTATCAAAATTAAGCATAAAACCGTCGATAGAAAATAAAAATTACGCTTTATCGTATTAAGTGACTACAGCGCTCTTCATTAAGTAATATCGGGTTTAGACTTTTTAGTCAATTTTATAGTCAATTATCCGGGCTGTGTGGGTGAAGAATAGCCTGAAGCTTACCTGTTTCTTGCCACGCATTAATATATGCATCAAGCTTCTCCATTAATGCTTGATGTTGCATCGCTTTTGAAAATCCTAGGTGATACGACCCCTGATACACAGGCTTGGCATTGGGTTGTATCATATCATTCCAACCTTTTTGCCGGAGTAAGGTTTTGCCTGAGCCCAGTTTAAAACAAATTAGGTCGACTCTACCGCGCATTAACATACCAAATAACTGATCTTCAGTACCTGACAACCGCAGTAGTGTTAATGGCGCCCCTTGTTCAACAAACTCGTGCATTTTGCTGTCCGAAAGATAGCCTTCAACCACCCCTATATTAAATTCGCTCAGGTCACTAAGGGTTTCCCACTCAAACCCATTTGGGAACGCTTCTTTTGAATAAAACAGTGCCAGCTGATATTCAACCAGTGCAGCAGAAAAGTCCAAGTAGGTAGCGCGTTCTTGGGTATATGCCACCATTGTAACCCCATCAACTGAGCCTTCTTGCAAACTTCTTAATACTCTTTTCCAAGGCATTAACTGAAATGAAGCCTGATAGTCAGGCAATTCATCAAACAGTTGCCTCACGAGGTCAACAGCCGTTCCACCGAAGGGCTTTTCGTTTCCGATTTCACCCAGCACATAAGGTGGATAGGGGCTATCAGCGAATACTACTTGTTGCTGTGCATGGGCGCTAAACCCGCTGATCAAAACCGGGAGTGTCAATACAAGGGTGCAAAATAGTCTAAGAAGCTGGCTTAAAGATTTCAAAACACACTCCATCTCTGTTCCTATAAATCTAATCTGGATTTGTATAAGCTGCAACATCTACATAAAAAAAGCGCCTCACTGACATGAGGCGCTTTTTTTTGTGTTTTTAATTGAATAGTGTATTAAAACGTTGCTTTCACACCTAAGGTAAACCCTCTGCCCGGGAGAGGAGCTCTGTCAGCCAAAAAGGAAGTATGCACCCTCGCCTCTTTGTCAGTTAAGTTCGTCCCTCTTAGAAAAAACAGCCAATTGACGTTTTGGGTATACCAACTATAGTCAACACCCGCTTCAATAAGGGTATACCCCTTGGTTGCAGTTTCAAACTCAGCGGTATTGGTTTGATCATCATACCAGGTTACACCAAAATCACCGTTCCAACCTTGATACGAAAAAGCCACCTCACCGCCCACTCTAAGCGGTGGAATACGCGCTAAATCGCCATTGTCAGTATCGGCCCTGATATAGTCAGCAAACATCTGGAGATTCCAAATATCGCTTAGCTGGTAGTGTATTTCTGCTTCAAAACCATAAAGATCAGCATCGCTTTGGCGGAAATTCAGGATGGGTAGTCCTTCTTCTTCACCTTCATGTCCATGTTCATCTTCATGGCCATCATCATGATTGTCATCACCGTGTTCGTCGTGGTGGTCATCATCATGTTCTTCATGCTCGCCGCCGAAGGTAAAACCGGTATCTACCTGATAAAGGTAATCATCAACCTGATTGTAAAAAGCGGTAACGGTAAAGCCCCAATCTCCAGAGAACTTTCGCCAGGTCAGGTCGATGTTGGTAGCAACTTCTTCTTCTGCCTTTCCACCTCGGGTCTCAATTTCACCTTCTTCATTTGTGATAAACGAAAGACCTAAATCAAAGGTTTGTGTGGCTAAGTGCGTGCCTGCGGAAAAGAGCTCCTCCTCTGTCGGTGCACGTTCAGAACGAGAAAGGTTTACGGCTAATGAATAGCCCTTTGCATATTCCCAATTCGCACCAGCAGACAGTGATAAGCTTTGATAATCTAATTCAGGAAAAACAATTTCAGTGAGGCCTTCGTCGTGATGGTCATCGTCATGGTGCTCTTCGTGATCTTCGTCATCATGGTGGTCGTCATGGCCGTCCTGATGTCCTAACGGCACGTCAAAGGGTGACGCCGATAGGGTATTTTTCTCGTACCTTGCACCTAGTTGAACAGTGACGTTATCAAAGGATTTTTCTTCTATAATGAAAACGGCGAACATGTCTGTTTCACTTGAGGGATAGAAGGCTTCCTCGCCAACCGCTTCAAAATCAGATTGACTTAGATGCAGCCCCATGACGCCATGCCAGCCATTGATCGTGTGGTGTTCTGCCGTCAGCCTCAGCTCTGAAGTTTCATTGGCAAACTGCGTTCCGACGACACCTTCTTCTAATTCGACATGCTTGTAATCAGAATAGCCATAGCTGAGCTTTACATTGTCAATATTGTGAAAAGGGCTATACCACAAACCTTCAACCTGATAACGGCGATTGTCTACATCTAGCTGAACAATTTCTTCACCCTCTTCATCATGATCGTGTTCTTCGTCTTGGTCTTCTTCATGTTCGTCATGCTCTTGTCCATGGTGGTGAGAATGCCCGCCTGGAATACCGTATAGGTTGTCAAGTTGTTGTACCGAAAACCCGATATAACCACTATCACCAATGTAAGAGATACCCGCTGTGATATTCTGGGTATCTGCTGCGCTGCTTTCTAACACACCCGGCATGGCATCTTCTTCAGGATCAACGTCAGCAAAACCCGGTATCTCGGTATCGTCAGTCGTCCTGTCAAAGGCATCGAAGTGAAACCCGATCCGCCCAGCACTGGTATTTAGGTTTATCGCTGCAAACTCTTCGCCAGTTGCTGTTTCGTGACGAAGTTCAGCGCTTCCTTCTGTGCCGTCGACCAAATCCGAAGGCACTCTATTGTCAACGACATTAACCACACCGCCAATGGCACCACTTCCGTATAAGAGTGTTGCTGGCCCCCTTAATACTTCAATTTGCACGGCATTGGCAGATTCGGCTCCAATATTGTGATCGGCACCCACACGGGAAGCATCGGACACGTCCAGACTGTTTTGCGTGATTTTTACCCGCGGGCCGTCGTTGCCGCGAATTACTGGGTTTCCAGCAACGGGCCCAAAGTAGCTGTTGTGCACACCTGGTGTAGCTTTTAGGGTTTCTCCAATCGTCGTTGCCTGACGCTTGCGTAATTCATCACCGGTAAGCACGCTTACCGGCGTGACCGACTCTAATACTGAGGTGTCGAACGCATTGGCAGTCACTATAATATTTTCAATCGCGGAAGGCTGAAGAACAAAGTTTGCCGTTAAGTCACCAGAAGCATTATCAAACTCTTGACTGCCCCGGACATACCTGGGTGAATGCACACGAACATGCACATGACCGTCCTGTATGTTCTCAATGACATAGCGCCCCTTATTGTCTGTTAGTGCTTTTTTTGCGCTCCCATGCACAGAGACTGCTGCCCCCTCTATAGGGTTACCACTAATATCTGTAACCACACCACTTAACGTTGCTGCATGAGCAATACCTGATAACGCAATTGCTGTGGCAACTGCACTCAATTTCAGTGTTCTTTTCATTGTGCCTTCGTTTTTGTAATAGTAAAGGATGAGACTTATCAACCAAGAATATTGTGATGTTATAACATTTACACCAAAAGATACAAATCAGGATCACCAAAAAAGCATGAGTTCTTCAAAATCTGAGATAAAATTTAAAAAGATGATTTGAGACGCAAGTAATAATAGCCACCACTAATACCAAATGGCAGCGTCTCCCAGCCGAAAGTAAACCCCGCCTCAGACAACGGCTTGCCTGCTTCTCCCCAATGCGAGGGAGTAATATTAAAGAGATTGTTAGCGCCCATACTTATGGTAACTTTATCACTTACAACATAATCGAATGATATATCAGTGAGCCATCTACCTGACCACGTCTGTGAAATCCCTGTAAAGGCAGAGCCTGAGACATCACCGAAATAATGCATCACCACACTGGACTTCCAGTTATCTTTCACCAGTGAGGCTGATAGAGTAGCTCTCTCCCGCGGCTGTCCCTTTTCAATTCTTTCTATCTGGGCCGCATTAAATAACCTGCTACTGGGCACAATGGCTGAAGACGAATTTAACGCCCGTACTTGTGTTTCAACCAAGCCAACTGCGGCCTGCAGCTTGAGTGTTCCGCCTCCTAGTTCACTCCTATATGTGCCGACAACATCTAAACCTCTGGTACGCGTATCAATAGCATTGGTAAAAAATTGTGCCGCCCCCAGCTGATTGGCATCAAGGATCCTTTCTACTTCATCAGAAAAGCCAACAATTGGATCTGACAGAACAATACGGTCATCGATATCAATTTGATAAATATCAACGGTTAAAAAGAAGTCATCAATATGTTGCATTACAAAACCGATGCTCGCTTGCCTGGACGTTTCCTCTTGCAGTGCAGGGATACCAAAATGTGCAGCAACATCAGAGGTGTTATTAAAGGTACCGGTTTCTCTTAAGTCACCATCAACCAGCGTGGTTTGTACCTGCGCATAGTAAATTTGTTGAACTCCTGGTGCTCGAAAGCCTGTTGATAAGGTAGCACGCAGTGCAAAGTCCGTTGCAAATTCTTGTCTGAATGACAGCTTTCCGGTGACATTGTCTCCGGCAAACTCGTAGTCTTCCCATCTAACGGCAGCAGCCATCATAGTGCTGTCGCTGAGGGAAGTTTCTAAATCTGCATAGACGGCCTTACTATGTCGGCTTTCATCTACTTCTGTTTCTGGCGTAAATCCGGGAAACCCCTGAATACCTGGAGGGGCAGATCCTCCGTTATCTATATTAGTGATATTGAGACGTGGATTATCACTGCGTCCGTACAAATAGGACCAAGGGTCGCCACGAGTAATGCGATAGGCGTCTTTTCTCAGCTCAACACCTACGGCAACAAACAAGGGCTCGGGTAGCCATTGCACAACAAGGTCACCTGATAGATCGACATTTGCAGCACCTTGCAGGTATTTCAATGCACCATCATTGGCGCTGGTAGGCGTCTGAGCAATGATACTGCCCTGTCCATTTGGTTCGTAATACCAACTGACGTTTGCAGAATTGTTTGAAAAGAAATTAAATTCTGACTGGCCCCAACTCAGTGAGGTATCAAATACCCAGTTCCCATTAATATCACCTTGTAGACCTGCGGTAATTGATTCGTCTTCAACACGCGTCAATAATTCAGGTAAAAATCCTTCAGGGTAAAGCGCTGGAATTGTTCGCTCTGAGTCTGGCCCGCGAAAAAATCCATACGATTTCCCCTCGCGATCCGATATGCCACCCAATATATAGAATGATAAACGTGGTGTTAGCTGACCCCCACTATTCACCCAAAGATAACGGTTGTCAGATTGCGCTTCACCAATTCGGAGTCGTTGTACGGGATTGCCATCAGGCGTCAACCAATTGCCTATAAATACCCCTTGTGTTGATGTCAAATCTGCCACCCCAGCTCTGTTAACTTCCCCGCGGTCTCGTTGTTCTAGCGTCATATTGAGCCATAAATGCTCATTTCCGATACCGCTGTTCAGGCTGATGGTGGCATTGGCACCGTCTCCCGCATACGTCTGACCGCGCTCAGCCTGTACCAGTGTTTTTTCGGTTTGCTTCTTAAGTATAATGTTAATAACGCCCGCTATGGCATCAGAACCGTATTGTGCTGCCGCTCCATCACGTAAAATCTCAATGCGATCAATCGAAGAAAGGGGTATAGCATTAATATCATAGCCGGCAGACCCTTTGCCTACGGTTTCCTGGACATGCACCAATGCTTGCTGATGACGGCGTTTACCATTGATTAATACGAGCGTCTGGTCTGGTCCCAGCCCGCGCAAGGTTGCCGGGCGAATGATATCTGAGCCGTCACTTATCGTAGTATTGTTAAAATTAAACGAAGGCGCGATTTCTTGTAGCGCTTTGCCCAGCTCAGCCTGCCCCGTTACCCTGAGTTCCTCAGTTGAGATTAGGTCGACCGGCGCCAGTGTATCAAGCGTGGTTCGTCCAGCACCGCGAGTTCCCACTGTGACTATGACTTCAAGCAACTCTTGCAAACTCATATCCAGTAGTTCATTCAGTCCCTCTGAAGGAGCCACTTGCGCTTCTTCAGACCGAACGTGAAAGCTCATCAACATTAGAGCTGGAATAATAAAAGTGGGTAGCTTCAATGTTTTACTATAGACAGAAAGACCTACTACGTAATACAAAGTATTAATTAGAACGCCAAAAACTCAAGTTACAAGACATTATCTAAAACCAAAGGCATCATATGACACTCATTGCTTCAGAATATAAACAGCGATACCACACCTTAAGCCAATCGGTATCTGCGTCCATTCAACGTCATCCTGTGCCAGACATCAAATCCGAACTCTTGCAGCTCGCCAATTCTGTCCAGATCACCGATGAACGAGACAATTATGGCAGTGCCGGACTTGTGGGTGATTTTGAGCAGTCTATGTGTTCGCTGTTCAACAAGCCTGCCAGTGTATTTTTACCCACTGGCACTCTTGCTCAATGCGCTGCGGCAAAATGTTACAGTGAGCAGAGTAATAAGCAGTCGGTCGCCCTACACCCGACATCCCACCTGCTTTTGCATGAGCACAGAGCAATTGAAGCCTTGTGGGGGTTAGACGTCGCCATTGTTGGCAAGGCACATCAACCCCTCTCTATTGAAGACCTTGATAGTCTAAACCCTGATACCGTGTGTGCGTTGTTTGTTGAGCTACCCATGCGTGAGATTGGTGGCGCGCTTCCTACTTGGGACGATTTGGAAAAACTACGTAAGTGGTGCAACACGCACAAAATCAAGCTGCACATGGATGGTGCTCGATTATGGCAAACCACCCCCTACTACCAGCGATCACTGGCAGACATTGCGGCCTTGTTTGACAGTATTTACGTGAGTTATTACAAAGATCTGGGGGGAACAGTGGGTGCCATGCTACTGGGTACCGAGTCTTTGATCGCTGACACGAAAATCTGGGCACGTAGAGCGGGTGGCAACCCCATCACGCAATACCCTGATGTGCTTGCTGCACGAAATGGTATAGCAAACTATTTAAACCGCATGCCTGACTACGTGGCCTTTACTGCTGCACTTTACAATGAATTGAGCAGCATAGGTGTTGGAAGGTTTGCCTTCCCGCCTAAAGTCAATCTGTTCCATTTGGAGGTCGATTTGTCGACAGACGTACTGGCAAAAAAGATCATCGACTATGCCGAACAAAAAGACATATTAGTGCTGCCTCTGCCCCGCTCCGGCAATACACAATCATGTATTTGCGAAATTAACATCGGTGAAAATGCACTTAGCCATCCACCCGCATTTTGGGCAAAGCACATCGCGGCTTGCCTATCACTTTGACGACTTATGCTGGTTAATAAATTCGAGGCAATTCCCTTGATAGGTGTTGTCAATTAGGTGCTGAATTTTCCATCCATTAACCGTTTTGACAACTTGAAAACTATTTACGCCGCAATGGCTGAGCGCCTCATCTCTGTAAAAAGCATACGGCGTCCAAACAGACGCTAAATTGCCGTTTTGTCTAATATCAACTGATAATAAGTGCTCATCTAAATACGCACTGGCATGAGTGATATTCTTGGCAAATGCATCTATTTCACTGGTTTTAATAGACCCGTCTGGCAGTGCGCGCTGTAAAATCGCAGTATCCGTGAACTGGGCTTGTAGGCTCTGGCCATCATGCTTGCGCATCGCATCGAATACGTTATAAATCGGCGCATCTGGACTCAAGTCTTGCGCAAAAGAAGTGTGTGTTAAGAACAAGAGTACACACAGTCCACTCAATTTCCATATCTTCATTTCATCACTCCGTCATAGTCGTAATTTGAACAAAAAATGCCAGTGTTTAAGTGTCTTAACACTGGCATCTTTTCATGTTTTGTCTTGTTGGCTGAATTAAAGCGTGTCTTCTAACCAGGCAAAAAACTCGCGTTGCCAAACTATCCCATTTTGTGGCGTAAGCACCCAGTGATTTTCTTCTGGAAAGTACAAGAATCGACTCTTCAGCCCTCGCAGCTTGGCTGCTTGAAACGCCTGAATCCCCTGACCTAATGGAACCCGGTAATCCTTACCGCCATGGATGACGAACATGGGTGAATCCCATTTATGTACATAGTCAATTGGGTTAAATTCAGCATAGGTTTTACTTGCAGCTGCATTGTCCTTGTCCCAATAGGCTCCGCCCATGTCGTGATTAACGAAGAACAGCTCTTCCGTCGTGCCATACATACTGCGCAAATCAAATATGCCGCAATGGGCGATAAAGGTTTTAAAACGGCCCTCGTGATTACCCGCCAAATAGAACGCAGAATAGCCACCAAAGCTGGCACCAAGCGCACCAATACGCGCTTTGTCAACGTATGGCTCTTTCATTACATCATCAATGGCATCCAGATAGTCCTGCATGGCCTTACCGCCCCAGTCTTTACTGATATCTTCATTCCATTTCACACCATGACCTGGCATACCACGACGGTTAGGCGCTACAACAATGTAGCCTTGTGATGCCATAACCTGGAAGTTCCAGCGGAACGAATAGAACTGTGAAAGCGGTGATTGTGGCCCACCCTGTAAATAAAGGAGCGTAGGATATTTTTTGCTTTCGTCAAAGTTTGGAGGGTAAATTACCCACGTCAGCATGTCCTTGCCGTCTTGCGTTTTCACAATTCGCGACTTTACAGTGGGTAAGTCAAGACCAGCATAAAACGCATCGTTAACGTTTGTTAGTGCAACTAGATCATTACTGCTTACGTCGAAGCGATAAAGCTCTCTTGCACTATTCATACTGTTACGATTCACTACCAAGTGACCATCCAACACGGCAACAATACCATTAACGTCAAATTGTCCCTGGGTTAACTGCTCAATTTTAGGTTTTGCACTTGGGGTAGTCGTTACCTCAACCCTAAACAGCTGAACCGTGCCTTTTGTGGCTGCGATAAAGTAAATATGCTTAGCATCATGGCTCCACTTGAAACTAGATACACTACCATCCCAGTGTGCAGTCAGGTTAACTGAATTCCCCTTCTCCATAATGATAATGTCATTTTTGTCAGCTTCATAACCCGGTTCATCCATTTGTAACCATGCCAACTGACCATTTACGGAGAATGCAGGATATTTGTCATAACCAGGATTGCTATCAGTAATATTAACGGTCTCTTTACTGGCCAGGTTGTAGCGATAAATATCGGTATCCGTGCTGGTTACGTACTCAACACCCATATATTTTTTGCTGACGTAGTAGATGTTTTCGCCCTTTGGCCCCCAAATATAATCAGCAGGCCCGCCAAACGGTGATGTAGGACTATCAAAGGGCATATCTTCCATGATGTCTACTTTCTCTTCGGTTCGTAAATCCTGATAGAAAACATGTTTAACACTGCCATCTTTCCATGTATCCCAATGCCGGTAATTGAGGTCATCAAATACATAGGCATTCGCCTCAGACAAATCTGTGTGTTTGTCTGCTGCCAGTATTGGTTTGATTTTTACCGTTTCATGAAACAGCTTCTTGCTGCCATCTGGCGAAATTTTAGGGTTAGATAAGAGTCCCTGATAATCTTCTAATAACTGTGGCTGGCCACCTTTTAGCGGCACTTGGTAAACTTTGCTGCTGAAGTTGTTATTTTCTACGCTGGGTGTGGTTACACGATAAATTACGTGTTTATTGTCTTTGTTTAATCCCAACGCACTGACGCGTTTAACTTGCCAGAGTTTTTCAGGTGTCATCACCTCTTTTGCTGATATGCCCGTATTGAGCGCTAATCCTAAGCCTACACATGCAAGAACTCGCAACATTGCGAAATACCTCCAAAAATTAATCCTCGACTAGACTACAGAATTCACTAACAAATTAATAGAATGACAATGGTTGGTGAATGTCTTTACCAAACCTTTACACTCACCGGACACATCTTTACGCCCCAATGCCTAGACTAGCGTCATCAATACCATGTCTTAATCCGCCGTTGAGGGGTCATCATGTCTGACTACAAACTATCGCAACCTTTAATCACTTTGGCAGTACTGTTCGGTCTGGCATCTTGCGGTGGAGGCAGTGAAGTTGAACAAAATGCTTCTGAGTCTGAGTTTGAACCTACAGCGCCAACAACAGTGTTAAACCTACCCTCAACACCCTTTGATTATGAGACGCTAAACTTGCCCGCTCACTTCACAACAAACGTACCTGGACAGCCGTTGCCAACATCAATAAACGGGCTTGACAATACGCCTGATAGTAATCCCGTTACCAATGATGGTGCCACTTTGGGCAGAGTGCTTTTCTATGATAAGGCATTGAGCGCCAATGGCACGGTTTCCTGTGCTTCATGCCATCAGCAAGCACTGGGTTTTTCCGACGACAACGCATTTAGCATTGGCTTTGAAGGCGGTCGTACTGACCGTCACTCCATGACATTGATCAATGCAAGATACTACCAACGGGGTCGCTTTTTCTGGGATGAAAGAGCGGTTTCACTCGAAGAACAGGTGCTTATGCCTTTTCAGGATCCGGTTGAAATGGGGATGACACTTGAGCAGTTGGTTGCTGAAGTAACTGCACAAGACTTTTACCCTGAGTTATTTGAAAATGCCTTTGGCAGTCGCGAGGTCACGGAAGAAAAAATTGCGTTGGCGCTAGCTCAGTTTGTTCGAAGCATTGTCAGTTACGCCAGTAGATATGATCAAGGGCGCACCATGGTAACAACACCGGGTGAAAACTTCCCAAACTTCACCGAACAGGAAAACCGTGGGAAAGCTTTGTTCTTTAGGACTATACCTAATGGTGGTGGCGCATGCTTTGGATGCCATACCACTGAAGCCTTTGTTAGTGCTAACCCAGGCCCACAAAACAACGGTCTGGATTTAACAACGACAGATGCAGGGGCGGGTTCTGTGTTTAACAACCCAATTTTTGAAGGCCGCTTTAAAACCACCAGTCTGCGAAACATCGCGTTAACTGCGCCTTACATGCATGATGGTAGATTCTCCACGCTAGAAGAGGTTGTTGAACACTATAACAGTGGTATCCAAGCCCATCCAACGCTATCACCAGCGCTGACCGATGAAGCTGGCAACCCGATACAACTCAATTTTAATGAAGATGAAAAAGCCGCCTTGGTTGCCTTTCTAGGCACGCTTACCGATGAGAGTGTCAGTGTGGATGAGAAGTGGAGCGACCCATTTAATTAATCTAGAGCATCTATCAAAGGCTGCAAAAACGCTTTGTAATGTTTCCATTGCTGCATCCCTTCTCGACTTATTGGTTTGCGTACCTGTTCTGAACTTGGTGTTTTAATAGCACGTTTGTTTTTATGAAAGTCGAGACAAGCCTGCTCAAAGGGTAAATCACAAAAGGCCAACATTCGCCTCACCTGACCTTCCAGATCATTGATTACCTCTTCGTGATTCACCCGCAATACAAAGCCTGGCAAAACCTTGTCCCAATGTGCCATCAACCTGACATAGTCATTATAATATGCCGCCATATTCTTCAGGTCATAACTAAACTCTTGACCCTCGCCAAATAGTTGCTTAAAGCCACTAAAACAGCAGGCCATTGGCTCTCTTCTTGCGTCAATCACCTTGGCATTAGGCAAGATGCACTTGATCAAACCGATATGCATAAAGTTATTTGGCATCTTATCAATAAATAGTGGCGCCCCCTGTCTGTAGGGTTGAGTGTCTTCAATGAATTTGTCCCCTAGCTGAGCAAATTGCTGATCTGACAATGCATGTAAATTAGCTGGATACGCTGGGGTATCATTTGTCATTCGGCCGCGAAGCCGCATTGCCATGCCCAAAATGGAATGTAATTCCATGGTCGCGTCCACACTTGAATGTGAGGATAAGATCTGTTCGAGTAATGTCGACCCAGCTCTTGGCAAGCCAACAATAAAAATAGGTGCACAAGTAGGATTACCTGATGCGCGTTGAGAAAACAAATCCGTGTTGCAATGCTGAATTTGCAAGTTAACCAGTTTTGTATTCGTCTCTGCACTATAACCTAACATACTGTTTTTTAATGCATTGCCCTTAGCGTAATAGTCGAATGACAAAGCATATTCCTGTGTGTCCTCATACGCTTTACCTAGTGCGAAACAAAAATGGACCCTGTCTAGGCTCCTATTTTCATCTTGATCAGCAAACTGCTTGATGGTGTTAATTTCATCTTCACTAAACCGATACGTTTTTGTATTCGCCAGAGACCAATAGGCATCACCGTAGCTAGGTTTTAAGCCATATGCCGCTTTGTAGCTGGCAACGGCATCCTCAAACGCGCCTTTCGCTTTAAGCGCGTGCCCCTTTTGCAAGTGAATACCTGCACGTTTGGGTTCAATAGCAAGAATAGCGTCGTAAATCGCCAGACTTTTGTCCAAATCGCCAACTCCCATATAGGCTGCTGCAAGTGTAGTTTGCGCAACGAGATTGTTGGGGAGTTGTTGCAGATACTCTTTGGCGACCTGCAGGGCTTTGTTATGTTGCCCTAATGTGTTGAGCAAGTCGGCATACTTTAACTTTGCGGGCTGATAGTGTGGGTGAAGCTCGACACAGGTTTCAAGCAAAAAAACCGCATCGTCATAAACTTTTGTTTTAATGCCAATCTCAGCCAATAGACACATTGCGTCTGGATTGTGCGTATCGGACTGCAGATATTCACGGCAAATAGTTTCTGCTAGTGCATATTTGCCTTCGTACATGAGATCCATGGCCGCAAGCAACTTTTTGTTCAGAGAAGATAAATCGTTAACACGTTCAGCGGCCTCAGTATTATTAGGATCCAGTTCCAGCAACTTTTTCCACGCACTCACCAAGGCAGGATTTGCCATACAAGCGTAGTGAAAAGCCTGCTTTGCCGTCTCAATATTATTGAGAGCAAGATAACAGTACCCGGCTTCTTGATGGGCTCTGGCATGAGCGGGCTGAACAGCCAATATCAAATTGAGTGTACTTATCGCTTCAGTATGCTTTTGCATTAAGCGTAATGTGACGGTTTTTAAATACAGAATCTCAACATCTCGAGGTGCTTTTGCCAATGCTGCATCGGCCAATGATAAGGCCTGACTAAAGGCTGAGGACTGAATAAGGTGTTTAATGTCGCGATATGGATCGGGCATGCGCGTCGAATTTATTTATAAATCAGAATGATAAGATAACAAAAAGGTGAGAACGAGTTCTCACCTTTTTTTGTACTCACTACTAGTAGAAGTCGTAAGACAGCCTTACTCCGATTGTCCGTGGCCTATTAGTAACGACTTTTGGCGTAAACTGCTGCTCATCAATGTAGAGCTGTGCATTTTCATCGGTTAAGTTGTCAATATACAACTCAGCGCGCCAGTCATCTTTTGTCACACCCGCTGATACATTCACCAGCACATAACTTTGTGCCACATAGCGTCCACCGGCAAATGCGTTACCGTTACGATCTGTATAAGACACGCCTTGGAACGTCCCTGCAGGGATCTCATTTTCAATTTCTAACCCAGACCCCATGCCATATACCAGATGATGAGTGTCTTCATAGATATTGGCATTTGCAAACATGCCGGACAGTCTATCTCCCGTGTAAGCAATTGCGGCGTTAATAAACCCTTCATAACCATTTTCAAATTCGTGGTAATAACGAGCCCGGAGGTTACCCGACAAATCTGCCGAATACGGAAGGCTACTGCCAACAGGCGGCGCCAAATTAACCATGGTACTGTTCAGGCGGGTTATCTCAGTGTCTAATAGACTTAAAGCACCGCTTATCACTAGGTTATCCGTTGCCAACCAGGTAAAGTCTGCGTCCAGCCCTTTAATTTCAGCCTCACCGACATTATCCGTGAAGTAGAAAAATGCGATATTGGTGGGGTCAAAACGTGATGTTTGCAAATCAGAGATTTCTGAATAATAAGCAGTCGCGTTGAGTCTTAGGAGACCATCAAAAAAGTCGCCCTTCATACCCAATTCGTAATTATCCAGCGTATCTGTGGTTGAATAGACAGGAATTCGGAACCCTTCAAATGCAGAGCCTGCGGTCTGGTTTCTGGCAAGCTGGCCACCGGTACGCGCTGTTACTGGCGGTCTGAAACCCTCAGAGTAGTTTGCGAACAGGAGTACATAATCCGTCAACTTGTAATCAACTGAAAAGCGGAAGATAGTGTCGTCAACTTCCAGCTTTCCGTCGCCGCCCAGTAAACTGGTATCCAGTTGGCCAGATTGAATGGCGGCGATCATGGCGTTGCCCTCATCTTCGCCAAAGAAATCAATAAGCGCCTGACCACCTTGTCCTAAAGCGCGTATCTGCTCAGTCACATCTGATGATGTGGTTGCCCCAAGATAGATATCTTCGGCATCATACCAGCGCGCACCTAAACTAAGGGTGAGTTTATCGGTCAGGTCGTATTCGATTTGTCCAAATAACGCGATCTGATTCAGTTCATGAGTAACATCATTCACAAAGCTCACTAGAGGTCCAAAATTGCCCCCTGTACTATTAATGCCCTCATAACGTCCATCGGCACCGCCATTTAGCGTTCTGTTGAGATCAAAGAATTTATCCTCAGCTCCCAGCTGAAACAAGCCTACACTGTTGACTTCAAGCGAATCGTAAAACACACCAGCGGTTACACGCCAGTCTTTGTCAGCAGGCGTGTTGACGCGCAGTTCTTGCGTCAAGCGCGAGTTTTCTGTGGACTCTTTGTAGAACCCCTCTGGGTTATGACAAATTTCATCCTCTGGAGCACCGCCATAACTACAAGCATAGAAGGCAGCAAATGCACCGCCGTTTGTGTAGCCGATGTAATCGATTGTTGAGTCAATTTTACGGTCCAGATATCCACCTGCATAGACGACTTCAAGCTGCTTAAGGCGCCCCTCTAACGTCCAGGTTGTCAGTCCAAATTCATCTTCATTAGACTCAGGCTCATAGCGGCTTACTGAGGATTCACCGTCATAGGAAGGGTCATAGGCAAACACACCTTCTGTCTCGAGTTTTTGTTCAGTGTGTTGTACTAATAGTGTCCAGTCATCATTGATGATGTAAGAGCCACTAAATCGTGCACCTGCATAAGTCGCGTCGTTAAAATCGTCTTCAACGAGTTCATCGTTTGTGGGGCTATCAACAGGTGTATTCTGTGGATCTGTCAGTACCCCACCTGAAATGCGATCGATATGAACGGCGCTGCCAATGTATCCACCTTGACCAGGTACACTCAGCACATTATCAATCCAACCACCCTGATGGTCGGTATACGCAGCGACACGTAACGCAAAATCGTCAGTTAGCGCGAAATTCATGAAGGCTTCAACAGCATTGCTGATATCGCCCCCTTTTGTAGTTGCAAAATCAACATCTACGCCTGCGCTGAAGCCTGTGTGGTCAGGTTTATTCGTAATCAGTCTTACTGTACCTGCCTGTGAACTTGCGCCAAATAACGTACCTTGTGGCCCTGGAAGCACCTCAACACGTTGCATATCTGTGGCATAGACATCTAGATTTCTACCTTGCATTGAAATAGGTTGCTCGTCTAAATAAATTGCAACTGAGGGCTGAAGAGCCTGAACGGACGACACCGTGATAGCGGTCTGATTGGTCGCCGCACCTCTTATATAAACCTCATTTTGTCCCGGTCCGGTACCTTGAAAAGTGACATTGGGTAAGAACTCAACATAATCCTGAAAGCCACTAATGCCTAGATTCTTTAGACTTTCTCCACTCAGTGCTGATACCGCAACGGGTACGTCCTGAATAGACTCTGTTCGTTTTGTGGCGGTAACCTCGATAGTTTCTATTGTTGCCTTATTCGACGTTTCCTGAGCCAGTCCGGCCCCAGCAGTCAGTGCGGCTAGAACAGCGCAACTTACTTTTGCAAGTTTCATAGTGATTGTGCCTTTATTAGTTATGTGTGAATTAATTTGAATTATTGCTATTTGAACTCTCTTTAACAGGTTGAATCAAAATAGCTTTTTAATTAGTACACTACCTGTATATTTTCAGTTTAAACCAAATGAGCAAAGTTTTTACTACTTTTTTAATCAATTATTAAATAGTGTTCAACCTTTTTCACTTTCATCTTTATTCCTGAACACTTTCACTTTATCCTCTGTATACTGTGTTTTATCTTAGTAATCGGAGCTCGCTGAAGTGCAATCAGAGCAATCCCAAGCCCGTCTAAATCCGAAAGTGTTCTATCCTTCATCTGTCGCCATTATAGCGCTGATGGTTTTTGCTTTTTTCCTGCCACAGCACGCTGACCAACTTTTCAGCACAATGCAGGCTGTGATTGTTGAAAATGGAAGTTGGTTCTATGTCATCAGTGTCGCGACTATTTTGTTGGGCGTTGCCTATTTGGGTGTATCGAGATACGGAGAAGTAAAGCTGGGGCCAGACCATGCAACACCCGATTACAGCTTGATCACTTGGTTATCTATGCTATTTGCCGCTGGTATGGGGATAGGGCTGATGTTTTTCGGTGTCGCTGAACCCTTGATGCATTTTTTAGCGCCGCCAAATGCCGAGCCAAACACTGTCGCTGCTGCAAAAGAAGCCATGAAAACAACATTTTTTCACTGGGGTCTTCACGCTTGGGCGATTTATGCCCTGGTCGCTTTGGTCATGGCTTACTTTAGTTTTCGTCATGGCTTGCCTTTAACACTTCGCTCTGCACTTTATCCTATTTTTGGTGACAAGATTTACGGCTGGATTGGTCACACGGTAGACGTGTTTGCCGTCACCAGTACGATTTTTGGTGTTGCCACTTCATTGGGAATAGGTGCATCACAAATTAATGCTGGGTTGGCATATGTGTTTGGCATTGAAATAAGCGTCGCCAATCAAATTTTATTGATGATTGGCGTTATTGCTATCGCAGTGGTGTCGGTTATGAGCGGCCTTGATAAGGGCATTAGAAGACTGTCTGAGGCCAATATGATTCTTGCCGTGGCCTTGCTCATATTTATTCTTGCTCTGGGTCCTACCATATTTCTGTTGCAAGCATTTTTACAAAATACAGGGGCCTATTTATCTGACATAGTTCGGAATACGTTTAACTTATTTGCTTACGAGAAAACTGACTGGATAGGTGGGTGGACAATTTTTTACTGGGGTTGGTGGATTGCATGGGCACCGTTTGTCGGATTGTTTATTGCCAGAATTTCTCGAGGCAGAACGATTCGGGAATTTGTACTGGGTGTGATTCTTATCCCCTCCGCATTCACCCTTTTTTGGATGACAGTATTCGGCAATTCGGCTATTGACCTTGTGTTAAATGGCGACAGTCAGAAGCTGGCAGAAATGGTAAATGACAACTCTTCTGTAGCACTTTTTGTGTTTTTAGATCAATTTCCATTTGCCAGTTTGCTCTCAGTGATTGCCATCGGTATGGTCGTTATCTTTTTTGTCACATCCTGTGACTCTGGCGCCATGGTTGTTGATATGATCTGCTCAAACGGCAGCAATGAAACCCCGTTATGGCAACGGGTTTACTGGGCCGTGAGCGTAGGTGTAGTCGCTATGATCCTGATGGCTGCTGGTGGGCTTAGTGCACTGCAAACAATGACAATTGCAGCAGCCCTACCCTTTGCAATTATCCTGTTGCTTTCCATGACTGGCTTAGTCAAGGCGTTACGTGTTGAGAGCTATAAACGAGAAAGTATGCAGTTGCATGCAATGCCCTCGTCGCTCTCTTCTAATAAGGAAAGCTGGCAAGAACGGCTACAAAATATCGTCAATTTCCCAAATAAAAAAGCAGTGCAAAACTTTTTCGATAACGCCGTTTTACCCGCATTTGAGAGTGTAAAATCTGAGCTTCAAAAGACCGGCATACAGGTAGAAATCGTTAAAAACGACAGTGCATTAGAATTGTGGGTTTCGCATGGCGAGGAACATGATTTTAGATATGGTGTTCACCGAAAGAAGCACCTTCAGCCGGACTTCGTTAATACAGATAACAATTCTTTGGACACCGATGACGAACAATCCTATTATCGAGCAGAAGTTCATTTGAGCGAAGGCGGCCAGGACTACGATATTATGGGATGGTCTACAGTCGCCGTGATTAACGATATAATCGATCAATATCACAAACATCTGCACTTTTTGCACTTGTTGCGATAAAAACACAGGTATAGGGTTAGCAGTTAGGAATGCTTATGCAAAAAGACGAAGAATTATTGGTGGCGCTGCGAAAAGTTATTCGAGCCATCGATCTTAGGTCAAAACAACTCAGTCGCGAAGTAGGATTAACCGGCCCCCAGCTGCTTGTCATGCAAGACATTGGCAAGGCCCCTGGCATCATGGTGCGGCAAATTGCAGACCATATTAATTTAAGTGCGGCAACTGTTACCAGTATATTGGATCGACTTGAAGCCAAAAATTATGTGCAACGCATTCGCAGTACAGAAGATAAACGCAAAGTGGGTGTCTTTTTAACTGAACTTGGTCAGGAAACGCTAAAAGATGCCCCCTTGCCTTTTCAAGAACACTTTACCAACCGGTTCTCTTTACTCAAAGACTGGGAGCAAAGCCTTATGGTCTCAACCATGCAACGCATTGCTAATATGATGGATGCCGAAGATATTGATGCATCGCCAATGCTCGAAGTAGGAAGCTTGGAAGAGAAACTCTGAATGCGTTTCTGATTCAATGAGAAATAAAATTTAGCATTCGCGGGATATTCATGTTATCTTGCGCAAGCTTTTGTAACGTATATTTATTTCGATTTTTGCTTTTGCTCGTTAACTTCACAAAGAATTGCTGTTTAATTCCCGTAAGACGTTTCCATCCATTAGCCATCCAAGTAAGTAACACCCACGAGGCAAGCGTCGGTACGTGTGTACCATTTAAGTATTTTTTTGAGGAATTAACATGTCTACTGTAACTGGCACTGTAAAATGGTTTAACGAAGATAAAGGTTTTGGTTTTATTACTCCAACTGATGGCGGCAAAGATGTATTCGTACATTTCCGTGCAATTCAGTCTGAAGGTTACAAAACACTTGTAGAAGGCCAACAAGTAAACTTTACTGTTGAGCAAGGACAAAAAGGTCCACAAGCGGCAAACGTTACCGTTTAATCTGCTTGCATTATATGTATCCAATAAATACCCGCTTTCAAAGTGGGTATTTTTTTGTTTAATACTTAATACAGTTTCTACCTGCGCTTTTCGCTTCAAAGAGCAAGTCGTCGGCGCGCTTAAACAGTTCATGCTCGCTTTCTTCCAGTGTTCTATCGGTCAATGCAATACCGATACTTGCAGTGACTTTTATTTTACTTTCTGCGCTTTCAATACTGTCTTCACCGAGCCTTTTTTGAATCTTCTCTGCGAGGACAACAGCTTCATGCAACCCGTCACACCTGAATACAACAGCAAATTCTTCCCCGCCTATCCGCGACACTAAGTCACAATCTCGCGTAAAAACAGCTTGCAAAACATTTGCTACAAACTGAATACATTGATCGCCTACCAAATGCCCGTACTCATCATTTATCCGTTTAAACAGGTCTAAGTCGACGAGCAAAATGGCAAAGTTGTCGCCACTGGACTTCAGATTTGAGTATGCTTCACTAAAATGAACACGAAAGTGCCTTCGATTCGCTAACCCTGTCAGTTCATCTGTTAGAGACAAGCTTTTCAATTCGTTTTTCGCTTCAAATAGCCCCATTTCCGTGTTCAGAGAAGACAGATATTGGCGCTGTAGCTGAATCGCTGACAGCACCAAATAAACACAGTACACACTTATTGCTATGGCCAATGGATATTTTTCTGGTTGATAAATGATAATCGTCAACACAAAAGGTAAGGTAAACAGTACGCAATTGATCTGTGCAACCGTGCGTACCAAACAGAACTGATAGGCGGTCGCGGTAGCAAACGCTATAGTACACAATAACATAGTTTGCATGGCTGTATCGTATGCAGGATGCATGGCAACCCAAGCAACTGCAGCACCCCACGCCACACTGCTAAGCATAGAAACGAAGGCTATGTTACGTCGCCAGTGTCGGGTTGCGTCAATGTGTTCGGGAGGCTTAGGCAGATAAAAGCGCAAAACCGTTAATACAATAAAAAATACTGTAGCGGATATGATTTGTGGGAGCGCATGCTCATATAAATCATCGCTCAGCGCACTCACTAAAATACCGATAACGTAAAAAACTGCACCTAAACGGATGCGTTTATACAAGTCTTCGTTTATTCGCTTGTTTATATATTCATTCATGAGTAATTTTGCACTGCATTTGAATGTGCTGTTTAGGAAAATCTATTTACTTTTCTCTCGCAGCACTTTTTAGATGAATCACCTATTTATTCAAGGTAAAACAACAGAGCTGTCGTGCCCAAATATCTTGAAGCGATTTTTCCCATCGCCCTTGGCCTGATATAATGCTTTGTCAGCTCTAGAATATAATTCTAGTGCAGTCAGTCCATTGTCACTATCTGAAAATGCAATACCACAAGATACCGTAACCTTATTGTATGGTGGGTTGTCCTCGTGAACGATATTGAGCAAACTAACTTCTCTACAAATTGACTGGCTTTTTTCGAACCCCTCGCCTTCAGTGTCACAGGTAGCAATAACCACAAATTCTTCACCACCTACCCGAAAAGCGGACTCATTCGCACGACGACTTAACCGGGTTAACAAGGTACCAACCTCTTTTATCACATCGTCGCCCTTTGGATGACCGTATCTGTCATTAAATTTTTTAAAATTGTCTAAATCAAGTATTGCCAACATTAAACGCTTGTTTTCTCTTCTCGCACGGTTCATTTCATGAGACAAAATCCGGTTAAATTCACGTCTGTTCAGTAAACCGGAAAGTTCATCTTTTTTGGCAATACCTTCAATGGCTTTTTCCGTTAGACGAACATAGCGAATCAAGTAAAACCATAAAACTAGTACCAAAATAAACGATAACACCATAGAAATAATCAGGTTTCGACCGCGATTTTCAAGGCTCTCGTCCAAGCTTAATTGTGTCTCTTTCAGCACTTCATCAATAGCATTGGCAATGCCTGAGCCAAACGCTATTTTGTAGTTTTGATACTCAATACTCTGCAATAACGCTAACGCTTGTTCATTGTTACCCTGTTTAATCAATTCAAATGCGCGCTTTTCCATCCGCACCAGTGCCGTGTTCGCTTCTGCTGTGTCGTCAAAAAACTGAGAAATTTTGGCATCTGTTGCTGACGCTTTTTCTAACAAGTTATCCAAAGACACTTCGTATTTATCGTACCTCGCTTTCCACTTTTCAGCATCGTGACTCGTGGCCGCCAGCGTCGACATGGTTAATATTTCATCGTGTAGCGCAATATCCTGCGCCATCACCTTTAAAGTATAAAAACGGGAGTTAAGTGTATGCTGTTGATTAAAAAAATATACCGCTGAAGCGGCAGTAAATATCAAGGCAAGCAGGGCTATCGTCAATAGCGCGAATAAAGTAAGCCGCATGCGGTAAATACGCTTTGGTACAAACAGGCTATTCTTCAAGAGCGGCTTACTATGATTTCCGTGATTTGTATTAAGTTTATGCGCCCAAAAGCTGCATGTCTAACTTCTTACACCAATTCATTCATAAACAATGCGTAAAGCAATTATGCAACGGCCACTTGGCTAACTGACTCTGACTGACGTGCTCGCTGCGTTAACGTCACCATCGCACTACGAATAGCACCATCGCCAAGACAATGCGCAACAAAAGGAATGAAGTGGCGATTGCCCGCTAATGAGACATAAAACCCCTCAGCATAGGCAGACAGCATTTCTACATCACCCTCTACCGCATTGGTCCCCAAGCAGTGATTAACAATGAGTGCCAGTGCATCAGCATGGTCCTCGTGCATATGTTCGATAATACTCGCCAGATTCTGTTTCCATGCAGGTATAGGCATCCGCCAGTCTGCTTCCTTTAACCAGTGGATATCGCCAAATCCGCCTATGTACCGCAGTCGTTCAACTTTAACACGGTAAAAACGAAAGTCATGCGCATTTACGTAACCATGAGCTTGTGGGAACAAATTAAAGTATTCGTTAGCTTCTTTTGGGTCACAGCTCAGCGCTTGTGCTTGTCCCATAAAAGTTAATCTGGCATTGGCCTGACTGTCTGCCTGGCTGCCATCATAAATACACAGACTTACCTGTGGCTCGGCTTTCATATTGCGTGAGTGCTGGGCAATATCAGAGGCATAAAGGATCAGGTCCCCTTCATCATTCATCAAATAGGGGGTAACCGAGCCAAATGGAAAGCCTTTCATTGATAGGCTTTGTGTTGAAAGTACACCAGAATGCTGTTGGCGTGCTAATTTACGCGCGTCGAATAGTGTCTGCGCCAAGCTATGTTGAGTCATGCGATCTCCTGATTGATAGCGTGTGTAAAAAATTGTGGAAAGCGATGTCCTGACAGCCAGGTAACCTGGCCGTCTACGTTAAAGCACCGCTGGATGTTTGAACTAGTAAAGACCTTCGCAACAGGTCCGCAAGCGAGTTGGTTGCCTTTGAGAAGCAGAAGCAGGTGGTCCATGTGCTGAGCCGCCTGATTAATGTCATGGAGTACAGTAAGTACCATGCCACCACGTTGACAAAAGCGGTGTAAGTGTTTGAAAAATAGTCGTTGTTGGCGAATGTCTAATGCAGAAGTAGGCTCGTCAAGTAACAGAAGTTTTCCATTTACGTCATTTTCGTCAAGCACTTGAAGCCACACTTTTGCAAATTCAATTCTCTGCCGCTCACCACCTGATAGCCGACTCAGTTGGCATTCAAGGAAATCAGACAGGTGTAGTTCACTGACGACCTGACTGAGAAATAACATAGACTGTTGTTTTGGCTCATTATGGCAAGCTCGAGCCAGTAGTAGGTATTCCAACACGGTAAAGTCAAAGCTTAAGGGTTGTTGCTGTTGCATAACCGCCCTCGATGTCGCTAACGTACGCAGGGGCATGCCATGAATATTTTTACCCTTTAGCACAATACTGCCCTTTGCTGGCATGCGCTCTTTACTTAGTGCAGATAGCAACGTTGACTTTCCAGCTCCGTTCGCACCTAAAATAGCCATAGACTGACCGGGTGCTAGCGAGGCATTAATCGTGCTAACAATTCGTCGATCGGCTACATCAATACTCAGACTGTATATCTCAAGCATGCGCAACCCTCGTCCGCTGTTTTGCCAGCAAATAGAGAAGAAAAGGTACGCCAATTAATGACGTGATGATGCCGACAGGTAACTCGGCCGGCGCCACAAGCGTTCTAGCTAAGGCGTCAGCAATCACGACTAACAAAGCCCCAAGACATGCACTCGCTGGCAATAAATACCGGTAATCTGGCCCCAAGATAAGACGACAAATATGGGGTACCACCAGCCCAACAAAACCTACAATTCCGGTAAAACACACAGCTAATGCGGTACCCAGCGCTACCCCTATGAGACTTAGCGTTTTGACTTTATCTACTGCCACCCCTAAACACCTCGCTTCGTTGTCACCACCTAACATGAGTGTGAGAGACTGGTGATAGGAGAAAAAGAATGCCAGTATAGGAGCTGCAACCAAGGCCGTTATTATGACTTCCAGCCAGGTTACACTGGCATAACTGCCCATGGTCCAAAATACTATGCTGCGCAATGTATCATCATCAGCAACCGCATTAATTAAACCCAAAAGTGTGCCTGCCAAGGCATTGATTGCTACCCCGGCCAATATTAATAGTAAGGTGTTTACCCCCGTGGATGTGCGAGCCAGTCTGAAAACTATGACACTGGCGATAAGTGCTCCACCAAATGCCATAAGCGGCTGTACTACTTGTAAGGAGGAAGCAGGTATATTCCACCACCCTCCAAATAAGAGTGCTGCTGCAGCAAATAAAGCCGCGCCAGACGACACACCAATCAGGCCAGGGTCGGCAAGTGGATTACGACATAACCCTTGCATTACAGCACCGCTTACAGCAAGCATAGAGCCGGTAATCACAGTCAGTACCACCCTGGGCAGGCGTATTTCAGTCAGCACCAGCCAGTGCATCGCATATTCGGCATTTAGGCTGTTTGAATACCAATGCTTAAACACATCAATTACATCGACAGGCATTGCACCCTGCTGCACCGACCATAAAGCTATTGCAGGTACCAGGCTAGTCAATAACAAAATGATGCGTTGACGTTTTGTGTGCAAGTTAGAGAGCGCTCTTTTTACGCGCTCATATGACTGTGCACATGGGATCACCACACGAGCCATATTAGTGTTCCTGGCTAAAAGTACTTAGTGTGTGGTGAAGTGCCTGCACGGACTCACCGACTCTTGGACTCATCCCCATAAACATGATGCTGTCCACCACATGCAAGTTACAGCCATTTTGCTTAACCCAGAGTGTCAAGAGCTCAGAGTCACATAGTACCTCTACGCCTTCTCGTGCAACGTGTGAAGGCACTAAGAGAATGTTTGGCTGCGCCAATAACAAGGATTCTGGAGAAATCGCTTTGTAACCGTCATGGGTAGAGAATGCGTTTAAGCCTCCGGCGTGCCCAATAATATCGTCAGGCATGGTATTTTTACCGGCGGCTGTCAGGCCCCGCTGCCCAGACGTAAGAATGAGTCCTACTTTTAGGCGATCTACACCTTCTTTCGCGACCTGCTTGAGCTGCTCACGTATTGATACTGTTAGCGTTTTTCCTTCGTCCTCTTTGCCAAACCGTTCAGCCAGCACCCTAATGGCCGTTAGTACGCCCTGAATATTTTGTGGTGCCTGCACTAACGTTAACTCAAGGCCCGCTCGACGGAGCGCGTCGAGTGTTGCCTGCGGCCCCGCATTGTTATGCCCTACCAGCATGGTTGGACGCATTGACAACACGCCTTCTGGGCTAAGCTGACGGTAGTAACCCACCTTCGGTAAACTATGCACTGGCAACGGATAACTACTGCTTGTATCTACCGCCACTATGTCGTCTCCTACACCAAGTGCATACAAGGTTTCAGTCACGCTCCCCCCTGCAGACACAATTCGCCTTTCTGCCGATACCCCACACGAAAACACGCACAAGGCTGCTGTAAAAAACAGCAACTGAAACATTTTCATTTAAACCCCTATTGCACATACGAATCATTATCGTTTACATTATTTTTTCACAATAAACTTGGAGACGCAACGAAAAATGCAACGCTTGTTCCCTAACACCCTTCTGACTCTTGCAATAGCTATGGCCCTCACCTCTCCTCAGAGTGCACAGAGTGCAGAGAACCTAGACAACGATGAAAGCACCTTTGAAACCATAACGGTGCATGCCACTCGATCATCGCGACAAATTAATGAAATTGCGGCAACCGTCTCTACCTATAACGAAAAGCAAATTGACCAGCTCGCGGCACGAAACATTCGCGATCTCGTGCGTTACGAACCCGGTGTATCGGTAGAGGGTAACGGACGATATGGCCTGGCAGGTTTCAACATTAGGGGTATCAATGGCGACCGAGTATTGATCCTTCTAGATGGCGTGCCTATGGCAGATGAATTTAGTTTTGGCCCCTTTTTATCTGCTCGTCGTGACTTTATCGATATTGATACCATTAAACAGGTGGAGATCATACGAGGTCCGGCATCCACACTGTATGGAAGTGACGCCATTGGTGGTGTGGTGGCCTTTACCAGCAAAGACCCCTCTGATTATTTACAAGACGGCAAGACTGTAGCAGCAAAACTTAAGCTGGGTTATGACTCGGCAGCCAATGAAAAGCTGCTAAATGGACAATTTGCCGGTGTAGCAGGTGATTGGCAATGGGTAATAGGCGCCACACAACGCAATAGCCAAGAGACACATTCCTATTTCACCAGCGACAACAGCACTGGGACTAACAGGCAGTCTTCCGACCCACAAGACAATGACAGTCGCGCACTACAGGCAAAACTTATTTATCAGCCCTCAGACCATCACAGATTAACAATTCAGGCTGATTCCCTGAAGGGGAACAGTGAGACGCAAGTATTGTCCAGTGTTGACACACGTGTACGTGGAGTCTTGATAAAAGAAAGCGAAGGCGATGATGAGCGAGAAAGGCAACGACTTCAATTAAGTTATCAGTACATAGGTGAACACGTATTGCTCGATAAAGCGAGTTTGCGCATGTTCGTCCAAGCGACTGATAATACCCAAATCACAAAGGAAGTGCGCTTTGGTTTGGCGACTCGTCAATCCGATAGCCCCGAAGACCTTTACAGGCAACGAAGCAGTGAATTCTCTCAGGATAACAAAGGCCTGATTATGCAGGCAGACAAACAGTTTTCTGGCTGGGGCCAGCACTATCTTATCTATGGTATGGAGTGGCAACAAACCGACAGCGAGGCCGTTAGAAACGGCAGCACAAAGACCCGTGAAGGTGCACTTTTACCCGAGTTTTCTGTGTTTCCGGCACGCGATTTCCCTGTGTCTGAAGTGGTTGAGAAGTCGCTATTTATTCAGGATGAAATTCGGTTTATGGAGGGTAAATTGAGCGTCAGTCCTGGTGTGCGTTATGACACCTTTAGCGTGACACCCTTTTCTGATCCCTTGTTTGAAAATGCTAACCCTGGCGTAGACATTGCCCAATATGATGACAGTAAGCTGTCGGCTAAACTTGGCACTGTGTATAAGCTCGTAAACAACGTCTCGGTTTGGCTGCAATTTGCACAAGGATTCCGTATTCCCCCCTTTGACGATGTAAATATTGGCTTTACCAATTTCGCAGGAGGCTATACTTCCTTGCCCAACCCTAATCTTGAACCTGAGAGTGTTGACAGCTGGGAAGTAGGCATACGCGCAAACACAGACAGTACAGATTGGAGCGTGAGTGCCTATCTCAATGACTATGACAACTTCATTGAGTCACGCACCATGGTGGGCTTTGATCCGGCAACCCAGCTTATTCAGTTTCAGGCAACTAACCGAGAGAACGTTGAAATACGCGGTATAGATGGGCAAATCAGCTACTATCCAGGTGCGCACTTTGATGCACTTGACGGATGGCGAGTGCAAGCCAGTGCAAGCTGGCTGGACAGTGAAGACAAACAAACCGGGCAGCAAATCGAGTCAATTTTGCCTGCGCAACTCGTGTTTGGGATTGGGTATGGCTCCGAGGAAGAGCCATGGTCTGTAGAAGTCGTAGCGACTGCCGTTGAGCGGGATGATAGCCAGTTCAACTCAGATCCGGCCTCGCCAGAATTATTTGAAACGCCGGGATACATGACACTGGATATGCTGGCGCGTATTGACCTGACCAAACATGCTGTATTGAACCTTGGCTTATTCAATATTACTGACCGCCAATATTGGCAAGCGAGTGAAGTCAGAGGACGCACTGTGGAAGAAAACCTCGCGCGCTTTTCGTCACCGGGCCGAAGCGTGTCTGCCAATATCGTCTATCATTTCTAACTGTACCTTTATGCGAATCGACACGGTAGATTCTGAAACAGCATGCTATCTTTACAAGTAACTTGTATATTCTGTTGACTTGGACAAACCTGCTGTGCGATTCGCGTCTTGTACTTTGCTCCTAATGTTATCGCTAACGCTATATGCTGAGGCGTCATCGAAACAGCTCACCCTGGCAGTTGGGCATGATCACAACCAGATGGTATCTGCTAACTATCCAATTTACAGGGCTAACTGGGAATTTATTACCGAAAGCTTGTCATTATTGGACTATGAAGTAACACCCATCATTGTGCCTTGGGCAAGAGCTAAGCTGTATGTCCAACAAGCGCAAGCTGATGGTCTTTTCCTCGCTGCCAATTTGGAAGGCAGGGATAACTGGGCTGTTTTCTCCCAACCGCTTGGCTATGGGGTGTTTGGCGGCTTTTATCATATCAACCGCGCCGAAAATAAAGATCTTATCGCCAGCGTCAGAGTGGGTGATCACGACAGAATACTGGCCAAGTATCACCCAAAGGAACTGCTTGAGGTGGCCACCGCACAAGAAGGCCTTCGGCTATTGTTTCTCAACAAAATTGACCGTCTCATCATGTCTGAAAGCTACGGTCTGTTTCTACTAGACACGGAATTAAACAACTATAAAAATGCAATCGCATTTGACCCGAATATGATTGAACGACGCTCTGTGCACATTGCTTTTAGCAAAGAATTCAAGAGCAGTTTGCAAGCCCTTGATGTTGTCAATTCAGCAATCCATTTAGGGTTAAAAAGCGGGTTATACAAAGCAGCTATGAAAAGAAATAATGTGCCTCTGCGTATGCAGCTAACCTTACCTTCAAATAGAAATTAGCCAACGTACAAACTGCTTTTTATCAGCAACATTTGTAAAGCTAACTACTTTGGCCCCTTTTTCGTCAGTAAAAGCGACATTGAATTTATTTACCGATATGGTTGTTATTGGTGGCATTGCACTAATATGCTGGCCATTCACTATATGCGTCATTGTTGAACCTCTTGGGTAACTCTACCCATTATTGTTATATATGCGGGTGCCTGTGCACCGTTTTAGCCTTAGATACACCACGAAAGACACGTACAGTTAGAGCAAATGACTATATCAGTTCGACTTAAAACACAGTAAAGAGGAAAGAGAATCGCAAAGTGCAGTAAAAGATGAGCTTTAAATTTCCAAAGCCGCACGACAATACGTCAATAAAACGTCCTTGTACAGAGAAATGTCCATTATTATTAACAACTGTGAGCTAAATGCGCACTATCAGGCTGGCTAATAAGTAACTGATAATTGCATTTTACGCCATTTCAGCTTCGTAAGACTTTGCCAGCTTGGTTTTCTCATCCTCGGTCAACACAATGCCGGCTTGCTGAAATACCTCCCGCTCCTCTTCAGCTAAGTGGTGTAGCACTTTATCCTGCAGCTTTTTCATATGGTGCAGCCATGCAGGAGAGCTCATTTCAGTCTCATCTAACTGCTCAACAAGCTCATCGATTTGGTGGTGCTCATGCATGCCGTGACGAGATTGCTCAATGGTTCTATCTTCCTTTATCAGTGGCCTATAGAAAAACTTCTCCTCTGCTTCAGCGTGATCTTTTAACTGCTGTTTTAGCTCGGCGAAATATTCTCGTCTGCTTGGCGTGTCACCGGATGTTTCAACAAGAATTTTCATCAATAATCGCTGCTTTTCATGATCTTTGCGAATGGCTTCAAAAATTTTCATTGTAGGCTCCTTAGTTATAAGACACATTGAATAAAAGCCATTTATGTACCAAATCTACAATAAAAAGGTAACCTACTGATATTTATAAGCTTAACCAATTTCATTTTGCGCTCAGGCTGAGCGTTCCCAAACATCATTTATAATTTTTACATGAAAAGTGAAACATTTTTCAGTACGAGTATTTTATCGATATGGCAAGCTGCACCATACTCCAAGCCTGATTAAAACCACCATAGAGTAGTTAGCTCAAGCACTTCAGCGGTTTTACTATTCTGACGACACGACTTAATTGCCTGTGTGCATGGTTTTTGCAGTCATCCCGACTACAGTTAATACTTTCATAGAAGAAAGCTCGGGCTAACCAGGAGGAAGCGTGAAGATCGTAAAGTACTATATAGGCATTGCGGTGGTCATTTTTAGTACACTTATATTCATTCGACCCACCCTACTCTTGCTTAATTTGGTGCTAATTTGGATTGCAGCCTCCCTGTTCACTGTCTCGTATGCCTATGTGGCGAACAAGCCCTCCATTTTCCGCAAAAAAGGAAACGGTGCCATCCCAGCCTATATTCGGTGGTTGTTTTGGCCATTCTTAGTGGGCGCATCGATCTACAATTTCTTTGCTCGAAGATTAGACAAGGTGCCGCCCGTTCAACAGATTAATGAGCACGTTTTCCTTGCTTGCCGTTTGTTCCCCTCCGACATTCAAGAGCTCAGAGACAAAGGCGTAACCGGTATTCTTGACGTTACCGCAGAATTTGACGGACTAGACTGGAGTTCTGAAGATAACGAGCTGCGCTACTTAAACATTCCCGTTCTCGACCACACTAGCCCAAATAGCAAAGATCTAAAACGGGCAATAACGTGGCTGCATAATCAGATATTAGACAACGGAAAAGTCGTCATACACTGTGCGTTAGGACGGGGCCGCTCTGTATTAGTAACAGCAGCCTATTTACTCTCTCAGGATGAAACGTTGACACTTCCTGATGCAATGAAAAGCATTAGTACCATTCGGGAAACTGCCAGATTAAATACCGCGCAATATCGGGCATTGACGGCAATGCGAAATGATAAAGACTTCTTCCATCTACCGAGCTCGCTTATTATCGCCAATCCGGTGTCGGGGGGTGGAAAATGGCCCGCAGAGAAGCAGTACATCAAGGCACGGTTGGCGACTGAATACTTATTAAACATTAAGGAAACCACCCCGGATGTCTCTGCACAGCAACTGGCTGAAGAAGGACTGAGTCAAGGCTATCAAACGATCATAGCCTGTGGTGGAGATGGCACACTGGCTGAAGTCGCGCATGCAGTGGCAGATACCCGTTGCACTTTGGGCATCATTCCCTTAGGAACTGCTAACGCCCTGAGCATGGTGCTCTTGGGTACATCAAGTAAATTAACACCTGTCGATAGCGCGCTGGATGTGATTATAAACGGTCAAACCTGCAAAATAGACACGGCCACCTGCAATGGCACGCGCGTGTTGCTTCTGTGTGCACTTGGTATTGAAGCCAATATGATCAAAAAATCAGACAGAGAAGAAAAGAATGAAAAAGGCCAATGGGCATACATTCAATATTTCTTTGAATCCCTAATTGATTCTCCGGCCGCATCATTTCATATCGTCCTAGACGACAACGAAAAAGTAGACATACAAACACAGAGTCTTGTGATTGCCAATGCCGCCCCCTTCACTACGCTCTTGGCACAAGGAGGAGGCAACCCAGATATTCAGGATGGATTACTGGACGTAAACTGGATTGAAGGCAAGGACAGCACCCATTTTCTCACCACGCTGGCAACATTTACCGCCAATGGCGTATTTAATGAAAAACTCGACAATGCTGTTCAATTCAAACAGTGTAAAACGATACATGTTCAATCAGATCGTGAGTTTGATTATGTGGTCGACGGCGAAGTTAGCACAGCACAGTCACTGCGCATTGAAAGCCACCCGGCTTCTCTGACTGTATTTTCCAACTTACCGAATGCAGCGTAGCCGCAATAAATGTGCGTTCATCAAAAATAAGCAATGGGAGCATATATGAGTATTGACTCGTTAAAAACCAAAAGCCAGTTTTCTTGCAACGACAAAAACTACCAAATATTTGCGCTTAACAAGCTGGCAGAGACACAAAAGGTCAGTAAATTGCCTTTTGCTCTAAAAGTCTTATTGGAAAATGTACTGCGCAACGAAGATGGTTTGCATGTTTCAGTCGACGATATTCACGCGCTGATTAACTGGCAAGCTTCTGCGGAACCTTCACAACAAATTGCATTTACACCGGGACGTGTTGTGTTGCAGGATTTCACCGGTGTGCCTGCAATTGTCGACTTAGCAGCCATGCGCGACGCTGTGGTTTCTCTGGGCGGCAGCGCTGAGTCGATTAATCCTCAAGTGCCTGTGGATCTTGTTATCGATCACTCCGTTATGGTCGACCACTTTGGTGACGAGCAAGCACTGCAAAAAAATATTGAACTGGAATTCAGCAGGAATGAAGAACGCTACCGATTCTTGCGTTGGGGTCAACAGGCATTTAATAACTTTCGAGTGGTTCCACCGGGCACGGGTATTGTGCATCAAGTCAACCTGGAGTATCTGGCCAGTGTAGTTATGCAGTCTGACGACAATCAACGCTCTGCACTTTATCCTGACACCTTAGTGGGTACAGATTCACACACAACGATGATAAATGGCCTAGGTGTATTAGGTTGGGGTGTAGGCGGTATAGAAGCCGAAGCCGCCATGCTTGGTCAGCCCATTAGTATGCTTATCCCACAGGTGGTTGGATTTAAACTTGTCGGCAAATTGCCCGAAGGCGCCACAGCAACCGATTTAGTGCTAACCGTGACTGATATGCTTCGCAAAAAAGGGGTTGTCGGTAAATTCGTGGAGTTTTTTGGCGATGGGCTTAGTGACCTCCCGCTGGCCGATCGTGCCACTATTGCCAATATGGCACCTGAATATGGCGCGACCTGCGGCATCTTCCCTATAGATGAAGAAACCATTAAGTACCTAAAATTAACCGGGCGCTCCGATCAACATTGCCAGTTGGTTGAACGTTACGCCAAAGCGCAAGGCCTGTGGCGAGTTAAGGGTGAAGAAGATGCCCAGTATAGTGATACATTAACCTTAGATTTGGCCGATGTTGAACCTAGTATTGCAGGCCCTAAGCGCCCTCAAGACAGAATTTCACTGTCGGACACTCACAATGCATTTATTGAGCATATGCAATTGCAGGGCATTGAGATTAAGGACCCCGAGCTGTCAGTGTTCGATGAAGATGGTGGTGCTGGTGCAATAGGCACCCCGCCAAAAGATGACGCCATCGCTGTCAACTATAAAGGCAAAGAGTTTCACCTTAAACATGGCGACATTGTCATAGCCGCAATCACCTCCTGTACAAACACGTCCAATCCGGAAGTGATGGTGGCAGCGGGATTACTCGCCCAGAAGGCATTGGCAAAAGGCTTGACACCAAAACCCTGGGTTAAGACATCATTAGCACCGGGATCACAGGTCGTGCCTGCCTATCTTGAAAAAGCTGGGGTAATGGATGCGCTCAATGCACTGGGCTTTGAATTAGTGGGTTTTGGTTGTACAACCTGTATAGGGAATTCGGGCCCCTTACCTGAGCCAATAGAAACGGCAATACAGGAGGGCAACCTTACAGTGGCGTCGGTCCTCTCTGGTAATCGCAATTTCGAAGGCCGTATTCATCAGGAAGTACGCGCTAATTATCTCGCTTCGCCACCTCTTGTGGTGGCGTATTCGTTAGCGGGAAGCATGACATGTGATATCTATAATTCGCCGCTAGGTTATGACCGAAACAATGACCCCGTCTTCTTACGAGATATTTGGCCATCCCAAAAAGAAGTGGGTGATGTAGTAGCAGGAGTTTTATCGTCTGACCTCTTTAGGCAGAGTTACGAACACGTATTTGAGGGTTCTGAAAAGTGGCAATCCCTCACCGCACCTAGCAGCGAAACCTATACCTGGCCGGCTTCAACCTATGTCAAAAACCCACCTTTTTTTGAAGACATGCCGGCAACGCCGCCAAAAATTGAGGCCATCAACGATGCCCAGTGTCTGGTATTAGTAGGCGATAGCATTACAACAGACCACATTTCACCGGCAGGCGCGATAAAAGCTGACAGCGAAGTGGGTGAGTATTTAACTGAAGCTGGCGTTGCGACATCAGATTTTAACAGTTTGGGTTCACGTCGGGGCAATCACGAAGTTATGATGCGCGGCACATTTGGTAATGTCAGGTTGCAGAATAAGTTGGTACCAGACACCGAAGGCGGCTTTACCCGCTATTTCCCAACTCAGAAAACCACCAGCATTTATCAGGCAGCCATGCAGTATCAGCAGAACAAAGTTCCACTGGTTGTAATCGCCGGCAAAGAATATGGTACCGGTTCTTCCCGTGACTGGGCCGCTAAAGGCACACGACTGCTGGGTGTAAAAGCCGTGATAGCAGAAAGTTATGAGCGCATTCACCGGTCAAATTTGGTTGGATTCGGTGTCGTGCCTTTGGAATTCAAGCCCGGTGATAGCGCACAATCGCTTGGTCTTGATGGTTCGGAGTCTTTCTCAATCCCTTCATTGGCAGATCATCCAGACACAGTAACAGTGATAGCTAAGAAACAAGACGGTGACCAAGTAGAATTCACTGTAAATGTGCGAATAGACACTAAAAGTGAATGGCAGTATTACGAACATGAAGGGATCCTTCATTACGTATTGCGACAGCTTGCTAACGGGTAGTCGATTGTCGCTCGCTAAAAGCCATAGTGCTCTGTTTTTACAAAAATTGCGTAAGAAACGGTATTCGATGAAAACAAGAGGTTGCGAATGCAACGACCTAAACTGTTCTTACACATTAATGACAGAGAAACAGAGCACGCTATTTTAAGCAGTGATATTGCACGAAAGTTCCTGTTGGCTAAGTCGAGTGAGTTTGAACCTTGGGTTGAACAGGTAAAAGACAGTCAAACTGATATGGCCATAATCGAGGCCAATGACTTTACTGAGCACGATTTACATACCCTTAAATCTGCATCGCTTCATTTGCACACTGAATTCATTTTCTTAAGTCGCGGTGAACCTAATGTGTTCTTAGACAAATTTATGAAGTTGGGTGCCGGCTACCATTTGCGCAGCCCCTATGAGTTTAAAACCGTACAAACACTTGTCGACGACTTTTACGAAGATGGAGCGACTGCTCAGTCTAATACAAAAAAGATACACAGCAGCAGCCTAAATCAGTTTGGTCACATTCTTGGCTCTTCTTCCTGCATGCTGAAGTTGTTTAGGACCTTGAGAAAGGTCGCTAATTCAGACCTCAACGTACTTGTGATGGGGGAAAGTGGTGCGGGAAAGGAGCTAATCGCACAGACACTTCACGATGTGGGCGTCCGTGCTGACGGCCCCTTTGTTGCATTAAATTGCGGTGCAATAAGCCCCGAACTTATCGATAGCGAGTTATTTGGTCACGTAAAAGGCGCATTTACCGGTGCACATAAAGATCACACAGGCTTGTTTGAACAAGCGAAAGGCGGCACCTTGTTTTTGGATGAAGTAACGGAAATGCCGATAGAGCATCAAGTAAAATTATTGCGTGTGCTAGAACTGGGCGAATTCAGGCCTGTAGGAAGTAATACCGCCGAATATGCAGATGTGCGCATTGTTGCTGCCACTAATCGAGACCCTTCGGATGCGGTTGCCGACGGGATATTAAGAGAAGATCTGTACTACCGTCTCGCGCAAATACCCGTCCATGTCCCTCCCCTAAGGGAACGTAGTGATGATGTTATTGGGCTTACCGAGCATTTTTTGGCCTACCGAAACGCTGTCGAGGAGACCAACAAGTCTATTTCTCAGGCTGCACTTAACCGTATTGTTGAACATGATTGGCCGGGTAATGTCAGGGAACTTAAACACGCCGTTGAGCGTGCGTTTGTAATGGCGGATAACGTAATAGAAGAAACACACCTAACCTTTGTTCCGCTGACAGAAAAAATTACCGAGGAAAATACAGTACCAACTGGGATCCCTCTCGCTGATATTGAACGAGAAGCCATCCTTAACACTTTAGAAGAAAATAAAGGCAGTAAAAAACGTACCGCAGACCAGCTCGGCATTACTGTAAAAACGCTTTACAACAAATTGGAAAAATACGACCAGCAGGAGGAGTGAGTAGTACGTTTATGTTAATTCAATACTGAGACAGCATCGCCATATATCTGCCGAAAGAATGCGATTACTACCTGAAAGTTAAAGCAAATAATTAAACCTTTTTGGTGAGACGCTGGGCGGCAATGCATCAACAAGAGAAAAAATAGACATTCCAGAGTGCTGGTTTGCACGTGCTAGTAGGTAATTGATGTCCTGTTTTTGGTAGTTTTCGTGGCTATTTTTTGTCACAGCTCTTTTACCAAACAATTCATCCGCTTCGTTAAATAACAGGATCCAATGCCTAGTTTCAGCATCAGCATACAATCGGCTAACCGTTTTGTTGACAGCCGAACCATCGTACTCTCGCACCATTTTAGGTACATCAATAAAGCAAACAGTGTTATCAAGCGCCGCCTCTATCTGTGTTGCCACATAATCACAGAGTAAAGAGGAACAACGCGGAATCATAATTGTCGTGGCTCGCTGCTTTGCGCCCAACCGAATCGCATCTTCCAAGTCACCTTGTTGTGTCTCACTCAGATTGGGCGTACGTTTTAGCTTAGTACCTGCACTCAAGAGGTATTGAAATTCGAAGCGACCTTGTTCCCGTTGATTAAAATGTTGATGTAAACCAGCCATTGAGCAAATCCAATAATGATTTTCTGTGTAAGTGTGCCTTACACATTCACTTCTCGCTAGTCTGAACGCTTATGTTCAGAACAATAGCTACTTAATTTTCTCTGCCGCCTTTTTCAGCTTTTCCACCGTGGCTAGGTGCATGGTTTTCGGCGCGACTAAGTAAGCATCAACGGCCAATTCTGGTACGCGTTTTAATACTTTCAAACGATTGGCATCATAACCAAAATCAGCTGCGGTTTGTTCTATCAAACTCGCGTCTTCAAACATTAAATCTACGTGCCCAGCCATGATATACCGCCACGAGCAGGCGATATCGGGACAAACGAGCAACTGTTTATTTTCTGTTAATCCTTTCCTCTTTAACCATTTATAACTCATGTCATTGCGTTGTACCGCAAAGGTGTATGACGTCAAATCGATTAACCTTTCTGGTGTAATGTCGTGTCGTTTGGTTAACGCCACAAAGCTCATTTCATATCGTGCAACCGGCGCAATCCAATGAAACTGATCTTCACGCTCAGGGATACGACCAACCGAAAAAATCAATGTATTGTCGGACTCTTGCACTTTTTTCATTGCCCTTGCCCAAGGCACCATCTCAATTGTGGCCTTCAAGTTTGCATGTGCCAACAGTGCCCTGACGCGCTCGGTTGCGATACCACCGACCCGCTTTCCATCATAGGTTTGATAGGGTGGAGACAATTCGGTATACACAATGAGTGATTCGTTGCTATGCGCAAATGAAATGACAAACAAGTACCCAAACCAGAGCAAAGTGGCAAATACGTTTCGCAGAGCAGCACTGCTCATCTTTACACCTAAACATAACCAATCAACCATTGCCTAATGCTAATGGGTTGTGCGGTATTAGGCAATCAAAGCAACAAGTAATCTTCTTTACTGTTGCGCGGCAATATCATGCTAGTAAGCCAATTTACCACTATTGTCGCTTTTCTCTTTAGTCGTTATAGTGGCGCGAGTGTCTAAGCGTTCAGAAGAAGTATTGAAGGAGAACAGGTTGAATTTTGACGGAAATTTTAAGCTTTTAGGGCGGGCTGATGTCTCAAAAATTAAAGCGTTGGTTAATCAACTAACCCCTCAACATTGGGTGGCCGATCAATCAAGACAAGAGCGCTATAATGTGCACAAAGACACCCAGTCTATCGGGTTGGTTTACGATCTCGATTTTCGGCATATGAACCCTACGCAACACCCTGCACTGCAAATGTTTGGGCAGGCCATTTCTCCGATTTTGAGCTTGATTGCTGATCATTATGATAATACATCAATAGGGAAAGCGATGGCCGAGAAGTATGGTCAAGGTTATTGCATTCGAGCCAACTTGGTAAGACTCAATCCAAAGGGCGAAATCGATCCTCATCAAGACAAGAACTTTTCGTTAGCACACTCTCATCGCATCCACATTCCCATTATTACCAACCCGCAGGTTAAATTTACGGTAGGCGATGAAACCCGTTGTTTGCAAGAGGGAGAAATCGTAGAAATCAACAATAGACGAGAGCACGCCGTTAAAAATGAGAGCGGTGGTGAACGGGTTCATTTAATTTTTGATTGGGTTATACCGGGAGAACCTTGCTGTTGTGCGTTAAGCAAGCACCAAGAGGAAATGTGCAACCCCACTTTGTGTGAAGACACGTCTTTGATGCGTGTACCGTGCGAATGCTACCCAATAAATTCGTCAATACAATAGCCAACCAATGAATAGTCCTGCACAGCAACTCAACCTATCCGCACAACACTTGGATAGTGTTTTGTCATCGCAAGGCGTCGCCAATAAGCTAAAACAGCCTGTGATTATTTTGTCTGCACCGCGATCAGGGAGTAACCTACTTTTTGAGCAAATGCAAAAACTGAAAGGCTTGTGGAGTATCGGTGGTGAGAGCCATATTGTCTATGCAAGCTTGCCGCACTTACGTTTTGAAAACACGCATTGTGACTCAGGGAGTTTAGATGCGTCTCATGCCGACCCAAAAACCGCAAATTTGTTTAGAGCGAGCTTACTTTACTTGGCCAGAAATAGTCAGGGTGAACCTTTTGTATCTTTGCCTCCAGAGCGTCGTCCTGAACACATAAAATTGATCGAAAAAACACCTAGAAACGCTATTGCCGTCCCTTTTATCCGTCGCGTTTTTCCCGATGCAAAATTTATATTTTTATATCGAGAAGCGAAACAAAATATTGCAAGTATTGCAGAAGCCTGGGAACGAGGAAAGCGCACAGGGCAATTTGTTACCTATCGCAACTTGCCCGACTTTGATCGTGACTCCTGGTGTTTTTTGTTGCCACGAAGATGGCGAACGATGAAAGGTCAGTCAATCATTGATATTGCTGCCTTTCAGTGGCTTGCGGCCAATCAGTCAATAGTTGAGAACCTTAGCGATATTCCATCAGAAAATCTGACTAGTGTGAGCTACCAACAACTGACCAGCAATCCTTCACATACACTTAGTCGTCTCGCCAACTTCTGTGACATTGACTTACCGAGTCAACTTCCCACTAGCCTGCCCTTGTCGCGAACAACCGTTTCGCCACCAAATGCTGATAAGTGGAAAAAGTATCAATCCCACCTAGAAGCGTTTGTCGAGAAGAATCAGCATAATCTTGCTGCAATTGACACCTTTTTTCATCGCTTAAACATCAATAACGGCATGAACGACTAAGAAATTAATGCCTTTAGATTTACGGTCCGGCTTACCCATGCGCTAAATCATTTTCTTAGTTAGGCCAGCAAGATTCATTCACCACATTTCACAGGGTTTTCACACCGGTGTTGCTAACTTGCTATTATCGCAATTTAAAGAAGCCAAACTTACTATGTTTACATCCCCTATTATCAAACTTATTGGTGCTTGTTTTATACTTATCATCCTCAATGGTTGCAGTGTTGCCAATTCGTTGCGCATGATGCAAATCAACTCTAATGTGGAGCCTGTATTTGTAGACAGTACACGCATCAACCTTGAAGCCCTCTACGAGGGAGAGAAGCCATATGTATATGCCACCGTTAATGGGGAAAAGCTGCTCTTTTTACTAGATACAGGTGCCCGCTTCTTAATTCTGATGGACACCCCTAAAGTCAAAAAAATGAACCTGAGCCGCGGCTTTGACTTAGCGCTAAGTGGTTGGGGTGAGGAAGGAAAAAGCCAAGCTTACCAAACTGATATCAGTCGAATTGATTTAGGGGGCGTTTACTTTGACGGCATGAAAGCAGCGCTCATACCGGTATCCCAAACCAAATATTACTTACGCGAAGACGAAGCGATTTATGATGGCGTGATCGGCCACGATATGATGCGTCACTTTACCTGGGAGTTTGACGCTAATGCTGGCACGATTCATCTGTCTGCAAACACCTATACGGCAGAGGAAAATGCACACAAGCTACCCATGGACAGTTTTATGAACAAGATTTCGGTTAACGGTACGCTGTCGTTTAGTGACGAAGTCACTGTTGAAGAATCTTTCATTATCGATACCGGAAGCCGCCATTATGTCAAACTCAGTGCCGCTTACCCTGCTTCTAATAATATTGCGCTGCCCTCTGCCCGCGTAGTAGCTGCAGACTTTGGCTTAAGCGGAAAAGTTGAGCATGATCGTGTGTCACTACCACAGCTTTCTCTAGGTGGCATCGACATAGAAGATGTCAAAGTAAACCTTATCCCTAGTGATGATGAAGATGACTGGTGGATTTTAGGCAATGCATTAATGAATCAATTTAAAACCGTTATCGATTACAAAAATGAAGCCTTTTATCTCATTCCTCAAAAGCCTTTTGTTACCGATTACAACCTGTTAGGTCTGGAGTTACGTAAGATAAGAAGTGGTGATTTTGTGGTGAGGTTTGTGTTTCCCAACCTCCCTATGAGTCAAACGAGCATTAAGGTGGGTGACGTAGTTACACACATTAACGGCACCCCAGCGACAAATATTTCACTCAGTGACTACAACGATATTGCGTCCATAGCAAAAACGCACTCTCTGTGTATTAACAGAGAGGCGCAGTGCTTCGAAGTAAAAACGCAACATATTTCGGGGTACTCTACGCCGACAGAATTTTAGACACGATCTTTTGGGTGCACGGCACCACAAGTAGACTGACCGGGAAAGCCACCAACATAGTGACCCCCCAAGCTTTTGGCCAGTTTGCTAAAGCGTCAGCCAGGTTGGCTGACGCTAACACCAGCATACTCAATGACATTACCGCAGACATAAAAAACGACATGATAAAGGTAAACGTCAAAAAATAGTATTTCTGAGTGGGCATGCTTGTTACTGACTCTGAAGTGCGGCCAGAACACCCATCAACTGAGTGTTCAATGCTTCGTCTGCAAGTCGGCCCGTCTCACTATCAAAATTGTCATAAAAGTTTGGGACGGACAAAGATCCGATGACATTTCCAGCAAAAAAGTGGGCAGATTCACGGGCCAACTTCAATACACTGCTTGCGCCCCCGGGGCCTGGGGATGTTGATAACATAATCGTAGGCTTACCTTGATATACGTCTCTATTTTTACGCGAAGCCCAATCAAATAAGTTCTTGTACGCAACTGTATAATTGCCGTTATGCTCAGCAAAGGAAATCAATAAAGCGTCTGCCGACGTTATCTTATCAAGGAATCGACCCGCCGCGCTTGGGATCCCATGTGCTTCTTCTAGATCACTACTATAAATCGGCATTTCATAATCATTAATATCTAATACCTCAACCGTATGGTGTGCCAATAGTGTTGAGGCATAGGCAATCAGGGATTTATTAATCGATTTACGACTATTACTGGCTGCAAAGGCTAAAATGTTCATTTTCTTCTCCATATATTCAGTATCATTTCAATGTAAAGTGTTGTCACAGTTGCCCAAACTTACCCGAGGTAAAATCAGATTCTGCTTGCAACATTTCTGCTTCAGAACCCATAATAAACGGGCCTTTTTGGATATATTGTTCGTTTACTGGCTGACCAGAAAATAGTGTGAAATGGGTGCTTTCAGCACTAGGGTTGATTAAAAATATTTTTTTATTGATGTTAGATAAAGCAACAGCCTGACCTGTTAATAACCGCACTACCTCGCCACCGACAACTACCATAAGCTCGCCTTTGATAGTATTTATCCAAGCATTTTCACCCGGCTTAACCTGATGACTAAATGAGGTATTTGACTCAATATGACCATCGAGGATCGTCATGGGCAAAGCGGGTGACTGCTGACCATTAATACCGTTACTTTCACCTAGCACAATACGAACTCGGCATCCTTCACAATTTATTGCTGGCATATCTTGCGCTTTAACGTGTAACGATGCCGGTTGGCTGTGCCTTAGCGATGCAGGTAAATTAACAAAAACCTGCAGTCCATGGATATTTGAACCCACACGCGGAGCCTCATCATGAACCACTCCAGATCCGGCCTTGAGCCAGTAAAGATCGCCCGGCATAATGTCGAAGTCGTTTCCCAATGAGTCTCTGTTGTGAAAAGGCCCTTCACTGTCTTCAAAAATAACAGACACAGCCGATAGGCCAGCGTGTGGGTGAGGACCAAACGTGGGGCTGGTCATGCGATAGTGGTCGACCATCACCAGCGGGTCCATCGCTTTTGAAAAATTCTTAGCACGGTAAGCCAAGGCTTCAAAACCCTCTCCAACTGAAAACAACTCGCCTGGCTTAACCGACAACGCATTCTCATCTATCAATACTTGCTCAGCTGCATTACCTGATTGTTTGATCTCTACATTCATTTTTCACTCACCCAATGTTATTTGCTTGCGAACACAACCATTCTAGTGATAGAACAATATGATTTGGAAGATAGAAAAATAGACATTACCGTTCTATATTTAGAACAATAAAGACAGGTAACGGCGTACATGAAGTAAAAATGATTGATTTAAATGACTATTACTACTTTGTTCATGTTGTTGAGAAGCAAGGGTTTACACCTGCTGCACAGGCTCTGAATATGCCAAAATCACGACTAAGCCGGCATGTATCAAAACTGGAAGAAAGACTGGATATCAAGTTGATCCAGCGCACATCTCGTCAGTTTCATGTTACTGAAACAGGCAAGATGTTTTACCAACATGCACGTGCTTTACTCGATGAGATGGAAGCAGCTGAAGCAGCAATAGAAAGCAGAAAGCTCTCTCTCAATGGACGAGTAACAATGAGCTGTTCGCTGGGTGTGGCTCAGTTTGCCATTAAGGAATTACTGGTTAACTTTCTACAAAAATATCCGAAAGTAGAGCTTGTCCAACAGGTCACTAACCAAAATATTGACCTGGTTTCATCGGGTATTGATTTAGCAATCCGAGGACATACAGATACATTGCCAGATTCTAGTATTATTCAGAGAAACCTCTGCGCTGTTTCTTGGCACTTGTTTGCCAGCCCCGGCTATCTCTCGGATACCGGCACGCCAAGATCGCCTTATGACCTGTTTAAAAGAAAGAGCTTGAAAATTGGCTGGCAACCTACAAATGGACATTGGACGCTTGAAAACAAACAAGGATTGAAAACGACGGTCCCCCACCATCCCCAGCTTTGCAGTGATGATATGAACACGTTAAAACATGCAGCCATTGATGGACTGGGTATTGTCAGTTTACCCGCTTATACATGTCGTGATGCAATCAGTAATGGGACATTACAAAGGGTCTTACCAGAGTGGACGTCAGGCAAAGCCCAATTGAGTTTGCTCACTCCGTCACGACGAGCGCAGTCGCCTGTTGCAAAAGCGCTTGCTCTATATCTGCTGGATAATCTGCACACACATGTCGGTGATAGCGCGTAAATACTGGCCAAGTGTCTTTACGTTTATTTGCCGGACCCTGCTTTCTGTCAAATTCTGGTATTCGCCTAGCGACAACGTATTTCTTTATGCGCCAGTGGTCGAACAGCGAGCATAGTGCCGCCAATAAGCGCTATTCAGAGAGTATTTTGCGCCGCAAACTTCGATGGCGATATATGAAACCATCGCTTAAACGCTCTTCTGAAATTGGCACTATCCGTGTAACCCAGCAAGTCAGCAGTCTGTTCAACACTTAGATTTTTTACCAATAGATAATTAGCTGCCTTAGACTTTAACCATGACTCCCGAAGTAGCTTAAAGCTGGTATTCTCATTTTCCAATTGGCGGTGCAATGTACGCTTGCTTACACACAATAAAGACGCAATTTTTTCCAGCGAAGGCAAGGTTGCTTCACTTTCAAAAAGCGCCCGTACTTTTTCTGATGTTGTGAGCGCCCCCTTAAGTGCAGTAATTTCGCGAGCACACATTTCCTTGGCATATTGAAGGCCAACCGGATCATAATGTTCTAGCTGTGTACGGCAGGCTTCTTTGTCTAAAATCATGCCACAAAATGGATGGCTGTCAGTGTAAGCGATTCCTTCGAAATACTTTTGCAAATTCATCGTTTCAGGTAATGGGTAATCGAATAAGATCCGTTTGATAGGCTGTGTTTTTGTTTTGCTAAATAATGCGTTCTGTATATTAAGAAAAGCCATTGCGAGCGCATCAATAACAAACTGGTGGGCAAAACCACTTTGGTGCAGGCTGCTTAAAGTTACTATTACATTGTGCTTTGTGTGCTCAGCGCTAAGCGATAAAAAAGGCAGACGAACACTGAGAAATTCGCTAACAAGATTTATTACATCAAATACATTTTCGCTATTCGCCATGGCTAGCCCAAACGGCCCATGATGAGAGACTTGCAACCGTTTTCCCAACAGTAAACCCAAATGAGGCTGGCCTGTTTGTGTGGCAATATCCGTTAATAATTCGTCAAATGCTTTCAATGATAGCGTGGCGCTTGGGCGCTGAAGTGCGTCCAATGATGCGTTTTTTTTGCGCAAGAGCGCTCTCAAATCAAACCCTTGCTCAATCAATAGTTGATTCAATTGCGCAATGTAAAACGTTGGGACGCTAAGGGGCACTATCCACGCTCATCGTAATTTTTTGTTTTACCACTGTAACCAACTCAGACAAAGATTTCGAGCGATGTGGCAACAAATGACCGGACGTTGTCTGCTTTAGCTATGATTCATAAAAGACAACATAATGCACACTAGCGCTATGCCCTTTGGCAGTTCAAGTAACTACAGGTGCGCTTAGTGTTGCATTATATTAAGTTTTTCAATTTTTACCTTTCAGCTTGTTTAGGCATTGTTGTCATATGGATGGGAGGCTTGTATATCCCAATCGGTTTTGCGGTTTATGTCACGCTTTACGTCGCAGGTGATGCGCTACTTGGCGATGATACTAGTGAGCCTGCTCTGTTAAATAAAAGCGTACTTGATCTCATGCTATATAGTGCATTGCCACTTTCAGTTATCATCTTTTTGAGTTCTGTTTGGTTGGGAACAGCACAAAATTTTGCCGCAGTGACTACCGTTTCAAATTGGCTAAACTACGATTTATATCATGCAAAGCAAAATACACTGTGGTGGCATAAGGTAAGTGGTGTTGCATTTCTTGGTTTACTCCTTGGCGGTGTAGCCACTGTGGTGGCACATGAATTGGTGCACCGCGTTGCTAGCCCCTTGGCAGTATGCACAGGACGTTGGCTGCTAGCATTTTCATTTGACGCTAATTTTTCAATTGAACACGTTTATAATCATCACACCAAAGTGGCGACTAAAGACGATCCTGCAACAGCCCCTCGTGGTAGAAATGTCTATGTACATTTTGCAAAAGCCTTTATCGGAACTCAAAAAGCCGCTTGGGCGATAGAGTTAAAAAGGTTAGCTCGAGTAAATCAGCCCATATTGTCGGTTCATAATCGTTGTATCCGTGGTTGGCTAATGAGTGCTGTATTGATGCTTATTGCCTTTATACTCGGTGGGACTGGTGGGCTCGTCATGTTTGTTTGTGTCGGCATAAATTGCAAATTTATACTGGAAGTCGTCAACTACATGGAACATTACGGTTTAGTTCGCGACCCAAGACAACCAGTTAAGCCTAGACATTCATGGAATAGTAATCGCAAAGTAAGTTGCTGGACGATGTTTAACTTGCCCAGACACAGCCATCATCATGCACAGGGCGCTGTGCCATTCGAAAAACTTAAAGCAATGCCCGATTCGCCAACCATGATCGCAGGATACATTACAACCATTGGGATCGCTTTGATACCACCTCTTTGGTTTAAGCTGATGCAACCTAAATTGGAAGAATGGGACACTGTGTATGCAAGTGCTAGAGAAAAAGAAATATTAGCAAAAGGTGTGACTACCTAGACAAAGTAATTAGGTGGCTAACCGTTTTGCTGTGCAGAGTCTTACCCGATTGGATATCAGGTAAGGCACCGTTGAGTTTACTGACCCCATCAAGAAGAGCACAATCGCCAGCGGCGAATGCATTTGGTAATTGCTTAATCGATAACCTACGCAATTATACTGGCGAACCGTAGTTTTGCATTACCCCCACAATGCTTGGCTTGGGGCCGACACCATACCTTGTGGCGAATAGTGCATTGGGTGCATGACATCTTGCGCTAGATGCAAAGGACCATCTAAATCGATAAAGCTGCACGCCTGCCCTATTAAATGAGCGGGAGCCATGGATAGTGATGTACCAATCATATTGCCAACCATAAGCTGTTTGCCATCTGCTTTGCTCATCTCAATCAACTTTAATGCTGTCGTTAATCCACCACACTTATCGAGTTTAATATTAATAACCTGATAGCGCGCCGCGGCATAGGTATACTCACCATCATGCAAACAGCTTTCATCAGCACCTAAAGGAACCGGAGACTGGTATTCCACCAGCTGTTCATCCTGTCCTCGTGCCAAAGGTTGTTCAATCATAGCGATATCTAACTTTTTACAAGCAGGTGCATATTCTTTTAATTCATCAAGCGTCCACGCTTGGTTGGCATCAATAATAATGCTTGCGTCTGGTCTCACCTTTCTTATTGCCTCTAATCGTTCAATCGGCTCTACACTGTCAAGTTTAACCTTAAGGGTTGGGTATTGTGCGCATTGACGAGCTGCATCAGCCATAACGGCTTTGTTATTTATGCCAATGGTAAAAACCGTAGTCAGAGGGTTCCGCATTAGGCCAAAGCGGTCATACAACGAAATGCCTGATTTCTTTGCCTGTAAATCCCACAAAGCACAATCCAACGCATTTCTTGCGCCACCTGGAGGAAGTATTTCACTTACACTTGGCTCAGGATTGATAATGCCCTCTAGCTCCTGCTGGACGGCGCAGAGTTGCTCATACATGCTGTCCTGTGTTTCCTGCATGTAATAGACGCCCACCCCTTCTCCTCTGCCACAAAACTGTCCATCTTGTAAACTGACACGTACCGTTTTCGTTTCATCAAACCGATATCCTGTAATTGAAAAAGAGTGTCTTAACGGAATACTGACTTTTTGAATATACATTTTCATTGCACTGCCCCTTCTTCAATTTGAAATAAGCTTTTGCCTGCCATGTATTGCACGATCGACTTGGTACCCTCTATTAAAGGATCGACTACAGGCAATTGATAATGTTGTGATAGCTTGTTGAGATAAGCAGCTCGCTCATGTTCATCTAAACAAGAGGTATTGATACTTAACCCAACACACTGAATGGAAGGGTTCACCTTGCGACCTATATCAATTGTTCTATCTATCACCTCGCTAATCGATGGAAGCGCAAAATCTGGCCATCCTAAAAATGTCTCTCTATTCGCTTGATGGCATACCACAAAGCCATCTGGCTGAGAGCCAATCAACAAGCCCATGCTGACGGCACAGTAGCCTGGATGAAAAATACTCCCCTGTCCTTCAATCACATCCCAGTGATCAGCGCTGCTTTCGGGCGACGTCATTTCAGCCGCGCCTGAAACAAAATCAGACACCACTGCATCAATGGGGATCCCTTTGCCGGCAATTAAAATACCGGTTTGCCCTGTCGCTCTGAAGTCAGCATTTATACCTACATCATGTAAGTCCCTTTCTAGCTGCAAGGCCGTATACTTTTTTCCTACTGCACAGTCTGTACCCACCATTAAAAGGCGCTTCCCTGTGCGTGGTTTCCCACTACCAACGGGAATATCTTTGGGTGGTGTTCTGATGTCAATGAGCCGCGTATTATGTTGGAGCGCAAGTTTTTTGAGGGAACCGATGGTTTCCAGTTTTTGATGCAAGCCAGAAATAATATCTAGCCCCAACGTAATGGCATGCTCTAAATGCGTTACCCACTCAACGGGTATGCTGCCACCCACAGGCGCAGTGCCCAGAACCACCGAACGAACACCGACCATAGCCGCGTCTTCAAGTGTCAGGTTTGGAACCCCAAGGTCTATGGTGCAGCCCGGTAAACAGAATTGACCAACCACCCTTTCCGGTCGCCAATACGATAGTCCTGTTCCCGTTTTCGCATAGCCAATATTGGTTTCAGCGCCCAAAAATACTATGTGTGGTGGGTGTATTGGGTTGTCATGCATAGTTGTCTCCCATGAGTCGTAACCAGATGGCTTTTCTGGCTCGAAGTTTGATAATTAATGCGTATTTAGTTAGGTACAGATGGCGTGAAGCGCCGTATTCTCCAAATACCTACAGTGATCAGAGGCAAGACAAGCACCACCATGAAAACCATGGTCAACAAGCTATATCCTTGTGCAATAAGCGCTATGAGCCCCATGCTGTTGCCTAAGATGATCGCCCCTCCAAGGCAGGCGATGGAAACCAAAGGTCGTAAATACGTTGGAAATGTGCGGTTTAAATCGAGCATGCTTGATTCGATGCGGTCATTTACCGAATGCAAAAGTGCGGTGCCAGTCTCAATGAATGTGCCAAATATGACGATGTGAAATATCATTGAAAGCAGAGGCAGCTCCAGTGCATTCATCAAAGCAGCAGATGGGAAGCTGAAGTTTCCCACTTGAGGGTACATAGCCATCATAGACACAAAGAACAATATTGCAGGGATCACAGATAGTGCGCCTGCAAACATGCCAGCCCCCACTGATTGCTTTGCCGAAATGTGCTGCTTAACTGCGAACAGAACAACTGGAATTATTGCTAAATTATATCCAGAGTAAAGTACACCTGCTGCCACCCAGCCATGTCCCACAGTGGATGCTTGATACACATGCGCAACATGTTCGCCTTTAATCCAAAAAGTCAGCACGAACATGGCGATGTAAACACCATATAACAATAGTGACCAGAACATGAGAAAGCGCTGAATTGTGTCACTGCCGCAGTACGTTAAACCACCAACAATAGTCATCATAAGCACAGTGCCGTAAACAATGGGCAGTCCTGCATACTGATTGAGTAGCTCACCTGAAGCCGACGCAAGTACGGAGAGAATTAAAACAAGCAATACCAAAAATGCGACTTCGTACAACACCCAATATCGACCCAATAATGCTTTGCAAAATAGGCGATAATCATGGGCGTTATGCACACGAGCAAACTCAAACGCTACGGCTAAGACTAAGCCAAATATCGTCCCTGCGACTATGAGTCCAAGTATTCCTCCGATAGGCCCCGCTGCGAAGAAAAACTCAATGAGTTCACGCCCTGTGGCATAGCCTCCACCAATAACGACAGACTGAAAAACAAAACCGGGAACGAGGTAAATGCGAAAGAAATCTTTCATGAGCTTGTAGGCTCATTTTTGATAGGGTTTCTGATTGGCTGCCCAGGAAGTACCGAAAGGTCAATCTGACCGTATTCAATTAATAGTGTGCCATTGACAATCACATGTTCGATGCCTTGTGAGAGCTGAGCAGGGCGAACGTAAGTGGCGCGATCTCTTATTTCATCCAGATCGAAGATAACGATATCAGCGTCTGCACCGACTTGGATACGACCTTTGTATTTCATTTGAGGTACGGCATCCTGAAGTAGTTTAGCAGGTCCAAAACTCACGCGTTTAATTGCCTCGATGAGTGAGATTTTGGCTTTGTCTCTGACAAAGGTACCGATGAATTTGGCATAGGTCCCTGCTGAACGCGGATGACTCCATGCCTTATCAGGAAGTGGCCAGGTTTCTTGTGATACAGAGGCGCCATCAAAACGCCAATCACCGCCATCACTAGCAATAACGCCTTCTGGGAATAACAATGATTGTTCTAGAAACTGCATATCCATGCTGTTGTCTTCTTCTAAGAAATGAACAATCGTTTTCGTATTTGGCTGTTTAGACTGGAATTGGTCAAACTCTTCCTCAGTAAGTCGCTTACCATCAACATCGAAATTGCGCGCTGAAATCCCTCCCGTGCGTTCTCTCCATCGGTCACCACGAAACATAGCTGCGCCAATACCCGTTGCACCGGCTCCGTATGGGTATGCCTCTGTGGTGATCCGTAATCCTTGGCTTCTGGCCGTTTCAATCATATCCCCAATCGTGGCGATGTCTCTTAGGCTAATCGAATTTAAGTGAACTATGTGTGTATGTGCCCCAGTACCAGAGGCCGCAGCAATGATTTCGTTGATCCCTTGGAACGAACTACGAGGTTCGAGCATGGACAAATAACGAGCATGGGTGAAAGTAGGCACGCCCCGCGACGCTGCCAACTTATTCATAGCAAAAAACTCCTTATAGCCTGTTCCAGGCGCATATCCCATCAGGATCCCAATGCCCAAGCCTCCTTGATCAAGTCCTTGCGCCACAAGCTGCTCTATTTTGTTCAATTGTTGCTTATTTGCTATTTTGAATTGCCAGTCTGGCTGTGAGAATGCAGCTAGAAACCAGTCGATATCGGCTACGGGTTCAACATTTAGCATGGTTGCAATTCTGGCATTTCCCCAATTGACCGATGCGCCATAGTTGATTGGCCGTCCTTCTCTGGCAGCAGCATCGTAATAGTCACTTACCGGTAGCATACCGCCTTCTAATTCGAGCGCAGTAGTGACGCCATCATATGCCTGAACGCGACCTGACAAAATGTCTTGGCCGTGTGCGTGCATATCAATAAAGCCAGGGCTGACTATTTTGCCTTGAGCATTAATGACATGTGAACCAGACAATTGCTCAGTGGTCACGGCTGAAATTTTACCGGCTGTAATACCAAGATTTCTCACTGCATCTAATCCAGTCTCAGGATCAATCACCCTGCCATTCTCTATGACTAAATCGTACATATTGGCCATTGAGGTGAAGCTCAAGAGACTCACACTTACTAACGTAAACACCTTTTTAAACACTTTATTTATTCTCATCGCATTATCCGTAGGGTGAAAAGTTTAGCGAGCCGATAGAGACGCTCTGTCGGCCCGTTTTATTATTTTTTATTAGCTGAAATACAATCTGAGCAGGTTAAGCGAGTACAATTGAGAAATGAGCAATAGCAAGTTAACGATGAGTATAAGACTAACCATCTTATAAACTTTGCCCACGTTTGTGTCTGACCATAAAGACAACATTGCTTGAATGGGTATTAGGGTGACAAAGGAAGAAAACAAGCAAAATGCACTGGCCACCTTTATCCAAATAGACGGGAAGTCGTATGGATAGGCGTAGGCTCCGATGTCATGGATAATCCCATATAACAACAGTGCCAGAGATATCACCCATGCGCACCCACTTAAGATCAGTGCACGCCTGAACCTTTGCTGAGAAGGACGTTCTCGCACCGAAAACCGTTTGAGAGAAAGCACTAGCACGAGTAAAAAAGATAAGAAAATGACTGCAACACTGATAAGAATAAGTGTTAACTTGGTCTCTGGTGTCTGAAAGGTTGACACGCGGTCTAATGAACCTAACGATTTAAGGTTGATAATCTCCCCTTTTTCGTTTTCCACAAATTCAAAATATCGACCTTTATCCTTGTCGAAAAATAAATGGCCTGATACCCAATTTGCTTTGAACAGCTCACTGCCCACTGCTATCGAAAGCTGTTCATCAGGTTCAACAGAAACACGCGTCGATGGCTGTGTGAATGTAACTAAAATTTCTGCGTTAGAGACAGGCCTACGCGTATCAATGTAGTAACCTGAATAGCGCGCTAGCTTCGCAGGCTCTGAGGTATCGTTAGCATTTACTGGAACAACTGGCTTATTAACAACGCCAAAAAAACGTTCGACAATGGCTTTTTCTATTTCTTTGTTAAAGCCTTTGCCTGTCGTAGTGTTGGTAGAGAGTAAAACTGCGAAGTCCAACTCTGGGTAAATACCCATTTCCGAGTGAAAATAGTCAGTACCTCCGTTATGTCCAAATCGGAGGTGACCTGCTATTTCACGGTGTTCAAAGAACCCATAATTGATCGTAATCTGATTTGCTGCAGTCATCGATGTTAAGGGTTCCCGCATCATGGAACACATTTCCACAGCCAATAGCCCTTTACATTGATTCAATAGTGCTAATGCGAATTGAGCCATATCTGTAACAGGCGCAGACATGGCACCAGCCGGCCCAATTCCCGAAATAAAGGTAAAATGATTTACCTGCTCATAAGTGTTTCCTGAGGGAGAAAACGACTTACTAACCCTAGATGCCAACCTTGGTCTCATACTTTCTTTGAACTTTGTTGGTAAAGGTTCTCGAAAGGTTGAACTTGCCATGCCCAGTGGCATAAAGATGTGCCTTTCGATGTAATCTTCAAACGACATTTTTGACACATTTGCAACAATTTGACCCGCTAGTGCCGATCCATAATTGGAGTAGGAAAACAATTCCCCAGGCGGCCGAACGCGCTCAGGTTTAAAAGTCTGCAGGTACGCAGTAAGTGTTAGAACTTGCTCAGGATCTTTCTCAAAAATATGCCCTAGTATCAAATCTTCAAATCCTGGCATGTGAGACATTAAATCTCGTACAGTAATTGGCTGTTCGAACGTATCAGGAATACTTACATCAACCAGATAGTTGTTAATATCGGCATCCAGGTCTACTTTGCCCTGCTCCACTAACTGCAAAAGTGCTATCCATGTAAATGTCTTAGACACAGAACCCCATCGAAACAAAGTGTCATGTGCGATGACAGGCGCGTTGTTCTCAATATCAGCGTAGCCAAAACCTCTTGCATAAATAAGGTTGCCTTTATGAACAAGTGCCACAGTCACACCGGCCACTTTATGTTTGTCCATTTGCTCTGTTATGAGTAACTCCAACCCATCAATTTCTTCTTTATCTGGGCTTTGCAAGGGCGTTGACCATGAACTTTCAACACTGCCAACCGCAAAGGCACAAAGTAGTATGAGCCAAGCACTAGTAAAAATATGGGAAACTGTTTTCATATGACTATTCCGATAACTGCAGGTTTTCAAAAGAGGTATTCATCAACGGAAACTGTTCCCATTGTTTGTAATCGAAGTGCCACCATTCATTCTTATGAACATTGAAGCCGGCCAATGCCATCTCGGTTATTAAGAGATCTCGGTACCATCGCTGTATGGAGGTACCACCGGGGTAATAAGGATAGGAACGTTCGGTCATTTCATCATATGCGCTGACCATAGTTACCGTTTCTCCCGTGGCAAGATCATAAAGACTCACATCGACAGCTCCCGCTCGATTATGCGGTGATCCTTTTTCCGGGTTTGCCACAAACTTGCGTTGCATCTCTGGTGTAATTGCCCAGAAGAATTGCGTTACATACCATGGGCGATAGGCATCAAATACAATTAAGCCAAGTCCGTGCTTGCTCAGTCGCTTGTGTACACTCAGTAATGCTTTGGCAGCATCTTTATGAAGGTAAGCATTAGCACTTGAATACACCTGAAACCCAAACACATTGTCAGTCGTTGCATATTTAATATCGATCGCAATGGTGTCGGAAAGAGTAGCCAAGTTAACCAAATCCAAGGCGGCGTTACCCTCAACCTGCGTATTGAAGTGCTTGGGAAGCGAGCTTGCCTTAGCTGTTTCAAACAAGGTTGAATATACATCCTTCTTCTTGCTAGAAAGTGCGGGACTGGTGAGTGTTTGTTGTGCCAGCCTCCTTGTAAACCGGATTTCACCAAGATCAACAAATGACGATAATTGTTCTGTAGTAGCTGCGGAAAAAGTAAGTTGCTCGCCCGGGTACAGACCATATTCAGGAAAAACGAACGTATTTTCACCAACCTGTTCAAGGGGATAGTGTGCCAACCATTCAATGATAACGTGAAGCTGATTATCTTTTTCTAAGACGTAAAGAAGGTTATGATCATCGCCATATTCACCAATAAACCTTGTGTAACCAGGGTTTGCAGTCTCAGGTTTTGTGTCAATAATCCTTTTAAACTCGGTGCCAAAAACCGTAACAGATTCATTATCAAACTGAACATCTGTGCTAAATTTAACAGGGTCATCAATGACAATGCCGTCCACAGAATCCATAAGTCGCAGTGAGAGCCCACCGAGCCACTCAATGTAGATGTCATTGTTTTTTTTGCGGACGGTTATCCTGCTATCCTTGCTTGCATAAGTGCCTACCATTGAATTGGCCACTTCCTTGTTAATTTCGATACTGTGTTGAAATAGAACACTTGGCTTTCCCTGTCGCAGAGCCAATATATAACTAAGTACATGCTCTGCTATCCGATTAACCGCACCATTACCGAAATCCACGTTTGCAGAAACTGCAACCCCCAGCTCTGAACCGGGCAAAATTAGAAACTGTGTTGCAAAACCATAAACAGCCCCGCCATGTGATACGGCTAGCTCTCCATTTATTGAACTAAGAATAAACCCTAAGCCAAAAACATAATCTCGGGCGCTTGCATGCTCATCAACAGGCGTCCACATTGTTGTAAGCGTTTTCGCTTGTAAAATACGCCCCTTCTCTGCTTTGCCCTGATTGATCAATGCTGTCGCTAACTTTCCTAAATCCTGCATAGTGGAAACCATGTTCCCAGCAGGTGAAATACCAAGATCAAAGGTTGGCGCGGGGAAACGCTCGGTGTGATAAGGTCGCATGTATCCCTTCGGCATTGTACTCAGATCAACATCCACAATACTCATGTAGCTATTTTGCATATTCAGTGGATGCATGAGTTGTTGCTGAATAACACTGTCAAAAGGCATGTTGTTCATGACTTCCACGATCCGTCCAACGACTGCTAGGGCGGCGTTTGAGTACTGAACCTTGCTGCCCGGGGCATATACCAATGTTGTCCTATTAATACTTGCGATCACTTGATCAAGTGACGCCTCTTCACTATCAAAGTAGTTACCAATTGGCGGTTCGCGAACTAAGCCAGACCTGTGGGTAAGCAGCATTTCCACCGTAATTTCAACACCATAAGGGTTTACAGGAGCAAATGTTGGCAGGTAGTGATTTACAGGTTTGGCAAGGTCGACTACCCCTTTTTCAACCAATTGCATCAGTGCAATATCTGTAAATAACTTGGTTACAGAACCAACTCGGAAGGGTGTATTTCTGTCTACTAACTTATTTGAAGTATGTACCTCTCCGAGACCGTAAGACCAAACGGAGCCTTGCGAATCAACAACTTCGATAGCTACTGCGTCAATGCCCAGAGAATGTGCATAGCGTGCAATATCGTCGTTGAGTGCGGAATAAATATCCTCTGCTTTTGCCATCATAGGTAATACTGCAACCATAAAGATAGTGAATAGCATGTATCTAGTAAGGTATCTGGACAAAAATCCACCCGTCATAAATCGTTTCATGGTCATTGTTCCTACTCGTCTAGCTGGCTGAGTAAATTGTGAGGCAACCAATCAATTCCAGTGTGGATACGAGTCCGTTAACTAGCATTGCGCACCCTATTCTATTGTTTAATCAATGAGCTGAACCGCTTCTTCAACACGATCTTCACTCTGTTTCATTGCATATTTCATTTTAAGGTTAGACAGTAAAATCAATTTTGTACAGCCTTATTTTATTTTATGGCTGTATTAATTATATTTTGATAAGCTTTAACCGGGATTTAAATGGCTAATATTGCTAATTTAATGCGATTAGATTAGGGTCTTTGAAAACTGGGAGAGCGAGCAGTAATGAAAAAGCAAGACGTAATCAATGATATAGATAATGCTTTTGAGAAAATTATGGATGCGATAGTCACGCAAACGCTGGCGCCTGAACAAAAAGTGTCGGAAAGTATTCTCAATGAAAGCTATGGAATTAGTCGCTCAATTTCACGAAATTTAATGGAACGATTAATTTCAAAGCAAATACTGGTTGATGTTTCACCACGGATAACCAAAGTCTCGCCGTTGAGATTGCATGATATAAGACAAAACTTTCTACTGCGTAAAATGCTGATACCGAGTGTTTTTGGGATCGCTGCTTCAAACGTAAATATAGATGAAATTAGTGAGTTAGCCAGCATGCTGCATGAAGAGTTGGAGGTAGAAAATGACGACATCGCATTACAAAAATTAAAAGTAAATAAAGACCTTAATCTCATCATTGCGAGGCATTCAGAATTCCCGCTTATGGTCGACTTTGTACAACAGCTAGAGTATATCGCTATGCGGGTGTATTGGATTTATATCAAATCAAAGGCAGCCTTCCCTTTTTCCCAGGATCAACACCTTAAAATTTTTGAAGCGATGCAAAGCAGAGATACAGCCCATGTTAAAGCGACCGTTTTGGATTTGCTTACACAAACAGAAGAAACAATTATGAACGCTATTCTTACTGACGAGAAATTGATCAACCAAAGCCTTATTGTAAGAAGCAAGTCATAGCTTACTTTGCCTTTAATCAATATTTGTGCACTGCAATGACACAAAAAAGGCATCTAAGGTAAACCAACAAAGTTAAAGCACAGCGACACTTATTCAGCAAAAAAATACCAATGGCTGCTCACGTATATGATTATAATTGTCTAAAATTCGCATCATGTTTCTAGGCAACAATCCTTTGAGCTTACTAGCGTCTTCAGCACTTTGCGATGCAATTTTGTGAACTTTCATTGCCTTCAAACGTGTAAGAAGCATCAAAAATTAGCTTTGCATTGGCCACAAGCGCGCCATGCTATCACCATAACTCTTTTACTAGCGATATTTTTCCGTCTTTGAACCCAAATAAAACCAATAAAGGCTCCGTGGGCTGCCAGCTGCCATTTTCAAGTACTACGCCATGGGCATATTCAATCGCAACGTGATTTTTACCAAAAATACGCTTGATAATGCGCTTCTCATGTTTCTCTGTATTTTGATATGCCCCTCTTTCAAGATTACGAATAAACGCTTTTCGCCATGATGCTTTATCAAAATTGGCGTGGTATTCCACATGAACATAATTGACGTCGCTGTGCATCAACGCCAAAAAGGCATCAACGTCTTCAATAGTTGAACCATGTCGGCTTATTTTATCCAAAGCGGAAAAATAGGTTTTTATTTGGTCTAATTGACAACTGGACGGGCAACTCGATGCCCATGAGATTGAGGGTAAAACAAATAGTAGTATTACTGTTGTAAACCTCGTTAAGTGCATCATAAAAACACCTTTTTAGTAACGAGGGCAATGACGTTTGCGCGTAGTCATTGCCCACAAATATTCAAAGCTTATTACTTATTGCCTCAGGCAATGAGAAGTCAGTGAACTGCTGCTTTGCCAACTCAAAATGAAACTTGGCTTTTTCACGATCACCGGCATTCAGGAATGTATTTATCATATGCGTGGCATATTGCGGGTGTTTAAAATACTCGCCTATCTTCTCCATGATTTGAAGCTCAATAGTTTTGTCTTGCTCAGTTTCTGCTAATGGAAAGGCGTATAAGCCGTATAGTGCAAGATACATCATATCGTAACGCTCTGGCGTATGAAGCATGGCAAAGTCAATGTGCGACACTCCCATGTTACGCGCCTTCGCAATGAGCTCCATCGACGCTTCATCCTTATAAGCTTGGCGCGCAACAGGTTGAATACCCATGGCAAGTAGTAATGTCTCAGCCGCCTTTGCAACTGACGTTGGATTTTGTGCAGTGATCAAGTTTTCATCGATGGCAACAAAAGGCAACATAGGACGGTTTGCGACAAAACGCGCGCCTCTTTTTTCCAATTCTGTTTGCGTTATCAGTGGGTATTTCTCAATGTTCTCTTTTTTAAATGCGTGATCTTCAACAAAGGTAAAACTGTTGACGAGCTTGTTGGCAACAAAATAACTCCCGTCGTGCATTTTTACATCGACTAAGGCAGCAGGCCCGTGACATACAGCAGCTATCGGCTTGCCTCCGTGAGCAAAGGTGGTTATCCACTTTTGGGTATTTTGATCGAAGGGTAAGTCAAACACCGCACCATCGCCGCCCACAATGAACAAGGCATCATAGTGACGTTGACTGGCTTGTTCTGCTGACAGTGTATTTGCAAGCATTGCCAGTGCATTGGTATCTTTTTTGAAAGTTGACACATATGGCACGTCATCTTTGTTGCTTTTAACAGGAACAGGACCACCATTTGGCGTGACGATGTCAATGTCTATTTGGTTACGGTGGAAGATTAAATAGCTTTGAACCAGTTCTTCTAAATCGTAGGACAAGGTCTCATCAACATTCCCATGACCAGAAATCAACATGGCGACTCTCTTTGCCGTTCCCCCCTTTTTAGAAGTGGAATCAGCAAATGCCATCCCATTCAAAATCACATCCGACAGGAACAGCGTCAATAGCAATATCAGGGTTACAATTTTGTTCATCATATTTCTCCTCAATGATGAACAAAATGGTAAGCTACAGGGTGTCGCGCTTTTGTGAAGAAAAGAAGCAAATTCTAAGAAAAATGCATGCTATCAATGAAAATCAATGATGACAGTGAAATACTGCATTTCAGTATTCACTTGCACATTGACACCCCAGCCACAAGCGTCGCAAATGCGCTTTACCAAGCTTAGGCCCTGCCCTATTCCGGTACTGTCCTGTCCCTTACTACCGCTGAAAAGTAAATTGTCGGGTAAGTCTTGTTCATACTGGTTAGTTAACGTCAAACATCGCTCTACTAATTGAAGGTCGACTCGATTCCCAGTGGCATGGGCAACAATATTTGACAATAAATTATTGACCAGTATTTCTAGCAGATTTCGGTTGGCATTGATGACGATATCTTCATGGGGCAGAGAGATATCGAGCTCAAGTGATTCACCTTTTTGAGTATGATTTAAACCGAAGTGGCTTAATACACATTTTTCTATCACTTGATTAAGCGACAAAGACTCTCTAATCGACGATTCATTTCTCGCTAATGCCAGCAGTATATGGGTAGTCTGAGCCAGCTGTTCCGTAGCGTTTTTCATCTGCTGAACAGATTGCGCTGAAAAACAAACAGTATTGGCGCCATGCTCTGCGTTCACTTCTCCTTGAATACTCTGACTCAGCGCATTTTGTAATACACTGATAGGTGTTCTTATTTCATGACTAATATCTTTGGTAAAATGGATTTCCCGGGTAAGTGCATTATTAAGTTGAGTAAAGCTATCGTTAATGGCTTTTGCCAGCGCACTCACTTCGTTGATCTGCGTAGTGGTAATTAATTCCGTTACCGAATTTTGCTGGTCACTATGTAGTGTTTTTACTTCCCCGGCTAAGGCTTCTATGGGCTTTGCGATTCGACGGCCCATTCGCCAGCCGAGCAACATGACACAAGCACAAGAAAATAAACTCACACCCAGTAACGAAATCAGAATACCTGACAAATAATCTCGACTAACTTCAAAACCTTCCACATCGGCCAATAAAACAAACTCGTCATTGCCAAGGTAAAAGTGTGCCAAGTGATAGGTTTTTCCATTTTCGAGCGTATATTCAACACGATGTGGTTCTTCACTATACATTTGCCGTATGGACGTTGGTACGGCATCCCACCCCTGATGCAACTGGTATATTTGCCCTTTGGAGACATCAGCAATGCCTGTCATGTCGTAGTTGCGCTTAATTGCGGTAACTTGCTGAGCCACTAAGCGGTTGAAAATATTGTCTTCAATTACCCAAGAGTATCCCAGCACAAATACGCTATATAAAAATGTTAAGGTAAGGGCAACTGCGAGCACTAGCTTGGTAATAGCGTAAGAAATTCGGGTGCTGGTGTTAACTTTCATCAAACTTCAGGTTGACCTTAAACCACGAGCCTAAAGCCAATCCCGTGGACCGTCTTTATCATCGAAGTTGCAAAGGGTTTATCAATGGCATTTCTCAAGGTATACATATGACTCCTTACTGCATCAGTTTCTGGCGCGTCTGAGCCCCACACCTTTTCAACTAGCTCTCGTTTACTGACAGCGCTGGGATAAGCCTCAGCCAATAAACTCAATATTTGAAAATCTTTTGTCGATAGCGTGATGGCGCGATTTTGACGTTCAACTTCTTTGGTACTCACATTAATTTTAAGATCCCCCAACTCTATTACTTTTGACTTGTGAAGCCGGTGGCGTTTAGTGAGGGCAACGCACCTTAAGTACACCTCTTCAAGTACAAAAGGCTTTGTTAAATAATCATCGGCACCCACGCCAAAGCCCTGCACTTTGTGTTCAATGCTATCGCGCGCAGTTAACATTAATATGGGTATAGCTGTGTCACTGGTTTGCTTTATGTGTTTACACACCTGCGTACCGTCTATGTCTGGCAACATTAAATCCAAAATGATGACGTCATACCGGTTTTGGGCGGCCAATTGAATAGCTTGTCCGCCCGTTTCTGCGTAATCAACAATAAACGCTTTACCTTCAAGAAAATCACACAACTGCGTAGCGATGTCGTGTGTATCCTCCACAACCAATACGGTACATTTATTGTTTTCCACTTTGTGTGACCACCTTTTTACACTCTTCTAACTCGCCACTCAAAAGCAAATCGATTAACGCTAATGAAGGATCATTATTACCATCAGCTTGCTGACAGCGCGCTATCGCATAATCGTTTACATTATAGTGTGGCACAACACCTTGGCGAGCAAGTTCGCCGTTTGGTCTCACCAACATTCGCGTTGTGATGTAGGCCCTTAGCTCAGAATGCGGCAAGTTGAATAAGTTACCCTGTGCAGACTGATTCGCAAAGCCTCCTGTTGTTTTACCGACTAACGTTGCTATGTCATTGTCTTTTAGCGTGGTTGCCAACACAATGGAAGCTGAATAGGTTACTGGGCCAATCAGCAAATAGGTGCTACCGTGAAAACGTTTATTTTCCGCTACCGGGGTTTCCCAATCATCCCAATCTGAGAGTAATATTTCGCCTACCTCTCCTTTGTAATTGAACCAGCCTCGATTTTCTTCATTTAGCTTTTCCTTCAGTTTAGAAATCATTCTGAAAGGCTTGTCCGCTAAATGTTTTGTTAAATAAGTGACTGTATCAGTATTCCCACCTGGATTATCACGTACATCAATAATTAAATGTTTGATTTTCTGCTCCCGAAGAGTGGCAAACGTGTCATCGATGAAGGTTTCGAACGTATCAGGTTCAACATCAAAATGCGCAAGATAAATAAATCCCACGTCTTCAGAAAGCCGCTTGTAATAATGATCTTTCCCTGCTTCGCTTGCTGTCATACCTGTTGCCTGTGCGTCGGCTTCAGGCCATAGTCCGTCCTTTTGAAGAGAAACGCTTTGTGCTCCATCCGGTAATTCCAACTCGATATTGAAGCTGTCCAACCAGCCGTAGTACGCCCACAAACCAATACCAAAACGCATGGCAACAACATGTTCCCTCAGTAGCTCGGTTTCACCTCCAACATATTGCTTTAATGTGCTCAAAATCTGGTCGCTCTCGACACCATTAATTGAAAGAATTTCAGTAGAAGAAGGGATGGAGCGGTCGCCTATTTTGTAAGCCTGCTTTAGTTGGAGTTGTCCGTTTTGCCCAACCGTAACCGACAAAGGAAATGTTTTATGCCCCTGGTCGCGAGCAAGATTTAACTCTTGATATGGCCAAATCAAGAAAGAATGACCATCTTGAAAAAACGGAGACAACTTGCCCACAACACGATAAAACGCAATACGGGTCAGCGGCGACGTTATACTTGCTTTTAGCTTTTCAGCTTGTGCTTTCAACGATGGAACATCAGCATATTCTTCAATTTCAGGATGACGCGTTAGCGCCCCTTCAAGAAAGGCATCAATATCATCATGCATCTGCTCTACGGTTAGCTGCTTGGTAAGAAGAGCCTCATTAGAAAGTTCAGGGAATATGTCGAGATGACGCTGTTGACATGCTGATAACGTCAATATCAAAACTAAAAGTATACTTACACGCTTCATATAATGTGCCCATCTGTTGTATTTTTCGACACATTAACAAGTCAATTGTGAAGGGTTTGTCGTGAAATTGCGAAAGCGAAATAGTCTAGGGCACAAGCAATAACGACTTCCTACTTACCATCACACTTTGTGAGTAAGGCCAATGCAAAGCATCGGATAAAACGTTCATTCAATCAACTTTATACTTACATTAACTGTCTTATTTTTTTACAAATTTTAAACACAAAAATCACATTAGAGTGTATCTACTTGTTTCTATTTGTTTTTTAAAAGCCGGTACCTATCTTGCTTTGTTTCTAAGCTCTACATAGACGTTAAATATGTAAGGAAAATGATGATTAACAAAAAAGTGTTAGGTTTATTTTTGGTTATTCTTTTCTGGATGACATCTGCAAGCGCAGCCGTTATTACCGTTACTCCAGACGACATGAACGGTTGGGTGCCATTTGCTGAGGGTGGCCCCGGAGGCAGTGTTCATTTTGTCTCTGGTCCTGGTACACCGCCATTAGGAACAGGATCTGCACAATTTACCTTAGACACCAACACCTCTGGGATGGTGCTTGGTTTCGGCCTATCAGATGTAAGACTCGATGCACTTACAGCACTCAATTACTCCACCTATAACACGGTAGGAAATAACACAATAAGTGCTGCACTGCAGTTTAATATTGATTATGACTTAACAGATAACGCGCTCAATTGGCAAGGTCGGTTAGTCTATGAGCCCTATTATGATAATCAAGTGCAAGACGGCATGTGGCAAACGTGGGATGCGCTTGCAGGGCGTTGGTGGATGACCGGAAATCCCATTGCCAATGACACAGCATCAGCACAGATATGCGGTATTGGCGCGCCATGCTCGATTGCAGATATCTTGAATGCTTTCCCCAATGCAGGCCTACATTCAAGTTTTGGTGCTGTTTTGTTCAAAGCCGGATCTGGCTGGGCTGCAGGTTCACAGGTCGCTGTCGATGCGTTCACCCTAGGTATTGATGGGCAAAATACAACGTTTGACTTTGAAGCATCAGAAGTCTCTGCACCCGCGGCTGTCGGTTTGTTATTGTTGGGTATGGGCCTAATGCGTGTAAGGCGTAAATAAACAAGCCTTTAAATGTTGGAGCAGTAACAGTTAGTCTTTTTCTGCTCCATCTTTATCCATTTCCGTAGTGTATTTCAACCTACCCAGCCATCTCCTCAAGCCGCTTGCCCTTTGTTTCAAACACATACTTACTGACAAATACGACCGAGACACCTGCACAGAACGCATAAAATCCATACGCGCCAAGTAAACCAATCGAGCCTAACATCAGTGGGAAAGTCAGCGTAATAAGAAAATTTGAGCCCCATTGGAAAAAGCCAGCAACGGCCAAACCTGCACCACGAACTTGATTGGGAAACATTTCTCCAAGAAGCACCCACATTACCGGCCCCCAAGAGAAGTTAAACATGACCACATAGGCATTAGCTGCTACTAATGCTAACGTACCATAATCACCCAAATCGAGGCTGCCACCGGTCGCAACATCTGCGTTCGCGAAAGCAAAAACCATGGTTGCCAATGTGATCGTCATCCCAATGGAGCCCATCATCATAATGGGCTTGCGGCCAATTTTGTCGATCAACAAAATAGTTAACACACAGGCTGCAATACTCACAGCACCGCTTATTACATTAATTAATAAAGCGTGGCTCTCGGAAAAACCCACGGCTTGCCACAATACTGCGCCATAATAAAAAACAACATTAATCCCCACTAGCTGTTGAAACGTTGCCAGCCCAATGCCTACCCATAATATGGGCCGAATACGGCGACGTGGTTTATCGTAGAGATCCTTTAAAGCCGGAGTATGGCTTTGCGAGACAGACAGTTTAATGTCATCGTAAACCTGTTTTGCACGTGTTGAATACAGCTTAGTTAGCACCGCTAAGGCATTGTCTTGCTGTTTGGATATCACTAAAAAGCGCGGGCTTTCAGGAATAAATAGCAACCCAATTAAAAATAAGGTTGCAGGAACAAGCTCCACCCAAAACATCCAGCGCCAGGCCTCAAAATCCAGATACCACTGTGCCGTTGAACCTCCTGCAATATCAGCGATTAGGTAGTTACTCAAAAACGCAATAAACAGGCCTGATATAATCGCGATTTGCTGTAATGTTGCGAGCTTGCCACGAATTGCTGCCGGGGCAATTTCACTGATATAAGCAGGCGTCATTACCGATGCAGCGCCGACAGCAAAGCCACCTAAAATGCGAAAGATTACAAAGGTTGTAGACGTGTCAGCCGCCCCAGAGCCCCATGCACTGACAATAAAAAAGACAGCGGCAACCATAAGCATTTTACGGCGACCGTAATAGTCAGCCAAACGACCAGCGGTAAAAGCTCCAACCGCACATCCTAACAGCATACTGGCCACTTCGAAGCCAGTACCGAATGCATCTGACCGAAATGTGTTTTGCAGTCCGTCAAAGGTACCGTTGATTACGCCACTATCAAAACCAAATAGAAAGCCGCCTAATGTCGCGATAACACTGATTGCGAGAATAAAAGGTAAGTTGTTGTACTCGGATCCGCTGTTTACTGACGTATGCATGGTGCGCCTTCTTAATTGTGGTTAATCAAAGCCTACTGTGCGACCATCAAGCTCCAACAGATAACGAATACTTTTAGGCACCTGCAATAAAACTCGTGAAGACTCATCTTCAATAAAAAAGTATTTAATGCCTTGCTGCTTGGCTACCGCAACCACTTTATCAATTCCAACATCACCAGACCCAAGCACCACGTTGACTTCTACATCGGCTGTACCATTGGTTGTGTCGGCAGTACCATGCGCCCTGTCTTTTAAATGCAATGACGTGAACTTACCAGGATAACGCGTCAAGAAATCTACAGGGTCTTGCCCCCCCTGCTTTATCCAAAACACGTCCATTTGAAACTTGGCTTCGGTGACATTTTGCAGCATGTAGTCGAGGATCGTACCCTCTTCATGCGGAAAGAATTCATAACCGTGGGGATGATATTGCAAGGTAATCCCATTTTCTGCCAACAGCGCACCGGCTCTATTGAACACGTCCACCGCTTCTTTCGCTTTTTCTATATCAAACATGCCGGTGTGCGGGATCCAGTATACGGTGGCAAATCTTGCGCCGAAAAACTTCGCTTTGTAAGCAACGGCTATAGGGTTGTCGCGAACCTCTTCATAAGTGGTGTCTACGCTAACTACCTCAACATGATTTTTATCCAGAATCGATTTAAATTCTGTTACTGAATAGCCATAAAGATTTCCCCCACCCTCAACGGCATTGATACCCCAGTCTCGGACTTGCTCGATCGCCGATGGTACATCTTCAGCCATTTGATTGCGCAGACTGTAGAGTTGCAGGCCGATTTCATGTGCCCAAACAGGCAAGGTAAACGTGGTAAGAAGGGCTAAAATGCCCCATTTTCGAGGATGGAAAAGCGATTTCATATGTGTCCTTTTACGCGACAACACCGCGTGCTTTACAACATTTCGTTTACAAAAGTGTACCCTGCTTACAGCGACTACGGTATGAAAAAATCGGTGCTAATTATTACTTTTTCGGCGTGCAGAGCATTTGATTTTATGAAACTTCTAGAGATACGAAATATTTGAAAAGGATTACGTCAGATTTTCCCAGCGGCATAGATCAACTCGTGTATCCAACCGCAATTCACTATGGTCGTGAAAGAGGAATTAACGCCACTTATAAGCCAACACATGTCTATGAGGGCGATATTACTAACACTGATGCTATAGCCAGTTGGATTGAGGGCAAATTGTTGGACTAGGGGGTAAAGGGTTTTGTAGTAGCGCCTTGTTTTTGGGGTAGAGACGTTTTTCTTGTCAAGATCAGAGAGATTGGTCGGTGTGAGAGGATTTGGTGTCTCAGAGCATGATGAAACGTTAATCTTACAACCTTTGAACTGTTTTTTTTGATGATACCTTTCTAATGCACATTCAACGGTTCTCACCTTCGAAGACGCATCATTTAACCCATAATAAAGTAACATGGTGTTTGCAGGAGATGCATTTCGAGGAATCTTCAATGTATATCATCCCCTACGTTGAAGACATAATTTGAAAAAAATCATCCTTGGTGCATCTAAAACGTAATCACAACGTGTCTATATATTTAGACCATAATTTAGAGTTAATGAGGAACCTCTATGTCTGAGCTTTGGATACCTGTTATTGGCATTATCTGTATAGCGGTTGTGATCATTGCGAGCCTTTATATGGGTACGCGTGAAAAACAACAACTTCATACAACACTGCAACTGCACCTACAAAACGGTGGTGAGTTGTCGCCAGCACTTTTAAAAAACCTTGGCGCAAATGTGAATCAGTCAAAACGTGATTTACGAAAAGGTTTGCTGCTGACAGCCATTGGTATTGCTTGTTTTGCGGGCGGGTTTATCAGTGAAAACTTCATTGTCGGTGCTGTTTTTGGCGTCTTCCCGCTGTTCGTCGGTTTGGCTTTTGGTGGTATTTCACTAATCAATAAAAATGAATGACCAAACCCTTATTATGCGCATTCTGGTCAACGACGACCAACATGCGTTCACGACATTGGTACGAAGTTATCAGCAGCCTATTCGGCAATTTCTTTGTCGGCTGACGCAAGGTAACCGAACACTTGCTGATGATCTCGCCCAACACGTTTTTATAGCCGCCTACGATAAACTAGCCACATTTCGGGCGGAGGCGAATTTCAGTACGTGGTTACACAGTATTGCCTATCGCGCTTTTTTGAATGAGATGCGTAAAGCGCATTATCAACAAGAAGCGGAGCTCACTGACCAAACACTTAGTCAACCAACTTATACGAATGCTGAAAATGAAATTTTGGTAGAACAGCTTATGACGAAACTCTCCTTTTCAGAGCGTACCTGCATGACCCTTGCCTTTAGCGCAGGAATGAGTCATCAAGAAATTGCCACAATCACCGACTTTCCGTTAGGTACTGTTAAGTCTCATATCAATAGAGGAAAGCAAAAGCTGACCGGCTGGCTAAATGAATCTCAAACAGGGAGCACAAAATGAACAATTCCTCCGAGCAAGATTTCACCAGGCTACTTGCCTACCAACAAACTGAATCTAGTGAGAAATTTGTTGAGAAAGTCATTGATAACGTAAACTTCAGACATAGGTTCCGTAGGCGCGTGCTCATGCTTGCGGGTGCAGCGGCGACCATAACAACCGCGCTTCTCGTGGGTCTGTCAAACAATTCAAACTGGGACGCAATTACGAGCTTCTTCACTCAATCACCGATGTTGGTTTTTGGTATAACAAGTATTGGTTTGTTAGGTGGGTTAGTACTTCGCATAGAAGAAAACTAAATCGTTGCATCCAAAAGCTACTGTCGGTGTTTCTAATCAGTTTTAGTCAACGAACAATTGGAAACTCACTATGAAAAGCTTCGCGTTTGCTGTCGTAATGACAGTGATAACATCACTAATTAGCTATGCAAATGCTGATGGTGTCGACGACACGTCCCTCCAACGACTCGAGCAGCAATTGCCCAGTACACTTGAACAGTTTTACCAAAAGCATCAACTAAAAGGCGATCTGTTACTTGCGGTTGTAGATAAAAATGGGCTTCGATATTCCTATACGCTCAACACAAAAGGCAATGACGCAGTAAGTAATGGGCTTACTACTGAGACGCCTTTTTTGATTGCTTCACATACTAAGGCTTTCACAGGCACTCTGGCTCAAGTTTTGGCTACCAAAGGTAATTTCCAACTAGACGCTCCGATCAAAACTTATTTAGCCAATGAGATTACGCATTCAAAAATTGCGAGCGACACCATTACAGTAGAGCAGCTGCTCAACCATACAGCCGGCTTCACCAGTATCATGCATACTTTTAAAACTGCCTTTTTGGGTTACGAGACCGAAGCGGAACTGATAGATGCGCTTAATACCGATACTTTAGTAGCACCAACAGGCGTTTTCAGATACTCCAATACAGGCCCCATTTTAGCAGCTCGCGCTATAGAAAACGCAACAAGAAAGAACTGGAAAAAATTAATGGCCGCAAGTTTATTTTCACCGCTTAGTATGCACAACACTAGCTCAACATTAAGTGCCTACCCGACAGGCACTATTTTACCCAGTATCGAGATTGGAGCTGATGGCGAGGTTTTACGTACAGGGCTGTACAAAACAGATAAGACGCTGCATGCTGCAGGCGGCAGCGTTTCGACCTTAGGTGACATGGCAAAATGGCTACAATTCAATTTAAACCAAGGGGAAGAACTTTCCGCGGCGGCTAACTTTTTTAAGCTTCTACATTCGTCAACCACAATTCAGAAAAAAACTTACTATACCTATGAACGAACCGGCTATAGCTTGGCATGGGACATTGCTACCTACCATGACAACACTATCCTAACTCGTTTTGGCGGCTACGCAGGAATAAGTTTTCATGCCTCTTTTATGCCTGAGCAAGGTGTCGCAGTGATAGCATTTTTCAACGACCAGCGTGGGTATTTAGTACCTCATCTGGCGGCAAATCTCGCCTATAACTTAGTTATCGCACCTGAATTGGCGCAGTCGCGCTATGGGGAGGAACTTAAAGGCGTCGAACAAAGTATTACCCGTGAACAAGAAAATGCCCTTGATCCTAAAGCTCGTGTGCCCTTTTCTGTAACGTGGCAAAACCTCCTTGGCACTTATGAGAACAATAATGGCTGGCCGGTAATCACTTTAACTGAAAAAGAAAACCACTTATGGCTGAGCTTTGGCGTATTAGAAGGGTCCCTGTACGAAGAAGAAGAGGGAGGCTATATTGTGAATCTTGGTTCACTGCGTCGCTCCATTAAGTTGTCAGTCTCGGACGCTGGAAAAGTCACATTGATGAATGGTAGCTTGGAATACATAAAGCACGACTAAATTCACTAGGTTTAAGCTCGCAATGTACCACGTGACGTGATCCATTTGGCACATTGCGCCTCTGGATTATTTTATTTGTATAGAGTTTGGTATATAGCATTTGCAATAGACCAAGGCTCTACTTCACCTTCGTGAGACGCCACAAAAATCATGAGACCTTGCTCCGGTAAGCGCCAATATTCAGCTTTTCCGAAAAAGCTCATACCATTGTGCCAAACAAGGTTTTCCTTGTCTTCAAACGGAACAACAGACCAGCCATATCCATATAAGTAACCATCATCATACTCAGCAACGTACGGACTGAAATTTTGCTGTTGCGATGCCGCTGATAAGACCTGCCCCTCTAATTATGTTTTATTAAGTCAGCCTACATTAACTCTGGGTGACGAAACAAAGGCTCAGCATAGTACCCAATCTGCGGAGACGCTAACAAAAAAGGTATCTAGCGATTTGAAAGTTCTTATCGTTATTTTATGTTTAATCACAATAGCTGCTGTCGCTTTAGCCTTTAGGTGGTCCAGCGACACTGAGTTTATCGAAGAAGGCATTGTCGAGTTTATTGAAAAAAAAGAGCACAGCCAACACAACGTTGCGTAGCTATTCCGAAGTTTTATTTGCGAACGCATTGTAGAAATTTATTTAGCTCTACAAGGCTACGAATAATGTGAACAGACTTGTCTGGATACTCTGTTGTTAAGCGAGCTTCGAAATCATTATTCCAGAACTTCGGACTCATTCGAAGCGCTTTATAACTGGCAATAGAACCTTTAATTATGGAGCAGCCATCAGGCCACCCCTCCGGTTTTACAAAGCCCCCTTTTAAAAGTCGTTTCGTAACTAACCAATAGCTCAAAGGATAAGACAAGTTTAAATAAATCAGAGTATCGGCAGCTTTAAGACGCTCGATAAATGCGTTTATCGGACCAAGACCATCGAGTATCCTATTATTAGACGAAAGTATCGTGTTGTGTTTTATTGCACTTGGAAGCAATAGAATCAAATTGGTAGAGTGCGATGCCAATATCTTTCAGCTAATACTTTACTGAATGTCGACTTCCCTTTTCCAGGCTTACCGAAGACCGCTATTTTTTTCATTGAAACTCGCTTTCATTGAATTTTTTTGCCAATACAGCAACCCGCTGCCCTAAATAGTTTGCTGTAGCTTTATCGGTTTCATGTACGCCTTCGGCGTTCACGTGCGCAACCACACCAAGCTGACTACCTAACCTATTAATATTGTGCTTGGTGTAGCCATGCGCCGCGTCAATACTGACCCACAACATACCTTGCTGACAAGCCAGTGTGAAAAAATAATGTAAGGTACCTGATTGGTCGCCATTCGGGGCGCTGCCACAGGTAAAACCAGCAGCTAATTTATTCGCCCACAATTGTTCACACCATAATTCGCTGGTGGCATCGGCAAAGGCTTTAAACTGACTAGCAACCCCACCCATATACGTTGGCGAGCCAAATATGATGGCGTCGCACTTACCAAGCTGAGTGAGAACGTCTTGCTCAACAAAGCGCCCATCGATAAGCAGTCTTTTGTCAATGAGAAAACGCATAACTTCAACGTCGTCAACAGCAAGAGCGCCTTGCTCAATTTGCTGAGCTAAGGTTTCAGTAGCCCCGGTTGCGCTAAAATAGATAATGCCCAATTTAATCATGATAATTTCCTATTTTTTGCAACATACCATTCACGAGTACTGAGCCCATTAGCGATAACAACAAAGCAAATTACTGCGTAAATCATCTGTATTCCGATACTCCACATAATACCCGTGAGCAAAAACAAACCAATACCAACAAGCAAACGATACTTTTTGGCTAATAAACGCCATGCTGAAAACATTGTGGCCATATAGATAAGCACGAATACGCCATTGGCGGCCGTAATCAAAGCCTCTAAATCAAGTTTGGTTATAAAAGTAAAGACGAGCATTACAGCAATGATTGATAGAATAAAAGTAATAGCCCAGATTGGTATGCCGTGCTTATTTTTTTTACCCAAAGTAGCAGGAAGGACTCCTTGCTGAGCAAAATTTGCCAGCAAACGCGATAGACTCGCTAGATAGACGTTTACCGCAGCCAAGCCACCCGCTATACCAAGTATGCCGATAAGCATTGCGCCTGCTTTTCCAAACTTTAACTCGGCAACTCCCATTATCGCGATTTCAGTCATACTCGGATAAAACAATAACAGAATGGCAGTCGCCACATAGATACCACCCACCATTAGGCATCCATAGACCATTGCCGGCATAACGTCTCGCCTGGGCCAACGGAACTCCTCGGCAAGATGGGTAATCGCCTCAAGTCCAAGGAAACTCCAGAAGGCGATGCCAATTCCATTTAATAAGGGCCCCACCTCAGGAACCCTAGGTTGCCACGGCGAAGATACTTGCTCTGTCGGTGTTAATATAAGGGCTAGGACAAATGTAACTATAAAGATTGTGATACCGAGCTGAACAACGGCAGATAACTTTAATCCGCGCCGATTAATTAGGAACAAGCCGAACAGAGTGATTAACTCACATATCAAAAGTAAAGGCCCGGTAATCCCGGTGAGGCCAGTGAAGAAGGTAAAGGTAATCAACATGGCTGCCGGCGCTCCAAATGGCACCACGCAAACAAATAAAAGGCCTAAACTGCGGCCTAACCGAGCCCCAAAAGCTTTTTCTACGTAATGAGCGGGGCCTCCAGCATGAGGAAAACTCGCGGCGAGTTTACCCATCACCAGCGCCACAGGCATAATCACTACAGTCAGGAGCAGCCATACTATAGCACTGTCGGAGCCCGAACTGACAATGGTCAGCTGCGGCAAAATAAAAACCCCCGTGCCGAGTAATGTAGTGGCAACTAGCCCTGCCCCCTGCCAACGCGAAATTTTACTACTCATGCTCTTGTTTTTCCGTTAAGTAGGTTACAAATGCGCTAACCACATTGCTCGATGCTAGCTCAGGACGAACAGCAAGCTGTAGTGCAACTGTGCGCATGTGTCCATTATCAAGCTTCAACTCCTCAACCTCAGGATTGTTTTTTTGTTTTATAAACCAAATCGGAAGCCAAGCAAAACCGATCTTATGGACAACACCCTGCCAAGCCTGTTCGAAATGGCTTGCGGTCATACGACTCACAGAACCAAGCCAACCTGAGTTCACATTATTGCGTAACCCCGCATCTCGGATGACCATTTGCCTATACTGTTCTAAGTCAGTTAGAGAGTGTGTTTTAACACCAGCCAATGGGTGCTCCGAATGGGCAACTGCACAGAGATCAACTGTTGTAACCAGTTGACATACATAACCTTTTGGGATCGAGCTCGCTATACCTATATCAACAGTGCCATCGTCAAGTAACTCACCACAGCGCGATAGTGCAGTTTCATGCAATTGAACATTAAGCTCAGGGAAGTCATCAGCCAATCGAGCCAGAGCTCGCCAAAGTTGAGGTTGGGGGAATAGAACATCAACAGCGAGATTGAAGTTGGTTCGAACTTCTGAGTGCTGAGTGATGGCCTCGTGTTCTAGTGCGTCAGCATGACTGACTAGAGTACGCGCTTCTGCCAACAGGCTTTCTCCATATGTTGTAAGTACTGCTTTTCGCCCAACTACCTCAAACAATGACTTTCCTACGGTATTTTCGAGTTTTTTAATGCTATGACTTATCGTTGACTGCGTTTTATAAAGCGCATCCCCCGCTTGTGCAAAACCACCATTATCGACAACTGCAATAAACATACGCCACTGTTCTAGGGATATACGATGCATTACATTCTCCAAAAGGTTAACGTACCTGATTCCTTAAAGCCCAAACGTCGGTAGAGATTTAGCCCCATTTGAGAAGCCTGTAAGGTCATTAATTCTATGCCCTGCAGTTGCGCCCACTGTATGCAGTGCATCATTACTTCAGTCGCGTAACCTTTGCCTCTAAATGCATTCGGCACGGACACCTGGAAGACGCCTACGGTTTTTCCCTGCTGATACAAAAGTATGGTCGCCACACGCTCGCCGTGCTCACGTAAAAATCCTACTCTTACACCTTTTGTATTAGCAGCCCGTTGTAAAGGAGCGACTTCCATTGAATAGCCAAAACCTTCGCTGCACATTTCTATAAAAGCACCGATATCAACCTCATCGTTACTATGAATAAATTCCAAGTCCGTTCCCTTAGAAAGCTCTTGGTGCTCCCCCGTGAGGTGTAAATGCATCAAAGTGAGACTTCCCTCTGCACGTAATCCTTCCAGCTTCGTTTCATGCCCCGTTACCAACGCGAGTTGCTGCTTTGAGCTTAGCTCGTTTTCTTTTAATCTCGCCAGCGTCTGCTCTGTATCCAGCAACTCGTGCCAAACGCGATTGGGCCATCCAGTTGAAAACCACAAGCCGTTTTGCTTTTTAGCACCATAGCAACGCCAAAGGTCGAGCAAGTTCATGTAGTTTTTCGTAAGGTAAGTATTCATTTAATTACCTATTTAACAAAACAAGACCAGCAATCATTGCGCTTAACCCGATCAACTTAGCTTGATTCAACGAGACTTGCGGTAAACCAAACCAACCAAAATGACTTGCCAAAACAGCAAGAACTAGTTGCCCAGTAAGTGCATAGGACATCATAGCACCCACCCCCATTTTAGGTATCAAGAAGTAAAACAGGCCTACACCTGTGGCGCTTATTACACCGCCAAACCATAAGTACCAGGGGACTGCGCGCACATCACTCCAGTTGGGCCATTGGCTGGTAAAGCTAATGAGCGCAAGACCGCTGACCAAGATACTCAAAGCAAATGCAACCACGGTGGCCATCAGGGAGTTCTTCAGTAAAACACCTAGCTGGCTGTTTATTCCCGCTTGCAATGTAATGAGGGCGCCAGCGAATAACGCCATTAGCAATAGCATGACCTAGATCTCCAAACTGAAGTTGTTAGCTGGTAAACGCACTTTTCGTTCACTGCTGCTCGTATCAGTAACCGCGCGCTCACCTAAAGCGCAAATAACCGCACTTTTTTGCCCCTGCTCTGTAAGACCTAACACCTGGTCGAAGCCCTGCTTTTCAAAGCCTGCCATTGGGCAAGCATCGACTTGTTTCAATGCAGCGGTCGTCAATAAGTTTCCAAGTGCAATATGAACTTGGTTCTCAGCCCAGTGCTGAAGTTGCTCAACAGACATCGACAACATGACTTCTTTGACGTGCTGCGTAAAGCCTGCCAATTCTCCAGCGTCAAGACAGCGCTCACGTTCTACATGTGCAAAGTGCTGTTCAATGAATTGCGCATCAATTATGGTATTCACTGTTAATATAAATAGATGCGAACAATCGCGAACTTTAGTTTGACCCATCGCATATGGAAGCAGCTTATTTTTCACTTCTGGAGACTTAACCACCAGCAATTTGTAAGGCTGAAGGCCATATGCCGAAGGACTCAAGCGAGTAGCTTCTACCAGCTCTGCAATAGTTTCGTCCGATAATTTCATATCACTAAATTCACGAACGGCATAACGCCAGTTCAATGCTTCTAAAATAGCCATGGTTTAGTCCTCGTTTGTATTTGTTGACGGCGTTTTGAATGGGAAGGCAAGGGGACGCAGCGGTGCAGCATCAGCACCACGTAACTTCAACGAGCCGCCGACAAGAGCGAACTCATAAACCTCTGCTGCTGCAAGTTCTTCTAGGTTCACTAGCTCCATAATAGGCACGCCGACTTGGGTTAACAGGTACGTGTGAACCGGAACATAATTACCTTCGACTTCTGACGGAAATGCCTCAAAACTGAGATTGTCGGCCCCAATGATCATCGCTTTACCCTTTTCGGCTAAGTAAGTCGCTGCTGCCATACCTAAGCCCGGTGAATTGGCCATGAATTGTGTAGCTTGTTCGTAGTCTTGCATGCGCCCTGTGCGTATTAAAACAACATCGCCTGCCTGCAACGTCACCTTCTGTTGCTCAAGAGCTTGTTCGATATCTGTAACTGTTACTCTGTAATTGTCGGGCAACATATCGAGATCTTTTGCTTTCGGTAAATCAATCAGTACGCCACGAGCGACTAGCGGAGGAATGGTTTCCGCACCACTGCGTTTCCAGCCTTTGTCACCAAGGTGTTCTTCGGCACTGAAATGGTTATAGATTTTACCATCCAAACCAAAGTGACTGAACGCATCAATATGTGTGCCGGTGTGGGTATACATAGATATGGCACTACCCGAGTAGCTAACATGCTGATTAACCCGTTTGCCCATACCGAGCACGTTATCAACCACTGCCCCACGTGGCGTATGCGTCATCCAGAATTGATAGTGAGGGTCACCGGCAGCTTGCCAGCTCGGCATTCCAACAAAATATTCGACCGAAAGGTCGTAAACGTTTCTGGCATCAATGTTAGCCATGACAGCCGCTTGGCTTTCTGGCGTCATCATGTTGAGGCGACCGATTTCGTCCTGCTCACCCCATGGACTGGTACCCACATACTGTTGGGCCATTGCTGACTGCATCGCAATGGCAAACAGCGCGCCTAATACAATATTCATAGTTTCTCCTCCGCATATTGATCTGTTTCATTCGTTGAAATCAGTTGCTCAAGTTGGGCAAGTGAAAGCGTCTGGGAAACGACTTTTTTACCATTCACAACTAACGAGGGGATTGTATGTATACCAAAGTCCTTAGCACGCAACTTGTCCTTCATGACAGCTTGCTTAATGCACGGAGAACAAAGCTTCGTAAACAATTCTGCATTGACAAAACCCTGAGCTTTAGCGATTTCGTTTAACACTTGAGCATCAGCTATATTCCTGGCTTCATATAAGTGCGCACGCTGCACTGCATCAAAAAAATCCCAATGTGCTTGCTGTCCGCACAGCTGCTCAATAGCTTTGGCATAAAGAGCTGCCAGATAGCCGGTGGGATAGTCAAAAGGTGCAATACGCATGCGCTCAACATTAATTAACTCCGGGTTCTCAGAAAAAAGCTGACATTGTTTCCAATGTTGTAATATTTCTTGCTTTGCATTTGAGAGAGAGCCAAAGCGAGCAATCATCTCTTGTTCATTGTGTTGCAATACGAAAGTACGGTGCACTATTCTCACTGGGTATTTTTCAGCGATCTTACGTAAACGGGGGGATAGCAAATAGCACCATCCGCACACCGCATCATGAAAAAACTCTATCGTAGTCATGACTAGCCTCATCCATCATTTTTTGATAGCAGTCAGGTTAGTGCGAAGCTAGATGATAAAAAAATGATTAAAATCGATGTTGATAAACGAAAAGTCACATTGATTGTTTCATGCGAGTTAGTTTCTTCTTGCAACTACGATAGTTTTTGAACATTCAAATTAATACTGCGTTATTTATTATCAATGCAGCCTTCTTTAAAATTTGAAGAAGAAAAAATCATGCTGAATCTCACTCTGTTTAATCAGAACGATAAGGGTGATTAAGCACGAAAAAATGTAAGTGGGATAAAAGTTGAAGTAATGAATCAATCTTTCGAATTCAACAGAGTATTGGGCAAACTTCGAACTGATTATTGACTGACTAATAAAAATGAAAACGTACTAAACAGTCTCATCACCTAATTCCTCAAAAACTTCCACAGAGACTCTCTCTCCAATCTTACGCATTTGCCTCATTTCTTTTGGATCAGCATCCAGCCAAAACTTTTCCCAGGCATATCGAGAGCGCCATTTAGCTATTGTTACGACTTTATTAGAGTCATTGCAGGAACGGATCATAAAGCTCCCTTTTGCTCCATCAACAGTATTATGGATTCGATTTGTAGCTTTGCGCCAAACGTCAATGAAATTATCAATATTTTCCTTTGCTACCCACCATTCATAAATGACATGAAACATAATTCTCTCCATTACTTTCACTATTAAAATTGAATACATTCTTTTTAGAATATGCTCACACATTAAGATACCAATCCATATGAGATAGATGTATGAAATTGTTCATTACTACCAAACTATTTATTTCATTATTTAACTGAGCTACATAAATCTAAAATGCTCACAAAACGGCAAAGGATTTATAATTGAACAACATCGAATTTTTTCATGATGCTGTATGTGGGTGGTGTTATTTATTATCTCCACGTCTGCATGAAATAGCTCGTAGGTTTGATGTAAAAATTATCCATCGCTGTTTTGTACTTGAGCGTAACGAAAACGATTTAGCTGCTAGATTTGTGACGCTAGAAAATGCAAAGATTAATGCTCTAAAACAATGGGAGCAGTGTAAGCTATTTTCGGAAAATCCTAGCTTAATAAATATCGAAGGAATGCGCCAAGCCAGCTTTAGCTATCCCTGCGGCCTTTATGCTGCAATAGCAGCAAAGGCTGCTGAGCAATTAGGAGGACAACGTGGGCATTGGCGTTTTTTTGATGCTGTTCAATACGCTCATTTGTATCAAAATCGCAATATATCAGACATTCCGGTTCTTCTGGATGTAGCCGAATCCGTGGGTTTTTCCAAACAAACTTTTATAAATGTAATGGCCTCACGTAGAACAGCTAACGCAGTAAATAAAGACAATGACAGAGCTGTAGAGTTGGGAGTGCGAAGCGTTCCATCCGTCCTTATAAACGAAAGACAGCTAATTTCACAAACATTGTCAATTGAGCAACTGGAAGCATTGTTTAAAGCAAGAGGCTAAACTCATACAGAATGACAATTCCCCCTGAACTCGCCTTATTTTTTGTGCGCTAATCAGGCAATTGATTTAGACAATTATCATCATCAAAATCACACAATATACCTAAAGTTGAAACTTCACTTTGAAGCACTGGTCTCTCAAGCAAATCAGATACGAAGTCAGTCATTAAATCTTGACTTAACAGAGCAACCATTTCCAAGTGATTTAATTCTCCGTAGAAATTTACATAAACATTTTCATTTGGAATGGAGCCAAAAGAAGAATACTCAACAACCCTATCTTTATCAGATACATAGATAAATGTAGGAGATTTCACCCTATTCAGTTTTGCTATTAAGTCAGTATCTTTTAATGTTGTTCCTGACTCCTCATAAACAATTTGAATTGCATCCTCTAGCGTATCTTCGGAGATAAACGTCGCGTATATTTTATCCCTATACAGAATGTCGTAAATCGCTTTTGCTGAATAATCAAAGTCGATCATTGGCGCGACTAAATAGAGTTTGGCATTGTCAATTTTTCTTTCAACCTCGCTTGCTGCTAATGCGCCCATTGAAAAACCAATAAGGTGCACTTTTTCAGGGTTTAATCTTTGAATTTCAGCAACGATTGGAGGTGCGTAATCTAATCCAAATTTAAACGTTTCTGTGTTCTCAGCACTAGGTATAACGATGACCTCTGCACCCGTCATGCGTTGAAGCCATAATTGATGTATATACAAGACTTCAGTGGGTTGGTTATAACCCGCGAAGAGCAATATCAAATGATCCGCAAGTGGTTTAGCGGTTTCTACACCGCTATTTTTAGTTTCGTAGCGCCAGATCTTATTGTTATCATTGATGTGAAAACTAAATTCTAGACTATGATCACCTGCGGCAAGCTCACCTAAACCTATTGCTTTAACACAGTAATTGTTGCTGTCACACAATTGTTGCACAACGGCCCATTCTGAGATATTGCCATCTATGTTAGATTTTTTGGGGCTTGTCATTTGATTGGCGATAAATGAAGCGCAGCCGCTCAAGCTAATGAATAACAGCCCTATAGTAAATCCTTTTACAACCACTATTACTTTTCCTCTCTAACTCTCGATGCAATAAAGTATAATGGATCGATGATACCTGATTACACCTCAGGCTATTACTTCTGACGCTTAAGAAACATTCCCTGAACCGTCATCAATCATACAAGTACATCCAAGAAGACCAATACTTAGGTTATTGACTACAGTAGCATACCGTGTGTTCTACCTACTCCCCTCTGTTGCCATATTAAGCATCTTGCAGTCGAAAGAATGATCTTAAGTAGTCTGCAAATGCTGATTACGAAAAAGCAACTCGATTAATTTATTTAATAAAGAGATTCTTTTTCAAAGTGTAAAAGCCCTCTAATCACTTGTAGGGAGTTGATATGTTGCGAAATTTAAAAGAAAGCATACTTTTACTGATATACGCATTGGTAATGATATTTGTAAATGTATTGCTCTCGCGCGGGCTTCTCTCAATATTTACAGACATTGGAAAAGGCATGGAAATAGCTATCATCGGTATTGTTATTTTACTGGTAGTAGCATTGTTCACCGAGGTGGGTAAAAGGCTAGCGTTATTCTCTCGAGTGAAGAAAGATTAGTTTATGGAGTAGAGCCCAATATTATCTTTATTGAATTTTAGCTAACAAGCTGGAGAGCAGTAGAATTGGTCGGTGTGAGAGGATTTGAAATTTACCTGATCACATTACATAGCAACATATAGTGATACATAGCATTACATTTGGGGTGCAAAAAAGGGTGTTGGGCACCGCTAGCAATGGCAACAACACAAAAGAATACGCATTTTAAAAAAGCGTATTCTTCTGCCACCTTGGAAACTCAAGTTCTCGTCAAAATTTATAAGTTAAATTCGCTTGCAGACTGATAGGCGTATAGTCAAAGTCTTGGAAGACTCCTGCGGTCACATTTTCTTCTGCTACCATATCAATTCCTGACACAGTCAAATATCGAACTTCGGCTTGCAATGACCAGTTTTGAGTGAGTTCATAATCTATACCTGCGAATATCTGAAAACCGAGATCTCCACTTCCTGAGAACGAGCGCTCGCCAGAATCATCTTCTAGATCAATGTCGATTTCCTGCAAGACAGCTATTCCGGCCCCAATAAACCAGCGCCAATCAGCGTTTAGATTGGAATAGTAGGAAGTGTTTAGGGCAAACATGCTAGAAGCAAAATTCCCGTCAGTGAATACGATATCACCCGGCAAGATGGTTTCAGAATCGTTTGACCTATATTCCCAATACAGTTCAACTGCCCAATATTCATCCACGAAATACCCTACACCAAGTCCAGCGTTTAAGCCCGCATCAAGATTCACGTCGACGGCCCCAGTTTGGTTCAGTACATCGCTTACTCGCCCACTTTGATCAGATAACGTGCTGAGCCCAAATGTTGGTTTTAAGTACCAGTCGAAATCCTCCGCACTACTGGACAAAGACGTTAGGAAAGCTGCGGTAGCCAAAACTCCGCCGATCACTTTTGCTTGTTTCATGTTTCGTTTCCTTTGTTGTCAAATACCTTCGTTACTACTCAGCTATTCTCTACACAGCCCATTGTTACAGACCACTTTTGTATGAATGGATGAATTGATGCATGAACGGTAGGCTTTTTGACATCTAACCTACCGCCCTATCGTCAACTACAGTGTTACGCGAATTCCCAAGAACGGAAATACTTCACCTTCTTCAATGACATCCTGCCCTGTACGTTCATTAAACTCTGTCGAGCTTGGATTATCTGCACCATAAGCATTGATGACATCCAAAAAGATATTAATCGCAGTCCTCTTATACTCGGTTCGATAATCGACTCTAAAGTTTAATGAGTTAAAGTTCTCAAAGCGCTGCGTATTCGTACTGATATTTTCTTTCGAAAATCTGAGGCCACGGTAGTTTTCGAATACTGGTGTTTCACCCAAGACATCTGCATGAACAATGAAATCGTCCGTTGGAGTTCCCGAGGCAAACTTAAAGCGTGCTGACACGCTCCAGCTTTCGTTGATATCCCAAAGCCCGCCAACGCTGAAAAAGTGCGGTCGATTAAAATCAGAATCATAGTAGGTTTGTTGTGGCCCATCTTTCACTTCACTTTGGTTGTATGAATACTGGATGTCTAATGACCAACTATTATCGAACCGTTTGAATAGTCCCGTATCGAAACCAAACGACTTTCCCTCACCCGCATTGCTGAAAGCATTCGCCAGCCCGTCTGTCTCTACCAGTAAGTTGGATAGGCGCTGATAATAAGGCTCTAGCAAGAACTGCCAATTATTGTTGATTTGATAAGTCACACCCACACTGAACGAATCCACACGTTCATTCTGGAGATTTGAATTGCCTGGGTCACTGGCTCTATCACTAAAGCGTAGGCTTTGCGTGTAACGGCCAACTGTTGCGGCGAGATTAATTCGAGAAGACAATGTCCAGTTAACCCCAAAGCGAGGAAGGATTTCGGTTTTATCAGCAAAGCCATCATTTTCAACTCTTAAACCTGCGCGATAGCTAAAAGCGTTGAAATCAAAATTCTGCTCAATATATGCTGAACTCAATAGCGCACTGTCTTGGTACGCCGTATCTATTAAATCAGGTGTGAGCACTACGTAGCGTTGAGTTGGGTCTGCTGGCGCGTCTTTTGTATCATATTGAAAGCGGATCCAATTGTTTTGCAGGGATAATGAGTAGTCCAAATCCAGATAAGCTAAACGTAGACCTGCGCTCATCTGACCAAAATCATTGAGGTAGCTAAAATCACTGCGCAAGCCAAACTCAGTTTCTTTGCTCGCAGAGGTTAATATACCTTCGCGGATCGGAATGGCTTCCATAGGCGTATCCTCAGGTACTAGATCAGGATAAGCCTCACCGAATGTACCGTCTTCATCATACAAGCGATAGTAAAGACGGTTATCCCATACACCACTTTCTCCGACAAAGCGGCTTAATGTTAAACCAAGTAGCAAATTGTCGGCTTCACTGTTACTTAACTCCAAGTCTTCATAGTTACCAGGATCATCCTCATCTGACGCCAGAGCGTTGGTCAAATCCCGAGTATTTTTTTCGGTTGCATAAATTAATAATGTCTCAAGATCAGTGTCGGCATTAAGCGACGTACTGGTTTTGAAAATAAGATCAGTATTCTTCGGAGAGCCGATATCCTCAATTCCGATAATATCGAACAGCCGACCAAAGTCTTGCTGGCGCAACGACAGCAGCATTGTGCCGTCTTGTGTTAGTGGGTTGGGCCCTTCGTAACCGGCTTCAAATCCAGCAAAATCGAACAAGCCAGTATACGTTGATTGCTCACTATTGCCCGACGCAACACTCAACTTAAGCAGCGAGCCAGCTTTACCACCATAGGCGGCACTCCAACCGCCTGGCTGAAATTCTGCACCGTTAATAATATTTGGGGCGAATATAGAATAACGCCCTCCACCTTCAATGGCCTCTTGCTCGCCAAAACCATCTGCAAAGTGCACGATCTTCTGAAATGGGAAACCATCGACAAATATCAAGTTATCTCGCGGTCCATTGCCTCTAACAGTAAAACTGGCAAACTCACCTCTCGAAAATAAACCGGCAAGGCCATCTAGAGCCCGCAAGATATCACCGCCACTGCCAGTAGCACTGCGCAATAATTCTCGATCAAGATAACGAGTACCGGCAGATCCGCTGTTTTGTACCCGTGATTGATCCGCAAACACCTGTATTACCTCAACATCAGAGCCAGCAGCAAGCATCTCTATCGTAAAGGTGTTAACCCGATTAGATTCAATGACTAAGCGTGGGAGCTGCGTAGCTTTAAAGTTGGGATGAACTACCGTTGCCGCATATTGCCCTCTTGGAAGCGAGATAACATATTCGCCATTGGTTACCACTCCATTAAAGGTAGCTCCATCTACCTGTGACTGAATGCTAACATTCGCATCATTGACTGGGCGTTTAGTTGCCGCGTTGATTACCTTTATAACCAATTGTGAATTAGTATTTGCAGCGGTGACTTGGGCCATCGTCTGCAGTGATAACCCCAGCAGAATAAATAGCAGTGAAATTTTTTTCTTTAAATACGTTATATCCAAACTACGTTGATTTCGGTCTGGCTAGGATGCTGACTTATGCGCTGTAGCACGAGGAGAATTGTACGAATGGCACAAGATTTTCACCAACGGTTGTGTACTAGAGTATTCATTAAATTCCTTTCATGAAAAAAAACAGCCGAACATGTTAGGGTGCTTGACTATGGGTGCTAACCAATGGGTAAATGACAAAAAAGTAATGTTCAGCCAGCAGACGACTATGGTGATCAATCGAAGTGTAATAGGACAGGCGCCAGTTAGTGTCAGCCTGACAGTTGTCGGGATAACTATCATTATGCTATTCACCGCCATAGAACCTGAGGCGAGTGCTGGCTTAGGCTTTTGGCAACGCCTGCTATTCTGGACAGCACAAATTAGTATCTCTCTTGTGGGTATTCTGATTGCAAGTCTTATCGTCAGACGGTTGGCGTCTGCTGCAATTTCTGATCTATTTCTAATCGTAGTTACCGGACTTATCGCGAGTATTATAATCAGTCCAGCATTTGTAATTATTGAAAGCTGGTTTCCTAACTTGGACCGGGTGCCTGATAGTTTGTTGGACGAATTTGCTGAAACCGGATTTGCCCCAGCCCTGTTGGTACAATCAATAGAAACAATGCCAGCACTGATTATTGTTTGGGTATTGGTTAATTTGCCTATTCTACTAAATAGTACCTTTCTCAACGATGATAGAATAACGTCTGAACCCGAGGACGAACCGCCCCAACCACCTAACACAAAAGAGTTGGACAAAGCACAAGATAAAAACACCAGTTACAGCGATAGAGACCAGTTCTATTTGAAGCTACCGGAAAACATTGGCAAAAACATAATGTACGCATCTTCAGACCTACATTATTTAAATGTGACCACCGAATTAGGTTCAGCCCTAATATTAGGAAGTATAAATAAACTGGCTGACGCTTTTGAAGATGATGGCTTTTTGGTTCATCGCTCACACTGGGTAAATAAAGCCTATGTTAATCGAGTAGTTATAACGGGTAATAACGCTCAATGTATTATGCAGGATAAGAAAAGGATCCCCATTTCACGCAGCAAACGTAAACTTTTGAAGGCCTATTTTGGCAACAATAATCCGGTTAATACAAATATAGTTAAGCTCAAATCAAACTAATTTTGTGTTATTTGATTAGGGCAGATATGTTATCAATCGTGTAAGGTGAATGCTGATCCCCCGTTTATGGGGTAGAGCCGTAAAAAATTGGAAAAATCTTATGATATCAGGAAGATAGTTGGTCGGTGTGAGAGGATTTGAACCTCCGACCCCTGACACCCCATGGAGTTTGCGAGAAACAATCGTAAACTATCAAAAACACATTTCAATAAAATATAAGCAACAACTATCAGTATTTAAATAGATTTTTTAGTTTTTATTCATTGCCTACTGTTTATCCTTGTTGCACAATAATGTTCGACACAGGTTCGACATAAGAAAATATGCCCTCGTTAAATCTGAAAATTACCGACAAGCGAATTCTGGAAGCACCTCCAGAGATCAATCGTATCAGCGATACGGAAATAAAAGGTTTTCATGTCAGATTCGGACGCATCAAAATTGACGGGACACGCAAGTCAACATATTACTTTTACTACAAGCTAGGAGGACGAGCAGGAAAAGAAGCGAACTTTAAAATAGCTCATACTGATGTATTGAAGTCCGATGAAGCTCGTAAACAAGCAAAAGCCTTGGCTGGAGTCGTAGCTCTTGGCAAAGACCCGCAAGAGATCAAAAACCAAGAGTATAAAGCTAGACTAGAAGAAAAAGGCAAAGAGAAAGTTTCGAATCTAATCTCTGAATTTGTGGAACAGTACATAAAACCAAAAAGAAAAAGACCTGATGAAGCTATTCGGGTGTTTGACAAGGACGTTTTACCCAAGATCGGTAATGTGCCATTAGATGAAATAGATAGTCGTCAAATTGTTACTCAAGTATTAGACCCCATAAAACGCAGAGCCCAAACCAAAGAGAAGCCCGATGCTGGTGGCGTTCAAGCGAATAAGACTCTATCGTTATTGAAGCAAGCTTTTGACTTTGGCATATCTAGAGGGCTGGTAAATACAAATCCGCTGATTAGCATAAAAAAAATAAATGTCGGTGGAGAAGAAAAACCAAAAGATCGTTACTTATCATTGGATGAAATCAAACTGCTATTAAACAACTTAGAAAAAACTGACATTAGTTTTCAAATTAAAACCGTCATTAAAATCCTTCTATTGTCAGGGTGTCGAGTTGGTGAAGTAACGCTAGCAGAATGGTCGCACATTGATTTTAATAGCGAGGTGTGGCGGTTTCCGCCAGAAAATGTAAAAGGTCGTAAAAACAGTAACAAAGGTCATGAGTTGCCATTGACTAAGACATTAATAAACTTGCTTAGAATAGTTCAAAAGCGCTATGAAGGATTGGGTTCAGAGTTTGTATTCCCTTGTTTAACTGGCGCTAACAAGGGCCAAAAGCAAATGGACAAGAGAAGCGTAGCCAGAGCAATCAATAGACACTCTAAAGTATTAGAAATTGAAAAATTTACACCACATGATTTTCGCAGAACTATCCAAACTCATATGGCCTCGATGGGAATAGAGTTAACTGTAATTGAAAAAATCCTAAATCATGAACTACAAGGGATGATGCGGGTGTACAACAAATATGACTATATGAAAGAGCGAAAGGTAGCTCTTAGTGATTGGTCTAATAAGGTGTCTTCAGCTATCGGAGGTAAAGTTGAACAAACGCTATAGCCGCAATACGCCTGACACTCCAAGTTGGTTTGATGAGAATAACTACAATTGGGTAGATGAAATTAGCGCAAGAGAGTTAGCGAAGCAGCTAACAGCTCGATGGGAGATACGATATTACGAGCAACATGAGTATCCAGAGACCTTAGGGAATGAGTTTAAAGAAAGAGCAAACCGGAATTACCTCCAAATAATTTGTGGCAGACCTCGAATAGAATTTAGCGAAAAAGAATCAGTATGCCCAGCTCACACATCTGTAGCACCAATAACCCAAGATGAGGTTTTGGAACTCTCTAAGGAAATCGAAATGATCCGCTCAGGACTTTTGGATACTGATGCCGATGACCCTTCTTTAGATCTTGCTATAGGCACAGCAATAATCAAAGTTAACCTAAATATTGATCGACATCAGATCAAGGATGATTTTGAAAAATTTTTGGACAATACAAAAAAACTCTATGACGAACACTTCTACGGTAAAATTGAACAAGCCAAAAGGAGTATCGATATAGAGAAGGAAAACTTCATCAAGTATAAAGTTTTACAGCTACTAGACATCGAAAACTATAGGTTAGTCAATAAGTTAGCACCGCTAACACCTACAAAATTGATGGAACTAGATTTTTTCACTGAGGGCCTTAAGAACCACCCAAGTCCATCAACTCTCAAAGACACACTAAAAAACGCACTAAATAGCCACTACCGTTACAGATTGTTTAATCAATACAAAAACTAATATGAGTTTTTGTATTTAGTCATTTGCAAGCCAAATGTAATTTAATCACCGTATTTTAAATAACGGAGATAAACCGATGGCAAGTGACAACAACTACTTAAGCACCAAATCATCAGCTGAATTTCTAGACTTGGCTGAATATACTCTTAGAGCATCAAGAATGGCTGGCGGCAAACTACTTGGCCATCCCCCTCCCCCACATATAAAAATTGGGAAAACAGTTCGTTACTCAAAGATTGAGCTGGAAAACTGGTTAGGAAAAGTAGCAGGTAAGGAGTGTGAACAATGAAACAGAAGTCTTTTCCCAAACGCGGAACGCCTGCTAGAAAATTACTGGAATTATTAAGTGACGGAAGAGCGCACGACAGAAATGAAATCGCTCAATTGATTGGAGAGGATATGCGCAGTCCTCTCCAAGATCTAAGAGGCAAAAAGTATAGATATTGGTACATACACAACGTCAGAATAAAAGGAGAGCGCCAAACGTTTTTGAAGCTCGATCCTAGGCACTTATCTGGCGATGAGCAGCTTGATGCCCTTGCTAGAGCTGAACGCGAAGTTCTTTACTTACTGGGATCATATTCACATGCAAAAAGTGCCTATCTCAGGTTAACAAAGCTGAGCAGAGAACTTGTGATTGCTCAAACAAGGCTATTCGAGCTTTACCCAGAAGCGGCCAATAGCCCGCAATTCAGGCAAAAAAAAGACCAATCCGAAGAGTAGTCTTTTCCTTTTCTTTAGCTGGTGGCATAGCTTTGGCGAGTTCAACCACCAGCTCCAACGAGAGTTTAAACCATGCTTAAATTTTTATCAGCAAAAAGTCACAAAGTGACCACAAATTTTAGTTTTATAGGTTGGGATGATTTAGTTAAAGTTGTAGAAAATCCACCTTATTTAGGCGCGATTGACACAAAGCAAGCTAAGGCTAAATCAGCCATCATCGCCGCAACAGATGCGCCAGACAAACAAAAGTCTACGATACTAGAGCACAACAATTTCACCCTGCTCAGACTTGACCTTGATGAAACACCTTTCGATATGGAGGGTGTTACGGATACGCTAGAAAACATGGGTATTTCATCCTTCGTAGTCCATACAACTGCCAGTCACAAACAACGGGGTAACGGCAACCGCTTTCGTGTTTACATCGAAATAGCCGAGTCTTTGACTTATAAGACCTGGGCTACCTTAGAAGCCTATTTGTGCTATGTATTTCGTGCTGATGATTGCGCCAGTAGGCCGCAGCAAATAATGTATTTGCCTGTTACTTATGATGGTAGCCATTATGAATACCACGTTTCCAAGGGCATGCCGTTAAAGACAAATTGCAGCATATTAATGAAACGAGCTATCGAGTTCTGTAAAAAGCAACATATTGAACAAGAGAAAGCGATTGCAGGTTTAAGCAGTCATGCAATTAAACCAACAATTAAAGAAAGTCTTGTTGGCAAACAGGTGAGCATTATTGACCTGTTCAACAGTAATTATGGCTGGGATGAGTTACTTACAAGTTTTGGTTATGTAAAGCAAAACAAAGCATGGTTACCGCCAGAGTCCACCAGCAAAACGGCTGGTGCGTATATTCTCCAAAGTCCTACAGATGGCCGGGAACGCTATTATTCACATCATGAGAGTGACCCATGCGCGACAGGAAAAGCCATTGATCAGTTCGACTTTATTACCATTCGTGAATATGGAGGTGATACTAAACAAGCTCTAAAAGAGGTGGCCTTGCGTCATTTTCCCGATGTAGACCGATTTAATAAAAAAGAATGGGCTATCAATAATCACAACCAAAAAGCACAGCTCCTTTTTAGTGGGGGAGCCAAATGAGCGTTTTGCCAATTAAGAAACTGGTTATTGCTCTGCCAGAAAACACAGAGAAAGATTCGCCAAGATTTCCCGATTATAGTCAGGATTCAAATGGCAATCTCCGAGTAGCAAATACAGACGAAAACTTGTTAGCCCTTGCAAATTATCATGGCCTAGGTTTTCGCTTTAATATGATGAAGTTTCAACCTGAGGTACACGATATATGCGGTGATTTGGTATTGAACAACTTTGATCAAGTCCGCAGTAAACTAATTAGCGCAGCAAGTCGTTACGGTTTACCGAAAACTACTATTGACGACCACCTTTCTGCTGTTTGTTTGAATCACGAATATCACCCAATAAAAGATTGGTTAGACAGCGGTGAATGGGACGGTAAAGAGCGTGTCAGTGATGTTATCGGCTGCCTTAATGCCAAATCACCAGAGATAGCAAAAATTGTTTTAAAACGCTGGCTGGTGGCATGTGTGGCAAGTGTATATGAGCCGATGTTCAAGAGTAAATTGGTACCTGTCCTACAGGGTGATCAGTCTTTTCGAAAAACAGCTTTTGTTGAGCGCATTGCACTTGTAATGCCTAGCGCGTTTCTGGAAGGTGCTGAATTAAACCCGGATTCAAAAGACAGTGTTTTAACTTGTATTCGTCATTGGATAATAGAATTGGGCGAGCTAGAGCGTACAAATCGCAATTCACAAGGTTCACTTAAAGCGTTTATCACAAAGTCGATTGATACAGTTCGGCCACCGTACGCGAGAACTGATATAAACAAACTGCATATTCTGGCCGATCATGAACACTCATTCTGGACGAACGTGAACACTGATTCTGGCACATCGTGAACACCTATTCTGGTCTGATGGTGAACACTTTTAGCCCTTGTCCAGAATCACTG
>NZ_RPOK01000014.1 GCF_003820355.1 Paralteromonas sediminis | reverse complement strand
AGGAGGTCAGCAGTTCGATCCTGCTTAGCTCCACCACTTTTTGAAGGCTTGTAGCTCAGCTGGTTAGAGCGCACCCCTGATAAGGGTGAGGTCGGCAGTTCAAGTCTGCCCAAGCCTACCACCTCTACTTAGTTTTGCTGATTAGCGTTCTGCGATGCTCATGTGTTGGTCACACACTGCGCTTCTCGAACACTACTCACCTTCACTAAGCGAGCTGGTTAAGTTTTCAAGAAGAAAGCAAAAGAAGAATGCACATTAATGAAAATTGATTTATTGATGTGCATTTTTGCCGAAAGGCGAAAGAAAAAGCACTATCTGTTCTTTAACAATTTGGAAAGCTGATATTAGTAATCAATCAAATATGAGTAACTGAGAAAAATATCGAAAGGTGTTTTTTCAAGTAGCTACTCTATCTGACGATTCAAAGTGGGTACATTACCTGATAAGCCATGGCAGTCGCCAATTGACTTATTTTGTACCTACAGTAAGTGCAAAATTGTTTGCGTCAAAGAGTACTGTGAGTCCTCCTTGCGCAAATATCACGATGAGTGCTCGCGCAATCATCATGAATTTGCACGAACGATTAGTAAATCATGCATACAACAAGTCCTGAGCCCGAAGTCAAAAGGCGGGCGTGGGTGAACACCCACAGGCGATG
>NZ_RPOK01000013.1 GCF_003820355.1 Paralteromonas sediminis | reverse complement strand
TTGATTAGCTTGTCAGCATACAAAGCCATTTAGGCGTTGTATGGTTAAGCCTCTCGGGCAATTAGTACAGGTTAGCTTAACGCCTTACAACGCGTCCACACCCTGCCTATCAACGTCTTAGTCTTAAACAACCCTTCCACGATTTACATCGAGGGATGACTCATCTTTGGGCCGGCTTCCCGCTTAGATGCTTTCAGCGGTTATCCGTTCCGAACGTAGCTACCGGGCAATGCCTTTGGCAAAACAACCCGAACACCAGCGGTTCGTCCACTCCGGTCCTCTCGTACTAGGAGCAGCTCCCATCAATCATCCAACGCCCACACCAGATAGGGACCGAACTGTCTCACGACGTTCTAAACCCAGCTCGCGTACCACTTTAAATGGCGAACAGCCATACCCTTGGGACCGACTTCAGCCCCAGGATGTGATGAGCCGACATCGAGGTGCCAAACACCGCCGTCGATATGAACTCTTGGGCGGTATCAGCCTGTTATCCCCGGAGTACCTTTTATCCGTTGAGCGATGGCCCTTCCATACAGAACCACCGGATCACTATGACCTACTTTCGTACCTGCTCGACGTGTCTGTCTCGCAGTTAAGCTAGCTTATGCCATTGCACTAACCTCACGATGTCCGACCGTGATTAGCTAACCTTCGTGCTCCTCCGTTACGCTTTGGGAGGAGACCGCCCCAGTCAAACTACCCACCAGACACTGTCCGCATCCCCGAT
>NZ_RPOK01000010.1 GCF_003820355.1 Paralteromonas sediminis | reverse complement strand
CAAACAAAAAACCCCGCTAAAGAGCGGGGTTTTTCTTATGCTTTGCAGCTGTGTCTAAATCTTAGTCCAAGATTTTAGATACAACACCCGCACCTACGGTACGGCCACCTTCACGGATAGCGAAGCGCAAGCCTTCGTCCATCGCGATTGGAGCAATTAGCTCAACAACAAACTTCAAGTTGTCGCCAGGCATTACCATTTCTACGCCTTCTGGTAGCTCTACTGCACCAGTAACGTCAGTTGTACGGAAGTAGAACTGTGGACGGTAGCCTTTGAAGAATGGCGTGTGACGGCCACCTTCGTCTTTGCTTAGTACGTAGACTTCTGCTTCAAACTTTGTGTGTGGGTTGATTGAACCAGGCGCTGACAATACTTGACCACGCTCTACTTCGTCACGCTTAGTACCACGTAGTAGTACACCAACGTTCTCACCTGCACGACCTTCGTCTAGCAACTTACGGAACATCTCTACGCCAGTACAAGTTGTCTTCGTCGTCTCTTTGATACCAACGATTTCAACTTCTTCACCAACTTTGATGATACCTTGCTCTACACGGCCTGTTACTACAGTACCACGACCAGAGATTGAGAATACGTCTTCGATTGGAAGAATGAACGGCTTATCAATTGCACGCTCTGGCTCTGGGATGTATGAATCTAGGGCTTCGCCTAGCTCGATGACTTTCTTTTCCCACTCTGCGTCGCCTTCTAGCGCTTTAAGTGCAGAGCCTTGAATAACTGGCAAGTCATCACCAGGGAATTCGTATTCGTTTAGAAGTTCACGTACTTCCATTTCTACTAGCTCTAGAAGCTCTTCATCGTCAACCATGTCACACTTGTTCATGAATACGATGATGTAAGGTACGCCAACCTGACGACCTAGTAGGATGTGCTCACGAGTCTGAGGCATAGGACCGTCAGTCGCTGCTACTACTAGAATAGCTCCGTCCATCTGAGCAGCACCTGTGATCATGTTCTTAACGTAGTCAGCGTGTCCAGGACAGTCTACGTGCGCGTAGTGGCGAGTAGGCGTGTCATATTCTACGTGTGAAGTCGCGATGGTGATACCACGCTCACGCTCTTCTGGTGCGTTATCGATTTGATCGAATGCTTGTGCTGCACCACCGTAAGTCTTTGCAAGTACTGTAGTGATTGCTGCAGTTAGTGTAGTTTTACCGTGGTCAACGTGACCGATTGTACCAACGTTGACGTGCGGTTTCGTACGTTCAAACTTTTCTTTTGCCATT
>NZ_RPOK01000001.1 GCF_003820355.1 Paralteromonas sediminis | reverse complement strand
CAGTGATTCTGGACAAGGGCTAAAAGTGTTCACCATCAGACCAGAATAGGTGTTCACGATGTGCCAGAATCAGTGTTCACGTTCGTCCAGAATGAGTGTTCATGATCGGCCAGAATATGCACGTATTTCGCGACAATACTAAAGACTGGTACAGTAGTTGTTGACAAAAAAAGAGAAAAACCCTCCTTTCCACTCCAAAAATCTCGAAGTGCAGGCGATATCAGCACAAGCCCCTGTATGTCAGCACCAAAATTAGCAAGTGCAACAGCCTGACCTGCACCACAGCTAGCTCCGACAATAACTTTAGGGTGCAAGCTTCCAACATTGTCTAACCATTGTGCGAACACTTGCGGAATGTCCACCACTAACCGAGCACGATCGTTACTAGAATGAGAGTAATCTCTATTTAGGGCTACTGAACGGCCAAAACCACGATAGTCTAGCCAAGTAGAGCTAATACCCTGTACCGCTAACAATTGAATAAGCTCAAGCCACATGGTTTTGTCTCGATTGCATTGATGTAGAAGCAAAACATCCCCGATTTTATTGCCTTCAATGCTTTTTATAGACGTTGAGTCGACATCAACTAAATAACCATCTTTTAACGGCCAAACTTTATTTTCGGCGGTGTGACCAAGCTTAATAGCATGCAAAAATATTGTGATGAGGAAGATTAATCTAAGTAGCATAAAGATATGCCTTTAATTCCAGCAATGAATAATGTTGATATATAGAAATCCAAATACAGTTTAGATTAGTAGTGGCAGGGACACAGAGTGCCCCTTTGAGTGTATTCTATTGTTTGGGTTCTACAGTGGCTATTTTGTTTGTAATTTTCCATTTTCCATCAATTTTTAATAATAATAAGTAATCACTTATTGTGCGTTCTCCCCAATCAATCTCTACTTTTGCACTTGCGGCATTATTCGTAATATCAATCGATACGATATGGCCATACCTTGGTGTGTGTTTTCCTTCCGTTATATTGCCAATGTAACTACTCGCATCTCTGGACTTAAACTCTCCTTCGGCATTGATCCATTGAATGAAAAGAGTTTCTGTAAAAGCCTCCTTCACCAATGCCTTCTTGCCAAACTGTGTACCGTCAAAATACTTTTGAATAGTTAACGCTACATTCTGGTAATCATTAAGCGTTGGCTTTGCTTGCACAGAACATATGGCAAGCGTAATAGATGTAAGCAGCACACAAACACAATTTTTAATGTTTAAAATACGATATTTCATCACGATAAACTCCTAAATAACATGAGATTGCAAGCGTATTGACTGAAACCCTATGAATCTAGGCTAGATTATAATGTAGCGCTACAGATCTATAAATGTGAAGAAAAATTCATATTAAATTACCAAAGTCCAAAGTGATTTGGCGAATAAGGTAGTGTTTAGAAATCTTTGTCATTTCAGTAAAATATACAAAACGGAAATGAAACATGACCAAAGAATTCAATATTGATGAAGCCATTAAAGCCCTTCAGTCACGACAAAACCTGACAGGTGAAGATGGTGTCTTCACTCCCCTGATAAAGCAACTCACTGAAGCGGCTCTGAAAGCAGAATTAGAGCAACACCATGAGTCAGATGAACAGCCTAACCGCAAGAACGGCTCTAGTAAGAAAACAGTAAAATCATCCGTTGGCACGTTCGAACTCGATACCCCTCGTGACCGCTTAGGCTCTTTTGAATCCATGCTGGTGAAGAAGAATCAAACCAAACTCATTGATGAGATTGACCGGAAAATATTGTCGATGTTTGCCCTTGGTATGAGCTACCATGATATTCGTAGTCATTTCGAAGACATGTATGGCATTGACATCTCCGAAACCACCATTACGGGTGTAACTGACCGGCTGATATCTGAACTTCAGGAATGGCAGCAGCGTCCTCTAGATACTGTGTATCCGTTTGTCTGGCTGGATGCCATTCACTATAAAATCAAGGAGGATGGGCGCTATGTCAGCAAAGCTGATTTACACTATTTTGGGCTTGAATGTGTATGGCAAAAAGAGTTACTCGGCCTGTACTTGTCTGAATCAGAAGGTGCCAACTATTAGCTGTTAGTCCTGACTGTTCTGAATAATCGTGGTGTTGAAGATATTCTGATGCCTGTGTTGATGGACTGAACGGTTTTCCTTAAGCAATATATCCTGAAACGGAAGTTCAGCAATGCGTTATCCATCAAATCCGTAACTCGATGAAGTATAGCATCAGAAAGCGTTTATGGCTGATCTTAAGCCGGTTTATCGAGCGGTAAGTAAAGAGGCCGCTGAATCAGAGCTTGAGCGTCTGGACGCTAAGTGGGGCAAGCAATATCCCATCGTTCTTGGCTCGTGGCGTAACAAGTAGGGGAATGTTTCAGTTTACATCAAGTATCCTGAATACGTACGCAAGGCCATCTGCACCACCAATGCCATTGAAGCGGTGCACCGCCAGTTTCGGAAACTGACCAAAACCAAGGGCGGATTCCCCAATGAAAATAGTTTGCTTAAGCTGCTATATACTGGGATATTAAATGCGTCGAAGAAATGGACAATGCCTATTCAAAACAGGAACATGACATTGTCTCAGCTCGCTTTTCACTTCTATGGACGACTAGACGGAGTGCTAGATATTTAGGCCCGAATAACTGACACAGAATTCTGAACGCCCTCGTGAATAATGATCATTGTAGTTGCAGTACATCTTTAATATTCGGTAAAATTTTCGAGGATTTCACAAAATGATTAGTTTATGGGACTTAACGACGTATATACTGCTGCCCTGTTTTTCTTTAGTGCCTTGGGAGTATTTAACGGTGTTCTGTTAACTGTTTTCGCCAGAGCATGGTTTGACGACAGAGTGTCTTCATTACTTTTTGGCTTGCTTTTTTTAGCACTCTCAATACGAATTGGCAAAACCGTCGCATTGTATTTTTTTCCTGGTCTATCCATTTGGATTATTCAGCTTGGTTTAACCGCCTGTATATTCATAGGCCCATTGCTCTATTTGTACACGCTGTATCAACGCACGAAGCGATTAAACTTTTTAAATCTGATACACTTGGTGACTCCCATAGTCGTTATGTTGGTTGTTGGAATTGTGTTCCCTTTTGCCGCCTATCCAGAGACTTGGAAAAATGCGCATAAAGTTATCTATCACTATTGGTTAATATATTTAATTTTTGCGGCGTTAGAAGTAAACAAGATCATCAAAATAAGTCAATGGAAAACGACGACCATAAAGCACCCGCATTTTTTATTGATCAATATCTTCATTTCTAATTCGCTGATTTGGTTTAGCTATTACTCGTTTAAGTATACATCGGTAATAGCAGGTGCAATGACCTTCAGTATAGTGACTTATATATTGATTCTTATCTCGTTCACCCACTACTTAAAGTACAAACGGATCTCAAAACAAAGTGTGAAAAAAAAAGACATTGAAGAGCATAAAATGCCTAATGTTCATGCTGATGAATTGGAATTAATGATCAATCAAATAATGAGGCAAGATAAACGATTCACAGAAGCAAACCTCACCCTTCCCAAGACCGCAAAATTATTGCAGACCACTCCACATAAATTGTCTTACTATTTGAACAATGCTAAAGGTATAAAGTTTACTGATTGGTTAAACACTTATCGTATTAAAGAGGCACAACGGTTGTTATGCCTTGATAAAAAAATGACTATAGATGTTATTGCAGAAACGTGCGGATATAATTCGACATCTAACTTTTACAGTGAATTTAAAAAAGCAACTGGCGTTACCCCTTCTTTTTACCGAAAACAGCAAAAAGAGAGTCACAGTGAAGCTGACAAGCTAAATCGTGAAGTGTAGTAGCAAACTTAACCCGAATACTGGTTTAAGTGGTAGTGTTGCCCACTTCCCCTAAACTCAGACTTATGATGGCGTAGATATTTTTCCTTTGTTGACTTATATGAAGGTGAGGACTACTAACAAAGGATTAAATGAGATGACATCATTACGCAATACCCATTGTGACCGACGTGTTAATACTGTTGAGCTTGAGGGCATTCCTTCTAGGCATAGTATGCCTCGTTTTAGATGTGACCGTAAAATCTGAGTAGAACCCCTTGCTGGCTCTTTTTTTGCAAGAAAAAAGCGACTCATTAAGAGTCGCTAATCATACCAGCATCGCATAAAGCTTTACGCCAACCAGGTGTTGCAGCTTCTAGCCACCTAGCGGCATCAAGTCCCAAGATGGTGCTGATGTCATCAGAAAAATGCGCAAGAAACGTAACAATCTCATCTTTTAATTTAAATAAGACCTCTATCATATGAATTCCGCTTCTGTACTTGCCTTTGCCGTCGTCAAACTCATCGACTAATTGATTGCTGAGGCTTATTCCCAACCATCTGCCGACATCATCTCGATGCAAATAAACATACCTGTCGAAACGCAATTGCAGTGAATCGATATTCTCAATTGTTGCCAACAAAAGAATGGTTGAATCATCACCTGAAAACGGTGAGCGGCTACTGCGTTTGTATTTTCTGATGATACTAGTTGTTTTGGCCTTCATAGGTAATCTCCGATTGATGTACTCAGAGATATGAAGGTTCATTAAAAGGGAATTTCGTCTCTACCAAAATCTAATGGGAGCTGAAATTGCTCATCATCAAATGTTGACTCTTCAAAATTATCACCAGACGAACCACGTAATGCAGTATCTGAACATATGACAGTGAGTATTTTTCTTAGCAACACTAGTTCATCATTTGAAAAACTTCGCGTAGTGTGTCTCGCAAATAGCCCATACAGCTTCTCATAGTTGTGACCTTCCGTGCTCACCTTTAAGGCCTCGATAAAATGCGATTCACGAAAGAATATGCGGCCCAGCTCAGTAAAAAAGTTTTCCGCCAATGTGGCGTCTAAGTAATTATGTTCCATATTTGTATTTCTTGTTTTAGTTAACTTATTTACTTATAGGCGTTACCCTAGCGAATTAATCCGAGCTAGCAAATGAATAGCTGTGCTAATCAGGTAGCTAACTCCATCCCTCATGCTTTCAGACTGTTCTCCCGCCCTATTAGCCAAAAAACAATGCACTTTTCACGCATACGAATTAACGTTCGTAAACGTGTAGGTCAACTCTGTTGGTAAAGAGTGAAACGAGTTGTTTTACTGAACACACACTTCGTTTTTTGCGAGCAAAAAATAGTAAATACAAGAATTCAGCCTGACAATGTAGGATGCACAGCTTCGTATTTTAATTACGTTATAACGCACACATATTAGCGATTTATGACTTTGATTCACTAATACTATTACGCTGCTTCTCACGTTAAGAAATGCTTGCCAGCTAAAATCAGGCTCATGCTACTGCAATAACTGTTGTTATTTCATGTTCAATCATTAATGTAATTCAAATCAATACATATGGATGAGCAATGTCGAAAAACTGGTAAAAGCCAGCAATATGTTTTTCTTAACTATAAATGTGGCTGATTTTGCAGAGTTTACCTAGTCACGAAAAATATTTGCGCTAGGTAAATAAAAATGAGCTTCTCGAACTCAAAAGGAAATAGGTGTATGCATGACTACTTTAGGACACCTTATTAAGGAAATGAGATAGGGATAGATGGTTAATGACGCCTTTAATAATACTAGCTCTCGGGACTTATTGGTTAGTCCAACCTAGCAATAAGGAGAAGTAGGCCAGACTTGTGCCATTGATTTCTACTCAAAAAAAAGTAACGACTTTTCCCAATGTCCTCTCTGAAGAGGAAGACAGCTTTCCAACGGTTCACAGAATAATCGAACTTTTCTTGGTTTCATTGAAATTTAGTAACCTACTTGTGACAGTACAACTTGATAGGAAAAACATTAATGAAAAACACTCCTTTTAAAGCCGATTCACGTTTGATCCAACTAGGTTGGGTACACCCTCGTGTTATCGAAGCACTTAAAGGCCTAACGTCAGATCAACTCAGCACTAGAAGAAAATCTGGCAAATTTGTTGAAGGCAAACATTGGATGAAAGATCCCATGGGTACGGTTATGTGGAATTTTGAAAACCTAGACGCTTGGATTGAAGGAGTAGAATAATGGCAGTAAGAGCATGGTCTGTAGATGAAGCAAAAAACAAAGTTCAGTCTGTTGAAGGAATCAGTATTCACGGAAAGTCATTTCGTATGAGTTTCGTATACCTAGGTCAACGTAGACTTGAGGTCTTAAAAAACATGCCGCTGACTAGGTCGAATCTAAAATGGGCTATCAATAAACGAAGTTCTGTTCTTCATCGAATAGAAACAGGAACGTTTGACTATATTGCGGAATTTCCAAATTCGAAAACAGCGTTGAAACTACTTGAAGAGAAAAAACTCTCAGGAAAAGTGCCATTTAATACCTATATGGAGAAAACCCTAGCCTTATCTAAAAACGATACGAGCGACAAAACTTTTTACAACTTTAATAATCGTTGTGAAAACTACGTCATTCCCTACTTTAACAATCGATGTTTAAAAACAATTACAAAATCACAAATTCTTGAATGGATTGCATCAGAATTAGACCACCTCACCAACAAAACAATTGGTGAGGTGTTAACACCGTTGAGAAAAGTGTTTTGTTTAGCTTATGACGACGGCTTATTGGACTCAAATCCCATGGCGTTTATTAAAAACCCACCAAAAGATTCAAAAGACAATGCAGATCCGTTTACAAGAGAAGAGATCGAAAAAATAGCGAATGTAGTGACGAACAGAGAGCTTGAAAAGCAGGCTTTTATCTTAGCTTGTTGGACCGGTCTCAGGCCATCTGAATTATTAGCATTATCAATGGATGACATTGACCTTATTAAAGGAACGATAAAGGTAAATCGAGTTATCGTAGAAGGAGACTTTAAAGCAACTAAAACCGACGGAAGTGAGAGAACTATCGAATTGTTGGTTCAAGCCCTTGAGGCATTAAAAAAAGTTGTTAATTTGGCTAGTGATGTAAAAGAAACATCAGTAGATGTAATTCAAAGGGATAACCGTCGTGTCATTAAGGAACAACACAAATTTATAATCATTAGCTCAAAGTCTGGTAGGTATTGGTCAGGTAATGAGGCATTTAGCAAGATGATAATGAAGCCGCTGTGCGAAAGTGCAGGTGTTAGATATAGGCCTATAGGTCAAGCTAGACATACCTATGGTAGCCAGCTAATTACCGCAAACCAACCATTGTCTTGGATTGCAAAACAAATGGGCCACAAAAGTATCAAGATGCTAGAAAAACATTATGGCCGTTGGATGGACGATGAATCACCAGATATGGCAAAACAAGCATCGCAAGCTTTAATGATATGATCCAATGACGATCCATCTAAAAACAAAAACCCCGTATCTCTTTGAAATACGGGGTTTTTTATTGGTGCGGAAAGCGGGACTTGAACCCGCACGAGCTATGCTCACCACCCCCTCAAGATGGCGTGTCTACCAATTCCACCACTTCCGCGTTTAACTGTCTCTAGTTCTGAGGTACATCCGATTCTTTGTCTTCTTCAGGCTTGCTTTGAGGCGCCTGCTCAGCGACTGGAACATCAGAGTTACCGGTTGGCGCCACTTCTTGCGCAGCAGGAACAACGGGTACTTCAAGGTTTTCCCACTGGTCAACCTCAGCTTCTTTATTTGCCGCGATACTGCCCAAAATCAAACTAATAAGAAAGAACAATGTTGCCAAAATTGCTGTAGTTCGTGTCATAAAGTTACCTGAGCCTGATGAACCGAACACAGTGTTCGAACCACCGGCACCAAATGACGCGCCCATGTCAGCACCTTTGCCCTGCTGCAATAACACAAAACCAATGAGTGCTAACGCTACTACCAGGTATGCAACAATCAGTACTTCGTAAATCATAAATAACCTCTTACTGTGTAGCCTGACAAATGGCGATAAAGCTGTCAGTTTTTAAACTCGCTCCGCCAATCAAACCACCGTCTATATCCTTCTGAGCAAATAACTCTCGCGCATTATCAGGTTTCACGCTCCCACCATATAAAAGGCGAGTACCCTCTGCGATAACACTATCTTGCTCAGCAAGTTTGCTTCGAATAAACGCGTGCATTTGCTGTGCTTGTTCTGGACTGGCTGTTTTACCAGTACCAATTGCCCAAATAGGTTCATAAGCAACAACACACTGTGACAGTTCCTGCTTTGATAACGTTTCAAAAACAGGCAGCAGTTGTTGCTCTACATATTCTTGCTCTTTTTCGCTCTCTCTTACCTCCAGTGGTTCACCTACACAAATAATAGGTACCAAACCTTCAGAAAGTGCGCGTTTAGCTTTATTTGCAACAAGTTGACTTGACTCACCGTGATCTTGCCTTCTTTCCGAATGTCCTACAATCACGTACTTACAGCCAAGGTCCCGCAGCATACTGGCAGCAATATCGCCCGTATGTGCGCCTTCTTCATTGGCGCTCACATCCTGCCCTGCCGTGGCAAAAGATGTGTTGGCAAACAAGGGTAAAAAACAACTTGGTGGGCATACAACGACATTCATAGCGTCGGTGTCTAGCTTGTTTAACGCATCGCCCATCTCGCGAACGAGTGTTGGGTTTCCGTTCATTTTCCAGTTGCCTGCTACTAAAGGTTTTCTAGCCATAGCCATCCCTTTTATACCGCTGCAAAAGCGGCGGTGATATTAACGATATCTGTTGAAAGATACAAGCCTAAAAATGCAATAAAACACTATTCAGTCGCTGCTTTTACCGCTTCTGCAATATAGTTTGACCATTTAATAGACGCTTCTTCGTCATCACTTTCTACCATGACCCGGATCAAAGGCTCAGTGCCGCTTTTTCTCAACAGCACTCGACCTGTTTTACCCAAGGCTGCTTCGGCTTCTTTTTGCGCAGTAATGACCTTGTCACTGTTTAACGGATTGCCGCCCTGCTGTTCAAAACGCACATTAACCAGTTTTTGCGGAAACTTCTCAAACCCTTGTGATAACGCATGAAGGTCTAAGTTTGAACGAAGCATGGCGGTAAGCACCTGTAGTCCAGCCACTATACCATCACCCGTCGACGACACCGCCAGATTTAAAATGTGACCAGAGTTTTCACCACCAATGTGCCAGCCATTCTCGTGCAGCATTTCCATCACATAACGGTCACCGACTTTACTGCGCAAAAAAGGAACGCCCAGTTTTTGCAAACCTAGCTCAAGACCCAAATTACTCATCAGTGTGCCAACAACACCGCCGTGAAGTCGCTGAGATTTAAGTGCATCTCTTGCGATAATATAAATGACTTGGTCACCATCGATGACATTGCCTTTGTGGTCAACCAGCATCAATCTGTCACCATCACCGTCCAATGCAAAACCTAAATCAGCGCCATGCTCAAGAACTGCATCAACGGTCGCCCGCATTGAAGTAGCACCTACTTTGTGATTGATGTTAAGTCCATCAGGTTTAGTGCCTATTTCTATAACCGAAGCACCGAGTTCAGACAACACATTGGGCGCAATATGATAAGTCGCTCCATGGGCGCAATCCACAACGATTTTCATGCCTTTTAAGGACAGCTCTGACGGGAAGGTACCTTTACAGAACTCAATGTAGCGCCCTGCGGCGTCATTTATTCGTATGGCCTTGCCGAGCTTATCTGACGCCACACAGCTCATTGGTTGATCCATCATGGCTTCGATAGCCGCTTCAATATCGTCGTCTAATTTAAAACCCTTTGACGAAAAAAACTTAATACCGTTGTCGTAATAGGGATTGTGCGAAGCACTGATCACAATACCCGCTTCAGAACGAAAGGTTTTGGTCAAATAGGCGATAGCCGGTGTTGGCATAGGTCCAAGCAGACCAATATTAATGCCCGCCGCAGACAAGCCTGCTTCCAATGAAGACTCAAGCATATACCCTGAGATACGCGTGTCTTTTCCAATTAGGACCTTGTTTGTACCCTGGCCAGCCAACACTTTACCTGCCGCCCAACCGAGTTTAGTGACGAATTCCGGGTTGATAGCGCTCTCGCCCACTTTCCCTCGAATACCGTCTGTCCCAAAATATTTGCGCTCTGCCATAAAATTATCCGTTATTGTTGTTAGTTGGCATATTGTTGATAAGTTTGAAAAATCTTAACTGCATCAACAGTTTCTTTTACGTCATGTACTCGAAGTATATGGGCGCCATTTTGCATTGCAAGGGTTGCCAGCACAATGCTACCGGCCAGCCTGTCTTCAACCGGCCTGCCTGTCACTGCACCAATCATGGACTTTCTCGACATACCAACCAGTACTTTATGGCCAGTTGCCGCTAATGACGCTATCCCAGCCACTAGGCTATAATTGTGACTCACACTTTTACCAAATCCGTATCCTGGGTCAAACAAAATATCATCTAACGCAATTCCCGCCTCAATACATGCTTGTTTACGTGTATCCAAAAAGTGTAAAACGTCTTCAACCACATTGTTATAGTGCGGATTTTGTTGCATCGTTCTAGGCGTGCCTTGCATATGCATTAGACAAATTGGCACTTGTAATTTTGCAGCGACGTCCAGCGCGCCGGGCTGTTGTAATGCACAAACATCATTAATCATGGTGGCACCAGATTCTACCGCTGCCTGCATTACTTGAGCTTTGCTGGTGTCGATTGAGATGGGCACAGAAGAATGCTGCCGAATGCCCTCTATAACGGGAATGACACGCTCAAGCTCTTCATTTACGTCAACAGCAGCCGCGCCCGGTCGCGTGGACTCACCCCCTATGTCTAACCAATCAGCACCTTCTTCGACATATCGCAACGCGCGCTCTACCGCTTCTTGTACAGAATCAAACTGGCCACCGTCCGAGAAAGAATCCGGAGTGACGTTAACGATTGCCATTACTTGTGGGGAATTCACTTGCATTTTTAACGCTCCAGACACAAATAAGGCGCCAGCATAGGCGCCTTATTGCTACGTAGATACCAACTAGCTTGGCAAATCACCAGGGTTGCCAACAGACCCCTTTTTATCGTCTTCATCAACGTTCATTTCAGCATCTTTAGGCGCGTTACCCCCTGAAGATGAACTGTTGTTACCAGAGCGGTCGTCCCAGTCTGCTGGCGGTCTGACTGAACGACGCTCCATGAGATCATCAATTTGTTTGGCATCAATAGTCTCATATTTCATCAGTGCATCTTTCATTGCATGAAGAATATCAATGTTGTCTTCAAGGATCTTTTGTGCACGCTCATAGTTTCTGTCAATCAATGACTTGATCTCAGAATCAATGGCACGTGCGGTATCATCAGACATGTGTGATGCCTTAGACATGCTTCTACCCAAGAACACTTCACCTTCTTCCTCGGCGTATAGCATAGGACCCATTTTGCTTGACAAGCCCCACTGCGTTACCATTTTACGTGCAATGTCTGTGGCTCTTTCAATATCGTTTGATGCCCCGGTAGTGACTTTGTCATCACCATAAATGATTTGCTCGGCAATTCGCCCACCAAACAAGCTCGACAGCATGCTTTCCAAGTGTTGTTTGCTATGACTAACCCTATCTTGCTCGGGCAGATACATGGTTACACCCAAAGCTCTGCCGCGCGGAATGATAGAAACCTTATACACAGGGTCGTGCTCTGGTACCAGTCTGCCTACAATGGCGTGTCCAGCTTCATGGTAAGCCGTCATGGTTTTTTCTTCTTCAGACATCACCATAGACTTACGTTCAGAGCCCATCATGATTTTATCTTTGGCCTTTTCAAACTCTTCCATCGCCACTAAGCGCTTGTTTGATCGCGCTGCGAACAATGCTGCTTCGTTGACCAGATTTGCCAAATCAGCACCAGAAAAGCCCGGTGTACCACGTGCAATGACGGCAGCCTCTACATTGTCTGCAATTGGTACCTTACGCATATGTACTTTAAGTATTTGCTCACGTCCGCGAATGTCTGGCAATCCAACCACAACTTGACGGTCAAAACGGCCAGGACGCAACAATGCAGGGTCTAATACGTCGGGACGGTTGGTTGCAGCAATAACAATTATGCCTTCATGTCCATCGAAACCATCCATTTCTACCAACATCTGATTCAGTGTCTGTTCGCGCTCGTCGTGTCCGCCACCAAGGCCTGCACCACGCTGACGACCCACAGCGTCTATTTCATCAATAAAGATAATACAAGGCGCCGATTTGCGCGCTTGCTCAAACATGTCCCTTACCCGAGATGCACCGACACCCACAAACATTTCTACAAAGTCAGAACCAGAAATGGTAAAAAACGGCACCTTAGCTTCACCTGCGATAGCTTTTGCAAGCAAGGTTTTACCTGTGCCCGGAGGACCTACCATGAGAACGCCCTTGGGGATCTTACCGCCCAGTTTTTGGAATTTAGACGGGTCTCGCAAAAAATCTACCAGCTCAGAGACATCTTCTTTCGCCTCGTCACAGCCTGCCACATCAGCAAAAGTCGTTTTAATTTGGTCTTCACTCAACAACCGAGCTTTACTCTTACCAAATGACATTGCGCCACGGCCACCACCGCCCTGCATTTGGCGCATGAAGAAAATCCAAACCCCTATGAGCAATAGCATGGGGAACCAAGAAATAAATATATTAGCCAAGAAAGATGGCTTTTCCGGTGGTACACCCACAACTTTAACGTCTTGTTTGAGTAAATCGTTGATCAGATTCGCGTCGTAACTCGGGATAAGTGTTTTAAATGTATCACCCGTACGTTTTTGCCCAATGATTTCCTGGGTACTGTTGTTGATGGACACTTCCCTAATCATTCCCTGATTAACTTCTTTTATAAAGGTGGTGTAATCCATTTGCGATTTCGACGATTCACCCGGAGAAAAGCTCTGGAAAACCGACATCAACACGACCGCGATGACTAACCATAAGATGAGATTTTTTGCCATGTCGCTCAAAGTTATAGACCTCTAACGTTTCTTTAAATCTTTTAAAACGATTTTTGTATTATTCACAGTGTAACTGCTTTGACCACAAAAATCGTGGTTTGTATTCATCATTTTTTGTAACTGGCTGCAACAGATTACGCCTTTTAGAAAAACACATATCCAAGAGTGCATACGTTGCGTCAACCCAATCTGTTCATTTATCTGCTTAATCCAGATTTTCAGCCCTGCTTGTCAAAACACGACAGGCCCATTAAATAATGTGCTGGTCAGGAAAACTGACCATTATTTGTCATTCTTTTTGTACAGACATTAGTCTTCAGAAGAATATGGCGGTAGAATAAAGGTTTTCAAGGGCAAATGTCTGCCCTTGTACAATTGATAATCTAAAACGACTGAATGAAACTAACAACGAAACAAAAACAATTTCTCAAGGGCTTGGCACACTCACTAAAACCTGTAGTTCAATTGGGTGCAAATGGTCTTACTGAAGGTGTAGTTGCTGAAATTGATAATGCACTTGCACACCACGAATTGATCAAAGTGAAAGTTCCCTCTGATGACCGCGATGAAAAAGCCCTCATTATGGATGCGATTGTCCGTGAAACAGATGCTGCAAAACTGCAGGTTATTGGACATGTGCTTGTGATCTATCGACCGAGTGAAGCACGTAAAATCGAACTTCCTAGGAAATAATCAAGTAAAGAAGGACATAGCATGAACCTTAATCAGGCGACTGCAGTGGTCACAGGCGGATGCTCTGGATTGGGCCACGCAACGGCAATAGCACTCCGGAATGCGGGAATGAATGTGGCCCTGTTTGACCTAAATGACGAAGTGGGCGCCCAGCGAGTGGAAGAGCTAGGTGCAGACAACACCGCATTTTTTAGAGTTGACGTATGTGACGAATACGCGGTTAAAACAGCGCTTGAAGCTGCGACAGTGAAACTGGGCGATATCCGTCTTGTTGTTAACTGTGCCGGCATTGCACCAGCTGCCCGCGTACTCAACCGTGACGGCGAGCCCGCAGACCAATCGCAATTTGAAAAGACCCTACGAATTAACCTGTTTGGCACTTACAATGTTTCACGACTTGCCGCAGCCTATATGGCGAAATTACCCGTCATGGGCGAAGCAAAAGAACGGGGCGTAATCGTCAATACCGCATCGGTAGCAGGTTACGACGGCCAAATTGGCCAATCGGCTTATGCAGCAAGTAAAGGTGCAATTATCAGCTTGACCTTGCCGATGGCCCGTGACCTTGCTCCTAGTGGCATACGCGTCAACACTGTTGCGCCTGGCGTAATGGGAACACCTTTGCTGTTAAGTATGCCTGAAAAAGTTCAGGATGCACTGGTTCATAATGTGCAATTTCCCAAGCGCCTTGGCTTGCCAGACGAATTTGCAAAACTGGTCATTCATATTGCTGAAAATAGTTACCTCAACGGTGAAACCATTCGCCTAGACGGTGCTTTGCGTATGCCGCCTAAATAAGGCTTTAGTCTTACTCCCCGATTGAACCGAGATGAAGTGCTACATTTATTGTTCACGGCATCCGGTTTAACGGGAGGAACACTATGCGCGCCATTCAAATTACCAACGACAGCACCTATCAATCCGCCGTCGTGTCTCTCTCACAAGACGCACTCGACGATTTTGAAGTACTGATTCAGATCAGTGCATCAACACTCAATTACAAAGATGCATTAGCCGTAACAGGCAAGGGGCCGGTAGTACGGCGTTTCCCACTAATACCCGGCATAGATTTAGCCGGCACTGTGGTTGAAAGCACTGACGACCGCTATGCATGTGGCGACAAAGTGATCCTCAATGGCTGGGGCCTCGGCGAAAAATATCATGGCGGATTGGCTGAGTTTGCTCGTGTAAAAGCCGATTGGCTGGTCCCATTGCCCGACAAGATGTCATTTGTTCATGCCATGAGTATTGGCACCGCCGGCTACACATCCATGTTGTGTGTCAATGCCTTGCAATCGGCCGGTGTGCTGCCTCACTCAGGCCCCATCGCAGTGACCGGTGCAAGCGGCGGCGTTGGCAGTATTGCAATAGGTTTGTTAGCAAGGAGAGGATATACAGTTACCGCCATAACCGGCAAAATAGAAGAAGAGGCGTTTCTATTGAAACTTGGCGCCTCAGAGGTGTTGGACAGAGCTGCATTTTGTGCACCAGGTAAACCCTTGCAAAAAGAAAATTTTGCAGGCGCTGTTGATGTTTCTGGTAGCCATACACTGGCAAACTTATGTGCGCAGATGCAATATGGTGGTGTAGTCAGTGCCTGCGGTCTGGCGCAAGGTATGGACTTTCCATCCAGTGTGGCCCCTTTTATTTTAAGGGGAGTCTCATTGATTGGCATCGACAGTGTTTATCAGCCCTATCAGAATCGTCTGCGAGCTTGGCAGGCGTTAGCAGAAGAAACAACGGAAAGCCGTTTGCTCGCTGCAACCACGACGATAGGTTTGCCAGAGGTCAACGACGCCTGCCAACGTATAGTCGCCGGAAAAGTAACGGGCCGGTTTCTTGTCGATCCCAGCCGTTAAGTCCGCTCAACCCTCTCCATTTACAATATTAGCAATATTATAAAGACGATTAAGGGCGTGGTAGTTGATTGAGTTTTTCGGATATCGGCCTCTCGCACTCAACTGCCCAGCCTCCTTCTGCATTAACAAACTTACTGCATCATCAACAGTTTCCACTGTGTAGATATGAAAATGCCCTTTTTTAACGGCTTCAGTAACTGGCTTATTTAACACCAAATTGATGTGATTTGAGGCAGGGATCACCACCCCTTGCTCACCATTTAGGCCCCGATGTTTACAAAGTTCAAAGAAGCCCTCGATTTTTTCATTCACACCGCCAACAGCCTGAACTTCTCCATATTGATTGATAGAACCAGTTACTGCCAAAGACTGATTGACCTTAATTTCTGTAAGAGCCGATATTAGCGCAATGAGTTCACCTAACGACGCGCTGTCCCCGTCGATATAACCATAGGATTGCTCTAGGGCGATATTGGCTGACAGTGTAAGAGGAAAATGCTGAGCGTATTTGTGCCCCAAATAACCAGTTAGCAACATCACGCCTTTTGAATGTATGGGCTGGCCCAGCTCTACCTCACGCTCAATATCCACCACTCCACTTGCCCCTGCATAAACCGTAGACGTGATACGGGCAGGCGTGCCAAACACAGAATCGCCAATTTCAAGCACCGTCAGGCCATTTACGGTACCGATGGCATGGCCTTCAGTGGCAATTAGGACATGCCCCTCTTTGATATCTTCCAGTAAACTTTGACTGACTCGTCCTGAGCGACGTTTTTTTGCTTTTAACGCTTGCTCAATGTGGCTCAAACCTAAATGCTCAGATTTGTCCTGCTTTACGAAAACGTTTGCCTCGTTGATAAGCTCAATGACATCAGCAAAACGTGCAGAGAGTTTTTGCTGATGGGAGGCCATGCGCAGAGAGAATTCTACCAACCGACACATGGCAGCCGGTTCAATTTTCTCTATACCGCAATGAAGGGCATGCAGACGAGCACGCCCAACAAAATCGATAGTACTTTGCTTGGTGAGTGGAATTTCGTGATCAAAGTCAACCAGAACACGGAATAGCTCGTCAAATTCACTGTCGTAGTCCTGCAGGTTGTAATACAGTTCCCTTGACCCCAAAAGGATTATCTTTACCTGAAGCTCAATGTCTTGCGGCGTAAGGGTAATGGCGTTGACCATACCCACGTCCTGCTGGGGTAAATCCATTTTTAACCGGTTAAACTTAATGGCGCGTTTCAGCGCATCCCATACAAAAGGCTGAACCAAAAGCTTGTCTGCTTCAATAAGTAAGTAGCCACCGTTTGCTCTGTGAAGTGCACCAGGCCTGATCATTCTATGGTTTGTGAACGCAGAGCCACTAATGTGGGTGTACTCAATTTGCCCGAACAAGTTCTGATAAGTGGGGTTTGCTTCATAAATAACAGGCGCGCCTTCGTTATGAGTATGGCCAACTGCCACATTAGGCAAAAAATGTTCTTCTAACAAACTCCGCTTTTCAGATTCGTCCAGCCTGTCTTCTTTGTTTTCTTCCAGACTCAAATTAATAATGGCGTCTATCAAAGGCGTACGCATTTGTCTTAAATACTTCAATACACCCAAGTCACTTGCGTAACGATGTTCCCTGTGTTTTAGCAAGGGCTTTATACCCTGCTCTACGGTCTCTCGATTCAGTTTTCTGATTTGCTCTGACAACTCCCGTTTCCACACAGGAAGCGCTATGAGTTTCTCACTCAGTTTTTCTTCCAGCGCTGAGATTAATTCAATAAAATGCTGTCGGGTCTGCTCATCAAGCTGTGCAAATTTTTCATCGTCAATTGGTTTGCCATCAACAATAGGCGCAAAACTGATGCTGTTATTCTCTTCATACAGCGCGACGTTTTCTGTCTGTGCTAAGGCTTCAATTTCATTGATCACCTCGTCATATCTGTCTTCAAATTGACGTGACAACGACACTTTTTTTCGCTGATAACTTGGATTATCGAACGCAGCGGGAAAGGTATCGAGCAGTTCGTCTATTAACTGTGTCATGTCTTTGAGAAACGCTTTGGCTTCGCCGGTGTGCATCCTGAGCGCAAAAGGCTCACGCTGATCATCGAAATTATTAATGTAACACCAATCATCAGGCGTCGGTTTATTTGCCACCTGACGACGAATGTGTTCCTGAACCAACGTATATCGGCCAGTTGCGTGCTCTCCCATCACATACAGATTATATCCTGTCGACTCTATGGTTAAGCCAAATGACAAAGCCTCACTTGCACGCTCCTGCCCAATAAATGTGGCGGACAGAGCGGTTTCATCATTGAGCGCATTTTGAATCAGACGTTTTTGTAGCTTTGGTGTTAATTCGCGAATATCTAGTTGAGATGTTCCAGGGGTCATGTAAGACAAAGTTGTCATTCCGTTCATCTTCATTTTTGTGTCAGTGAAGCGCGAAACCACAGCAGTGTCAAACTTTCCCTAAGTCTATGGTGGTTTGCGCAATAAGTCGTTGAGCCATTACCCCCGTCTGGGGTATTCTATTGAGCTTATTTTGGAACCAATCAAACAACCCGGAATTGCGCAATTAATGGCCGATAATCAATACCAACCCCAACACATTGAAGCAAAAATTCAAAAGCAATGGGAAGAAACCGAAAGATTCAAAGCAACTGAAGAAGCAGGCAAAGAAAAGTTCTATTGTTTGTCGATGTTCCCCTACCCAAGCGGTCGACTTCACATGGGGCACGTTAGGAACTACACCATAGGTGATGTGATTAGCCGTTATCAGCGAATGAACGGAAAAAATGTGCTGCAACCCATGGGGTGGGACGCGTTTGGCTTGCCTGCAGAGAATGCGGCAATCAACAACAATACAGCACCGGCTAAATGGACCTACGAAAACATCGAATACATGAAAGGTCAACTCAAGTCACTCGGGTTTGGTTATGACTGGAACCGCGAAGTTGCAACCTGTAAGCAGGATTACTACAAGTGGGAACAGTGGTTTTTTACCCGCCTGTATGAAAAAGGATTAGTCTATCGCAAGCTCGCCACTGTGAACTGGGACCCTATCGATCAGACTGTACTGGCTAACGAACAGGTTATTGATGGACGCGGATGGCGATCAGGTGCCATTGTCGAGCAAAAAGAAATTCCTCAGTGGTTTATTAAAATTACCGATTATGCAGAGGAGTTACTCAAGGACCTCGACCAGCTAGACGAATGGCCAGAACAGGTTCGCGCCATGCAGGCAAACTGGATTGGACGCTCAGAAGGCGTAGATATTACGTTTGATTTGGAACAATCCATTGGCGATATGACGTCACTGTCGGTATATACGACACGGCCAGATACACTCTATGGTGTGACCTATGTCGCAGTCGCGGCTCAACACCCTATTGCATTGCATGCCGCTAAAAATAATCAAGCACTCGCCGACTTTATCGAAGACAACAAGAATACCAAGATGGCCGAAGCCGATATGGCGACCATGGAAAAGAAAGGCGCAGCAACCGGGCTGTATGTTGTCCATCCATTAACTGGCGAACGACTGCCCATATGGGTAGCCAACTTTGTACTGATGGATTATGGCAGCGGGGCTGTAATGTCTGTGCCGGGTCACGACCAGCGAGACTGGGAGTTTGCGACTAAATACGATCTCAACATTAAACAAGTGGTAGTGCCAGACGACAATGCCGAGTCAACGTGTGATTTAAGCCAATCCGCATTTACAGACAAGGGTCGCTTGGTTAATTCAGGTGCGTTTGATGGTCTGGATTTTAGCGAGGCATTCGATGGCATTGCTAGTGCATTGGAAGAAAAAGGGTATGGTCAGCGCAAGGTCAATTATCGCCTCAGGGATTGGGGTGTAAGCCGCCAGCGTTATTGGGGGGCTCCAATTCCTATATTGAATCTTGAAGACGGTTCAACAGTGGGCGTTCCATCAGAAGATCTGCCTGTTGTATTGCCGGAAGATGTAGAAATGGATGGCGTAACCTCACCGATAAAAGCCGATCCTGAGTGGGCAAAAACCGAATATAAAGGCCAGCCTGCACGTAGAGAAACTGACACATTCGACACCTTTATGGAATCATCTTGGTACTATGCGCGATACTGCTCTGCGGGTAATGTCGATGCCATGTTAGATCCTGAACAAGCCAATTATTGGCTCCCTGTGGACCAATACATTGGAGGAATAGAACACGCTATTCTGCATTTGTTGTATTCGCGTTTTTACCACAAATTACTGCGCGATGAGGGCCTGGTCAGTAGTGACGAGCCTTTTAAACGACTATTGTGCCAAGGCATGGTACTGGCCGACTCATTTTATCGCGAAGATGAAAACGGTAAAAAAACCTGGATAGCACCCAACGAAGTCGATTTAGAAAAGGATGATAAGGGCAGAGTCATTTCTGCGGTGTGGAGTAAAGACGGCCAGCCAGTTATTCACGGTGGCATGACCAAGATGTCTAAATCCAAAAATAACGGTATCAATCCACAATCGGTCATTGACCAGTATGGCGCTGACACGGTGAGATTGTTCACCATGTTCGCGGCTCCGCCTGAGCAAACATTGGAGTGGATAGATTCGGGTGTAGAAGGCGCAAACCGATTCTTAAAACGCGTATGGAAACTGGCGCAAGAACACATTGATAGTATCGGCGATTCACTGCCGCAATTGGATTTATCCCAATTGAATAAAGGGCAGCAGGCATTGCGACGTGACCTTCACAAGACAATCGCAAAAGTCAGTGATGATATTGGCAGACGCCAAACATTTAATACGGCCATCGCAGCCATTATGGAATTGCTAAATGCATTACAAAAAGCGCCGCAAGAAACCGATACCGACAAAGCACTAATGCACGAAGCTGTGACTGTGGTAGTTCAGCTTCTCAACCCGATAACTCCCCATATTTGTCATGCACTGTGGGCGCAACTTGGCAATGAGCAAGATATCGAAGCCGCTGGCTGGCCAGAAGCAGATCCAAAAGCCATGGTTGAGGACGAGAAGCTCATTGTGGTGCAGGTAAACGGTAAAGTACGGGCGAAAATCACTGTGGCGGCCGATGCCAGCAAAGAGCAAGTAGAGACTGCGGCACTTGAGCAGGAAAATGTTAAGGCATTTACCGATGGTAAGACAGTACGCAAAGTCATTGTTGTGCCAGGTAAGCTGGTCAACATAGTGGCAAACTGATGCTTAGAATTATCGCGACTGCATTGATACTCTTGCCCCTTGTTTTTGCAACAGGGTGTGGCTTTGCGCTAAGAGGCACGCTGCCTTTGCCCGAGAATACCTCGGGCGTAGCCATTACTGCGGCTTCTGTACAGGGGCGTCTGGCACGTGACTTTCAGGAGCGATTATCTGTCTATGAAATAACGTACATCAAAGAAGTTTCAGCGCCTGGCGCGATCGTAATTCAACTTCAGCCGGAATCGTTGGAACGTCGTTTACTGTCAGTCTTCCCAACGGGCCAGGTTGCAGAATATGAGCTGATATATAGTGTCAATTACGCTGTGACGTTTCCGGGAAAAGCACCGATTGAGAGTCGTGTTGAAGTGTTACGCGACTATCAGGACGATCCTGACCAGGTGCTAGCTAAGTCCAGAGAACTTGACCTAGTTGTGTCTGAAATGCGCAAAGAGGCTGCAGACCGCATTATCCGGTTGTTGTCCAGCCAGGCTAATTCGGCTGTAGATGCTGAGTAAATAATGCAACTGTACCCCAACCGCCTAGACGCTGATCTGGCCAAGCACTTAGTCCCGTTTTACTTGGTATTTGGTGATGAACCACAACAAAAGCTTAGTGCAGTTGAAGCGATCAGAAATACAGCCAGAGCCAGTGGGTTTGATGAACGAACCGTATTGGTTCAGGATGCTGAATTTGAGTGGCAACACCTTTATGATGCCACTCAAAGTATGTCACTTTTTAGTGCTAAACAGTTGATTGAACTGGAACTCCCCACTGGAAAACCAGGAAAGGAAGGTGCCAAGGCGCTAGAGCTGATAGCGGAACAAGCTAACCCAGATACGCTTCTTATTGTTCATGGGCCGAGAATTGGCAAAGACGTTCAACGAACAAAGTGGTTTAAAGCACTTGATACTAACGGAAGGTACATTCCCTGTTACCCACTTGAAGGCAAACAGCTATTACAGTGGCTCGAACAAACTGCTCGCAATACAAACCTCACAATGACTCCTCAGGCTGCGAGTTTATTGGCCGAGTACTGTGAGGGCAATATGCTGGCAGGGGCACAAGAAATAGAGAAGTTGGCTCTGGTATACGCTGATCAAACGATTAATGAAACGCACATAGAAGAAGCCGTGGTGAATCAGTCTCGCTACAATGTCTTTCAGCTTATCGACACTATGCTAGCAGGCGACGGCGCGAAAATGACCCGATTATTGTTATCCTTAGAATCGGAAGGGCTAGAACCCAACATCATCATTTGGGCACTGATCAGGGAATGGCAAACACTAACAGAGATAAAGCACATCGCAGGGCCCGTAAACTGGCAGTCCTATCGCATCTGGGGGCCCAGACAAGGTTACTATCAACAAGCCTTAAACCGATTATCTGGCGAACACCTTGTGGACATAGGTAAATTGTTGCAACAGGCTGACCATGTTTTTAAACAACAAACGGTAGTCAGACCCTTTGTCGCCCTCAACCATCTTTGCTTGGTTTTTGTGACACCTGCCCTGTTGCAATTGCCTTGGTGCGAATAAATGCTTGCGCTTCTCGGCGGCACCTTTAATCCGCCTCATCTGGGCCACATACATGCTGTGCGATATGCCGCGAGAGAGTGCAACATTAAAAAGGTTGGCTTGATGCCATGTAAACTCTCGCCATTGAAGACACAATTGCCAGTGAGTGACGAACATCGTATCAATATGTTAGATATTCTTTGCACGCATTACAGTGATAACGATGTCACTCTGTATGTAGAGGCGCTCGAACTGCACCTACCCAGTCCATCCTTTACCGTCAATACTCTACGCGCCATTCGAGAAAAGTTAGGCAGTGATGTGTCATTGAGTTTTTTCCTTGGCGACGATTCGCTGTATACTTTAGATAAATGGCGTGAGTGGGAATCGCTGTTAAACTACTGCCATCTCATTGTTATGCCCAGACCAACACCGCATGCTCATTTCTCTAATGCCGTGCAATCTTGGTTATCTGAGCATGGCGTAAAAGAGGCCGGTGCATTGCATCAGCAAGCCTGTGGCTTCGTGTATCGGTGCAGCTCTCCGCCGCTATCAGTGTCGTCTTCTGCGTTAAGAGCAGCAATGACTGAAGCGCCAGGTGATAAATCAAAATGGCTTCCCAGCCAGGTGCAAAGCTATATTGCTGAGCATCAACTCTATCGAAAAATTTAAGGAGCAGAATTGCAAACTACAGATTTAAAAGCGTTTGTTATTGATAAAGTAGAAGATATGAAAGCGCGTGACATCGTCACTATTGATGTCACAGGCAAATCTTCTGTTACCGACACATTAGTGATTTGTTCGGGGAACTCAAAACGACACGTCATGTCTATTGCTGAAAATGTGGTCGTGGAAAGCAAGCACGCTGGCAGCCCGCCTCTTAGTGTAGAGGGTAAAGAATCCGGTGAATGGGTGCTGGTTGACCTTGGAGAGGTTGTTTTGCACGTCATGCAGGACGAAACGCGCGACTTTTATCAACTCGAGAAGCTTTGGAGTTAGTATCGCGCCATGCGCATCAACATTGTTGCTGTAGGGAATAAAATGCCCAAATGGGTAGACGAAGGCGTGCACACTTTCATTAAGCGCTTTCCTAAAGACATGCCCGTAGAATTTAAAGAGATAGCGCCAGTCAAACGCGGTAAAAATGCCGATATTGATCGTATTACCGCGCAGGAAGGTGACGCTATGTTACAAGCTGTTGGTAAAGGCCAGCGCATAGTGACGCTGGAAGTAACGGGGAAGCCTTGGAGTACGTCACAGCTAGCAAGCCAGTTGGATGCATGGAAAATGGATGGAAGAGATGTGGCACTTCTAATAGGTGGTCCTGAAGGACTGGCGCAGTCGTGTATTGAAGCTGCAGAGCAACGCTGGTCTTTGTCTGAACTAACTTTACCCCATCCCTTGGTACGTATTATCGTTGCTGAAAGCCTTTACAGAGCCTGGTCTGTTACGCAGAACCACCCTTACCATCGCGAGTAACCATGCCGATTAAACGTCAAACTATTCGCGATCATACTGCAGAAGCCAATCTGGTGACTCGACGCGCGTTTATTGCTTTTATCATCACCAGTCTGCTACTGGGCGTAGTGCTCAGCAATTTATATGTCTTGCAAGTTAAGCAGCATCAGGATTTTGAAACACGCTCCGATACCAATCGCATAAAAGTACTGCCCGTCGCTCCTAACCGAGGGTTAATTTACGATCGCAATGGTGTTTTATTGGCAGAGAACCAGCCTGTATTCAGTCTTGAATTAATCCCCGAGGATATTGATGATTTAGACACAACCCTGTCTCAGCTCAAGGCGCTTTTCCCTATTACAGAAGAAGATATCAGCAGCTTTAAACAAACACTTAGAGGCCAGAGACGGTTTAAACCTATCGCCCTTAAAACGCGTTTGTCAGAACAGGAAGTAGCCATATTCTCAGCCAATAAATACCGTTTTCCTGGTGTATCAATAGAAGCCCGCCTTTCGCGACATTACCCCTATGCAGGGTTGCTAACCCATGTGTTGGGCTATGTCTCTAAAATAAACAAGAAAGACCTGCAAAAGCTCATAGAAGCAGGACAGGAAGATAATTACGCTGCCACCTATGATATCGGTAAGCTTGGCGTAGAACGTTTTCATGAAAGCCTGCTTCACGGCAAAGTGGGTTACCAACAAGTTGAAGTTAATAGCCAAGGGCGGATAATCAGAACACTGGAAGTTCAGCCTCCCACGCCGGGTCAGGATATTGTGCTTAATATCGACTTACGGTTACAACAAAAAGCCGCTGAATTGCTCGGAGACAGACGTGGTACCGTCGTTATGACTGACCCGTCCACAGGGGGCGTACTGGCACTTTATTCAAGCCCAAGTTATGACCCCAACATGTTTGTTCACGGTATTAGCCAGGCAAACTATTCCGCACTTCTCAATTCCACAGACAGGCCGCTCATTAATCGTGCAACACAAGGGCAATACCCACCAGCATCAACGATCAAGCCGCATTTAGGACTGGTTGGTCTGGAACATGAAGTGATCACTCCAGACGAAGAAATGACAGACTACGGACGTTACAGACTGCCAAATGTCAGTCATGTATGGCGCGACTGGAAAAGAGGCGGTCACGGTAAAGTAAATCTAACAAAAGCCATTGAAGTTTCCTGTGACACGTTTTACTACGATTTAGCCTACAGAACGGGTATCGACAAAATCAGCGAGTCGATGATGGACTTTGGGTTCGGTGATTACACAGGTATAGATTTACACGAAGAGTCAGCGGCGAATATGCCCAGCAGAGGCTGGAAAAAGGCCAGGTTTAACGAGCCTTGGTACATTGGTGACACCATTCCGGTTGGCATAGGACAAAGTTTCTGGACCGCCACGCCGGTCCAAATCGCACAGTCTGTGAATACGCTGATCAACAAGGGCGAACGCTTCATACCGCAAATAAAGCGCGGCTATATCGAAAACGAACAAATCACAGTTGAATTACCCAAAACCCTAAGGCCGGTGGCGATGAAAAAAGAAGCGAACTGGGATTTAGTGCTCGATGCCATGTATGGAACGGTTAACCGTGATCACGGCACTGCCTTTAATGCCTTTGCCACAGCGCCTTATGTTTCTGCGGGAAAAACAGGCACTGCACAACTGTTTTCCGTTGCTCAAGATGAAGAATATGAGGAAGAAAATGTGGCAGAGCATTTACGGGACAATGCCATGTATGTTGGCTACGCCCCCTATGATGCCCCTCAAGTATCTATTGCAGTTGTGATAGAAAACGCAGGTGGCGGCAGTTCGAATGCTGCTCCGGTTGCCCGTGCCATGTTTGACTATTACTTTACCCTGAATCCACTGCCTGAAGACAAGTGGTACTCACCGACGGAAAAGCGCAAGGTTCTGGAGTATACGTCATCATGAAGCGTTTTCTTGCCGCTATTCATATCGACCTGACATTGCTCGTTGGCCTACTAACCTTGATGTCAGTAGGCCTGGTTGCTATCTATTCAGCAGGCGGACAAGATATTGACTTAATTTATCGCCAAGTGACTCGACTCGGCGTCGCCATGGTCGTTATGTTGGTCTTGGCACAAATCCCACCTGCTTTTTATCGACGTGTCTCTGTTTATGGCTATGTTGTCGGATTACTCATGCTGGTCGCTGTGCTGCTGTTTGGCGATGTGGGTAAAGGCGCACAGCGGTGGCTTGATTTACATATAATCCGCTTTCAGCCTTCAGAAATCATGAAACTGGCTGTGCCTATGATGATTGCCTGGTATATCAGTAAATTTGATTTACCGCCTAAGACCTTGAATATTTTTGTTGGTTTTGTGTTGGTCATTATTCCGACTATCCTCATTGCCAAACAACCTGATTTAGGCACCTCCCTACTCGTTGCTAGCAGCGGTATTTTCGCGCTCTTTCTTGCAGGCATGCGCTGGCGCCTCATTGCTTATGTCGCTTTGCTAGCTGGTGCATTCCTACCCATCATGTGGTTCTTCCTGATGCAGGATTACCAAAAGCAGCGTGTGCTAACTTTCCTGAATCCCGAAAGTGATCCCTTGGGTTCGGGTTATCACATCATTCAGTCTAAAATAGCCATTGGTTCTGGCGGTTTTGAGGGAAAAGGCTGGCTTAAAGGTACGCAATCTCAACTTGAGTTTCTACCCGAACGCCACACTGATTTTATTTTTGCCGTTTACAGTGAAGAATTTGGTCTCATTGGCGTGATGGCGCTTCTCGCTATTTATCTGTTCATTATTGGTCGCGGCTTAGTGCTTGCAGTAAGAGCACAGGACGCCTATTCAAAATTACTCGCTGGAGCAATTACGCTAACATTTTTTGTCTACGTCTTTGTAAACATGGGAATGGTGTCGGGATTATTGCCTGTAGTAGGCGTGCCACTACCGCTTGTCAGTTATGGTGGCACATCAATGGTGACATTGTTAGCAGGATTTGGCATTCTCATGTCCATCGGCACACAAAAACGACTATTATCACGCTGATGCGCGCTATAACTAGAATATTCTTTTACTTGGCTATCACTGCCATTGTAGGCGGTTGTGCACAGTCTCCTAGCGGACGATATGCACAAAAACAGGATTCAGCCCCACAATTTAATTATGCTGAACCGGAAATGCGAGATGCAACACCGCGTTATGAGCCCTACAGAGAGCACAACAATCGCCCTTACACTGTGTTGGGTAAACAATACTTTCCTATGTCATCTGGCAAAGGGTTTGAGCAAATAGGTTATGCCTCTTGGTATGGTCAGAAATTTCACGGTCACCTAACATCTAATGGCGAAACGTATGACATGTTTGCTATGTCTGCTGCTCACACTACCTTGCCACTCCCCTCATTCGTTAAAGTCACTAATCTTGAGAATAACCGAACTGCTATTGTCCGCGTCAATGATAGAGGGCCTTTTCACGATGACCGAATTATTGACCTCTCCTATGCTGCAGCCAAAAAGCTGGACACGATGAAAAATGGAGTCGCCAAGGTTAAAATTGAGGTGATTCATGTCAGCCCTGAAGGTTTATATACCGTCGGAAAAGGCCCGACTCAGTCTTTTGAAGAGTATGCGGGTATTGTCCCTCCCACAACTGAGCCCGAGAAAAGCGAAGGGATCTATATTCAGGTTGCAGCCTTATCTGACAAACATAACGCCAAGGCGCTTTCAGACGGCCTTGCATCTCTGTATCAAGTTCCAACCGCACTGCCCTTTGTCGACAATCTGTTCAGGCTTAGGCTAGGCCCATTTCAAGACCGGTTTCAGGTAAGCCAATTGCTGAGTGACTTACAACGAAATGGCTATCCAGGCGCGTATATTATCGGTCTTTAGGAAACTTTTTTACGTAACTTGGCTCTAATTGCGTTAAAATGCCGTGGTTTTGATCGACACACAACAAATATAAATGGAAACACAATGTCTTTGATGTCTTCTAGCGCTAAATCTAAGGTTCTTTTCTTTTTAATCAGTCTGGTACTCTCCAGTTCATTTTCAGCCAATGCTGCGGTAGTCATCCCGCCCGTGCCTTCTGTTGCCGCTGAAGGCTTTGTGCTGATGGACCATGAAACAGGCCATATTATTGCGGGTCAAAATGCAGATATGCAGATATATCCAGCTAGCCTGACCAAAATAATGACGGTATATGCCATCGGTAAAGAACTCAATGCCGGCAATATTAGTCTGGATGACCAGGTAACTATTTCAGAGAACGCATGGGCTAAAAACTTTCCTGACTCATCGAAAATGTTTATTGAGGTAGGCACACAGGTTTCCGTTTCAGACTTACTTAGAGGGATCATTGTGCAATCGGGCAATGACGCGTGCGTTGCCATGGCTGAACATGTTGCTGGCTCAGAAGCGGCATTTGCGAGCATGATGAACTCATATGCTGCTGCGTTGGGTATGACGGCAAGTAACTTTGTCAATAGCCACGGGCTTCACGACCCTGAGCACTATACGTCTCCGCGCGATATGGCAATACTTTCACGTGCACTTATAAATGAAGTGCCAGATATGTATGCCATTTACAGTGAAAAAGAATTTACCTATAACGATATCAAGCAGTTTAACCGCAATAGCCTACTTTGGGACCCAAGCCTGAACGTTGATGGCATTAAAACAGGTCACACTTCTGATGCGGGCTACAGCTTGATCACATCCGGCATCCAGGGCGACATGAGACTCATTTCAGTGGTTATGGGCACAGAAAGTGAACGGGCCCGAAAAGTAGAAAATAAGAAGCTACTTCGCTATGGGTTTCGCTTCTATGAAACAGTAACTCCTTATCAAGCAGGAGAGAGCTTCGTTGCACACCGTATTTTTATGGGTGACAGAGAGACCGTTGACTTGGGTATCAACCAAGCGACTCCCATCACGATCCCACGAGGCCAGGCTAAAAATCTTCAGGCAAACTTCGAGCTCAATGAGAAATTGAAGGCACCGTTGGCAAAAGGTCAGGTAGTTGGAACGCTTTATTTACAGCTCGAAGGTGAGGACGTCGCTGAATACCCGCTCGTGACCTTACACGAGGTTAATGAAGGTGGCATGTTCGACAAATTAAAAGACTACGTATATTTGCAATTGGGCCTGGACGGTGAGTAAGGTATAATCCGCCGGTTTTCAGCAATAGAGCAGGTCAATGGACACTAAATTCGACGAATTATTAGAGTTTCCAACTTTTCAAACGTTTAAGATCATGGGCGTTGCGCATGACGACCTTCCCACGCAGGTAATTGGACGCTTGCAGGAGCTTGCACCGGGTGACTACTCACCCAGTGTGCGCCCTAGCAGCAAAGGCACGTATCACTCGTTGTCTATCAGCGTCAAAGTAACCAGTAAAGCGCATATGGAGTCTATCTACACCGAGTTATCTAAACTCGAGTTAGTCCGCGTGGTGCTCTAGTTTTGGTTATTGTTAGACAATTAGGTAAACAGGCATACCAACCTGTTTGGCAGGCCATGCAATCTTTTACTGACAACAGAACCCCAGAAACCACCGATGAAATGTGGTTAGTAGAGCACGACCCTGTTTTTACACAGGGGCAGGCAGGAAAAGATGAGCATGTGTTAATGCCCGGGGATATACCTGTGGTTAAAGTGGACAGAGGTGGCCAGGTCACTTATCACGGTCCAGGGCAGCAAGTGCTATATGTTCTCCTCGATATTAAGCGCGCAAAGCTCGGTGTACGCCAGCTAGTCAATGCCTTAGAGAGGAGCGTCGTTAATATCATGGCTGAATACGATGTAGAGGCCTACCCCCGTTCTGATGCTCCGGGTGTTTATGTCGATGGAAGTAAACTCTGTTCGGTCGGATTACGTATTCGAAAAGGCTGTTCATTTCATGGGCTTGCCATGAATGTTAATATGGACTTAGGGCCTTTTCAGCGGATTAACCCCTGTGGGTATGCTGGTATGGAAATGGTCAATGCCAGTGATTTGGGTGGACCAGCAACGGTCGCAGAAGCGGGTAAAGGTTTGGTTCATTATTTAGTGAAAGAATTAAATATAGATACTGTGATAAACAAAGAAGGTTTTGATGAGTGATGTGCGAGCCAAAGCGGGCGTAAAATTACGTGACGATGAAAAAGTAAAACATATTCCGGTAACTATTATCCCTACGGAAAAAGAGGAAATGCTCCGCAAACCGGACTGGATTAAAATAAAGCTGCCACGAACTACAGATAAAATCGAGCATATTAAAAAAACCTTGCGCAAAAATAACCTGCACTCGGTTTGTGAAGAGGCCAGCTGCCCCAACCTAGCAGAATGCTTTAATCACGGTACAGCCACTTTCATGATTTTGGGTGATATTTGTACTCGCCGATGCCCTTTTTGTGATGTTGCCCATGGAAAACCACTTCCCCCAAGCGCAGAAGAGCCTGAAAAGCTGGCTAAAACCATCAAAGAAATGGGCTTGCGTTATGTAGTGATCACCTCGGTAGACCGCGATGACCTTAGAGATGGTGGTGCACAGCACTTTGTCGACTGTATTAACGCTATCCGCGAGCACAGCCCCTCCACGACCATCGAAGTGTTAGTGCCTGATTTTCGGGGGCGGATGGACCGCGCGTTAGAAATATTTAAATCAGGTCCTCCGGATGTATTTAACCACAATCTAGAAACTATCCCGCGTTTGTACCGCGAGTGTCGCCCAGGTGCGAATTACAAATGGTCATTAGATTTGTTGAAACGGTTCAAAGAAAACCATCCTGACATCCCTACCAAATCGGGGTTAATGATGGGCATGGGCGAAGATAAACAAGAGATAGCTGATGTGTTGCGCGATATGCGCGACCACAATATTGACATGTTAACGCTTGGCCAGTATCTACAACCGAGCAGACATCATTACCCTGTGAAGCGCTATGTTACACCTGCGGAATTTGATGAGTTGGGCGAATATGCCAAAGAAATTGGCTTTACTCATGCGGCTTGCGGTCCCATGGTTCGATCAAGCTACCACGCTGATCGTCAAGCTGCGGGAGAAGACGTGGGTAAGATTGTACCTGCGAAATAAGTACCACAAATAGCACTGGCGGCATTATTCGCCGTCAGTGAGATGCGTGTAGACATATACCCTGTTGCGGCCGCGCGTTTTAGACTGATATAAGGCTAAATCAGCCGCTGTATAAAGGGTATCGTAGTTATAACCTACCTGTGTCGTATCACAGACTCCGAAACTCGCGGTCAGTGAAAACTTGGTTCGATGGATTGCTTCAGGATCAATAGTTTCAATTGCTCCCCGGCACTTTTCTGCCAGTTCTGTCGCTTCCTCCAGTGATAAGCCTTCAGCAAAAATGGCGAACTCCTCTCCACCTACTCTGCCTACCGTGGCACTATTACCCAATGCACCTTCTACTGCCCTTACTGCACTTTTTAGTGCCCAATCGCCAACGTGGTGTCCGTAATTGTCGTTGATGCGTTTGAAATGGTCTAAATCGAAAAGAATAATTGTGACCGTTTGCTTAATGGGTTTGGACTTTTCAAGAGCAATCCGTGCCAACTCGGTAAAATAACCACGATTAGCAATATGCGTCAGACTGTCTTCCCTTGCCATAACTTTTAATTTTTTCTGCACAATCATGGCTCGCCAGGACCATAGCAAAAGCGCAATTAGCAAGAAGGCAGACAGGGCGAGTGCCAATAAAGAGTTTTGGATCTGTTCCGCCGACAGTTTTGCTTCGGTTTGCAGCAGTGAGTTCTCTTTATCGAGCAGGGCAATTTGGGCTTCTTTCGCCTGGTCGTTAAAGCGTGCATTCTGTACGGCTATCTGTCTTGCTGCCAAATCCGAATAATATTGTCGTTGTAATACCGAAAACGCCTCCCAATAAGTGTGGGCATTTTCAAAATAGCCCAGCTCTGCTGAGGCAATAGCTGCATACTCATAACTGAACAATCTCGGTACTATGTAGCCATTGTCTGAACCGGTCCGAATAACGGCGTAGGCCATGGAAAGACATTCTTGGAAATCTTCAATCTCGCAATATTGCCCCGCAAGAAAGCTTTGAAACGAGTGAATGAGTGGTAAAAAGCCCTCCTCCAATGCGATATCAAGCTGTTGCAGAGCATAGTCAATAGTGCGTGATTTACTCCATATTTGACTTTTCTGCATCACCTTAGAATAGTTTAAGCTCAACACTATGTACGACATACTGGCTTCGTTACAGTGTTTTATGCCTTGTTCGTGTACACGATCGAATTTCTCAAATTCACTTCGGTTTTCTAGCGCTTGAACCAAAATATTATGCGCGATACACAATGTACTAGGCAGTTCAGTTCGTGCAATAACAGATTCAGCAATGGCCGCGGCCCGCTCATACTCTTCGGCTGCATTTAAAAAAATGCCCACGCCATTACTTGTTCTTAGGCCATCTTCTGATCCTGCTAAATGAGGATAATCGTCAAAGATAGCCTGGACTTTATCAACGTCTGCAAAACCGGCATGCCAATCCTTTACCCCCACGTGCGCGGATAGCAAAGTTCCCAAAATTGTCAGTTTTAACTCGGGATCATCTACTGTGTCGTTTAATGTCTTCAGGTCTCTTACAGAAGAGGTAATCTTGCCCGCAAATATGTCGTGATACAGCGATAAATACGTGAATTTATTTTTGTCACTGTCACTCAACCTACTCTCATCAATCGTTTGCAAGAGACGCAATGATTCTGCGCGATCGGAGAATCGTTTATCGTAAGACTGAGACAAACGCGCTTGCTCAGAGGCAAAACCACTCGCCTGATATAACAAAATAGAAATAAAAACTAAAAACTTTAGCGCGTTTTGCATCTGATACTTCTTATTGCCTGTGTGGCCCTTGTAACGACCGTACTATGCCTTGTCGTCATCATTATCTGATGGTTCAGAGGGCTTATCTTCTTCATCGGGCTCAGAATCGTCTGGCTCAGTAATAATCAGCGCAGCATTGATTTCTTTAAAGGCCTGTATTTTTTGCATTAACGCTGCATGCTCTTCGTTAGTCAAATCCCTAACATCCGCATCTGGATCTGCACCTAATTTTTCCAAAATTGCTATTGCACTCATCACATTTCCTTTTTTATCGAGGTTGCATTTTTGTCGCTGGCGGGATCACCAACGTCGAAACCGGGTTGAGCTCATACGTTGACAACTCACTTAATGGAAACCACTCTATTCTGGGCTTCTCGACCATAATAAACGGACATTCATACACTGCAACCTTGTGGTCTGCTGGGTAGTCATTAAGCAATATATCAACTAATTGCTGGCGCTCCTCAACCGAACTGACCCGCTTAGCAATAGATCGATCACCGGCAAGCGCTATCTGCCACAATATCAGGTAAGCACTAGGGTCAAGCGTCCTGCGATAAAACAGAAGTTGTGATGCCTCGAAATGCTGGCATCCGAAACGGCCAGGATCGATACCCATATCTGCGTACAAACAATCTTCAGCAGAAATCCCAGGCTCCATATGAGCCTTGTAACCTTCTTCCCGAGCAGTATTAATGACCCAATGCGGAACTTGTGCAAAGACCCCAGGGTGACCGTAAAAACAGCCTACAACCTTTTTCCCTTCACGCACCGATTGCATGATGGTTTGATGCATTTGATTGTACGTTTCCCGTCGGTGCTTTCCTTCTGCGTACAGGTTTTGCAGCGAAATTGTATCGGGATTGAGAGTCGCCAACCATTCTTCAACTGCATGGTGGCAGCTTACGTAAACAACGTCAGCCCTTTGAATATAATTCCTGCAGCGCTCTGTGATATGCGCGCCCAATATCATTCCGGGACCTACGCAAACCAATTGTCCTTTAGGCTTTTCCGTCATGGTTATACTGAAATTTCTCCATTTTCAGTACTGTAACTCAGGTTAGGGTTTGTTGTAAGCGATTAATACCTTAAAATTAATCAAACACACAATAACTCACCCTACCTTTATGCGTAAGAAAATCTACATAGCTTATACAGGCGGCACCATTGGCATGCGCCCTTCTCAATCAGGCTATATACCAGCGCCCGGCTTTTTAGCTGACACGCTAAAAAAGATGCCCGAGTTTAATCGCGAAGAGATGCCCCTGTTTACGTTGCGTGAGTACCCAAATTTGATTGATTCCTCTGACATGAGTCCAAGCGACTGGCAATTCATTGCCGACGATATCGCATCACACTACGACAGCTATGACGGGTTTATTATTTTGCATGGTACAGATACCATGGCGTTTACGGCATCAGCGCTAAGTTTTATGCTGGAGAACCTCAGTAAGCCTGTTATTGTAACGGGCTCTCAAATTCCCCTTGCAGAATTACGATCAGACGGTCAAGAAAACCTGCTCAATGCGCTTTTCATTGCGGCAAACTTCCCAATTTCAGAAGTTAGTTTGTACTTCAATAACCGTTTATATCGCGGTAACCGAAGCCGTAAAGTGGATGCTGATGGTTTTGATGCCTTCGATTCACCTAACTTTCCCCCGCTGCTGGAAGCGGGAATCGCTATTCGTCTTAAAGCCGGCGAAATTTCTCAGCACGTCAACCAGAGCTTATTGGTAACAGCCATAACCGCACAACCCATTGGGGTAATTAGCCTATATCCAGGTATCGCGGCTGAAGTGATTAAGAATACCCTACAACAACCGGTAAAGGCGCTGATTTTGCTCAGTTATGGCGTGGGTAATGCACCGCAAACAGAAGCCATACTGGCACAGCTAAAATACGCTTCAGAACACGAAATTATTGTGGTCAACTGCACGCAGTGTTTACGGGGTAAAGTGAATATGGGTGGTTACGCTACTGGCAACGCATTGCGGGAGGCAGGCGTTATTTCAGGCGCAGATATGACACCTGAAGCTGCGTTAGCAAAATTGCATTATGTACTCAGCCAGAATTTAGATTACGCCACCTCCAAACAACTTATGCAAACCAATATCCGTGGAGAATTAACCGCAGAGGTAAATATATAATATGCAATTCCAAGGCACTCTTAAGAAAATGCACACCCACTACAATGACAATGGCTTCGTTGACTATAGCTTGCCCATTGGTGAGGCTCTGGTATCCATGGAACCGATTCTTGGACAGAAGCTTACCCTGACATTCGAACAAGCCATTTCCTGTACACATTGTGGTAGAAAAACAAAAAAGAGTTTCAATCAGGGCTATTGCTACCCCTGCGTTATCTCCTTAGCACAGTGTGACACTTGTATAATTAAGCCTGAACTATGTCACTTCCATGAGGGCACGTGCAGAGAGCCAGAATGGGGTGAAGCAAACTGTTTACAAGATCACTTTGTTTACCTCGCCAACACAGGCGCACTGAAAGTGGGTATAACTCGCCACGTGACCGACGCGGTGTCCAGCAGATGGATGGATCAGGGCGCTACTCAGGCATTAGCAATCATGCGCGTGCCAAACCGCAAAGTCAGTGGGTTAGTGGAAATGGCGTTCAAAAAGTATGTCGCCGATAAAACGAACTGGCGCACCATGCTAAAGGGCGAGCCTGACGCTATCAATTTGCAGGCAGAGAAAGATCGTCTTCTGGACAACATAAAAGCCCCTTTGGCAGAAATTGAAGACACACACGGACTCACAGCTTTTAGTGAAACTAACGGAAAGGTGCACAAGATTACCTACCCTGTTTCGACGTATCCAGAAAAAATAAAGTCCATAAACTTGGATAAGACACCAACCTTTACAGGAACACTAAATGGCATAAAAGGCCAATATTGGTTGTTAGACGAAGACAGAGTTATCAACATCCGAAAATATGCAGGGTATCACTGCACCCTAACTATCGAGTAAACACAATGGCACACAGTGAACCACAGTACTGGTTAATGAAATCAGAGCCCGACGCGTTTTCAGTAGATGATCTAGCAAAGAAGCCTAACAGTCCCTGGGACGGTGTGCGTAATTATCAAGCGCGTAACTTTATGCGGCAAATGAAAAAAGAGGATGGCGTTTTTTTCTATCATTCCAGTTGTAAAATACCTGGTATCGCAGGTATTGCAAAAATAACACGCGAAGCGTATCCCGACTTTACGGCATGGGACCCTAAGAGTGACTACTTTGACACCAAGTCGAGCCCAGAAAATCCGCGCTGGGATATGGTTGACCTAAGTTTAGTGGAAAAGTGGACGCGCGTTATTACCCTGGCTGACCTTAAAAAAACAGAAGCGTTAGAGGGGTTTCAGCTGTTGAAAAAAGGCAATCGGCTGTCTGTGATGCCTGTATCACACGAGCAATGGCATCACATTCTGACACTAAAAAATCAGCTGACTTCACAGCCATTGTGAGAGCCTGCAAGATCATCAAGCTCCGATAAAAGACTATCAAACTGCCCTGTCTGGATCTCATAGTTTATTTTTACGTGCAACGACGATCGGCCATATTTCACTCTTATGCCTTCTCTGCCCCAACCATTTACAGTATTTAAAAACCTGTAAGCGGTTGGTTCATCATCAAAACTGTATTCAACCTGACTATTCAAGTTACACCGCCCTGAGCATAGTCTGCAGGCAAGTATTAAGCCGTACCAGCTCGCTTTCATCAATCTTGTCGAGCACACCAAAACCCAACCAAGCATGCAGATATTGCTGTGGATCGGGCTTGTCGCCCTGCTCTAAACTTGACGCCAGTAATGACAATTGCAACTGTTGTCTGTTGCCCCGTTCAGTCTCTGGTGAGGGCAAGTCCAGTGCTATTTCCAATAACAGTAAGGCGTCGGCCCTGTGGGTTAGTATCTGGTCATTATTAAACTTATAAGCCCCCGTCAAAGCTTGTTGCCACGAAGGCTCTAACACATCCCAATCAGGGTGCTCATGCATACTGTCAGCGTGCTTACCTGTTGAATCCTGCATCACATTCAACAACGCATTAATTTTTGCCTGTTCCCTCTTGAGCCTTTTATCAGCCTCAATATTACGCACCTGTTTGTCAAGTTCGCTCAATGACGCTTTCAAATCTGACACAATGGACTTAGGCAACTGTGTCAGTTGGCTATAAAGTTTGTCAGCGCATGCGCGATACGCTTCAGTGTCTCCCTCATCAACCTTAGCTTTCACCACATTTAGCGAAGTGTTGAAAGCTTCAACGGCTTCTGATACTGCTTGTTTCGATGCCACTCGCTCAGCGTTCAAGCGCTCAAAAATAGCATCATTCACTTTCCTAAATCGCTTCCAAAGCTGACCGTCTAATTTTTTACCTGCAGTCGCGGTGGTACGCCATGTTTGCTGTAATACTTTGGCTTCTTCCGTAGCAGCTTTAATATCTGCACTCTCCAATAGAGCCTGCGCACGACTTACCAGGTTATTTTTTTGCTCAGCATTATCAGACAACCAAGCATCAAATGATGTGGTTACTTCGTCTCGTAGTGCATCAAAACGCGCTTTTAAGGGAAGGTAGTCCTGCGGTCTGAGTTTATCTGCATTCCGCCAGCGCTTTTGCAGCGCATTAAAGGCCTCATATTTTTCTGCTATTGCTAATGAGGTATCCTCGCTAACTTCAGACAGAGCTTTGATCATTGCTTCTCTGTCTTGAATATGTTGTTTGCGTTTTTCTTCCTGCTCAGCAAAGTATTTCCGGCACGGTGCGAAAGCGCGTTCTAACAAGTCGTCAAATTCAGTATCGATTTGCTCACCCTGCTCTGCCTCGGATTTGGTCAGACTTAAAGACTGCCAGGACTTACGCAGTAATTTTATCTTATTGGCCCTCTCAACCATGCCCATTGAGGTGTCGTCGACTAATGTTCTTGCCTGTTCCAGCAAAGCGGGTTTTCTGTCTGCTGACACATAATCCTGCCAACCCTCCAATCTGTCTACCTGCGTGCTTATCTCTTCGTATTTGCGTTCCAGCGAACGCTTAACCTGCTCACTGGCTTGTGACCACTGGTTATTCAATGTTGAGAATTTCAACATGGCAACTCGGAATTTGCCTTGTGAAATTAAACTTGAAATCACACCTAGCTGTTTCCTAAATTGAGCGATCGTCTGCTTGCTTTCCTTTTCGGCTTCTTTTTTAGCTGCTTTTAATGCGCCTTTTAATTGTGACCAACGTTGCTTGTGTTGAACAGCCAGCGGCGATTCAGATTCAAAAAGTTCGTTAAAGCGTGATTGATAGTCTTCAATAGTCTGTGCGATGGTGCTCCAATCAGACACATCAGACTGAAAACTTGTCTCAATGTTGTCAAGCAGAGTTTGCATTGCCAGCGTATGACGTTGCCACTCCGGCAGTTTGGTTAGTTGTGAAGACAGCAGCGACAGTTTCTGCAACAAGGGTTCTGCGTTTGCCCGGCCAATCAAAGTGGTAGCCTTTGTAACCCTTGTTTCTAAATCAAGAATTGTCTTTTGAACATTTTCAAGCGCCTCGAGTGTTACCGCGTCGATCTCAGACATCAAGGCTTCAACCTGAAGACCGATTGCCGCGATATCTGATTCAATCTCGTTGAGCGTTGTTGTTTTCAACAGTGCCTGTTGCTGAGCCTCGTATTCTTCAGACAAACTTGACTCGCAGCGAGAAAGACGCTCATCAATGCGATGTTTCTTTTCCTCAAAAGCCTGCTTATCCCGGTCGTTCAAACAGTAAAATGACGCTTCCAAGTCGGTATATTCTTGCACTAAGCAAGCGCGCTTTTGACTAAACACGTCGAGTGATTTTTCATCCAGTAAAGCTTGCAGTTTTGAAAGCACCAGCCGAGTCTGCTTTGTCACTTCAATTGGCATTTCTTGTTCAGCTTCTAGCTCTGCAATACGCAAACCGATGCGCTCAGCCAGGTCGCCAGAGACCCTCTTCAACCATTTTTGTAACCGTGATATTGAGGCCTCCTGTTGAAGCAATACCTGTCTTACTTCATCAGATGCGCCGGATAAGAAATACTTTTCTCTGAACTGAGGCTTATCTACTTTATCAATCAAACGCAAAACATAGTCTGCATCAAAAGATACAGAATGCTTTTGTAAAAGGAACTCAGCGACCAACTCTGCATCAGCGGATTCAAGTAAGAAATCTTTTTTGTCTGTGTCGCTCACAGTATCATCTGACAAAATGCTGGTACGAACCTTTTGCTTCGCAGCCTTTTTGACGCGCTCGTTTTTGGCAGTTTGTGCCACTTTTTGCCATAGCGCGAACGAATTGAGCTGCTCTAATGCTGCCAGATTTACCTCTGGCGCTTCATCGTTAAAAGCTAGTTCATGCAAAATCTGCCTAGATTTAGGTTCATCAGGTGACAATTGAATGGCGGCGGCTTTGCGAACTTTTGGGTCTGGCTTAGCGTGATCGGGGGTAAAAAAACGGCTAAAAATCATCTTGTTTAAATCGTGCTATGGTTTCATTTTCTTTGAGTTCACTGCGCAGTTCACTCTTACTTTTTTGAACAATCTCACCTTCTGCGCCAATAGTCATATGCTGTTCACTCTTTTCCACTTTGGCCTGATACAGCATAACAGCCTGCAAGCACACGGCCTTTTGATTGTCGTCCAGTTGCCGGCCATCAGGCCACTTTCCAGTCTCAACGGCTTGCCTGAGATTATTGTAGGTATGTGGCGTCATTGAAGCCAAAAGCGCATCTATATTCATTGGTTAAATCGTTTTATTATGACAATTCTAACGCGGTTAACGATATACCACACAAAACCAGCCACACAAACCAAAATGGCGATATTGTGTTGCATGTCGCCGGGTGCCACGCCTCCCCAATACATAAAGCCAAAACCAAGCACAAACATTAACATGGCCAGCATAGACTGGCTCTGTAAGCTGGACAGCTTTTTAAAGCGTTGCATATTTTGCTTTCTCACAATGTCGTCTGCTGATGCTGCTTTGACAGCGAAATCACAATGTGGACAGCTCTCTGATTTATCCGATATTTTTTTGCCACATGATGGGCAATCAATTAGCGCCATTAAAAACTCCAAGGCGAATGAACAAACGGGGAGGTGTAAAACCTCCCCTGTGAATTATTTGTCGTTTACTTTATCCCAGTATTCATTGGCGGTGCTTTTCATTTCTTTGTGAAGCATCACAATTCCAAAGAGGTTTGGTAGGGTCATCACAACGATAGCGACCGCACTTAAGACCCAAACCAAGGTCGTATCAGAAAACGAAGCCCAAACAAACCCCGCTACATATACGACGCGGTAAGGCATAACCGATTTCGGGCCAAACAAATAGGTCATAGCCCTATCGCCATAGTAAGACCAAGCTATCGCCGTAGAGAAGGCAAAGAGCAACAGGCCTACCGAGACAATATACTGACCAAAATCGCCAAAGAAACCACGTGAGAAAGCCACAGTAGTTAAGGCGGCAGAATGGATCAGGGATTTGCCTGATATAACGATGTCGTCTTTAACAGGTTTACCGTTTTCAATACGCAACGTGCCTGTGTAAAGATCTTCATCGGTGAGGCTGTAGCGTACGTCTTCTGCAAAAGAACGTGCGTTTAATAAGGTAAACCCGCCTGAAACTGCAGCCCCATTTACAACGGTAATTTGGCCGCTGTATAACTCAACCCCATGCCCTTCTTTTCCATTGAGATACTGGTACAGCTTCTCCATATCTTCTTCCTTACCTTCTACGTATTCGGACGCAAGGAATGTAGTGTCGGCGCGCTGGAATTCATTTTCATGTTTTTCCTGCCAAACACCAGAAGATAAAATGACTAACCCGGTAATCGTACAGATGATAATAGTATCGATGAAAGGCTCCAACAACGACACCATGCCTTCAGAAGCAGGCTCTTTGGTTTTTGCAGCAGCGTGAGCAATTGGCGCAGAGCCCTGCCCCGCTTCGTTAGAGAACAAACCGCGATTCACACCACGGTTGAAAGCATAAGCCAGAGAGGCGCCCAGGAACCCACCGGCTGCTGCAGAACCTGTGAATGCATCACCAATTACCGCCATAAAGGCCGGTCCAATATTTTCAACATTGGCAAAGATAACTGCAAGAGCACCCACAATGTAGATAACCGCCATGAAAGGTACAATTTTTGACGTTACAGCAGCAATGCGCTGAATACCGCCTAATATAACCATTGCAAGGAGAATACCCAGTACACTACCCACGATAATAGGTTCTATGCCAAATGACGCTTCAATGCTTTGCGCAATACCGTTACTTTGTGGAAGGTTTCCTGTGCCAAATGAGCTGATAACGGTTGCCACTGCAAAGGCAACTGCGAGCCATTTCATATTTAGCCTGCGGTCCATATAATACATAGGTCCACCGGCCATGGTTCCATCAGCCGTTTTAACCCGGTATTTATGCGACAACGTCACCTCGACAAACTTTGTTGTCATACCCAAAAATGCAGTGACCCACATCCAAAACAATGCAGCGGGGCCCCCCAGATAGATGGCAAAAGCAACACCACCGATGTTTCCCATACCAACGGTACCGGACAAGGCAGTAGTCAGGGCTCTAAAGTGCGTCGTATCACCAGGGTCATTGCTATCGTCGTATTTTCCCGTGACTACCTTGCACGCGTGTTTAAAATAGCGTATCTGTGGAAATTTTAAATAAATGGTGAAAAACAAACCTACACCCAAAAGGACATAGGGAAACCAGGCAGCACTGCCAAGAAAACCATCCAATGTGGTTAAAAAATTGAGTAAACCTTCCAAAAGTAACCCCTTTGTTGTTATTTTTTATTTTATTATTTTTCTACCGTAAATTCGGTAAGACCTTATAAATAGCTGGTAACAAGTCTTCTCCGAGCTGACGACAGCGTGGTACCGACCAGCCATACGCCGGATCAGGTATGTTCTTATTATCTTTAAATGGCATTTCAAACGTGTATGACAAGCAGTCAAAATACTCGCCTACCGCATTACATGCAATACGCAAATCCGCTTCACCCGGGTTGTCTTTGGGATATCCGTATTCATCCTGAAATTCTGGTGTTACCGTGAGCAGTGCAGACTTAAACTGTTCTTCAAGGGCTTTAATTCGCTCCGAATAACCTGGATTACCTTCGGTTCCTGCAACAAAGTTGTAAGGCAATGCCTCATCGCCATGCAGATCAAGGTACATGTCAACACCTATAGACTTCATCGCTTCGAGAACAAGGTAGACTTCTGGACTTTTTTCCATTGACGGTGATGCCCATTCCCGATTTAAATTCATGCCCACGGCATTGGTTCTTAGGTGTCCTCTTGCACCGCCATCAGGATTCATGTTGGGTACAATATAAAAGACGGCGTCTTGCAAACACTGCCTCGCCAGTCCGTCCTGATCATCCAATAAGCGGTAGATTAATCCTTCTGCGCACCACTCGGCCATGGTTTCACCTGGGTGCTGACGCGCTGTTACCCATATTTTCTTTTTACTGTCATCAGGCTCACCGATGATCAGTAATGACATGTCCCTTCCATCTATGGTTTGCCCTAGCAATCTGTGCTGACAATCAAATGACATTTGTGCATCAGCGATAAGGTCCAAATGACGTTCATAGCTATAGGGAATAAAATAGGCAAAATAAACACTAGGATACTCAGGGGTAAATTCAAAGGTCAGACGGTCACCATCAAAATTACTTTCGACCCTAAACCATTCCTGCCTGTCATAAGACGCAAGAACGTTATAATCAGCCCAACCATCGGGGTAAGCAGATTTCGCCAAATCCTCAATGGTCAGCTTGTGCGAAACAAAGGGCATACTATTGAGGCGAAAATGAAACCACTGGTAAAAATTAGACTGATTGTCATTATTAATGGTGAGTACGATATCGTCGGGTGCATCTGCTTTTACAACGGAAATGTTTCCGCTATCAAAATTACTTGATATGTGCATATAGGGTCTCTGTCGTGTCCGGCTATTTTTTGCGTGCTAATGTAGCACAGCGCAAAAGCGGGTGAAACCTGATAAGGCATATCAGCAAGCAAAGGGATGAATTAACACCTGAAGCTGGTTATTATCAACGCAGTTAAGGAGTAAAACATGTCTAAACCCGCCTATGTTTTTGCCACCATTAAAGTCCCAGACTTGAATTGTTACATTGAGCAGTATGCCAAGCCGTTTCTGTCAGTCATAGAAGAATTTGATGGTGAAGTACTCGCCGCTACCCCACAAGCCCAGATCCTGGAAGGGCACACAAACAAAAATTGGACGGTGTTGCTAAAATTTCCCTCGTTACATCGCGCTGAGGAATTCTATCACTCAGACGCCTACGCACCACTGCTGGAAAAACGCCAGACTGCATTGAGTGAAGGCGCATTTATGACATTGTTTGAGGGTTTACATTGAAAAGCAATTTACGTTTCACTGTTGCCATTTTATCCGCCTCGCTATTGGCTTTCATCTTGCCGGATGCCATCGTCAATGTGGCAGGGTTTGAAACAAAAAAACTTATTATTCCGCTGCTCATGGTCATTATGTTTGGAATGGGCACGCACTTGGCCTTTCGCGATTTCATCGAAGTTTCCAAGCAGCCGAAGGCAGTCATATTGGGCATAGGCTTACAGTTTATTGTCATGCCGGTGACTGGCGCGTTACTCGCGTTATTTTCTCAGTTACCTGCAGAAATTGCTGCCGGTATCATTTTAGTCGGTTGCTCGCCTAGTGGTTTAGCCTCAAATGTGATGTGCTTTATCGCCAAGGCAAATCTGGCATTGTCAGTGACACTGACTACCTTCGCAACCCTTATTGCCCCGCTTGTAACGCCCTTTTTAATGCAGTTGTTGGCGGGTGAGTATGTGGAAGTTAACCCCATTTCCATGTTATTGACCATGTTGAAATTAGTGATATTCCCTGTTGTAGGAGGAATGCTGTTTCACCATATCGTGCCCGCACGATTCGCGCGTGTCTTTGACGTTATGCCACTTGTTTCTATGCTAGGTATCATACTGATTGTTGCTATTATCATTGCAAACGGACAACAAGCATTGGTCAACATGGGATGGTTATTACTTGGCGTCGTGTTAGTACATAATACATTGGGATTTCTTTTGGGTTACACAGGTGCGAAGCTGGCAAAACTTGATGAAGCCTCCTGCCGAACCTTGGCCTTTGAGGTGGGTATGCAAAACTCTGGGTTAGCGTCAGGCTTGGCGCTGCATATGAATAAGGTGGCAACTATGGGGCTTGCAGCAGCGCTTTTTAGCAGTGTTCAAAATATAACTGGCTCGTTAATGGCAGCATTTTGGTCACAAACGGATAAACAGCCAACTACTTAGCCAGGTGTGTTTTTAATTTCATGCCCCATTCTGTGCTGTATCCCATAGCACTGCCCACCACACGCTGCTTATCATCCAACAAGTAGTAGGCGGGGTAGCCAGGAACCTGAAAGTCTTGTTTGATACGGTTACTTCCAAGTAACACAGGGCCCTGTGTGTTAGTGTCCACAACAAAATCAATCACTGATTCTTTCGAGGTATAATCAAGCGCAATCTTAATGATGTTAACGCTGTCTGGGTCAAGATCATTTAAGTTGCCTATACTGTAGCGACATACAGAACACCAAGGGGCAAAAAAGTAAACCAACGTTGGCTTACCGCTACTGTTTGGCTGAAACAACTGATGGACATTGCCGTCCAGACTGACCATGGCACTGGGCGGTATAGTAACACTGCCATCTGAGGCAAGCATGTCGCGGGTTTGCCACACACTGATCCCCCCAAAGATCGCCAATATCAATAGCGCATCACGTAGGAATTGCATGCCTCGCCGTTTGTACCATGGTGGAGTGCTGCTGAGTTCAGTGTCTGATTCTAAATTGGACATAGCTCGCCATCAATTGTTGGTCTTGTTCATCTGACCGTCACAACAGTCAAACGCTTTCAAACAAAAAGGGGCAAAAATGCCCCTTTACACGGAAGTATGTGCGTGATTAGGCTGGAAGATCAGGAATCGCCAACCCGGCCATATCGCAAACAACACGCATAACCTGGCAACTGTAACCAAATTCGTTGTCGTACCAAACATACAGCGTTATGCGATTGTCAGCGACAATCGTTGCCTGAGAGTCGACAACAGATGCTGCTCGAGAGCCCACTAAATCAGTCGATACAATTTCTTTGGACGCCGTATAATCAATCTGATGCTGAAGCGATGAGAAAAGCGCAGCATCACGCAAGAACTCATTAACAGCAACTTTGTCGGTAGACTTCTCTACGTTTACACTCAATATCGCTAGAGAAACGTTTGGCGTTGGCACACGTATCGCATTACCAGTGAGTTTACCCGCTAGCTTAGGATAGGCTTTCGCAACGGCTTTGGCCGCGCCCGTTTCAGTGATCACCATATTAAGTGGTGCACTACGTCCACGGCGATCCGCTTTGTGATAATTATCTATCAAATTTTGGTCATTTGTATAACTGTGCACAGTTTCAACGTGACCATTCAAAATGCCGTATTCTTCATCTAGCGCTTTAAGCACTGGCGTAATTGCATTAGTTGTGCAACTCGCGGCGGAAAGGATCGTATCTTCAGGTAATATATCGTTGTCATTGACGCCGTGGACGATATTTTTGATGTCACCTTTACCTGGTGCAGTCAATATCGCTTTGCTTGTGCCCTTGGCTTTTAGGTGTAAACCCAAGCCTTCCCTGTCGCGCCACATTCCCGTATTGTCAATAACGATAGCATTATTGATGCCGTATTGCGTGTAGTCGACACTGTCGGGGCTGTCCGCATAAATAATCTGAATGTAGGACCCATTGGCTTTAATTGCACGGCGCGTTTCATCTATCGTTATGCTGCCATTAAACGGCCCATGCACTGAATCACGGCGTAACAGACTAGCACGCTTTTCAAGGTCGCCGTCTTTACCACCACGCACTACAATAGCGCGCAGTCTCAATTTGTTGTTTTCTCCCTGGCGCTCAATAAGCAAACGAGCCAACAAACGACCAATTCGACCAAAACCATACAAAACTACGTCTTGCGGCTTTTGTGTGTCGTCTTTGTCTGCGACTTCAGCCAGTTTGTCTTTCAAGTAGCCGTCTAGGTCATTGCTATCCACCGCGCTACCATAATGAAAGTCAAAGGCGAGTTTGCCTATATCGATTTGTGCGGGCGCAAGCTTCATTTTGCTCAGCGCTTCAACGATAGGGAAGCTTTCTCTAAGGCGTAGTTTTATCCCCTCATGCAAACGCACTTTGCGGTGCGCTTTAATGATGTCTATCGCACTGGCGTTCAATAATGAACGTCCATAAACCAAAATTTCTACTGCGTGGTTGCGATACAGCCTACCAATTAATGGCAACATCATTTCAGCGTATTCCTGACGCTCCTGCCAACTGGTCTGCAATGACTGTTCGTATTCCTGATTCATAGTTTCGCCTTTGAAAAGTTAACAACATATTTATCTTGTGACGGGATACCACAACTACTGTTTTTTTGTGTAGGATAAGAGGTGTCAGTAATCGCATATCTGTCAAAACGGCGCTATTCTAATGAAACTTAGGCTTTTCTCCAAATTGTCGAAATCTTTCAAAAACTTACCGAAAAAGAAGGGAACTGGCCAAATGGTTGGTAAATTTTCTACACAATCGCAGTTCCTATTAATATTTATTAGTACGCTTTTGCTGTTTGGATGTGACGACTTATTTAAACCGACCATTCCCACTATATGCGAAACCAATCCGGACATTTGTGCTGGACTAAACGAAGATGGATGGTGCCGCGCGGAAAAAGCCGAAATCATCCGGCACCGCTACGACCATTTAAATGTGACAACCGATTCCCATATTTATACTCTGCTCAAGCACTACGAAGCTTATGAAGCCTGCATTGAAAAAGCGGCAGGTATTCGTCATATCAAGTATCGTGAAAAAGAGGCCAATCGCATGCAAGGCCTGCTGACGGCGATTGATGCTCAGAAAAAACTCATTCGTCAGACTAAAGACACCAACGACCCTTATTTGCTTTATTATCACTGGTCAAGAAATAATGATGACAGCGCCAGAAAGCGGTTCCTGGCTCAAGCCAGACAGGGTAATTTTGATTCTGCTGACCTTTGGATAAAGGCTGCCAGCATTCACCTCAAACGAGATAATGAAGCCGCGCGCAAATCACTATACAAGGCCCTTTCCTACTACGACGATGTCGATGATGTTGACCCTATGTTGTTCGAGAGTCTGGTTACTGTCAATCTGGATGATGAACGCTACGCTTCTGCTTATGTATGGGCAAACGTGTATGCTGAAGTTAACGAAATGGGTCAGCAGGCACTCGCTCGCACACGCCCACTTCTGTTAGCCCCTGTCAATTATGAGCGTCTAGAAGGCATTGCTTGGGACGTGGAGGCGGCGATTAACGACGGGGCTTTTAATGCTGACCGATTAGGACTGTGGCGTCTTAAATAAAAGCCACCTCTAATTGAAACTTTATTACATAATAAAAAAGTAATTATTTCGGTTTAAAATCTAAGGAAACCGAATTTACGCAGTAACGCTGACCCGTTGGCGCGGGGCCATCCGGAAACACATGGCCAAGGTGCGCATCACATTGTTTGCAAACGATCTCAGTTCTTTGCATGCCGTGACTGTCATCAGGCCGATATATTACATTATCATCATCCGACTGCGCGTAAAACGAGGGCCAGCCGCAACCAGCGTCAAATTTTGTTTGCGATGAAAACAAGGGCGCGTCACAACAGATACAGGTGTATTGGCCTTCTCGTTGTTCGTCTAACCACTTTCCGGTAAACGGACGCTCAGTGCCTTTCATGCGAGTGACACGATAAGCGTCTTCGTCGAGTTGTGCCAGCCATTCTTTTTCTGTTTTCATCTTAACGCCCCTTCTCCCATGCTACCGTTTAATTGGGACAATAGGGCGATTAGGATCACTCCACTCTACGTGGTATTTTTTCCCTGGCTGCTTATCAGTTCGTTCAAACGTATGCGCGCCAAAGAAATCTCGTTGGCCTTGTAACAGGTTGGCTGGTAATACTGACGTGCGATAAGCATCGTAGTAGCTGATCGCAGATGTCATCGCAGGACAGGGTATACCTGCCATTACGGCCTTCGACAAGGCAGTGCGCCAATCCTGCTGATAACGTGTTATCTGATTAGCAAAGAAGGGGTCAAGCAGCAAATTAGCCAACTGATCATTATTTTCATATGCCTTAGTAATTGACTGCAAAAATACTGCACGAATAATGCAGCCTGCACGCCAAATTTTGGCAATCTCAGCAAAATCCAATTTCCATCCGTGCTCTTTACCGGCCATTGCCATCAATTGGAATCCTTGCGCATAGGCACATATCTTTGAACAATATAGGGCGTGTTTGAGCTCGCTGATCCAAGCTTGCTTTTCTTGATCGGACAATGTCTTATTGTCTGGGCCTGTCAAACATTCACTGGCCTGAACACGCTCAGATTTAAGACTGGATATACTTCTGGCAAAGACAGCTTGTGTAATAGTCTGCGCTGGACTTCCTACCTGAAGGGCGCTGACGGCAGTCCACAACCCAGTGCCTTTCTGACCGGCTTTGTCCATAATTACATCAACAAGTGGCCCGTCCGACTCGTCGTCGCGCTGACGTAACACCTCGGCACTGATTTCAATGAGGTAGCTATTTAGTTCACCCTGATTCCATTCACTGAACACATCGGCAATTTCTGAGGGAGACATGCCAAGCGCCACACGCATGACATGATACACCTCACAAATAAGCTGCATATCTGCGTACTCTATTCCGTTGTGTACCATTTTTACGTAGTGCCCAGCCCCAACTGGACCAATGTAAGTTGCACAGGGCTCACCTTCTTTAACAGGTTGACCCGGCGTATTTGATTCAATGGGCTTACCCGTGTTCGGGTCTACTTTTGCTGCTATGGCTTGCATCACAGGCTCAATACGGGTCCAGGCGTAAGGGTCGCCTGAGGGCATTAAAGAAGGTCCAAATCTAGCACCCACTTCACCGCCACTCACAGCAGTAGAAAAGAAGATAAACTTTCCTTTGTACTGGGCTTCGCGGTTAACAGAATCGGTCCACAGGCTGTTTCCTGTATCAATCACGATATCGTCAGGTTGTATACCTGCGTCAATTAAATGATGACAAACATGATCGACTGGCTCACCTGCAGGTACAGATAAAATTATCAGGTGCGGTGCAGCTAACTTACTCAAGAGCTCAGTATATGATTTGCACCCCACAATTCTGGCTGGCAGGTCGCCCCTTTCTTCTTTGTCTGTTGCTAAAATGCTGTCGACTTTTTCCTGATCGAGGTCGAAGCAGGCAATACGGTAGCCATTATCAGCCAAGTTTAAGGTGAGGTTTTTACCCATAACACCAAGGCCAATAAAGCCGATATCGCACTGTTCAGTAGAAGGAGTTGAAGTTGTGGCGTGTTGCATACCCAGTCTCATTGATTGTGATGGGCCGCGATCATACCACTGTCATGGAAGTTTTGTTAATGGTTGCTGATAGGAAAATAAAACTAAAGATTTGCCTTGTTGTAGAAAAACCTGTTGCATGCAAACGTGAGGCTGCTCTGCAATAGTACTGTAACGGGTATCCAACCTGAGATGCCAACCTCCGCCTTGTGGCAATGTCGGCAAATGGAAACGGACATCATTGTCGCTCGCATTAACACAAATTAACCAGTGCTCATTTTCTTCTTTGTACGCATCAGCACAGCGCAATTCCAGTGCAAATGCACGATTGTGTTTTATCTGCCAGTCTTCAGATGCCTTATCCGTGCCATCAGGTTTATACCAGTTAACGAAGTCAGCATTGGTGTAGTCGGTGAAAGTGTCGTCTTCTAGATGAAGATTTCCCAACAACTGACTGGATTGACGAAGCGCAATAACGGTTTTACAGAAATCCATAAAATCCTGTTTTGTTTTGTCCAACTCCCATTGCAACCAACTCATGTCGTTGTCCTGGCAGTACGCATTATTGTTACCCAATTGGGTTCGCCCCATTTCATCACCTGCAACCATGTGAGGCGTACCTTGGGACAACAGTAATGTGGCAAACAGGTTGCGCTTTTGCTTTTCGCGAAGCGCTATTATCTTGCTGTCCTGTGTTTCACCTTCAACACCACAATTCCATGACAAATTGTGGCTGTGGCCATCGCGATTTTCTTCACCATTGGCTAGGTTGTGTTTTTCGTTGTAGGTCACCAAATCATGCAGGGTAAACCCATCATGGTAAGTTATGTTATTGATACTGGAGACAACAGGCCGGCTATGCTTGTGAAAGCAGTCGCGTGAGCCCATTATCCGTGTAGCAAAATCACCGATCAGCCCTGCATCGCCGCGCCAAAAGGCTCTTACCGTATCCCGAAACTTATCATTTACCTCAAACCAAGGATAGGGAAAGGCACCTAATTGATAGCCGTCAGGCCCCATATCCCAGGGCTCAGCGATAAGCACAGCCTGCTTGATGGTAGGGTCTTGTAACATGGCTTTAATCAACCCTGAGTGGCGATTAAAGCTATGTGGCTCTCGACCTACACAAGGAGCCAGATCAAAGCGGAATCCATCAACACGCATTTCTGTCAGCCAGAAACGCATGGCGTCTAAGATGTAATTGAACATAAAGGGATGTGACGTGTCCACCGTGTTACCACATCCTGAATAATTGGCGTAATGCTGCTTGCCCGTTTTGTCTTTTATTTTTAGGTAGACCTCGTCGGTTAGCAACCCCCTAAAAGATAAATTCGGTCCGTCTTCGCCCCCTTCAGCCGTGTGGTTGAAAACAACATCAAGAATAACTTCAATGCCTGCAGCATGATAAGCATCAACCATTTGCCTGCATTCTTGAAGTGCATTGCTCACCGCATAACGAGGTTCAGGCGCGAAGAAGGTAAAAGGGTTATAGCCCCAGTAATTTGTCAGACCTTTAGCGGTAATATAGGGCTCTGGCATAAAAGCAAATAGCGGCATAAACTGCACACAAGTCACGCCAAGCTGTTTTATATGGTTAATAACCGCTGGGTGTGAAGCCCCCAGATAAGTACCTCGCTCCTGCTCGGGGACGTCAGGATGCCGTTGACTTAGCCCTTTTACATGCGCCTCATAAATAATCCGCTTCGACGCTCTGACGGCGACTTTTTCAGGCCGTTGAGAAATATTGTCTGCGTTGTTATCAACAACCACTGATTTAGCAATCATAAACTGGCTGTTTTCACTATATTGCCGTGCAATGTATTGTTGTGGACGGCTTAATCTTTTGGCATAGGGGTCAATCAGTAAGCGACGTGCATTCTTATCGTCTTTTTTGCGTGCAACTTCATATCCATACAACTGCCCAACCGGCACGCCAGCAATTTCGCCATGCCACACATCCCCCGTTTTAGCTGGCAGTAGGTGCCGGGCAAGGAGTTCTTCTGTATCCTGGTGAAAAAGGCAGACATAGACCGCCTCGGCGTGGTAACAGGTTACTGCAAAATTAACGCCGTTAGCTGTAACACTGGCTCCTAAAGGGTAAGGGAAACCTGAACTAGCTGTTATGCCCATTTGCTACACTTTTAACAAAAACAAGGTGGCAAGTGGTGGGATATCCAATTCGATAGAATACGCCCTGTCATGCATACCCACCTGCTCTGCTACTACATGCTGTTGGATAGGAAAATCACTGCCCCAATATTTGGCGGAATCTGAGTTCAGAATCACTTGATATTCGCCTGGCTCATTAACACCGAGTCTGAAGTGATGGCGTGGTACAGGTGTAAAGTTACAGGTGACATAAACGGACTGGGTGTTATCCCGATTTTTTCGCACAAAAGACAATGCTGACTGTTCGGCATTACTGTGGTCGATCCATTCAAAACCTGAACTCACATTATCGCCTTCATGTAATGCAGGATAGGATTTATACAGCGCATTTAAGTCACGATAGAGATGCTGTAGGCCTTCGTGTTTTGGGTAAGCGAGAAGGTGCCAGTCAAGTGAACTGTCATGGTTCCACTCGGCTGATTGACCAAACTCACACCCCATAAAGTTAAGCTTTTTACCTGGATGACCAAACATGAATGCTGCATAACAGCGATGGTTCGCTGCCTGTTGCCACTCATCACCTGGCATTTTGCCAATAAGACTGCCCTTACCGTGAACGACTTCATCATGAGAGATTGGCAGCACAAAGTTTTCATCAAACGCATACACCATGCTAAACGTAATATCATTGTGGTGATACACTCGGTAAGCGGGGTCTTTGCTGATGTAATGCAGTGAATCGTGCATCCACCCCATATTCCACTTGAATCCAAAGCCCAGACCATTATCAAACACCGGACGCGAAACTTTTGGGAAAGACGTCGACTCCTCAGCGATTGTCATCGCGCCAGGGAAGTGCTTGTACACTTCCTCATTCATCCAGCGCAGCAAACTGATGGCCTCGTAGTTTTCATTGCCACCGTCAACATTGGGTATCCATTCGCCGTCATTTCTCGAATAGTCTAGGTATAACATGGAAGCTACAGCGTCCACGCGTAGGCCATCAATATGGAACTTGTCTAGCCAAAACAGCGCACTGGCAACTAAGAACTGTCTGACCGTTCCTTTACCAAAATCATAAATACAGCTGTTCCAGTCAGGGTGCCAGCCGCGTTTTGGGTCTTCATATTCATAAACGCAGCTGCCGTCAAAGCGCGCCAGACCATGCCCGTCTTCAGGGAAATGAGCAGGCACCCAATCGATGATCACACCAATACCATGCTGATGACACTGGTCGACAAAATATTTAAAATCATCTGGTGAACCGAACCTACACGTAGGCGCAAACATACCAACAGGCTGATATCCCCACGAACCATCAAATGGAAACTCACTGACAGGAAGCAACTCAATGTGGGTATAGTTCATGTCTTTGACATAGGCAATCAACTCTGCTGCCAGTGCTTTGTAAGTTAAATACCCATTGGCGTTGTCTCCCGGGCGCTTCCATGAACCGAGGTGCACCTCATAGATACTCATGGGCTGTGTGTATTTGTCTTGTTGCTCCCTGGCCGCCATCCAGGCATCATCCCCCCATTGATAACTGTGGTGATTGAACGTTAGCGACGCATGAGACGGATAAGGCTCTGCTGCAAAACCTAGCGGGTCTGCCTTGTGTGGTAAGGTGTTGTTGTGGCTGTCTTTGATTTGATACTTATATCGGGTACCCAGTTCGAGTTCGGGAATCACCAAAACCCAATAACCTAAATCTGTTTTTTGCATGGGATGACAGCGTCCATCCCAATAATTAAAGTCACCTAATAAAGACACCGCAGAGGCATTGGGTGCATACACACAAAAACGTGTGCCCTTCAGGGTTTTACTGCCAAGTTCAATGTCTACCTGCTGGGCGCCACCCTGTGAATAGAGATTTTGCGGAGAGTGATCAATAAAATGCACTGCATGATAGGCATCAGACTGAAATTGATAAGGGTCGTAGCGCTCAAAGGAGCCTTCGTCAGTCTCAACGCGAAGTTTATAAAGAGAATCTTGTGACAAACCTTTTATCGCACCGCCAAACAAGCCATCTGAAGCTTGGCACGCTAGCGTTTGGGTCGTGCCGTCCTGTAGCACAACACTAACGCTTTTTGCGCCAGGCTGCCAGCTAGTGATTGTGGCAGACTGCTTGGAAAACGAGGCACCCAGAACGGTAAAGGGTGAGCTGCATTGTGCCAGCGCTAGTTGTTGGACGTACGACATGTGTTATTCCTAGACTTTTTTTGTTTTTATATCACAATGCGACAAAGGCGTAAGCCTTTTCGCATAAATACAAAGGCTGCCTTGTGGCAGCCCCTTTTATTTCAGTTTCGATTACTCGGCTTTTCTTCTTGCATCGGTCAGCTTCGCAGCCAGTGCATTAATTTGCGGATCATCAAAAATATCCTCCAAGTTGCGACTTAACTTTCTTTTCCAGTTAGGATATTCCCTAAATGTACCTGGTATATTGACCGGTTTGTCCATTTGTAGCCAGTCTTCCAGTTGCAAGCTGAGAAGTGCACTAGACCCTGTAGCCATATGTATCTGCATGCCATAATTCAGCGCGGTGGTCATTCCCGTCACATTTACATCAGAGCCTACATCACTCCCTACAGAGCCGTGGCCGTGCAACGTATCAAGAATAGCCTGTTTGTTTTTATGCCTGTCCTTGTACAACACACTCAGAATCTCTTCAGTCGGATACAAGCCAAGCTCTTTGCCCAGTTCAAGATCTAGACAATGCCAAAATCCAATGAGGGTGGGCATATCATGTGTGGTTAACGTTGCCATTGACTGCTCAGGATAATGAGACGGTGAAAAGAAGCCACCATCCTCAGCCTGTTCAAAGAAGAAAACGCGATATGAATATATGCCGTTGTCTGCCAGTTTCGAACGAATAGCCTCTGGCACTGTACCTAGGTCCTCACCAATTACCAGACTTTGGTTACGCTGACTCTCAAGCGCAAGAATACCCAAAAGATCATCGACGGGATAATTGATATAACCGCCCTCTTTCGCGTCATCCCCTTTCACCACCCACCATAAACGTAGGAGTGCCATAACGTGATCAATACGCAAGGCTCCCGAAGACGCCATATTGGCAGAAAAAAGATCGATGATAGGCTGATACTGTTGGTCGTAAAGCTTTTCAGGGTCCATCGGCGGAAGACCCCAATTTTGTCCCAACGGCCCCAAAATATCAGGGGGCGCCCCGACACTGGCTTGGGTGCAATACAGGTCTTTGTTGCCCCAAATTTCTGCGGATCCCTCACTCACACCCACTGCCAAATCGCGGTATAGCCCGATGGTCATCCCTACCCGCTCAGCTTCAGCCTGTGCATCTTCCAGTTGAAGTGCAGCTTGCCATTGTAAAAACAGATAAAACTTCACGTTTTTAGCGTGGGCCTTTTTAAACTTAGCCACTGCAGGCTTTTGAAATTCATTGAGGTCGTCGGGGAATACCGGCCACCCCCAACTTTCTTTACCTGATTGCTTGAGGTCGGCCTGCAACGCATCATAAACCGCCAACATTTCGAGGCTCTCACCACCCTCAGCGACAAATGCTTTGAAAGCCTTATTCTGGCGTGTATTTTTAGTTAAGTACTTGGCATTGTATTGTTCAAATAGGGCCGTAAGCGCTTCGAGCTTGATTGCAGTGACACTGGCATAATCGACCCACTCGGCAGCCCGAGAATGCGCTAACCGCGTTTGGAAGTCATCAGATTGCACAATCGCCTGCACCGCAGGAGAGTCATACCCTTCAATCGCTGTAACATCGATATACAGGTAATTTAACCATCGTCTGGATGACGGTCCATAAGGGCTACAGGCCTCAGGGTCAGCGGGATATAGTGCATGAATGGGATTGAGCCCAATGAAGTCAGCTCCTCGTTGTGCTGAATCAGCAACCAGTTTTTTTAAATCACCGAAGTCGCCAATACCCCAGTTGTTCTGACTGCGCAAACAATACAACTGAACACTGAGTCCCCAGGCTTTTTTACCCTGTTTGATTATTTCCGGCTTATAACAGGTCTCTGGAGCAACAATAAAGCGCATTGGTTGCGCGTTATAACTATCACTTGCTATCGAAACCGAGTGGTAACCCATTGCGATTTTTGAACATATATCGTCTGGTAATAAAATTTCATAAAGTTGGTATTCGTGCTCGTCAAGGGTGGTTGAGGCAAGTAACTTGCCCTCTACAGGCGTAAAAGCAAATTGATGCTGACTGCCATCCTCACAACTGATTTCAGCAACCACTTGGTCGTTTACATGCTGAATGGGTAAACTAATTGTAAATGAAAACGCCTGATTGCTCCGCACCACGGTGACGGGGGCAAGTACTCTTTGCCAGTGTTTTCTGTGATGGGCATCAAGTGCCGCTGCAATCGATTCCTCATTACTTGTGTCCAAGCCCAGCGCACCCAACAGTTTTTCCTGACTTAGCGTTGAAATTGTTGCAGGCTCTCCCCATGCATCTACATATTCTGTTTCTATGCCTCGCATGGCAACTAGCGATTGCAGACCGGTACCTTTCATCTACCTTTTCCTATTGACCGCAGCACACGTTCCAGACTTCAATGACCTGCGCTGCCTTTTGTATACAAACTGTTAACATTATCTGCCAAACTCCACACGAGCGAAATTGAATACGTTTGCAAAGCCGCCTTGATGTAAATAACTGACACAATGCCGCTAAATTTTTGCCAAAACGTGTTTTTTGATCCATACTTTACGTAATTTTATTTCATAAAGATGGAAAAAGCATGACAATTCGTATCGGTATCAATGGTTTTGGACGTATTGGTCGTTTGGTGCTTCGTGCAGCAGAGTTACGTGACGATGTAGAAGTCGTTGCGATAAACGACCTCATTGACACAGACTACATCGCGTATATGTTGAAATATGACTCAACTCATGGGCCATTTTCAGGAAGCGTTGAGGTAGACGGGAATGACCTAATCGTCAATGGAAGAAAGGTACGTGTCACGTCTGAGAGAGACCCTGCAGCTCTGGCTTGGGATCAAGTCGAGGTTGATATTGTAGTTGAGTCAACGGGCTTATTCTTAACGAAAGATAAAGCAGAAGCCCACCTCAAAGCGGGTGCGAAGAAAGTGGTGATGTCTGCACCATCAAAAGATGATACCCCAATGTTCGTGATGGGCGTGAATCACGAGAGCTACGCAGGCGAAAGTATAGTATCAAACGCTTCTTGCACAACAAACTGTCTAGCGCCACTAGCAAAAGTCATAAATGATAGTTTTGGTATTGTTGATGGTTTAATGACGACAGTGCATGCCACTACTGCCACACAGAAAACCGTTGACGCGCCTTCTGCAAAAGACTGGCGTGGTGGTCGCGGCGCGGGTCAAAATATCATCCCATCCTCTACCGGCGCGGCAAAAGCAGTTGGCAAGGTTATTCCAGCCCTAAATGGCAAGTTGACTGGCATGGCATTTCGCGTACCCACACCCAATGTGTCAGTAGTAGATCTTACCGTTAATCTGGCTAAGCCAACCTCTTACGATGATATTTGTGCCACTATCAAAGAAGCCTCAGAAACCAGTCTTGCAGGTGTGCTCGGCTATACAGAGGACGCCGTAGTGTCTAATGATTTCATTGGCAACCCCCTAACCAGTATATTTGATGCAACGGCAGGCATAGCATTAACGGATACCTTTGTGAAACTGGTTGCCTGGTATGACAATGAATGGGGTTATTCCTGTAAGGTGCTTGATTTAGCAGCACATATCTCAAAATAACGTCACATTTATGCAACGACTAAAAAGGTGCGAAAAAGGGTCGCACCTTTTTTGTTTTTCGTGCATCATCAAATTACTTTTCCCAGCACTAAAACTCAATGACAGTGTCGACTTTTGTACAAGAAAGCCGTAGAGGCGAACTCGCAACTCTCATAATAGATAACGCACTTGGCAGAGCGGAGATTGCTTTGTTTGGTGCACACGTTCTTTCATTCACACCACATCACGATAATAGGCAACGCCTGTGGCTCAGTCCCCATGCTGATTTGTCAGGCAAAAAACCCATTCGTGGTGGCGTCCCTCTCTGCTGGCCATGGTTCAGTAATGACCATGGCAGGGAGCAGGGAGAACTCCCCTCTCACGGTTTTCTACGCAGCCAAATATGGTCGCTGACAGACACTGAGCAAAAAGATGAAACAACGACCGTTACACTGACCCCCGACCACACACGAAGTGACGGATTTGACTATTCTGCAGACGTTACGCTAACAGTGACAGTTGGCAGAGAGCTCGAGGTGGCGTTAACCACTACGAACACGGGAAAAGAAGCATTTACTTTCAATGCGGCCCTGCATACCTACTTTAACGTAGACAATATTGCTGAAACCAGGCTAGAAGGGCTGACAGGCAAGTACAAAGACAAAGTCTCAAACTGGGCAGAGGTCGAAACCCCCTCGCCTTACACCTTCAGTAGAGAAACAGACCGAATTCATTTAGATAAGGCTGAGCAGACCACGCTTTGCATGAACGCGCACCAAACCCTGATTAGGCACTATGGTCATGACAGTATCGTAGTTTGGAACCCTTGGGGAAGTGCCGCGTCAATTAGTGATATGGACGCATTTGGTTATAAACACATGCTGTGTGTGGAGACGGCCATAACACAAGGTGCAGTATTACAGCCTTTGGACAGCAGAACGCTGAAGCAAATCGTAGCCTAAATACACTGTATTTAGGCTTTTGTTCCTGCAATAGCCTCTTTGGCAAGCTGGGTAATTCTTGCCCAGTCGCCAGCTGCCATTGCATCGTCAGGCGCTAACCAGGACCCTCCAACACAACGCACATTTTTCAGCGCAAGATATTCAAGGTAGTTGCTGGTGCTAATACCTCCAGTAGGGCAAAACACGACATCAGGAAAAGGCCCGCTAATTGACTTAATGGCTTTAACACCACCAGAGGCTTCTGCAGGGAAAAACTTTAAATAACGATAACCATGGTCCAGTCCTTTCATTAGATCAGACGTCGAAGAGACGCCAGGAATAAGCGGTATACTGCCTTGCTGACCCGCTGTCAGTAAATCCGCTGTCATTCCCGGGCTGATAGCAAACTTTGCACCCGCATCAGTGACCGCTTTAAGTTGCTGCGCATTAGTGACCGTACCCGCTCCAATCAAGGCATCTGGGACTTCTTTTGCTATTTTTGAAATAACATCCAGAGCAACCGGTGTCCTAAGCGTCACCTCTAACACCTTAATGCCACCTTCCATGAGCGCATGTGCTAGCGGTACCGCATGCTCTATCTCGTTAACCACAAGTACAGGAACCACTGGGCCAGCATCAAATACTTCTGCTGGGGAAAGTTTCCAATTATCACTCATTATCCGTTTCTCGCTATATTTTGTTGAAGATAGGCATTGGCGCCCAGCAAACCATGATCAGGTTCTGTTATTATGTATGTTGGTATATCTTTCACGTACTTAGCCATGACACCTTTGGCTTCAAATCTGGCTCGAAAGTCGCTTTGTTGTAAAAATGAGACAAATCGGCTGGCTATACCGCCACCTATGTAGACGCCGCCGTGTGTCGCAGCATTGAGCGCTAAGTTGCCTGCAAAACTGCCCATAATGCGGCAAAACTGGTTTAATGTACTCACCGACAAGGCACAGGAGCCATCCAGTGCTGCTGCTGTAATTTGAGCCGGGTCCGAAAAAGAGGCAGTGTGACACGCCTGCTCACACAGTGCCTGATAGATATTGACCAATCCTCGACCCGACATCACTTCTTCTGCAGACGCCCTGCCAAATTTTTTGTTCAGAAAACGCCAAATCACCATGTCTGTTTCATCTACCGGTGAGAAATCAACGTGTCCGCCTTCTCCATCGAGGGTTTCCCAGACACCTTGACGCCATGTCATGTGTTCTACACCGAGCCCTGTGCCCGGACCAAACACAACCACATTGGCACTATCCTGTTTATGTCCCTGCCCAACTTGCACGAGCTGTTCATTGGTCAAAACGGGCAACGAATGGGCAACCGCTGAAAAGTCATTAATGACAAAAAGGTTATCCAACTTAAGGGTGTCTTTGAGTGCCTTTTTAGAAAACGACCACGAATGATTTGTCATGGAGACCTGATCGTCATTCGTTGGACAGGCGATGGCAATACAACCCGCTACATAAGTGCGGTCGTCAAACGCATCGAAGTACTGCTGGATCGCATCGCTGATATTGTCGAAACTGGCACACAACATTTTTTGTATATCAACCAGTTTACCGTCGTGAATCGTTGCCAAACGAATATTCGTCCCGCCCACGTCTGCGACAAAATGCGCATTCATCAGTCTTGCTCCTGCACTTCAAATAGTGCGCAGGCACCCTCTTCTGCACCGGTTAGGGATGCGCGCATTCCGCCAAACAACTCTCTGCCCATGCCAATTTGATGGTTGGCTATCTCTGCTTTTACGGCTTCTCGACTCGCTAGCTCGTCGTCACTGACATGCAATACAAGCTCACCAGTTTCCGTATTGAGTTCAATGATGTCGCCATTTTGCACTTTGTTTAGCAATCCGCCTTTGTAAGCCTCTGGGGTTACATGTATTGCTGCGGGCACCTTGCCTGATGCCCCTGACATACGACCGTCTGTGACTAATGCCACCTTGTAACCACGATCCTGAATTACACCAAGTGGTGGAGTTAACCTGTGAAGCTCAGGCATCCCGATTGCCGATGGTCCCTGAAAACGCACAACCACAACACAGTCTTTGTCCAGCGCACCAGACTTAAACGCATCGTCCAGCTCAAATTGGTCTTCAAACACGACTGCAGGCGCTTTTATATGACACTCAGGTGAACGCAGCGCAGACGTTTTAATAACCGCTCTGCCCAAGTTACCTTTCAATACACTCAAGCCACCATTAGGCTTGAAGGGTTTGTTGTAAGTAGCAAGTACTTCTAAATCAGCAGACTCACTCGCGCCATCACGCCATTCAAGCTGACCGTCTATGAGTTTAGGTTCGAGTCGATACTGTTCCAGGCTGTCACCGCAGATAGTTTTCACATCATTGTGTAAGCAACCGTTGTCCAATAGTTGCTTGAACAGTAGACTCATGCCACCCGCCGCAACAAAGTGGTTAATGTCTGCGTGCCCGTTTGGATAAATGCGCGTAAGCAAAGGGACTGCGTCTGACAAATCAGAGAAGTCATCCCAATTAACGATATAGCCAGCAGCCCGAGCCACAGCAATAAGGTGCATAGTATGATTCGTAGACCCCCCAGTGGCTAATAAACCAACCAGACCATTCACAACCGCTTTTGCATCAACGACATGGCCGATTGGGGTGTAATTGTCACCTAAATCGGTTAAACGGGTGGCCTGCACTGCCGCAGCTTTAGTCAGCGCATCTCTCAGTGGCGTGCCTGGATTAACAAACGATGAACCCGGAAGGTGTAACCCCATCATTTCTACCACTAACTGATTACTGTTCGCAGTACCATAGAACGTACAGGTGCCTGCTGAGTGATAAGATTGTGACTCGGCTTCGAGTAATTCTTCGCGCCCCACCTTGCCTTCGGCAAACGCCTGCCTAACTCGGGCTTTCTCTTTATTGGGCAAACCTGAAGGCATAGGGCCGGCAGGCACAAATACAGTCGGCAAGTGACCAAATGCCAGTGAGCCTAGCAATAGCCCAGGTACTATCTTGTCGCAGATCCCAAGTGCCATAGACGCATCGAACATATTGTGAGAGAGCGCTACCGCCGTGCTCATAGCAATAACATCACGGCTCATCAGACTAAGGTCCATGCCGGCATTGCCCTGAGTGACACCGTCACACATGGCCGGTACGCCACCGGCGAACTGCGCAACACTGCCCACTTCCTTCACTGCATCTTTAATCAATTGTGGGTACGTTTCATACGGCTGATGTGCCGACAGCATATCGTTGTATGACGAAATAATCGCAACGTTAGCTTTGGTCATACTGCGCAGATCAGACTTTTCTTCTTTTCCACATGCTGCAAACCCATGAGCCAAATTACCACAGGACAGCGCACCACGGTGAGGACCTTGTCTGCGCGCCTTGTCAATTTTGTCTAAATACGCCGCACGAGTTGCTTTGCTGCGTTCGATAATACGATCTGTAACATCTTGAATCTGTGACTTCATAATCTTACCTTAAGGGGTCCAGTATAAAACAACATCGGTTTTCGCGATCACTTGCGCGATGGGCCTGATAGCACCAGACTGATCGGCCATAGCGTCTTTAAGCACTTGTTTTTTCTTGTCACCCGTTAAATGCAAGTACACATTTTGAGCACTTGCAATAGCATTTAATGTCAATGACATGCGTTGGTGTGGCGCCGTTGTCGGCGTGACAGCAAGGCATACCGCTTGATTTTCAGTACTGAGCCCCTGTTCTACTTCCTGTGAGCACGGAAACAACGACGCAGTGTGGCTGTCTTCTCCCATTCCCAATATTAATACGGTATAGGGTGTGGGAATTACTGACAGGTTTTCAGCCACTGCTGGCTGTGCCGAATAAGCATCATCGTGCGCGGTTTTCATTTCAACAAAACGCGCACTGGCAGCATGATTTTGTAACAGGTTTTCTTTTACCAGACGGGTATTACTCGCCGAGTCGGTTTCATCAACCCATCGCTCATCAACCAGCGTGACAAATACTTTACTCCACGCAATGGGTTGTTCACTGAGCACTTTGAATAAACCAAGCGGCGTCCGGCCACCACTCACTAAGAGGCTGGCATGACCGTTTTGCTCAATAGCGTCACTAAGTTGCTGAACAATTTGATCCGCAAACGACTGATTTAACGCTTCGGCGGAATCAAAGTTTCTTTCAATCAATGCCATATTACTTTTTCTTCCTCTTAGTAATTTTACTTTCGTACCAGCTTCGATTTTCTCTGGCCAACAGTCCAATAGACGCTACCGGCCCCCAAGTACCAGCCTGATAAGGCTCAGGAGGTTCATTGCTGGTGCGCCAGGCTTGTAAGATGGAATCCACCCAATCCCATGCCTGCTCCACTTCGTCTCGTCTCACAAACAAAGCTTGGTTACCCAACATCACTTCAAGCAGCAATTTTTCGTAAGCATCGGCAATTCGGTCTTCCGAAAAGGCTTCAGAAAAGCTCAAGTTCAGCTTAGATTTCTGTAAATCCATAGAGCTCTTGCTAGTTAAGCCTGGTACCTTGTTCATGACTGTTATCTCAACCCCCTCATCAGGCTGCAGTCGGATAACCAGTTTATTTGGTGGTAAGGTGGAAAAGCTCTCACCAAATAGGTTGTGAGGCTGACGCTTGAAATAAATAACGACTTCACTGACTTTGCTCGGTAGCCGTTTACCGGTTCTCAAATAAAATGGCACACCAGCCCAGCGCCAGTTATCGATCAATACTTTTAACGCTACAAAGGTTTCAGTGCGACTGCTTTGGTTTGCATCGGGTTCATCAAGATAACCCGGTACTTCTTCGCCTTTAACAAAACCACCGGTGTACTGACCGCGAACCGTCATTTCGTTAACGTTACTGCTGTCAATAGTACGCAGTGCTTTTAATACTTTGAGTTTTTCATCACGAATACTGTCTGCATCTAGAGTTGTAGGCGGCTCCATAGCCACTAAGGTCAATATCTGTAAGAGGTGATTTTGCACCATGTCGCGCATTTGACCCGCATCATCAAAATAGCCCCAGCGCCCTTCAATACCCACTGATTCAGCAACAGATATCTGAACGTGGTCGATACAGTTGTGATCCCAGTTAGTAGCAAAAATGGAGTTGGCAAAGCGAAGCGCAATGAGGTTCAGTACCGTTTCTTTACCCAAGTAATGGTCAATACGGTATATCTGCTTTTCATCGAAAAATTCTGCGACCTGATCATTGATGACTTTTGACGACGCGAGGTCGTGCCCAATTGGCTTTTCCAATACAACGCGCAAACTTTCATCAATGATGTCGCATTCGTGTAAACCTCTGCAGATATCACCGTAAATAGAAGGCGGCGTTGCTAAATAACACACCATGGTTCGACTGGGATCCACATGACCTTCCAGCTTTTTGTAATCCTTAGGGTTCTTCATATCGATGCAAACATAGTCGAGTCGCGCTTTTAACGCTTCCCAGGTGTCTTCGCACAAGGGTTCGCCAGAAAATTTTTCAATATTGCTTTTAACGATTTCTACGAACTCTTCAACTGCGTACTCCTGCCTGGCAACACCAATAACCTTGGTACCGGCATGTAGTAAGTTAGCTTTTTCCAGTTGGTAAAGTGACGGTAATAATTTACGTCGGGATAAATCACCCTTTGCGCCGAACAACACAAAGTCGCAAGGTTCGAAAGCCGAGTCCATAACCATAATATGCGTTTCTCACTTAGTAGTTTTCATGTGTCTAAACAGCAAGACACAATTTGATTCCGATAAAATAACATTTTATGTAGTAAAATTACAACTTCTTAGCAAACGCTGATATATCTCAGTCAATCAGCGTGTTAAGAACAAAAAACTGCATTAAATATGTTATTAATTTACACAATATGTTGCGCCCGCTTTCACGATGGTTATTATTAGATGTCATAAACACTTAATAAAACTTGGCGTTCAGCATTACAGCATCATGAATGTATTAGAAAAAATCACGCAACATAAATCCGTATTCAGTAAATCCGAACGCAAAGTCGCAGACGTTATTCTTGCCGATCCGCAAACCGCGATACACTCAAGTATAGCAACACTAGCCCGAATGGCTGATGTTAGCGAACCGACGGTGAATCGTTTTTGCCGACGCCTTGATACCAAAGGGTTTCCCGATTTCAAACTACACCTCGCCCAGAGTCTGGCGAATGGTACTCCCTATGTGAACCGACACGTTGATGAGCATGATGGTCCCAAGGAATACACCAACAAGATTTTTGAATCGACTATGGCCTCGCTCGAAGTAGCACGTCAATCCGTCGACGTGAGCATCATTAACCGCGTGGTAGACTTGCTTACCCAAGCGAAAAAGATTTCTTTTTTTGGGTTAGGTGCATCGGCCTCAGTGGCGCATGATGCGCTAAATAAGTTTTTTCGTTTTAATGTACCTGTGGTGTATTTCGAAGATGTCGTCATGCAACGCATGAGTTGTATGAACTGCACAGAACATGATGTTGTCGTACTCATCTCGCATACTGGGCGTACTAAAAGCTTGGTAGAGATTGCCCAGATCGCACGCATGAATGATGCAACTGTTGTGGGAATTACCTCTGAAAACAGCCCTCTTGCGCAAGAGTGTAATTATGTATTATCGCTTGAAGTGCCTGAAGATACAGATATGTACATGCCAATGGCCTCACGGGTCGCGCAACTCACTCTTATTGATGTACTGGCGACAGGGTTTACTTTGCGCCGAGGCAATAAGTTCAGAGAAAATTTAAAACGCGTAAAAGATACACTTCGTGGCTCTCGCTATGAGAAAAAACGCGATTCACTCTGAATACTGATAAATGCTAACTGGTAGGACCGGTAAAGAAAAAAACGCTTTGCATTCACATTTTTGTCAGATTGCTCTATTATTTTGTAAAAAAATTACACAATTTCGGAATTTTCCAATCTAAAGTGGACAATCATGACACGAAGAACAAAAATACTGGCGACACTAGGGCCTGCGACAGACTCTCTGGAAAAAATTGAAGCAGTACTAAAAGCGGGCGCCAATGTCGTTCGCATGAATTTTTCCCACGGCTCGGCAGACGACCATATACAACGTGCAAACAGAGTGCGGCAGGCAGCCAAAAATCTGGACAAATACGTTGCGATATTAGGCGATTTACAAGGCCCAAAAATCCGCATTGCACGCTTCAAAGACGGCGCAATCAACCTCGCAATTGGCGACAATTTTACATTAGATGCTGAAATGGCGAAGGAAGACGGTGACCAACAATCGGTTGGCATCGATTACAAAGCCTTGCCGGACGATGTATCGCCCAACGACATTCTTTTACTCGACGATGGACGTGTGCAACTAAAAGTTACCCGTGTAGAAGGACGAAAAGTACACACAGAAGTAACGGTAGGCGGTAAGCTAAGCAACAACAAGGGCATAAATCGCCTGGGTGGCGGTTTGTCGGCCGAAGCTCTGACAGAAAAAGATAAAGAAGATATAAAAACCGCTGCCAAAATTGGCGTGGACTATTTGGCTGTATCCTTCCCTCGTAATGGTGCCGATCTCGATTACGCGCGAAAATTGGCCAGAGAAGCAGGATGTGATGCACTCATTTGCGCCAAAGTAGAGCGTGCAGAAGCCGTCGCAACCAAAGAAGCCATTGATGATATTATTTCTGCCAGCGATGCCGTTATGGTCGCCCGGGGTGATCTAGGCGTTGAAATTGGTGATGCTGAGTTAGTCGGTGTACAAAAACAACTCATCGCGCGTTCTCGCCAACTCAATAAGATTGCTATCACTGCTACTCAAATGATGGAATCGATGATAGACAGCCCAATGCCTACCCGTGCAGAAGTCATGGATGTTGCAAATGCCGTTTTGGACGGAACCGATGCAGTAATGCTGTCAGCAGAAACGGCTGCGGGTAACTTCCCCGTCGAAACCGTTGCCGCCATGGCCAGAGTCTGTGAAGGCGCAGAGACCCACCCCAGTGTTAAAATGTCTAAACACAGAATGGATGAGAGCTTCACAAGTGAAAGTGAAACTATCGCCTTATCAGCCGTTTATGCTGCTAATCATTTGGCCAGCATTAAAGCTATTGTGGGTTTGACTGAGAGCGGATCCACACCAAAGCTCATGTCACGGATCACAACATCGCTTCCTATTATTGCCATGTCCAGACACGTTTCCACACTGAACAAGATGGCGTTGTGCCGGGGTGTAAAACCTGTCTTTTTTGACTCAAGGCAAAGTGCCCCAGGCCAATTAAAACAAGACGTAATTGCCGTGCTCAAAGAAAGAGAGCTGGTCAAGCCGGGGGACAAAATCATATTCACCTACGGTGACCAAATGGAAACCGTAGGAGCGACCAATTGTCTTAAGATTGTCGATGTTGACTAATTTACTTATCCGCTAAAAGCGCGAGAAGTAATTTTGTATATTTCGAGCGGGCTTTATGCCCGCTTTTGTTTGTGGTGTCCCGAGATAAAGAAACCCAACTAATTCGTCGTCGGCTGCTAGTCCAAAGCCCTGCTTCACAATATCACACTGTGCATAACTGCCTGTTCTCCACATTCCATTAAAGCCCTGAGCCTGTGCCGCCATTTGCATTGCCATAGTCGCACACGCGGCAGAGGCAAGCTGCTCTACTCTTGGCACTTTTTCGTGAAAGGTATATTTCATCGCAGTCACAATTACCATCGGCGCCCTGTGTGGCAGTTTTGCCGCACGCTCAACGTCTTTTTGTTCGCGATTGTTAGCCTTAGCAGAATCAACAAATAGCTGACCCAGTCGGTCAAGTCCCTCGCCTTCACAAATGAAAAACTGCCACGGCGCCAGACATGCGTGATCTGGCGCGCGTACTGCAGAAATCATGATATTCTCCAATGCATCGCCAGTAGGTGCAGGCTCAATAAGTCTTGGGTGTGATTGTCTATGTGTTAAAAGTGTTATAGCGTCCACAGCATGTCTCTTCATTTGAGTCTTCTATCTATTCTGTGTGCATATTACGATATTATGATGAGTTTGATCAGTGAATAAACAAAAGTCACCGTTACAACGTATATTTGAAAACGGAAAAGAAAAGGTTGCCGTAAGCAAGAATACGCGTGAGCTATTGCCGATTTTTGCTGAAAACGACCATAAAAAGATTGCCCTGTTAATCGCCAAATGGCTCGAGCAGGATAATCAGACATAATTCATTACAATTTGTTATCCACCAAGGACGCAAATTGCGCGACAATCGACACAAACCAAAAATGGGCAGAGGTAGATCGTTTTATGGCAGAAAGCAGGAGCTGGACTAAATCATTGTTTGTAGGTACATGGAATGTACTCAATTTCAGCCGCAAGCTGTTTTTCAATATCATCTTTATTGCAATTGCTGTTTTTATCATCATTGCACTAAGTAGTGACAACGATAAGTTGTCAGTGACCCCCGACAGCATGTTAAAAATTGACTTCAAAGGCAGATTGGTCATTGAAGAACAGGAAGTTGATCCCTTCGATAAATTTATGCAAGAGGCCTTGGAGCAAGAAGATGACAATCCTGAAATGTTGGTCAGGGACCTTGTTTTTGCACTTGAAAATGCGGCACAAGACAACCGCATTAAAGGCTTGGTACTCAATCTACAAGCATTGATGCCTAGTGGTTTAGATAAGCTTCGTACCGTTGCCGAGGCAATTGACAGCTTCAAAGCATCGGGTAAGCCTGTCTATGCAGTAGGCGACTATTATTCCAGAGACCAGTATTACCTGGCCGCGCACGCCGACAAGATCGTACTTAATCCCATGGGCGCAGTGCTGATTGATGGATACGGTCGTTATGGCGTATACATGAAAGACTTCCTTGATAAGTTAAAAGTGACCGCCAATATTTTCCGGGTGGGCACGTATAAATCAGCCATAGAACCTTTTATTCGCAATGACATGTCGGAAGCCGCCAAAGAAGCAAACAAGGCATGGCTCGATAAATATTGGGAACAATACAAAGCTGACGTCATGACTGCACGTGGCTTTGACGAAGCGCAGTTTGACGAAAAGTTAAGTAGTCTGATCGAGAAGTTTAAGGCTGTTGGCGGCGACTTCAGTGATTATGCCCTTGAATACGGTTGGGTAGACGAGCTGAAAAGTCGCGAACAAGTACGAGAAATGATGTTAGAACACGTAGAAGAAGCAGATAATCGTTCAGGTTATAAACTGACTTCTTACAACACGTATATGAAAATCATTAATCCTAATTTACCGGTTGTTGAAACAAGCGATGCCAAGATCGCCGTAGTTGTCGCATCAGGTACCATCCTCAACGGCAATCAAAAAGCAGGTGCAATTGGTGGAGACAGTACTGCAAGACTACTTCGCAAGGCCAGAAAGGATGATTCGGTAAAAGCGGTTGTCTTACACGTAGACTCACCGGGTGGCAGTGCGTTTGCCTCTGAGGTTATCCGCCAGGAAGTCCTTAACCTGAAAGCTGCAGGCAAACCTGTTGTTGCTAAGATGGGCACTTATGCCGCTTCAGGAGGCTACTGGATATCGGCAAGTTCAGACTATATCGTTGCCTCACCCAGCACTATCACAGGGTCTATTGGTGTATTTGGTTTGTTCATGACGTATGAAAAATCATTGAATTACCTAGGTATCAATAGTGATGGTGTTGGCTCCACAGAGTTAGCAGACCTGTCTCCCGCAAGAGGCATGTCCGAGGGATACAAAGATTTGTTCCAGCTGAACGTTGAAAACCTCTACGGTGAATTTATCAACCTGGTTGCAACAGAGAGAAACCTTAGCGTTGATACTGTCGACGGTATTGCACAGGGTCGCGTATGGATAGGCGAAACCGCACTAGAACTTGGGTTGGTGGATGAACTGGGTACACTTGATAGCGCAGTTGCCAAGGCAGCAGAATTGGCGAGTATTGATAACTACGACATCAGTTACGTAAAGCGCAGTCTGTCTCCTCAGGAACTGTTCTGGAAAGAGTTCTTTGGTCAGGCTCTGGCATCGACAGCCAGTGCGGGTTTGTCACACGTTCAGTCACCACTGCTTGATGCCATCAAGCACGCCGTCAATCACTTTGACGAACTTTATCGTTTGAACGATCCACAAGGTGTTTACATATATTGCCTACAATGCAAAATGCATTAACTTCATCGACGGCAGACCCTCAGTCTGCCGTTCTTCTTTGTGTAGACAAACACATTGCAAAAGCGTCATCTTATTTTGACTATCCTTTAAGAAAGCCGCAGGTCACCTTTAGAGCTTCTGGTACCCGAGCGGGCACCGCTTTTTTGCATCAAAACCGCGTGAATTTTCATCGCATATTGTTGCAGCACAACCTGCACACATATCTCAGCGACGTTGTACCACACGAAATTGCACATCTGGTAGTGCATAGCTTGTTTGGCAGAGTTCAGCCACACGGGCGTGAGTGGAAACTGGTAATGCAGTCAGTGTTCGGCTGTCGGCCCTCAGTAACGCATACGCTTGATTTGTCAGTATTAGAACGTAAAACGTGGGACTACCAGTGTGCTTGTACCACCCATCAGTTAACAACAAGACGTCACAATGCGATACAACAAAAAAAACGAATTTATCGATGCCAACGCTGTGAGAACATATTAACTGTTTCACCTTAACAGTAAGGTTGCTATTGCTTTAGCTACCTCAAAGCCAGCGTAAGGTGAAGCTACGATGACATTATTGTGATAGGAGATCTTTTCTAAACACCCTGTCAAGTTCACTGAATGCCGTTTTGAGCAGTTCAGCAAGTTCTCGATACTTAGGGTACGCTTTTGCCGCTTTGAGTGAACAACCGTGTGCCGCCATTTTGGCGTGGATATCTCTGTACCAATGACGCAACGCAGGTGGTAACACCTGATTGGAACGATGACCGAGCCACAACACCCCCTGAAAGGGTAATGACAAGAAGAATCCACCGATAGCAAGGGCTTGAGGCAAATACGTACTGCCGTTTACTTGTACCATCAGCGTGGTGGAGACTACCGCTAGCGCAGGCATGACTTTTAAGCCAAACTTTGTTGCCGCTATCACTCTTGGCTCAGCAAAATAACTACCTAATTCTTTAGCTTCAGGCCATAGCTTCATGTAATCTTGACCATCGCGAAGCAAAGTAGAAAATGAATGTTGCATAGTATAAACCCTCTGCTGGTAGACTAAGTATACGTTACCTGCCGCAATGTGCGAATGAAAAAGTGATCGCATGTGGCTATTTTACGTTTACGTACATGTAATCGTTCATTTTTCATATCACAATAAAATAGGGATTGAATAATCAAAATTCATCCCAACGTTGTCTATCAATAAGAGATGTATGCATACCGTGAGTATGCTTTTTTGGAGATAATTATGTCGGAAGCCAGACACGTTCGTCTGCTAATACTAGGCTCTGGGCCTGCGGGCTATTCCGCTGCAGTTTACGCAGCACGTGCAAATTTGAATCCTGTTCTGCTAACTGGTATTCAACAAGGTGGTCAGTTAACCACAACCACAGAAGTTGAAAACTGGCCAGGTGATCCAGAGGGCTTAACCGGACCAGATTTGATGGTTCGCATGCAAAAGCATGCAGAAAAGTTCGATACTGAGATTATTTTTGATCACATTAACAAAACCGACTTATCTAAGCGTCCTTTCACACTTTACGGCGACAGTGGAACCTACACCTGTGATGCATTGATTATTGCCACAGGTGCGTCTGCAAAGTATTTAGGTCTTGAGTCAGAACAAGCGTTCATGGGTAGAGGTGTTTCAGCTTGTGCAACCTGTGACGGATTCTTCTATCGCAACCAAAAAGTGGCGGTAATCGGTGGCGGTAATACCGCGGTCGAAGAAGCGCTCTATTTGTCGAATATCGCCTCTGAAGTACACGTAGTCCATCGCAGAGACACGTTCAGAAGTGAAAAGATCTTGTCTCAACGTTTGCTGGATAAGGCAGAAAATGGCAACGTAGTACTTCACCTAAACAAGACCCTGGACGAAGTGGTGGGTGATGAAATGGGCGTAACCGGGATCAAGATAAAAGACACACAAACGGGTGATGTTTCTGACCTTGATATCATGGGCTTATTCGTGGCGATTGGACACCAGCCAAACACCGGCATCTTCGACGGTCAGTTAGAAATGAAAGACGGCTACTTGAAGGTAAACAGTGGTCTTGAAGGTAACGCGACGCAAACCAGTGTACCCGGTGTTTTTGCCGCGGGCGATGTGAGTGATCATGTATATCGCCAGGCGATTACCAGCGCAGGTACAGGCTGCATGGCCGCACTGGACGCAGAGAAGTTCCTAGACAGTCAAGACTAAGGGGCGATGTCAAAAATCGTCCTGCCCTATCTAGAGGGCAACGCACCTTTTCCAGCGCCAGAGACGGCGCTGGATGAGCCCAACGGGCTGCTCTGTTTTGGTGCCGACCTTTCCCCAAAAAGGCTCAAAGAGGCCTACAGCAAGGGGATATTTCCCTGGTTCAGCGAAGGTGAACCCCTATTATGGTGGTCGCCTGACCCGAGAGCCATTATTGTTCCAACCGAATTTCACGTTAGCAAAAGTCTCAAAAAGCATATGCGAAAAGCAGCATTAAGCATAACGCTTAATACGCGTTTTGATGAAGTCATTGCCGCCTGCTCATCCATACCCAGATATGACCACGAAGGATATCAACAAGGTACTTGGATCACGCACACTATGCGTGACGCATATTGCCGCTTGCACCGTCTTGGCTATGCTCACTCCATTGAGGTACTACGCGGCGAGACGCTAGTTGGCGGGCTATATGGTGTTGTGACTCACGGCGTGTTTTGTGGTGAATCTATGTTTCACACTGAAACGAACGCCTCTAAGGTCGCAATGGCTGCATTAGTTGCATTACTCACCCCCTATCCTCATGTATTTATAGACTGTCAGTTACCCACCGACCATCTCACATCACTGGGTGCAAAAACTGTGTCCCGCACGCAATTTTTAACTATGCTTAAAGAAGCGAACCAACACGGTTTACCAAAAGCGCTATGGCAAAAACGCGCACTGCCAACAGGGTGTTGATATGTCGGGAATGAAATTTGCCCTAACCCAGCCTTACCAATGTAACTACCTTCCTGATGAGAAGGAGCAATTACTCGTGCTAATGCCGCCCGACAATGGCATGCAGTCAACGCACTATGAATGGCTTATAACATCTGGATTCAGGCGTAGTGGCGATCAGGTTTACCGGCCTCACTGTGACAGTTGCCAAGCTTGTCGTTCTGTCCGTGTGCTCGTCGATCAATTTACGCCTTCTCGTAGCCAAAAACGTCTGCTAAAAAAAATGGAAAACTGGCAAACACGGTTTATCACAGAACTTACCGATGAGCATTTTGAGCTTTACCGCAGATACATTGAACTACGCCATTACGGTGGTGCCATGTATCCGCCCTCCAAATCTCAATTTGAACAGTTTGTTAACTGTTATTGGCACCCTCCCCGTTTTCTGGAAGCGCGTATAGATAAAAAACTTATTGCGCTCGCTGTCACAGACTGTTTTGGTGATGCCTTTTCTGCCCTATATACGTTTTTTGAACCTGACCTCAGTGATCAGTCCTTAGGAACCAGCATGATCTTGCTGCAAATTCAAAAAGCCAAAGCCGAGGGTAAACGTTATCTTTATTTGGGCTATCAAGTTGAAGGCTGTCAAAAAATGGAATACAAAGACAAATTTTTACCCCAAGAGCAGTTTGAACAAGGTAAATGGCGCTTAATTGAAAAAAAACGCTAGATTACTCTTTACACGCCACAGTGAATTGGTTAATGTCTGCGCGGCAAAAATTTGAGACTAATTTGAGGTTATCCCGCTAAGATGGCAAAAGAAGATTGTATTGAAATGGAAGGAACGGTACTCGACACCCTTCCAAACACTATGTTTCGTGTCGAATTGGAAAATGGACACGTGGTCACAGCTCACATCTCTGGCAAGATGCGTAAAAACTATATCCGTATTTTGACTGGCGACAAGGTGACTGTTGAAATGACTCCTTACGATCTGTCTAAAGGCCGTATTATTTATCGCGCCAGATAATATTCTTAATTTAAAAAAAAGCCCCATCGACTGATGGGGCTTTTTTGTTTGCAATATCCTTTAACTAGGCTCAGTTTCAGCTTGCTTTGTATCTGCAGCTTTGTAGTCGAACGTAAGCTTGTTATCTGACACGTCCAGGGTAACTTCTCCCCCTTTGCTCAAACGTCCAAACAATAATTCATTGGCCAATTCCTTTTTAACTTCCTCTTTGATGAGTCTTGCCATAGGCCTTGCTCCCATCGCCTTGTCATAGCCCTTCTCTGCCAGGTACTGTCTTGCTGCATCAGTCACATCCATAGACACATGCTTTTCATCTAGCTGCGCTTGCAGTTCGATAAGGAACTTATCAACAACCTGTAAAATAACATCCTGATTAAGATGGTTGAACCAAATGATCGCGTCTAAACGATTTCTAAATTCAGGACTGAATACTTTGTTTATTTCACTCAGTGCATCATGACTGTGATCTTGTTGTTTAAAACCAATGGTTGTCTTCACTGTTTCCTGTACACCGGCATTGGTAGTCATCACCAATACAACATTTCTAAAATCCACTTTGCGGCCGTTATTATCTGTTAACGTGCCGTGATCCATCACTTGCAGCAAAATATTGTAAATATCGCTGTGTGCCTTTTCTATTTCGTCAAGCAAAACAACCGAATAAGGATTTTTGATCACGGCGTCAGTCAGTAAGCCGCCTTGATCGAACCCCACATAACCCGGAGGCGCACCAATCAGTCTGCTAACTGCATGCCGTTCCATATATTCCGACATATCAAAACGCACCAGCTCAACACCCATTATTTTGGCTAGCTGCTGGGTGACTTCCGTTTTCCCTACGCCGGTCGGGCCTGCGAACATAAAGTTACCAATCGGTTTATTCTCGGTGCCCAAACCGGAACGTGACAGATGTATTGCATCAGTGAGCGTTTCGATAGCTTTGTCTTGCCCAAACACCACCATTTTCAAGTTACGCCCCAAGTTTTTCAGGACTTCTTTATCTGAGGCAGATACTGATTTTTCTGGTATCCGCGCCATCTTGGCAATAATCTGCTCGATATCCGACACGTTAATGGTCTTTTTACGTTTGGACTGGGGTAACAACCGCTGGCTTGCACCCGCCTCGTCCATCACATCGATGGCCTTATCTGGCAAATGACGCTCATTGATATACTTGGCCGACAACTCAGCAGCAGCATGCAGGGCTTTTTGTGTAAAGCGAACGCTGTGATGCTCTTCGTATCGTGATTTGAGCCCCTGAAGAATTTTAGTAGTATCGCCCACACTAGGCTCAATCACATCAACCTTCTGGAATCGGCGAGCTAATGCTCTGTCTTTCTCGAATATGCCCTGATATTCCTGATAAGTTGTGGAGCCTATGCACCGCAACTCACCACTACTGAGTTTGGGCTTGAGTAAATTTGACGCATCCATAACGCCACCTGAAGCGGCTCCTGCACCAATAATTGTGTGGATCTCGTCAATGAATAAAATCGCATCTGGATCCTGCGTAAGCTCTTTTAGAATACCTTTTAAACGCTTTTCGAAATCTCCGCGATATTTGGTACCCGCAAGCAATCCACCTAAATCCAAGGAGTGCACAGTACAACTGGCAATCACATCAGGTACGTCTTTATTGACAATCCTATATGCCAGCCCTTCGGCGATCGCCGTTTTACCTACACCCGCTTCCCCTACGAGTAGCGGGTTGTTTTTGCGACGCCGACACAAAATCTGAATGGTGCGCTCCACCTCATTGTCGCGACCAATCAATGGATCAATTTTACCGTCGAGCGCCTGCTGGTTGAGATTTGTCGCATAACGTGCAAGGGGTGATGCATTCTCCTCACCTTCAGACGCCTCTTCCGTTGACTCTGATTCGCTACTGCTATCATCATCCAGTTTACTGACACCGTGGCTGATGTAATTCACGACATCCAGGCGCGTAACGTCGGCTTTTTTAAGTATATAAACGGCTTGCGATTCTTGCTCACTGAATATGGCAACTAATACATTTGCACCTGTGACTTCTTCTTTACCAGACGACTGGACATGAAAAACAGCGCGTTGTAATACTCGTTGGAAGCCCAAGGTAGGCTGAGTCTCGCGCTCTTTAAGCTGGTCTTCAAGGATTAACGGTGTAGTGTCTTTTACAAATTCCAGCAGCTCTGCTTTGATAACATCTACATTAGCACCGCATGCCTGCAATGCTTCTTTAGCCGCTGGATTGTCTAACAGAGCTAATAACAAATGCTCTACCGTCATGAACTCATGGCGATGTTCTCGAGCAAATACAAAAGCCTCATTCAAGGTCCGCTCTAAATCTTTATTTAACATAGTGATCGCCTTCTAAAACTACGCTTGTTCCATGGTACACATCAAAGGATGCTGGTGCTTGCGCGCGTACTGATTTACTTGCATAACTTTTGTCTCTGCTACTTCAGCAGAATATATACCGCACACGGCTTTGCCGTGATAATGCACGGTCAACATGACCTGGTTGGCCTTCTCGTTATCCATATTAAAAAAACGCATAATAACGTCGACGACAAAGTCCATGGGTGTGTAGTCGTCATTATTCAGTATTACCTTATACATCGGCGGCGGCTGAACTTTCTTGCGTACCGCATCAATTTGCTTCTCTTTATCAATACTAATGGTGTTATCTTTACTCATAATCCACTACAGGAGACGGTTGTCTTTTCACAATTCTCATGTCAGAGAGGCTATCGAAGACGTATTCTGTAAGCGTTCAAACACTGCGCATCACCGTTAACGGTATTCTCTAATTTAAGAGTAACAGTCGTTGTAAGCAGTGCAAACTATTTGCGATAAATTTGACTATTTTATGAAAAATGTAAATTCGTCTTGACAGATTGTGGTTAAAATATCTACAGTCATAGTGTGTATTTTTTATGCACACACCTGCCCTATTCATATAGTGGGGTCAGATGGTAGTGAGTTCAAGGAGTTTAAGGAAGTCGATGTATGGCTGTGGGTAAAGTTAAGTGGTTTAACAACGCAAAAGGTTTCGGATTTATTGTCCCTGACGAGGGTGGTGAAGACATTTTTGCACACTATTCAACAATTCAAATGGAAGGCTATCGTTCTTTGAAGGCTGGCCAGGAAGTCCAATTCGATGTACAGCAGGGTCCGAAAGGACTGCATGCAGAGAACATCGATGTTGTTAATGAGCAAGAAAGATAACGCATACCTTCATAACGCTAAGTGACGGCGTTTTGAACACTAAACAGTGTGACCGAACCGCATCATAAAAAAACCGGCTTATAGCCGGTTTTTTATGTTTTGCTCTACGACAAATGCTACGCCAATAACGATCTCAGCGTTTGGCTGGGTGTCATTGCCGCACTCACTTTTTCCTCATCAGGGTAGTAGTAACCACCAATATCAGCAGGTTTGCCCTGAGTAGCATCTATCTCTGCAAGAATAGTGGCTTCATTGCTCACCATAGACTGAGCGAGCGGTGCAAACTCAGCGGCTAAATCTGCATCATCCTTCTGTGCCGCCACTTCTTGTGCCCAATACAATGCAAGATAAAAATGGCTACCTCTGTTATCCAGCTCACCCGCCTTACGCAGTGGAGATTTTCCGTTGTTCAGAAGTTGTTCAGTGGCACGATCAAGGGCCGATGCCAATACCTTCGCTTTGGTATTTCCATGCTTATTGGCCATATCTTCCAAAGAAACGCCCAAAGCAAGGAACTCACCCAGTGAATCCCAACGCAAGTGCCCTTCTTCAACAAATTGCTGTACATGCTTCGGTGCAGAACCACCTGCGCCGGTTTCATACAAACCGCCACCGGCCATTAGAGGAACCACCGACAACATTTTTGCACTGGTCCCGAGCTCAAGAATGGGGAATAAATCGGTCAGGTAGTCACGCAGTACGTTACCCGTTACTGAAATGGTATCCAAACCACGGATTGCCCTTTCCATAGAATAGCGAATGGCGCGCACTGGCGACATAATTTGAATATCCAGACCATCGGTGTCGTGATCTTTAAGATAACGATTCACTTTTTCGATAAGCTGCGCATCGTGAGCACGCTCATCATCTAACCAGAACACGGCTGGCATACCCGACAGGCGAGAGCGCGTAACCGCTAATTTAACCCAGTCTTGAATAGGCAGATCTTTGGTCTGACACATACGCCAGATATCGCCCTCTTCTACGTCGTGCTCAATAAGGACATTGCCTGCTTCGTCAACAATTTGTATGGTGCCGTCAGCGTCAAGTTCAAATGTCTTATCGTGTGAGCCATACTCTTCCGCTTTTTGAGCCATCAAACCCACATTGGGAATGGTTCCCATCGTTGTAGGGTCAAAAGCACCATGCGTTTTACAGAAGTTAATAACTTCTTGATAAATCGTTGCGTAAGTACTTTCAGGAATGACTGCTTTGGTATCCTGAGGCTTACCGTCCGGCCCCCACATCTGACCTGAATTTCTGATCATGGCTGGCATAGAAGCATCAACGATAACGTCACTAGGTACATGTAAGTTAGAGATACCCTTGTCAGAATTTACCATGGCGATCGGAGGGCGATCGGCGTAACACGCATTGATATCTCGTTGAATTTCAGAGCGCTGTGATTCAGGCAAGGACGCGATTTTATCGTACACACTGCCCAATCCGTTATTTGGATTGACACCCAACTCATCAAAAAGGTCTTGGTATTTATCGAACAACTGCTTATAAAACACTTTCACACAGTGACCGAACACTATGGGATGCGACACCTTCATCATGGTCGCTTTTACGTGTAACGAGAACAAAATACCCGTTTCGCGTGCATCTTCGATTTGTTCTTCGAAAAATTTGCACAAGGCTTTTTTGCTCATAAACATGCCGTCAATGACTTCGCCATCAAGCAAATCAATGCGGTCTTTAAGCACTTTGGTATTGCCTGCTTTGTCAGTAAAACGAATGCTTACCGGGCCGGCTTTGTCTACTGTGACAGATTTCTCAGCAGAATAAAAATCTCCTCCACGCATATGTGCTACATGAGTGCGAGAAGCTTGGCTCCACGCGCCCATGCTGTGCGGATGACTTTTAGCGTAGTTTTTCACCGCTGTTGGTGCACGTCTGTCTGAATTACCCTCACGTAACACCGGGTTAACAGCGCTTCCCAATATTTTGCCATAGCGCTCACGAATAGACTTCTCTTCGTCGTTTTGCGGATCTTCAGGAAAAGCAGGGACTGCAAAGCCCTTGTTGTTAAGCTCTGCAATCGCAGCCTTTAACTGCGGAATAGAAGCACTGATATTCGGCAGTTTGATAATGTTGGCCGTTTCATCCTGAGTTAAGGCACCCAATTCAGCCAAGGCGTCACTGATTTTTTGCTCTTCGGTTAAATATTCAGAAAAGTTAGCCAGAATCCTACCGGCCAATGAAATATCACTTAATTCAACATCGATGTCGGCTGACCCAACAAATTTGCGAATAATGGGAAGCAAAGAATACGTTGCTAACGCAGGAGCCTCGTCGGTTTTGGTGTAAATAATGGTTGATTTGGAATTGGCCATTCGATACCTCTTTGTTGTAGGTGCAGCCACACCCGTAAGTTCGTAGATTCACATCTTGTGGTAGTAGTATAGGGGCGCGTTGATTACTTACAAGTCATACCATTGTATTATGTGATGAATTACAAGTAGTTGACGTGTAAACACGGCTACTATTTAAACAAAAAGAGATAAATGAGCCCCAATGAAAAACAAACAGGTAGTGCTCTTCAATAAACCCTTTAATGTGTTGAGCCAGTTTACCGATGCTGATGGTCGTGAAACGCTCAAGGACTATATTTCAGTCCCACAGGTTTATGCAGCCGGTCGTCTTGATAGAGACTCAGAGGGACTTTTAGTGTTAACTAATGATGGCAAGTTACACCACAAACTTGCTCACCCAAAGAATAAAACCAGTAAGACCTATTGGGCGCAAGTAGAGGGTATACCTGATGATGCCGCTATTCAGGCGCTGTGTCAGGGTGTTGAGCTAAAGGACGGCATGACGGCACCCGCAAAAGTACAACTTATGGAACCACCAGATATCTGGCCTCGTAATCCTCCTATACGGGAACGACAGTCTATTCCAACCTCATGGCTACGTTTAACCATCTCAGAGGGCAGAAACAGGCAGGTAAGACGCATGACAGCGCACGTGGGCTTCCCGACTCTGCGCTTAATCCGTTATCGCGTTGGCAACTGGACGCTGGACGGTATTGAAAACGGCAAATTTATACAAATTACCTTATAACGGAATAGTACAAGTAATGCGCCTAGTGTAACTGGCACAGCCTGTGTGCTTCTGGTAAAATCCGCGCCCCGTAATGCTTGGAGAATCGCGTAGTCTTTATGCACAAAGAAAATGAACAAACAAAAGTCATCGTAGGCATGTCCGGCGGCGTTGATTCGTCTGTCTCTGCGTACCTGTTATTGCAACAGGGCTATCAGGTAGAGGGCTTGTTCATGAAAAACTGGGAAGAAGATGATGACGATGAATATTGTGCAGCTGCTGAAGATTTAGCAGATGCCAAAGCCGTGTGCGATAAATTAGGCATTCACCTTCATACCATCAATTTTGCCGCAGAATACTGGGACAATGTTTTTGAATATTTTCTTGACGAGTATAAAGCTGGCAGAACCCCAAACCCAGACATTATGTGCAACAAAGAAATCAAGTTTAAGGCATTTTTAGAATTTGCCGCGGAAGACTTGGGCGCTGATTACATCGCCACCGGCCATTATGTCAGACGCAGATTCAATGAGGGGCATTGGCAGCTGGTCAGAGGGCTGGATAATAATAAAGACCAAAGCTACTTTTTATACACGTTAGGCGAAGCCCATGTGGCTAAAACCCTTTTTCCTGTTGGCGAGCTGGAAAAGCCAGAGGTACGACGTATTGCATCAGAGCAAGGACTGATTACCCATGATAAAAAAGATAGCACAGGCATTTGTTTCATTGGCGAGCGTAAATTTAAAGATTTTCTGCAGCGCTTTTTACCTGCTCAACCAGGGCAAATAGAAACCGCTGAAGGTGAGGTGATCGGTCAGCACGAAGGTCTCATGTATCACACGCTTGGTCAGAGGAAGGGATTACTAATTGGCGGTATGAAAGACCACGGTGACCAACCCTGGTATGTGGTCGACAAAGATGTAGAGCGCAACGTGCTGATTGTAGGTCAAGGCAGCGATCATCCTAGGCTATATTCTAATGGGCTGATTGCAAATCAGTTACACTGGGTTAACCGCACCCCACTGAGCACACCAACGCGCGCAGTGGTGAAAACCCGATATCGTCAAACCGATATCCCCTGCACACTCACGCCAGATGGCACAGATAAGGTATCTGTGATGTTTGACGAACCGCAAAAAGCCGTAACGCCGGGTCAGTCCGCCGTGTTTTATCAAGACGAGGTCTGCCTTGGAGGCGGCATCATAGAGCAGTACATACGTTAATGTTAGCAAAGAATATAGAAGCACAGCTTGCCCTGGCAGGTGTTTGTCAGGCAGCAACCTTGGTACAAAACATCGCGCGCAAAGGTGAATTTGACAAACTCGCATTTGAGTCAAGCTTATCCAGCATACTCGTCACTGAACCTGACACACCTCAACAGGTATTTGGTTCATTGAGCAACTTGCGAATGGGTTTTTCTACTCTACTGTCCCAGTTAGACAATCATTCGCAGCAAAAGGATACCGAGTTAACCCGTTATATTGCCAGCATACTTGGGCTAGAGCGCAAATTGACCAAACACCCTAAGGCATTGGCAGAACTCGGCGACAGAATTAACCATGTGCAAAGGCAGTTGGCTTATGTCGAAGTTGACAACGACCAGGTGATTTCGTCACTTGCAAGTATTTACACCGATATTGTCAGCCCGTTAGCACCGAAAATACAAATAGCCGGAAGCCCAGCATTTTTAAAGCAGAGTATCAATCAACACCGTGTAAGAGCCTTGCTGCTGGCCGGTGTTCGCGCTGCGTTTATGTGGCGTCAGATGGGCGGTAAACGCAGAAACATTTTATTTCAACGTAAACATATTGTTCATAGCGCTCGGGAAGCCTTGCGCTTAATTCAGTGATCAGGAGAGTCAAGTGGACTTGTCACAATTAACCGCCGTGTCCCCGGTAGACGGTCGCTACGGCGACAAAACAGCCGAACTTAGAAGCATTTTCAGCGAATTTGGATTACTCAAATACCGCGTAGAGGTAGAAGTCAGGTGGCTGCAAAAACTCGCTTCAACAGACGGTATTTCAGAAGTCCCTGCATTGAGCAACGAGGCCAATGCGCTCTTGGACAATTTGGTCAGCCACTTCAGTGAAGAAGATGCAGCCAGAATCAAAACCATCGAGCGAACAACCAACCACGATGTGAAGGCAGTTGAGTACTTCATTAAAGAAAAAGTCGCAGATTTACCTGAATTAGCGGCAATCAGTGAATTCATTCATTTTGCCTGCACCTCAGAAGATATTAACAATCTTTCTCATGGGTTAATGCTCAGCGCGGCCAGAGAAGACGTTATTCTGCCTTATTGCGATAGAATCATTACAGCTGTTTACGAGCTGGCAAAAGAATACAAAGACGTAGCAATGATGGCTCGCACACATGGTCAGCCAGCTTCACCTACTACTATGGGCAAAGAAATGGCTAATGTGATGATGCGTTTGCAGCGTCAGAGAGAGCAGATTGCCAGCGTGTCCATACTTGGCAAAATTAATGGTGCTGTAGGTAACTATAATGCGCACTTGTCAGCTTACCCTGATGTAAACTGGCATGCGCTCTCAGAGCAGTTTGTCACCTCATTAGGGCTGACCTGGAACGCGTACACTACCCAAATCGAGCCTCATGACTACATTGCGGAGTTGTTCGATGCAATGGCAAGGTTCAATACTATCCTAATTGATTTCGACCGCGACGTGTGGGGCTATATTGCACTGGGACACTTTAAGCAAAAAACCGTCGCCGGCGAAATTGGCTCATCGACCATGCCACATAAAGTGAACCCCATCGATTTTGAAAATTCAGAGGGCAACCTAGGGCTAGCCAATGCAGTTTTTGCTCACCTGGCCACAAAACTACCTGTATCGCGATGGCAGCGTGACCTAACTGACTCTACCGTCCTTCGCAACCTGGGTGTGGGTGTGGGCTACTCACTTATCGCATACCAGGCAAGCCTTAAAGGGATCAGCAAGCTTGAAGTCAATGCCCAAAGTCTGCTCGATGAACTCGACAACAATTGGGAATTGCTGGCCGAACCCATTCAAACAGTAATGCGCCGGTATGGCATTGACCAGCCCTATGAAAAGCTCAAGGCGCTGACGCGCGGTAAAAAAGTTGACCAGCACGTTATGGCAGACTTTATCGATAACCTTGAACTGCCTGACAGCGTGAAAACCGAAATGAAAGCGTTGACACCAGCCAATTACATTGGTGACGCTATACGTTTTGTTGAAGACCTTGTTAAACCCTAATTTCAACATACCGTCTTTTCTTAAAGACCACTGGCAACGCAGTCCCTGTGTTATCCGCAATGCGTTGCCAGATTTTGTTGACCCTATTGATGAGCATGAACTGGCTGGTTTAGCTCAGGAAGCAGAGATAGACAGCCGCATTGTGGCCAAATTGGAGAACCAATGGCACGTCTCCCATGGTCCCTTTGAAGACTTCGATACTGTATGCAAGGGCGACTGGACCTTGATGGTACAGGGCGTAGACAAGTGGCTACCCGAGATCAGCGCACTGGCTTCTGCTTTCTCGTTTATACCGAACTGGCGTTTTGATGATGTCATGATCAGCTTTGCGGTGCCTGGTGCAGGCGTCGGCCCACATGTAGACCAATATGATGTTTTCCTTATTCAGGGCAAGGGAAAACGTCATTGGCAGGTGGGTAAGCCTAATGCACAACCAACGCTTTCACCTCACAAAGACTTGTGTCAAGTAGCAGCATTCGATGCCTGTATTGATGTCGAGCTATCACCTGGCGACATCCTTTATATCCCGCCAGGATGGCCACACTGCGGCACCAGTATTGAAGCAAGTTTGACTTACTCTATTGGTTTTAGAGCGCCCGATGTGCAGGACCTCATGGTCCCTCTACAGGACACCCTTCAAAGCATTCCTTCACTTACTCGCTACACAGACCCAGGTTTGAACTCACGGGCTCAGAGTGCCATGGTGAATGCAAGTGAAATTGAAATCCTAGAATCGCTCATGCATAGCATCATGCAAACCCCGCAATGGCGATTTCAGCTCATGTGCTATTTAAGTGATCAGCACTTACCAACTGCGCCGTTAGACGTTCCCTTTAGTGTTAGTGAGATAACGGAATGCCTAAACCAAGAAAACACAATCACGCCGATACCAGGCTGCCGACCGCTGTGCTCAGAAGCCGTTGCCGGTTCAATCTTCATTAATGGCAACCTTTATGCGGCATCAGACTCATCAACAGCGTGGTTACTTTTACTGTTTGACACTCTTAAAGTACCGCCTCTTCCCTCCTCAACCCAAGACCACATTGAAATCTGTCAGCTTGTAACTACACTTGTCAATGAAGGGTTACTGATCGTTGATTAAAAAAGACGTAAAAACGAAAAAAATACTGGTCAGATTTTAAACACCTGTTAATATCATTGATAGACGGGCACATAATTTTACGTTTATGAAATACCAAATACATACTATCGACTGGGCTTCTGGCCACAAGCGTTTGCGTGAATTACGTGAGCGAGTGTTTGTATTGGAGTGGCAGCTCTCGCCTACCCTGGAGTTCGACAACCACGATGAACAGGCATTCCACGTTGTTGCAAAGGATGAGTCTGGTCAAGATATCGCTACAGCACGCCTCACCAGCAACGGCGAAATAGGCCGCATTGCGGTAAAGCCGCAACACCGCTCACTGGCTTTGTACAAAGCGATATTCAAAAAACTATTTAACCTTGCCCGAGAACATCACATTGATCATGTATTCATTCGATGCAACCTTGACGGTGTTGAAAAAATGACACGATATGGATATCAAAGGCATGGGAAAGTGTTCATGGAGGGCGGTATTCCTATGCAACGCCTAGTCTATCCGTCCAACCAGACAGTACAATTGCCGGATATTAGACAACTACACTGACTGCCACAACTCGTCATTGGTGCTAATGTCGTACAACATCACCCCTTTTTTCTCGAGTAATGCAGCATAGTGGTTTTTGGTCTGGTCATTATCCGCTTCAGCCATCAAATTACTGGCTTTCATTTGCCACTGATAAGCAAAATAGCGAAGCGCGTCACGCGCAGTTGCCGCCGCAGATTCAGCAATCACATCAGCAGGCACGTCGCCACTGATTACCCAATAACGTTTGCCTTCTGTCGACCTGATTTTCCATACTGCCACAACGGGGGCAAGATATTTGCTCTCTTCGGGTGTCACAGCATCGAATAAAATGCCAATTTCGGCAAGGTGTTTATTGGCCCGTTGAAACTGTTCGCGAGCCCAGTCTGTCATTTCTTTTTCGTCCATTATTTACTCTTTTGTAATTGTTGTAGTAACGCCTGAAGCGGGTGCTTGGGCTTATTACCTTGAATTCGATTTACCTGACTGCGACAGGAGAAGCCTGTAGCCAACACGCTGTCCACAGGGAATCGTTCAAACACCGAGGTCCAGCTAAGATTAAAAATGCCTATCGATTTTTCTAGGTTGTCTTTTTCATGGCCATAAGTGCCTGCCATGCCGCAGCATCCAACCGGCACAATGGTGAGCGAACAGCCAATTTTCTCAAACACCTTCTGCCAGGTTTGCTCTGTTTTTGGTAATGCGGTTTTCTCTGTGCAATGTGCAACCAGAGCAAACGTCTCGTTTGTTTTCGTTTTGTTTTTCCAAACTGCTGTCGGCAAATCCGCTAACCACTCGTGTACAGTTAATACGTTGAAATCACCGCGGGCTTTCCCCAGCGTTTTAACATACTCATCGCGATAACATAGGACCAATGAAGCATCTACGCCAACAAGCGGTATGTCCAGTTCAGCCACTTTATTCAAAAAATCGGCAGTATTCTTTGCTGTTCGGGCAAATTCATTCAAAAACCCCTTCACATGCGCCGGTTTACCATTTGGCAAAAACGGCAACAACACAGGTTTTAGGCCTAACACTTTGATTAGCTTAGCAAAGTCTGCAACAACAGTAGCGTCGTAAAAGCTTGTAAAGGGATCCTGAACAATGGCGACGTACTGTTGCCGTTCATCCAGGGAAAGACGCTCAAGCTGCTCCAGAGAAAAAGGTTCGACGGTGTCGTTTACCTGCGCTTTTAGTGTCGGATAAGACAACTGTGGAGTATCCACATACCCTAACTTATTCTCAAGTAACCATGCGACCGGTTTAGACGCCATAATACCGTTGACCAGCTTAGGCATACCAGCCAGTAATGGGGTCATCTTTTCAACATTGGCAACCATGATATCTTTCAAGGGACGCATATACCGCCGGTAGTAGATCGCTAAAAATTTAGCTCTGAAATCAGGCACATCGACATTCACCGGACACTGACTGGTACAGGATTTACACGCCAGACAGCCATTCATTACCTCTAGCACTTCGTGTGAAAAGTCCTGCCGCTCGCGCCTGAGTACCGTATGCGTAAAACGTTCCCAAAACGAAGTGGAAAACTGATTGTGGCTAAGCTCAGTGGTATCGACGTTTTCCTTACCTAGCAAACGTAGCCATTCGCGAATAATGCCTGCCCTGCCTTTAGGCGTATGCCTTCTGTCGGACGTAATTTTGCTTGAAGGACACATTGGCGAACGCGCGTCATAGTTGAAACACAAACCGTTACCGTTACAGCTCATCGCGGGTGCCATGGTTTCTTTGAAGGCAACGGGAATGGCTCTGTCTAGCGTCGCTCTTTTGGGATCAGTCACCCGAACCAGCGACTCTGACGACGCTAAAGGCGTACATATTTTGCCGGGGTTCATTTGATTGAACGGGTCAAACGCTGTTTTAATCTTACGTAGTTCAGTAAACAAAAACTCACCAAAAAAAGCAGGGCCATATTCACTGCGGTAGCCTTTGCCGTGCTCGCCCCACATCAAACCGCCGTATTTTGCCACTAATTCTACGACCTGATCGGATAGCTTATGCATAAGCTTTTCTTGCTCGGTATCGCATAAGTCGAGTGCCGGTCTTACATGAAGCACCCCGGCATCGACATGCCCAAACATACCGTACTGTAGACCATGTCCGTCCAGTAATGCCCTGAATTCAAGGATAAAATCGGCAAGTTTTTCTGGCGGTACAGCAGTATCTTCGGCAAACGCAATGGGCTTGCGCTCCCCCTTAGTTTTACCCAGTAACCCAACGGCTTTTTTGCGCATGGCATAGATGCGTTTAATCGCATCGTCGTCATAGGTAATTTGGTATCCGATAACGCCTGACTCGGCACTTTCTGCCTTTAGTTTTTGTTCCAGCGCTTCAATTTTTTCGCGCATTTCATCAACACTATCGGCGTTGTATTCGACCATGTTAAGGCCCAACAAGGTTTTGTTGGGCACGTCTGTGATCAAATCTGAGATGGAATGCCAAATAATGTCGGTTTTAGCCAGGTTGAGTACCGTACTGTCAACCGTTTCAACTGATGTTGCCTGCGCGGCAACCATAGCAGGCGCATGACGGAGAGCGGCATCAAACGAATCATATTTAATATTCACCAAGGCCTTGCAGGTTGCAATCGGTGTTAGTGAAAGTTTTGCCTCAGTCACCATCGCCAATGACCCTTCGGCGCCAGTAATGAGACGCCCAATATCAACAGTGTCGTTGTCAGGATTGTAGGCATGTTCCAGATCGTACCCAGTTAAAAACCGGTTTAATCGTGGAAACTTTTCAATAATAGCGTCGCGGTGCGCAATACAAGTATCGATAACTTGTCGATATATACCGGCTTCTTGGGTGTTATGTTTTGCTTTTTCCCGAGCGACATCCATCTTCACAGGTGACGTTTCAATGCGCTCGCCATTTGCAAGCACAGCCGTCAACCCGAGTACATGATCACTGGTTTTGCCATACACCAGTGAGCCCTGTCCAGACGCATCTGTACTTATCATGCCACCGAGTGTGGCTCTGTTACTGGTAGACAAGTCTGGCGAGAAAAAGAACCCATGCGGTCTGAGCGCATCGTTCAGGGCATCTTTTACCACACCCGCTTGCACGCGCACCCAGCCTTGCTCTACATTAATTTCAAGCACCTGATTGAGATAGCGGCGGATGTCCACGACTATGCCATCGGTCAGGCTTTGTCCGTTAGTGCCAGTACCACCGCCGCGCGCACTGAATTTAACGTCAGTATGCACATTAGCCAGCTTACCAATAATTTCACAATCGTCTGTTGAAGTAGGGAAAATTACCGCCTGCGGCATTTTCTGATAAACAGAGTTGTCAGTCGCCATCGCGAGACGGCTGCCATAACTGGTTTCAATATCGCCCTGAAATGCGCTTTGTTGTAACGCTTCAATAAATGCAATATAAGATTGTGAAAGACCCGATTCGGGCTTTAATGCAGGTAAGCTCAACCACTCAACTCCAACGTCATTTATTCGCATGAGCAGTATACCTAAACTCAAGCTCAGGTGCTAAAGGTCAGGCCGACTTCTGATGAAATTATGACATATTTGTTTACAAGGCTTGGCTGTGAAAAAAATTAGAATACGCTATGCTTAGGGCATTAATGTGAAAAGAGTAGACAGACAATTGAAAAAAGCAACAAGAACCGTCGCGGGTACTATTATGGTTGCAGTGGGAATTGTCTTCACTGTACTTCCCGGATCTATTTTACTCGTCATTGGCGGTCTCATGCTACTGAGTGTTGACTATCCCAAAGCGAGACGACTATTGGCAATGGCACAACGCAGTATGAGCAGAGGCGCCAGAAGGCTGGATGCCGCACTGACTAGGCGAAAATTAAATCGCTAATGTAAAAACAAAAAAGGCGCCGAAGCGCCTTTTTTTATTTCGGGTTATCCGTGTTTTTTAGCTAGATACAACCAGGTTTCTACAACGGTATCAGGGTTAAGTGATACGCTGTCGATACCCTGTTCAACTAGCCAGGCAGCTAAGTCTTCGTGGTCTGATGGCCCTTGCCCACAGATTCCCACGTACTTACCTCTCGCTTTTGCAGCAGAGATAGCCATCGCTAGCATAGCTTTCACGGCTTCATTTCGCTCATCGAACAAATGCGCAATCAAGCCAGAGTCCCTGTCAAGTCCCAATGTGAGCTGAGTGAGATCATTTGAACCAATCGAGAAGCCGTCAAAGATATCGAGGAACTTGTCTGCCAAAATAGCATTAGACGGTAATTCGCACATCATAATGACGCGTAAACCATTTTCGCCTTTCTTAAGCCCCTGCTCTTCAAGCAATTCGATAACCTTTTGGCCTTCCTCAAGGGTACGAACAAACGGGATCATTATCTCAACATTGGTGAGTCCCATATCATTGCGCACGCGCTTAATAGCCTCGCACTCCAGCGCAAAGCAATCACGGAAGTCTTCACTGATATAACGACTTGCACCGCGGAAGCCTAGCATGGGGTTTTCTTCGTGTGGCTCATACTGGAAGCCGCCCACCAAGTTAAAGTATTCATTCGACTTAAAGTCAGACATACGAACAATAACTTTTTCTGGCGAGAATGCTGCCCCAATGGTTGAAATACCTTCAACCAGTTTTTGGATGTAGTACTCTTTTGGCGACTCATAGCCCGCCATCATGTCACTGATTTCTTCTTTTAGATCGTCTGGCTGCTCGTCAAAGTTAAGAAGCGCTTTAGGGTGAACACCTATCATTCGGTTGATGATAAATTCCAGACGGGCAAGGCCCACACCTTTATGCGGCAATCTGGCAAAATCAAACGCACGATCAGGGTTACCCACGTTCATCATCACTTTAAGCGGTACATCAGGCATGGAATCAATACGAGAGGTCACAACGTCAAAGTCCAGCGCATCGCCATAGATGTAACCAGTATCACCTTCGGCACAGGACACAGTAACACTGTCGCCGGTTTGGATTGACTGGGTGGCATCGGCACAGCCGACAACAGCCGGAATACCCAACTCACGCGCAATGATAGCGGCGTGACAAGTACGGCCACCACGATTGGTGACAATGGCAGACGCCTTTTTCATGATAGGTTCCCAGTCAGGGTCTGTCATGTCAGTAACCAATACATCACCAGGGTTGATTTTGTCCATTTCTTCAATAGACGCAAGTACTTTAGCCTGACCAGCACCAATTTTGTGTCCAATTGCGCGACCTTCACAGATAACCTTGGCGTCGCCTTTCAGCTGGAAGCGTTCGATAACCTGCATATCTTCGCGGCTGCGTACCGTTTCAGGTCTTGCCTGAACGATATACAACTTGCCATCTACACCATCTTTGGCCCACTCAATATCCATAGGACGCTTGTAGTGCTTCTCAATGATTTGCGCCTGCTTGGCAAGTTGCATCACCTCGTCGTCAGACAGTGAGAAGGTTTTGCTCTCTGAAGCGTCAACATCAACAATGGATACCTGTTTTCCATGGCTGCTGTCGTCAGAGTAAATCATCTTGGTGAGCTTGCTGCCGATATTCCGACGCACAATGGCTGGCAGGCCTTTGTCTAAAGTCGGCTTGTGAACATAAAATTCATCTGGGTTTACCGCACCCTGTACCACCATTTCGCCTAAGCCGAATGAGCTGGTAATAAAGACAACGTCTTCAAAGCCTGATTCAGTATCAATGGTAAACATAACGCCCGAAGACGCAATGTCACTGCGCACCATACGCTGAATACCTGCACTCAGCGCCACGCCTTTGTGATCGTAGCCTTGGTGGACACGGTATGAGATAGCACGATCGTTAAACAACGAAGCAAACACATGCTTCACAGCAACCATCACTGCATCGTAACCTTTTACATTAAGAAAAGTTTCCTGCTGACCTGCGAACGAGGCGTCAGGCATATCCTCTGCCGTGGCGGATGAACGTACAGCAAAAGACGCTTCATCACCGGCATCACCTTGTAGTGACGCAAACGCCTCTTTAATTGCACTTTCAAATTGAGGTTGGAATGGCGTTTCGATTATCCAGTCACGGATAGTTTTGCCAGCCTGCGCCAAAGCATTCACATCTTCCACATCAAGCGCATCGAGCAATTCATGGATGCGAGCCTCAAGGCCACTTTGATCCAAAAACTCATTGAACGCATGGGCCGTTGTGGCAAACCCGCCAGGTACCTGTACACCTGCATTTGCAAGATTAGAAATCATTTCGCCCAAGGATGCATTTTTGCCGCCGACTACACCGACGTCCTGCATCCCCAATTCTTGATACCACAGCACGTATTCTTGCACTATCACAGCCTCCAGCGTTGTGTGTTTGTAGGGTAATAAAAAGGTGAAAAACGCTCACGCCTCCGAGTCTTTTGCTCGTTTGGGCTGGTAATTCACAGGAGGGATTCTAGAATGGCCGTAATAAGAATGTAAACTTTTATTTCATTTCGTAATAAATTTACAACAACGTTAAGGAAATGTTGTGAGAACTGCGTATTATATATCTGACGGCACGGCCATTACTTCTGAGGTGTTTGGCCATGCATTACTGTCTTTGTTCCCTATTGAATTCAATCACAAGACCATCCCATTCGTCGAAACCGAAGAAAGAGCGCTTGAAGTTTTAGAAGAAATTTCCGAAAGTTTCCAAGATACCGGTGAACGACCTTTAGTGTTTTACACCATCGTTAACCTCGAAATCAGGGATATCATCGCCAAATCAGCCGGTATTAATTACAATTTTCTCAATCAATTTGTGGCGCCACTGGAGAAAATTCTGGGTGTTCCATCCAAACCTGAAAAACATCGTACTCATAGTATTCACGAAACGACCTATGACATCAGAATAGAAGCGGTTAATTACGCATTGGCAAACGACGACGGTTCGAACTTAAAAGACTACCACGAAGCCGACGTTATTCTGACTGGCGTATCTCGCTCAGGCAAAACGCCCACTAGCTTATATTTGGCATTACAATATGGCATAAAAGCGGCCAATTACCCTTTTACCGAAGAAGATATGGGTGACATGTTAAAGCTTCCGACGGCACTGAGACGGTTCAAGCAAAAGCTGTTTGGCCTGACCATTCAGCCAGAGAGATTACATCAGATTCGCTCAGAGCGGCGAGCAAACAGCCGCTATGCATCTATACAACAATGCCGAATGGAGCTAAGAGAAGTAGAAAACCTTTATCGCAGAGAACGCATTCCGTTTTTGAACAGTACGCATTTTTCAATCGAAGAAATATCAGCCAAGATTTTGGCAGAAACCGGCCTGCAAAGACGAAAGTATTAACGACGTTATTCCGCGCGAAGCTTACTTGGCCGTCCACCCGTTACTTTATCGGCGCGGCCTTCTTCCTTGGCTTTTTCTGCGCGGCGTTTTCTCACTTCTTTAGGGTCGGCAATGAGCGGGCGGTAAATCTCTACCCTGTCACCGTCTTTCAACACGGTATTTGGTTTAACCACACGGCTCCAAATACCGTATTTAACGTTTGATAAATCAAGTTCAGGATAAGAAGACGTAATATTGGACAGGACAACGGCCTGTTCAACTGTTGTACCTTGATGCACCACTATTTCCAACAGCGTTTGCGAATGCGGCAACGCATAGGCTACCTCTACTGAAATGACTTCAGCACTCATGCGTAAACCTCTCTGGCACGCTGTGTAAATGCATTCACCATATTGGTTGTGAGCGCCTTAAACACCTTTCCAAAAGCCGCCTCAACCATTCTGCTTTCAAACTCAAAACGCAAATCCAACTCAATTTTACAGGCGTCCTCAGAAAGAGGAATAAATGACCAGCCCCCTGATAACGTTTTAAACGGTCCACTGGTCAGTTGCATCCGAATACTTCTGCCTGGCGATAGCGTATTTTTAGTGGTAAACCATTGTTTGATACCCGCTTTTGATACTAACAGAGCCGCGCTCATATGCTCATTTGTTTGCTCATCAATACGGCTGTCAGCACAGCCCGGGAGGAATTCGGGGTAACGATTTACGTCATTGACAAGCTCATACATGGATTCAGCACTAAACGGTACTAATGCACTGCGTTGTATGTGGGGCATCTGAAATATTTATTCTCAAAGGTTGAAAAGCCGCGATTGTAACACGACTTATGATTCTTGGAACTTTAGGATATACTTGCGTCCATGAAAAAATCTAAAAATAATGCAAATACAACAGGCACGATCGCGCTGAATAAAAAAGCCCGTCATGACTACCATCTGGAAGAAAAGTTTGAGGCTGGACTTTCGTTGCAAGGCTGGGAACTGAAAAGTATTCGGGCCGGGAAAGTCAACATTACCGACAACTACGTTATTCTACAAAATGGTGAAGCGTACTTGGTGGGCAGTCGTATTACGCCGCTGAACCAGGCTTCAACGCACGTTATCTGTGAACCAGAGCGCGCGCGTAAACTACTGCTAAACAAGCGCGAACTAGACAAATTAATCGGTGCCCGGGACCGCCAAGGATATTCTATTGTGGCCACTGCCATGTATTGGAAGAAATGTTGGGTGAAACTCGAAATTTACCTCGCTAAAGGCAAACAAAGCCACGATAAACGCGATGCAATTAAAGACCGCGACTGGGCAAGACAAAAAGAGCGCATGATGAAAAAGACGGCGTAACCTGTCTTTACTGAATAAAATTTCGTCTCAAAAACCCAGCAATTCGCTGGGTTTTTATTGCCCAATACCACAATAAAGCCTACCCTCTTTCTTTTACCTATAACAATAAGGTCCTAAAGGACAGAAGACCATGAAGATAACACGCACGCTCGCTGCATTGGCAGCTCTCAGCTATACCTACACGGCCACAGCACAAATTGAACCCGAATGGGTGAGATATCCGGCCATTTCGCCCGATGGCAGTCACATTGCGTTTACCTATAAGGGCGACCTGTATAAAGTAGCCGCCAAAGGCGGTGAAGCAACACGCCTGACATTCCACGCTGCCCACGACTTTAAACCCGTTTGGAGCAACGATGGAAATCGCATTGCCTTTGCTTCTGAAAGACATGGTAATTTTGACGTCTTTATAATGGATGCAAATGGCGGCGAAGCAACACGTCTGACTTATGACTCCTCTGATGAAGTCCCCTATGATTTCATGCCCAAATCAGGCAGCAGCAGTGAGAAAGTATTGTTTAAAGGGATGCGCATTGATTCACATCTCAATAGACAATACCCAAGCAGAACTTACCCAGAGCTTTATGCTGTAAATGCCACGGGTGGCAAGGTTCAGCAAGTGCTAACCTCATCTGCAGAAGAAGTCTCTGTGTCATCAGACGGAGACTTTTTCGTTTACCAGGACATCAAAGGTGGAGAAAACGCGTGGCGTAAACATCACCGCTCTTCGGTAACCCGTGATCTTTGGGTCTACGATGTAGAAGACAAGACGCACAAAGTGATCACAACCTTTGAGGGCGAAGACCGCGATCCGGTTTTAGCCGATAACGATAAAGACCTGTTCTACTTGAGCGAACAAAACGGCACATTTAATGTGTTCAAAACGTCGCTAAGGCGCCCCTCTAACGTGGAGCAACTTACTGACTTTGACACCCACCCTGTGCGCTTTTTATCTCAGGCAAAAGGCACTCTGGCATTTTCCTATCATGGCCAGCTTTATACGATGAAAGATGGCGCCAAGCCCAAAAAGGTCAGCGTGACTATTCGCACCCAAGATACCACAAATCGAGAATCCTACGCCAACATCAATGGCGAGATAGACGACTTTGTGATTTCGCCTGATGGCAAAGAGATTGCCTTTATTGCCAATGGTGATGTGTTTGTTTCCTCAAAAGACGGTAAATTCACCAAGCAGATTACTGATACACCTGAAACAGAAGCCTCTGTAACATTCTCGGCTGACGGCAAACGCGTTGTATATGCCTCTGAACGCGGCCTGAAGTGGAGTATTTTTCAAAGCGAGAAAGTCAGAGACGCTGAACCTTTCTTTTATGCCGCTTCGTTGCTGAAAGAGACGGCGCTTATCGACAATGATAAAGACAACTACCTGCCGCAGATTTCACCTGACGGAAAACGTATCGCATATGTGGAAGACAGACGCACTCTCAAAGTAGCCAATATCGATGGCACTGACAGTAAAGTACTGGTCGCCAGAGAGAACATGATCAACATGCGTGACCATGACCAGTATTTCACCTGGAGCCCAGACAGCCAGTATTTGCTGTTTACTCACGACCGACTGCTGAACAACGCAGACATTGCGGTGGTCAAGGCCGATGGTTCTGAGCCATTTAAGGCATTATCACAAAGCGCCTATTACGACTACTACGGCAAGTGGACGATGGGCGGAAAAGCCGTATTGTGGTTCAGTAACAAAAATGGTTTGCGCAGCTATGCAACCAGTGGAAGCTCCCAGCTAGACGTGTATGCGACTTTCCTCGATAAGGAGAGCTGGGACAGATTCACAATGAGCAAAGACGACTTCGAATTACTGGAAGCTATTGAAGAAGCCAATAAGCCCGACGACAAAGAAGATGATGCTAAAGAAAGCTCTGATGACACAGAAAATGCCAGCACAGACAAAAAAGACGAAGATGAGACACCTACTGTAACCATTGAATGGGACGGGTTGGAAGACCGCACTGCACGGTTAACCATACATTCTTCACGCTTAAGTGACGCTGTACTAGACAAAGAGGGTGAGAAGCTCTATTACATCACCCGGTTTGAAGGCAAACTCGATTTATGGCAGACCGAACTTCGCAGTAAAGAAACGAAGAAGCTATTCGGCCTTAAAGCGAATTCAGGTAGCTTACAGTGGGACATGGACAAAGAGACACTGTATCTGCTCAGTGATGGCAAATTGTCTAAGCTAGATCTGAAAAAGAAGAAAAAAGAGGCGGTTAAGATTAAGGGCGACGTTAAAAAGACCAGCCCTGAACTATTTGCCTCGGCTTTTGATCATATCTGGTTGCGTACCCAAAAGACCTTCTATGAGCCGACCTATCATGGTGTGGACTGGCAGAAGATGTATCAAGAGTACCAACCCAAAGTTGCCCACATTGATAATGCCCATGAGTTTGCTGAGCTGGTCAGTGAGCTACTCGGTGAGCTAAACGTCTCTCACGCTGGTGCACGTGCTCGCTCAGGCTTTAATATCGATAAACCAGATGCAACTGCAAGACTCGGTATATTTTATGATGACAGCTATACCGGGAATGGCATTAAGGTGACTGAGGTCATCAAAGGTGGTCCGCTAGACAAAGCAATTCTTGATATGGCAGCCGGAGATATCATCACGCATATTGATGGTGAAGCTATCGACAATACTTTTGATTGGGCCAAGTTACTGAACCGTAAAGCAGATACATTTGTGCTGTTAACTGTGCGTGACAACGCGAACGCGACTAAGGAATTAACCGTTAAGCCAATCAGTAATCGCGAACAAAACCGGTTGCTTTATCAGCGCTTTGTCGACATGAACGAAAAAGATGTACTGGCCATGTCAAATGGCCAGTTAGGCTATGTACACATCCCTTCAATGAGTGATGGCCCCTACAGAAATGTCTTTGACACTATGTTAGGCAAGCATTACGACAAAAAAGCCATGGTAGTTGATGCGCGTTTTAATGGTGGCGGCGATTTGGTAGCCGATCTGGCCATGTTCTTCACTGGTGAGTCGTTTATTACTTATGAAACCGCAGATAAAGTGGTAGGTGGTGAGCCAACTTCGCGCTACACCAAACCACTGGTCAGTCTGTTTAATGAGTCCATGTATTCAGACGGACACTGTTATGCGTCGGGTTTCGAAGATTTAGACTTGGGTACCAGCATTGGTATGCCTGTTCCTGGCACCTGTAGTTTTGCCGGTTGGGAGCGCCTTCCAGTAGGTATTGTTTGGGGCATGGTCCCTGTGAGTGCCAAAAACAAACAAGGCGAATGGATGGAGAACAACCAGACCAATCCCGACATTATTATCAAAAATATGCCTGAAATACTAAGCAACGGCAAGGATCAGCAACTTGAGAAAGCTGTGGAAACGCTGCTAGGACAACTGAACTAGTTCTATCAGGATTCCTCCTTTTGGCAAAGCCAGCACTTACCGTAGGTGCTGGCTTTTTTATTTCAAATACTTAGGTATTAATTGATACACCCAACCCTATAAAAAGTGGCGGTAATATTTCTGAGATCCAAAATTCAAGGAAATTACCATGTTGAAGATAAAAGGAATTTCCCTTTTGGTGAGCTTGAGCTTGTTGAGCTTTGCGAGTAATGCAAACTTGTTCACTGGAAGTGAAATTCAGCCTAATGAAATTCAAAAGAAGAGCTGGCACTGGTTTAACACCGAAGATCTCAATACCCTAAGCGGTACCGAGAAATACCGGTTTGTAAAAGGGTGCTTTACGCTTACTACAGTATGTATTACCAGTTTTACTGACGTAGAACCTATTCCCGACGGCCCATTGTATCCTATACAGCGTGATGCTAATAAAAAGGTATTGTCAGAAGAAGAGCTATACACCTGGAACGCAGCAGGCAGCAACTCGTGGGATCAAGTCTTGGGCGCAACGGAAGGCGACAGCCGTAGAATGACTATTTTAGGTGCGCAAAGCTTTGGCTCTTCTAGGGGACAACTCACTGGAGGTTCCATTGGACAACTCGGCACACTAGGCTTTGGTGGATTTCCTGGATCAACTGATTCGCCTATTGTCAGAACAGACCTACCGGGTTTAACCCGTCCTGCGCAAGGTTCAGGCACAGATTCTCAATCAGGCAACGACCCAATCGCCAGTACTGGCAGCCAGAGTGGGGAAAGTGAACTGCCCGGCAATGAACCTGTATCTGAACCGAACTTGTTACCTGAGGCGCAAATACCGCCCTCAGAAGATCCAGTACCTAGCACCCCGGAAGAAGAAGGCGGAACTCACTCCAATACGCCAGAAACAGGTACGTCAGGCGGTGAACAACCGGAAGCAGGTGATCCTGAACCGTCAGGTGGCAAAAAGCCGGTTTTACCTGGTGATCCACCCGTAATCGATCCACCTCTCCTCGAAGCCGTTGCCAAAACAACTGACGAGAAAACGTTGCAAGTGGTGTCAGAGCCGCCTGTGTGGTTATTCCCACTATTGATATTCATCGCACTTTATCTGTTAAAAGACAGACGAGGAAGTGAAGACGGAGCAGACGCAGTTCAGGCAGCAGCCTAACTGCTCTCGCCCAACTAACCCGGAAGGTTTATTAACATGATAAAACGCATAAAAACTGCTCTGTTGGCCATGGCGTGCCTAGCTGCCCTACCCGCTTCTGCCAATTTAATCATTAATGGCAGCTTTGAAGACAACGACGTACAGCAAGGGAAATGGAAATGGTTCTATGCCGAAGACGTGAATGGCTGGAACGGCAGTACCATTGAGATATGGGATAACTTCAAAGGTATCGATGCCACTGAGGGTAACCAGTTTGCTGAACTCAACGCCCATTCCAATGGCAAGAAGCAATTTGGTATTTTCCAAACGTTTCAAACAAATGTGGGCCAAACCTACGATGTCTCATTTGCTTATCGTGCCAGACAAAGTAACAAGGAAGCTTTTGAAATCGGCCTTAGCGATAGCAACGATGTGTCTTTTTTCAACCAGATAATGGACGACCATATTGTAGGTGAATGGTCATTTTTTAAAGGATCGTTTGTCTCAACCACCAGCACTACTTCGCTTTGGTTTTCAACAGTAAACCCTTACAGCGGCACTGTGGGCAATTTTATTGACAACATCAGTGTAACATCTGTGAACAATGTACCTGCACCCACTGTCTGGTTTTTAATCGTTTCAGCCCTAACTGGTCTCTTTGTGTTCAAAAAGCAAAGGCAAAGGCTAAACCGCTGATAGATCAGGCTTCAACGTCTGTGCTATCATGTTAGAACATTTTGGGGCTGATCAGGATTCGACAGGATTTAGGACGCCCGAGGTGCATGCAGAGGTGCGGTTTGCCTCTTTAAAAAGCCGCATTTAAATAGTCGCAAACGACGAAAACTACGCACTAGCCGCTTAATAACCGGTATAGGCCCTTCCACCTCAGTCTTTTTCTGCTAGCGGGGATTCGGAAGGTCATTTAAGTAGAATAGCGAGGGAAACTTGTCTGAGGTTGAACCGCGAAACAGTATCAGGCCAGCTGCAAGGAAATCCTGTTTGTCGGAGTTCCAAGTAGTTAAATAGAAGACAAACTAAGCATGTAGTACCAACGGTAGACACTTTCTGGACGCGGGTTCAAATCCCGCCAGCTCCACCAATTAAACGCTGAGCCCCGCTATTTCGCGGGGTTCTTTGTTTCTAAAGGGCTGAAAAGGATTGTTTTCGAACATAAAGGTAGTACAAAGAGGTTAAAAAATTATAAAGCTAGCCTACGCGGTCACGTTCCACCAAGTATTACTACAGTAATTTCTTTACTATCACGTAAGGAAAAGCTAACCATATATGAATTAACTCTCAGCTGAAAAAAACCCAAGCACAATGAAACCAAATATCGCTTGATGATAGATTTATATAAAGTTACCGTGGGTTTATGGAAGATTAAAAAAAACTTATGGACAATATTTTGCAAAAACAACTTATTCAGCTTTTGATACCTGCGGCTCTATTTGGTTTAGCTGGCTGCGCAGCAAAACAAACAATTTCAGCTTTTCAAAAAGCGCCACCAAAGAAAATTTGCGTAGCTCGGCATGATGCAGTGCGCCAAAATTTCCATGATGCACTCACTAACGCTTTTAATACCCATAATTCAGAAACAAAAACTATAAGAGCCAACTATGTAGAGAAGCATCAAGCATGGCACCCCACTATTATCGATTCTCATCTTGACGATTGTGATGCGTTTGCGTTCTACGTCGCTAACTGGACATGGGATATAACCATGTATATGCATTTCGCAAATATCTGGATAACCGATACATCTATGAGTGAAAAAATTGCTCAAGCGACGTATGTTACTGGTGGTGGTCCAGATAAATGGATTAATGCAAAAGAAAAAGTGGATGAATTAGTTTATGAAATGTACAAGCCTGTAAGTGGCTTAGCCCCTGTAAACTATGTCAACTCAACTGAGGTTATTTCAACACAACCAACAACTGAATCGGTCACTACCAAAAACGGTACAACCCCTGAGTAGTGGATGGGACGTTGACTACGGAAGTGGTGACCTAGGTATCTCGATAGACCATCGAATAAATGAAAAGGCGAGCATCAGCTCGCCTTTTATATTGGTGCCAAACGTTGTCTGGCGCTTTGTCGCTTAGAAGGTGTAGTTAACACCAATATAGAAACGGCGACCATTGGTCCATTCATTGACCACAATTTGATTAACCGTGCTCTGGTAGTAAGGCTTGAGCTCTTCTACAGACACACCACTGGCTTGAGCCAGCATCTCAAAGGCTGCATCGCCGGTAATCGATGATTCAATAATCTGATTACCATCATCGTCAGTGGCGATAATGCGATTGCCAGTGGCTACACCATTTTCGTCCAACTCATCAATCCACTGCATGCGGTTGATAACAGGGTCTTGAACAATTTGTGATGTATCCAGATAGTGAACTACGTTCTCGTTAGTCAGGTTAGTAACAGCGAAGCTAGCTACCAGGTTTTCCATGATCTGATAAGTGGCTTTGAAGTCTAACTGTGAACGCGCGTCAGTAAAGCGCACACCTTCACTGGTGCTCTGATTCGCAAACTCACTGCGATAATTGTATGAAAGACGTACCGAGTAGTCGTCATCTTCATAGTATACCGAGGCATTCAAAGTGTCTTTTGACTGACCGAACATAGGCTCAGTTTGCTTCGTGGTTTTAGTAGTAAAACCTGTCACTTCGAAGTACTCACGTTGCGAAGGGTCGCTCTGGTGGGTTTCGATATCCGTCATATCGCCAATTTCATAAGCGAACTCAGACGTAATGAATGATTGGTCTGGCACATCGGTGTAGGTATAGTTAATGATCCCACCAAACCCGGTTCCAAAATCATGCTGAAGTTGTACTTCAACCCCTTTAACTTTTTGCTCACCTGTGTTGAAGTAAGAGCTCACCACATAGTCACCAAAGATAGGATAACCATTACTGTCGGTTGTACCTTCATCACCAAGATAATCCAGGTTTTGTACCCGAGAGGTTGAGCGGACCATGTTTTTGATGTCTTTTTGGAACCCGGTGATCGCGAATATTGATGACTTATCAAAGTACCACTCAACACCAATCTCGCTGTTAACCGAAGTGTAAGAGCCTAAGTTAGGGTTACCCACAGAGCCGCGACGCTGAGAATCCATAGGCAAACGTTCAGCCAGGCCTTCGTCAGTTAAGTCTTGTTGACGGCCATCGGTGTAAAGACGATAGCGCTCAGTGACCAAATAGAAGTTACTTCTCATTTGCGTCAGGCTAGGATGTGAGATGTTCTTCGAAGCTGCAGCACGAAGAATCAAATCGTCCGCCAGATTGTAGGCAATGTTAAAGCTTGGTAAGTAATCTTTGGTACCACTGGTTTGTACAAGTGGTACATACTGGTTAAAGCCCGCTAACTCTGCAATATAACCTGGATCACTTGGATCAGAGGGGTAAGATAATAATTGACCGTTTTCATCTTTTGCCACTTCACGGCCAATGGACTCACGGTCTGTATCGACCACGCGAATACCTAGGTTACCGCGGAAATTTTCACCACTGAAATTGACCATCGCATAGTAGGCAAGTAACTCTTCAGTGACATCATAGAAACTGCCTTTAGACTCAGTCATGCCCGAACGACAACCGTAGTACTGATCAGACCCAGATGCTGCAATAGCATCCTCACACGCCCCTTTGTTTGGCGTACCTTCGGAATGTAATACCAAGAAGTGGTCGTTCAGCAGGGCTGACCGTTTGTTTTGATCAATATCGAAGTATTCACTGGGGATGTCGTGTCCGGCTGTATCCAAACCAGATACAGTGCCACCCACAATTTCTTCAGCCAGAATCAAAGGGAACTCACTGGCTTCATTCGCGTATCCGTGGAAACGGGCGCTTTCAGTAAAGTAAGTTTGGTCACGGCTAATATCACGGTATTTAGCACCGAATTTTACGCTGTCGATGTAAAAACGATTATCCAGCTGCCAAGTTACATCAGCCTGGAAGAAATCTTCTACGTTTTCACGGTAGCGAGCAGAATTACTCAGTCCGCCGGTAAGCAGATAGAATTCGTTGGTCGGTGCCAGCAAGAAAGTTTCCGCACGTTGTTGTGCAGCAGCCAATTCATCACCAGTTAGTGACGGATCGGCGTGTACCCCCCAATAGATCTTGCCGGTATCCGGGTTATAGGCGTAGCCTAAGTTAACGCCCTCGTAAGTAGGGATTTGCAGCGATGCATCGTCACCTGAATAAGGTGTTTCATAATCGCCGTACCGGGTCGCCAGTGTAGTCCCACGATCCATTACTGTACTCTCAGCAGTTGTTCGTCCTGCTTGCAGTTTGACGATAAAGTCATCGACAGTGTAATCCACGGTCAGATGGAAACGGTCCTGTTCTGTTTCGGTTCCACTGCGATCGTTAGAGTCGCGGCGGATCATTTCACCCCATCGAATATCGCCGCCATAGTAATTGTTTCCGTCCCATACCATACCTGCACCGCGTACTAGGTTTACACCGTCTACTGGGTAGTATGCTGATAACACTATATCGTTGACCGGGTCCATGACTAAACGCGGGTCAATGCCTTCTTCACCATTACTGTAGAGCAGTTGGCTCATACGGAATGTTTGAGCGTACAAGTTATCGTTTTTGTTGTCACGGTCAGAACTGTTGCGGTTTAACTCAAGGTTTATGCTCAAGTCATCGGTGGGTGCCCATTGCAGATTTACTGTGGTATCCAAGCGACTTTCGTCGGTTTGGAACGCTGGTGAATAAAGCATATTACCAATGTGCTTAGGCGCAGTCTGGCCTAAACCGCCACTTCGACGGCTACCCCAGAACAATCCCCACGTAGGGTCGATATATGTCGGGTCCATGACCTCGTCTAACTGCCCCCAGTTCTGGGTATTGTTGTTCCACACACCGGAGTTGGCTGGATCATTGGTAGGCCAGTATGAGTCGCCATTACCGGCTACGGCTTCCAAATCACCGTAGGTGTATCCATTAAGCGCCATGTGACGGGTAATAATCAGGTTATGGCCATTCATATGACGCAATTTGATATCGCTGGCTAAACATTCCTCTGTTGGGCATGCAATAGCATCAGTTTGCTGAAAACCAGTTCCGGCACCGATACCGCCTGACTCATAGCCAGAACGGAAAGCGTTACGCTGCTGTAAGCTTACTGCAATCGATGCACCGAATGTGTGATCGTCATTAACAAAGTTGTAAGCACTTGAAATCTGCGGTGACGATTTTTCAGATGAATCATTGTATTCACCCTCAATGTTCACATAACCATAGCCATCTTCTTGCTCTAAGGGCTTTTTAGTGTGCAGGATTACCGTTCCACCGATACCGCCAGCGTCTAAGTCAGCTCGGGCAGATTTATGTACTTCAATCTTTGATACCCGCTCAGCTGGGATATTAGAAAAGTTAAACGCATTGCTCTCAGACTGACCGGGTAAATACGAGGCAGACTTAGCAGATTGGCCGTTAACAAGGGTATTGGTTAATGAAGGCGAGGTACCACGAATAGAAATTCTAGATCCTTCACCGAACTGACGCTCAATTTGCACACCAGCCACACGTTGCAGTGCTTCAGCCATGTTTTTATCTGGGTTTTTGGCGATGTCTTCGGTGTTGATAGAATCTACTATTGAATCAGAAAAACGCTTGTTGTTGAGGTTTTCACGCAGCGACGAACGAATTCCTGTGACCTGAATCACCTCAATCTCGTCTTTCTCTTTGTCGGCAGTTGCCTGACTGTCTTGCGCGTAAGCCATCATGGGCACACTGGTACTAACCAGTAACGCTGTACTTACAGCGATGGCGGTTCTCGATAGTTGTCTTGCCTTCATATCTATCCCTTTAGATTGTGTAGTCACGGGTTTTAGTCTGTTTTGTCACAGAAATTGCAGAAAATTTGTGCTCCAGAAGCCAGAAACCGGATTGCTTGGCTAACGACGTACAAACAGTTTGATGTGGTAATGCGCCACGTATTTAATCTGATTTTTCTGAGCTCCTGAGACCATTGAGGGGTGCCAATTAGCATTCCTTTGTTGGCTAATTAAACAAAATGGCCATAAAGAATCAAGAATATTTTACTTTTTTTACATATTTTATTAAAAATATTTTATTAAATTGGAATTTTTTATACTGTGAGAAGAGGCGCTATATTCTGGCCATTATGACAAGTAAGCTATTTTAGTCGTCATTGCCAGAATGAATTGAACTCACCTTAAAAAATAAAATAATCAGCTACTTAATCGTTTCACACCTAGATTGAACGGCGTTGAAGAAGCTCAGGAATGGCTTACAGGTTGGCGATGAAAATACAACAACAAACGCTCTGATAGATCGAATGGTGGCGAAGCAACAACAATTGACTAACCCCGAAATGCTGTACCAGTATATTTGAACTCAACATTTTGACTAATTCTTGAACCAAGCCGCGCAACAAGGTACAACACTATCATATTGATTTTAAATATTGTTTGAATGACGTGAAGCGTTATCGTGTTGTAATTATTGGAAGTGGCTTTGGTGGTCAATGCGCGGCAATTCACTTGCTCAAGCAAAACATCACTGATTTTCTAATTTTAGAGCGGCGCCCATTTGTTGGTGGTACTTGGGTACAAAACCGATATCCGGGTGCGGCTGTAGATGTGCAATCGCCGCTGTATTCGTTGTCTTTCGAACCCGAGCCCTGGAGTCGGATGTTTGCAGAGCAGGCGGAACTAGAGAGCTATACAAAGAAAGTGTTCAAGAAATACGGACTCGCAAACAAAACACAAACTCATGCCAATGTTACTCAGGTCTGCTGGCAAGAAGATGAAAAGCAATGGCATATTAGGATCAATGACTCTGACACTATTGAAGCCAAATTCGTCATTAATGCTTCTGGTCCATTAAGTACGCCTGTCATACCAAAAATCAAAGGCCAAGCGCGCTTTCAAGGCGCAGCATTTCATACTAACGACTGGAACCACGGCGTGGATTTATCCAATAAATCTGTGGCCATAATGGGAAGTGGTGCCAGTGCTGCTCAAGTGATTCCCGCCATCATCGACAAGGTTAAAGAATTACACGTATTTCAACGCACACCGCATTGGGTACTGCCAAGGTGGGATAGAGTATTCAAGCCCTGGCAACGAAAACTGCTCAGTAAACCATGGGCCTATAAGGCATTGCGCTGGTTGATTTATTGGTTATTGGAATTTCGCATTGTCGCTTTCAAATACTCTCCCCTACTTCTACGACTTATTGGTGAACGCCCAGCCAAACGCCATTTAAAAGCACAGATTTCCGATGATGAGTTAAGGGCAAAACTTACACCTGATTACACTATAGGGTGCAAACGCATTATTGTATCAAGTACACTTTATCCTGCACTCGCCCACCCTAATACAATTTTCCATGACAAGTTGGATGGCATTACGTCGTTTACACCTACAGGCATTAACACCGCGTCCGGTAACACTATTGACGTAGATGTGATGGTGTATGGCACGGGTTATGATGCAACCGACGGCATTATTTCTTATCCGGTCATAGGCAGAAATGGCAAGTCACTCAGTGCATTTTGGGAGGAATACCCAAGAGCCTATTTAGGGATTAGCACGCCAGATTTTCCCAACTTATTTATTGTGACAGGCCCCAATACAGGTATTGGTCATACATCCGCGATATTCGTTATCGAGTCGCAAATGAAATATATACTTAATGCCATACAACTGGTTGAAAGAGCGAATATAGCAGCGGTTGAAGTTACTGCTGAAGCTGAACAGGAATACACAGAAATGATCCACAAAGAAATGGCCTCGACAGTATGGCATAACGGCGGATGCAATTCCTGGTACAAAAGTAAGAGTGGTAAAGTCACTGCCATGTTCCCAGGTTTCAGTTTTCAATACCGAAAGCTGTGTAAGAAATTTAAGCATTCTCATCACATTTTCACTGAGTGACCTTAGGCAGACGAACCATGCTCATCACTACACATCGCGATTTTTTTAACAATAAGGTGGTTGTCGTCACAGGTGCGGCATCTGGGATTGGCCAAGCACTTGCGACGCAATTTGCGCAATGCGGTGCAAAGTTAGCGTTATGTGATTTTGATCAGCAAGGCTTGATGGATGTAGCAGCTAGCCTTGAACAGACTTTTCCTCGCACTTCAATCTTCAAGCAAGTACTGGACGTAGCAGACTCTTCATCATGGGAGCGTTTTCTGTACCAGGTTAACCAACAATTTAGCGCGATTCATATCGTTATCAATAATGCAGGCATAGAAGGCAGTGCCAAACCTTGCTGGGCAACTGATGAAGCCACATTAAAACGAACGATAGACGTTAATTTTTACGGTATGACCCACGGCAGTCGTTTATCTTTACCCTACCTCGCTAAGCAGGAATGGGCAGCACTGGTTAATGTATCCAGTATTTTTGGCTTGATAGGCGTGCCTAATGCCGCTGATTACTGCGCCAGTAAATTTGCCATTCGGGGCTACACAGAGGCGTTGCGCGCTGAGTTATGCCAAATTCTTCCGCATATTCAAGTGCACTTGGTGCATCCAGGTGGGATCAACACCCGAATTACCCGGCATGCACATAGTCAGGCATTTAAAGACAAATTTTTGAAGACGTCACCGGTGGATATGGCTAACACCATCATCAAAGGTATTTATGCCAACAAACCAAGAATAGTATTTGGCCACCAATCACGTTATGCCCACTGGGGTTCACGGTTACTCTCTCTAAATTGGCTTACACGTCTTGCATCACGCGACATGAGGTCGTTGAATATGGATGAGGACTACCGCCTTGATCATTCAGGGTTAACTATCCCGCCCAATCGTCCATCGGATAAATAGAGTATGACTACATTAAATACCACCCTGAGCATAAAAATGGGAAGTTGGCTCTATCACACGGGCAATCGAGCCGAAGCTGCGCTTTATGGATTGAAAAAGCAAACGCTCAATCTTGACGGGATCCATCACAAAGTGTGGACCAGTTCAAACAAAAACAAACCGGCACTCCTGCTCATTCACGGGTTTAGCGCAACACATGCTGTATGGCTAAGGTTCGCACGCCACCTGACAGATAAATTTTACGTCATCATTCCTGAATTGGCTGGACATGGACAAACGGGTTTTGAGAAGCATTGGGATTACTCTGTGCCCGCACAATCAGCCCGAATGATTGACCTTATTCATGGCCTTAATATTACCCAATGTCATATTGCCGGTAATTCCATGGGCGGCTTTATTGCTGCTCACATGGCGAGAACCTATCCAGATGCGTGCTTATCAACCGTTTTGATTGATCCTGCGGGGGTCATTTCACCACAGCCCAGTGAGATGCAAATAATGCTACAACGCGGTGAAAACCCTTTTTTCGTCTCTAATCAAGCAGACTTCGATAAGTTCTATTCGATGACTATGGCACAGCCCCCGTTTATTCCAAGGCTCGTACTTCGTGCTTTGGCGGTTGACTATCAGCAACGCAAAGAAGCGCTCAAAGTCATTTTTTCAAAATACAACCAAGCGGAACACTACATAGATAAGTCAGAAACGTCGATACCTTGCCCGACACTCTTATTGTGGGGTGCCAAAGACAGGCTGATTGATGTTAGTAGTGTGGATGTTTGGCAACGCTTTTTTAATGGTCATACGCATATCTGGGATTCGCTCGGGCATATGCCCATGTTAGAAGCGCCTAAAGACACCGCACAAACCGTTATGGCATTTTACAGGTCGCAGTCATTGGTCTAAGGTAATTTCGTGCAATCACTTAAGGGAAACAGACCGATGGCTTATATCGATGGATTCATGTTGGCAGTGCCCAATGAAAACAAAGAAAAATACGCGGCGACATCACGCATGATGCTGAAAATTTGGAAAGAGGAGTTCGGCATGCTCAGCGCCAAGGAATGCTGGGGTGACGAAGTGCCAGACGGAAAAGTGACCTCTATGCCCATGGCGGTAAAGTGTGAAGCCAATGAAACTGTGGTTTTTTCCTGGTCAATCTGGCCCGACAAGGCAACACGTGATGAAGCTTGGGCAAAGTGTGAACAAGATGAGCGTTTTAAGGATATCGCCATGGATTTTGATGGCAAACGTATGATCTTTGGTGGCTTTGTGCCTTTTGTAGAAGTGGAATAAAAGCAAGGCTAAAGTAGTTGTGCTTGAGACAGTGTTGAAAGAACCTGAGTTGTTGCTCAAGGTACGCAATTACTAGTACCGTGAGCAACAATGTTTTGCTTTTTACTTACTCAATGCTCGGCGGCGAATCATCATAGTGAATAATCCCAACCCGATGATGGCAAAAACCGAAGGCGCAGATACTTCGTTTACTGGTTCACCTAAAAACGAAGTAATACTCACAGTTGACTTTGAGTAGTGACGCTCAGCAAAGAAGAAATCAAAGCTATATAAATCGCCAGCTTGGATACCCTGCTGTGCTGCAACATCATTCATGTTAAAGCTACCATTTACCGCTGAATGCACACCGCCCAGATCTAAGACTAACTCACCGTTGATAAAGACCCAAACATCATCATCACCCGTAAACTCAAATGTATTGGTTAAGTTAGGGTCGAAAACCAAATCTAAACCAAACTGTGCAGTGAAAAAGTAGTTATGGTTATTGAAGTTGTCGCCGTCGTTCGATGTACCTGTAATGGCATCTAGCGGGAAGAAGGATTGGTCGTCAAACGTCAATTTACCCAACAACAAGTCAACTGTCGCATCAATCGGCACGTTGTATTCTTCAACACAAGTTACATCTGGCGTATTAGCGTCACAATCGTCAAACCATGTTGAGAAGGTAGATGCGTTGTTCACCGCACCATCAGTATTGTCGTTGGCACCAATCCAAACAGGAACACCATTAACCAACTGGTTACCCACATTGCCTGTGCTAAGCCCGGAAATCTTATTCTGAAAGTCATCATGCTCTTGATGAAAATCGCGAACAGTAACATCGATTGATAGTGGAACAATATTGGCACTTGCAGAACCTGCCACTATAACTGTTGAGACAACGAGTGCCTTTAACGAAGTTGTAATTACATTTACCATTTCTGAATCCTTTTGTTAGACATAGCGCGGACGCCAAAAGCTTTACAAATTAAATAATGCACTAATCATACCAAAAATAAATAAACACTAATTAACAATAAGTTACAAAATCAAATCAACAATTGACGACCATCTCATTCCAAAAGCTGTAAAAAATATAGACACCTCGACTGAACAACACAGCAATGGCTTTGAATTTTTGCTATTGCTTAATCTCACTAGCCCACCGAACACGCAATAAGCTGGTTCACAATCAACAGCCTCCAGAAGTGTTAAGCCAGCCACAACAGTTAAATTCAGTTGCCTTAGAGCTTTGCAGAGGAAACAAATCATCCAAACAACACCTCTGATTGTGCAGTTGACATACGGCAACGTTGAAATGAACCCAGTGTTTTTTGTCGCTTTACTTTTGTGGATAAAGTTGGTGCACAAGCTAAAACGGAAGACTAAGCGTTCCGTTGCTACTTCTTATAACAATCGACAGCTTGATGCGAACTATGGGTATTTTATAAATGAAAAAAATTGCAGCTTTACTGGTAGTAATATTAGTGGTGATTACCGTGAATCATCTTAATTCACGTTCAAGTGGGCCACAGTATTCAGCGAGTGATTTTGGTGTTTCGCCTAAAACTCTTTTTAATGATCATAAACTGCAATTGGTTTATGAAAAGTGCTTTACCAATATGATAAATGGCTACATAGAAGACAGTGATGGATTAAGTAGAAAAGATACGGCTTTTATTATCCAGACCATGCCAGATATTTGCGCTGAAATGCTCAACGCTTCATGTCGACAAGATAAAGAGAGTTATGGCTGTAAAATGACGATTAAATCTATCGAAGAATCATAAGCTTTCAATCCTGATAAAACTTTCTTAGTTACCCTTACAAGTTAGATAGGACTGTACTTCATATCTGAAGATAATTTGCACATGCTCATAGCATATGAAATGGGGCGCTCAGATACTGGCACGCTCAGTTGGTCCCATAGTTCGCAAAGCTGTTATTGCCCTCCACTAAAATTGCCAATAACAAGTAGAGAGGAGCAATTGTGAAAAAATTAATTTGTCGAGCAACGTTTGTGTTCGCAATGACAGTAGGCGTTGTTAGCACTCCTGTAAAAGCAGGTATAGGTAAACAAAGTGAACAATTAGCAGGTAGGTTATGTGAAAATATTAAATCGAGTTCGAAATTTGATTTACGCAGAATGCTAAAAAAATATCGACTCAGCGTGAGAATAATTAATAACAAACTAGTGTGTTATGGTTTGACACCCATTGAATTTGCAAGTAAACACAATAATAAAAGCACATTAGGCCTGCTATATAATGCCTGAAAGCATTGAGTAAAAGGTACTTTACATTATTTTGCGTTTGGTCTGCTGAAGCGTCTGGGCTGATATTTAGAGGCACTATTTGAAGTTTAAAAACGAGGACTACATTGTGAACCCTAAGATACTCGGTTTGGTTATGGCAGCCACCCTTTCGTCACATGCGTTGGCTAAACCAGACGCCCTGTATGAAAATCGGCGCGCTTACCCCATTTCAATGGAGTCCTTTATTACCGCAGGCGTTGCAGTTGGTGACTTAGACGGCGATGGCGACCTTGACCTTGTGGAGTCGAATGGGCGTCACTGGCCTCAGGCCAGCTATGTTTATCTGAATGCTTCCAACCGAGGCTATTCAAAGCGCGTGGTACTCGGCCATGAGGAAACAACAGGTTATCGTGTTGAACTAGCAGATATTGATAATGATGGTGATTTGGATGCAATCATTGCTGTCGATCGGGCTGCAAATAAATTATATCTAAACGACGGGCAGGCTGGCTTTGCAAAAGTGCGTGATTTTGGTTCCGCGCTTTCGAATACTCGCAGCATAACCGTTGCCGACCTGAATGGTGACGGCGCACTTGATGTATTAGAAATTTGCCGTGGTACGCCCAATAATATTTTTCTTAATGATGGCAATGGCGGTTTAGTTCAAGCTGGTACGTTTGGTTCTCTAGACGACAGTACCTTGGATGTCGATGTTGCCGATATGAATGGTGATGAGTGGGTTGATTTGGTGCTTGCAAACCGGGATGGCCAGAAAAACTTTATCCTTTTAGGTACTGGCGATCTGAGGTTCGAACAAAAGATACCCTATGGCAGTGGACGTGATGATACACGAGGTGTTGCGGTTGTTGATCTTAATGACGATAGTATGATGGATATAGTCACAGCCAACATCGGTACTGAAAATAGTGTGGTATTTAACTTAGGTGATGGTAATTTTAGCGAAGAGGTCTACTTCGGTGGAAACGAACGTTCCTATGCTATCGAAACGGCAGATCTCGATGGTGACGGCGATATGGATGTTGTTGTCGCAAACGTGAAAGGGGCTAACGAAGTATATCTGAATGACGGCACTGGAAAACTCACCAAAAACGCGGTCTTTGACAGCGAAGATGCAGCAACCTACGCCCTAGCCATCGGCGACATCAACGGCGATGGCAAGCCCGATATTGTGACCGGAAATTCAGAAGCACAAAATGCTGTATTTTATGGAAGGTAACGTGTAACAAAAAGTATGGATTAGGTAGCCTTGTGCTACCTGCACTCAACGCTCAAAGAAATCATCGACAAGTTGCGCTAATTCTTCTTCTAGCTGCTCTTCAAAAGCATTGATATTAACATCGAACGCGACCATGAACTTAGCCGCTTGTTCCCGCGATATCGGTGCATTTTTAATTTGAAATTCAAGCTCCGGCAAGCCTTTGTCGTAGCGAGGCTTAATTGTCCATCGCATAAAGTGTTTGTGCTTGTCTTTTAGCTTTTTGCGAGCAAAGTCACAAAATGCCTCTACATGCTCTCCCCCTTCAGGCCCTAAACACCCAGGTTCAATGCGATAGAGTAAAATCAATTTTTTGTACAACGGCAACGCTACTGTCATTTATGGCCTTTACAAGTCACTCTTCGTCTTTGCAGAGTATTATGCCTTTTGGGTAATTTTGCTATTTACTTTGCTACCTGCGAAAGCTACGCCACCTGCCGAACCAGCCACAGCAAAAACTCCTGCTCTATTTGCTCAATACTTTTATTGAAAGCCTTTTCAATATCGGCGGGTTGAACCGTATTGCAACCGTTTTCAGATTCAATCAGCAATAGCCTCGCCAACCCGGTTTCATAATGTGTTTTAAAAAAAGAGACTATGGCCCAACTGGTTGCATAGAACTGCGCATTTTCAGTGCTAGCCCATTCGGGATCTGATGACGAAAAGAGCCTAGAAAGTGGTATACGGTGTTTACCTTTTACATACTGTATCCAGGGTGACTCTGAGGGTTCAAGCGTTGTTTCGGCGACTTCAGCCATTCCCTCGTTTAACCAGCGGGACATACTGCCAAACCAGGCGCGGTTTATGGAGTGCATAGCTTCATGCACCGCAGTTTTAGTGCCTTGATCAAAATTATTAAGGTATACATAGGATTCATTCACACCACTGCGGTAAAAACCGTTCGTGTTACCTAGTGAGGGCGACACGCGTTCACGAAAATCACTATATCGGTTCTTGTCATTAAACAACCGTATTTTAATATCAACAGGCTGAATGAGCCGTTTATCGGTCACCTCACCAAAAAAGCGTTTCGCATGGTGAATACGCGTGATCACGCGTTCGCGAAATCCGTTCGGCGGCGTATCACCGTAGATGTTGATACTAAGATCCTCTGTTTTAACCTGCCCCACTACCTGCACATCTGCCATTGGTGGCTTTTTTCGGTTACTCAGATTAATAACACCGTTTCCATCACGCCACTGATAAATTGTTTTTCCAGGTTGATGACTGCCAGACTTGCAATTAACACCGCCACTAAAGTGTCCAATGTCATGTGGTAGCAGTTTGTTCAGTTCACGCGCTGAAGTCTCTCTAACAGTGGGGCTTTTAGTTTCTACGTGGTCTTCTGTGGATGCTTTTTTTTGACCGCTATCAATTGGAGTGGCCACTTCATCGATAAAACGCTTTACGTTGAGGAAAAAGACACGGTCGTTAAACCAATAGTCCATCAATACGGCATTAATCACTAATATGATGACTGCCATAAAAAGCTTTCCTTGCTTTTGCATGAAACAAGATCCTTTTGTTTATAATACTGAAATAGGATATGGCATGTGTGTTTTAAGTGTCAAAGAATTAGGTATGTTGAGTTATTCCTAAGGCATCATTACTTAACTCGGCAAAAGCTGCTAACCTTGTTTTTAACTATTGAGCCTTGTTAAAAGTTTAAGCAAATTACTGACATTCATTAAGTGGTGAGAGTTAGAAGTTATGGATTATGAATTAGAAGAAATGCTGTTCCTTTCAACATTTTTATCAGGTGCAAAACCTTTGGAAATGTTAAAGCAGCTGTTATCACGGACTATCTCACCTATTATTGTTACCGATGCAGGAACCTTAGATGGCGGCTATAAAATCATCTACGCCAATAAGGCGTTCTGTAAATTAACGGGCTACGAATTAGCCGAACTTGTCGGCAATACACCGAAAATTTTTCAAGGCCCCAAAAGCAATAAAGAAACGTTAGCCAAGTTGTCAGAAAGCCTTAAAACATCGGGCTATTTTAGGGGCATGTCATACAATTACCGTAAGGACGGCTCTTGTTATCCTCTGGAATGGGATATTTCGCCCATTCACGATGAAGACAATAACATTATCTTTTTCGTGTCGATTCAGCGTGATCTAACACAGGCGTTCAATGCCATGAAGCAGCTTAAAGACGTGAATGAACATGTGCGTGAGCTGATCAGTGATTTGTCCCATGGCAAAGTTGCACCAGAAGACGTTAAAGCGCGCAGTAAGCCCTTAATTGAAGAACTTAAAGACAGTGCAAAGCTTTACACACACAGTGCTGACGACGATGATGACCTTTTCTTTGATATTGATGACGGCTTCGACGATGACGACACCGGCCCCGTGCAAAAGGCCATGTCAGCCAAAGACTACCTGACTGAAGAGCGATTAACCGAGTCTGAGTTGTACAATATGCTTGAATGCATCACAGATTTAGAAGAGGAAGTGAACGCGCTGAGCAGCAACCCTGCCCAAAAAGAATTGATAGAAGCCATCTCAGGAAAATTGCGGGAAGTGTCTGACGGTATCTTCTTCCTGATTGAATTTACCGATGTGGCACTGGCACTCACACAGGTGGCCGATTGCTTGCCGCATTTAACTGAGCAGCAACTCAAAGGGTTTTGCTTAGAGTTCTTGCAATCGTTAGTAGTGGAAGTTGAAAGCTGGGTTCAGGGCGTATTTGTTAACAAAACCGCCGACAATATCTTCGACGGCGGGAATAATATTATAGCGTCAGCCAAACAAATTACCGTATTTGGTAAGGGCTAACGCTCCCCTTCAGCAAGGACTACAACGAACGCTGATTCACCCGCTTCATCAGCTGTTCAGCACTTTCTACACGCTCTGAGTAACGGTCGACCAGATAGTCTTTGTTATCACGGGTAAGCAATGTGAATTTCATGAGTTCTTCCATTACATCCACAATGCGATTGTAGTATCCCGACGGCTTCATTCGGTCATTGTCATCAAACTCCAGGAACGCTTTTGCCACTGATGACTGATTGGGGATAGTTAGCATACGCATCCATCGTCCCAATACTCTCAGTTGATTAACCACATTAAACGACTGCGAGCCACCCTCTACCTGCATCACTGCCAGTGTTTTTCCCTGTGTTGGTCTGACCGCGCCCAAAGACAAGGGGATCCAGTCGATCTGTGCTTTCATGATACCGGTCATTGAGCCGTGGCGTTCGGGTGAACACCATACCTGCCCTTCTGACCATACCACCAGCTCACGTAATTCTTGTACTTTGGGATGAGAGTCATCTTCACTGTCAGGCAAAGGCAGGCCTTCAGGATTAAATATCTTCACCTCTGCGCCCATTTCAACGAGCAAACGCTGGCACTCTTCAATCACCAGACGGCTAAATGAACGTTTTCGCAGTGAACCGTATAACAGCAGAATTCTGGGCTTGTGTGAAGATGCTCCCAACGTGAACTGTTGCACATCTGGAATACGCAACTGCTCGTTATCAATATTAGGCAGAGTTTCGTTATTCACTGTCATTACTTAGCCCCTAATGTTGCCAAAGCCTCGGCCCAGTCCGCACGTTTGAGGTGTGTGATTTTAATCAGCGCCTCCACACGTTGCTGGATGATGGCGATCGTCTGACGAAACGCATTGGCGATATCCTCCTCACTGCCTGTGAGCTTTGAAGGGTCTTCCAACCCCCAATGTACTTTCAGTGTTTTGCCAAACCACACCGGACACGCCTCGCCAGCGGCAGAATCACACACGGTTACCACAATATCAGGCGCAAAGTCTTCAAACTCATCCCACGACTGGCTGGTTAGCCCTTCCGTAGCAATGCCTGCTTCAGCCAGGTATTTAAGAGACAAAGGGTGCACTTCACCCACGGGCTGGCTACCTGCACTTTTTGCCTCTATGCTGCCCTGACTTAAATGGTTCGTTACCGCTTCAGACAAAATACTGCGGCAACGATTATGGGTGCAAATATATAAAATTTTCATGCTACGACTCACAACACTGCGTTTTGGATAAAGACAGCAATTGCACGCTGCCTGCTAAATAATCGGATTGCTTGCTTACTGTGATGTGCAATACGTCTCTGGCCCAATCTGGTAATTTGTCATGAAGCCGGTAATACACCCATTTTCCCCGCCGCTCATCGCTTAGGAGTCCACACTTTCTAAGTTCAGCCAAATGCCTGGATACCTTTGGCTGAGTCATCCCCAATGCAACCTGCAAATCACAAACACACAAGGCGTCATATTTACAAATGAGTAATACACTCTTGAGTCGGGTTTCCTCGGCAAGACATTTATAGAAGGTTAAAGGAGACAGCATGAACACACTCACATTTCATATGCGCATTATCATATATATGATAATTCATATATCAAGTAAGAATTTTAGGCATTAAAAAAGCCACGCGGTTGCGTGGCTTTAAACGAGGGAGCTGTTGAGCAATAGTTTACAGCGTTGCTTCCGTTTGTTTGATCATGCCAAAAAGTTCGTCTTTTAACTTTACTCGCACTTTTTTGCATGTTTCCAAGTATTCATCAGACTTAGCGGTAATACCTTCTTCAATGTGCCTGACTTCCTGATCTAATTCATTGTACTGATTAAATAATTTAGCAAAGTGATTGTCGTGCATTTTTAAGTGACGGATAGTGTGATGGTGGTCGGGAAATTCGTGCAGCAAGTCGTGTTTTTCTATGGTCATTTTCTTTTCTCTGGGTGTGTTACCAATGCCGTCAGTATCCTGAACCATCGGTTTTACTGCTTTGATTGAGATCATGAATTGTGCTGAAAGCACAAATATTATTATGCACATTTCATTTGACTTTTTACTGTACATACATACAGTATTAAGTATGAATACATTACTTGCTTCATTACATAAAAAACGTCTCGTGTGGTCGGCAAAGCAGGCTCCGCTTATGCAGCCGCCGTCACTCGCTACGGGGTTTACCGAGTTAGATGATGCGCTTAGCGGTGGCTGGCCCGAAAGTGGAGTAGTGTCAATAAATAGCCTGAGCGGTATCGGAGAGCTTCGCCTTTTGCTGCCGGCTCTGGCTTTGCGCAATACACAGAATAAGCGCTTAATGATTATCATTACACCGCCTTACCCGGTCAATGCTGAGTTCTTACATGAACAGGGGATTGATCTAACCGATGTACTGATTGTCAACGTCAATGCACATCAGTCGCAATTATGGTGTGCCGAACAATGCCTGAAAAGTGGTTGCTGTGCCTGCGTACTCATGTGGCCAGAAAAACTACAACATCACCAGGTGAAACGTTTTCAGCTTGCCGCCCAACAAGGCTGCTCGGTACTGTTTACCTTTCATGCTCAGCAACACGCTACGGCCGGGCTGCCGGTTTCACTGGCACTTTCCCTTGAACCTGCTTCTGAAGGCATAAAGGTGAATATAACCAAGCGTATAGGCAGCTGGCCTGTGCCACCGTTTACGCTGAGTTATCAATCGCGCTGGCCAAAGCTCACGCAATCAGCAAATGCGACGCCAGATTATCACGGGTTTAAAGAACAGTTAGGCTAATGCAGGGCTTGTGGTTATACCTGCACTTTCCACAGCTGCAGTTAGACAGTCTGTTGAAGCAACAAACGCAGGAAGAAGCGGTCATTATTGTTGAAACATCACGTATGCAAGTGGTGCAAATGAGTCCGGCGGCATACGAAAGCGGCATTCGTAAACACATGAACCTAGGCGCTGCAGCCGCTTTATGTGAAGCACTGCAGGTATTGCCTTATGAAGAAAAGTCAGAGCGGGATACATTGAAAGAAATCGCTCATCACCTTTATCACATCACCAGCGATATTAGCTTTTCAGGGCCCTCCGGCTTACTTATTCGCGCGCATACTATGCTTAATCTGTATCAGGGTCTAAAGCACTACTGGCTAGCACTACAACATCAGCTCACAGCGCTTGAGTTTACTTACCACTATGCAACAGGGCATACCCCGTTGGCAGCAAAGTTGCTCGCATTACAAGGCTGGCATCATATTTCTGACGATAATGAAAAAATAACGTCGGCACTTAAAAAGTGTGCATTACGTCTGACCGACTTAGATAACAAAAGTGTTCAAAAGCTTAACCGAATAGGTATACAACACTTGGGGGAATTAATGGCGATACCCTTACCGGATATCGCCAAACGTTTTAGTCATGACATGGCGGATTATCTGGGTCGAGTCATGGGATTATTGCCTCACCCTGTGTCGTTTTATCATCCTGAACCCCACTTCCATCATTATAAGGAACTCTTGTATGAAATAACCGATAGTCAGCGTCTATTAACACCCATCACCCACCTACTGGATGCATTAGAGCGCTTTTTGCGTTTGCGCGATAAGCTGACTACACAAATCTGCTTTACGCTCCACCTGCGCGACGCGCCCGAGTTGTCTGTATACGTGGGCGCACAACAGGGTGAATACCGCGCGGCTATGTGGAAAAACCTGGTATCACTACAGCTTGAAAAACTGTCACTCACTGCCCCTGTAACCGGTATGACTTTACACGCAGAAAAGGCTTATATTCGCCAGCCGGAAAGACCTGATTTATTTACAACTAAGCAAGGTGAGCTCAGTCGTTTACAACTTTTGTCTATGCTGCAAGCCAAAGTGGGTGAAAACGCGGTATTCTCGCCTCGGTTAGGTAATGATCATCGTCCGGAAAAACACAGTCTACAGGTTAATTCACTGAACACACCCGCCAGCGCTGTTTCAGCCTACCCGCTGCGCCCGTCTTTTTTACTGCCCCACCCTGTGCCTTTGACCGAAAAAGTGACCATAGAGCACGGACCAGAGCGAATACAAACAGGATGGTGGGACGATGCACCCGCTGAGCGTGATTACTTTATCGCCCGCAACCATGCAGGACAATGGTATTGGGTATTTCGAACACCACAACAGCAGTGGTATCTACACGGTATATTCAGTTGAACTATGCATTCCTACGCTGAACTTTTTTGTCAAAGTAATTTCTCTTTTCTAACTGGCGCATCCCACCCTGAAGAGTTGGTAGAGCAAGCGCATTTGTTGGGCTATCAAGCCATTGCTATTACCGACGAATGCTCAGTGGCCGGTGTCGCCAGAGCGTACACAGCAATTAAAGAAAAGAGCCTTACAATCAAACTCATTGTAGGCAGCCTGTTTACCTTATCAGACGGATTGCGCTTGGTTGTGTTGTGTCCGACTCACACCGCCTATGCCGAAATGTGCCGCGTGATCACCAATGCAAGGCGACGTTCACCTAAAGGCCAATATGAGCTAACGTTTTGGGATATACGCACGTTCAAACAATGTTTGCTTATTTGGCTCCCTCAAGGCAATGAAGCGCGCGATAACGCCTGGGCAGAACAGTTAACGGCTGTATGTCAGGAGCGTTTGTGGATAGGCTGCCAACGGCACTTAACGGCGAATGAATCAGATTACTTAGCGCATTGTGAGAAGTTGAGTCAGGCATATACATTACCCGTCACTGCATGCGGCGGCGTCCTTATGCACCACCCTGACCGCTTGCCGCTACAGCATACACTGTGTGCAATACGCGAGGGTACACCCGTAGCCAGTCTGGGACGCCACTTACTGCCTAACCGGGAGCGCTCACTGCGCTCATTAGACAAACTAGCGCACTTATTTCCACGCAAATGGCTTGATGAATCTGTGGCTATTGCTAAGCGCTGTACGTTTTGCATGAGTGAGCTGCGTTATCAGTATCCTGCAGAGCTGATACCCAATGGGCACACACCCACCTCGTACTTACGGCAGTTAGTTGAACAGGGTATAAAGACGCGTTTTCCTTATGGTCTGGATGACTACCCGCACATACTACCTACCATAGAGAAAGAACTTAAGCTTATTGCACTAAAGCGCTATGAGCACTTTTTTATTACCGTGTATGACATCGTACAGTTTGCCAAATCGCGACATATTCTCTATCAGGGTCGCGGCTCGGCAGCTAATTCTATTGTCTGCTACTGCCTAGAAATTACCGCTGTTGACCCCCGTCAGGCCGATTTGCTGTTTGAGCGCTTTATCTCTAAAGAACGCGATGAAGAACCAGATATTGACGTAGATTTTGAGCACGAACGACGGGAAGAAGTCATTCAGTATATCTATCAAAAATACGGGCGTCACCGTACTGCACTGGCAGCTACCGTCGTGAGCTACCGAACAAAAAGCGCATTGCGAGAGGTAGGTAAAGCACTGGGTATAAAGGAAACCCAGTTAGACTATTTCATTAAAAATATTAATCACAGAGACAGAGACCTAAGCTGGCAAACGCAAATACAAACGCTGGGCCTTGATGCCAATGCCACACTCAGCCAGCACTTCACCAGTTTGGTCGAGCAAATACGAGGGTTCCCCCGCCACCTTTCACAGCACGTGGGAGGGTTTGTGATTGCGTCAGGCCCTTTGTATGAACTGGTACCTGTAGAAAACGCCAGCATGGCCGATCGCAGTGTGATCCAATGGGACAAGGACGACCTTGAAAGCTTGGGTTTACTCAAAGTCGATGTACTAGCATTAGGCATGTTAACGGCTATCCGTAAATCGTTTCAGTTAATCGCTAAGCATTATCAACACGAATGGACAATTCCCGATATCACTCGTTTACGTGACGACCCTCAGGTATACCGGATGATCCAAAAAGCGGATACCGTGGGCGTATTCCAGATTGAGTCGCGGGCACAAATGAGTATGCTGCCTCGGCTCAGGCCTAAGAGTTACTATGATCTGGTAATACAAATCGCCATCGTCAGGCCTGGCCCTATTCAGGGTGGCATGGTACATCCGTTTTTAAAAAACCGGGAACATCCTGCCGACATTCGCTATCCATCTAAAGCCCTTGAGCAGGTATTAGGGCGAACGAATGGCGTTCCCATTTTTCAGGAGCAGGTGATAAAAATTGCCATGGTCGCAGCGGGTTTTTCAGGCGGTGAAGCCGACCAGTTGCGCCGCGCCATGGGAACCTGGAAAAAGAACGGTCAGCTGGAAATGTACGGCGAAAAGCTGGTCAAAGGTATGTTGGCTAACCACTACGAACTCGATTACGCACAACGTATTTTTGAACAAATTAAAGGCTTTGGTACTTATGGTTTTCCAGAATCGCATGCGGCTTCTTTTGCGGTATTGGCTTACGTTTCCTCGTGGTTAAAGCACTACTACCCCGCGGCGTTTTATGTGGGGCTGTTGAACAGCTGGCCAATGGGCTTTTACGCGCCAGCCCAGTTAATTGAAGATGCCAAACGACACCATATTCACATATTACCTATTTGTATCAATCAGTCTGTGTATGATCACACGCTCGAATACCACCAACAGGAATGGGCCATTCGTCTTGGTTTTAGGCAGGTAAAAGGCTTGTCTGAAGCCACCGCTATGAAACTGTGTGAATGCCGCTCTGAAAAAGGGTTTGCCTGTATTGATGAGATCAGGAAATTGAACATCAGACAAGATGAGCTTGAGGCGCTCGCCAGTGCGAATGTGTTTAAGGCATTATCACAACACCGGTATCAGGCTCGTTGGTCTTTGATGACCGCCACTAATCAGGGAACCATACTCAGCGAGGCCCTGCCTGCCGATGCGTTTTCGCCCGACGCAGCCAGTGACATGCAGAGCCTTGTCGAAGATTATCAATCTATTCGCCTGAGTCTTGATCATCACCCGGTACAGTTATTGAGAGAGGCCGGGCTGCTGGGACGTTACACACCAGCAGATCAGCTCATTAATATACGCCACCAGCAAGTAGTCAGTGTTGTAGGTTTAGTGACAGGCAGGCAGCGCCCTGGTACGTCAAAGGGGGTAACTTTCATGACGCTGGAAGACGACACAGGCTATGTGAATGTTGTGGTTTGGCTGGCTACTGCACGCCACCAGCAAAAACACTTTTTAAAGTCTACCATCGTCAAAGTCACCGGTATTTTAGAGCGCGGAGACGGTGGTGTAACCCATGTTATTGCAGGACGAATTGAAGACAAATCGCCGCTGCTAGATAAACTCACGTTTAAGGCCAGACATTTTCACTAAGCTAAGCATACAAGCTTGACTATCGCCTGTGCTTGATCACTAATTAACCCATATGCTTTTTGGTACAAGTTTACATGACAAAGCTGTTGTTAAAGGCAAGGTTCACACTACCGATCTTTTTGAGCCTGTTATTCTCATTCGCAGTACAAGCATCGGATTTTAAACTTATCCTCGCGGCAGATATGCCCGATATTTCTGATCCTGCCTCCGGCCGTTATGCCGAACTGAAGACTCTTATTAATCAACACAAGGAGCAAAACGACACCGTCTTTTTTGTCTTTGGTGGCGGCTCTTTTGGCCCCAGTGCCATGTCAGTCTTCGACAGAGGCGCCCACATTATCGACATACTCAATTCGCTTGAGCCCGATGTGATGACAGTGACTAAACGAGAGTTTAGCTATTTTGAAGATGAACTGTCGCTCAGGGCTTACGAAGCCGCTTTTCCCATTGTGACTACCAATGTCATCGACAAACGGTTTGGCATTCCTCCCGATGGACTTGTGAAGTCTGCACTTATTGAAAAGGGCAAGGTTAAGCTGGGAATTATTTCGATTTTAAATCAGCGCATTATTGATGAATACCTGTTGCCAAAGATCACTGTTTTGGATCCGCAAGTCATGACCATGGAGCATACTAATAAATTAAGACAACAAGGCGCCGACGTTATTTTAATTCACTACTCCTATCCCTTTTCTTTCATAGTAGACTTGCTTGAACAAGGCATCGTCGACGTTGCTTTCATGTCAGATACTCGTCTGTTGGAAAAAAACCAAAACATTGCCAAACACCCAAATAACTTATTACTTGAGCGTCCTGGCAGTGCCATAGTTGCAGACATGAAACTAGCGACTGATGATATTGCTCTGCTGAATAAAGCCCAAGTTGACCTCATGTCATTTGCTGCAAATACCAGCATCCAACTGCAAGTCGATAGCTACCAACTGAGGTTGAATCGACTGCTGGATGAAAGGATCGGTTTTTGGGGTAATGACACCTCTACCCTCAGACCTGATGTAAGGGGCAAGGAAAACCGCTTTGCTAATTTTATCGTGGACACAATGAAAGCCTATGCGCAAAGCGATATTGCGTTGATTAATGGCGGCAGTATTCGCGGTGACACATTTTATAAAGCGGGTACTCCTGTAACCCGTAGGGACATAGCCACAGAATTGCCGTTCCGCTCTACCCTTACCCGAATCAAGGTCACCGGCGAGCAGATCAAAGACGCACTTGAAACAGGATTATCACAAGTTGAATATTTAAAGGGCAGCTTTCCGCACGTCGCAGGCATGACCTATTCTTTTGATTCAACCAAACAAGCAGGCCAGCGCGTCACTGCGGTGACCCTTGGTAAGGCACCACTGGAGCCTGAAAAAACCTATACACTGGCTACCACCGACTACCTGGCTAACGGTGGAGACGGCTACACAAGTCTGGCGGAGGGCATCAATGATGATCCGGAAAAAACACTGTCGATTCTGGTTTCAGATTTAGTGATTCAGGGTATCAGGATTAACGGCAGCGTAGACACTGATATGGGTTCCCGTATTCAGGATAAGGCAGGGATGCCATGAAGTCGATTAAGCTCAAGCAGTCGACAATACGTTCGTTTTCATACATACAACTTGTCATGTTAACGCTTTTTGTATTGGTAACCTCATTCACTCTAACACGATTGAGTGATGTGCACGACTCGCTGGATACACTCACTCATGAAACCGTGCCTACTATCAACGAAGCGCGCATAATAAGCCACAAAATTGATCTGCTCATGTCATTAACTATATCCCTGGCTAATGCCGTAAACCAGCCCTCACGGCGAATAATAACAGAACGTATTGAGCAAACACTGAATCAGTTAAACACTGCTGAACTGGCTCAAAACCAATCAAATACCTATCTATACACTCAGGTATCAGCCCTCCGACAAGAGCTGAACGAGCTTAATAATATGGTAGAGCAACGGATCCGCTTGGGACAAAGTTTGCAGCAAACCAAATTGCAGTTTTTTGATATTGTCCAGCAGGCTATACGGTCGAGTAATGGTAATACTGGCCATGCTCAAAGCCAATTAACAGACATTATGCTACTCGCAGTTCAAATTGATCAACAAGACAGATTGCACCAACTCAGACGCATCGAGAGCCAACTTGGGCAAGCATTTAATTCTGCTTTAACAGCGCCTTCATCAAATCCTGTCACCATGGAAAAAGTCACTGCTATGCAGACCATGCTGCTTGGCTCTAATGGTATGGTAAACCAAAAAATTGAGTTATTACGCTTTGAGGGCAGAACACGAGGCAGGGGTAATTTCGTCAAAAACTTAGTCGAAGATGTGGCCAGTAACCTAGACTATAATTCGCGACTGGTGTATCACAAAACACAGCAATCCGCGGAGGCAACGGAGCAACGAATCGAGCAGCAGAGCAACATTGCCATTATAGCGGGTACACTTACCGTTATCCTTACACTCGTCATCATCTACTACCTGCATAGGCGTATTGTGTTTCGATTACTATCACTTAAAGAACAAGTCGACAATGCAGCAACAGGTACGCAAAAAGTGGTGTCGGTAAAAGGCAAAGACGAGATTGCGTCTCTTGCTAACACCTTCTCTATGTATATTGAAAAAGTCAGGCAACAGGAAATTGCACTGCTCAATATGTCATTAACCGATCCCCTCACCGGTATTCCGAATCGGCGCGCCTTCGACAAACAGCTAGGCAAAGAGATTGCTCATGCCACCAGACAACGATGGCACCTATCTGTCCTACTGATAGACGTAGACTTTTTCAAAAACTACAACGACCATTATGGTCACGGAGAAGGCGATACTTGCCTAAAAACAATCGCAACAACCCTCAATGGCATCGTGCTTAGAAACACCGATTTTTGTGCGCGTTTTGGTGGTGAAGAATTCATCTGCATCTTGCCTGATACGGATGAAGCAGGTGCAAAACTGAAAGCGGAAATGCTCCGTGAAGCCATACAAAATATGGCCATAGAGCACAAGGCGAGTACCGTTGGTGATGTGGTGACCATCAGTATTGGAGCAGCTACTTACAAGTTCTCAACGCAAAGCATCTGGAGTCATGATGCTATCATTGAGCATGCTGATGCGGCACTGTACAAAGCAAAAGGACAAGGCAGAAATCGCTTTGTACACGCTTCATTTGGCTGAGATTTACGCCTTAAAGCAAAACCGCCCAACAATGATCACTGGTATACATAACAACATTTGCAGAGCCCCGTACAACAACATTGCCAATAACGCCTGATTTGCCACCTGCTCTGGATAATTCCCCCCCGCAAATAAGGCAACGTGGATTAGTAAGCCTAAATTAATATTTCTGACAGTCACTTCCATAGTGATGGCCATGACGTCCTTGCCCTCTCTTTTACATAAAATAGGGACTAGAGTAGACATCACAAGTAACCCCATGATAAACGCAACTATAATGGCAAAATTACCCATACCAAACGCAGCTAGGTCAAGTCGCCCCGCTCCTGCTGCACCAACCACGATACCGACAATAATCAATAAAGAGACTCTGATAGACCAGACAGACACAGGCCCAGCCACTTTAGGCAAATGCTTCAAAATCAGCATTCCCAGCGCCAGTGGAACAAGCAGATTTACGACAATATCTGTCGCAATTGTTGCAGCGGGCATAGAAAAATCATCGGGTAAATCAGAAACTAGAAGCAAACCCAAGATAACTGGGGCTGTCACCAAACAAGCAATACTGCATACTGTGGTCAGTGTTACCGACAAGGCTGTATTTCCCCTCGCCAAGTGTGTGAAGATATTTGATGTGGTTCCACCAGGTACCGCGGCACAAAGTGCTAGGCCTATCACTAAGCCAGTAGCCAAATCCAGCACATTCATAAGCAGTAAGACTACTAAAAACACCCCGACTATTTGCACTCCCATGCCCGTAAAAAAAGAAAACGGAAATCGCACGACTCGAACGAAGTCAGCAACGCGAAGGGTTGCCCCCATTCCGAGCATGGCTAATGCAAGTTGAGTAGCAGCGAAACTGTATTCGTTTTCCAAGTAGAAGCGCACAAAACTATCCAGCATAGGTATTCCCTTATTTTTGTTTCATTTTTATGGTAATTATTAGTATTACGTCACTCAGCTATTTTTGATTCTGTGCTCACACCCGAACTTCAGGCAGCATTTCAACAAAGCCGTTTTATCTCTTATTTAGACCCAGAGATCAAAACTTATCTGCTCCAGCACGCCGAAGTTATCACCCTACCCGCATATACTTACCTGCATCGCAAAGGTGACGCCTTTTGCGGTATCTACTGCTTATTAGCAGGCAAGATGAAAGCCACAGGGGTGACAGAGCGAGGTAATGAGTACAGTATGGCCCACATTATGCCTGGAGCCGTTATTGGTGAGATTGCCTATCTGGACGCAGGAGACCGCACTCACGATGCGCAATCTCTGGAGCGCTCCACGCTGGTTCGATTCAACAAGGACGTGCTAGATAACGCCACTGCCGCCTACCCGGCTTTTTATTCTGCTATTGTACATTTAGCTTGCATGCATATCCGTCAGGCGTTCTCTGTTCTAGATGATTTTTTAACCTTGTCGCCAGAGCAACGGCTGGCTAAAAAACTTTTGTCGATGGGAAGCATACAGTCACGCTTTCGAGTGATCAGTATCAATCAGCATGAATTAGCGGCCTGGGTTGGCGTATCACGCCAGTCTATCAGTAAAATTTTGAATCGATGGCAAGCACACAAAATGATCGCCATCGAATACAAAAAGCTCACTTTACTGCAACCAGAAAAACTGGAAGCACTTTATGCCTCATAACCTGGATTTTTCCTGTCTAACAGTCTCAATAAACCCGGCCAAGCTAATTGCCCACCTAAACCTTTGGTGACTTGCTCAGCTTGTGCCTGTATGCCTGCTAAAATCGGTTGAGGCACCGACACCAAGTTGGGTGATGCTTGGGCCATTAGCTGAATTTCACAGGCTCTTTGTAATACAAACATTCTCAGGAACGTATCTGCAATGGTTGGGCCGCAGGTTAATAAACCATGATTGCGTAAAATCATAAAATTGGTGTTGCCAAGGTCGGCTTGTAAGCGCGCCTTCTCATCAACATTTAGCGCCACGCCCTCATAGTCGTGATAACTCAATGAAGATAACGCAAACAACGACTGCTGGCTCAACGGCAACAAGCCTTCAGCTTGGGCGGATACCGCAACACCGGCGTTGGTGTGAAGATGCAGTACACATTGTGCATCATGCCGCACTTCATGTACGGCACTATGAATATTGAAACCAGCCGGATTGACAGGAAACTCGCTGTCTTCAAGCTTGTTGCCCTGCATATCAACTTTGACCAAGCTTGATGCCGTAATTTCTTCAAACAGCATGCCGTAAGGATTGATTAAAAACTGCGGCTCATCACCGGGTAAGCGCACGGATATATGCGTAAACACCAAGTCATCCCAGCCATAATGGGCGACAAGTCGATAGCAAGCTGCCAGGTCTTTACGTAGTTCTTTTTCAGTCATTATTAGGTACTCGTTACAATTTTTAGTCATCATAACGGCAGTCCAACAGCAAGAATGTCAACTACTTTACATTTAAGCTTTCTTTTCGCTAATCCATACTGTAATTGTACCTTCTACGACAATGTTATCACTCGTATCATACGCTTTTACCGGTACAGCCAAATTGCCGGGCTTCCAGGCATCAGCAGGCACTTCCGCGACGCAGCGAATATCCGTGGGGGCTTTAGCAGGATATTCAACGGACATACTTTTCGGGATCCAGCGCAAATTTTTTGGAATAGAGGCTTCACACATGAAGCCCATCGCCATTTCCAAGCCATTACAAATAGCGATCACGTGCGCTGTGCCTATATGATTTTGTACCTTCTTAGTTTTTTTAAAGACGACCTCACAGCGGTTGGCTCGCAGGTCTGTGACAATGGGAGAAATCGTAGCGAAGTAAGGCGCCTTTTTCGAAACCACCCAACTGAACAACTTGCGTCCTAGCGGCAGCTTAAGGCACTTCTGGTACATTTTGATTACATAATTATCACTCATAATACGTCCACAGTTTTGTTTTTTTCAGTCTACAGGACCGACCAGTTAATTTAAAGTTAACCAATACGCAACAAACAAGGACAATGGAAACATTCTATAAGACAAAGGCGATTCACTCCTATGCCCAAAACAGACGTAGATAAGATGCTCGCCAAACACAAACAGCTCATTCACTTGCCAAATGTACAGGTAGTATCTCATGTGCAAAGAAGTGAAGATGACTGGCATGTCAACACCATAATGTTGGATGGCTATGAAGTCCCTTTTAAATTTAAACGCAAAAAACGTTACCGTTCACTGAAGGGCGCGAGAGTTAATTTAACCTATTACCCCATACTCGAAGAAATAGCAGGCATAGAGTTTGAGGTGATGAAAGTTGTTCGTATTAAAGTGGCCTAACGATAAAACGGTGTGTGCTGATTAGCACACACCGGCTTTTCCTAAGCGACTTTGCTCTGTTCAGTCGATTGAGAAGATAAGTCCTCCTCCTCTACCTCGTGACTTAACAAATATTCAAAGGCTGCCAATGCCGCTTTTGAACCCTCACCCATTGACACAACTATTTGCTTGTATGGGACAGTAGTTACGTCACCTGCAGCAAAAATGCCGCTTTGTGATGTTTGGCATTTATGGTCAATAATCACCTCGCCATAAGACGTCAAATCAACTACGTCTTTCAGGAACTGGCTGTTTGGTACCAATCCTATTTGAACAAATACACCAGCCAACGCTTTTTCATGCACTTGCTCGTCACTTCTATCCTGATAAACAATGGTGACAGAACAAGGTAATGAATACAGTATGGCCCACATTATGCCCGGAGTCGTGATTGGTGAGATTGCCTATCTGGACGAAGGAGACCGTACTCACGATGCGCAATCACTGGAGCACTCCACGCTGGTTCGATTCACTAAGGACGTGCTGAATAACGCCACGGCCGCCTACCCGGTTTTTTACTCTGCCGGTGATGCTTGAGCCATAAGCTGAATTTCACAGGCTCGGTGTAACATAAACATTCTCAGGAACGTATCTGCAATGGTTGGGCCGCAGGTTAATCAACCATGATTAGGTAGTATCATAAAATTGGTGTTGCCGAGATCGGCTTGTAAGCGCACCTTCTCATCAACATTGAATGCCACACCCTCCGCCAGCCAGAAATGGACGATACCCATTCGAAACTGGCGTCAGGTAATGAGTCATTTTATGATTGAGTTCGAGGAGCGCTTCGAAAAGCATATTAACTAAATGTCAGTTACACAGAATCTGTTACAGTCTCTAGTTCGTATTAAGTTTGCTTAGACAGTTTCCTTATATTTAAAGTGGTATATGGCTATTTAAGCTTAAAGTTACTCATAACTTCAGTCACCTTCTCTTCTAATTGATTTCGTGTAAACGGCTTATGAAGTATTAAATTTTTATAGGGTTCCACATCTTTCGATTCTGAATATCCTGACATTAATATGGCTGGCAAACGATTATCCAATGCTTTTAACAAATTATGGCCTTTCACTTTTCCCGGCATTAACTCATCTGTAATCAATAAATCGAAGCTTTTCAACACGTCATCAATACTTTCCAACAGTACTTCAGGCGCATTAAAGATAGTTACGCGATGACCGCAGAGCTCTAGTAATTTCTGCGTTATATCAGCAATGTCAGCCTCATCATCTACAACAGCAATCCTCAATGAGTCTTTCATAACAATCTGTTCTTTTGAAAGCGTATCGAGCCTGTCTGGAGGGCAAGGCATGTGAGGCATCCATAGCGAGAGTATTGTCCCTACTCCCAGGGTAGATTTTATCGTTAGTCCATAACTATGTTGCTTGGTAAACGCAAGAACTGTGGCCAGCCCAAGCCCTGAACCTTGTTGTTTTGACTGAGAGTTAAATGGTTCAAATATGCTCAAAAATTTATCTTTGGCGATACCACACCCCCCGTCGGAAACGCTAATCATTATGTAATTTTCAGCATACGTTGGCTCAATAACCGCAAAATGTTTATCGTCGTTAAATTGACTCTGATATTGAACCTTAACCCTAATATCATTGTCGTCTGCAGAAGCATTTCGCGCATTGATGATGAGGTTGAGTAGAACATCTTGTAAGTCTGTAGTGGAGACAAGCTGATCAAGCCCCGCTTCAACACTCCATTGAACTCGATTTGATGATTTAAAAAATTCAGCTACCAAACTCTGAGTGTCCTCAATAGCTTCTTTGAGTGAACCCAAAGGCCCTCCTTCTTGCGACATTTGAGAACTCTTTAATAATTTACTGACAAGAGATGATGCTCGGTCTATACCACTTTTAAGCTTGTCTAAATGTGAAGCTAATTCAGGCTGAGTGTTGATAGAAGCGATCAGCTCCTGATAACCAGAAATGATACCCAAAATATTGTTAAAGTCGTGAGAAATGCCTGCGGTGATTTGCCCAATGGTATCCCAGTGCTGCATTTTGATTTTTGCGTCAAGTAATGCCTTTTTCTCAGTTATGTCGTGCTGTATGCCGATGAAGTAGCGGAGCTCATTTCCTTCAAGAATTGGGGAAATCACCAAGTTATTCCAATATACTTTTCCATTTTTGTGATAATTGAGTATTTCAATATCAATGGTCTCAAGCCCATCTAACGCATTTTTTAGTTTAAGGGAGGTTTCGGGGTCCGTTTTTTCCCCTTGTAGAAATCCTTTTAAAGAGTGTCCTTTTACGTCTTCCAATGAATATCCAGATATTCTATTAAAAGCTGGATTGCACCAGATAACCCGTCTTTGAGGATCCGTTATTACTATACCAGCTGTCGTAGCTGAAACCGCTTTCAATAATAATTCGTTTTGAAGAGTCAATTGTTTAAGAGATGTTATATCTCTCATAATTAGCAAATAAGGAGACTTATCTTCATCTGAATAAAGGGTTAACACGCACTCAAATTGAGTCGTTTTCGGTCTTTTGAATTCGAGTTCTACTTCCTGAGTTTGAACAGTGTCCGAGATCCCGGTCAAGAGAGCAGAAAGCGTGGTGCCGCTGTCCGGTGACAACATTTGATACAATGACTTCTTCCGCTGAGTTGGATAGTGAAGCTTCAAATGAACCATTGCAGCCTCATTTAATTCATCAATCACCCCATGTTTATCAAATACAATCATTGGAAAAGGAGATGTATTAAACAATCTTTGATAATGGTGCTTTTGCTGCTCGATGTTTTGCAATGCAGACTCGAGTTCGTTATTCTGTATCTCTAACTCTGCATGATAGAGCCTGATATCTTCAAGGATTTCGTCCACGGATTTACCGACTGTCAGAGCATCTTCATTCAAATCAGCTGAAGCGCCATCAAGTAACCTTAGCGCTCTTACTTTCAGAGACTCTCCACTTTTATTTTCGTAACGTTTCAAGGTTAAACTCACTCACTGGATTGAGACAGTTTCAACTTCCATGCAGAAATATTAAAGTGACTTACCACCGCAGCGAACTGATGATGTTTGATGGCAATTGTCTCCATCGCAAACCAACGCTTCTCACTTTCTGAGTGGCAAGGATACTCAAGGAATGAACGTTCTAGAGTCCCTTCCAATACAGCTTTCACCCCTTCATATGCCTTTTGTGCATCTTGGTTGCCTTTAGCACTTTTACATACTTCTAGATAATTAGTCCCTACGCCGGTTACTTCTCCTGTTTTATCACCGTTTGCTCTGGCAAATTTTTCCCAAGCGTGATTAACCATCAATATTTCTCCAGTATTACTTAGCACAGCAATATGCTCTGGAAGTGCATTGATAACCATCTGTAAATTTTCAGATTGCTTAGTACCCGTTATGTTGATAAATGAAATAACTGCACCAAACGAAAGGTGTGTGAGTTTATAGAATACAATTCGAATGAGATAATAATCGCCCTGCTTTGACATCACCTCTTTCTCTTTAGTAACGCCCGATTCAATTACATCAGACAAATCTTCATATAAGCCTTCGTATGCGAGAGTATGATTCATATCCTGAAGAGGTCTGCCAATATCCTGCTCTCGCAGATTAAAAATCACGCGAGCATCTGGAGTAAAACGTGTAATGTTCATATCTTCATTAACAAAAATGGTGGCTATCGATGTTGCCTTTCCCAACGCGTCTAAATCAGCATTGATTTGATTCAAAATATTCATTTTTTCATGATATTCGGCATTGACCGTATTGAGTTCTTCATTGACCGACTGCAGTTCTTCGTTTGAACTCTGCAATTCTTCATTTGAAGCCATTAGTTCTTCATTAGTTGCTTGAAGCTCTTCGTTCGTGGTCTCAAGCTCTTCAATTGTCGACTGCAAGCTTTCACGCGTTGCCACCAATTCGAGCTCTAATAGTCGGTTTCGCTCTTCAGCATCTTCGTTAATTGTTTCAATGGTCACAACGTTGTCTGGTGATGCTATTTCGCGTTCATGTTCAATCGTGACCAGATACTGTCGATTGTCCTCATCACTAACAATTGGAGTACCTGAAACTAAAACTTTGAATGCTCTATCACTATCCAGCTTCAGCATCATCGGCTCTGACTTTACAGGCACTTTCTCTTTTTTTAAGCGATAAAAAAGCGTTGCCACAACGGGAGACAGCTTTTCATGCAGAAGATGAGTTGCACTGTGATTTATGCTGCCGGGTCGAAGCTTCATTAGTAGACCGGGATCACCAAATATATGCGTAACTTCCATATTTTCATTTAGCAACACAGAAAACGGGATATAGTTTTTGTGCAATATATTCAATGCCATATCTGAAAATTCATTTTTTCCGCTGATTTCTCCTCCTTGCACCTTATCCAGTTCAATAGTTTTATTATTGCTGTACCGAGTTTTTAGCGTCCGAGAATCCATATCTCTCAAGAATACTGCTTCTTTCAACTGATAGAGTTTGGCTTTTCCATTAATAGTAGAAAATTTTTGCGCATTGACCGTCAGGGACTCACTTTTACCTAGCAGCAATACTCCCCTTTTTTTGAGTGCGTACTGTAACTTCTGAAGCGCTCGCTCTTGTGCTGAATTCTTAAAATAAATTAGCGTGTTCCTGCAACTGACAAGATTCATTTTGGTAAACGGTGGGTCACTCAGTAAATTATGTTTGGCGAATACGATGTACTGTCGTACTTCAGGTATTATGGTGTAACGCCCATCTTCTTCCAGTGTAAAGTAGCGTTTTAACAAGCGTTCTGGCACTTCACTTACAATGGACTCTGGATAGCGCCCTTGAGATGCTATTTCAACGACCTCGGGATTAATGTCAGTGGCAAATACCTTCAATGGAATATAGTGTTCAAGTGTTGATAATGCCTCCAGAAATAGCATCGCCAAAGAATATGCTTCTTCGCCCGTTGAACTGCCAGCAATCCAAACTCGTATACCGTCATTTAAACTCGCTTGAGCAACTATCTCTTGAACCACATGCTGCTTCAATTCATTGAAAACTTCCGTATCTCGAAAAAAACTAGTCACAGGAATGAGCAGTTCGCGTCTCAATGCGAGTATTTCATCCTTAGAGCCTTGAAGTAGTATTCGGTAGTCCGCCAAAGTCTTGGCCTGACAAACCTGCATACGACGCTCTATACGTCGAGAAACCGTTGCCCACTTATAGTCGTTAAAATCAATATCAACTTCGTTGGTTAGGATTTGCAGAATGGCCTCAACATCATCCTGAACATCAAAAACCGTTGCCTTGTCTTTCGGGCTCGATGTCTCTTTTATTAGACTCACAGGGTGCTTAATATGTTGATTAATACGCTCTGGAATCTCTTCCGTACGAAGCACAGAATCAGCCACACCGGTTGCGACAAGGCTCGCCGGCATTCCATCAAACTTGGCATCCAACGGCTCCTGAGCAATCACCATACCGCCCGCCGCATTAACTTCTATTGCTCCCCGACTACCATCAGTACCTGTTCCTGACAGAACCACAGCAATGGATCGACTTCCATACTCACTTGCCAAAGATTTAAAAAAGACATCTATTGGTAAATTAAAAACCTTGTCAGATTTATCAGCTAGCTCAAATTTACCGTTACGCACTGTAACTAATTTCCCAGCAGGAATAAGGTAAATTTCATTGGGTGCCAATGGTTGATTTTCTTCAATCATGTGAACAGGCATGCTGGTGTAACGATTTATCAAATCATCCATCATGCTTTTATATTGAGTGGATAGGTGCTGAACGATTACAAAGCTTGCTCCGATATTATTTGGGCAGCTCTTAAAAAAGCGCTCTAATGATTCAAGACCGCCAGCTGAGGCTCCAATCCCAACCACATAATGCTTACTATTAACCATATACTCTTGAATATTTCATTATTTACTTAAATAAACATAACCCAAAACGCTTAAATTACCCTTAAAATTTTTAGAACTTTTTAAAAATTTGATTTGACTCAACAAAATACGACTAAATTTAGATACTTCGAACGGTTTCTTGAACTAGAAAAAGTCAACTTGATATCACTTTAAGCGTTGGAGTGTAAAACCAAATCGCGCCTTTAGTGTTTAATGACTGTGCGTTTAGATAAAACCCAAGTAGCGGGACATATTAAAATGAATCCGTTCGGGGGCAAGCCTGTTTATATCCTGAGAACCTTTTTTGTGAACAGACTCGATGATTGATGCTGTATCGTTAGCATGTGCCCGGTCGGACTCAGGCATTTTTTGAAGATGAGTGATTTTCCCCCTTTTTTAAAAGGAAAAATATAACTGAACTATGAGTCGCGATTAATTTCGTGGGCACCTTCCATTCTATTGGAGCCGTCAGATGAATACCCATCTAATTTTCGAAGTTACCAATTAGAGACCCGAATTAACGCACCTGTGCGTTACTCATTGCATGCACAAAAATAAACAAAGGCTGGCATATGCCAGCCTCTAAGTGTTCTTTAAAAGCTAAGCAACTTTGCTCTGTTCAGTCGATTGAGAAGAAAAGTCTTCCTCTTCAACCTCGTGACTTAACAAATATTCAAAGGCTGCCAATGCCGCTTTTGAACCCTCACCCATTGACACAACTATTTGCTTGTATGGTACAGTTGTTACGTCACCTGCAGCAAAAATGCCGCTTTGTGATGTTTGGCATTTATGGTCAATAATCACCTCGCCATAAGACGTCAAATCAACTACGTCTTTCAGGAACTGGCTGTTTGGTACCAATCCTATCTGAACGAATACACCAGCCAGTGCCTTTTCATGCACTTGCTCGTCACTTCTATCCTGATAAACAATTTTATCTACTTTGCCATTGGACGCCTTAATTTCCTGGGTCGCCACATTCTTCAGGATGGTAATGTTGTTTCGCTTTGTCGCCTGGTCAACGAGGACCTGGTCGGCTTTCAATTCAGGCAAAAACTCAAAGACAGTCACTGAATTAACAATACCGGCTAAATCGAGCGCGGCTTCGATGCCTGAATTACCGCCACCAATAACCGCCACGTCTTTACCTTTGAAAAAAGGACCATCGCAGTGCGGGCAGTAAGCTACACCATTGCCCACGTTTTCCTTCTCACCCGGCACGCCCAACTCTCGCCACCTTGCACCCGTTGCCACTATGATAGTTCGCGTGCGAATGACCTCACCCGACGACAGAGTAATAGATTTAATGTTGCCTTGTTCAATACTTTCTACTCGCACATGCTCTTTGAGCGTGATGTCATAGTCATTCATGTGCTCCATCAGATTGCCTACTAATTCGGGTCCTGTTGTCTTTGGCACAGAAATCAGGTTTTCGATGCCCATAGTGTCTTTTACCTGACCACCAAAACGGTCTGCCACAACAGTCACATTGAGGCCTTTACGCGCGCTGTAGATAGCGGCTGAAACACCAGCTGGCCCACCGCCAATCACAGTGACATCCTGTAGTGGCAGCTGTTCACCTTTATTGGCTTCTTTGATTTGTGGGAAACGCTCTACCAACTTATCAAGTAGTGCTGCCGCATCGACTTTACCGTTGGCAAATAACTCTCCATTTAAATAAACACTTGGCACACCCTGTATATCTCGTTCTTCCACGAGATTTTTATACAGGCCTCCGTCAATCATTTCTGCTTTGATGTTGGGGTTAACCAATGCAAACTGATTAAGTGCCTGAACCACATCTGGGCAGTTATGACAGCTTAAGCTGATAAACACCTCAAAATGTAACGGTTCTGATACCTGCTTAACCATGTTAACCACACTGTCATCAAGCTTAAGTGCGGTGCCCGATGAATGCAGTAAAGCAAGTATCATGGAATTAAATTCGTGCCCGCCTGGAATACCAGAAAAGCGAATACCTGTATCTTCGCCATCAGCTTCCAACAAAAACGACAGCGGACTACGCAATTCACCTTGCGTATCTTTCTCTATAAAGGAAATGTTCTCGCTAACACCCGCAATATCAGACAGGAAAGTGACAAGCTCACCTCTTTTGCTGTGCTCGCCCGTTTGCAGCACAAAATTCACCTGCTTTTGCATATTGGCGGTGTAGCCTTTTAATGCGTTTAAAATATCTTGAGTTAACACGGCTAAAATTCCTATTCAGTAAATTTGGGTACAACGAGGCCGGGGCAACGCGCATTAGCGCGTGGCCTGGCCAATAGTTTAATTGCGTTTTTGTGGGTTTAGATCTTGCCCACTAGGTCTAGTGAAGGCGCTAGCGTCTCTTCACCTTCTTGCCATTTTGCAGGGCACACTTCACCTGGGTGCGAAGCAACGTATTGTGCAGCCTTGATTTTGCGAACCAAGTCGTCAGCGTCACGACCAATACCTTCAGCAGTAATTTCCATCGCTTGGATGATACCTTCAGGGTCGACGATAAAGGTCGCACGGTCTGCTAGACCCATACCCTCACGCATTACGTCAAAGTTGCGTGTAATCTCACCAGTTGGATCACCAATCATGGTGTAATTGATTTTACCAATAGTATCAGAAGCATCGTGCCACGCTTTGTGCGTGAAGTGCGTGTCGGTTGATACTGAAAACACTTCCACACCGCGAGACTGTAATTCTTCGTATTTATCAGCTAGGTCGCCTAATTCTGTTGGGCATACAAAAGTAAAGTCTGCAGGGTAAAAGAAGAATACCGCCCACTTACCTTTGATATCTTCGCTAGATACTTCAACAAATTCACCGCTTTTGAAAGCACTTGCTTTGAACGGTTTAATTGGTGTGTTGATAAGAGCCATTTTTTTCTCCTGTTTAATAGTCAATGTAACCGTGGAATTTACTTGATCGTAATAACTCACGGATAGTTACGAAATCTGTGCGAACTCAGTTCGCTTTCAGTGAAATAAATATATCTGGCAGCAGTAAAAGAAGATAATGAATAAAACAGAATCTTTAAATCAATATTTCCTATTAAAAGAATTTTGCACGCAATTTGCCGCTATGCCACTATCAGTGAATAAATCTACACCGACCCACTATTTATGAACCAAAGACCCCTGTATCTCACCGAGCAAATTCGTTTAAATGACGGTTCAGTCCCATCCAGTGCATTAACAAAACACAAAAAAATGGCCTTTAGCCCCTTTGTGTTTTACCGAGGCACAGCCCCTTTGTTCTACAGTGATATCGCCAACAGTACTATTGATATACCGGATGTTTTCAAGCAATTGCCTAACGTATACGTTATGGGTGATTGTCACACCTCTAACTTCGGTTTTTTTACCGAAGAAGGCTCACACAGTAACTCGGTTATTTTTGCGCCTAATGATTTTGATGATGCGTGTGTGGGGCATTCCATTTGGGACGTAGTAAGATATTGTACTGCGCTGTATTTGTGCAAAGCTCATTGCGACATAGTGCAACCACAGCACCAAAAGGCAGTGGTTGACCACGAACAGGTGGAGCGTGCTGTCTCAGCCTTTATTAATACGTATGCAGATACCTGCCGTAATATAGAGTCAGACACTCACTTGCTGACCAGCGCGCTGGATACATTTTCAGCACCTCAAAAACTGCATAAAATTTGGAGTAAAGCCATACAAAGGTCGAACGGCGGTGCACTGTTCGAAGAAAAGAGTGCTATCGCAAAAGCCACTGTAATTAAAGACGGCCAACTGGCATTTAGAGACGACCCCGCCAAATTCTCCCCCCTTACGCCCGAACAATACCATCAACTTCAAGACGCCTTCGCGCCTTACATGGATAATGAGATTGTTGATATAACGCAACGCTTGAACGCAGGCACAGGTTCAGTGAGCCTGGAACGTTACTACTTCTTAGTAGGTCCAAAGGGTAACGCTGGGCACTTGCGGTTATCCGACTACCATATTGTCGAGGTTAAACAACAGAAAGTGGCAGCGCCTGTTCGCGCGTCACTACTGACGCATCCGGTAAACAAGCTGAACCCAGCTCACCTTACAGCGAGATGTCAAAAACACATGCAACGACGCCCTGACCTTTTGCTAGACGAAGTAGAGTGGAATAATTCACATTGGCTGGTGCGCTCAAGGCATCACGCAAAAGTCGGTATTGACCCAGAGGATATTGCGACTGGAAAAAGAAATATTGCGCATGAAGGACTGGTTTTTTACGCCACCCAATGTGCGCAAGCACTCGCACTCGCGCACTGCCGGACAGACCGGCGAACCTTTTCCTATGAGAGCACTGCCAGCAAGGCCTACCGCGCGCACAGCGAACAAGTGAAAAACATCGCTCAGCAATATGCGCAGCAAGTTGTTAGTGATTATGCGTGGTTTTGTTCGTCACTAAAAAGTGAGGCTTTGTAATCGGCGTACTTTTCTTGTTGTTGAGGTGCGAGTTTCGCGGCAGTCAATACGTTATTGGCTTCTTCGACTACCTCCTGATGCTCCGCACCTAACCCGCCCAAAGGCTTTAATTGTGCCGCTACTTTGAGCAAACTCAGCGCAATGGAAGTATCATCTGGCGACAAGGTTCGCGCCTGGCGAAGTGTATCGAACGCGGGTTCATAGCGGGCGTTCTGGTAGTGAGAGGCAGCCATCTGCTTAAGCTCTTTAGTGGTAAAGTTGACTTCCTGGCGCTCAATGGATTCTTGTTCAATATAAGCATTTACCACTTCATTCGATAACGTGTCGCCCGCAATATGACTTTTTAAGCCGTCAAGTATTTTTAAACACCTTTCGCGCATTCCCAATTCGTGGAACACTTTCATTTTGTCCAGACTGTCTTCAACACTTCTTATCTCATCATTGATACTATTGTTCTCAATGATCGATTCGGCTTTCTTTTTGTCGCTTCTAGAGGACGCAATACGCGCTTCGGCGATAGCCAAGGCTTCCAGCATATCTGGTTGACGTGAACAGGTATTTTTTAGACGACCTAAAAGTTCTTCTGCTTTTTTGAGCAAGAGATCACTTTCTCCACCGGTTTTTGTTGAGGCAAGATCAATACTGGCCCGCACAACATTTACCGACAGCATAGGTGAATCATGAATAGAATTTTTGGCATTTTTTGCCATTGCCTGAACCGCCTTTAGCTGACCGTGGCGATCGTGATTCAATCGAGCCAAGTCCCACAATTTGCGATTTCTATCCATATTCCTAGGTGCTAGTTCACACGCCTGCTGCATCTGTGAATAGGCACTGGCATAGTCTGCATGCTGGATGTGATATTGTGCTAGCAGGTCATAGACAGGGAATCGCGTATCATCGCGAACCAGCAGTTCCTCGATAAGCGGCTGAGCCTCCTCCACTTTTTCCTGTCTTAACATCGCTTTGACTTTACCCACACGAATCCACCCTGCCTCATACTCATTCATAAGCTCTGAGTAATATTCCTCGGCATCTTTAAAGGCAAACAACTTGATTAAGCAGTCCCCTTTTATCCTACGTAACTTCTGATGAAACTCCTTAAAGTTATGTAAAGACAAAATACGATCAGCTTGATAAATAGCGCCAGAAAAATCTTCCTTCTCAATACAACAATTCAGTTTGTGGAAGGTGTGGCGCATGGCGAACATGTGTGATAACCGAGACATTACACGACGTCTGTCTAATGGTTTAACCCAAAAATCATCAGGTTGCATTTCAACAATACAGTTAACCAGTTGTGCACTGGTTTCTGCACTGAGAAAAATGACCGTGGTTGCGTCTGTAATATGGCCATATAAGCGCAGCTCTTCGAATAAATGAAAACCGTCTTTGTCTTCACTGACGTTGAATGCCAGCATCACGATATCAAATACTTCCCGTTCACATTCACGCAAAGCACGGTAGGCGGTCTGCGTACATACTACATTTTCAACACCAAGTTCATGTAGTGCCTTTTGCACAATTTCATGTACAAGCGCTTGATCATCAATCACTAATACATTCAGGTTTTTGTCGGGCTTTATGGGGGGAAACGAATTCATGTAAAAGAATAAAAGCTACAATACGTTGTTCTTATTACTATCGAAGATAATACATAATTGCAGCAAAGTCGCCTCTAAAAGACGCTTTATCGCAATCATTCTATCTGTTTATAGCACAAATATGGAAATCGCCCCCCTTTATAGATAGACTGAACGCCAATTTTAGACAGATGTAACTTTCAGGCAACATGGCGAACACCCCTAAAAACGATGATTTTCCAACCATCAGACTAGACGACGAAGACAGACGAGATTACCAACAAAAGAAACACGCTGGTACAGGTACGCCTGCACAACACTCGCAAGTCGGTTCCGCCTCGCAAAGTAAAGGTGGATTCCCAGTTGTTGCTACCTTCTCATTGTTAATCGCCCTAGGAGCGTCAGGTGCAGCGTATTATTTATATGATTTGAGTCTCAAACAGGCCGCGACGAATCAAGCAGCAGAAGCGAGAATTGCCGATCTTGAACGCAGACTGTCAGCAACTGGTGAAGAAATGGGAGAGTCGACCGTTGCTCTGCAGGTGAAAGTGACTGAACTGTCAGAAAAAACCACCGAGTTATGGGACCAAATGGATAAACTTTGGGCATCTGCATGGCGGAGAAATCAAAAGGAAATTGCCGATTTGACTGCCAGAGTCGGTAATGTGCAAAACAATTTGCAGGAGTCCATTAATCAGGTTTCACGCAATACGAATTCACAGCAAACAAAACTTGGCGCCATAGAAACTCAGCTATCTGGCATCGCCGATGAAATGCTGGCTTTGAATGTTCAAATAGAGCAGTCATTAGGTGACAGACAATCATTTGAACAACAAAATAAAAACCTTCAGGACCAACTTTCCGTCATTGAACAGCGCAATGCCGCCCTATCTGGAAGAATTACGCAGTTGGAAAATGAAATGAAAAGCATGGCTACTAAACTCGTTAGTCAACCGGCTTCGGTACCTGCCGCGGGATCTCCAACACAGTAAGCAAACAGGGTTTCTTCAGACATAAAAAAAAGGCGCCTTTGGCGCCTTTTTTAAATCACTGACATCGATTAACGACGCAAACCTAAACGTTTGATCAAATCGCTGTAACGCTGTGCACTCTTACCTTTAAGGTAGTCAAGAAGCTTACGACGCTGGCTAACCATGCGAAGAAGGCCGCGACGAGAGTGGTGATCTTTTTTGTGATCAGCAAAGTGGCCCTGAAGCTTGTTGATGTTGTGAGTAAGTAAAGCAACTTGAACCTCAGGTGATCCAGTGTCGCCTTCTTTCACAGCGTAATCAGAAATAATTTGTGCAGTTTCTGCTTTAGTTAGTGACATAATCTTCTCCAAAATTGAATAGGGTCACGCCAATCACTAATTCAGCGCAACCAAAGAGGCGCGTATTATACGCATTACCATTGAGTTAGCAAGTATTACTCGTAAACGACCACACGCTTAGGTTGAATTTCACCTGCAGGTGTAACTTCACCGACCCCAAGAAAAAGTGTCTCCGCTTCCTGGTCACAATATAACCGCGCTAACTGGCCTGCCTTATGCTTGATATCATTCACCCTGGCAGCCTGACCATGCTGAAAGCGTACCTTCTCGCTTGCACCAACGTGATAAGCTGGCAATGTCATTACAGCTGTGTCCATGGGAAGTAAAATGGCATCTAACCCCGTCTCTCCGTGTTGTTGTGCAATCGCCTCAAGTGACTCCATGGCATACATTTTATCTGTGGGATACTCTGCCACTTTTGTTCTGTGCAGCTTTGTCACATAGGCACCACAACCCAGCTGCTCACCAAGATCATCTACGATTGTACGAATATAGGTCCCCTTGCTGCAGTGCACAGTCATGTGGATATCTGGCAATGCTATGGCATTAATTTCAAGGTTATATACCGTAATTTTACGTGCATCCCTGGGTACAGTTATCCCTTCTCTTGCATAGCTATATAGTGGCTTTCCCTTGTACTTGAGCGCTGAAAACATAGACGGCACTTGCATACTTTCACCAATAAAAGAAGCACAAGCGCTGCGGATCTGAGCTTCATCAACAGAAACATCACGCTCGCTAACGACGTCGCCATCAGCATCACTGGTGGTTGTTCTTATCCCTAATCGGGCAGTGACCTCATATGCCTTGTCAGCATCTAGCAAGAACTGAGAGAACTTAGTGGCTTCTCCGAGACAAATTGGCAGCATGCCTGACGCTAAAGGATCAAGGGCTCCCGTATGACCTGCTTTTTGTGCGTTGTACAATCGTCTGACGTGCTGTAACACTTGGTTAGACGACCCGCCGACAGCTTTGTTTAACAAAACAATGCCGTTAATAATTCTACCTTTTCTACGACGCCCCATAGTTTGCTATTCGTCTTCCCCGTCATCAGGTGATTGCGAGCGACGTTTGGCATCGTCAGCACGTGTTTGTGATACAAGATTAGAAATACGCATACCTTCAGTGATAGACACATCACTTTGGAAAACCAATGACGGTACGGCCCGCATTCTTACTCGCTTAGCCAGTAATGAGCGAATAAAACCCTTGTACTCATTCAGTTGCTGCACTTGGGTTTTGATACCCTCATCAGTGTCGATATAGCAAGTCACAAACACCTTTGCGTGTGCGAGGTCTCGGGACACTTCAACACCTGATACCGTAATAAGTGGCGTGTTACCTACTTTGTGCTTGTATTCATTCTGCAGAATACTGGCAATTTCTTTGTGTATTTGTTGTGAAACGCGTTCGGTGCGAGAAAACTCTCTGGCCATAACGCCTCCTTAATTTTTTGAGATAAAAAAGGGGCCTACAGGCCCCCTTTTTTGCTGTAAATGGGGTTAGATTTCCCGCTTAACTTCGACGATTTCGAAGACCTCAATCTGGTCACCGACTTTAACGTCATTGTAGTTCTTAACACCGATACCACATTCCATGCCGTTACGGACGTCCTGCACGTCGTCTTTAAATCTGCGAAGTGATTCAAGTTCACCTTCGTAAATAACCACGTTGTCACGTAATACACGAATAGGATTACTGCGCTTAACCACACCTTCTGTAACCATACAGCCAGCGATAGCACCCAGTTTAGGCGACTTAAAGACATCACGAACTTCAGCAAGACCAATAATTTCCTGCTTAAAGTCTGGTGCCAACATACCACTCATGGCCTGCTTAACTTCGTCAATTAAGTCGTAGATCACACTGTAGTAACGCAGGTCAATTTCTTCTGATTCAATCACACGGCGTGCAGTTGCATCTGCACGAACGTTAAAACCAAGAATAATCGCGCTTGACGCAGCAGCTAGGCTGGCATCTGTTTCGGTGATCCCACCTACACCACTGCCCACAATGTTTACCTTCACTTCGTCAGTTGCAAGCTTCATCAAAGAATCACTGATAGCTTCAACAGAACCCTGTACATCGGCTTTAAGCACGATATTCAGTTCACTTACGTCACCTGACTCCATATTGGCAAACATGTTTTCAAGCTTCGCTTTTTGTTGTCTGGCTAGTTTGATTTCACGTTTTTTAGCATGACGCTTAGCCGCTACTTCACGCGCTTTACGTTCGTCCTGTACCACCAGTGCATCTTCACCGGCAATCGGAACACCAGAGAGACCCAACACTTCTACCGGCGTTGAGGGGCCCGCAACTTTTACTTCGTTGCCATTTTCATCGCGCATTGCACGAACGCGGCCATATTCCTCACCACAAAGCAGGATATCGCCTGACTTAAGCTCGCCTTCCTGCACGAGTACGGATGCGATAGGTCCACGCCCTTTATCAAGACGGGATTCAATCACAATACCGCGGCCAGCACCTTTTGGTACGGCTTGCAAATCAAGTACTTCTGCCTGCAATGAAATCGCTTCAAGCAATTCGTCCACGCCCATACCTGTTTTGGCTGAGACATTGACAAACTGATGGTCACCACCCCACTCTTCAGAAATAACCTCTAACTGAGAAAGCTCGGTTTTCACGCGATCAGGATCAGCAGTTTCTTTATCCATTTTGTTAACCGCAACAATCAAAGGTACTTCGGCAGCACGGGCGTGCTGAACAGCCTCTTTGGTTTGCGGCATAACACCGTCATCGGCAGCAACAACAATAATGACGATATCCGTCGCCGTAGCTCCGCGAGCACGCATTGCTGTAAACGCAGCGTGTCCTGGTGTATCAAGAAACGTGATTTTACCGTTATCAGTCTCTACGCTGTAAGCACCGATATGCTGGGTAATACCGCCGGCCTCACCGTCTGCGACTTTTGCACGACGAATGTAATCCAATAACGACGTTTTACCGTGGTCAACGTGCCCCATAATAGTCACGACAGGTGCACGTGTGGTTTTATCACCAATTGCAGTATCAGCAAGCAACTCGTCTTCTAACGCATTGTCGTTTACCAATTCATACTTATGACCCATCTCTTCCACGACTAATACCGCAGTGTCTTGGTCAAGCACCTGATTGATCGTCGCCATTTCACCCATTTTCATCATGGTTTTAATGACTTCGTTTGACTTAACCGCCAAACGATTGGCTAGTTCGCCTACTGTAATGGTTGCACCAAGTTTAACCACACGCTCTACAGGTTGTGCTGGTTTGTTGAAGCCTTGTTTGAGGTGCTCACCTGCATGCTTCTTGCTCTTCTTGCGACGACGGGTAGACCGCTCAGCCTGCATATCTTCTTCGTCTTCAGCTTCCTGCGCATAACGGTTTGAGTGCAAGTGAATCTCTTCCGCTTCCTGCTGTTTACGACGCTCTTCTTCTTCCTTCCAGCGACGCTCGTTTTCTTCAGCAAGTTTACGGGCTTCTTCGGCAGCACGTTTTGCTTCTTCTTCAAGCTTTTTCTGTGCTTCTTCTTCCTGCGCTTTGCGCAACCGCTCTTCTTCCTGACGCGCTTCTTCCTGCTCTTGACGCTCTTCATCTGTCAGCTCAGATTCAGCTTGTTTACGGGCTTCCGCTTCTTTTGCAGCCTGTTCAGCGCGCTTAGCACGTTCTGCTTCCGCCACTTTTTTAGCTTCTTCAGCCTGACGCGCCTTTTCTTCAGCTGCACGCTTTGCTGCTTCTTGTGCGCGTTGCTCTTCTTCGCGCTGCTTGCGTGCTTCTTCTTCTTTACGCTGCGCTTCTTCCTCGGCGAGCCGCTGCTCTTCGACGTCAGTGCGCTTAACATAAGTGCGTTTTTTACGCACTTCCACTTTTACTTCCTTAGATTTACCTAAGCTAAGTGTGCTGGTTGTTTTGCGCTTCAATGTCATTTTACGAGGGGCCTCTGAGCCCGTTCCACCATGCTGTTTGCTCAAATGATCCAACAGCTGTCGCTTCTCGTCTTCTGTAACACTGTCACCGACTTTTTTGGTGATCCCCGCATCACTAAACTGGGAAACCAGGCGGTCAACCGTTGTGCCTATATCACCGGCAAGCTTTTCGATCGATACTTCTGCCATTACGCGTTCTTCCCCCATTAATTATCTTCTTCGCTGAACCAAACAATGTTACGGGCCGCCATGATTAGCTCTCCCGCTTTTTCTTCGTTTAGTTCTTCAATATCACTGATATCATCTGTTCCTTGCTCAGCCAGGCCTTCAAGGTCAGTAATCCCCCGGCTGGCAAGAACATAAGCAACATGGCGTTCCATGCCAGCAAGATTCAGTAGCGCTTCATCTGGCTCAGAGCCTTCCAATGACTCTTCATTCGCCAGTGCGCGTGTCGTCAATGTAGCACGAGCTCGTTCGCGAAGTTCTTCAACCATGTCTTCATCAAGGCCTTCGATATCGAGCATTTCTGACACAGGTACGTAGGCAATTTCTTCCAGTGTCGAGAAACCCTCGTCAACCAAAAAGCCAGCGAACTCTTCGTCAATATCAAGCCCTTCGACAAAGACGTTTATTACTTTTTCATTTTCCTCAGCATGCTTAGCGTTCAGGTCTTCAACCGTCATCACGTTAAGTTCCCATTCGGTCAGCTGACTGGCCAAACGAACGTTTTGACCACTGCGACCGATGGCCTGGGCCAGATTATCTGCTGCAACTGCAACATCCATGGTGTGGCTGTCCTCGTCAACAACGATTGAGGCCACTTCTGCAGGTGCCATCGCATTAATAACAAACTGCGCTGGATTCTCATCCCATAAGACTATGTCGACACGCTCGCCACCTAGTTCGCCAGAAACGGCCTGCACACGCGAACCGCGCATACCAACACAGGCTCCTACCGGATCAAGACGCTTGTCATTAGTCTTTACAGCGATTTTTGCACGCGAACCAGGATCACGCGCTGCTGACTTTATCTCTAACGTCTCTTCAGCTATTTCAGGCACTTCAAGACGGAAAAGTTCTACCAGCATGTCCGGGTGAGTACGACTAATAAATAGCTGTGCTCCACGTGCTTCCGGACGGATAACATAAAGCAGTCCGCGTACTCGGTCACCTGGACGGAATGTTTCTCTTGGCAACATATCATCGCGGAAAATCACACCTTCGGCGTTGTTGCCCAAGTCGATAATAATGTTGTCGCGATTCACTTTTTTAACTGTCCCAGTAACCAGTTCGCCAACTTTATCCTGGTACTCAGCAACCATTTGTGCGCGCTCAGCTTCGCGAACTTTCTGAACGATAACCTGTTTCGCGGTTTGTGTGGTGATACGGTCAAAGGCGATTGAATCAATCTGCTCTTCTACATAGTCGCCTTCTTTGATATCTGGCTCATCAATTTGAGCGGCAGACAATGTCAACTCAGCAAATGGGTTTTCTTGCTCTTGATCATCTGCAATGACTAACCAGCGTCTGAAGGTATCGAAGTCGCCCGTCTCTCTGTCGATGCTGACACGCACTTCAATATCACCGTCATTTTTCTTTTTCGTTGCACTGGCAATAGCAAACTCAAGCGCTTCAAAAATCTTTTCTCTTGGCACCTGCTTTTCGTTTGAAACCGCTTCTGCCACTAACAGTATTTCTTTATTCATATTTGCCTCACACGTTGCTCTACCACTGCCATAAGGATGACTGGCAAGAGCGCCTAGCGTTCCTTATTCAAACGTGGGAACGAGGTTGCCTTTTTCGATATTTGCAATAGACAAGTTAAAATCCTGTCCATCAACGTTCACTGTAATTACACCCGCATCGCAAGCCAACAGCTTGCCTTTGAAGTTTCTGCGGTTATCCATGGGAACAGCCAGCCTAACTGTGACTGTCTCACCAACATACTGAGCATAATGCGCCTCTTTAAACAAAGGACGGTCCATACCCGGTGATGAAACCTCTAGGTTATATTCAGTGCTTATCGGATCTTCAACATCCAATACTGCACTCACCTGATGACTGACATCCGCACAATCATCAACGTTGATACCATTTTCATGATCAATAAACACACGCAGAATACTGTGTTTACCTGCACGTACAAACTCTACACCTACCATTTCAAAGCCAAGCGCTTCTACTGCTGGTTCAAGCATAGCGGTTAGTTTTTGTTCCAACTGTGACAAACAGGTTCTCCAAAAACGAAAAAAGGGCGAATCGCCCACTACAAAAAAAGCCCCGTTGTACGGGGCTTTTTAACTGAATCTGACTAAAATCTGATGACCCGCGCACCAGAGACACGTTACTAGTTTGAGCGTATTATCTTGATTACTCAAAGGGAGCCCGTGCCGAGAATGGGCGCATTATAGATTATTTTAGTACCGAGTATCAAGCCGAGAATAATTTCTCAATAAAGGCTAGCGCCTCTGCTTGGTTTTGACAAAACTGGTATTGGCTTTGGGATCGCATGAACATGTCTTGCCAATAACTTTTACAGAGGCCGGTATTACACTCTCCCTCTAGTATAACTGCGGTGCCAATATGACCATGCTCACGCGCCTTAATCATACCCATAACAAGAAGTTCAGTTGCGTCGGGTGGCATGAGAGGTAAACCCTCTAATGTTAACTGCGTTGCCCACATATGCCCATTAAAGTCCATTGCCGCGTTGCGCATTGCATAGTTAAACTGCTGTATAACCTCCCGGTTACCTGGACCGACTGCCGTTACGCGAATGAGATTGCTTTGCGTCTCCAGACTAAAATGGCCGTGCGGGCCGAAATCCAGTCTGCCGCTGAGGTTTTGCTCTATCATTGCTAACAAAAAACCGATTTTTAATGATTAAATTATAGCCTTAATTAGAGAAGGTGCCCGTTGATGGGATTAAAAAAATGTAATGTTACCTTCATAGTTTACCAAACACAGCACTATGACATTGTGCGATGATTGATAACGCTATGCTATGGGGTAATTCACCGCCTATGTCCAATCCCGCGGGCGAATGCAATGAATACCTCAAATCTGTTTCGGCTAAACCTGCCTCTTCCAGTACATCAAGCCGCCTGCGAACAGGGCCCAATAATGCCACATGGGTCAATTCGAGTTGATTGCACATGGTTACAACTTGCGCGTCCAACTTGAGGTTATGGCTCATGATCATCACCATGCTCACGCCCTGCTGCCGACAGTACTCAACAAGTGCAGTTGCACTGTCTCTAACAATCGCTTCTGCTGACTCAAAATGTGGTTCAGGGGCATAATGAGGACGCGGGTCCCAAACGGTCACCCTCCATTCAAGGTCAGTAGCCATATTACACACAGGCACAGCATCAATGCCCCCGCCAGCGATAAGCAAGTGCGGTGGCTGATAAATGGGTACCACCAGGCACTGCTCCTTTGCATCTTGGCTTAACACCGTATGATTTACCCCGTTGAAGTGCTGCTGTTCGGGCGAAACGAAAGAGGCAGAATAGGCTTTTTGTCTGTTGGGTAGTTGGATGTGATACTCACCCGCCCGGTGTTCAGACACCACTGTGGCAAGTGCTTCTAAATCTAACCACTGATTGGCTTCTGTCAGTGGCAGAATGGCGATATGCACCTCGCCTCCGCAGCCTAAATGAAAAGACAGATCGGTATCATCTGTACCATCGTAAACCTTAATAAGCGGCACGTTTAAATCAATCGCTTTTCTTGCCAGTAACCGTATATCGGATTCAAGGCAGCCACCACTTAACAAACCAAGCTGTTCCCCTTCATCACTGTAGAGACCCATTGCGCCCGGCTTTCGATAACTATGACCTTCAACCTTAAATATAACCGCCAATGCCCACCGACATGCTCGCTTTTGTTTTATCCAAGCGTTGAGCATTGCTTTTACACTGTGTGACATACTTAATGACTACCTTGAGATTTAACTTGCTGCAAAAGTATGGCACCTTAGCAATATAGGCGTCTACCCAAACCCGACGGATGAAGAACGTACAGATCGTAATTTTGGCCGCAGGCGCAGCCAGCCGATTTGGCAGCCCCAAGCAATTGGCCACCTGGCAGAACACTCCCTTATTACAAGCCTGCATAAACACAGCGTTATCGGTAAACAGAGCTGGGGTCAGTGTCGTGCTGGGCGCTCATCGCAATGAAATCTGCCAGCATATTAATTTCAATCAGACTCACGTTATTTATAATGCCGAGTGGCGAAAAGGTCTCGCCAGCTCTATTAGTCTGGCGGTCAGACACCTGTCAACACGCTGCAATGCTATTTTATTTCTTGCCGCCGACCAGATACTGATCAGCCCTGATGCACTCAACCGATTACTGGATGAAGCCCACACTCATCCCAACCGCATTATATGTTCCAGTTATGCGAAAAGTGTTGGCATTCCCGCTTTGTTTCCAGAAGACTACTTTAGGGAGCTGTTATCGCTTGAAGGTGATTGCGGCGCAAAATCAGTCATTAACGCTCATGATAATACCGTGCGAAAGGTTTCCATAGAGCACGCCGTTTATGATGTGGATACGCCGGAGCAACTGCGTCAATATCATGCCCTTTAGCAAAGCATTTGTTGCAAACGTATTTGCACGGCATACTGCTTAGGCTATACATTTTGGATAACACAATGAATACCATTAAAAAAAACCTAATCGCCACCCTGATGGCTTTATCTTCATTAGCAAGTTGCACATCAGTGATTGAAAAGCAGATATCAGATGATCGCCAAGTGAAATTCGCCTCGTTCAATGTGTCGTTTGCCCATGATGGTGACCCCAGTGAACATTTTGACCAGTGGGTTAGGTTTATGAATATGCCTGTAGCCAGACAAAACCACTTCATTAAGCAATGGCATGAAAATACACTGAGCAGCGATCAGCGTTCGTTGGCAGAGCGAGTGATACAAATCAGAAACGTAGCTGCAATTATCCAAAAAGTCAGGCCAGACGTGTTGCTACTCAATGAGTTTAATAACGATGGTGAAGGTAAAAATAATCAGGCATTGGTTGGTTTTCTACGAAATTATCTTGCTGTATCTCAAAGCCTGAACAGCGTTGACGGGGGCGAGTGGCTTGAACCCATTACCTACCCTTACATTGAAAACTATGCCACCAATACAGGGCTAAATGCCGGCATTGACCTCAACAATAACGGCTATTCCAAAAACGACCCTAACGATGCTTATGGCTTTGGCTTTTATCATGGACATTACGCCTTTGCCCTGCTTTCTAAGTTCGAAATTGACAGCGAAAATACCCGCACTTTTCAAACCTTCAAACGCAAAGACCTACCCGATGCTGTAAACCCAAAGATTGTACTGTGTGATGGAAAGAGTCCTATTCCCGAAGGTATGAAATGCGGCGATACCTGGTTCTCAGAGCAACAATGGCAGACGCTGCGTTTATCCTCTAAAAATCACGTCGATGCTCCTATCAGAATCCCGACACCTAATGGCACTGTTACCGTCAATGCCCTGTTATCGCATCCAACACCACCGGCGTTTGATACTGTTACCGATAATAATAAATACAGAAATAGTGCTGAAAACCTTTTTTGGTACCACTATCTCAATGGGCATCAAGGCATTTATGATGATGCTGGAAAATCAGAGGCATTTAACGGTGAAAGTTTTGTCATTATGGGTGACCTAAATGCTGATATAACCTGGGGGACAACAACAGATCCGCGCTTTAATGGCATACAACAGCTTATGGCACATGAACGTGTGCATAAGGACGTTGCACAACTGAACGGCGCTTTTATTCCCACCTCACTAGGCGCGCTCGAAGAACCAAACCGTCGTCAACACCCTCACCCTCAAATTCGCACAGCGACTTTTGGCAGCCGAGTTGACTATGCTGTTCCTTCTGCGAATTTAAAGGTCATAGATTCAGGTGTATATTGGGCGGCTGAACATGCGCCAGGCAGGCTACTTTTCAATGATAAACGAATAGGCAAGCGTGGCGCAGATAAAGAAGTGTCATCTGATCACAGATTAGTGTGGGTAACTGTGGAGTTGTAGTGTTCAAATACTGACTTAGCGATAATAGCACCTTTGTGTTGCACGACCAGTCTGGCCACGTCTTCAGCTTGCTCAATAGATTCAGCCTGCGACTGGTTGCACAAGCGGGCTGATAAATACCCTCCAGCAAAGGCGTCACCCGCAGCCGTGCTGTCTACTTGTATGGGGGCAGGCTTAAATTCACTATGGCATGCCAACGTGCCGTTAAATACACCATAAACGCCTTGTTTACCTGCTTTGATAACCGCTTCTTCAACCCCTTTCTCGCCTAAATAGTTAACGATGTCGTCTACGGTTGAATGATTAAAAATAGCCAGGTGGTCATCGATACCCGGCAAGGCCAGATCGCACAGCTCATACGCTTTATTCATCCAATACTGAGCCTCTTTAAGCCCATTCCACATCGCTGCACGATAGTTAGGATCAAAGACAATTTGTGCACCTTGCTGTTGCTTTTCCTCAAGCGTACACAACAATCGTGCCTTATCGTCATCGGGAAGTATCCCCATCGATATGCCACTAAAAATCACCATATTGGCGTTAGGAAATACAATATTTGGATTAGTGAACATGTGCCTTGCCGCAGAGTTCTCTCGCCAATAATCAAAGTACCTTTCACCCGATTGATCATTCTGAATAAGGTAAATACCAGCGTTATGCTGGCTTATCTGAACCGCGCTAGTGCCGTCAACACCCTCATCTTTCCAGTGTTGTTGCATTCTCTGCGATAATGCATCCTGCCCTATACCGGTAAAAAAAACTGCATTCAATTCACTACAACAGCGCTTTGCATAGACAAGTGCATTATAGGTGTCTCCGGCAAATGACAATGACAAATTGTTCTCTGCAATAAAACTTAGCTCAGCCATACATTCGCCAACAGCGACGAGCGTTGGCGCACTTTTATCAACCAGCAACGTTAACTTACTCCCTGTTTGAATCTCTATACAATAGGTAAAATATTGGTATCTTTAATTCTGGACAGTGCCATAGTGCTTTTTACTTCTGCAACCCCTTTTATTTGCGAAATCTTTTCAAAAAACAGCTTTTCATAATCATAAATATCTTTTACCGCTACTTTTAAGAAAAAATCCTGATCGCCCATCAAACAATAACACTCCAATACCTGCTTAATACGTTGAACAGACTCGGCAAACTCGTCGAGATGCGCACGACCATGTGCTGACAATTTAACATGTGCAAATACAATAGTCCCGTAGCCAACCTTTTCACCGTCAAGCACGGCTACTCTGCGTTTAATAATACCGGCCTGCTCCATCCGCTGTATTCGTCGCCAACATGGCGCCTGTGACAAGCCAACTTCGGCAGCTATGTCAGCTGTACTTCGACCAGCATCAGTCTGTAACGCAGTCAAAATTTTACGATCAAAATTATCAAGCATATTTTTCACTAAACTTCGCCATATAAAAAATAAATTATGCAACTTAAACCCGAAACAACGCAAATAGAAATAATTTACAGGGGATTAAAACGATAAAATAATGCTAACCATTGAGTGAGCGAGCACTATTTATGCTTGATACCCCTGTACCAGCCAGATCAGAGACCACCTTTACCTTGTCCATCATCTTGCTGAATGACAGCAATACCCCACTGAGGATCCTTGATGCTTATTCAGCATTGGGTGTATTACCCGACCATGTCAGCTTGAGCAGGAAAAACCAATCTGAGCTCCATATGCACAGTGATATTGCCGGCATCACGTACGCGCAGTTTGATCGGCTGCTAAAACGCATAAAAGCGCTGCCCGCAGTGCTGGATGTTAGTCATCGCGCCCACTATGCCAGTCAGAAAATGTTGCAACAACCAACAGGTATGCAGGCAAATCAGGAGGAAAAAACAAACGCTGATGTCATACTGGCAACCCTTGCGGATCTGGGTGTAGATACCGTATTTGGCTATCCGGGCGGCGCTGTTTTACCTCTTTATGACGCCCTGCACAGACAAACACGCATCCGTCACGTGCTCGTGCGTCACGAACAAGCTGCCGTGCATGCGGCCGAAGGTTATGCCCGCTCGACGGGTAAAGTCGGAGTTTGTCTTGCCACTTCTGGACCAGGCGCTACCAACACCATTACCGGCCTCACTGATGCGCTGATGGATTCAGTGCCCATACTGTGTCTTACCGGGCAAGTGGCTCAGCCACTCTTGGGAACAGACGCTTTCCAAGAGGCCAATGTGGTATCACTAATGCGGGCCGCAACCAAACATAACTGCTTACTCACCAATGCAGACTATGTTGCATCTTCTGTGTCTAGCTGCTTTTCAATGGCGCAGGCCGGCAGGCCTGGCCCAGTTGCGCTTGATATTCCTAAGGACATACAATCAGCGCAGGCCACTGAACAGTTAGCAGCCCCCATTCCCACTGCGGTTTTGCAACGCGCCCGCACTCTGCCGCCCATTCAGGTAAAAGACATTCAAGCGGCTGTTAGCCTACTAAAGCGGGCCAAAAAACCAGTTATCTATGTTGGTGGTGGGGTCATTAACTCAGGCCATGAGGCAGCCGATGCACTACGAACGTTTGCCAGACTATTGAGGGCTCCTGTCACGTCAACCCTAATGGGACTAGGCGCGTTTCCAGCAAACGATCCCCTTTTCATCGGCATGCTTGGCATGCATGGGGCGTATGAAGCAAACCGTGCACTACACGAATGTGATTTGATGCTTAATGTAGGAGCGCGATTTGATGACAGAGTGACAGGTAATCTTGAGGGGTTTTCTCCGAACTCTAAAAAAATTCACATTGATATTGATAACAGCGCCATTGGAAAATTGGTGAGCGTTGATATTGGTATCCACGCCGATGCATACTCGGCATTATCTCAACTTATTGATAGCTGGAACGCCTCGCCACGTTCTCAGCCCCCCCTTGACACTTGGTGGGAAACCATTAAAGGCTATCAGTCACAAAACTGCTTCGCGTATAAACCGAATTCCCGAAGAATGAAGCCTCAACAAGCTATCGATAGGTTATGGCGACGGATTGCGTCACATAACCCAATAATCAGTACAGAAGTTGGCCAGCATCAAATGTGGGCAGCACAATTTTGTCGTTTTGACACCCCCGGGCGTTGGCTAACCTCAGGCGGTCTGGGCACCATGGGCTACGGCTTACCGGCAGCGATAGGCGCACAAACCGCACACCCTGATGCACTGGTTATCGATATTGCTGGTGAGGCATCTATCCAAATGAATATCCAAGAGCTGGCCACACTTGCGCAGTATTCCTTGCCCGTAAAAGTGTTCATAGTGAACAATCAGAGGATGGGCATGGTTAGACAGTGGCAAGACATGCACTTTGAAGGTCGGCGGTCACAGTCTTATGCTGAAGCCTTACCTGACTTTGTTGCACTAGCCAACGCCTATGGCATGCTCGGTTTGAGGATCAACTTAGAAGAAGAGTTTGACCCCGTGATCAGTCAAATGCTAGAACACAATGGCCCCGTAGTCATAGAATGTATGGTTGAAGAAGACGAAAACTGCTTCCCAATGATGCCAAGTGGGGCCAATCACAATGAAATGATACTGGGTAAAACTAACCATTAAGCAAAATGTCGCTCCAGTACCTGATGCGTGCGAAACTGATAGCTCAGCTCAGCAGGATGTGTGGCGTCCCACACCACCAGGTCTGCTTTTTTGCCCACTTCTAGCACACCTAGGTCATTTCTGCCAAAGGCACATGCTGCATGTCGGGTTACTCCCGTCAACGCTTCTTGAGGAGTTAGCTGAAATAAGGTACATGCCATATTCATCATCATCCTCAACGAGCATAGAGGAGATGATCCGGGATTAAAGTCAGAAGCAATGGCAATGGGAACCTTGTATTTACGCAACAGTTCAATGGGTGGTTTTTGCGTTTCCCGCAATGTGTAAAACGCACCTGGTAACAACACCGCTGTCACGCCCTTTTCCGCCATTGTTGCCACGCAGGCCTCTGACAAGTATTCAAGGTGATCAGCAGACAACCCACGATACTTTCCTACCAGTGAGGGTCCAGACATATCAGAGAGCTGACCGGCATGCATTTTTACACTCAAGCCATAATGCGTTGCGGCTTCAAATAGCTGCTCCGCATGGTTCAAATCAAAGGCAATATTCTCGCAAAAAATGTCTACATGATCGACCAAATCATGGCGAACGAGTTCAGGTAAGGTCTGTTCTGTAACATAGGTAATATAACCATCGGCGTTGTTTTTAAATTCCGGAGGAATAGCGTGGGCTCCTAAAAATGTACGCTTCACATTTATAGGAAAGGTGTTTCTCAAACGGGTCGCCACCCTCAACATTTTCTTTTCGGTTTCAGTGTCCAGCCCGTAACCTGATTTGATTTCGATACTGGTGACCCCCTCTTGAATAAGGGTTTTCAGATAACGAGAGGCAGTTAAAAACAAGTGGTCTTCTGTTGCAGCGCGGGTAGCGCTGACCGTGGCGTTTATACCCCCGCCCTGTCTTGCAATATCTTCATAGGATACGCCTGTGAGACGCATCTCAAACTCTTTGGCACGATTGCCCCCAAACACCAAATGAGTGTGACAGTCAATCAACCCCGGCGTTATCAGTTTGTGTGCTACGTCAATGATACAATCCTGACTCACCCCCAAGCTCGCTACCTCTGACGCTTGCCCTATCCAGCTGATTTTTCCTTGGTCAATACCCAATGCTGCGTCAGATATCAAACCGTAGTCCTGAGTAACCGTATCTGACAGCGTCGCAAGCGTGGCGTGCGTATACACTTTATCCATGTCTTTCTCCTTTTCTTCGGGCACGTCCAATCAAAAAGCTATACACCAGTTCCGTCAGCGTCTGTCCGACATGCACGGCGTCGCGGGTATCCATTTCGGCCACCGCCCCTTCGCAAATATGGCAATAGCGGACACCGGCGAGCTGGGCCATGTGGTTAAGGTAATAGCTGGCCTGCTCAAGTGTAAATCCACTTACACTGTATGCGCTAGCCGGTGTGTATTTGATGGTGTCAACATCCAGTTCGATGCCGACTGGCATTCCTTTCTCAGCCATCTCTTGTTTGACATCTTGTACTGCCCGCTCAAACGAAGTAAGCTTTTCGACAAACAGTGACTGATAACTGGTGAAACCACCTACAGACTGTGTTAGTAAATCCAGGGTAGCCTGATTGTTTTTCTGCTCATGTAAGCCCATTACATGATAGTAACCCAAATAGCCATGTTGATACGCATAGGAGAAGGGATTACCTGAATGGCGCCCTTCAAGTGCCCGCATGTCTGCGTGAGGATCTAAATTGCAACAAGCCACCTGGCCATCTGATACCTCACTGAGCGCGCCAATTAGGGGATAGGCATTGTTGTGGCCACCGCCAATAACAAGGGCTTCCATACCAAGTTCAAAGACGCGTTTCACAATGGCAGAAACACGTTCATCCACGCGTTCACATAGCTGTCGGTACTGCTCGATGCTTGCACCTTGGGCCGCCTCTTGCAGGTCACTTAAATCAAGCGCGCCTAGCACCATACACTGACGCCAGTCAAAAAACTGGTTAGCCTGACGGCGCAAGCAAGTTTGCAGAAACAGTGGCCACCCTTGCATCGCGCCACCTTGACCAACATTAGCCCGCGGGCCAATATCTTCTGGCACGCCAAGCAGTATGTAGTTAACGCCGTCGGCGTAAGCCTGTTTGAGATTGTCTTCTAGAGACAGGTTAGCAGAGGCGACGCGAATGACATCAGCAACGTGATCTTCGCCAGCCCGTTCGCACTGCAAAGGTCGTAAAAATTCAGGTGTTAAATAATCCAGCTGTTTATCGGGCCTAGACACTAGGAAGGTATCCTTTAAGCATACTATTGAATTCACCACATTCAATTATCTGTGCAGCTTGTTTTATGTCCGGGGAAAAATACCTGTCGTGGGCATAAAACGCTACCTGCTCTCGTACGATCTTTCTGGCCTCTTCAATGGCTGGGCTCGACGTTAACGGCATAGAAAAATCAAGTCCCTGCGCTGCGGCCAATAATTCTACAGCAACAATATGCGTTGAGTTTTCACACATATCACTGAGACGTCGAGCGGCAAAGGTCGCCATGGAAACATGATCTTCCTGATTTGCCGAGGTGGGCAGACTGTCCACCGAGGCTGGGTGTGCCAAGGTTTTATTTTCAGAAGCCAGCGCCGCTGCAGTCACCTGTGCCAGCATAAAACCTGAATTCACGCCGCCATTGTCTACCAAAAATGGTGGTAATCCACTCAAATTAGTATCGATTAACAGCGCAATTCTACGCTCTGATAATGCACCAATTTCAGCAATGGCAATGGCGAGATTATCTGCAGCCATGGCAACCGGTTCGGCATGAAAGTTTCCGCCTGACAATATTTCATCGTCTTCGCCAAACACCAGCGGGTTGTCAGTTACACCATTCGCCTCCACATGCAAAACCTCTGCTGCATGGCGAATTTGGGTCAAACACGCTCCCATGACCTGGGGCTGACAGCGCAATGAATAAGGGTCTTGGACCTTGTCACAGGCAGAGTGGGATAAACCTATTTCACTGTCGTTAGCCAATAAATGACGATACAGTGCCGCCGCATCAATTTGACCTTGGTGCCCTCTTACCTGGTGGATCCTTGCGTCAAAAGGCGTACGGCTTCCTCTGGCGGCTTCAACACTCATGGCACCAGCCACGGACGCCGCAAGGTAAAGATTTTCAGCTTTAAACAGGCCTGCCAATGCTAAGGCGGTAGAAGCTTGCGTTCCATTTAGCAGGGCCAACCCTTCTTTAGGTGCAAAATCTATTTCCTCGATACCCGCAATGCGCAATCCGTCTTTGGCTGAAATTATATCGCCCTTGTAACGCACATCGCCTTCGCCCATGAGCGGCATAGCTAAGTGTGACAACGGTGCCAGATCACCCGATGCCCCTACAGATCCTTTACTCGGTATACAGGGATAAACCTGGGCATTGAACAGCGCAAGTAGATTATCGATAACTTGTAAGCGGATGCCTGAATAGCCGCGAGACAGAGAGTTTATTTTAAGTAGCATGATCACACGAACAACACTGTCATCCATCAACCGACCTATACCCGCGGCATGTGATAAAACGATAGAACGTTGGAGCAATTCAAGCTCTTCAGGTTTTATTCTGGTATTTGCAAGCAGACCAAAACCCGTATTGATGCCATAGACCACACGATCATCTTCAATCACCTGAGACACGGTTTTTGCCGACTTATCAATCGCTTTTCTCGCATCTGTAGATAGTTTAACAGGCGTATGTTGATGAAAGAAGCTTCTCATGTCTTGCAGGCTAACTTGCCCTGGATGTAACTCATAAAACGACACTATTTTTGCTCCAACATAGGTAAGTCAAGTTCACATTCCTGGGCACAATCTTTGGCGATTTGATAACCCGCGTCGGCATGACGCATGACGCCGGTGCCTGGATCGTTTCGCAAAACCCGTGAAAGTCTGGCATCTGCCTCATCCGTGCCGTCTGCCACTATCACCACCCCAGAATGCTGGCTAAATCCCATCCCTACACCACCACCGTGATGCAAGCTAACCCAAGTAGCTCCGCCGGCGGTATTTAACAACGCATTCAATAAAGGCCAGTCAGACACTGCATCAGAGCCATCCATCATAGACTCGGTTTCACGGTTAGGACTGGAGACAGAACCTGAGTCGAGGTGATCGCGACCAATAACAATAGGCGCAGACAGTTCGCCGCATTGCACCATGTCATTAAAAGCACGGGCGATACGGGCACGGTCTTTCAGCCCTATCCAGCAGATACGGGCGGGCAAACCCTGAAAGGAAATGCGCTCACGGGCCATATCTAACCAGTTGTGAAGGTGTGGATCATCAGGAATTAATTCTTTCACTTTGGCATCGGTTTTATAAATGTCTTCAGGATCACCGGATAATGCAACCCAGCGAAAGGGCCCAATACCCTGACAAAACAGAGGTCGAATATAAGCAGGCACAAAGCCAGGAAAATCAAAGGCATTTTCAACGCCTTTTTCCAACGCCATCTGACGTATATTGTTGCCGTAGTCAACCGTGGCAGAACCGCGTTGCTGTAGTGTGAGCATGGCTTTCACCTGCACAGCCATTGACGACTTTGCAGCTTCCACAACAGCAGACTCATCATCAATGCGCATTGTCGCGGCCTGTTCCAGCGTCCATCCCTGAGGTAAATAACCATTCAAAGGATCGTGGGCAGAGGTTTGATCCGTCGTGCAATCGGGGGTGATATTGCGTTCCACTAATTCAGCAAAAACATCAGCAGCATTGGCAAGCAGGCCGACAGATACTGGCGTACCTTGCACTTTTGCCTGCTCAATCATTGAGAGGGCTTCATCCAATGACGTGGCTTTTTTATCGACATAACCTGTTCGCAAGCGAAAATCGATTCGGGTTTCATCAACTTCACAGGCGATCATTGAAAAGCCAGCCATGGTAGCGGCCAATGGCTGTGCACCACCCATACCGCCTAAACCGCCAGTTAATATCCAACGACCTTTTGCACTGCCATTAAAATGTTGCTTAGCCATGGCGACAAATGTCTCGTAAGTGCCCTGCACGATGCCCTGACTACCGATGTAAATCCAGCTTCCAGCTGTCATCTGGCCATACATCATCAAGCCTTTTTTATCTAGTTCGTTGAAATGCGTCCAGTTCGCCCAGTGCGGTACTAAATTGGAGTTAGCAATTAAAACCCGTGGTGCATCTGGGTGTGTTTTAAACACGCCAACAGGCTTACCTGACTGAATGAGGAGTGACTCGTCATCTTCTAAACGCTGAAGTGTGTCGATGATTTTGTCATAACAGGCCCAGTTTCTTGCAGCTCGGCCAATACCGCCATACACCACCAATGCCTGTGGGTTTTCGGCGACATCTGGGTCTAGGTTGTTCATCAACATACGCATAGCCGCTTCACTCAACCAGCTTTTGCAACGCAATGTGCTACCGTGGGGGGCGCGAATGGTTCTTGTAGGGTCTGTTCTGTCGGTCATTAGATTTATTATCCTGCTCTAATTTATTTTGCCCCTTTATTCATCAAGGGCCGTCTCCAATAACAATACATTACTATACATTAGTGTACATTTATATACATTTGGTTTTACACTGTACCCACTTCGTTGCTAATCATCTAACGCAGGCTGTATGATTTGGCAGATTTAATTGACTCAAGGTGTAGGCGTCTCAGTGGGATTGGCGAAATATCAAAAAATCAGACAATGGCTGGAAGACGGCATCAATAAAGGTATCTGGCGTGATCAGTCACCACTTCCTCCTGAAACTGAAATTGCTGCACAATTTGGCACCAGCAGAATGACAGCCCGACGAGCCATCATGGAACTGGTCGCTGAGGACCGGTTACAAAGGCTCGCCGGTGTCGGTACGTTCGTTAAAACGAAAAAAGCGGCCTCTTCCCTACTGAAAATTAAAAATATCGCTGACGAGGTAAAAGACAGAGGCAACCAATACGCCAATCAGCTCTTGTTACTAGAAGACACGGCAGCACCGGCAAAGGCAGCAGCAGGGCTGGAAATCAAACTTAATACGCCGATTTATCATTCTCAGATACTCCACTTTGAAAACCAGCAGCCTATCCAATTGGAGTCTCGTTATATTAATAAGACATTGGTACCTGATTATGTTGAACAAGCGTTTAACAGCGAATTTACGCCAGCTTCCTTTCTACAAAAACACTATCCATTGACCAAAGTACTGTTTTACGTGGAGGCGAGAATTGGAAATGACTTTGAAAGTGATCAACTAGCGTTAGGTGAAGACAATGCTGTGCTGGTCATTTTGCGAAAAACATGGAGCAAAGAAGGGCTGATTAGCTACACCGAATTAGTGCACCCAGGACACGCCTATCAACTGGGAGGCGAACTCAACTTTTCCACCCAGTTTTAACACCTGACATCAAAATGATCGCTTCTCAAAAGTAACCCCGAATGTGCGCGTCATACCGGGATACGCCGCCACCATCTCATTATTCTTTACGACTGTTGATACGTAATATTCATTCGTCAAGTTTTTCACCCAAGCGTAGACTTTCCAGTCGTTTTCAAGATTAACCAGCCCAACCCTAGCGTTAAGTAACAAGTAGTTTGGTTGCGTAAATCTTTCATCATACTGGTACGGTTCGGGTGGGATAAATACCTCGACGGGGCTACCAATGAAGTCAGCTACCAAGTTTGTGGTAGTGGCATCAGCTTGAAAGTCGGCACTAAACTCGCTGGTAAAGGCACCATCTACGGCAATAAACGCTCTAAAATTGCTTTGCACATCCCATTCATATCTTGCCAGGAGATTAGCTTGTACCTCCGAGGTAAATGGCAAAGGTGACCCCGACAGATCCAGTGATTGACCAAGCTGGTTAAAGCCATTCCCTTCAGTCACTTTTGACTTCAGCACGCTGACCGCCGCATTGATATACAGATCTTCAATCGGGAACCACTGCAAATCCAGCTCCAGCCCTTGAACATAAGACTTATCGATGTTTCCCAAGGTAAAAGCCGTTCTAAATACAGGTATAGTCTTTTTGGTTAACAGTTGTTTGTCTTTGTAATCGTAGTAAAAGGCGCTAACGTTTAACTGCGCAAGATTGTCTGCTAACACAGTCTTTACGCCTATTTCATAGGCATCGAGCTGTTCTTGCACTACTGGGTCCAGTTGATTGGCCACAATCGCAGCCAAAGAGGGGTAACTCCCCGCTTTAAACCCTCTGCTGTAGGAGGCAAACAATGATGTTGAAGGTCGCCACTGATAATTCACAGCCAATCGCCATGACAGCGAGCTTTCATCAAGCGTATCATCTATGTTACCAACGCTTTGATTTTGCCCTCCAAAATCAATCACAGTCACACAGTCATTTACTTTGCCCCCAGAGTCTCCCCCACCAAAAAAGAACTGATTAAACAGGGCCAGACCCGCGCCATCAATATCTTTGGTGCACCCGTCATATGCAGCCTTATCATCTGAATAGCGAAAGCCGAGGGTATAAGTCAGTTCATCGCTAAATAGCCAGTCAACACTAGCAAACGCGGCCAGACTCGTGGTCGTCTGCTCAATTGCATTTTCCAGACTGTTAAAACCAAACCCCGAAGTAGGTAGGATATTCACATTAGTGGCTAATCCCCAGTCTTGAGTAGTGTCGTAGTCGACGACGCTACGGTTATAGTAGAGTCCAGCCACCCATATACTGCTCTCGTGCGTACGCGTAATTCTGAATTCCTGAGAAAAGGACTGTATATCTCCATGCTGAAAAACGTAATCGGAGGTAACATAGGTATCGTCAGGCAAATCAGCATTTCGACCGTGTAAATGCCCCTCGTAAAAGTCTTTTAACGTACCGCCAAATACGGTATCTAAGGAGCCACCTGTGAGGTTTCTAATATACCCAGCAGTCACACCGGCGGCGCCTCCACGTTCGTATTCGGACCCTTGATCGTTAAAACGATGAAAGCCCGATAGCGAATCGAACGATAATGCAGGTGATATATCATGCTTTACCTGCACCGACAGCGAAAGCATGTCATGAGCCAGCCTGGGACGCCGGTCAGCAGTCCAGTCAGCCGCACGAATATCACTGCCATTACCCGGGAACAATGAGGGATTAACCCGCGGATCAAGAATAGGTCCAAACACATCAAAGGAGGCATTTAGCGCATTGCCTGCTTTTGCTGCAATGTAATCAATGGCCTGTGGCGCAAGGCTCTCTGAAGCATCTTCATGATAATTGACACTGAGCAATGCCTGGGTATTTTCCTTGATTGCCCAGTCAACACTGACCCTTGCACTCATTTTATCCTGTCTTCCAAGGGTATCGTGTCGAGAAACACTTTGCTGCCAGCCTTCATAGGAACGGACTGCACGCACCGCAGCTCTGGCATTCAAACCATCGCTCAACGCACCTGTGACATAGCCTTCCACGTCAAACGTCTGATAATTGGCAAAGCTAACCGAATATCCTGACGCAAACTCTGACATCGGTTTTGCCGCTATGTAATTAATTGCGCCTGCTGTGGCGTTGCGTCCGAATAAGGTCCCCTGAGGTCCTTTCAAAACCTCGACGCGCTCAAGATCAAGATTTGCCCCCTTTGTCATAATAGGAAACGGGATAGCGACTTGATCCATATAGATCCCTACCGTGGCGGTTGCCTGTGCGCTAGACTCATTAAAGCCGACACCTCTTAATGTATAAACAGGAGGGCCAAAGGCGGTATCACTGTAATTCAATCCAGGGACAATATTCGCCAGTTCTGTGGTGTCTTGAATGCCTAGTCGGCGTAATTGTTCACTACTGAAAACTGAAACAGAAATCGGGATCTCATTGATTGTTTGTGTGCGTTTTTGTGCTGTTACCTCAATCACTTCAATTTTTGAGGTATCCTCATTTGCTAGTACATGACAAGCAGTCATACCAGCCAGCAATAAAATAAAAACGTTTAGCTTATAAACACAATGCAAAGACTGTCTCCCAACAGAAAAGCTTAGTGTCTTATTGATATAGCCAAAAACCCAGCTATTCGCCAACGGAATGGGTATGATTCTGATGAGAACGGCACTTTTCCACCAGTTCACTCAATGGAAGAGGTTTGTAAAAGAGGTAGCCTTGCACTGCATCACAGTGATACTCACTTAACAAATCAAACTGCGCTTGCGTTTCCACGCCTTCTGCAACGACTGAAAGATGACAGAACTCACCAATGGCAATGATAGTTTTCACGAGTGATTCACTGTGGCTGCTACTTAAGAATTTATCGATAAAGGAACGATCAATTTTTATCTCATTGAGAGGTAGATTGCTCAAGTAACTTAATGATGAGAACCCTGTACCAAAGTCATCTAAGGATATCTTAAAACCGTTATTTTTGAGTGCCTCCAACGTTGGCTGTACCACTGATAAATCAGAGATAAGTACGTTTTCGGTTATCTCTAGGGTAACCCATTGGCTATCCAGGCCCAGTTCACGACTGGCCTGCATGACAGAATCAACAAAGTCTGATTCCATAAGCTGTTTGGGTGAAATATTAATAGAAACATTCAAAGGCACCGGCAAGTTATCGTTGAGCGCCTTAATATCACTCATGGCTTTGTAAATAATGTAGCTGCCTAACTCTCTGATAATGCCCGTATTCTCTGCGATGGGTATGAAATCAGCCGGCGACACAGCGCCAAGCTTGGCACTGTTCCACCTTACCAAGGCTTCAACACCGATAATATCGCCAGATTTGACGCTGATCTGCGGCTGATAATGCACCGCTATTTCACCTTTATTCATGGCCCCGCGCAACTCAGTTTCAATGAGAAAGTCGCGTTTTACCTGCTCATCAAGCGCAGTGTTAAAAAACAGCGCCTGCCCTTTTTTAGCCGCCTTTGATTTGTACAAGGCAATGTCTGCTTTACTGATTAGAGCTTCCGTATCTTCGCCATCTTGCGGATAAACAGAAACACCGACACTGCCTGAGGAATAAATTGATTTACCTTTTAAATGGAATTCACGTTCAAACACGCGAAGTATTTTTTTCACTTTATTTTCAGCCTGAGCCAAATTGTCAAGCTCAGGGAAGCAAAAAATAAACTCATCGCCGCCAAAGCGTGCAACGCTGTCACCTTTATCAATTGTGCGTTTGAACACATCGCTTAGCAATTTAAGGAATTCGTCACCCACAGAGTGTCCATGAAGATCATTGATTTTTTTAAAGTCATCCAAGTCAACAAACGCCAATGCCAACATTTTGCCTTTGTCTTTTGATATCGCCACCCCCTGATGAACGTGTTCTTCTAACAGAGTTCTATTGGGGAGTGCAGTTAAAGCATCATGCAAAGCCTGATACTGGGACTCCAGTTTTATGCGATTTAGTTCTTGGAAGTCGTGGTTAATCTTCCCTTCATAGTCTGTGAAGCGGCGAGAAAGGTTTTTGGTAAGCAAAAGTGACATAACAACAAAAAACAGTGTCGAAATAGAACTCAGCCACAATAGCTCGTTGAGTTGTTGTTGATTTTGATTTTCAATTTCAGCTTCACGTTGGGCTAATTGCTCTGCTATTTCATCTTCATAAAAGCCCATGCCTACCGCCCACTGCCAATTGGGAACACCTTGGACAAAACTGATTTTGGGTTCACGGATGGAGGTTGAAGGCCTGATAAAATTATCATAACGAATAAAGCCACCGCCAGACTGAGCAAGCTGAATAAGGTCTAACACCGTTTTGGAAACATCAGGCTCGGGATGCTGTAAAATACTCTTCCCAACATACTCGTCATTGACATGTACCAGTCCAATACCGGCATTATTAAATACGAATGCGTAACCGTCTTCACCATAACGAATATTGGCAATTTCATTGAGAACACGTTGTTTAATATCATTTTCAACGTCTATGACATATTCACCCGTGCCAATAAACCAATCATAAGGGGCGAAGTGCTTACCAAAGCCAATTTTTTGAAACTCCTGTTGGGTGTTCCCGGGTTTCACAAACCACCAAGTGTAATAGGCTTCACCATTTTCCTTGGCCAGTAACCCCATGTCGCGAACGATGTAGTTTCCCCTCACGTCTTGCAGCGCTATTTTGTTCTGCCCTTCCATATCGGGCAGGATAGGATGCATTACACTCTCACCATCGGTTTTATAGATGAAAAAATAGCCCCTGCCATTATTAAACCTTAGGTCACGCAGTGCACTGGTGATCAGGTTAGTGACATATTGTTCTGATTTGTCTTTGTTAGCCTCATAAAGTCGGCTGGCAATTGTGTGCGCCTGATAGATTTGTGCTTTGATATTGTCTTTTAAAACAGCCTCGGTGCTTTTCAACTCAAAATTAATTTGCTGAATCAGCTGCTCTACTTGCGCTTTCATCATGCTCTTACGCGATTCAATAAAATCTGTTCTGAGTGCTTTAAGATCACTGTCGAGCTTTATTTTATTATTGTTAATAACAATTAAAATTGCGCTCAACGCAAAAGCAATAACAAGTATCGGCGGGATGAACCTGATAAGGCGCAAAAGCTTTTTATTATTGGCAACTTTCATATATGACCACTAAATTAACCGACAAGCTTGCGCTAGTTTTGTATTTGGAATAGTTATGGTCAGTAATTATACAGAAAAATAGAAAATGCTTAAGCGCCCTGTTTTATTCTTTGGATGTCAGTTTTTTACCTGACCAAAGAAACCTGATTGATAATCCCTGACTGCCTGAATCAGTTCTTCTTGCGTGTTCATCACAAACGGACCATGGTGCGCAACGGGTTCTTTAATTTGGTTAGCACTAAACAGCAGTACATTGACGTCTGTATGCTTGTCTGCGGTGAGGCTGAGTACTTCAACAGGCGACAAAATGAGCATTTCTGCGCCCCTTGACTCCGGTAACTCAAGTTTGCCTTCGTAGACAAGAACTGCCAGCAAATTGCCCTCAACACCGTTTAGCGTGATAGTTTCTGATTTTGGGATATGTATATCGGCTATCTTTGTATTGGCCGACGTGTGTTGAACAGCAGCATCAAGACGCTGATCTTGGAATTCCCATGTACCGGCGAGAGCGCGTAGCGACACGCCGTTGTTGTCCACAAATTGTGGATTTCCAGAATCATTACTGTCTTTGTACAAAGGATCCCGCATTTTGTCTTTTGCAGGCAGATTTATCCATATTTGAAAGCCGTGCAAACCCTCTTTTGCATCATTGAGCGGCATTTCAGAATGCAGAATTCCTTTGCCCGTGGACATCCATTGGGTGCCATATTGCTCTATGGCTTCTACATTACCCATAGAATCTCTGTGCTCAAAGCCCCCTTTCCTGATGTAGGTAAACGTCTCCATCCCTCTGTGCGGATGTGGAGGAAACCCACCAATATAATCGTCTGGGTTATCCGATCTCAGCTCATCGACCATCAAAATTGGATCAAGGAATGAATTAGAAAACCCGTCAATTCTTTTTATTTTTACGCCATCACCGTCTGCAGTGTGCCGCTGTGGTATTCTCTCAATGACTTTCATTGTGCATAGCCTATAAACTCAACAATTCGGTTAGGATAGCGAATTCGGAGAGAAACGATATCGCATAAATACGAACATCTTGTTCGAATTAATTAAACGCTTGCATCAGGGGCTAATCGCATTAACTCAGGCTTCAGCGCCTCCGCCCACACTCGGTATTGTGCGTCGGTAGGATGAAGCGCATCTTCCATCACCGATTCGGGGATTCTACCTTCGTTATCAACAAATAGGTGGGTGAGATCCAACCATTCAACATAAGGACGATGACGCAACCACCTAATCATTCTATTCACCTGATAATTGCGTTGCCGCTTCTTATCCTCATTGTTGCGTCCTGCCGGAAGAATTGCATGAATGACCACTTTTGCACTGGGCAGTTGTTGATGAATTAAGTCAGCGATTTCAGCGATGGCGGTTGCCGTCTCTTCTGGATCGTCAAAATGATGCCCCGTATTATTTGTGCCTATCATTAATAACACCCCTTGTGGAGAAAGACCGTCGAGTGCACCGTTTTGAATACGCCACAGCACGTGTTCTGTTCGGTCGCCGTTAAAACCCAGGTTAAACGCATTAATAGTATGCCTTTCCCACGCTTGGGTGATTGAATCGCCGATAAATACCCATTGCACCGAACCTGAAACCTTCGCAGCCTCTGCGCGCTTTTGCTGATGCCTTTCCATCCAGCCTGGTTTGTCATCATTGGCAGTGGGCATAAGAGCCCGACAAGGTGCTTGCTTGCGCTGTGCTATCAGCCCTTCTTTCACATTTTGTGGCAGCGCAAAGTAGTCATCGAGTGATACAGCTTTGTAGCTTGAATCCATCAAAGCTTGCATGGCCGTGAATAATGCAATGACATTGAGCTTTCGGGCAATTTGCCGGTTTGGATCATTGGGGTGTTCGCCTGATTCAATCAATATGGTGCTAATGCCTAAACCTGCCAAATTGTCACCAAAACAATGGGCACCAAAAGCATCATCGTATCGCGCAATCGAATCGGGGATCTGGTTTGAAATCGCCTTCCTCATGAGTGCAATTAATTGCATGGCACGGTGACGAGCAGCATCGATATTTTTTTCTTCGTTGAACGCGGGGGCTAAAAAAGCCATCGTTGCGTGATTAGTGGTATCACCTGCACTGTAAAAAGGGCTTTGGTCATGAAGATTGAACCCAACATGAGGTTGAAATGTTTTTGCTGCTTCGAATAACACACGTCCCTCTGGCGTGTTTAACAAGCGCGCGTCTCTATTGATATCGATGCCTTGCGCATTGATGCGCGTTTCGGCCTCTGCTCCGTCAGGATTCAGCATAGGGATAACCTTTAACGTAAAACTTTGCTTGAAGGTGTCAAAGTTAAAGGGGCCCTTATCTGCCAGTAAAAGCGAGAGCATGTCGAACACTGCGGCGGTGGCCGTTGGCTCATCGCCATGCATTTGTGTCCACGCCATAAGCCTAATGTCACCCTGTCCTAGGGTAATGGCATTGATGGACCTATTCTGATAAGAGCGGCCAATTTCCTCTACTACAACCCGTTTATCTTTGGACAAAGCAGCCAATAGCGGCTCGATATTTTTGCGCCTGATTTGCGCCACATTCAAGGGATCGCAGCCTGGTAGAGGGAGTGAATTATGTAACATGTCGTCCTAACGCGTTTATTGAAATTGAATTACAGGCAATACTACTTGTTTTATGCATTAAAGTTGAGACTCAAATCACCCGGATTCATGCATTATGCGTCTCATTAAAACTGAACATACTGCTGACTTGTTCCGTACGATTATTTGTCAATTACTTAAATACAAAAGAAACCATGGTCAACACAATGTTAAAAACCGAAAAAAGCAACATTGCCACGCGCTGCGCAATAACAGTGAGTAACCTGTTACTCGGCATCACACTTACCCTTGCCGCGTCAGGTCAGCTACACGCACAACAAATGAGTAAACCCGTATTACATGCAAAAAACTGGGTTGCAATAACAGGTAAACCATTGGGCACAACAGCGGGTGCAAAAATTTTTGAGCGCGGGGGTAATGCCGTAGATGCAGCCGCCGCTATGTTAGCGGTCACAGCTACCATGTGGGATGTACTTGGCTGGGGCGGTGAAACACAAGCGTTGATCTACAACCCACACACAAAAAAGGTTATCGGTATTAATGCATTAGGCGTAGCACCCACAGGTGCCACACCGGAATTTTTCCGTGAAAAAGGCATGTTGTACCCGCCAGAAAATGGCCCCCTTGCAGCTGTTACACCGGGTACACCTGGCGGATTAATGACCATGGTGGCTGAGTTTGGCAACCTATCTTTGGCAGACGTGCTTCAACCCGCCATTGAGATGGCGGAGGGTTATCCTATCGAAGCATCAGCAGCAAATAACATGGAACGTCGCCGGGAAATTCTGGCTCAGTGGCCTACGTCTCGTGCTGTATTTTTACCCCACTATGACCCAGAAAATCCCGAACAACGCGCCGCACCAAAAGCCGGCGAGATCTTTGTTCAATCCGATTTGGCAGCCACCTTGCGAAAGCTGGTAGAAACAGAACAACAGGCGCTAGCTCGCGGCATGAGCCGCAAAGAAGCCATTTATGCCGCTTATGATCGCTTTTACAAAGGCGATATTGCGGAAGAAATTGTTAACGCTACACGCGCATCTGGTGGACTGTTCACCAAAGAAGACTTAGCGAATTGGGAAGTAAAATTAGAAGAACCCGTTACGACCAATTACAGAGGGATAGACGTTTACAAACTTACCACATGGACACAAGGCCCAGTATTGCTGCAAACCCTCAACATACTGGAAGGCTTTGATTTACAGGCCATGGGGTACAACTCCAAACGCTATATTCATACCTTATACCAAGCAATGAACTTAGCATTTGCTGATCGCGACTTCTATTACGGCGACCCTTACGTGGGACCAGAAGAGCCCATTACAGGACTCTTGTCCAAAGAATATGCCGCTGAGCGAAGAAAACTAATTGACCCTGACAAAAACTTAACGGAGTACTTACCGGGCGACCCCTATCAATTTCAGCAAGGCGACAATCCATTTGAGGCGCTAAGGCAAAACTGGAAAGTCATTCCGCCCAGCGCAGAAGCAGAGGGTGAAGACGGCTTTCAGCTTGCTAATCAAATGTCTTTTGAAGAAGCGTTTCAGGCTGGCACAACCGCTATTCAAGCAGCAGATGCCGAAGGCTGGGTAGTCTCAGTAACGCCCTCAGGTGGCTGGATCCCAGCGTTTATCGCCGGTAATACCGGCATCGGTCTGAGCCAAAGAATGCAAAGCTTTGTGCTTGATGAAGCCTTAAACCCTTACAATGTTGTAACACCGGGCCAGCGCCCACGGGTTACATTAACGCCATCATTGGCGCTGAAAGACGGAAAACCCATTATGTCTTTCTCGGTACAAGGCGGAGATTTACAAGACCAGAACATGCTGCAGTTTTTCCTTGGCATGGTGGAATGGGGTATGAATGTGCAGCAAGCTTCAGAAGGCAAAGGCAACTTCATTAGCTATCAGATGCAAAGCTCTTTTGGCGCACATGATGCAGAGCCCGGTCGGCTGCAGGTCGCCAGAGACCATGTGACACCGTTTGTTAGAGACCGACTAGCAAAAATGGGTTACGACGTACAAATAGTCGACCGCGTATACAACCCCACCATGGGCATTTGGTTTGACTGGAAAAATGGCACTATGCAGGGCGGCGCCAGTGATCAAGGTGATGATTACGGTATCGCTTGGTAGCGCAGTGACGACTTAATTTATAGGCACCTCATAATCAATAAAAATCATTGATTGAGAGGTGCCTGTCCGTGGTAGTCGATTTAGCAAGTCGCCGTAGCAGGGTGTCGGAAAAAATAACGTATGTTCGAACGATAGGTGAAAAAAAACGAACGCAAAGCAAATCCTAAAAATGCAATGTGGCTTAACCTTACAAACCTCTGAACAGGCCAACAATAAGGTTAATCAAATTGAAATCACTAAACGTCGACATAGTAAATAGACTCATTAATGACGTCATCAATCAGGGTAACTATCACATCATTAAGGACATTGTTGATAATGACTATGTCTATCAAGCGGGCGAAATAAGCTTTGTAGGAAGAGATGCACTAGAAGACCTATTACGAACTTACAAGGCAACCTTTCCAGATTTACATATTTCAGTTATAGAACAAATCTCAACAGAAGATCGAGTTGTTACTCGTGGTCGACTAACAGGCACACAAATGGGGAGTTACCTTGATATACCTGCCAGTGGCAAGCAGGTAAATGTTGATGTTGCCATTTTTAGCTCTATTCGTAATGGCAAGATTGCGAAGGAATTCGAAATAATTGATGAATTAACCATGTGCCGTCAGCTAGGCGTCAATGTGTAGTAGTATAAGAATGCACCGTGGTGGTACTAACGAGGTATCACCACAGTTCTCTGGCCATCACAACTTTGTCATCCTATTAATGAGTCATTGCTGCACGAGAGTGCATGTACAACACCCTTCGTGTTTTCTTATCATGCAGTCAATGGCCCAATGTATATTTAGTGTGTCCCAAGTGTAAGTTCAGGGAAAAGAACAATAGCCCTGGGAAATAATTAGATAAAAGCGACTAACCCTAACGAGAGATGCCGCTCTTTGTCTTTTGTTTATTGCTTGTTGAACATGTAAATATCAGCCACACCACTTTGCTCAAGTCCAAGGGTATTCGCTTCTGGATCAAATATGAAATGTGCGCCTGTCTCTTCATTTGTGAACTTGTGATTGCCAAGGTAAATAAGCGGCTCAATGAAGCTATCATTTAATTGCGCATGTAATACACCCTCTTTCAGCGTGATCGTGAATTTTCCAGGGCCCTCGCCTTTGTACATACCAACGTATTTTTCAAGTTCTTTTGCCGTTATGCTCACACCATCAAAATTTGGAAATTCAAATGGCTCGTTAAAGTACATACTTAAAACATGAGTAAAAAGCGTGTTGATATTGTAGTCAATGGCGTTTGACATTATTGACACAACAAGTTGCTCTTCTGGGAAATAAATTGAAATTGAATGAAATCCGTCAATTGTCCCGCCATGCCCAAAGCCATTAATATTTTTGAAGGAAAATGGGAAAAGACCAAGGCCGACATTATCTCTAATCAAAGTCATCTTGTTGAGCGAATCGGCCGATATGATTTGCTCTTCAAAAAGTGCTCGAATAAAAACATTCAGGTCTTTCGGGGTGGTAACAATATCACCGCTTCCGATAGCGATAGATAAATCAGTTTCAGGAAATCGCTTCCAACCATCTTCATAAACATAAGAATAAGCTTGATCATTCTGGGTACGTTGGCCCGAGTAGGTATTTTGTAAAGCCAGTGGCTCAGCAATCTCTCTTTGCAGTAATGCTGCATAACTCAGTTGATAAACACGCTCTAAAATTTGTGAAAGTAAGAAGTAATTAGAGTTACTGTATTCATGACTACTGTCAGGCTCGAAGTTACTCTGATATTCCGAAATAAGACTGAGCAGTGACGCGGGTGACATGTTATCAGTTCTTACCTTCCAAAAAACTGGGTCTTTGGTGAAACTAGGAATACCGCTGCGGTGATTTAACAGTTGACGAATTGTAATTTTGGGCGCGTTCACAATTGAAGGAAAAAAGTGTTCTACCGTCATATCAAGGGATAACTTCTTGTCCTCTACCGCTTTCAAAACTAGCGCCGAGGTAAACATTTTGGTAATAGAGCCACCTCGATATTTTGTGCCTAAATTTGAGAGCGTCTGACTATCAATATCGCTATACCCAAAAGCGCTGGAATAAATATCTCTACCCTGTTGCGTAACAGAAACACTACCCATGAATTTATTGTTTGCATAAAATTCTTCGAATAGATGGTCCATTTTGCTTGAAAAAGATTTTCCTTCTAACCCACTCTCTACACTAGGCCCTTCACCCTTACCATCGCAAGAAGCCAGAAATACAACGGCAACTAAAAACAGATAAAACCTTTTCATTTGCATATAGCTCACTCTCACTTTCATTAACCCCGAAGACTACATGACTGTTTATATAAAAAGCATTCATGCAATAGTATCCTGATCAGACTGTTTTACTTCTAAGACAATCAGATAAACTGACTAAACGTGAGCCGAAGTATAGGGCATTTATTTATGCATTCATTTGCCGTTAAAACAAAAATAATGTCCGATCGTACAATATGTGTAAAACACAGGGGGTCTACCTATAGACATGCAAATAACAGCTCAACAAAAGCGAATCGATGGCTTTAACGCTTCTAAAGTACTGACCAGCCCAGGCAAATAGACAAACATCATGCAATTAATTATTCTTGGCAGCAGATTACTTACACTAAAAAATAAATGCCCACGAACCAGCCGCCTAAGACGAATAAGCCGGTAAGCGAGTCACTGTATGGTCAGTTACTCAGCCAAATGTCCTTGGATAGTCTTTTTTTTATTCGGTCAAGGTTACAAAGTCCTTGGTCAATAGACTATCCCCCCATTAAAAATTGCATGATATTTCATCGCGTAATGGAAGGCGAAGCGAGCGTTGAGACGTCGAACGAACACTATGTTTTAAAAAGGGGCGATTTCACATTACTGCCGCTTGGAAAAGGCCACATACTCTCTGATGGTAGTGGCACAGAACCTGTTCCTTTATTCGATTTACCCATCAATATAGCGCCCGGGCGCTATGAAAATCTGCACTTCGGCGGAAACGGGGGTAAGTGCAGCCTCATATGCGGCGCGGTGACCTTTACGCATCCGCTGACAAAGAGGTTAATTAAGTCACTGCCTTCTTCAATTACTGTTCATTCAACCTCATCACAGGTTAGTCACACTATAAAAACCATAAGCGAATTAATTGCAGATGAGGTCACTAATTTGAACCCGGGCACAACGGGGGCGACATCTAAGCTTGCTGATTTACTGGTGATAACAGCCATTAGAGACCACCTGGACAAGGCCTCGACTGATACGCCAACATGGTTAGGCGCATTAAAAGACCCCCGAATTACTAAAGCGATCGAATTAGTTCATGAATCGCCTTCCCGACATTGGTCTATTGCTGAATTAGCGCAGGCTGTTGGTATGTCAAGAACAGGGTTTGCTGTGCAATTTAAGCAACTGGTAGGGAATTCGCCGATTGACTATCTGACGGAGTGGCGAATGTCGCTCGCCTACTCTGCAATAAAACAAACTAACAAGAGTATCATTGCGATTGCTTTGGACTTTGGGTACCAATCTGAATCTTCATTTACCCGGGCATTCAAAAAAGTTATCGGGCGTACCCCTGGCGAAATAAGACGAATTAAAGCGCTAACTTAAACCCTTCGTGCGTCGCCTTAAAACCAAGTTTTTCATAAAACCTTATAGCATCAGGGCGCTGCTTATCACTGGTGAGTTGAACTAAACGACACCCCTTACTCCTAGCTTTTTTGATAGCAAATTCAAACATCCTCTCGCCTAAACCTTGCCCCCTGAAAGCTTCATGAACGCGAACGCCTTCAATGAGGCAACGCCAACTACCAATATGGGTTAAATAAGGAATAAAGGTCATTTGAAGCATACCAACTACGTTTCCATCAAGCTCAACAACAATTAACGCATTATTTGGGTCGCTGTTGATAGCTTCAAAGGCTGATAGGTAAGCATCATTAAGTGGTAACGTCGCGTCTTCTCGTTGGCTGCCCAGTGGGTCACTGGATAAAAGAGATACCAGACTCTCTAAGTCTTGCAATTTAGCTGAACGGTAAACAAGGTCCATAGAGGCTTCCTTCATAGTGTCTTGTGGCCCACTCATTATTGATGGATAAGTGGTGACAACTTGTATAAGTTACGGCTGTCCTTCTTTAGTAAATCGTCCAACCTACTGTGATCCCACCAAGTTTGCTGAATTGAATGCAGTACTCATATCATTAGATAAGAACAAAAAAGAAAAAGTAGCGCAATGGCATTTCATCTGAAAAGAACGAGCTGCACTAAAAAATGAACCATCTGTACATCAATCTGCAGCTATACACGCTACTTTTAACACTCTGAAAATGTATAACCGTGCAGTCAAGATACTGTGACCGCGGATTCGGCGATGCCGGCATCATTAAAAGCGTCGTGCTCTTAAACAGAAGTACTCACAACCAGAGGATTAATAATGGGTTTACTAAAATTACCGTGGGTTGGATTGATAGCTATGGCCATTTTCTTCACGCCGGCGTTAGCACATGCTTCATCTGTGCCAGGAGCAAATCCTGACATCCTATTTGAATATAAGGATGATAAGTTAACGAAAACTGAAAAAGCTCAACTCGAATCAATAGTCACCTTTGCCGAGAGAGATGTCCGCGCCTTTTTTCCAAAGATGACAAAACAGATTATTTTCACCATCGAAACTGTAGATTGGGATTTAAATATTGTGGGCGGAATCACAGGTATGGCAACTAACCATACCCCCGTCGGCAAGATCAATCTCATGCTTTCAGACTATGGCAAAGGTGGTATTACTCGCGCGATTGAAAACGGCTTGCGGTCTACGGTTTTGCATGAATTGCATCATGTCGCATCGGGATGGACTATCGAAGATAATAAATTCGGACCTGGCATTCACATAGCAACTGCAAACGAAGGGTTAGCGACAGTTTTTTCGGAACTGCTAAGTGGTCAAGCCTTCGATATGCTCCTTGATTCAGACAACGTGGATGAGTGGATAAAAGAAATCCTGACACTACCAGACGACGCCAACTATATGCATTGGGTATCTGGCGAACATCCTGACGGAAGAATGTTTATTGGCTATAAGGCCGGTAGACACCTCATTTATCGAGCCATGCTAAATACCAATAAAAACATAATCGAATTAAGCCGTGAGCCAATATCTTCACTTTATGAATATGCAGGATATAGATAATGAAATAGGTATTTTAAAAGCGGTTTATTCCATCAATCAATCGAGGTTTTCAGACAAAGATACTGTAGAGTTTTGAACGATTAAGCGAACAAAATGTACGTCGCGCAAAGTATGGCTTCGCATTATTGATTAGTGTTATCGAAAACCTAATGCATGAGCAAACACAATGAATACCGAAGTCATCTTTTATCCCGTATTAGCACAAGTTTTTCTTGTTATATTTCTTTTCATGCTTCTTGGTAAGCGAAAACTCAACGCTGCGAAAAACAAGAGTGTGGATTTAAAGCAGGCGGCTGTGAATAACAAAGCCTGGCCTAGTGATGTTGTATTAGTGTCTAACAACATCGCAAACCAATTTGAAATCCCTGTATTGTTCTACGTGCTTTCCCTAGTCACTTACATGACCAACAGTGTTAGCTTTATAACGGTAACATTTGCCTGGCTATTTGTGGCTGCCAGATACTGCCATGCTTTTGTCCACGTGACTAACAATCGAGTACCAATCCGTTTTCGTTGTTTTCTAGTTTCTGTACTGATGGTTATTTTGATGCTGGTGACTACGTCAATTCACATTATCGTTTAACAGAATATCGCTAAACGCAAAACAATCAGGTAAAAGCCGAATGTCGAGGAGGGCTGCGTTTCACCCTCCTCTTTAGTAAATATTCAGATTAACGAGTATGAGGTTAAATCGAATTTAACGCCTCTAATTCACTTTGTCTTTTGTCGTAATCAGTATGAGCGGGGAACTTTATTTGCATTATCCTCAATAACTCAACCGCGTTGTCTACATCGCCTAACGTAGCATGTGCCTCTGCGAGGCTGTCATAAGTATTAGGTGATTCAGGGAAAGTACTGTTGTTAAATTTGAAGACCTTAATCGCCGCTTTCGCTTTATCTTTTTCAAGAAGCAAATAGCCCAATTGATTTAGCATACGTTCATCAATGACATATTGCGTATTGCTCTGATCACTTGCCTTTGCAAAAATTGAAGCAGCAAGCGTTTCATCAGCGTCCATTAAGACCGGATACAAAGCGTGACTTAAGCTCTGTTTTACCGGCGCCACGGTTTTATCCGCAAGAATTGCATTCAAACCATCTAACACTTCATCGATACCGTCATGCGAGTTATTGTTAGTTAACATGACAATGGTTTGACCTTGGTCAGGATATAGCGCAAACCCAGCCTTAAAGCCCCGCCAATCGCCAGAGTGCTTAATTGCAGTTTTGCCATCTTTAGACGGCTTAAGCCCCCAACCGAATCCATACTCCTTTACTTTATTATCGCCATACATTGTGTGGCGAGTGGCCTGTGTCCAACTATCTTCAGAAAATAATTGTTGCGCCATTATCGCTTTCGACCACGTAAATAAGTCTGTCGCGGTAGAATAAATACCACCACTGCCCACTAAAAAATAATGAGGGATTTGATCGAAACGTCTTCTTGCACCGTCAAATCGCGCTCTGAAACCATAACTTCGCTGTGCATTGAAGTCAGCACTTGTACTCGCACCATAAACTCGGGTTCCTTTCATATTGAGAGGTTCAAAAAATTCTTGCTCCATGAACTGGCTGTAAGCGAGCCCACTGACCCTCTCTATAACGCTGGCAAGCAAATAGTAGCCTGTATTGCTGTATTTCCAGTCGGTGCCAGGTTTAAAGTATTCAGTTGGATGCTGGGTAGCAAGAACAGAAATTAGCCTTTGATTCGTTATTGGGTAATCAACTTTGTCTTGGCGATACAATTGAGTGAAATACTTCATTACCTCAGGGATACCTGAGGTGTGGTTTAATAAGTGCCTTAGGGTAATACCAGGATAGTCTATCTCCGGAATATATTTTTTAAGTGGATCATCGAAGCTTAATTTGCCTTGATCCCTCAGACGCATAATCGCTGCTGCTGTAAATTGTTTGGTAACGGAACCAATATCAAATGCGTGATGTGTCGTCAGTGTGGTGTCATCTTTCGTGCCGACAATTCCATAAGCTCGGTGGTGGATAATCTCCCCCTTATCAGCGATTAAGAAAACGCCGTTGCATACTTTTACTTCCTCACAGTGTTGTAAGTACTCATCCATTTTTTTGTGTGTTTCACTAGCATGAATGGGCAAGCAAGATAGGCCGAATAAAAGGCTTCCCACCAACAATAAATTGGTCATCTGGTTTAGTTTTTTCATTCTAAGGTCACTCCTATTTAACTATTTGAGTCGCATAATACGAGTTAACCGCACGGCGTCTCCCTATCAATGACAAAAGGGATGATATTAATGATGAACAACAAAATTAGCCTCATGATGGCCTGAGCGATATGTGACATTTGTCACTCAACATCAGTGACAACGCACACTGAAAAATCGCTCCCTTTTTTTGCATACTCACTAATGTCAAATCACGAGGAACTGATGATGCAATCACTAGACGCACAAAGAGAACTATTCAAACAACGTCGATTTCTTGCCATGCCCTTGGCCGGCGCTGTGATATGGGCAATCATTGGCATGGTTGCCATGTTTGCTTCAGAAACAGTCATTATTTGGAGTATCTGGATTGGCTGTGGCTCAATTTTTTATCTTGGGATGGTTATTGCCAAGCTTACCGGAGAAGATTTCTTTGGCAAAAAAGCGCAAAAAAACGCTTTTGATGGATTATTCATGGCTGGAGTAGTAATGAGTTTATTGGTTTTTGCTATTGCAATGCCTGTTGCAGCCATCGACCACAAAACAATCCCTCTGACTGTTGGCATTTTAGCCGGTCTTATGTGGATGCCGTTGTCGTGGATCATTCAACACTGGGTTGGTTACTTCCACAGTATAGCAAGAACATTGGGCATAGTGATGCTTTGGTTGCTTGTACCCGAACATATCTACACCCTTATCCCGCTATGGATTGTGCTGGTCTATTCCATCTGTATCATAGTGATGGAACGAAGATATAAAACGCTTAAAGCGACATTGGATTAAAGGCGTCTCATATTGACTGTAGTACAGTCAGCAAACTGTCAGCTTGCGTTGCATCTAAGTTTTTAAGTAAAGATGCCGACTTTGCATTCAAGGTCGTGGTTGCATGTTCAAAAAGCGTTTTACCTGACGGGGTAATTTTGACCAGGCTGACTCTTGCATCCCTCTCATTTACGTCTTTTGACACCAGACCAATTTTCTCCATTGGCGTAAGAATTCGAGTAATACCCGATGCTGTTCTCGCTAATGACTCGGCAATATCAACTCGCCTTAGTGCATAGTTTGGTGCCGACATCAGGCTTTGTAGCACCATATATTCGGTTAAACCAACACCATGCACCGCAGACAAGCTATTGTCCAAATGCTTTGAAACAATAGCCGAGTTAAGCCACAGGCACTTTGCAATTTCACCATATTTTATTTCATCGCTCACTTTAATCACTCCACATATACTTGATTAATGAAGTATATATAAAGTACCTTGCAACGCAAGTTCTTTTTTACTTCTTCAGATCTACCCAAAAAATAATGAAAGCTTGGACTGGATTTTAGATACAAAAAAGCCCTGATAAATCAGGGCTTAATATGTGGTTGCGGGAGCTGGATTTGAACCAACGACCTTCGGGTTATGAGCCCGACGAGCTACCAGACTGCTCCATCCCGCGTCTGAACTGGTTTGAGCGTAGTTGGCTTGCTTTCGCTGCCTGCTCAAGTGGGGCGTATTATACATAGGCGCATTGGCGACGCAAGTGCAAAAGAAAGAAAAATCGCCTTTTTTGACACTTTTTTGAATGAACTACTATCAAACGATTAAACAAGCACCAGTTTGTTTATAAAACACACAAGCAGCAGAGCATATAACGTTTGTTACCCTTTGTTCATCACCTCGGCCAACTTGAAATCACGCTCAGAAATACCGCCAGCATCGTGAGTAGTCAAATACACCTCTACCCTATTATATACATTGAACCACTCTGGGTGATGATCCTGCTTTTCTGCCCATATTGCCATTTTTGTCATCCAAGAAAAGGCTGATGAGAAATCATCGAACTTGAACAGCCTGTATAACTTGCCCTCTTTTAATTGCCAGTGTTTGTCTGAATCGACTTTGCTGTTTAAGGTTGTTAGTGCCTGTTCTAATGCTTCGTTAGATAAAGCGTTAATCATGATGAACTCCCTATTCATTTGGTTCTATGCCGACTAGTTTTCAATACATACCGAGGCGCAAAAAAGTTTTCCATAAGACACTAAATCCAGCTTTTGATATGAAACCCAATACCTACGTATTAGTCACACTGTTTTCTCTCAGGTCAACATCACATTAAATACACCCATCAACGAGAAACATTTCGTTGTCCAAAAAATTATACGCATCCTATTACTTATCGAAGAGAGTTTAACCATGTTGAAAATAGTTAAAGCTTCACTAATCATTTCCGCGGCTAGCGTTGGTTTTGCAATGCCAGCTCAAGCAGACATCAACGAGGCGCTTGCCAATATTTGCACCATTGTACAAGCCGATGACAAAGGTGAACTCCGCAAAAAAATGCGGACTGTCCAATCAGATTACAAGATGAAATTGCGTGATTACTACGACGGTATTACCTGCAATGGTAACAGTCTCATTCGTACTGCCTTATTAAGTAATGCAGTTGAAACTGGCACCCTTATGGTAAAGAAGATGCCAAGCAGAACGCTCGGTGAGCCAGAAAATGATGGCAAGACCCTTTCAGCTTGGATACAAGAACAAGGATTAGACGGTAACGCTATAGCGTCTGCTTTGCAGGAACGTTTATAAGTTACTACATGACCAGTTCAACATGGTCGCAGAGGAAACTCTGCACTCCGGCGGCTCTTTTGAGCCGCTTTTCTTTTTGGAAAAGCAAATAAAAATGGGGTCAGAGTAAGGCGTTGAACTCACCATCTCACCTTATTTCTGTCTACTTATTAACCAGCATACCTTTGTATGATTCATACACTATTACCAGACGTAGAATACTGGTTTAATCCGCGCCGTCGAAATAGCAGACGCTTTCTTACTTTGAGGAAATACCATGTTGAAATTATCTAAAGCTGCCATTCTAGTATCTGTCGTGACTGTGGGGTTCACCTTACCTGCGAAAGCAGATGTGTCAGAGGCCTTAGCCAATATATGTACTATTGTAAAAGCCGACGATAAAGCAGAGCTACGTAAGAAGTTACGTACCATGCAATCAGACTACAACATGAAGTTGCGCGACTACTACAGTGGTATTACCTGTGACGGTAATAGCCTAATTCGCACAGCACTGCTCAACAACGCGGTTGAAACGGGTTCGTTAATGATCAAAAAGATGCCTGGTAGTGCACTTCAAGCCCCTGAACAAGATGGCAAGACGTTGACGGTATGGATTGAGGAAAAAGGGCTTCAGAGCAACCCAATCGTATCTCAACTCAACGAAAGAATTTAATTAGGTATTAGAAAAAATACCTAGGTATCAAGGAAACAGACGCAAAAGATTTTCTTCGTACCTATACTTTAATTGAACAAACAAACTGGCTGACAAATACTTGGGATAGGACGCCCAAGGTCAGCATCCTAACCGAGATTGAAAATGAAAACGTTACTGTCTTTAGCTCTTACTCTTACCTTAGCGACCGCGCCAGCGTTTGCGTCAGTGCAGAATGATAGCCAAAAGTCGAAGAAGAAAGTCAATACTTCTCTTCGCGTTATCATGCAGCAAAAATCGCTTCAGTCCGATACCCGTCGGTCTGCTATTGAACAGCGTTCACTGCTTAACAGAAAACTCCCTTATATGCGGACTCAAGCTTAACAATCTCGCTAGCTATAGGTAATGGCTTCTCTACGAGCAGCAGTTTCCATATAGCTAGTGCTATTAAACAACGATAAGCTAGCCTGCCCTTTTCCAAAGAAACACTCACTCACAGACGCATTTTTCATTTGCAGATTTAACGCAATTGCGGTTTTGTCCGGCGCATGCAGTACACTTTGTAACACGAGCGATATCGCACCTCCCGAACTGACAACCAGGATATTTTTATATTCGCTGTTCAGTAAATCATGCAATGCAGCGTGTGTACGTGTTTTAAAATCAAGCCAAGACTCTGACAATAGTGCGCCATCCAGTTCATCTTGTTGCCAGGCATACATTGCTTTCTTCAAAATGCGATAGTATTCACGGGGCGGAGTGTCTGCCTGGGGCGTTAACGAAGGGTGTTTTTTCAGATACGCCTTAACCACTTCCACAAAGGCGAATTCATTTAATCGTGGGTCTGTGTCAACAGCTTTGACCTCAGGAAAGCTACCCATAATACAATCAGCGGACTGTTGATGGCGCTTTAACGTTCCTCTCACAACATGATCAAAGTGTTTACCGCTGTCTTTAAAGTATTCCCCTAACCATACACATTGTTGTTGGCCCAATGGGCTCAATTGATCATAATCAGCACTGCCAAACGATGCCTGACCGTGGCGTACCAATGTCAAGGTTGCCATTTTTTATTCCTTTAAAGGTATTTTTGCCAAAACTGAGCGGGGCCAGCTTCTGGGTCAAGAGTATAGGGTGCAAAGCCAAACTTTTTATACGACTCACACGCATTATAATTATCAGACAACACTTCAAGCGTTATTTTAACGCATCCGCGCGCTTCGGCTTCTTGTTGCACTGCGGCTAACAATTGATGACTGATCCCTCTCCCGCGGTAGTCTTTGTGAACTACTAGGTCATGCACATTCACCAGTGGTTTACAGGCAAACGTTGAGAAACCTTCTATAACATTTGCCAAGCCAACTGGTATATCGCCACAGAATGCCAGCACAGAAAAGGTAAACGAACGAGAGGACAACGCAGAAATTAGGTTGTCTTTTACGTAATCAGAAAGGGGCTCTCCTCCCCCCATGGGATCCCGGGCATAATGGTCAAGAAGTGCCAGTACATGCTCTGCATCACAGGCGTCATTATAGTCTGCGATGCGTGTTGTTATTGTTTGTTCAGTTTGCATTATCTAGCCTATGTTTTAAGGTCTGCCGCAAAACTTACCAACAAGCCTGAAAAAAGAAAAGCCTCTTATTTAAGAGGCTTAATGTGAATAACAAGGAAGTTATCGAATATAGTGAGGCGTTGTGCCATTGGCTCCATAGAAAGCTTTATAGCGCTTCATCAGCTTATCCTGGCGTGATGTCATTTCAATCATCTTGCCGTTGATAATGACCTGCTCCGCACTTTCAGTCACTTCAAGCGGATCGCCGCTCCAAATCACCACATCAGCTTGTTTACCCGCTTCCAGTGAACCAAGTTTACCGTCAACACCTAACATGGTCGCGGGGTTAATGGTTAGTGCTGCAAGTCCTTGCTCATGACTCAAACCATGAGATACCGCGTTACCGGCGTGCTGTGTCGCCAAACGAATATTATGTGTGTTCATCCCAATAGCGACCTTACCCCCTGCGGATTCGAGTTTTGCAGCATTGCGCAAAGTAGCACCTAGTTGTTCAAAGTTACCAGGAAGATTACTTTCTGGGTCAAGTACAACACTAATATTTGCAGCTACCAATTCCTCTGCGACTCGCCACGCCTCGACACCGCCGACCAAGGTTACTTTCAAGCCTTCATTTCGTGCTTTAAAGCGAATGACCTGTCTAATATCAGCAGCACTATCGGCATAAATAAATAGTGGCATAGCACCTTTGAGCACTTCCTGTAAAACTTTCACATCGGCTTTTGACGTAATACCGTGCCAAGAGTCTGCGTACCTGAACATTGGAGACTGTCCTTTGATAGCGGCCTCTTTGGCTTCATTAAACGCAGTTTCTATGGCAACCCATAAAGCGGCTTTACTGCCACCGTTAGCCTGTGCGGCAGCGCCTGTTACTTTCAGTACCATAAACGCATTAGGCGCAAGAATCGGATCGCCATTGGGATCCAAAGAAATCACAGCGCCTTGACCGTGAAAAAGTTGGCCACTCGATTGAATAGCAGTCGCTGCAGACGTTACCCCTTCTAACCTGGAAACGCCGACCACTGTCGCATCAGTGTTTATTGCGTAACTAACATCCAAAGCGGCGCCTGTTTTTGATACCGCATGGTCATCAACAGAGGAATGTACAGGCCCTGCAGACATAGACACTTCAACCAGTCCAAGTGATGTCATTGCACCAATCAAACCCGGAGTAACAACTTTCCCGCTCGCATCAATGCGCTGGTAGCCTGAGGGTATATCTGTTGACTGCGAAACGGCTTCAATCTGGCCGTTGTTTATCAGAACAGTCCCTTGCTCAAGCACGCCCATTTCACCCATGGTATGCACCTGACCTCCCACGATGGCCAGTTTTTCAGCATTCACCATAGCGCTTGCCAACAGTGACAGTAGTACTAATGCATATTTCATTTGCCTTCTCCTTCAACTGTTTGGCCTAACTCAAAATCACTCACCGGCCAGGTATCAGGTTTGTTCAAATCAAATGCCAAACCACCGTCAATAAATACTTTCTCCGCTTTGGTATAGGTGGAGAATGGGTCGCCATTCCACAATACCAGGTCAGCTTGCTTACCCGTTTCGATAGAACCTGTCTTATCAAACACACCTAGAGATTTCGCAGGGTTTGCGCTTAGCCAGATCCAGGCTTCTTCTTTACTAATATCAAATCCGGCTCTTACGCCATCTGACCAGGCTTTAGCGGCTTCCTGATTGAGTCGCTGAATACCAATTTTACTATCTGAGTGCACAATCGCACAGGCACCGGCATTGTGTACCATAGGAATATTTTCTCGAATACCGTCGTAGGCTTCCATTTTAAAGCCCCACCAGTCAGCCCACATGGCTGAACATACATTGTTTTCAGCCAGTTTATCGGCAATTTTGTAGGCCTCAACGGCGTGATGGAAGGTACCTATCTGATAACCAAATTCTTTCATCACGTCCATCATGACTACCATTTCGTCGGCGCGATAACAATGCATGTGCACTAGAATATCACCGCTTAGAATACCTGCTAGGCTGTCCATATTCAGATCGCGCTTGGGCGGCTTAGGTGATTTACCCTGAGCCACTTCCTGCTCATACTTATCCCAGGCGCGTTTGTAGTCCAGTGCATTGGCAAACGCCTGACGATACCCAGCCACGTTGCCCATTCTCGTCATCGGGCCGCCTTTTTGTCCATAGACGCGTTTGGGGTTTTCACCACACGCCATTTTGACCCCGTAAGGCGCATCAGGAAACTTCATATCCTGCATGGTACGGCTAGGAAGGTTTTTCAGCACTACCGAGCGACCGCCAAACAAGTTTGCACTACCTGGTAAGATTTGTAATGACGTAACACCGCCGGCTAAAGCTTTAGCAAATCCTGGATCCTGAGGCCACACAGAGTGCTCAGCCCATACTTTAGCAGTGACAGGACTTGTCATCTCGTTTCCGTCTGAATGAGAGCGCGTTGAGGGTGCGGGATATACCCCTAAATGACTGTGGTTATCGATAATGCCTGGTGTTAACCACTTGCCTTTTCCATCAATGACCTGTGCCCCACTGGGGATCGTCAATGATTCACCCACGGCCTGGATGACACCGTCTGCGAAATACACCATGCCGTTTTCAATTTTCCCACCTACTCCGTCAATAACGGTCACGTTAGTAATAATGGTAGGTTTACCCGGTATCGGCTTATAAGTACTGGGATAGGGATCTTTATTAATGACACTGGAAACTGTGTCGCTATTGTTGTTATCTGGATTTGTTTTATTGCTGTTGGCCGTGGCCGTGCACCCTGATAACAGGGCTGCACATCCCAACGCAGCCAAAGACTGTTTGAATGTGAATTTCATGTGTTTCCGTCGTTGTTGTTGTTATTAACATCTTGGTTACGAATCGATGATAATAAAGCTCACATTTTAGAACTACAACCCAAATGCGATTAAGCTGCATGGATTGGCGTGCAATGACGGGCTAACACTTCCACGATTTGGCTGGCTTCTCTGAGTTGTCTGATGGAATTAAAGAGTGTTTCAGCCTCTGGGTATTGGCGTTTTAGGTAGCCACACCATTGCTTGATGCGGTTGGGGTAGTAACGCCCCTTATCGCCGTAGATTTCATAGCCGGAATAGTCGATGAGTAGCTGAGCAACCTCTGACCATTTCATGGGTTGGCTATCAACACCACGTATCCATTTAGCGAGGTTGGGAAGCGCTAATGCGCCCCTTCCCAACATAATATTCGTGCAGCTAGATTGTTGCTGGCAACGCTGAGCGTCGCTTGCAGACCAAATTTCACCATTGGCAATAATCGGTGTATCAACGTGCTCGCGTACTTTGGCAATCCAGTCCCAATAGGCCGGTGGTTTATAGCCCTCGACTTTTGTTCTGGCATGTATGGCAATTTCACTTACCCCGGCCGCTTCAAGCGCCGCAGCATTTTCCAGCGCCAGTGACTTGTCTTCAAAACCCAAACGCATTTTTGCTGTAACGGGTAATTCACTCGGAACCGCCTCACGCACAGCTTTTACGATGGCATAGAGAATGTCAGGCGTCTGCAACAAAACCGCACCGCCTTTGCTTTTATTCACGGTTTTAGCCGGACAACCAAAGTTTAGGTCGACACCGGGCGAACCTAACTCAACAGCTTGCTGAGCATTTTCTGCCAGCCACTGGGGATGTTGACCTAAAAGCTGTACACGGACGGGCACACCCGAGGGGGTTTTTGCCCCTTGTTTGAGCTCAGGACACAGCCGGTAATAAACCTTTTTGGGTAACTTGGCTTCCACCACACGTACGAACTCAGTCACGCACAAATCATAGCCGCCAACTCGTGTCAGCATATCGCGCATCAGGTGGTCAACCACACCTTCCATAGGGGCAAGCACTATTTTCATCACAAAAAGCTTATGACGCGTCTGAAAATAAAACCGGCGGCCGGTTGCTCTCGCGGATCTTCGCACGACTTAAGATTGCCTGTTTTTCAATTTGAGAAGCATGATGCCAACTGACGATTTCATCAATGCTTCGATTGCAACCTACACACACATCCTGGTCGTCTAATGTGCACAAGCGAATACAGGGTGATTCCATCAAACTCCCCTTTCCAAAGCAAAGTCCACAGCCGCTTTTATCGCAGCAACCTGAGCATCTATACAATTTTTGGCATCGGTTCTGGGACTGTCAGGGTAAACTTCAGTAGTAGTTACAAAACGTGCATTTGTCATGCCCGCACATAAATTCAACGCTTTTTTATCATAGCCAATCACGCCCTGATACAAAATTGGCGCTCCGATTATGTTGCCTTTGTCGTCAGCATCAGCAATATGAGTAACCTGCTCTACGGCTTTAATTATGGCTTTTTGAAAATCAATTTCAGGCGCTTGTGAATCAGCCACTAAATAAAATCCATCGGGAATTTGCCACACAGCTTGTTCAACTGCATCTCTGGCTGATAGCGCGGGTCTAAATTCTGAGTTGTCCGTGTCTGTGGTTTCATGCAGGTCTATATGCATAATAGGTTCGACACTTAATGCCTTCACATACTGCAACGCTGCTTTGGCTTCAAAGGAGTCAGACTCTGCCGTGAAGCTGCGATTCGGGTCAACAGCATTCGCGCCCCAACGGTTTATGGTTTCGTAGCCCCAAGGGCTAATACACGGCAGTATAATAAGGTTAACCAGGTGGCTATAGGCTTGTGCATGGTTTAACGCAAAATCTAGAGCACCTTGCACACCGCTGGTTTCGTAACCATGTACGCCGCCGGTAATCAACATATAAGGTAATGCTGGATCGGGATTAACCGGCGTGATGGCCATGAGCGGATAACGCTCAGTATCTATGGGTAACGCGCCGTATTGCTCACTTTTGAATACGCTTGGAAGAAAAGGCAGTTTATGAAGTACCTCATCCTGGTAAGTGCGCTTGATCGACTGCATTTCAAACCACTGTTTTTTTTCATCGTCGCTCCAAGGGATGCCCGGTCGACCAATAGGATAGTGTGTTGTCATGATTCCTCTCTGTGCGCGTTCAGTAAAATAGCGTCTATTAAACAATCAATACGTAAGAATGGGCAAGTAAGACATAAAAAAGCCCCGCTCTTTCGAGCAGGGCTTTCCTATTTGGCGTCCCCTAGGGGATTCGAACCCCTGTTACCGCCGTGAAAGGGCGGTGTCCTAGGCCTCTAGACGAAGGGGACAAAAACTTTGCCGAGAACTTGGCGTCCCCTAGGGGATTCGAACCCCTGTTACCGCCGTGAAAGGGCGGTGTCCTAGGCCTCTAGACGAAGGGGACAAAGTTTTTGTCAACAAACATACGTTACACATTCCTGGTGGAGCCAGGCGGGATCGAACCGCCGACCTCTTGCATGCCATGCAAGCGCTCTCCCAGCTGAGCTATGGCCCCGTATGTCTGTTCTGTGACAGCGGGGCGCATGATAGGCATGTGGCCTAAATCTGTCAACGCTTTTTTTAAGAATTTTCTCTGTTTGCTATAAAGTTGAGCGCTTTGTCTATTCTCTCGCCAACTTTAGTTTGCTCCAACAACGCTAATGTTATATCAAGTGACGGAGAATTTCCTCCTCCACTCACAGCAACACGCAAAGGCATCCCCACTTTACCCATGCCAACGCCCAATTTATCGGCAGTTTCATTAATCGCAGACTGAATTGCAGGTGCTGACCAGTCATCAATGGCCAGTAGCGCCTCTTTCACCGCCACTAGGGCGTCTTTCGCCACAGGACGCAGGTGCTTTTTCGCCGCTTTTTCATCAAAGGCTTCGTATTCCTGATAGAAATAGCCGCTTATCTCAGCCATTTCTTTAAGAGTCTTAACACGCTCAGCCTGAATCTCAATCACCTGCTCAAGGGCGGGACCCTTTGTGGTATCAATGCCAAGTTGGTCAAAATGCCATTTTGCATGCTCAGCCACTTCCGAAGCAGGCAATGACTTCATGTAATGCTGATTTAACCATACTAGTTTTTCAGTATTAAACGCGGAGGCAGACTGTCCGATAGCATCTAATGAAAACAGCTCAATCATCTCTTCTACAGAAAATACTTCCTGGTCGCCATGGGACCAGCCCAAGCGCACTAAATAGTTTAGTAATGCCTGAGGCAGGTATCCGTCATCGCGATATTGCATAACACTTACTGCACCATGACGTTTGGAGAGCTTTTTGCCGTCGTCACCCAATATCATAGACACGTGCGCATATTCAGGAATGGGCGCACCCAGTGCTTTCAGAATATTAATCTGACGCGGCGTGTTATTAATGTGGTCCTCACCGCGCACTACGTGAGTAATACCCATATCCCAGTCATCAACAACTACACAGAAGTTGTACGTAGGTGTGCCGTCTGAACGCGCGATAATCAAATCATCCAGTTCTGTATTGCTGATGGTAATTTCGCCGCGCACATGGTCTTTTATCACCACCTCACCCTCTAGCGGGTTTTTGAACCGGATAACAAAAGGCTTACCTTCTGGATGATCAGTCCTGTCACGCCACGTGCCAGGATAACGCGGCTTTTCGCCTTTTTCCTTTTGTGCTTCTCGAATGCTGTCTAGCTCATCAGCAGGCATAAAGCACTTGTACGCTTTACCTTCAGCTAAGAGCTTATCAATCACTTCTTTATAACGGTCGAAGCGTTCTGTTTGATAAACAGGACCCACATCAGCATCTAATCCCAGCCATGCCATGCCTTCTAATATGGCCTGTTTTGCTTCTTCGGTAGAGCGTTCAATGTCTGTGTCTTCAACACGTAATACAAATTTTCCGCCTTGGCTTTTAGCATAGAGCCAGGAGTATAAGGCCGTGCGCGCACCGCCAACGTGAAGATAGCCGGTTGGGCTGGGAGCAAATCGAGTAACAACAGACATGATTTTTACCTAGAAAATGAATAAGGCGCGCATTCTACCCCATGGCTACAGCGTGCCTCAAGCAAGTTACCGACAATCTGCACTACACAAATAGCTGCAACGCATTTTCGTCAAATCGGGACAGGTGTGGAAATACCGCATTTAGCTCGGATGACGTTAGCCCGAACCAAGCAGACAGGGCTGCGCCCATTTGCTCTATGGAGAGCTTAGGGATCATCCTGCCGTCTTCAAGATCGTCCTCAGAATTAAGTGCGAGTTCTGAAAGTGAGCCAAATATGTCGCCACCTTTAATGCCTCCCCCCATAATAATTTGATGCCCTGCCCACCCGTGATCAGTCCCATCACCGTTGCTTGTTAGCGTTCGGCCAAACTCAGATAGGGTAAAGGTTGTCACTTGCTCTGCGAGATTTCTTTGTTCAAGATCAGCCTGAAAGGCAGCGAGTCCTTCACCAAGCTGCGCTAACAACTGAGGGTGCAATTCAGCTTGATTATCGTGGGTATCCCAACCGCCTAGGCCAACGAAATAGATTTGTCTGGACTGTCCGAGAGCTGGCTGGCTTTCAATTAGACGCGCCACCATCTGCAGCTGACCAGATAAAGGATTGTTAACCGGGTAAATCACTTGGCTTTCTGGCACGGGAGACAAGGCGTCTATCACTCTTTGATTATTGGTTGCCGCCCTGACCACTTGGTTGGCATAGGCTCTGCCCAGTGGATGGCTAACATCATCCAGTAGTCTCTGGAACGCCATCACTCGTTGGCTATTCCAAGATTTTTGCGGGTCAAGCGCAGCAAAGTTTTCAGGCCCAGACTGGTCAACAGAAAAAGGCTGGAAAAGCGTGCCCGCCTGAAACAGGTTATTGCCAAACATCGTCATGTTCATCGGCAGTGAATCATTTTGGTCCCCCAACAAATCAGCAATTCGCCCTCCCCAGCCTGTTGTAGCCTGCGTGTCCATGATTGACGACTGCCACAAACTTTGCTGATCGTTATGAGAAAACAACTGCGGCGGACGCAAGGCGTCACTTTCCCGCAGTTGCTGCTTTGAAGCTGGCTCTATCATGGGACCAATGTTAGCAATAATGGACAACTTCTTTTGTTCAAAAAGTTGTTGTAACGCACTAGCCTGCGCCGGCATGCCTACGCGGTAACTGTTCGTTGATACTGGATTCAAAGGCAAGAGCGCATCACGTGCGTAAGCCAGGTTTTGTCTGACACCTTGGTACGTAGCGTATTCAGCGGTATCCGTAGGCACCAGCATATTGTATGAATCGTTGCCGCCATATAAAAATACGCAAACCAGAGCCTTGTTATCTTCAAAGCGTGCGCTACTCTGTGCCATCACTTTTTGTGCAAATGTTAAGTTTATACCCACACCGGCAGCAGTAGTCGTGACGGCACCTTTTATAAAGTTGGATAAAAAACGTCTGCGATCCATACTCTTATCTCCTACTTTTGAACGGCATATTGAGGCGACGCCAGTACCAAAAACACCAGGTTTGCTACTCGGTCTTCAGGTTTCCAGGTTTCGGTTTCGGCTAATACGTCAAGCAGAGCCTCCTGCATACCTGCAGACATATCTCCGTTTAAAAACAGCAAAGCAAGGTGGTCAAGCAGTGTCTGGGGCGAATCCAGCATTGCGATTTCTTCGGTGTAATCGATAACGAGTTGGTCGGGTTCAGGGTCTTCAACTGAGTGGGACCACAAAGCGGTATAAGCAAAATAATTCGTTGCTCTCACCACATAAGTTTCGGTCATAATTTGCAACTCAGGGGCGACTAAATTGTTGTCACTCAGCTCGCCTGGTGTGGAATAAGACGGCGAAAAGAAGTTGAACACACTGGGCGCTGATTGGGGAGCCTGATTAACAAAATAATCGGGATAGCCAAGGTCAATTTGACCGTCTTCTTGTGTTGCATCCAAAGCGCGCATCATATGCGCAATTTTTATCAGCGGCTCTCGAAGTTTCCCAAACGATTCATCGGGCGTATCCAATGAGCGCGCCTCTTCATCAAGCAGAATAGCCGTAATTACTGCCTTCATGTCACCCCTTACCCCCAACCCATTGTCATCAAACGCCGCGGCGACTCGCGCGATATAGCCAGCTGAAGGGTTACTGGTCACAAGTTTCTGAATGAGCTGTTTGCCGATAAAAGGGCCAATATTGGGATGCAAAAACAAGGAATCCAATGCCATGGCCAAATCATCCTGAGCGGTTTGGTTGGCCGGTACAATAACGTCAGACAGCAAGGTTTTCTCTGCCTTATCGTGATATGCCTCAACAGGCGTCATAGGCGATTCAGTGTCGTAGTTTAACCACCACCTATACCAGGTTTCCTCGGTAGTTGGCGCAAAGTGCCAGCCGGTAAAAACATGGGCATAATGTTCTATGGTTGACTGGTCATACGTGGGAATTGGAGCATTATCAATGCCGCGCTTGATCGTGCCATCCTGGTTCAATTCAACCAAGCCAATGCTAAATAGCTGCATTAGCTCCCTGGCGTAGTTTTCATCGGGTCGAATATTGCGCTCAGTGTCGGGCTTTTCATTACCCAGCATACTTAAGTACATGCCCATTGCCGGCGACAAAGTAACGTCTTCCAATAAGTCGCGAAAATTACCAAATGCACCGCTGACAAGCACATCATAGTACGTCACCATGCCGTAATGGTCGTTGCCAAAGCTACTCCTGTCTGACACCACCATAATTTGGCTCAATGCAAACGCCACACGTTGGCGCAGCTGATCCTGAGCGTAAACCGCAGATTGCCACCAGGCGTTCACTCTGTGATGACGATATAATTCTTCGTCATCTTTTGTTTCGTCTATCATTTCTAGCGTGTCGACAGCCGAGGTTACCGGCAACGCAAATTGTTGTGATATCCAACTTTCAACACCTATTTCTACCACTGTCTCTATGTCAGTTAACCTAGCCCCAAAAGTAGCCTGATTGAGTAATCTGGCTGCGTCACGCTGTTTTTCTTCAAGTGTAGGTTCTGGTTCAGGTGGGGGCGGAGGAGGTGGTGGTGGAGTTGTAGGTATGGGGGCTGGCTCAGAGGGCGTGGTAGAAGAATCGCTGCTACCGCCGCCGCAAGCAGCAATTGTTACTGCACCTAAAGCAAGAATAATTAGCTTCCACTTAGCCATTAGCATATTCCCAGTGTTCATTTTTTAACGTTATTAGTGTAGTTTGCCATCAAAACGAACACAATTTAGCCATTCAAACAAAGGTGTGAAAATAGGTGTTGACAGTCGTTGTTAGCTCTCTATAATACGCCACCACTTAGCCGCTACAACGCAACGTAGCAATAAGTCGTGGACGCTTAGCTCAGTTGGGAGAGCATCGCCCTTACAAGGCGAGGGTCACTGGTTCAAGCCCAGTAGCGTCCACCAATCTTTAAATAGCATCTTATACGGACGCTTAGCTCAGTTGGGAGAGCATCGCCCTTACAAGGCGAGGGTCACTGGTTCAAGCCCAGTAGCGTCCACCACCTCTTTGTTAAAAATCTCTGAACATAAAACAAGTCGCACTGGTCAATTACTTCGTAACGAGCCGGCAGCAGCGTCCACCACTTCTTTGTTATAAATCTTCGGACATAAAACAAGTCGCACTGGTCAATTACTTCGTAACGAGCCGGCAGCAGCGTCCACCACTTCTTCGTTATAAATCTTCGGACATAAAACAAGTCGCACTGGTCAATTACTTCGTAACGAGCCAGCAGCAGCGTCCACCACTTCTTTTTTCTCGTGAGTCGATTTGATTGCAGAGAATATTAAAAAGAGCAAACCTGTTTGAAATTCTTGCAAAAAAGTGGTCCGTTCGGCGTCTGCGAAAAATAGCGAGTAAAGCGCATTTGTAGAGAACAATCCGGCGGCCAGTAATGCCCACCAAGATATAGGTTTAGTTTTCATTTTTCACTGTCCATATGCAGAGCCGGTAACTCCGGCCCCGTTATTTATCTATTCCAAAGATGATTGCTATTTGTGTTTCCGTATTGGTCATAAATAGCATCGTTCGCATTTGACACCTCAGCAAAGAACTTTCCTAACTCATAAAAAAATCCTGCCCCTGACACCGCATCAATTTCCTCTGCACTTAACGTGACTGCTGATTTTCCTTTATCCATGTTAACGAAACTCCCTATTATCTGTGCTCTGTAAAGCCTTTGTAAAATTCGTATGCCGCATCAGCGATAGCAATGCCTATTGCAATTTGGCTCCAGTAGCCCCCCGGAAACATGCTCCATTTCTTCAGTTGTAATTTCAGTAATCATTTAAAATATCCTTTTTTAACAGTAAGACCCAATAGAGGTCATAACCAGTGTAGAAGTTTTGTAAAAAGAGGAAACTGTACAATGTGATGGATTTGCATAGATAACTTTCACATTGCGTACCTAGGATCAACCCATTCATATTTTTTGTAGTCTCAGTTTTTTCATAATAGCAGCTCTTAACATCGCTGGCTTTATGGGCTTGTGAAGAACGAAGATCCCGTCATTTTCAATTGTAATTAGGTCTGTTGTAGCCGTATCGCCAGTTAACATTATTGTTTCGAAAGTATAATTCAGTTCGCTTTGCAGTATTTTGATAGCATCTAGCCCTTTCATGCTGCCGGAAAGTCTGTTGTCTATAATTAATAAATCAAATTTAATTCCATTAGTTATAACACTGCTTCTAAATTGACTAAATTCACCTGAGCAATGTGATTTGCATCCCCACTGTGCTAACAAGGTTGCTAGGTTTTGTCGAATAGCTTCATCATTTTCGAGAACAGCAACAACCTTACCTCTCAGTAGGTTTATATTAAAAGGTAACGCATCGCTTACTGGCAATGTTTCAGTGCGCTTTCCTGCTGGAACATTAACTCTGAATTCGCTTCCCCTGTTAAGAGATGTGGTAAATTCAAGTGGCCAATGCTGCTGAACACAAATTTTCTTTACAATGGAGAGACCAAGACCAAGCCCATTACTTTGATCTCTTTGTGTATTTTCAACCTGGAAGAATTCATCATAAATATGGTCCCAGCAATGAGAAGGTATACCTACCCCAGTATCAGTTACAGCAATAAAGATTCTGTCATTTTGTTGCCTAACCTGAATTGTCACACTTCCAGATTCGGTATATTTCAAGGCATTCGTAAATAAGTTTTCGATAACTCTACGCAATAACAGTCCATCAACATAAGCAAAGCAATCTTCGACATCAAACTGCACCTCTATCATAGGCTTTTCTATTATGAGTTGGTGGTAATCGCTCTTTAGTGCATGCATGAATTTTTGCAGAGAAATGTTTTCTGATTTTGAAACCATACTATTTGCATCTAACTTGGACACATCCAAAAGCGCATTGAGCAAGTTAGACATATTTTCCATGCTCTTATCTAAACTTGTAATGTGCTTTGTAATATTTTTGTTCAAATTTCCATAATTTTTTAAAGCCTCAAGAAGAAAAATAGAGGCTTGAAGAGGTTGTCTGATATCGTGACTTGCCGTAGCAATAAACTTAGATTTCGCAAGGTTAGCCTGCTCTGACTGTTTATATGCTCGTTGCACTTCGACCTGTAATCCAATAGATAATAACAGTGTTTTATAAAGATCCCAGCCATAAATGAGTAACGTGCCCCATAAAAAAGGCGTCATAAATAATAATAATTCACTTCCTTCAATGGTTAACTGTTTGACCTTGAAACCCAACGCCATAAGAGGCATCGACATGTATATAAAATAGGCCAGTGGGTAATGACACATAGCCGGTGCTGGTACCGATACCATCGCGATTAGAAGTATTATCATTACACAGAGATAGAGAATTGGCGCATCATGAGTAAATATAAAAATAGGCAAAGACCACACACCTCCCCAGAGAAGCGACATGATAAAAATTGAAATTTTCCATCCAGTAAAATCTAGTAGGTTTTTTTTAAAAAAATAAACGCCATAATGTGAAGCGCTGGTAATGACCAAGAGTAGGTTCAAGGACAACCAAATAAATGGGGCATCTGGTGATGCAAAAGGCCTAAAGAGAAAATATACGATCACAGCAGTTAAACAACCTACAATTAAGTGAGGGCTGGTTAGTCTCATGAACGTTTCAAGCCTTATCCGATCAACCTCGCGATCTTTCTCTGATGTGGACGATAAATAGGTAGTATTAATGGGATCGCAACTCAAAAAAATTTCCTAAAAGCTCTGCTATTTTTTCCATGATGGTTATTTTTAAATACTATGAAACATGAATAGGTATGCAATGAAAAAAGGTTGGTACTTAAGTATCAAAAAAATACATTCAAGCACATTGTATGGTCCAATTTCATTGTATTTAAACCAACCTTAGGTCTTTACATGAAATCTAACCAACTTTTACAACTTATCGTTCTCGTGTTTTTTTTAAGTGCTTGTAACAGCGGTCAAAGCGAAACTGTTAGCATAGCAGAATCAGCATTAGCTGATTTGCAAGAAGGCAGAAGCTTGCTTGCAAGTGTTCAATCAGAGAAAGATGCCGAAGCAATAGAACAAGATATTCAGACTCTGGCAAACAGCTATAGTAACGCAATTAAAGCGCTAAACTCGGACGAAGCCAAAACACCAGATGTTGCTCAGAAGCTAGCGCAAATCACACCTAAAATTGCTAGTGAGTACCAAGGATTGATTTTAGAACTAAACTCTTTGCAAAGTAGAAACCCAAAAGCTGCCCAAATATTATTGGATGAGTTAAAAGGGTTCAAGTCATAAGATATCGGGGGGGGGTTGTTGTTACAAGTGTTATAGCAATCCCATATCACTGCATTTTTGCACACACGATACCCGATTTTTAACATTTAAGATTTTGAATATAGTCTGCAGATGCGACTTGACCGTTCGTTCACTAATGAAGAGAACATTTCCTATCTGTTCATTTGTCAGCCCTCTTTTTACCATATTAAGAATTTCGAGCTGGCGTTCAGTTAATACTGTTTGAGTATTGTCTAAGCTAAACTTGCCCACTTGATTAAGGCGCTCTTTCAAGTTACTCGAAATATAAATCTCTCCTCTCATGACGTTGTCTATTGCCATGACTACTTCTTCAATGTTTGCGTTCTTCGATATAATACCCACAACGCCCAAACTAAGCGCTTGCTCAAAGATTGCTAAGTCGTTGTTTGCCGTCATTAGAATCACAGGCACTACAAGTGCCCGTGCATCCATGGCCCGCAGGAAAGAAATGCCATCAAGCCCCGGCATGCAAAAATCCAAAATTAGCAGGTCAAATGATTCTTTTTGAATTTTTTTGAGTGCAGCAAGTGGCTCAGCTATTGCTTGAACCTCAATCTCTCGCATTTTTGTTTGTAATGCCACGGAGAGACCGTTGGTAAATATAGGATGATCGTCAATAGAAAGAATACGGATGTTCGGCATGTAGTATACGTAACACTAAAGTACTAAATTTAAACACTGTCCTAATCATATCGATAATAATTTGCTTTTCAAATACTAGTTAACAATAGAATCATTCAGGACATTCAAATGAAATTGAATAAAGCATCACTCATTCTTCTTGGCACTGCAGTAATTGGCTCGGGTGCAGCTAATGCGCAATTCTTCGATAAGCTAAAAGACAAAGCAGCACAAGCTATCAACTCTAAAGCAAAAGAGGAAAAGCAATCAGTGAGTGAACAGGCACAAAATGCTGCTGTCAGTGCAACAACACCTGAGTTGGGCGAGCCGTCTGAAGAACTGCGCTCATTTACTTCTTGCATAGGCATAAATATTGAAAATGTAATGGTCGGAAACTTAGGTGACTACACATTCAAAAAGGGGTTCAGTAACGAGGAACGCTCGGGTTTTATTAACCGCAGACCAGGCGAAGTAAAGCACGGTTGTATACTTCCTTCTTTACAGACTAGAGAAGTGCTGTATTTTGAAGTTGATGAGAGCGCATACAAAGCTGAGGGTGGGACTTGGGAGATGCAATGTGTTAAATCTGCAAATCCAGGTGCCGGCGCGATTGATGAAGTAAGAGACCAATACCCTTCAAATCCTAATTACCTCAGTGATTCACACATGTTCTTGCACTGTGGCCACGGCGAAAGCAACGTTGAAAATTGTGCTGAAGGTTCTAATAGTGATCGCGCTTCCGCTTATTCATCCGACCTTAAGAAACGGGGCAAAACTGCGCTCAGCTTCTTCGCAGCACCAGGATTTAATGCGCCTAAAACAGGAGAAAAACTTTACTGTCAGTACTATAACAGTAAGGTCGGAAAGTCTTTGTTTGCTTTTGAGTATTTACGCGTTAAAGGTCATTAATGACATCTTCTATGTCGGTAATAAAATCTCAAACTTCAAATTAAGGTTTGGAGTTTGAGGTTGTACTATCAACTAACAACAAATTATGTAACCACTTTAAAAACACCACATTACTTTTAATTGATTGATTCCAATATATTTTTCTGATTTTTATCCAATATAAATAACTGCATGATAGAAATCACAACGTTGTTAGTAGAAAATTTATGCAAGTATGATTAACACAAACGATAACAGAAGTAGATGGCTAAATGAGTTATCGAATTCTGACCAAGTTTTACGTATTGCTTCACATATCAATGAGGTAGTGAATGCTGACCATTTGTTATTTGCTTTAATTGATCATGAAACACACACAGTTAAGACGTTTTGCTATTTAATAGACGGCCAGAAAGCTAGAAACATTACCTATTCGCTTTTCGGCACACCTTGTGAGCAGCTTTCGGAAACCAAGAACTGTATTTATTATCAAGGGGTTGCTGATGCATTTCCTAGAGCTCCTTTTCTAACAGAAAACAATATTGAGTCTTACATAGGTTACCCCCTCACAGACGAAAGAAATCATCAGAAAGGGCTCGTCGCAGCCTTGTATAAAGCGCCGAAGAAAAACCTTAAGTTTATAAAGAGACTTTTCACCTCTTTAGTTCAATCTGTGACTACAGAGATGCGAGCAATGGAAAACATTCAGAGCTTCAGTGAATCACTAGAATCCCTTAAAGCCAAAAATATGCTTTTTGATGCGATTCACGATGCAATTCCAGAAGGGTTGGTCACTATTGATAATAAGGGAGTTGTCCAATCAATAAATAGAGGATGTCTCGACCTTTTTGGCTATGAAGAGAGCGAACTAATTGGAAAAAACGTAACGTTGCTAATGCCAGATGATTTTGCAAAATATCATGATGGATTTATTAAAAAATATGAATCAACTGGATCAGGAAACATTATTGGGAAAGGACGAAAATTACAGGCGAAACATAAATCAGGAGACCTCTTCGACATTCAATTACATGTTGCCGAGGTAAACCTCCATCAACAAAAATACTATCTCGGATACATCCAAAATATTACTAGAACGGTTCACCTCGAAAACCAACTGAAAACTTTTTCTTCACGTCATCCAATCAGTAAACTTCCAAATATGTACGTGCTTAAACAGGTACTGACTAATTCGCTTGGCATCATTCAACTAACGCAAAAGAATATGTATTGTGCCGTCATATACATCGAACGATTTGAGCGAATTCAGCATGAACATGGTGAAGGCGCAGAGTTGAAAGTCATTGAAAAAATTGCGCAGCAATTAAGAGCCATCGTACCTCAGGGGTATACACTGTTTCATGTAGGTTTAAATACCTTTTATATCGTGTGTACGATCCCAATATCATCTACTGAAGCACCCTCTGTCTTGGAACAACAAGTTATGAGAATTGTTGAGAGCTGTGCTGAAGAAAGCCTGAGCTCTATCAATGTAGCGCTGAATATAGGCAGCTTTTGCTTCAAAGCAAATGCATTAACGAAACCAATTATTTGGGCGCTCTTAGATGAAGCAAAAAAACACATCAATGCTAGCGGCGAGCTAAGATCGCACAGATTAACAGACAAGGAAGTAGAGCAAGTTATTTTGAAAGAGCATGTCAAGCGAGCTCTTCCCGAGGCAGTAGCTGCAAATGAGTTTTCATTTGTTGTGCAACCACAAGTGCATAATAACGAAGAAATACTCTCAGCAGAACTACTGATGCGTTGGCAATCGCCTACACTTGGATTTGTTTCACCAGGAATTTTCATTCCTATCGCCGAAGAAGGGCCTGAAATTCTAACGTTAAGTCATGCGGCACTGCACAAAGCATGTGAAATTATAATGCTCGCCAAACAAAATGGGCAAGATGTTAGTATAGCGGTAAATATCAGTGCACACTTCCTTACACACAGCGGTTTTGAAACATCACTTATATCAATAGCAGACAAATACGGAATCAAAACAACAAGCTTAATATTAGAAATAACCGAAAGTACTCTAATAAAAGATATGGCCTTTGCTACAGCACTTATCCATAAATTATCAGCCAAGGGATTTCGATTTTCCATTGATGATTTTGGAACAGGCTATTCCTCTCTATCCTACCTTAAAGAAATGCGTGTACATGAGCTTAAAATTGATAAATCTTTCATAACTAACTTAGAGGGCGATACTGCAAGCCAGTCTATAGTCAAGATAATCATCGAACTTGGCAGAGCTATTAAAGCTAATGTGGTTGCCGAGGGCGTGGAGACAGAGAGACAGGCCGCGTTTCTTTCTGCATACGGCTGCAATGTAATGCAAGGATTCCTTTTTCATAAGCCTATGCAAGTAGAGAGTTGGCAAGTTTTGAATAAATAGAGGCTTTCCAGCATTCATCCCTACCCTTTAACCATCCTCGCTGTTCCGCTTGCAAATATTTAAGGTGCTGGGCATTGTCACTGGCTTTTGCTGTTGCAGCTTTATAAAAGTATGCAAGTTTCACGTCTAATTCTTCCAGCTGGTGCGACTTGCAGATTAATTCCTCTACACGCCTTTTTGTCTTGGTACAATCAAATGAGGGCAATGATCTTGTAGTGTTAGCATTTGACTGCGCAATTCTACTTTCAATAAATTCGCACCAATTGGCCGTATGTAAGGCTAATTCCTTTTCTTGCGGCGTCACACCAAGTTTGAACTCAATCGTTGATTTCCACTCATCAGAACCGATATTAGGCCCATGTCCATGGCCGTCCCCGCTCTGTATAGCGTGTTCGATTGATCGAAAACTACGTAAATCACAGGCCGACAAGCCCGCCTTTTCAGCTTCTTTACTATTTAAAGGTAAGTTACACCCAGTAACAGCTAACACCAGAACAAACATACTAACGGTCTGAGATAACACCATGACTGACTCCTACCCAGAAGGCGAACTAGCGGCCCAGTTGCGGGAATGCCTGTTTAAGGACTCTATAGCAGCTCACATGCACAAACAGCGTAATGGGTGTAGAAATAAGGATATTTTTAGAAAACTGCAGTTGTGTGGCGATGTCTTTATCCAAATTGGCATAAGTGACATTATCCATCATGGCAAAATCTGCCCTGTCCAAAAGCACCATCTTTGCCGCAGCATCAATGTTTTCAACAAAAATAACCTGCATGCCCGCATCCTCAAACTGTTTGACAAATACACTGTCTTGTCCGCTTCTTAGCAACGCAATGCTGTTGCCCGAAAATGCTTCTAAGTCAGCCCAGCTAAAGGGGATGCGCTGAGTTTTTCTTATCAGACCGATTTTTATCGGGTCGGATGTTAAGGCCAAACTGGTGTACTTATTGTCACCAAAGGCTGGGTAGAAGCTGGCACACCAGTCTCCTTGCTGTATACGCTTATGGGCTCTTGCCGGAGGAACAAATTCTGCAACCCAATTAATAGACGACTGCCTCGTTCTGTCACGTAATACAGCAAATGCAATACCCTCGTTGATTTCGCTGTTGGTTGTGAACGGTGGATATTCAACGGCTAATACAGATGCCGTTGGGTTAGCAGCATAACTTTGGAGAGAGAAAATAGCCGATACAATGCTAACAATTAGTGTGTTATACCAGCGCACTGCCCGCTCCTTTTTGCAATTATTCGCGGTAACTTGACCATATCAGGTGTAGTTCGATAATTGTTTCTGTACCATTAGAGCTAAGTATGTCATTTAAAAACTATCAAGTCTTCTTCAAAAGCATGACAATTTGTACGACGCACGATTTAATAAGGGAATTGCGGAAATTGACGATAATAGTAGTTAGCAAGTTGAATTAGGAAACAAATGAACCACAAGTTAACCCGGAAAATGCGTGTACTAGTTGTCGATGATCAGGTTCTCGCAAAAGGCTATTTGAAATATTCCATGGAAGAATTGGGGTTCCAGGACATTGACTACGTGGACAAAGTAACACACGCCATTAATGCGGTGCGTTCAACCCATTACGATTTAATCATTTGCTCCTACGAACTAAAACAAGAACAAGATGGTTATTTTTTTTATGAGCAAATAAAGGAAAACAACGATCTTCCCCCAAGCACTGCGTTTGTTTTTATTAGTGCCGATACTACACCAGATATCGTTCACAGCATCGTTGAATTACAACCTGATGATTTTCTTGCCAAGCCTTTTACCGTAAGGGAACTAAACAAACGATTAACTCGTGTACTCACTCGAAAGCAAGCCCTGCGCCCTATTTATCGACTGGTCGAAATGAATCAGCTGGATAAGGCCTTATCTGAAATTGAAAATTTCCTGACCGAGCCTAAAAACGCCGACTTCTTTGCGTTGGCGCTAAAGTTAAAAGGCGAGCTATTGTTAGCATGTGGATATAACGAACAGGCGAAAGAGTTTTATCAGGCAATTATCAACGTACAGAATTTTACGTGGGCCCAATTAGGATTAGTGCGTTGCCATATAGTATTAGACGAGGATGACGACGCCGAAAAACGCATCTTGCAGTTAGCTTTCCGCCCCGACTCCATGCTTGCCGCCTACGACTTGCTCACCGCTTTGCAAATAAAACAAAAAGAATTCGACGTTGCCTTGGAAACTGTGGGGGTGGCCAGTGACGTATCACCGCGCAATGTTAAGCGGCATCATACGGCACTCGACCTAGCACGACTTACTCATGATTACGAAATCCAATTCGAAGCGGCTAAGCGTATTGTTAAATATGCCAAAAACTCGATTCATGACAAACCAGAAATCTATTTAAATGTGGCACGTGCTGGTATCGACTTCGCGATGACATCTGAACAGAAGCAAACCAGCAAACTAGTAAAGCAGGTTAGTGATTATTTAAAACAACTGAAATCCAATCACCCAAAAGCGGACGTGAATGATCAACTTTCCGTCATAAACGCACGCATGCTGTATCTGCAAGACGAAGCCGACAATGCCAAAGCCATGCTTGAGCAGCTCAGTGATGCTGTCCTCGAGGCGCAAAGCGTCGAAGCGTTACTCGACAAGGCAAAGGCATTCCATGACGTTGGTTTGCATGAATCTGCGTTAAAAATTCTGGATAACGTTGAAATGCGTTGCAAACAAGATCCCAATCAGAGCGAACTATTTTTCAAATATGTACAACAAGAAAAAGCAGAGAAAGACGCGATTAGGATCAGTCCTAAAGAATTAAATAACTCAGCGGTCAGGCAGTACCATCAGGGTGAACTCAAGGAAGCCTTGAATACCTTCAGACAGGCCTTTACCGTTATGCCCAAAAACGCATCCATTGCGCTAAACCTGCTCCAAGCAGCGGCTATCAGTGTACGCGACAATGGCAGCTCCCCCTATAGCAAACAAATGATTGACAATTGCCTTAAAACGGTTGAAAACGGTGAACTGAGTGCCGAGCAAAGCCAGCGTTACCAGCGTGTAAAAGAGGTGTTGAAAGATCTAGAGTAACAGGCTGACTTTAGCGCGCTAACGCACTCCTTTAGTGCATGTTCTTCGTAGACAGTCATAGACGCTTGCCCCCAAACGGGTCTCGGCCATGCTGGGTCTGATTCGTACCGCGCGATATGGTGCACGTGCAACTGAGGAACCATATTGCCTAAGCTAGCAATATTCATTTTTTTGGGTGTAAATAAAGTTTGCATAACACGCGTTAGCTGTAAAGATTCCAACTGCAACTGATGATATTCCTTTGCAGTCAGGTCAGTCACCTCGACAGTACCTTCTTTTTTAGGCACCAGAATACACCACGGGTAACTGGCATCATTGATCAGACGCAACTGGCACAGCTCTAGGTCGCAAACAAAGGTACTGTCCTTTGCTAGCTGAGGATGCAAGGAAAACACGGCGCTATTGCGCCGCTCTTGTAAAGGCAAAACTACCGCCACCTTGTTCTAGCGTAAAGCCGCTCGCACTGTCGCCGGGTGATTCAAATTTCATTACAATACCCGCAGCGTCAAACTTAAACACATTATTTTCATAGGCAGCTAGCGGAAATGCTCCCTGACCAGTCGCCTGGGCGTGAAGTACGCCATTTTGAAGAAATACATTAATGTCCATTGGCAAAGCGTCGCTTACATATGTTCCCTCAAATGTTCTAAGTTGCTCCTCATTAAGCGTAACTTCCTTTGCAGAGAAGTCTGGCACCTGGACATCCATCCCGTAAGCTGCGCTCAATACAGCAATAAGAATGTCATTAAATGTGTAGTTCATACCATTGGCGGTAACAGCAAAGCTAATTTTTGACTCGGGTTGATACGCAGCGCTTGATACAAATCCATCTATTCCGCCGTTATGACCATAAAACCAAAGCTCACCAAAGGGCATTCTAAATAACCCCATACCCAGCCCTTCTACCAAGGTCATCATTTTTTTCAGCGTATCTTGCGACACTAATTTGCCGTTGAATAACGCGCTGAAGAACCGTGACAAATCATCGCTGGTAGAGACAATAGCACCTGCGCCATGAGGAATACTCATGTCCGTTTCGGGCATCACCTGCCACACGCTTTTATGCTGGTATGAATGGGCTTCATTATTTTGCGTATTGATCTTTTGCCCATAGAAAGTGCGCTCGAGCTTGAGTGGTTTTATGATCTTTTCTTGCACAAGTTTGGCATAGGGCATACCAGTGACTTCTTCCAAGATATAACCCAGAAGTATATAGCCCGCATTGGAATAGGACTGTTTTTCCCCCGGGGCAAAATCCGCATCAAAAGCAGCCATTCGCTCAAGCATTTTTGCTTTTGTCTGAGCGTTTGTCATATAGCCAGTATATTCAGGCGCATTGGTGATGTTGAAAATCCCCGAGCGATGCAATAACAGATGCTCAAGTGTAATGGCGTTCGCATTGGGAAATTGGGGATAATAATTGTGCAGTGTGTCAGATAATCGCAAAGTGTTATCTTCAATCAATTGCATTATCATCACAGCTGTAAATGTTTTAGTAATGGAACCTACCCTATAGGCGGTATTCGCGTCAGCTTTAATGCCTTTTTCGACCTGGCTAAAACCAATATTGCGCTGGTACAGCAGTGTATTGTCTTGCCTTACCGTTACCCCAAGCATGGCTTTTTCATTAACGTCCAAGGCATTGAAGAATGCATCCAAGCCTTTTTTATTGAACTCAGCGCCCGCTACATTAAACGAAAGAGGTAACAAGATTGCCAAGCATAAAATCAATTTTTGCACGTAAAGCTCCTTTTCATAAAGGGGGGTTATCCGCCTAACATAGCCAGATTTTTGGTTGCGCCCGACTTACCTTCATGAAGTAAATGCGCGGGTGCTTTTTTAGAAATTAACATTTTTAGTTTTGCTTGTAACCCTGCTACATCACCCTCTTTTATCAAACCGCGCAAATCTATGCCTGACTCACTGAACAGGCATAAGTGCAACTTACCCGTAGCACTTACTCTTAGCCGATTGCAGGTATCACAAAAGCCGTTAGCATAGGGAGTAATAAGACCCACTTTGCCTGCATAGTCTTCATGCATAAACTCTTGTGCTGGTCCTGCGTGAATCTCGCGTTTTATTGGTTGCCAACCAGTCTCAAGCAACCAGTTTTTGACTGAATGCGCTCTAACATGCTGATTGACAAAAAAGTGCCCTTGCTCACCCGTTTGCATTAACTCAATAAAACGCAATGTAATGGGTTTATCCTTTAACCACTGTAAAAATTGGTTGATGGTAGATTGGGTTGTGGAGTTCATCAGAACCGCGTTGGTCTTCACCAATAAGCCAGCGTCAAGCGCAGCATCTAACCCGGCCAGTACATGGCCGAGTTTATTCTGTCCGGTGATGGCGTGAAACTGTCTGGGATCCAGGCTGTCTATGCTGACATTCACCTGTTGCAGACCAGCTTGAGCAAGCGGCTTTGCTAGTTTAGCAAGGCGTCCACCATGGGTTGTCATAGTCAGCAGTGAAATACCTTCGACCTCAGCACAAACAGAGGTTATATCAACGATATCTTTGCGCAGTGTTGGTTCGCCACCTGTCAGACGGATCTTTTGTGTGCCAAGACCAGCAAACGCCTGTGCAACTGTGCTGATTTCATCTAATGACAGGAATTGCGGTTTACCTTCAGGCTGATAACCGTCAGGCAGACAATACTGGCAACGAAAGTTGCATGCTTCGGTTAACGATAACCGCAAATAATAAAACCGCCGACCCAATAGATCCTGTAACATATTATCTATAACCCTTAAGACACAGTGTTATTAAGTGTGTCGATACCTAACCGTAGCAGAAAAAAGGACAGGTTTTAAGCCATGCCGAGAGGTCGCTCCATTGTTGACGAAAACACACCGTTCCACTGGCAGGTCATTCATCGACTATGGCCCTATCTGCTCGAATACAAGCAGCGGGTATTGTTGGCTATCTTATGCCTAATCGCGGCTAAAGTCGCCAGCGTCTCATTGCCTTTTGTGCTGAAACATACAGTAGACAGTCTAAACACAGATAACCTTTCTACTGCGTTATTGGCCGTGCCTATTGCGCTGATTGTCGCATATGGTGTGTTGCGCTTTCTGAATACCATTATGGGTGAGGTAAGAGACACCCTGTTTGGCAGGGTCACTGAAAGGGCTATGCGAAGGCTTGGATTAACGGTATTTAATCACCTGCATAAATTAGAGCTAGCGTTTCATTTAGATCGGCAAACGGGCGGACTTTCAAGAGACATAGAGCGCGGGACCAGTGGTATTAGCTTTTTAATGCGTTTTATGGTTTTTAATATTGGTCCTACTCTGCTTGAAATTGTTATGGTTGTAGGGTTGTTGTTCTACAACTATGGCGTAATGTTTGCGCTGATCATCCTCGTATCGGTAATCTCTTATGTTGCCTTTTCAGTGAAGGCGACTGATTGGCGCACCCGTTTTGTGAAAGAGATGAATACCGCTGATTCCAATACCCATACTCGGGCAATTGACAGCCTAATTAATTTCGAAACGGTAAAATACTTTAACAACGAAAAATACGAAGCAGACAGATACGACACAAATCTGGAAACCTGGGAGTTTGCCCGACGTAAAAACCGCCTTTCACTCTTTGCGTTAAACAGTGGGCAAGCGTTCATTATCGCAGCCTCCATGACCAGCATGATGCTCTTAGCAGCCAATGGCGTCGCCCGTGGTGATATGACCATTGGTGATTTTGTTCTGATTAATGCGTTTACGATGCAGCTTTTTATGCCGCTCAATTTTTTGGGTTTTGTTTATCGGGAAATCAGGGGCTCACTGGCGAATATCGAAAACTTGTTTGGTCTGTTGGCTCGTGTACCTAAAATCAACGATGTAGCCAATGCGCCAACACTTTCTGTGACTGAAGGTGAAGTGCGATTTGACTCGGTGGTCTTTCGCTACAATGAAGACAGGAATGTGTTAAACGGCATCAGTTTTGTAGTCAGGCCCGGCGAAAAAGTTGCCATTGTTGGGGAAAGCGGTGCTGGAAAATCGTCATTGATGAAATGCCTTTTTCGCTTCTATGATATTCAGTCAGGCAGTATCACCATTGACGGGCAGAACATTCAACATGTCACGCAGGACTCCCTACGTCAGGCCATTGGCATTGTGCCGCAAGACACGGTTTTATTTAATGACACCCTGATTGAAAACATTCGCTATGGCAACCCAGAAGCAACAGATGAAGCGATACATCACGTCATTCAGCTGGCTTATTTAGATAAGTTCGTCGCAAGTTTACCCGACGGACTGAATACACGCGTAGGTGAACGCGGCTTAAAACTGTCAGGCGGCGAAAAGCAGCGTGTGGCCATCGCACGGGCGTTACTCAAAAACCCTTTAATTATGGTGTTTGACGAGGCCACCTCTTCCCTCGACAGCGAGTCTGAAAAGGCCATTCTTTCCGCACTAAAGAATGCTGCCCAAGGTCATACCACCTTAGTAATCGCGCACCGCCTATCGACTATTACAGATGCCGACAACATTGTGGTGTTAAAAGACGGTGTTATTGCAGAACAGGGCTCGCATGAAGACTTACTTAATCTGGACGGAAAATATGCCGCACTGTGGCGGGCGCAGTCGCGATGATTACTGTTTTAGCACGTTTGTGGCAGACGCCACATCTACTAACAGACGATCACTTGTTTGTTTCATTTTCTGCCAAAAAGCGTCTACGTCACTACGATTTTGCATGTAAAAGTCTCGGTTGAAAGCAAGGTGCCAAATCGACTCTGTTACAATAGTCTTACTGGCCACCACTTGTTTGTCCAATGTCAGTGTTTGTTGAAACTGCAGTGGCGTTGAGTATTTGCACCAGTAAACCGGCTGACTTGTCAGCATTCGATGAGCTGTAAATATAGGGCAAATAGTCTTTATTCTCATGACAAAGCACCCAGGTACTGGCCTTACTCAATGAGGTAAAAAAAACGAGACCCACCACCCAAAAACGTTTGCACAACATAACGAGGACGACTTCTTTTCTCCGGAGTGTTAAGCATAGACGGAAATTAACGGGAGTAAATTTACTGGCTAAATCAATTCAGCTCAAATTCAGCCAGACATTGTTTTACTTGCACCTGTAAACTTTCGTAAAGGACAATGTATGAAAATCGTATTTGCTATATTACTGAGCACGAGCCTGAGTCTTTTATCACAATCAGCACATGCCATGCGTTGCAACTCACGGTTAGCGATGGAGGGAGACTCCAGTTTTCATTTTAAAAAAATCTGTGGTGAGCCTGCCCACATTGAGAGACATACAGTTTATCGCAGTCGCTCAGTTCATCAGAACACCAAACGATTATCAGACAGGGGTAATGTGGCGCATAAACTGGGCATTACCCACGCTCAAGAGGTGGCGATACATGTAGAGATTTGGACCTATAACTTTGGTCCAAACCGTTTCATGCGGGAAGTGCGGTTTGAAAATGGGGTCGCTAAGTCCATACAGCTAAAAGGTAAAGGGTACTAGTACTGTACCGATTGCCCTGGCATAAGTCGCTCTGCACCGCGGATAATCACCTTGTCGCCTGACTGCAATGCTGAGTCAACGGCCACCCAATCGCCTACGGCAAACTTCAATGTTGCGGGAATTTGTTCAGCCTGTGAGTCGGCTGTCACCCGGTAAATAAAGGTTTGTGCGCCGCGAATAACCATAGCGTCACGGGGCACGGCGATGCTCATTTGAGAGGGAGCCATAGGCATGTGTACACGCAGTGCCTGTCCCACCGCTAGCGCCTGTTCGTTCGCCGCTAACCTTACCTCAAACATGCGAGAGCTGACATCGCCCACCGGTATCACTTTCCTCACCGGTAACGACAACTTGTTGATAGTCGCCGCGCTTACCATAATAGTATCGCCCTCTTTTAGATGTGGTAAAACAGACAAAGGCGTGGCCACGGTCACATCGAGATTCGTTAAATCAACAAGCCGCATTAACGGCGCACCGACACTGAGATATTCACCTATCATTGCATGACGCATTGCAACGACACCGTCAAACGGCGCTTTGACATGACTGTCAGCGAGCCGTTTTTTCGCTTCAGCCAAATTCGCCTTCGCAACGGCAAGATCACTTTCTGTGCGCGCTTTTCTCGAAAGCTCTAACTGCAATTGCGTTTTGGAAGCATTGTTTTGACGGGCTAATACGTCTATGCGCTCGACTTCACTCTTGCGGAAGGTGAGCTCGGCTTCCAGCGCAGTAATGTTCGCCTGTTCACGTTCCACTTGCCAACGCAATACGGCGTTGTCTTGTTTCGCAATAATGTCTCCTTTGCTCACACGGCTGCCTTCAGACACGATAAACTCCAGTTGGCCTTCAACCTGCACTGACATTAATGCATCCTGGCGCGATACAACATTACCTTGCAGCTCCATGGTCGGTGACAGCTGACGCGGCTCAACCTGAATAACCTCCACCTGTGCTGGCGGCATCTCCTGCGCAACAGCGGTTAGGGTCCATAACAAAACAACAAAAGTTACACATCTATTCATAATGGGTCAGGTTCGCTTTTTCTTGAAGATAATGACAGCTGCAACAAACAAGGCAGCAGTATAAGTGTAAATATGGTGGATACACTCATTCCACCCACTATCGCAGCAGCCATGCCGCGATAGATGTCACTGCCCGCGCCCGGAAACAGTAACAATGGCAACATACCGAACAAACTGGTTAATGTACTCATAAATATGGGGCGAAGACGCAGGCGCAATGCATTGTGTACCGCGTCTTCCACGCTCAGACCTTCAGTCAGACCTTCACGTGTTTGCGCAACCAACAAAATGGCATTATTGACAACCAGCCCAAGCAATATGATAAACCCAATCATGCCCAGCAAATCGAGTGGCTGAAAACGTATCAGGTTAAGTAAGTTTAGCGCCACTACGCCACCAAAGCTTGCCAGTGGTAGCGCTATACACACTTGTACCGCACTGCCAAGTGATTTAAACAGCCCGGCCATGATTAACAGTAATAACAAAAACGCCATCACAAAATTGACACTGAGTGTGGTCATGGCTCTGGCCAAATCTTCTGCGCTGCCCGAGTATTTAATTTGCGCATCACTGGGAAGCTGTCCACGCAATGCTGGCTCAATTTGGGTTTCCAATGCATCAATAAGCTGTTCTAGCGACATGTCAGGTGGAGGGTTCACATTTAGGCTATAACCGCGCTTGCGGTCCATACGCACGATTGCGCTGGGGGCAAGCGTTAAACTCACATCAACCAGTTCAGATAACGGAATAACACCTGCATTGGGTGTTTTTACCGGCAAAGCAGCAATTTGTTCTGGCGTATCAAAGCGCTCTGTTTTTAAAAAGATGTCCATTCTCTGCATACCGTCAAAGTATTCACCCATCCAGGCGCCCTGCCCGAGTTCCATAATGACATTGGATAAATCGCTACGGCTCCAACCCACTTCCTGTAAACGGCTGTCTTTGGGTACAAAACGCATTTCAGTCGACTCTGAGAACGGATCGGGTTCCGGGTTAGCCGTCGCTCCCGGAATGCCTTGCATGATCATCCCCATACCTGCCATTGCCGCTTGTTTGGCAGCCTGCAAGTCGGTGGTAGTAATTTCCATTCGCACACTGTTGCTGTCACTAAAGCCACCAAACAGACTTCTGCGCATGGAAAAGCCGAACATGTCCGGAATACCACTTATCACCTCAGTTTGCACAGACTGTTGCAAGGCGTCTAAATCTGTCCCCTCTTCCCCATTAATCGCTAGCCAACCACCCGATGCACCGGGGAATGACCAAAAGAAATAATCGCGTATTGCAGGCGTTTGCTCGCCATTGAGCTTAGGCGCTAATCGCTCACCAATCACTTGCGCAATTTCTTTGTCGGCTGTCTTTACATTTGTGCCGGGAGGGAAAAACAAAAAACTGTCAACCGTATCGCGTTTTACCGGTGGCAAATAGTTACTGCTTGGCCAGGCAAATATCGTTATTGTAACGGGTACGACAATAAGAAATGCAATCCAGCCCACCCGTTTGGTCTGGCTATTGCTCAATACCATCAAGAGGTCAGCAATTTTGTCCCACTTCTGTGGCTTTATTTGCGCATTTTCTGTGGGTAAATCACGCATTAGGTAGCGCGCGCCTGTGGGCAATATCGTAATCGCTACGACTAAGCTTACACTCACACCAATCGCAATGGTCATGGCAAGATCGGCAAACATCTGGCCTTCGGCATCTTCCAAAAACATGATTGGAATGAAAATAGCTACCGTGGTTGCCGTTGACGCAAGAAGTGCGCCCCAAACCTGAGTAGCGCCTTTGTCACTGGCAACCGTGAGGCTCTCACCTTTCTCTCTCAGTCGTACAATATTTTCTAGTACGACAATCGCTGCATCTAATACCATACCAGAAGCAAAAGCCAGGCCCGCCAATGAAATCACGTTCATTGAACGACCGGTTAGGTTCAGGATAATAAAGGTTGTGAGCAATGAAATGGGTATCGCGGTCGCTATCAGTAATGTTGCTCGCCACTGACGCAAAAATAACCACAATACAGACACAGCAAACAACATGCCGACAACAAGGTTACTGCTCAACAAGCCCATAGAGCGTTTAATGTAACGACCGGGATCAAACGAGTATTGCGCTTGCATGCCACGTTCGGCAAATACCCCGTCATTGAGCTCAGCCATCTTGGCTTTAATGCCGTCAAGCGCTTCTAAGACATTGGCTTCATTGGTTTTCGACACCGACAAACGAAAAGCTGGGTTACCGTTTTGATAAATAAATCCGCCGGCACGTCCTGGACCCACTTCTATTCTGGCTAAGTCACCCAATCGTATTTCAACACCATCGCGAGACTCCAAAATAACGTTGGCAAGCTCCTCTACATCATAGCGGCCTTCAAACCTTAAGGTATATTGCTTTCTACCTACATCGACAAAACCGCTAGACAGATCCTGCGAACGTCCAATTAACTGCGGGATCCGTGCGATATCAATGCCCAGATCAGCCGCTTTGAAAATATCGAAAATAATTTGTAGTTGCTCACCATCACCCCAGGTACCGTCATCAAATTCAATGCGTGAGACGCCATATAATGCTTGCAACTCTGGCAGGATAACGTCGCGCATGTACTTACTGTTGGCTTCGCGCTCTGTTTTGGAAAGCGCGAGATCATTTTGAATAAAATACTCAATCAGCGTGTCATTGGCGTCACCCCATTCCCCCATCATGATCTGTGGACGTTGCGCATTGGCAGGTAAGGGCCTCAGTCGGTTTAAACGGCTTATCACATCAATAAGCGCTCTGGTCATATCGGTTTCTAAAGAAAACTCCAGCTGCATAAAGCCAAAGTCAGCCATGCTCCAAGCAACCATGTCAGTCATGCCGGGAGTACCTACCAATACCTCTTCAATGGGTACGGTTAATTCAGACTCAGTTTCAGCAGGTGATGCGCCGGGCCAATTGCTGATCACGGTAATAACCGGTTTCTCAATATTCGGAAGCAGCTGGGCAGGAATTTTGACTAACGACAATACCCCTAATACCAACAGCATCAGGGTAACGATAATAACGGCAGTGGGGTTATTCAGACATTGCTGGGTAAGCTTCAAAACACATCCTTGGGAACCAAAACGTCCCAAGGATATCGGCTTTTAACGTAAACGGGTAGCCCTAACGAGCGACAAGCCCCCTAATATCCCTCTTGTACCGGCGAAAGTAGGCCTTGATGTCTTCTAAAATAAGATAGTTCATCGGCACAATAAACAAGGTGATCAGGGTGGCAAACAAAATACCAAAACCCAAACTCACCGCCATGGGAATGAGGAACTGCGCCTGTGTTGACTTCTCAAATAATAGAGGAATTAAGCCCGCAAAGGTCGTTAATGACGTCAATAACACAGGGCGGAATCGTCTTCCTCCAGCCTGATAAACGGCACGCTTAACGCTTTCGCCAGCCTGACGTCGTTTGTTAACGTAGTCCACCAGTACTAATGAATCGTTCACCACCACGCCAGACAAGGCCAGCATTCCCATAAAGCTTAGCAGAGATAAGTTTATCCCCATTATCCAGTGGCCAATCACAGCCCCTATTAGGCCGAAAGGAATAATCGACATAACGATAATGGGCTGCGAATAAGACTTGAAGGGAATAGCAAGTAACACATAAATCAGGATTAACAGACCAACGGCACCTACCGCCAGCCCCTGACTTGACTCACGCTGATCTCTGGCTTCACCCGCTAGCTCATAGCTCAGGCCGGGATAGGCAATGATATTGTCATCTAGCCAAGCTTCCATTTCGCTAACCACTAAGTTCATGTTTCCATTTTGTTTGTCGAAGTCCGCTGTTACCGAGAGGGTTCGCTGACGGTCAACGCGCAGTATGGTATCAGGACTCAACCCAGGATAGACATCTGCAACTTGCCACAAGGGCACTTCCTGTCCGGGCCCGATACGGATCATCATTTGCTCAAGGGTTTCAATGGATTGTCTTGCCGCTAATGGATAGCGCACCATCACCCTGACTTCTTCCCTACCACGCTGGACACGCTGCACTTCAAAACCATACACAGCCTGTCTCACCTGACTGGCTACCGTGTTTAGATTTAGGCCCAGCAATCTCGCTTCTGGTTTAAGCTCGAGTTGCAATTCCTCTTTACCGTCTGACATTGAGTCTTCAATATCAAACACACCTGCATATTCCGCCAACTTAACTTTAACTTGGTCGGCTAATTCGGTCAGCGCCTCCGTATTGCTACCCTTTAGTTCAATATCAATCGGTGAACCACCCCAACCACCTATCTCAGCGCGGTAATTGAGTTGCTCTGCACCAGGCACTTGCCCAACGCGTTTACGCCATTCGTTGACGATTTCTTGCGTTGTTATCTGCAGCGTTCGCTTCTCGGGCGGCACAGTTTCGACCCTTACCCGCCCGGTGGTAGAATTACGGCCTCCACTGACCGAATAGATATTGCGGATAACAGATTCGCCGGTTTCTTCATCGGTATATTGCTCTCGCAAATCCTGCGCGTGTTTAACCATAGCACGTACTATACTGTCAGTACTTTCGAACGCTGTTCCCGCTGGCATGATCACATTGGCAGACGCGATTTCGCTCTGCACTCTCGGGAAGAAAATAAACTTAGTATGTCCGGACGCAAGTGTGCCCATCACCATAATAAAACAGGCAATCATGGTAAACAGTGTGGCATAACGCCAACGCATAGCGCGCGCCAGTAACGGTTGATATACATTTGCAATTAACACTTCCAGCGAGTTTGCAATCTTTTGCTGGAGGCGAGAAAACCTAGACTGATTATTGTCTTTTACTCGAACATGTTTGAGGTGCGCCGGCAACACCAGCTTTGATTCAACGAGTGACAACAGCAATACAGGCACAACCACATAAGTGATAGACGCATACCAAGCGCCTCTTCCTTCTTGAAACACCAATGGCAAAAATGCCGCTACCGTGGTTAATATACCGAAGGTGACAGGCACTGCCACTTCTCTTGTGCCATTTATGGCTGCATCCAAGGGCGCGTCGCCGCGTTGTAAATGTGAGTAAACATTTTCACCGGTAACAATGGCATCGTCCACCACAATTCCGAGTACCAAAATAAAGGCAAACAGACTCATTAAATTAATGGTCACACCGAAAAAAGGCATAAACATAAAAGCGCCTAAAAAGCACATTGGAATGCCAAAGCACACCCAAAATGCCACAGACGGGCGTAAAAACAACGCCAGTAAGGCTATGACCAATAAAGCCCCCTGCCAGGCGCTTTGCGTGAGGGTAGCGAGCCTCGCTTTTATTGGTTCACTGCGGTCGCGCCAATAAGCCAGTGAGAGACCGTCTGGTAACGAAGACTGCTTTTGTTGGATGAATGTCCGAACGGCTTCCGATATATCGATAATACTTTCTGCACCGGTTCTGAACACTTCAATTTCTACGGCAGGCACACCGTTAAAACGCATGCGAAGAGGGGTTTCTTCAAAGTCGTCCCGTATAGTGGCAATGTCACCCAAGCGCACCATGGTGCCATCTTGTGTGGTGATAACCGGAATATCGGCAAACTCCCCTGCTTGATATGCTTGTCCACGGCTGCGAATAAAAATCTCACCCCCCTCAGTGCGCAGGTTTCCTGCTGAGACATCACGGGAATTTTGGCGTAACACGCCGGCCACCTGTTCCAGCGTTACATCGTATTGACGCAACGCCCATTCAGGGATCTCAATGGACATTTCGAACGGCAGTGTATTGTCAAGTTCAGCCTGCGTCACCGCCTCCAGTTGCACTAATTCATCCCTCAAGTTTTCGGCCAATCGGCGCAAGGTTATAGGGGCATAGTCACCATACAGCACCACACCTATGGCGTCCTGGCGCCATTGAGGAACCTGAATGAGAAGATTTTCGGCATCAACAGGAAAGTTATTAATGGCATCAACGCGAATTTTCACCTCGTCCAATAACTCTCTAACATCATAACCATCCTGAACCTCCGCAGTAATCGACGCGCCGCCTTCACTACTGGAAGAATTAATATTGCGGATCCCCTCAAGGTCCTGGATCGCTTCTTCCACTTTAATGGTAATGCCCTCTTCCACTTCCTGGGGTGATGCGCCTGGCAGTGTCATAGACACTCTCACACTACGGTTCTCTACCTGAGGAAACATTTCAACTGGCACTTGGGTTTTCATTACATACACGCCAATGGCCATCACCAACACCAATAGAATGTTGGCAGCAACGTCATTCTTAGCAAACCAAGCAATCATGTCGCTCTCCTAGTTAGCTTGCGCGCTGCTATCAGCGCCAGACGCGTCAGCAATAATAGCTTCGCGGTTTTCACGACGATCAGAGCCGCTATCAAGGCCAAGCGGTTTTACTTTTGTGCCATCAGGCAAATTAGCAGTCGGTGTGAGAATAAGCTTGTCGTCAGTTGAAATGGCCATGTCGGTAGCTGCCACAACAACCGACTCAACATCGGTCCACAGGGGCTCGATAGTTTTCTTTCTGAGTACGCCGTCTTCAGCAACACTCACCATAAAGTTCTGTGAAACAGCTCGTCTGGGAATGACAAAAACATCGCTATAAAGGTTGCCCTGTACCTTGGCACGCAGGAACTGCCCTAGTCGAATAGCGGGACGCTGCGCGTTAGATTCAAAGGGTTCGATAACCTGAGCCACGGCATAAAGCATACGGGTATTAGGGTCAAATGCCCCCTCCGTGCGCACTATCTGAGCTTGCCATTGGTAGGTTTTGCTGCCCATATCGGTTTCCAGAATAACCTGAGGAAGCTGATCAGGTGCCACTTCCGCTTCAGGAAGCTTAAGGTGAGCAAGATCACTGATTTTCAGTGGCAAGCGAACCTCCACAGTGTCAGTACTGTAAATGTTGGCTATCGCCTGGCCCGGAGAAACAACCTGCCCAATGTCAATCGATTGCGACATTACCTTACCGTCAAAAGGTGCCGTAATTTTAGTTCTTGCCAGGTCCAGTTTGGCACGTTCAAGTCTAGACTTTGCGGCCTGAAGTGCGGCTTTGGCTGCTGCGACCTGAGGCTCACGAAGGGCCAATCTTTTAGCGGCTTCACTCTTGGGGAGTTCGTTCCATTCTTCAGCGGCAAACTCAGCTTGCGCCACTTCTTGCAAGTAGGCCACTTCGGCATCTGCAGCGGCAGACGCGGCTACGTCCACTTCGATTTGATAATTACTGTCGTCTAACTCCACCAGTACGTCACCTTCTTTAAACTGACGACCCGCTCTGATGTTAGGAGACACACTGATAACACGGCCTGTTACTTCTGCAACCAGCGCGGTTTCGGTAAGTGCTTCAGCAGTGCCGTAAGAATCAACCCATACTTCGTAACTTCTTTTTTGTAGGGGCGCGATTTCCACAGCGACTGATGGCGCCGGTCGTTCACCTCTGCGTCCAGCCTCAGGTTTACTGCCAAACAAGGCCATTACTACGGCTATTCCGATCAATAAAATGCCTATCGATACAAAGGTGTGTACAAGCCATGGGGCTGATTTTTCATAAACCTCGCTGGCTTGGTCAGCCGACTGAGGTCCGAATTGGTTAGACATGAAAAACTCCGCTGTGAGGTAAGTCTACTTTTTATTATTTGAGATACAGCTTACGCGTTTTTTTTGTGGAAACACGCAAATTTACGATACTTTACGTAAGCAGTGAGAATTTGGACTTATTCATAAAGATTGCTTTTTTGTAATGCAAACAAAAAAGGGGAAAATAGGGGGAGCGGAATGCTCCCCATTAGACTAGTTACGGATGTGGTCGGCTATTAAAAACGCCATCTCAAGAACCTGATCGGCATTCAAACGCGGATCACACTGGGTTTTGTAGGCTTCTGCTAAGTCATCATCGCTGATTTTATAAGCGCCGCCTGTACACTCGGTTACATGCTGACCGGTCATTTCAAGATGAATACCGCCAGCATGTGTACCCTCAGCCTGGTGCGCCGCAAAGAACTGCTTGATTTCTTTCAAAATGGCGTCGAAGTTACGGGTCTTGTAGCCACTTGAAGCTTTGAACGTATTCCCGTGCATGGGGTCAGAGCTCCATACGACATTTCTGCCCTCTTCTTTCACCCGTCTCAACAAAGGTGGCAAGTTATCGGCGAGTTTGTCTGCACCCATACGCGTGATCAAGGTCAAACGGCCAGGATCGTTTTCTGGGTTTAATGCGTCAATCACCTTTATCAGTTCATCAGGCTGCATTGAGGGGCCCACTTTCACACCAATAGGATTGTGGATCCCTCTGAAGAATTCAATGTGCGCATGGTCAAGTTGACGGGTACGCTCACCTATCCACAGCATATGTGCCGAGCAGTCATAGGGCTTACCGGTTAACGTATCAATACGGGTTAACGCTTGCTCATAGTTGAGCAAAAGAGCCTCATGGGAGGTAAACAATGAAGTTTCATGTAGTGTGGGTGTATTTTCACTGTTTAACCCAATCACATCCATAAACGACAATGTATCTTGAATGCGGTATGCCAAATCCTGGTATCTGTCCTTAAGCGGGTTGTTTTCCAAAAAGGTCATATTCCAGCGGTTCACTTGATGCAAATCGGCTAGACCGCCCTGGGCAAACGCGCGCAGCAAATTCAGTGTCGCTGCACTTTGATGATAGGCCTCCAGCAACCGGTTTGGGTCGGGCCTGCGAGCCGCCTCTGTGAACTCAAAACTGTTGATGATATCGCCGCGATAACTGGGCAAGCTCACACCGTTTATAGTTTCGAGATCGGCCGAGCGCGGTTTGGCATATTGCCCTGCCATACGGGCGACTTTGGTAACAGGGCATCGGCCTGCAAACGTAAGCACAATGGCCATTTGCAGCAACACTTTAAACGTGTCACGAATCTTAGGTGCATTAAACTCATCAAACGACTCGGCACAGTCACCGCCTTGCAGTAAAAAACCTTTTCCCATGGCCACATCGCCAAGTTGCTTTCTGAGCTCGCGGGCTTCAGCAGCAAATACCAACGGTGGATACGTTGCTAAGGTTTTCTCTACCTGGTTTAAATGCGCCTGGTCTTCATAAGTAGGCTGTTGCAATATTGGCTTTGAGCGCCAGCTGGATGCACTCCAATCGTTCACACTATGTCCTCTATATCGTTGTATTTTACTGTCCGAAGGTCGCAGACTATCACAGTCGTTATAAGAATCTATGAAACTTTTTGCGCTATGCTAGGGAAGTTAGTTATTACCAGCGAAATAGCGTGCAAGGGTTTCAGGTTCGACACCGTAGCACTGACTCAACTTGTCAGCACAGACCACGTTCTCTGATCGCCCTTGAGCAATAACCTGACCCTTTTTCAGCATCAGCACATTGTCTGCATAGCCAGTGGCAAATTCTGGATGATGGGAGCTGATAACCACACAGTTACCTTTGTCCCTAAGCCGTTTGAGCAGGTCCATAACAACATACTGGAAACGCAAATCTAGGGCGGCCAATGGCTCATCGAGTAAGACAATGGCCTGCCCTTCATCAATAGCACTTCCTGCCTGTAATAATACGCGGGCTAACTGCACTCGCTGAAATTCGCCGCCTGATAGCGAATCTAATTGTCTGTTCATAAATGCCGTGATCTCAAGGCAATCAAGCCAATCAAACCAGTCTGGTGTATGGTGGCTTTGCGCAAAGAACGACAACATTTCCTCGACAGTAATGGAAAAGTGAGAATGCGTTTGTTGTCCAAGCCAAGCTCTGAATGTGGCCAACGACGCCAATGGCCAGTCTTGTATTGGTTTGTCAAAAATGTGAATGATAGAGTCATCAGACACGTGAATACCCGCTAAAGCGCTTAGCAGCGTTGACTTGCCGGCGCCATTTTCACCCAACAGCAGTGTTAGCTCACGGGCCGCAAACTGTAAGTCTGTCACCTGCAGGCGATTTGGTACAGAGAGTTGGCTTAGATCGATCATGAAACGCGCAATCTCGGGCGGGTCTGTTTAACCAATAAATAGAGAAATATAGGCCCCCCTAATGAGGCGGTAACTAGGGATACGGGAAGCAAAGTGGTCGTCAGCAACGAGTTTAAGCACACCACCAAAAGCAATAGACAAGCACCCGTTAAAGCGGACGCCGGTACAATCAGTCTGTTATCATGCCCCAGTTTCAAGCGCAGTAAATGAGGTACCATTAAACCAATGAACGCCACTGATCCAGCGACAGAAACAGCTGCGCCTACTGCAACAGCCACGCATACCAGAATAAGGGCTGAGAAGCGCTGTACATTTACCCCTACGCTTTTGGCAGCCATTTCTCCCAAATACCATTGATTAAGCGGCCTCCCCTGCTTTATCAGCACTATTACGCTGGTTAACATCAAAGGTGCTGCCACAGCAAGTACCCACCAATCAGCCTGGTGTAAACTCCCCATAAGCCAAAACGTAAGATTGCGCATAGCTTGCGCGTCAGAAAACAAATATAGCCACGCTACTATAGCTCCGGCGACGGTGGAAATACCTATACCCGCCAGTATTACGGCGGCATCAAGAAGTTGCAATTTATGAGCAATTCTGGCGATTAATAAGGTGGAGAGCATAGCGCCGGCAAAACACGCAAGTGGCAACCAGTAGTGGAAATAAGCCAGCGCTCCAGAGGGCACAAGGAGTATCAGAGTTGCAGCAGACAAACTGGCACCACTGGTTATGCCTATTATACCGGGATCTGCCAATGGGTTTTTTAACACTATTTGCAGAGCGGCTGCGCCAGACGCCAAACTTGCCCCCACCAAACTGGCCGTGATCACCAAAGGTAACTGTAAGTGCAAAATAATATGCCATGTAACAGGCACCACCCCGAACTGAAACAATGGGAAAAAAGTTGCAGCTAATAAACACAGGCAGTAAGCCGCAATAAAGGGTTTCACGTTAATTATCTTGCCTGTTGCCGAATATGCGCAATTAGGCCGTCACTGGCCTGTTCAATGAGATCTAAAACCAGTTCAAAGCCCTTTCGACCGCCGTAATAGGGGTCAGGTACTTCTTTGGTTTCGCTCTCTGCAAAATCCAAAAAAAGATGCATGTTTGTAAACGTTTTATCGGGATATTTTTCCTCTGCTTTGGCTTTCAAATTGTCTAAATTTGACGCATCCATAGCCAGTATATAGTCGAACGTTGTAAAATCTTCTTTTGCCACACGACGACACTGAATACCTTTGAAGTTGTACCCTCTTGCCTTACCGACTTCTTGAGAGCGCTTATCTGGCGCCTTGCCAATATGATAGCCGTGGGTGCCTGCTGAATCTATCTTGCAAGATAGCCCTGCGTCTTTGGCTTTCTGGCGAAAAACGGCTTCTGCTGTAGGAGAGCGACAAATATTTCCCAAACAGACGAATAATACAGACGGTCTACCCGATGGCATGGTAAATCCTTTCTACATCTAAAACGAAAGCAGGTAGTATAATGGCTTTATGCGCAGTGTTAAGGAGAATTTGTGTCTAACTACAACGTACTGATGTTAAGTAGCTCACGAAAGGGCGAGCAACCCTATTTGACCGGTGCCAGGCCATACATTCTAGATCACCTATCACACACTCAGAATGTGCTGTTTGTGCCCTATGCAGGGGTGAGCATCAGTTTTGATGACTACACGCAAAAAGTGGCTGAGGTATTACCTGAATTAACGGTTACGGGTATTCATCAAACCGATGATCCTGCACGCGCCATTGAAAACGCAAGCGCAATCATCGTTGGCGGCGGCAATACATTTAGTTTGTTGTCGAATTTGTACAATCATCGACTGGTTGAATTACTAAAAGTTAGGTTACAGGCTGGCACACCCTATATCGGTTGGAGTGCCGGGGCTAACATTTGCGGCGCTACGATTAAAACAACCAATGATATGCCTATAGTACAACCTAAATCCTTTGATGCGCTGGCTGTATTGCCCTGTCAAATCAACCCACATTACAGCGACTATCACCCACCTGGATTTAACGGTGAAACACGGGACCAGCGACTCGGAGAGTTTACCACTATGTACCCCGATATCCCTGTAGTAGCTATCAAAGAGGGAACTGCTCTGCTAAGACAAGAAAATACGCTCACCTATCTGGGTGAAGAGGAAAGCGTTGTGTTTTTGGGGCAGAACAAACAGGCCATCCAGCCCAATGCCGACCTCAGCCACTTACTCTTTTGCGAATAAGCTCTGGGTTAGGGATGACAGTGCTTCGTCACTCAAAGGTGTGGCGAAAGGAACAATCGCCAGAGGGGACCCTAAGATATCTGTCAGCGTAGTGATATTTTCGTTCTTATAGGGCATATCAGGGCTGAGCGTGTTTCCAATCCAACCGGCCAATGTTGCACCGGAAGCCTTAATCGCCTGTGCTGTCAACAGAGCATGGTTCAAACAACCAAGTCGTAAACCTACTACCATAATTACCTGCATATTACAGTTAACCGGTAAAGCAGGCATAAAACACTGATTGCCCAGAGGTAACTGCCATCCGCCTGCCCCTTCGGTAATCAACACATCAGGTTTATAGCGAGCTAGAGCATGATACCCCTGCATGAGCTGCTCGACGGTAATGGTCTGCCCCGCTTTCTTGGCAGCGATATGAGGTGCAATGGGCGGCTCAAAGGCTATCGGATTTACCTCTTTCAGGCATACACCGATACTGCTGAGCTTCTGATATTGTTGGGCATCATCATTCACCCATTCTCCATTAATCCATTCACAACCGGCTGATACCGGTTTGTAGCCAATAACAGACTTTCCTCTGAGAACTACACTTCGCATCAGCAAGCTGCCCACATAGGTTTTACCTACATCGGTATCAGTACCCGTAATAAACCACGATTGCATTGTTATTTCTCCAGCGTAACCAACAAACAACGGTAATCCAGCAAAAAATAGCCACCTTTATTTAACGGATAAGCGGCAGAGAGTGCGTCCAGCGTCTTTCGTGTAAGTGGTGCTCTGTCAGCCTTGTCACTGCTGGCAGCCCCAATTTTGCTGATTGAGGAAAGCAAAGCGACAAGATTAGTAAAGGTATCTGTTTCTACCACAATATCCGTATTTTTCAGTGTGAAGCCGCTGTATTTGATTGCGTTAAGCCAGTCAGCCTCAGACAATTGGCTGTTAAGTTTGGGCGCAAGGCCTAGCGTTTTATAGGCAGAATATAGTTGATGGAATGACCCCTTTACGGGTATCAGTAGAGTGGCATTGCCTGTGGGCTTTAACACGCGATGTATTTCCCGCATCACCTGTACGGGAGAATCACTCCACTGCAAAGCCATACTGGAAAAAACCTGATCAAAACTGTGCGGCTGAAACGGCAGTGCATCCATGTCTGCATTTAGCCATGCTGCCCTGCTTCCAAAGCTATGTTTTGCTTTTTGCAACATCCCCATTGCGAGATCAAGACCATAAACATTCGCGCCCAAACGCACAGTATGCTGACCTGTGGCACAACCAATATCCAACACGACACCTTCACAATGCTGCCTGTGAGCAAGCGCTTTATTGGCCAAGGTTACCTGAATGGCAGCTATATCATCATAGCGATTAGCGGCTTTGGAAAAGCGTTCGGCAATGTCGTTTTTATGTTTCAAAGCCATTTCTCATTCCATACTCAACACAAGTGCATCCACCAGGGCATCAATATCGCTTTTGTGATGATTCGCCCGCAGTGTAATACGCACTCGGTCAGTGCCTCTAGGGACAGTAGGACTTCGCATTACACCACACCAGATGCCTCGGGCTCTCAGTGCAGCGCCGAGACTCAGCGCTTTATCTGGGCACCCCAGCACTACCAACTGAATCGCACTGTTAGACTTCATCAAAGGTATCCCTTTGCTCATTGCCCGCTGTCTGAAATAAAGAACGTTTTCATGTAATGCAGCAGGTAAACCGCATTGCTGCATTTTTTCAATTGCGGCAAGTGTTGCTATTGCTTGTGCTGGGGGGAATGCGGTTGAGTAAATATAATCACGGGCAAAATTCACCAAAAAGTCTATTAATGCCTGACTGCCAGCAATGAATGCCCCGCCTGTGCCTAACGCCTTACCAAAAGTCGCCATAATTATAGGCGCTTGCGACTGCTTCAGAGTATAGGCAGATACTGTGCCCATGCCGTCCTCGCCCAATACGCCAAGCCCGTGAGCATCGTCAATCATTAATGCGTAGTCGTGTTCTTGTGCAATGGCTACCATGTCGTTCACAGGTGGTGAGTCACCATCCATGCTGAAGATGCCTTCAGTAGCAATGAGTCTGGGATACTTGTTGTGCCCATCTCTGTTCACTCGTTGGATTTGCGACTGCAGTGACTCGCAGTCATTGTGTTTAAACCGCGTGAACTTAGCGTTACTTGACGAGGCACCATCGATAAAGGAAGCGTGCATGAGTTTGTCTGCAACGATTACCCCGCCTTCACTAAACAAGGCCCGACACAGCGCCTGATTAGCGGCAAAGCCAGAGGAAAACAGGAGTGCCGCGTCTCGTTTTAGTAACCTTGCCAGCGTTTGCTCAAGCACATTATGTGCCTCATAATAACCATTCACCAATGGCGACGCGCCGCTGCCCCCACCGAACTGAGCAAGCCCGTTGACCCACGCCTGCAGTACGTCAGGATCATTGCGCAAGCCGAGGTAGTCGTTACTGGCAAAGTCAAGATAGTGACTGTCTGCAGACTCAATAACACCGTCTGTATTGTGAGTAACAAGGTACCGCTGTCGGTACAAATGCTGCGCTTTTCTCTCCGCCAGTTTTTCGTCGAGAAAACGGGATAAAGTGGGCTGATTCACTTAATCAGACAGCCCGTCAGCTGGCGTCATAAAATAAGGCATCGCTTTTTTGCGCAGCAATTTCTTCTTCAAGCGCCTGTGCATGCGCCTCGTCAGAATAAGCACGAGTACGCTCAGTATTGATACCCAGTTTACGAAATAGCTGCACATCCTGATGGGTTTCAGGATTCGATGTGGTGAGTAATTTACAACCATAAAAAATAGAATTTGCACCCGCCATAAAACACAGCGCCTGCATTTGCTCGTTCATCTCCTCACGCCCTGCTGACAGCCTGACATGGGATGCTGGCATCATAATCCGTGCTACCGCTATAGTGCGGATAAACTCAAAGGGGTCTAAGTCGTCAACATTATCGAGCGGCGTACCTTTCACCTTAACAAGCATATTGATGGGCACGCTCTGTGGCTGTTCGGGCAAATTGGCCAATTGCATCAGCAGCCCCGCCCTGTCAGATGCACTTTCGCCCATCCCCACGATACCGCCTGAACATACGTTCATGCCGGCTTCTCGCACGTTTTGCAATGTGTCTAAGCGATCCTGATAAGTACGGGTGGTAATGATGTCGCCGTAAAACTCTGGTGACGTATCCAGATTGTGATTGTAGTAATCTAACCCCGCTTGTTTAAGCGCTACCGCCTGATCGCGAGATAACATGCCAAGTGTCATGCAGGTCTCAAGACCCAGCTTTTTCACTTCTTCAACCATCTTTACAACGTAAGGCATGTCTCTGTCTTTGGGGTTACGCCAGGCAGCCCCCATGCAAAACCTCGTTGACCCAGCCGCCTTAGCCTCTTTGGCCCGAGTTATCACTTTCTCGATTTCTAACAAGCGTTCTTTTTCCAGCCCGGTATCATACCGAGCACTTTGTGGGCAATACTTACAATCTTCCGGACAAGCCCCAGTTTTAATTGACAATAATGTGCTCACCTGCACTTCATTAGGGTTGAAAAACATACGGTGTATTGTTTGAGCTTGAAACAAGAGGTCGTTAAACGGCAACGCGAATAAGGCGTTGACTTCATCCAATGTCCAATCATGTCTGATGTCGGCAATATTATGGGCAGTGGTTTGTTGGGTCATGGGTTTAGACGTCCTTTACTTCAAGATTCTGGTAGCTTAGTCTATGCGCCAACGCAAAGTTGTCAACTCCGATGACATCAAAAACTTAACTGGCGAACATATTTTGAACAATATTGAGTTTGATAAGCGCCATATTTGGCATCCATACACTTCCGCAACACACCCTCTGCCCTGTTATGAAGTGGTCGGCGCAAACGGGTGTGAGCTGACCTTTGCAGATGGCAGAAAAGTTATTGATGGTATGGCGTCTTGGTGGTCCACTATCCACGGATACAATCACCCAGATATCAATGCCGCAGTCTCCGCTCAACTGAACAAGTTTGCCCATGTCATGTTTGGCGGTATTACACATCAACCTGCCGTTGATTTATGTCGCACATTGCTCGATTTGTCGCCCTCAGGCATGTCCCGGGTATTTTTGGCAGACTCAGGCTCGGTGTCTGTAGAAGTCGCCATGAAGATGGCGATTCAATATTGGGCGTGTCAGGGACAACCGCAAAAGCACCGAATGGTCACCGTTAGGGATGGTTATCACGGTGATACCTTTGCCGCCATGTCGGTGTGCGATCCGGTAAATGGCATGCACAGTTTGTTTGAAGGCGTATTGGCAAAACAGCTCTTTGCCCCATCACCGCAATGTCGTTTTGGTCATCCATTTGTTGAGGATGATATTTTGCCGTTACAGGAGCTCATCGAGCGCCATCACCACGAAATCGCTGCGCTCATTATTGAACCTATCGTACAAAACACCGGTGGCATACGCATGTACTCGCCTGAGTATCTAAAGCGCTGCAGGCAGTTATGTGATCAATATGATGTGTTATTGATCTGCGACGAAATTGCTACAGGTTTTGGCCGTACCGGCAAAATGTTTGCCTGTGAACACGCTGATGTAACCCCTGATATTATGTGTGTGGGCAAGGCACTTACCGGCGGCTATTTGTCTCTGGCTGCGGCCATATGTACCGAAGATATCGCCAATGGCGTTTGCCAGGGTGAACCCGGTGTTTTTATGCACGGCCCAACATTTATGGGTAATCCTCTGGCTTGCGCCGCGGCAAATGCTAACCTTGCGATACTCAATAAAGGCAACTGGGTTCAGCAGGTAGCCCGAATTGAACAACAGATGAAAATAGAACTCGCACCTTGTAATAATCATGAGGCCGTCGCAGACGTAAGAGTGCTTGGAGCCATTGGCGCGGTTGAAATGAAGGCACCGATTAATGTTGCCCGCCTACAGGAAAGACTGATCAAGCGCGGTGTGTGGTTACGTCCTTTTGGTAAACTCTTGTACATGATGCCTCCCTACATTTTGAGTGAAGATGCTCTGTCTCAAGTGGCTGAAGCTGTAGTGGCTGTCACAGCGGGTGAGTAAACAGTGGGAAAAATTTTCCTATTTTGCAAAAAACTTACATTTTAACGGCGCAATGCCAACCGTAAAACGAAAAGGGATATGCGCCACACACCCTGCCTGAAAAGGCTTTCGGGCAATTAACACTGAGATAAAATTCCATAGGTATGATTTTTGCTCCGTACTTACTAACCCGTGTACGCAACACAATGATTATTTTTCGTACACTTTCAACATCAAGTTAACAATTCATTAGCTTGGGTAGAGTATAGTAGGAGTACCACACCATGTTGAAACAAGAAACCATTCTAGCCGGTCAAGTTCTACAGTGCCGCGATAAGCTCTATGCACGCCGTCATAACGTGCCATCAGACTTGCTTGGCGACTGGCGAAGCCTAATGCAGCAAGCCGATAAACTTGAACCCACAATTGACAGAGTTAGCCATAAAAAGTGTATTCGTTTTACAGGTAATGCAAACGCATTAAAGACATTGCTAAATGACCTGAAAAGCCTAGCGAAATCGCTTCCTCACTAAGCGACAGCGACTAGGTTCACTGCGATTTGGCCAATATATAGGCAATCGGATGGAAAAAAACCGACTTTTTCATGATCCAACTATACGCCTGACCCGTTGGCATAGTAAGCTATAGCGCTATTTTTAAGGATAAGTACAACGCGCGACGGATTCGCTTCGCTTTACGGGGATAATGAATGCTGCTTGAGCGATTCAAGAGGTTGGTATGTTAACAGCGGGTCTGGCAATATTAGTGGGTTTACCGCTGCTGTTATGGAGTGCTGATAAATTTGTTGGTGGTGCTGCTGCCGTTGCCAAGCATTTGGGTATGTCGCCCCTTCTGATAGGTATGCTGATTATAGGATTTGGCACCTCAGCACCTGAAATTATTGTATCAATTATTGCTGCAGTGCAAGGCAACTCAGGCATTGCATTAGGTAATGCATATGGTTCGAATATCGCGAATATTGCACTTATCCTGGGTCTAACTGCACTTATCAGTCCCATTGCAGTCAAGTCAGACATCATCAAAAAAGAATTGCCAATCATGCTTGGCATCACTTTCTTTGCCGCTTGGCAAGTATTTGACCTTTCAGTAAGTCATGACGACGCCTATGCGTTATTTGGTCTTTTTGTGTTGCTGATATCTTGGAGCATCTGGCATGGCATTAAGGGTGACAAAGACATCCTCGGCGACGAGTATGAAATTGAGTTAAACAGTCAGGAAGCCAACTTAAAACTCAACATCATTTGGTTGATTGTTGGGCTGCTCATTCTGGTAGCCAGTTCACGTTTATTGGTGTGGGGTGCCGTGGATGTTGCTCAGTTTTTTGGCGTCAGCGACACCATTATTGGTCTGACAATCATCGCAATAGGGACCTCCTTGCCTGAATTGGCGTCAGCTATCATTGCCGTGAAGAAAGGCGAGCACGATTTAGCATTGGGCAACGTCATTGGGTCAAATATGTTTAACACCCTAGCCGTTGTTGGAATTGCAGGTATGATTCAGCCTATGACGGTAGACAGCACCTTCTTCTATCGCGACGTGTTATTTATGCTCGCATGCTCTGTGGCGTTATTTATATTCTGTATCGGTATCAAAGGGCCAGGCAGGTTAAATCGCTTAGAAGGCGCAGTCTTGGTTGCGGCTTATCTGGCTTATACCTACTTCCTTATCTCTAATTCTTTCATACAGGCTGTCTAATCCGCACCGCTGGTTTGAGGCTTTCTAATAGCGGGTTCAAACCAGCAGAGTGAATAAACTAATGGCAACAATCACAATCAGAAAAATGAGATTCACGCCCAAGTAATCCTGTTGCCGCCTTGAACGCTTTATGCGTAAATAGAAGGTAAACAACGAGACAACCAAGCAGAACTGTAACAACCTGACAAGCCAGGTGTAATAGGACTCTACCCACTCATCTCGACCCGTCATTCCCCAGTATTCTTGGAGGCCTGTCATGACGTCAGGACGTCCCTGGTGATAGAGGGTTACTGCCACCAACATCAATAACCATAGCGCAATGTTCACAGCCACGATTGCTCTAAATAGCGTGTCTTTTTTACGCGGTATACGTCTACGCTCATTTTGTTGCTGGTTTTTCTTATTATTCGGCACGATCGGTATAGGATATATAGGTCTGATTTGGTTATACTGTTAGTTTACGAGATTTGTCATCCAAGCTCATCCATTTTGAGATTCTATTGAGGGAGAAATTAACCATGACGCACGTGCCTGTGGTCGATGTTTTACAAGGCCGGTTCGCTGTTGGTGAAACTGTTACTGTTAAGGGGTGGGTTCGCACCCGTCGTGATTCTAAAGCCGGGTTGTCTTTTATTGCTGTCCATGACGGCAGTTGTTTTGATCCTGTTCAGGTTATAGCACTGAATTCGCTCGAGAATTACGCTGATATACAAAGGCTTACAGCAGGCTGTTCAGTGTCAGTTACCGCTACAGTTAAAGCGTCAGAAGGTAAAGGTCAGGCGCTTGAATTAGATGCAGAACGTGTTGAGATTGTGGGTTGGGTAGAAAACCCCGATACCTACCCAATGGCGGCAAAGCGTCATTCTATCGAATACCTCAGGGAGCATGCGCATTTGCGTCCGCGTACTAATGTTATTGGTGCAGTCACCCGCATTAGAAACTGCTTATCACAGGCAATACACCGCTTTTTCCATGAAAACGGCTACGTGTGGATAAGCACACCTATCATGACAGCCAGTGATACCGAAGGTGCAGGTGAAATGTTCCGTGTGTCTACCCTAGACATGCTTAATTTGCCTATGACAGATAAAGGTGAAGTTGACTATTCACAGGACTTTTTTGGAAAAGAGACTTACCTCACAGTGTCTGGCCAGCTGAATGTAGAAACCTACTGTGCAGCTATGTCTAAAGTGTACACCTTTGGGCCGACATTCAGAGCGGAGAATAGCAATACCTCTCGTCATTTGGCTGAGTTTTGGATGATTGAACCAGAAGTCGCCTTTGCTTCACTGGATGACGTAGCGGGCTTAGCTGAAGACATGCTCAAATACGTTTGTAAAGCGGTGCTTGAAGAGCGTGCCGACGACATGGCTTTCTTTGCTCAACGCATCGACAAAGACGCCATTAATCGACTGGAAAAGCTGGTTTCTTCAGATTTTGTTCATATGGATTACACCGACGCCATTGATATTCTCAAGGCAAGTGGAAAATCATTTGAATTCCCCGTTGAGTGGGGCGTGGATTTATCCTCAGAGCATGAGCGTTATCTTGCAGAGGAACACGTGGGCGGTCCCATCGTGATGAAAAACTACCCGAAAGACATTAAAGCCTTTTATATGCGCATTAATGACGATGAAAAAACGGTAGCGGCCATGGACATTCTGGCACCCGGTATTGGTGAGATCATTGGTGGTTCTCAGCGTGAAGAAAGGTTAGACGTTTTTGACCGTCGCCTAGAAGAAATGGGCTTGTCACAGGAAGACTATAGCTGGTACAGAGACCTGCGCCGTTATGGCACTGTACCACACTCTGGTTTTGGCCTGGGCTTTGAACGCTTGGTCGCTTACGTTACCGGCATGCAGAATGTACGTGACGTTATTCCCTTCCCCCGTACACCAGGTAATGCACAGTACTAGGTCAGCGTTAACCTGCATTTGCGCCAGGGCGGATAGATGAAATATCAACCCGCTCTGGACGTGCAATGCCCCCTTTGTGCCCATCAGGTATCTGTACCGCCTTTGTCTCATCGCCAGCGAGCTACTTGTCCGAATTGCGGCCACTTTTTGACTGGCTATCGAAATTTTCAAACCGAATTTGTATTGGGGCTTTCTATAGCTGGCGTTTTGTTTTTACTCCTGTCACTCCCCTACCAGTTTCTGTCGTTTGCCTCCAACGGGCAAAAGCGTGAGATTAACCTGACTACAGGGCTTGAAACCTTGGTTTCACTGGATTTTTTGTCTTTGGCTGTCATCACAGCATTAGCAACACTGATATTGCCAGGCCTTACCTTAATTGGACTGGCTACCTTATCATTTTGTCGGAAATTCAATCATCGCCCTCGTTGGCTGGCTCGTGTCTATCGCAGTGTGTTACAGCTGATACCCTGGTCCATGGCAGAAATTTTTCTGGTCGCCACTCTGGTAAGCCTGGTGAAAATTACTGACCTTGCCACAATAGAAATCGGTATCGGGTTTATCACTTTCTGTCTGTTTATTGTCTGTATGAGTTTTTCGCTGTTTTATTTTGACCGTATCAGCTATCACGAGTGGTTACAGCCTTCCCGTCAACCTGATGCAGCACCCTTATCAACACACCAACGACAATACAGCATACAGCGCACCTGGGCATTGCTGCTAACCGCCTGTATTTTATATATCCCTGCAAACACGTACCCTATTATGGTGACCAACCTCTTTGGTGAGTCAGAGCCCAGCACCATCATGGGAGGTGTAATTACATTATGGCAGTCTAAGTCGTATCCCATTGCTATTATTATATTTTTTGCTAGTGTCGTGATCCCCATTGCGAAACTGATTATTCTGGCGTGGTTGAATTGGACAGTGATGCGTCAAAGTGACATGCTTAAACAACACAGGACAAGACTGTATTACATCACAGAATGGATTGGTCGGTGGTCAATGGTTGATGTGTTTGTGGTCGCTTTATTGGTTGCTTTAATACAGTTAGGGAATACCATATCTGTATTTCCCGGACAGGCCGCTTTGGCGTTTTGTGCCGTTGTATTTTTTACCATGATCGCCGCTATGACATTTGATTCCAGACTAATATGGCAACAAAGGGAAAGACTTTTTGAGCAGCACAGAACAGCCCCGTAACACAGAGACCGCCAAGGTCAGTGCCGCAGCGCCGGTATCCAGGGTGTGGTTTATCCCGCTCATCGCCATTGTTATAGGTGCTTGGATCATCTTCACCCAATGGTCTAATCAAGGGCCATTAATTACTATAGAGCTGCTCGGTGCAGCAGGGATTGAAGAAAATAAAACCCCCATCAAGGTACGAGATTTAGCCATTGGTCAAGTCACCAAGATTACACTAAAAGAAGACCTTGATGGTGTAATTGTTACCGCCAGAATCGACAAGGAAGCGGAACACTTGTTAACGGAGAACAGTAAATTCTGGGTCGTGTCACCGCGTATTTCTTTTTCCGAAGTCTCAGGTTTATCAACACTCCTATCGGGCAGTTACATTGCCATGAATGCCAATGGCAACGGCCGTCCTCAAACTAATTTTAAAGCCCTACCCCGCCCGCCTGTCACACCGCCAGGTACGCCAGGCCTACACATTACATTGACCAGTGACAGAGACTTTGCCTATAAAGAGGGTGACCCCATTGTTTACAAAGGACATAAGGTGGGCGAATTTGAAGAGTCATTTTTCAATCAATATGAGCGCGCTATGTATTATACCGCGTTTGTTGAAGCCCCCTATCACCGGCTCATAACAGAAAATACGCGGTTTTGGGACGCCAGTGGTGTTAAAGTCAGATTGCGGGCTTCTGGCATAGAAGTAGATACAGGCAGTGTTGAAACCCTGCTATCCAATGGCGTGACGTTTGATGTGCCAGAGGGCAGCACGCCGGGTGTTCCCATTACTGACAAAGCCTATTTTGAAATATTTGAGTCAGAAGAAATGGCGCAGTCTGAAAGCTACAGACTCTCTGCTGAATATGTATTGCTCATTGATGAAAGTGTCAGAGGGCTTAATATCGGTGCACCTGTAGAGTACAGGGGTTTGCGCGTAGGCGAAGTCGTTTCGATTAACCAGTTGCCTCTGGAAATGGGCAGTTTGCTTGAGGCAGATTACAAAATTCCGGTGGTAATCAATGTTTACCCGGGTAAAGTCAGACAGGGCGATACGCCCGCGGGTCTTGCAAGGGTGCGCGAACAAATACGCGAGTGGATTAAACAGGATTTACGCGCAACGTTGCGCATTGGTAACTTGTTAACCGGCGCCTTGTACGTCGACCTCAACCACGATGAAGAAGCGGCCTCATCGGAAGTCGCTAGAATTCTCGATTATGAAATCATTCCAACTTCGTCGACAGAGCTAACACAAATCACACAGAAAGCAGAAGCCCTGTTAGACAAAATAAACGCATTGCCGCTAGAGCAACTTTCTGACGATATGGTGAGTGCAGTCAATCAAATGGGCGTAGCAGCGGAATCAGTAAGACAAAGCAGTACAAACTTTGATGCGCTGATCGCCGATGTAGACATGAAATCGATTAACAGTGAACTGGTAAAATCACTGCAGCAGGTATCAAATATGCTGGAAACGCTTACCAATACAGGCCTAATCGACAAAGAAGCGCAGCAGTCACTTGACGAGCTGCAAGAGACAATGCGGCAAATTCAACCTTTGCTGCAACGACTAAATCAAACGCCAAACAGTCTGATTTTTGGTCGTCAGCACGAGCCAATCGAGCCTAAAGCGAAAACAGTGAGTCAGGAGCCATGAGAGTGTACAGACTTAGCATTGCCATCTTTCTAGTAGCCCTATTAAATGGATGCAGTAGTCAGTCTGTGTCACTACAGTATTACTTATTGCATACGCCTAATGACAGTGTAAGCGTGAGTTTACCACCTGATGCCCAGCCCCTACTAATCAGATTGACCAACCTATCTGTGTCTGATTACCTCATGCAGCGCGGACTAGCAGTACAGACGGCAGAAAATGCACTGCATATTTCAACTCAACATATATGGGCTGAACCCTTTGAAGCAGGCTTTAAAAAGAAGCTTACTCATGCTTTGGGGCCGGATTATAAATTGATCTATACAAACACCAAAAAAGACGACGAATACATGCTCGATTTGTCTTTGTTACACCTAGTTGCTACTTATCAGGGTGACGCGGTGCTTGATGCCCGTTACACACTGAGCAGTCCCACCGGCAGCACAGTCAATAAGGCGTTTCAAGTCAAGCTTGACCTTGATTCAGACGGTTACGGCCATGCCGTTTCTGTTTACCGACAAGCGATTGTCCTGCTCGCCGATGATATAAAAACACAGCTTTCGGCGATGCAATGATCAGCGACAAACTCAGGCAGTTTATAAAAGCCGGCAGTAATCCGTCATTTTCTGAAGAAGACAATCGCCGTATTGTAGTCGTCAATTTATTTGGCTTCACTGGCTGTTTAATCACGGTATTTTTGAGCTTGCGGGCATTGCTAGCCAATGAAGTTATGTTAGGCGCGGCATTAATGATTGCGTCTGTCGTGTTTTTGTTCAGCATGCTCACGATGCACATCAGTGAAAATGTAAAATCCCATGTGTTTGCGGCCAATTTGCTAGTCGTCACCCTAATGACACTCCTCCTCTATTTGATCATTATGGGAGGAAAAGCAAATACAGGCCCAATTTGGATCCTGATCCTTCCCCCCGTTACCTTGTTTATGAGTGGACTGAAACGCGGATTGTGGATGTTACTGCTATTTCTTCTAGTCATCTGCACCTTGTTTTTTGTTCCAGGCTTGTCAATTGTTGAAGCTGACTACGCAATGGATTTTAAAACCCGAGTAACTTATGTGTTTATGACAGTGACATTTTTGTCCTCTGTTTATGAATACAGCAGACAACAAACCTATGCTGAAATACATGCACTAAGGCAGCAGTTTGAACACCAGGCCACGCACGACCCTCTGACGCACTTATTCAACAGGCGGGGGTTGATTAAACAAATTGAGCCAGAACTTGCCCGTGCAAAACGGCAGCAAAGCAGCACCGCCTTAGTGTTGTTGGATATAGACAGATTTAAGCGTATTAATGATGAATACGGGCATGATGCCGGTGATAAAGTTTTGCAGGGCATTGCTGTATTACTAAACAATGCCATGCGTCAACAAGACTATGTATCACGCTGGGGCGGTGAAGAGTTTTTACTGGTTCTACCCGACACAAGTAAAGAAAATGCCTATCATGTGGCTGACAAGTTGCGTTTCGAGATCGCGCAGACGCCACAGCAATTCGAGAGCTTTACCATTGATATTACCGCGTCGTTCGGCGTAAGCGAAGTAAACAGCCTGGTTGACTACGACAAGGCGCTTACTCAGGCAGACAAAGCCATGTACAAGGCCAAACAAGCCGGTCGCAATACGGTAATGATGTCAAATTAAGTCAATTTGCTCATATTTGTTTACAATTGCACATCCGTATACACAACTCCCTGCGCTACTATATGCTTGTTGATCTGTAACGGGTGATTGGAAAATGAAAAAACGGGTACAAGCTTTAGCAGTAGCAGTAATTTTTGTCGGCGGCTTCGGTGGCATGAAGCTCATAGAGGCCGCGGGTCAGGAAACGGAAGAGAAAGAGGTCGTAGACACGCGTCCGGTAGTCAGTGTTGAGCCTCTGTCTACAGTAGACTACACCATTACTATTGAAAGCTTCGGCGAAGTTCAGCCGCTCGAGCAAACACGCCTCGCCTCACAGGTATCAGGTGAAGTCACCAGCTGGCATCCAAACTTTGTACCTGGCGGTGTCATCCCTCGTGGCGAAGTACTGTTCACCATCGAAAAAGACGCCTATGAAGCAGCAGTATTACTGGCTGAAGCCAACGTACAACGCGCTTATGCAGACCTTATCCAAGAACAAGCACAAGCCAAAGTAGCTGAAAATGAAGCTAAAAACTTACCGCCTGCACGCGTGACAGATCTGTACCTACGCAAACCTCAGTTACTCAGTGCTCAAGCAGCCTATAAGTCTGCAAAAGCACAATTACAGATTGCCCAGAGAGATTTAGCTAACTGCGAAGTACGTGCTCCTTATGATGCATTGGTTATTAACCGTAATATTGGCGTAGGCGATTTTGTGTCAACGGGCACTGTTGCAGCAACGCTTAACAATATTGAAGTGGCCGAAGTGACCTTCCCTATCGCTGGTTTTGACCGTCCGTTTGTCTCGCAAAATATGATTGCCAAACCCGCGATTATTTCTCAAGTTAATCAGCCAGGGACTATTGACGCTGTGCTGCACAGAGACCTTGGCATTGTAGATGAATCCACGCGTATGACCCACTTCGTGGCCCGTATTGAAGACCCTTATGCGCTTAAATCACAAAAGCCAGTAGTAAAATTTGGCTCTTATGTGTCTGTTACCTTTGACGGTATGACATTACAAGACGTGTACAAAGTGCCACAAGAGCTCGTTAATAATCGCAAACTTTGGATGGTTGATGACGAAGGCAAACTGTTTTCACATGACGTGACAGTCATCCGTGAAAATGGGGCTTACTTCATGATCCAGGCTGACAGCCAGATTAGCCAGCCTGTAGTAATGACGCTCCCTGAATATCCTCAAACCGGTATGGAAGTGAAAGTTTCAGCTGAGCCTTCCACCAAAGTCGATTCGGACGACGGGTTAATCGTCAGCCGCAACCAGCAGTAAGGTGAACGATATGGCGAATCCCACAACAACAGAACAAAAACAGCACGGCCTTATTGCATTCTTTGCCAATAATGCCGTGGCTGCAAACCTAATGATGGTGTTCATCATCATTATGGGTTTGGTCAGCTACAATACAATCCAACGTCAGATGTTCCCCAACATCGAAATTAACTACATCAATATCTATGCTAACTACCCCGGTGCATCGCCTCAGGAAATTGAGGAAAGCATTATTATTAAGGTGGAAGAAGCGCTAAAAGATGTCAGCGAAATCAAAAAAATGTGGGGTAGAGCCTTTCGCAATAGTGGTCGAATCACACTAGAAATAGAGCCTAATGTAAAGCTCGTTGACGTGCTGGACAAGGTAAAACTCAAGGTTGACAGCATCGCCACATTCCCGGCCGATATGGAACCGATTATTGTAGAGCAAATCGAGTTCAGACAGGACGTAATGGAATTGTCCCTAGTGGGTGATGTTCCGCTTTCTGAACTTAAACCAATTGCCAAAGAAATCGAAGACGAAATGTTGCAACTCGACAACATCTCTTTGATGAATATGGGCTACCCAGGTGACGAGATTGCAATTGAAGTCGATCCGTTGATGCTACGTAAATACGGTATCACCATAGAGCAAATTGCTAACGCTGTACGTCGTTATTCAGCCAATATGTCAGCAGGCCAAATCAGAACCGACGCGGGCATTGTCTCAGTGCGTATTGAAAACCAGTTCTATAACGGTGATGAATTTGCTGCTATCCCAGTAAAAATTGGCGACAACGGCGCGCGTGTTCTTCTGCGTGATGTTGCAACCATTAAAGACGGCTTTACCGAAGGCGAACGCTACTTCAAATACTCCGGTCAAAACGCTATTTGGATGAGCGTATCAGCCACTAAAACGCAGAACACTATCCCTGTAGCAGAAACAGTAAAACGCTACATGGAGCAGAAAAACAAAACTCTGCCTCCCGGTATGGAGCTTAAAGTACTGGTTGACATGACCTACTACTTAAATGCCCGTTTAGATATGATGCTAGACAACTTGTTTATGGGCGCGATTTTGGTTGCATTAATGCTTACCATCTTCTTGCGCTTTAGGTTGGCATTCTGGGTAATGGTAGGCCTACCTGTGTGCTTCTTGGGCGCCATGATGATGATGCCAGTATTTGGTGTGACTATTAATATACTGTCATTGTTCGCCTTCATCATGGTACTGGGTATCGTGGTAGACGATGCTATTGTTATCGGCGAGAGCGCTTATTCAGAAATTGAACAAAAAGGCGGTGGTGTACAGAACGTAGTTCGCGGTGCGAAACGTGTCGCTAAACCCGCAACCTTCGGTGTTTTAACAACTATCGCCGTATTTGCACCTTTCACCCAAAGCAGCGGCCCTGAAGGCGCCTTCTTCTTCAATATCGCCGTAGTCGTCATATTGTGCCTGACATTCAGTCTGATTGAGTCAAAGCTTATTTTGCCCGCTCACATTGCACACACCAAATTTACGCCGGTAAAAGAAAATAGCTGGCGCGCTAAGTTTAACCGTGCTTTCTTTGGATTTGTCAGAGGCCCTTATCGCCGCTTCATTGAGCGCGCGTTGAATGCTCGTTGGGCAGTCTTTATGTCATTTGTTGCACTGCTGATGCTTAGTATTGGCTTGATTAACGCGAATTTCGTAAGGATGGTACCTAATCCCAAAGTGCCCCATGACTTCCCTAACATCAATATTGAGATGAATGAAAATGTCTCTGACGAAACCACGATCCAGGCACTGAAAACCATTGAAAGCGTGATTTTGAATATCGAGCAAAAAACCAAGGACGCCAACGAGGGTCAGGGTATGATCCGCGATTTACTTGCTTTTAATCAAGGCAGGACTGAAGCGCGTATTGTTGTGCCACTAGTGCATGAAGATTTCCGCCCTTATGATACGTTTGAGCTGGCCAGACGCTGGCGTGAAGCCATCCCTGAAATCCCGGGCATGAAGTCATTTACAGTTCGTGATGACGTTAATGGCGGCGGTGATGGCGGCGAGTTTGGTTACTTGCTATACGGTGCTGACATAAAGACGCTGAATGAAGCAGGTAAATACTTCATCAGTTTGTTGCAGCAGGAAAAAGGCCTGTTTGATGTCAGCTCTACCATTGACCCGGCAAGTAAAGAAATTCAAATTGCTTTACAGCCTGTTGCCTACGACCTTGGTTTGGATCTAATGAGTATCGCTCGTCAGGTAGGCGCAAGTTTCTATGGCGGCGAAGCACAGCGAGTGATCAGAAACGGGGAAGAAGTACGTGTAATGGTACGCTACCCGCAGCTGACTCGTGAAAGATTTGCCGAGCTGAAATACACGGTGATCACCACGCCATCCGGTCAGGAAGTCATGCTGGGCGATGTAGTTGCATTGTCTGAAGCACCAGGTATCAGCTATATCCGTCGTGAAGGCGGCTACAGAAGTGTTTATGTTTGGGGTGCAATAGATGAAGAAGTGGTTGAACCTAATGAAGTGGTTAAAACCATTAAAGAGAAACTCTTGCCACAGATGAAAGAAGCCTTCCCTTCTGTGATGACGGAGCTGGGCGGAGACATTGAAGAACAGCAGTCTCAGCAAAATGAACAAATCATGTTCTTTGTAGCTGCAATGATCATGGTGTACATACTATTAGCCGTGCCGCTGAAGAGCTATGGCCAGCCGCTTATCATTATGTCGGTAATTCCGTTCAGCCTGACCGGTGCGATCTTTGGTCACTTCCTGCTGGGTCTGGATATGAGTATGTTCTCTACCTTCGGCCTTATTGCTGCCGCAGGGGTGGTAATTAATGACTCATTGGTCATGACAGACTATGTAAACCAAAAACGCGAAGAAGGCTATTCCATCAAGGAGGCGGTAACAGAAGCGGGACAGGCGCGTTTCAGGGCCATCACGCTAACGTCTATTACAACCTTCATGGGCGTGTTGCCAATTATGTTCGAGACCAGTCTGCAAGCAGCGTTTGTTATCCCAATGGCGGTAGCATTAGGCTTTGCTGTACTGTATGCGACCCTGGTAACGCTGGTACTTGTGCCTTGTCTCTATCTAATACTGCTTGATATGCGTAAGCCGTTTAGCTGGATTAAGAAGAAAGTCACGCGCAATAAAACCGTGGTGGATACGACCAAACCGGTTGAACAATCGTAATAAAAACCGCCTGATGGCGGTTTTTTTTTACCCTTTCTTGCCAATTCTTGAAACCATGGTTTAGTATATGAATAACATATTGATGCGCTGGAAAGGCATGGCTGAGCAGGATTCCATTAAGCACGAATACCAATCACAATTCACTGATGTGATAAAAACTTGGGCAATGTTGCGCCAAAACAAAGCTGATGATCAGTTTACTCAGTTTCGCAACCTTATTGATGCATTTAGGCAATGGGCCAGTCAAACTCAACTTGATGATTTGATTGCATTGTTAGACACAATCACCACAGTTCTCCCCTCTTCACCATCGTTAATGGACAATGGACTGATTGGTGACGTGGATACACTACTCAACAAACTCATTGTTGCCTCGAAACAGCCCAGTAACCCCTTCTTGGTAAAAGTTCAGCCCTCGCCAGAGGTGTTGCCAGCAAGAGCGGTTACGCGCATTGCCATTATTGACGACAGTGAGCTCGCTCGTATTAGCACCAAAGCCATGCTCGACAGATTCAACTTTGATGTCGATGTCTACGACAGTGTGCATAAATTCAGGGCCTCAGAGCAGGCTATGGCCAATACCGAATTAGTCCTCCTTGATGTCGTCATGCCCGATATTACCGAAGAGCAATTGTTTGACTTTGCTGAGGAGCTTCGACAAAAAAACATTAAAGTGATTCTGGTATCAGGCTCAGATTCTGTAAACCTTAGGTTGAAAGCAGTGAGAGCCGGAATTGGTGGCTATGTGACCAAGCCATTCGATATTAACCTATTGGTTAGCAATATACGCTGGATTTGCAATTTGGACGTCACTAAGCCATTTCATGTAATGCTGCTTGATAACGACCAAGCCTTCGGCGATCAGCTGCGAAGTTACGCGACTTCGATGGATATAAAAATTACACTTTTTAACTCAAGTGAATCGCTTATCAACGCGCTTGATAATGGGGTTCCCGATCTTTTCCTGCTGGAGGTAGACGTTCCAGAAATTTCCGGTATTGAAGTGTGCAAGATCCTCAGGCAGCAAAAGCGGTTCGATTATGTACCGATTGTATTCCTTAGCGGTGACGACAGGCTGGAAACCAAGGTTGATGCACTTTCTGCTGGGGCAGACGATCTGGTTATTAAGCACAACCCTCCCGATATTATTTTCCGACAAATGGAAAAACGCATTGTGCGTGGGCAGCGTATTCGCTCAATGGCGGTTAAAGATAGCCTAACAGGCCTCTTGAACCACGGGCAAATGATGGATGCGGCAAGCTCAGCGCTGAAGCTGGCACGCAGAAACAACAGTAGCATCACAGTCGCAATGTTAGACATAGACAACTTCAAAAACGTCAATGATACCCACGGTCATATGGTTGGCGACAATGTCATAGTTGGTTTGGCGCAGTTGCTAAAAACCTCCATCAGAGATACAGATGTAGTTGGCAGGTACGGCGGAGAAGAATTTATCGTGGTTTTTCACTCAGAAGATTTAGCCACAATTCAAGGTAAGCTACAGGAAATCTTGCAGACCTTCACGCAACTTCGATTTAACGATGGCGATCATACTTTTGGCTGCTCGTTTAGCTGCGGTTTAGCAACTGCCACGCCAAACGAGACGGTCAAAGATGTCATTAATCGTGCTGACCAAGTGATGTACGAGGTAAAAAGAGAAGGTAAAAACGCTGTCAAAGTAGCGTAACAGAGCGGGCTCACGACTTATCTTCGCTTCACCTCACTCATCACTCTAACGGGTATGTTTTCCAACGCTACCTGCTCGCAATGGGCGTTGATTTTAGCCGCCTCTTTGGGCATACCGTACACTACACAGGAAGCCTCATCCTGCACCAATGTGTGACCACCGGCCTGCTTAATAGTCGCTAAACCGCTTGCACCGTCTTTGCCCATACCGGTTAACAATATGCCAATAGAAGACTTCCCTGCCGCCTCAGCCACGCTTAAAAATAAAGCATCTACTGACGGACGGTGTCCAGTCACTTTTTCGTCCTGTAGCACACTCGCCTCGTAATGCACACCTTTTCTGACAATGCGCAAATGATGATCACCCGGTGCAATGTAAGCATGTCCTGCTAACAGACGTTCGCCGTCACAGGCTTCACGGACCGCCAATGCTGTCAACGCATCAAGCCTGTTTGCATAAGATTCGGTAAACCCCTTAGGCATATGCAGCGCCACCACCACTGGCGGGAAGTTACTGGGAAGATTCTGCATAACCTGTTTAATCGCCTCTGTGCCCCCCGTGCTGGCACCGATAGCCACTACAACATCGTGATTTTTATAACTGAACCCTTCACGTCCAGGAATAGGCAGAGCACGCGGCTTTGTAGTAATTTTAGTGTTAGCCACCGACAGCAGCTTTTCGTGTAATAGCTTGGTGAAGGGGGCGGTATTATATAAATCAAGCTGAGATTTAGGAATAAAATCCACTGCACCTAATTCCAATGCTTTGAGCGAGACGTCTGAATTTTTACCAGTTAATGATGAGAACATGACCACGGGTGTTGGTCGCGCCTTCATTAACTTTTCTAAAAATCGAAGGCCATCTACCTCAGGCATTTGCACATCCAAAGTAATCACGTCTGGCTTGTGTCGGTTTACCAGCTCTTTTGCCTGGAAGGCATCATGCGCTATGCCTACCACTTGCATGGCCGGATGTAATTCAATAGCTTTTTTCAGCACATTACAAATGGTGACAGAGTCATCAACAATCAGAACTGAAATCACAGGGTTTGCCTTAATCGCATTCGGTATTCACTTTCCCTATCCAGAATTGTTGTGTTATTGAGGTTTTTAATTTTTTTCACTTTGACTTCACCTGTCTCAGGGAAAAAATACACCTTTCTTGGAAATTGGTCGAGCAAATCTGATGCGATGAGCGGAATTTCTTTATAGCGAAGGTAGGCAAGCACAAAGTCAGCACTGCTCTGCCCTACATTGGACATATTCAACCCTTGCATTAAATTCGCGGCACCAAATACTTTGGCTTCAATGTGTGACTCACTGGCCCCCAATTTAACCATTTCAGTGATCAGCTTGCCCACGGCAACATCGCCGTATTGAAATTGGTTTTTTTTCGTTGTCGCCCCTGCACTGTATTCAAACGGTAATAGAAAGTGATTCATACCGCATATTGCCGTCAGCGGATCGCGTAAACACACCGACAAACAGCTACCGAGCACAGTCACGATTAGCGTTTTCTCTGCCGTGGCGTAAAATTCACCGGGCAAGATTTTAACGGCCTGTCTTTGGAAATACCGATCATAATAGCGGTTAGGCGCGTTAGCCTCACTCATCCACTGACCTTTTGATAAATGGTATGCCCTAACGGTGAATAGTGATCACACAGTGGCATGACAGATTCAGAGTGACCGGCAAAATAAAGTCCACCAGGCTTTAGCTTTTCGGCAAAACGCTTCAGTAGTTTGGTTTGGGTCGCTTTATCGAAGTAAATCATAACATTGCGACAAAAAATAATATCCAGCTTAGTGGGAAGGGACCAGGAATTATCGAGTAAATTCTGATGGAAGAAATGTGTATTGGCATAAATAGTGGGATGCACCCGAAATAGGCCGGCATTTTTATTTTTGCCTTTTTGACAATACCGCTTTACATAGTCCTTGGGGATCGCCTCCAACATCTCAATGGAGTAACTTGCTTGTCTGGCTTTATCTAGCATAGCGGTATTAATGTCAGAAGCAAAAACCTCGTAACCGAGGTTTGTTTTTCTAAACGCATCCTCACATGTCATCGCTATGGAATACGGCTCTTCCCCGGAACTGCTTGCCGCACACCAAATAGTGACAGATGTTGACTGCTTGGCCAGCCAGTCTTTCAAAAACGAAAAATGATGTTCTTCTCTAAAAAAGGCCGTTTTATTTGTTGTTAATGCATCAATAAATAACTGCATTTCATGGTCATTATCAGACAAGTACTCGATGTATTCGCCAAATGTCGACAAAGAAAGAACCCTAAGTCGACGGCTTAAACGGCTGTACACCATGGCATCTTTGCTGGCTGATAGTGCAATCCCTGCCCGTTCATAAACCAGGGATTGTATCGCCTTAAAATCTCGGCGATTAAAGGAATAGGGCCGGCTCAAAAACTCTCCCAGTCGTCGTCATCCTCATACCCTTTAGATTGCGGCTTAGGCATAGTATCAGGTGGTGGAAGTGGCTTGGCTGGCGCATGTAACGCATCAAGGGAAAACTCACCAATATTAAACGCCTTCACTCTCTCTTCAAGCTGTTGCGCCAATGCGTGCATACTCTCTGCTGCCGCCGCAGCTTGTTCAACCATAGCGGCATTTTGCTGTGTCATATCATCCATGCCAGCAACCGCTTTATTCACTTCATCGATACCCGACGCTTGTTGTTCAGATGCCGTTGCAATATCCGTGATAAGGTCGCTGACTTGTCGGACGACCTCAACGACCTCAGCGATCGATTTCCCCGACTGGATGACCAGTGCATTGCCGGTTTCGATACGCGAGACCGAGTCGGAAATCAAGGCTTTAATATCTTTGGCAGAACTGGCAGAACGTTTAGCCAGAGTTCTTACTTCCGACGCGACTACTGCAAAGCCACGGCCCTGTTCGCCTGCACGAGCGGCTTCCACTGCCGCATTCAAAGCAAGAATATTGGTTTGAAACGCAATTCCATCAATTACGCCAATAATGTCTTCAATTTGTTTCGCCGACCCGTTAATTTGCGCCATGGTATCTACAACGCCATCAACCAGTGCACCGCCTGTAGTCGCCATTTCTGAAGCCTGTGTGGCCAACATACTTGCCTGTTGTGCATTAAGTGCGGTATTGCGCACGGCGCTGTTTATCTGCTCCATACTGGAAGCCGTCTCTTCTAAGGTCGAAGCCTGTTGTTCCGTTCTAGAAGACAAATCTTTGTTACCCAGCGCAATTTCCGAAGAGGTAATACTCAGTGAACTGCTGGCAGTGCGAATTTCATAGACGATTTCGGCTAGGTTTTGTGAGGTCTTATTGCAATATAGTCTTAGCTGTTCGAAGGTACCTTCAAAGTCTTTTTCAATTTTTTGCGTCAGGTCGCCTTCAGAAATGGCGAGCAGAATTTTAGACACCTCCGACAAGCCTTGCTCAGCAATATCCAATAAATCGTTCAAACCGCAGGTAAGCACATGCTGAAAGCCTGTCTTGTCTGTATCATCGGCGCGTACCGAAAAGTCGCCATGCACAGCTGCTTTTACCAGCGCTTCAATTTCTTGCTCTGCTTCAATCTCTTTAGTTCTGTCTAACCATTCAACGACCGACCCCAAACGTTCACCAGACTCTGAAATGATGGGGTTTGCTGTTAACTTAAAGTGACGTCTACCTACCTGAATCTTCGCTTGGTAAGTCGTGGTTAACTCGCCCAGTAATTTCATCTGGTGAGCAGGGTCGGTATGAAAGTCATCTATCGACGAACCCAGTACAGTATCCACATTAAAATTCGGCAGCTCCTGTTGCAAATCTGATTCCACTGCACGCAGCATTTTCGTAACCGCCTTGTTCATGTAAATAATCTTGCGATCGGCATCGGCAATCATCACATTGGTCGACGCACAATCCAGCGACTCTAGCAAACGGGCTATGCGACGTTCTTTCTCAAAAAAGTCTGTCATGTCATGCCATTCAACGGAGTGACCGATAATCGCTTTGTCTTCATTGAAGATAGGATTCACAATAAGCCGGAAGGTGAAGTTGCCTAGTGATATTGTTGTGGTATAAGTTTCCCTGAGTTTGTCCAGTATGCCCCGTTGATGGTGCGGGTTTTTATGAAACTCATCGATACTTTTACCCAGCAAATGCTTAATGCTGAATTGCGGTAAATCTTTGCGAATATCCCCCTCAGCCTCGCTAAGCATAGTGATCACCGAGTCATTCATATAAATAATTTCCCGGTTTGTGTTGGCAATCATGTAACAGGTAGAGCTATTGTCTAGCGCTTGTTTTACCCGTATTGCTTCAATAGACACATTTTTAAAGTGGCGAAGCTTGGCGGCCACCTCAACCAGCGTTCTACCAATACTGCCAAATTCATCTTTTCGTATAACAGCAGCGTCGAACGAGTAATCACCTTCTGCAATATCCGAAAGTGCGTTGACGGTTTTTGTGACGCCTATGTTTATTGAACGGGTGATGGCATAAAACATGCCCAACGTTAAACAGGCGATAAAACCAATAAACAGCAGTGAAAGTCGCTGCTGCCATTGTAACGAGGCAAGATTCTCATCAAGTGTTGAACTCAATACCTGCGTCATCTGATCATTAAATTGGTAAAACTCCCCGATAATACGCGTGGCTTCATCAAAAAAAGTACCGGCATCCTGTGTGATTGTGGTGGCGTTAATAATTTCATTTTCAGCATTCAATAACAGTCCCTCAGCGCTCAGCGTTAAGGTTTCGACAGCCGGTAGCCCAACACCTGAGCGGGAAACCAGTTGAACATGGTCATTGAGATTTTGAAGTGCTTGCGACATACCCACCATATAGGAATTAAGTATGGCTATATCCGAGTCGGATGCCTTCTTAGCACTCAATATGCCAGCGCCGTGCCCTCTGATTTGACCGAGTTTATCGGTGACTATGGGTAAATCAACTGCACTTGAAATGGTTAAGTTGTAGGCTACTGCCGATTGCAAATAAGTCATCTGATAATGACGAATAGTGATTTCTAGCAAGTGGTGCATTTGCCTAATCAGCAGAGAATGCTGCTCGAACGAGCTTCTTGCCTCTATCGTATTTTGCGGTACATTGGCTTTCAATACATTCCAGGAAGACGAAATCGTCTCCAACTCCGCAGCCATGTCTTCAGAGCCTGAGTCAGCAATTTGCTGTTTAAATGCGTTTAACTGATTTGCTATTTCGCCTCCCTTATTGATGATAAGCATACGGGCATTTTCATCGCCGTTTAAATAGCGCGCTGACAGGCCTCTGTGCTCAGCAAATAACTTTGCCAAGGTTACCCCATTACGGGTGACAGGTTGCCCCTTAATGGCGGTTTTTAATATGTCGATATCAACTTGTGTATGCTGATAAAAAAGATAGCTAGGTACCAACAGCGCACAGAGCACCAAGAAGCTTAGAAAAACCAGCTTACTGCGAATGGAGACATTGTTGAGTCGCATAAAAAACGTCATTGCGGGCGCTCCTGTTCTTCGTTATTTTTGTCAATTAGCGCAAAGGTATCGCTGGTAACTAACGCCTGTATATTCACCAGTATAACCATAATATCTTCAACTGTTACCAGTCCTTCGAGGTATTCCATATCAAACACTGCACCAAACTGCGGTGCAGGTTTAATCGTTTCACTGTCGACTTTAATAACATCACATACTTCATCAACCACAATACCCACAAAGCGTTCATTAATGTTAAGCATGATCACTATGGTGAACTCGTCGTATATCGGTTTACCCACGTTGAATCGGATACGTAAATCGACGATCGGGACAATATCACCGCGCAAATTCACTACCCCTAGCACAAACTCAGGGACATTGGCCAGCTTGGTACCTTTTTCGTAACCGCGAATTTCTTTCACTGCCATGATATCCAACCCATAGGTTTCTTCACCTAGCCGAAAGGTTAAATATTCCAGCAGCAGTGCCTCATTCGTGTTCTGATTGCTCATCGTCATCCTTTAGAATTTCTGGCGGTAATGAAACCTGCTTGGTAAGCTGTTCTACATCCAGAATAAGTGACACGCTGCCATCACCCAGAATGGTTGCTGCGGAGACATTAGGCACCGTTCGAAAATGCTTTTTCAATGATTTAACTACGATTTGCTGCTCGCCTACTAAATCATCAACCAGTAACGCTACCCGCGCAGTAGACGCGTTCAGTAATACAATGATGCCGTCGCTTAAATCGCGCTCCTGTGAGTCTATGCCCATACAGGCTGCTAAAGATAATATGGGCCAGTAATGATCCCGGTGTAGGACCACAGGCTGGTTTCCAACGCGCTTTACAAGATGCGCTTCTACCTGAAATGACTCTACGATACTCAACAGCGGAATAATAAAAACCTGCTTACCGACTTTTACACTCATACCATCAAGGATAGCTAAAGTGAGCGGTAATATAAGGGTAAATGTGGTGCCTTTTTCAGATTCACTCTGAATATCTATCGTGCCATTTAAGTCTTCAACGTTTCGTTTCACCACATCCATGCCCACACCTCTGCCTGACAGATCGGAGACTTGCTCAGCGGTTGAAAAGCCCGGTTCAAAAATGAGTTTCCACACCGATTCATCGGGCATGGCCGCAGAGACTGCCATGCCCTTTTGCCGGGCTTTTTCGATGATTTTTTCACGGTTTAAGCCTGCGCCATCATCTTTGAGCTGAATGATGACCGAACTGCCTTGCTGAAACGCTTTTAGCAATAGGGTGCCCTGTGCCTCTTTCCCCTTGTAGACTCTATCCTCTGGCGACTCAATGCCGTGGTCAATCCCATTGCGGATTATATGTGTTAGGGGATCGGCAAGATGCTCAATCATGGTTTTGTCTATTTCGGTTTCAGTGCCTTCCACAACCAATGCAACCTGCTTATTGGCCTTACTCGCTGCATCTCTCACCAGCCGCCCAAAACGGGAAAAAAGATTGCTCACGGGAAGCATGCGAATAGACAATGTACTTTCCTGCATTTCGCGTAATTGAAAGCTTAAATTATCCAGAGCCTCTTCAAATTCCACCGCTAAGCTACCGGACGTTTTATTGGCAAGATTACGTAACACTGACTGTGTAATGACCAACTCTCCCAATTGATTCATCACTGAATCTATCTTGGTGGTATCAACCCGAATCGTTGAGGTCTGGGCCGTGCTTTGTGATTTTTTATTGAGCTTTTTGGCAACCTTGGGAGAGGATTCGAGGTTGGGTTGTGGCTGTTCCGGCGTAGATGCAGATTCGGGCGTGTCAATAGGCGCAAATAAAGGCATGTCGTCATCAGCCGCTCCATCGAGCGGACCGAACAAAGGTATATCGTCGTCTTCCGACTCGCTAATAGGCTCGAACAAGGAAATGGCGTCTGGGTTGGGTGTATCAGTGTGCAGGTACACCTCTATTGCGGCGATATTTTCCGCCACAATGCTCTTTTCTACCGCCTCACCGTTTTGATATTTACCAATTACAAACCGCAATTCGTCCAAGCTTAAGAGTAATGTATCGACAATGGCAGTGGTCATTACAATCTCGCCATTTCGTGCACTGTCTAGCAGGGTTTCCATCACATGGGTCAAACCTGTGACAGCGGTAAAACCAAACATTCCACTGCCACCTTTGATGGAGTGCGCAGCGCGAAATAGTCGATTGATGGTATCGGGCGTAACCTCATCTATGGGCGTATTCAACAGGGTTTGTTCCATATCTTCTAGGTGCTCATCGCATTCCGCGAAAAATACCTGATGAAACTCCCCTATCTCCATCGACATAGACAGCCCTTATTCTTTAATAACTACCTTAACTTCATTGCCCGTTTTATTGGTAACGCAGGATTCGCTAAGTTGTTTTACCAGCGCCAGGCCCCGTCCAAACATGGAAAACTGGTCAGGTTCGATTTTGCTGGTATCGTAACCTTTGCCCGTATCAGACACAGAGGCTTCTACACCGCCCGATGCACTGTAAGAAAGGCTTAACGTAACACAATCGTTACTGCTAAGCGTGCTTAAGGCAATCTCACGCTCAGACAGATACTGAATAAAACCATCTGTATCGTTTTTTAGTGATGAATCTAATTCTAGTACACCATGATCAAGTCCATTTTGGTACAGCTCTGCAACGGCAGTAAAGGTTTTACCGGCTAATTTACCCTCAAGGCCAGCGGCATAAAGAAACTTTGAAACAAAAGCCGGTGCATCAACAGAATTGAGATAATCACCGCTGATTTCTAATGTAAAGGCGATATTACCCTCACGCTTATCGCCCGCTTGTTCTGCCTGCACCTCCAGCTCAAACACATCAAAATCAATGGCACATAAGGTCACGTCGTCTGATAGTTCCTGCTCACCGGTATGCTTATTAAACTGCTCAGCAATCCCTTCCCAAGGCTGTTCGTTGGCGGTCAGATTGAGCAAAGCCTCTTTCAGACCATGTTTAGAAATACTCTCGCCATGGGCATTTTCCTGCTCTATTAAGCCATCGGTATACATCAGTAAAGACGACATGGTTTGTAATGAGAATACATCTGGCTTGATGGTAAACTCGTTGCCCTGCACGATACCCAATGGAAGGCTTTTCGATTCACACTCTTGCAGTTCGCCATTTTTGTCTGCCACGAAAATAGAGGGCAAGCCTGCATTAATTACGGTAATTTTTTCTGAGAAAGGCGACACTTCTATCGCTGCCAGCGCCACAAACCGATCAGCCGGTAATTCAGAGTTCAGGCGCCGGTTAACTTCGTGAACAATAGAGGAAATCGGCATACTGCGATGCGCCATGGCTTTTACTACATTGATCACGGGCAACATACTTAGCGCAGCTGCTAAACCGTGACCCATTGCATCTGCCAAGAATACGTATCTAATCCCGGTTGGACTGCGAATATCAAACAAAAAGTCACCACAAAATCCCTCGGCGGAGCGCTGCAGGAAATAGTAGTCCTTGTTAACGTTTATCGCATTACCTGAAATTTCCTGGTACACGTGCTGCGCAAAACTCTCTTCTTGCTGTATGCGCGTGAGTATACTCTCCAATTGCTGGTTCTTTTCAGCCTGATAGTATTGAGCGTTTTGTTCGCGAATGAGGTTATGTAGCTTGATGGTGAGCAATTGCTTATCCACCGGCAAAAGAATGTGTTCTTCTATCCCTGATTCATAAGCCATAACCAGCTTTGACTGAGAATTATCTGGTGTCAGTAACACCAACTTACTGTCAACATGCTCGGCACAACGCTGATGTAGTTTGGCCAGCGCGCTCCTGGACAAAACCTGCACGTGCAGTAAACAAATAGACGCATGGGCTAACTGAGTGTTTCCGGTGTTTAACGACGCAATAACAGCTTGAATTTCATTTGTATGAGAGGCGTCTACCTCGTCTACAAACTCATATTCTATCGCTGTATCTGGCATAGCGGCCCTGACTATTTGATTTCAAATAAATTTTTAAAATTGGCAATGTTGAGCACATCTAATGCAGCACCGGACGCATTTTCTATGACAACAGTTCTATTTTCCGCTTCCGCTTTTTTCTTAAGCAAAACCATCATGCCTAAGGCTGCACTGTCAATGTACTCTACCGAGCTAAAATCTAGCACGATTGCAGACTCAGAACCATCTGCTAGCGCGCTAGCATATTGATCGGTAAAGTTCTTGTGGTAGCTAAAATCAAACTTTGATGGCAAAACGATTGTGGTCATTACGCGGTCCCTTAACTATTGCTTTGACGAATTATCGCCCTACTCTGCAATAGCGTCAATGTTGTGATGCAGTGTCGGCAGGCTAACACTGAGGATTTTGATACCCGAGAAGATATAGCAAATCGGATACCCGATGCAATGAATAGTTTTGTCATGCAATCAGTCTCATAAGTTACAGCACTTAAGATTAATTCTGAGGCATGCAGTGATCTGTCGGTGCTAGTATAGCGTTTTTAAGCCAGCTTAAGTTTTCACAGGAGCCTATTTTTGTCTGTTTCTCGCCTATTTTCTTGTGCTAGTGTTTTGCTTCTCTCTGTTCCCTCACCCTTGCTCCAGGCCTCTGAGCCGGACATTGAGCGCATTGTTACCACAGCAACGCGTGTCGACACAGTAGAACGTAATTTGCCTCTTGTGGTCAGTGATGTCTCTGAATCTAGGCTAACACTGAATGCACATACCCACATTCAGGAGAGCCTGGCGCAGATCGCCGGCATTAATATTCACAGAGGCAATGGTCAGGAATACCTCCCCGCTTTGCGCTCGCCTGTATTTACAGGCGCGGGGGCATGCGGAGAATTACTCACAACCGAAGACGGCATTCCTCTCCGCGCTGCCGGTTTTTGTAATATCAATGAGCTGTTTGAAGCACACAGTGAGGTTGCCCGTCGTATTGAAGTCCTCAAGGGACCGGGCTCTGTGTTTTACGGCGCTAATGCGATTCACGGCGTGATAAACGTTATCACCCCAGATACCACGCGAGGCGACGGATTTGCTCGAGCTGAATTAGGCTCTTTTGGCTATCAGCGCTATGCACTACAAGCTGGACAAGACTGGGGGGATTCGGGGATCGGCATGGCAACCAGTGTTACCCGCGACAGTGGTTATAGAGACGATGAGAGTGTGGCACAGGAAAAAGTGTCTGTTCGCTATCGCTTACAGGGCAATAACTGGGAAAGCATGACAGGTCTGGCTTATACCAATCTCGATCAGGATACCGCAGGATTTATTACCGGTTTTGAAGCGTATAAAGATGCAGATATCGCGCAGTCTAATGCTAACCCGGAAGCCTTTCGAAAAAATCGGGCGTGGCGGTTGTGGTCACGCAATACTTTCGCGCTGTCAGATGGCTCACAGGTGATTGTTACCCCCTACTTGCGTGACCAAAGCATGGACTTTCTGCAGCATTTTCTACCGGGGCAACCGCTGGAAGAAAATGCACAACGCAGTGCTGGCTTACAGACAGTCTGGCATTCAGTGTCCGGCAAACCGGTTCGTTTTAGCGTAGGTCTAGATGCAGAATACGCAAAAGGTGAATTAATTCAGTCTCAGCCCAGACCAACTCAAGGGTCGCCATTTTTAGTAGAAACGGTTCCTCAAGGCCTGCATTACGATTACGAGGTAAAAGCGACACAGGTTGCGCCCTTTATCAATTTGCAATGGCAAAAAAGCGACTGGCTAGTCAATATTGGGGCGCGCTATGAACGCATGGCATACGACTATACCAATAATATGGTAAGCGGCAGAACCCGTGAAGATGGTTCTGAATGTGGATTTGGGGGCTGTCGATACAACCGTCCAGAAAGCGGTAAAAACCAGTTCAACAACCTGTCTCCCAGTGTCGGTGTAACCTATACCGTGAATGAAAACTTAACGCTATTTTCAAATATCGCCCGCGGCTATCGCGCACCTCAAGCAACCGAGCTTTATCGATTGCAACGGGGACAACAAATTACTGACTTGGAAGCCGTCGATGCACTGAGTAGGGAAATTGGCTTAAAAGGTCACTACAAGCAGGCTTCATTTGTCGCCGCGCTTTATATTATGGATAAAGACAACGTCATTTTTAGAGACAGCGACTTTTTTAATGTCAGTGACGGTAAAACACAACACAAAGGGTTGGAAGTTGAGGCGCAATGGCGATTCGCTGAGCAATGGCAGGCTGCAATTGCCTATACCCACGGTCAGCATACTTATGAATACGATCGCGTGATCAATAGTGTCAATATCAACGGCAATGATATTGACACAGCTCCACGCAATCTTGCCAATATCAGACTCAGCTATTTTCCCGCAGCATCAGCACAGGTTGCCCTAGAATGGCATAGTGTGAGCGCCTATTTTACCGACCCAGAAAATGTAAATGAATATCAGGGACATGACCTGCTAAACTTACGCGCGCTGTGGCGCCTGTCATCGCACATTCAAGTGTCTGCGAGGGTCATCAACCTGACCAATGAAGCCTATGCCGAAAGAGCTGACTTTACCGGCTTCTCAGGTGACCGCTATTTCCCTGGAAAACCGCGCACATTTTTCATTGGCTTCGCGTATGATTGGTGACCCAGCATTCATTGACAGATAATTGCGGAGATACCATGCGTCACGTCGCCATTTTAACCATGGACAGCCTAGAAGACTTTTTTGCCTATGACACTATGCTAGACAGTCCATTTTTAAAGAAAGGCTGGCAAACCCATCACGTATCATGGCGGGATGAGCAGGTGAACTGGGACGCTTTTGACGTAGTCATTGTAAGGAGTACCTGGGATTATCAGCAGGACTGCGACCGCTTTGTTCGGTGCCTAGAGAAAATTGAGGCCTCGTCAGCCGCGCTGGAGAACCCGCTCTCTTTAATGTTGTGGAATATTGATAAAAACTATCTTAAAGACTTAGCCAGTGATGGCGTGCCGATTGTGCCTACATTATGGAAACCCGCCTATGAAACGGGCTGCTTGAAAGAAGCCTTTGCACACTTTAATTGCGATACGCTGATTGCCAAACCCACCATCAGTGCCAATGCTGACGATACGTTTAGGATCACAGCTCAGCAAGCAGAGTCCTATGAGACTTTACTGGCTGATGTTTTTCACGACAGAGCACTGATGTTACAACCCTTTTTACCGGCTGTGCTTTCACCCGGTGAAATATCCTTGTTTTACTTCGGTGATACCTACAGCCATGCCATTTTGAAAACGCCAAAAGCAGATGATTTCAGAGTACAGGAAGAACATGGCGGACAGCTCACAGCGATCATACCGACTGAAGAGATGCAGCGTGTTGCAGAGAAAACACTTGCTGCGCTCCCAGCAAAAACACTGTACGCCCGCGTTGACTTGATAACCTCGGGCAATGAGTGGTGTGTCATGGAAGTCGAACTGATTGAGCCTTCTCTGTACTTTAATATGGATAAGCACTCTGCACAGCGATTTGTCGATGTTTTCTGTCACAAATACTCTTAATCAAGTCCCTCGCCTATTTTGACTCTGTTTAGGTTTTTACTGACAACGACACGGAAATCCTGTTTTATTGCAGCAGTTACTTTTTTGTCACATACCCATTACCACTATGTTTAAACAATTACATGCCAATGTCTGGCTGCTCACTTTGGCCCAGGTTTTTATTGCCGCTACCGGCTCGATGGTCGTATTTGTGGGTAGCTTTGTCGGCATGGCGTTGTCTCCTAACCCGGCTTTTGCCACTTTTCCTGTCGCTTTCATGATTGGCGGCGTCGCGACTTTTGCGCTACCGGTCGTGCGCGTATTCGAGAAAATTGGGCGACAAAAAGGCTTTATTCTGGCGATCAGCTTTGGTGCCCTAAACAGCCTGTTCGTGATGGTGACAATTTACCTAGATAGCTTTTGGCTTTTTTGTGTGGGTATTTTGTTGTACGGCATCCCTTTGGTTGCCAGTGGTCAATTCAGGTTTGCGGCCATGGAATCGGTGAGTGAAGACAAGGCCGGGCAAGCTGTTTCCACTTTGCTCATGGCAGGTTTAGGTGCGGCATTTATTGGCCCTGAAATAGGCTTTTGGGGAAAAGAATTGCTAGCAGCGGAATACGCTGGGGCTTTTTTACTGTTGTCGGTTTGTTATGTGGTGGCCCTGCTTCCCTTGCTTAAGTTTCGTCCATTTTCTCACCATCAAAAGCAGGTTGAATTACCCGTTCGGCCCTTGTTGCAAATCATAAAGCAACCTCTCTTTATGGCGTCATTGAGTGCTGCGGCAGTGGGGTTCGCTGTTATGAGCTTTATTATGACGGCTACGCCCATCAGTATGCATGTCCACCACGCCTTCAGTGTGCAGGACACCAAGTGGGTTATTCAGTCGCACGTTATTGCCATGTACTTGCCTTCGCTGTTTACCGGCCTACTGATCCGCCGGTATGGCGCTGTAAAGCTGCTATTGGCAGGCATTTTCACTTATACCGTCTGCATAGGTATAGGCTTAGTGGATCAGGCCTATATACATTATTGGGGCGCATTGGTATTACTGGGCATTGGTTGGAACTTTATGTTTATCACAGCCACCAGCATTTTGCCCAAAAGCTATAACGAGTCAGAAAAGTTCAGGGTACAGGGTGTCAACGATTTTGCTATTTACACGTCGCAGGGCATTGCCTCTTTGTCAGCCGGCTGGGTGATCAACAGCGCCGGCTGGCAGACGCTGTTGTGGGTGAACGTACCTTTTTTGCTGGCAGTCTGTTTATTTATTGCTTACTGGCAGTTTTCAGAGCGACGGGTAATATATCAGAAAAATGCCTGAAGGCCGGTTTGAGCCCGTCCTAAAATGAGGCCATGAACATCAAAGGTACCCTCGTAGGTATTCACTGTCTCCAAATTGATCATGTGGCGCATAATATGGAATTCGTCGGCGATGCCATTGCCGCCATGCATGTCCCGTGACTGACGGGCTATATCTAAGGCCTTTCCACAGTTATTGCGCTTAACCAAAGAGATCATCGTGGGGTCCCACTCTCCGGAGTCAATAATCTGACCCACGCGCAGCGATGCCTGTAAGCCGAGCGCTATCTCAGTTTGCATATTGGCAAGCTTAGTCTGAAAAAGCTGCGTTTGCGCCAGTGGTCGCGCAAACTGATGTCGGTCTAAACCATATTGTCTGGCCGCATGCCAACAAAACTCGGCGGCGCCCATCGCCCCCCAGGAAATACCGTATCTGGCCACATTTAGACAGCTAAAGGGGCCTTTTAAACCTCGTACCTCAGGGAACATGTTTTCTTCGGGAACAAACACATTGTCCATCACAATTTCACCCGTGATGGACGCTTTAAGTGAAAGCTTGCCCTCAATCTTAGGCGCGCTTAATCCTTGCATGCCCTTTTCAAGTACAAAACCACAAATCTTATTGCCTTCGGCTTCATTCTTTGCCCAAACAACAAACACATCAGCAATGGGTGAATTGGTGATCCACATCTTTGAACCCGTTAGGCGGTAACCACCTGCAACCTTCTTGGCAGAAGTACGCATACTGGCGGGGTCTGAGCCGGCATCAGGTTCAGTCAGTCCAAAACAGCCTATATATTCGCCTGTGGCGAGTTTAGGCAGGTACTTTTCCTTTTGGGCCACTGAACCAAACGTCGCAATCGGGTGCATGACCAGTGAAGATTGCACGCTCATTGCACTGCGGTAACCTGAATCCACACGTTCCACTTCGCGCGCAACAAGGCCGTAACTGACATAATTCACGCCAGGGCAACCATAACCCTTGATTGTCGCCCCAAGCAGGCCAACTTCACCAAACTGTCGCATGATGTTTGGGTCAAAATGTTCATTGCGATTCGCCATCAAAATGCCGGGCTGTAAAACGTGTTGACAAAAATCATGCGCCACGTTTTTTATCATTCGCTCGTCTTCCGACAGCTGCTCGTTCAACAATAAGATATCGTCCCAATTACTTAATATACCGCTCATTTCACGCCTGTTGCTGGTTGCTCTAACTAGGCACTATTGTCGACCAATTTTAAGTAATGTCTATTGATAAATATCAATATTGTGTTTAATGCAGACGCTTTATGCTCCCTTGTTGGTTCGTTGCTGGTGTGGCTGGCATCGCCTTAGCCTCTTCAATCATGCTTGACATACAGTCAAGTACATCAAGAAACTCTCTGAGCTGTTTGGGCGTCATTTGTGTGGAGAGCGATTCAATTTTTGCGATGAGACTTTTTGTCGGTAATTTCATGAGTGCCAATAAATTGTCCTTATATTCAGATAGGCTTTTAACAATCAAATACCTTGCCAATTTGGCCACACCATTCCTATTCCTGCCAGTTTTGAATCTTTCTATATAGGGTTGATGGGCTCACACCAAGTGCACTGGCTGCTTGTACTACATTTTCTTCGCATGCCGCTATGGCCCTTTCAATCGCCTGACGCTCAATTACAGCCAGTGGCAAAATGGGCCCTTGCTCCTGATTGCTATCATGCTGAAGCGGCGCTTGAACTTCAGGTTCTTTGCCATTGGTTGCACTAGCTTTGCTTTGCGACATTGCGGGTTGATGCTGATCGATCTTCAATTGCTGCTTAAGAATAGTATCTTCAATAATCTTGCTTTCAGACATGATCACACTGCTGTGAATAGCATTTCTCAGCTGGCGAATATTACCCGGCCAATCATAATTTAGCAGCAGCCGCTGAGCTGCATCGGAAAAGCCGACAACGGCCTTCTCTTCTTCTTGGCTAAATACCTTAAGAAAGCTATTAGCCAATTGGATAACATCGTCTTCCCTGAATTTGAGTGCAGGCATATCAATGCCGATCACATTCAGTCGATAAAACAAATCTTCACGAAGTCGTTGCTCACTGATCGCGACCATAGGATCTCTGTTTGTTGCCGCAATAAAACGCACATTGACTTGTTGCATCTTGCCAGACCCGACGCTGGTAAACTCGCCCGTCTGAATAAACCTAAGCAGTTTTGCCTGCAGTAGAATATCCATTTCGCCCAACTCGTCCAAAAATAGCGTACCACCATCAGCGAGCGTCGCCATGCCTTTTCTGTCACTGGTGGCGCCAGAGAATGCGCCTTTAACATGACCAAAAATCTCCGATTCCATTAATTCATTAGGAATAGCGGCACAGTTTACAATGATAAACGGGTTGTCTTTGCGTTTGCTCAACTGATGAATCGCGTGAGCCGCCACTTCTTTGCCTGATCCACTTGGCCCGGTGATAAAGACAGATGCGTTACTGGGCGCAGCTTTTTCAATTGCTGAATAAACAAATTGCATTACCACAGAATCACCTATAAAACCCTCGAAGCGGGTTTTCCGACTGCTCTGATAACGCATCAAGGTGCGTTTTAAAATCGCCTTCTCTACGGCGTCATGTCTTGCCCTTAATGCCTGCTTCAGCAAAATGACGAGTTCGTTGTTGTCCCAAGGTTTTTGCAGGTAACCCCATACTCGACCTTCGTTGATTGATTTTAAGATCAAGTCGACATCATTATAAGCGGTAAGCATGACGCGAATGGTGTCGGGGTATTTCTCCGCAACTTGGGCTAACAGCGCAATACCATCCATTCCTGGCATATTGAGATCTGACATAATGATGTCAACAGGTTGGGTTTGCAGTAACGCCAAGGCGTCAGCAGCACATGGCGCTGTATACACATCAAAGTTTTGCTTCCTCAGCACCCGCCTGAGCGCGGCTAAAATATCCGTTTCATCATCCACTAACAAAATGCTGGCGTTACTCATCAAACAGGCCTTTGTTCACCCCATGCTTGACTTCATTATATGGAGGTTTGAACTAAAATGGCTAGTTTTCAATACTTTTTAAGCTGGCTGAGTCTCCTGTAAGTCTAACGACGTCGTGACCGGCACAAGCAGTGGATAATCTATATTTTGTTCAACCACTAAAAGGCGCTGGATATTTCTTTGAGTAAGTTTATGTCCTTTAGGAAACAGTAATTGTCCTTTTTTCAATCTTAAATCTGATTTTACCACCATGCCAGCACGTAGGCTCCTAACCGGCTTCTTGCCTAGATATAAAAAAGTATCGTATTGATTGACTAAATCACTGGCCGCTCTGGCTATATCCGCTGAATATTTATCAGAAGCGTGTTTGTTAATATAACGCCTGATGGTGCTTTCGTTTTCTTCTTCTCCGGTTAACCTACCGTATTTAAGCAAACAGATATCTCGACATACCGACAAAACCAATGCTTCTTCGAGTATGTCTATACCAGCGTGAATGGCATCGAGTGGTTGAAGAAATTGTTGAACAATGATGTCACTCACACAATGTAAAGCAGGTATCGGCTTTAATACTCGTTGAGCATAGTTAACCTGATTGAGGTATTCTGCACGCTGATCAGCATGTAAATACTGAATAGGTTGGGTAGCCACATCTATACTTGCCCCTAATAAACCAATTTCGCAAAGCTTGGCCGCTAGCATCAAGTTAATAGTCTGCTTTGATGTAAAGCCCAGCATCTTTGCAAGTTGCACCGCCAGCAGGCTCACATCATGGGCAAAACACTCATCAATCTGCGGGCTAACCTCAACAATATTTAGCAAGCTTGCTATAGCATCGTCAACAGCTACCTTTTTCTCACAAGCCGCCTCTTTTTGCTGCTTAATGCTCGCCGTCAACGCGGCCACAAAGGACGCATTTTTAACGCGCAATTTGTGAGTAAGGTAATTGATTTTGTGAATCTTGTTGTGCTTAGCATGTCTGGTAATAACCTTATCTTTAGCTTTCTTTAAAAGCGCAACCAGCTCATTTTTATCCCAAGGTTTTTCCAGGTAAAAGTCTATTTCACCTCGGTTAAGCAATGATTTAACAAAGACCAAATCGGCAAAGCCAGTGAGCAAAATTCGAACTGGGCAGGGCCGCTGAGTGACAATTTCAGCCAGCAGAATATCACCCGTTTCAAACGGCATTTTTAAATCGGTAATCACTATGTCAATGGGCTCATGGTGCAGGATTTTTCTTGCTGACGATACACAAGAAGCTGTAAAAACCTGAAACTCCAAAGGCCTGATCAAGCGCGTGAGGGCTCGCAATATTTGTTGTTCGTCGTCAACCAACAACACATTTATGGGGGGAGTCGATATCGTTTTTATCGGTTGAGTATGCCTATCCACGTTTACTTCCGCCAAGCTCAAAGGTGTGTCTACTCATCCAGCAAAAATCAAACCAATCAGAAATAAACATTATTTATCATAGGGTTGATCAACAGCACCTGACCATTGTAGGAAAAAGTATACGACCTTTTTCAAAATGCTTTGCAAAATTGAAAATAACGTCAATCAACGTGCAACAGAAAAACAATAAGCCATTGTATTTAATAGCTTATTTTAAACTGGCCCTACTTTTGCTGTAGCTGTTGGTGTAGCAACACACAAACGCAAAAGAGGAAATGATCATGCATATCGTTCATCAACAAAAAAATGACGGGTACCTGACCGTCAAAGTGTCCGGCGAAATGGATTCAAGCCGCTGCGCCAAAGTGCAGCCCACCATTGAAACTATCATTCAAAATGGTGCACAGGCCACTGTCGAACTCGACATGAGCAGGGTCACATTTTTGGATTCGTCAGGTGTTGGCCTTATTGTCTTTATGTTCAAGCGACTCAAAGCAACAGGCGGAGACTTAAAGTTACATTCGGTAAATGGGCAACCTAGAGAGCTTATCGAATTGCTTCGTATAGACAAAGCGATGGACGTGAGCTGGACGCATAAAGAGACGCACAGGTTAGCGTCATGAATAAGGTGTCGTTGGCATTGCTGTCTTTATTTACCTTGTTGTTGAGTGGCTGCGCGACGTGGCCACCTCTAGGGAAAGGCGGTATGGCCGAACACAGACTGGAAAGTATCGATCCCAAATGGCGCAAAAAAACGCACATTCCAGAAGACGGACTCAGATTTGAATTGGAATTGTTGTCGCGCCATTTGGACGTACTCATTCTGGAAGGGGCCGAGTTGTGCTTCCCGGCTACAGTGGTGCAGGCAAAGCAGATTGAAGCTAGAGCTTTTCGAGAGCTGAAAGGCGGTTTGTTTCACGATGCGGCCAACGACATACAAGTTCAACGCAGTTTGCTTTACAGACTGGAGCGTCAGTTAGATTACGTACTGAGTCATGAAGTTTGTGCCATTCCCACTGAGCAAAAGAAAGACACCCCGGGAGAGCTGGGCAGTCAGTTGGATACCTTGCTCAATGCAGATAATCAATTTGCATTTGGTTCAGCCGAGCTAAACCCCAAGTACGTCGGCAGACTGGCTGAAGCGGCCAAACTGCTCTCACAATCGCCACAATATCACTTACACATTACGGGCCATACCGACCAGGTCGGTTCCTCAGAAGCCAATGAAATGCTGGCAAAGGCCCGCGCAGACAAAGTTGCTCGATACCTTATGATTTTTGGTATTGAAGAAAGTCGCATAACGCAAGAGGCAGCGGCTGCCTCACAACCCTTTGCAGAAGGGACTACGCCGGAAGTGCGCCTGACTAACAGACGCGTCACCATTGAATTGATCGAAAATACCAACGGTTTTTTGGATCAGGGAGGTAAGTATGAATAGATTCGTTTTCCGCATGATTGCCATAGCATTCTTAGCTGCAACAATGACGGTTTCGGCTGACCCCACGCCGCTTCAGCAAGGTGATTTAATAAAAGTCTATTTACCGGGTGAAGACATGCTGAAAGAGCCGCTTTCCGTAAACCGAAACGGCCAAATAGTCTTGCCTGAAGTTGGCCCTGTGTATGTGTTGGGAAAATCTGAAGAAGCAGCAAGCCTCGCTGTGAAAGAGGCTCTGTCCATCGCGTTTAAAGATCTGGCTAATCTCAATGTTTATGTACAGGAACGCAGAAAAATTATTAATGTACTTGGCTATGTAGAAAGTCCCGGCGAATACATTCTGCCGGCAGAGAGCAGTCTGCAAATGGCACTGCATGCTGCAGGTGGCTTGAGGAATGGTGCACAATTAAACCGAATCAAACTGATGCGCGGTGACCAAGAGTTTGTCATCAATTACAAGGCTTACCTGGACAGCGGTGATAATGCCCTACTGCCAGGCCTTGTGTCGCTTGACAGTATTTTTATACCCGCTTCGCCCAAAATCGGTAATGTAGAGGTTGAATTTGACCCGGCAAAAATTGCAGATGCGGGTGACGCTGCCGATGAGCAAGCCATAAAAGTGTTTGGCGAAGTAAACAGCCCAGGTACCTTTAGCTACTCCCCTAAAGGCACGCTGATTGATTTGCTCATGCGCGCAGGCGGTGTAACGCGCTGGGCCGGTGTTGAGCAAGTGCGCATCATTACCGACGGTGAGCCGAAGCTGTTTAACTTGAAGCAATACCTCGATACTGGCGACAAAACATTGGTGCCAGACCTTATGCCCGGTGCCACTGTGTTCGTGCCTCGCCAGGAAGAAGAAATTAAAAGCGGCGGAAACACAGTTTATATTATGGGTGAAGTTGCTCGTCCTGGCGCCTATGATGGCAAGCAAGAGGCCACATTTATAGACATACTTGCCAATGCAGGCGGACCAACTCGATTTGCGGAAACCCGTGCTATCCGATTGATCAAACCCGACGGACGTGTAATCAAGGTTGACTTAACCGGATACACAGAAGGCATCGTCGCCAACAGACCACCGCCGGTTGGTGCTGGTGACGCGATTTTTGTGCCCGAAAAGGCCGATGTAAATGACGACTCCTGGCTCAAAGTGGCCCCAAGCAGAGCCGTGCGCGTGTTGGGCGAAGTGGCCAATCCAGGTCGGGTTGAATGGGCGGATGAGATGTCCCTGCTAGACTTGCTGGCTCACGTTGGAGGCCCAACTGCAGGGGCCGATACCAGCACAATTGATATTGTCACGCCTACCGCAGAGGGCACCATGCTGGCAACTAAATTTGACCTGGACGCCTTTATAAAAAGCGGTGCTGCCGATACAGCGCTACCCACGTTAAAAGCCGGTGCAACCATACGCATCCACAGTCTTCCAGATGATCCTACAGACAACAAATCACAATGGGTCAGACAGTCTTCAGAAACGTCTATTTATGTGTTTGGCGAAGTGGGCGCGCCAGGGCGTTACAAATTTAATGAAGTCATGCACTTTCTAGACATCCTTTCCGCAGCAGACGGCCCTACTGGCAACGCAGATATTCACAATATTCGTATTAGCCACAGAAACAACAAGTATGCGCGTGTCAGTAAGGTTAATCTGGCCATGTATTTTGAGACCGGTGATGACTATTTATTGCCCAAGGTTATGCCAGGCGACACCATTTACATCCCGAGTAAATCAAGGCACTGGCTGGATGAAAGCAAAGAGTCGACTATCCGTGTGCTTGGGTCTGTAAATAAACCAGGTCGTTATCGCTTTGACGACACCATGACGATCCTCGATTTGCTTGCTCAGGCTGGAGGCACCAGCGACGCAGCTTATTTGGAGAAGATTACCGTTGTAAATATGTCGTGCTGCGCCGATCAGGCAAGAACCTTTGACCTTCCTGAGTTTAGTCGTACTGCCAGGTTTGAGGACCTCCCCGTATTGAGAGCAGGTGACACGGTATACGTGCCGAATAAAGGTGAAAGTCAGTGGCAAAAAGTTCGCACAGGTCTGAATGACCTATTCCAGGTCGTTTCGCTCGCCAGTCTTATAGGGGTATTGTAATGTACGATCCGATCCACAGTATTGAAATTCAACGCATTTATAACTTTATTACTTCACAACAGTTGCGCACCTTAGCGCTGACGGCGTGTAATTCTCAGGAAGGCTTGTCATCTCTCGCGTTAGCGTTGGCGCAGCGACATCTATTGGCTGGCTATAACACGCTTGTGGTCGATTTAAATCTTTACAGACCCAGCCTGCAGCCATTACTTAACGTGCAAAATGACGGAGAGGTTGATCACCTTTTTCCGGCTCCCCAACTTATGATGCCTGAAGGTAAGCAAATAGCGCTTACCGGGGTGTCGCCATCGGCCGGTCGTACGCCCTTAATGAAATTACGCAGTGCTGGCTCATTAACAGAAGCATTAAAACAATGGCAGACACAGTTTGACCTCATCATTGTGGATACGTCACCGCTGAATCGTATCAACGCAAATAATATCCCGGCTGAACAAGTCGCGGCGTCGTGTGATGGTGCTCTTTTAGTGGTGTTATCTGGACAAACCAGCCAAGCCGAAGTCAATGAAGGCATTGCCAAACTCAACGAAGCTGGCGCGCAATTAAAGGGTTGTATACTCAATGACCAATACAGTCCATCATTAAAAACAGAAATGCTGCGCGAGGTGAATAGACTAAAGCAGTGGTCAGGCTGGCTAGGAAACCTTTGTCAAAAGGTTATTAGCAACAATCGATTGCTCACGCTTGATGTTTAACGCGGAGCATAACGATGAATAACGAAATTTGGTTACTTTTAGACAGTCGTGGTTTGGGGGGTATAGAGACCCATGTTCTGCAACTAGCGAATGGCATCAAGACTGAAGGACACGCGGTGAGTGTGGTATTTTTACGCGACCATGGCCCTCACCCGCTCAAAGACCAGCTGACTGCATGCAAAATTCCGTTTACCTGCCTAAGTGGTCAGTTTGTAAACCTGCTAAGTCATATTAGATCTCATCGGCCCATGGTTATCCATACTCATGGCTACAAAGCAGGCATCATGGGCCGAGTTGCGGCCAGGCTCTGTGGGACGCGCGTGGTGTCAACATTCCACGCGGGTGAAAGTGGAACAGGAAGACTCGCACTTTATGATTGGTGTGATCGCCATCTTGCCTGGCTCGCACACAAAAGCTTTGCCGTAAGTCAACGCATTGCCGCGAAAGTGCCAGGCTGTCACCAAGTACTGAATAACTTTATCGACACGACGCATCTTGTGCCCAGTATAGGTAAGCAAATCGCCTTTGTTGGACGCTTAAGCCACGAAAAAGCGCCAGACAGATTTATTGAACTAGCACGCTGTTTTCGTGCCCATGCGTTTCATATTTACGGTGACGGGCCTATGGCAGAAATGTTGAAGCAACATGCCCCCACAAATGTAATTTTTCATGGACAGCAAGATGATATGAACCCAATTTGGCCGCAAATTGGTTTGCTTATCGTTCCCTCTCGTTATGAAGGTTTACCGATGGCAGCACTTGAAGCCATGGGCAGACACATTCCTTTGGTGGCGTCAAAAGTGGGTGCTATCCCTAAACTTATTAAACACAAAAAAAATGGCTGGCTGGTTGATGAAGGCCAGTTAGCGCAATTAACGGAGTATGTTGCTGATTGGATAAATTATTCTGATACGCAGCGCACTGCCATGGGCAAGGCTGCGAAACAAACCATCCTCTCACACTATGCCAGCACAGCAGTCGTCCCCAGTATTATTAGCAGCTACTGAGACTCATGACGCAACCCTTGTCCAGGCCGGTTACCCGTTAACTCATTTTCAAAAATAACGGACTGCCCGTTTACCCACATATAGTCTATACCCTCTGAGTAAGCATGTGGGTTTTCAAAGGTCGAAATATCTTGCAGTCTTTCCAGCTCCCATATCAGCACATCTGCTTTCATGCCAACGCTAAGGCGTCCTCTGTCCTGTAAGTTGATTCTCTCAGCGGGCAGTGATGTCATTTTTCTAACCGCATCTTCAAGTTGAAGCACACGTTTTTCATTCACATAATGTGCGACGACTCTAGGATAGGTACCGTAGTTTCTTGGGTGCGGGTTTCCCTTTTGCCATTCAGTCGCGCGGCCGTCAGATGCGATGGAAGTCATCGGGTGCTGCATGATGCGCTCAACGTCTTCGTCGGTCATAGTGAAATAGATGCCACGTCCACCACCTGCAAGTTGAATATCAATGGCCAAATCTGCCGCATTGCTAGCAGAAGGTTCAACCCCTTTAGACACCAGTACATCTTTGAATGTTTGACCTTCCCACTCTGGGTTAGCGCCAAACTGGCTGATTAGAATACGGTCCAAATCATCCCCTGCGCGCTGCTCAAAGATAATTTGGGCAGATTCATCCTTAATTTGTTGGCGTATTGCTATGTCCTTAACGCGCTCTGCAAAAGCTCGGCGTCCCCCTTCCAAAGACCAGGGAGGTAATAAAACACCCAAGTTCGTATTAGACGCCGTGTAAGGATACTGGTCGAGTGAAACATCAAGCCCCTTAGCGCGTTTTTCGTCAATAATGGCAAGCGTCTTTTTACTTAAGCCCCATGCATTAGGGCCAGCGGTTTTATGATGCGATACGTGCAAAGGAAGTACCGCGTCTTCTGCTACTTTAACGGCCTCATTCAGCGCCTCAATCACATGCTCCCCTTCACTTCTCATATGCGTGGCATAAATTCCGCCGTAATTGGCCGCTTGTGAAGCCAATGCAATCACTTCGTGAGTTGATGCATATACCCCGGGGATGTAAAGAAGCCCAGTGGAAAAACCAAATGCGCCTTCTTTCATAGCATCATTAACCAGCTTTTTCATTTCGTGTAATTCAATGTCAGTGGCAGGTCTGTTTTCTCTCTGCATAACAGCCCGACGTACACTGTTGTGACCAATTAGCAAGCCAACATTAATGGCACTTCCCGCCTTTTCTAATGCAGAAAAATAGTCGGCAACCTGAGTGGGGCTACCGCCACAGTTTCCACCAAGAATGGTTGTGACGCCTTGACGAACGATGTTTGGCACATCCGGATTGCGCAATATTCCCCTTTCGGCATGAGAATGAAGATCGATAAAGCCAGGCGTGACATATTTCCCGTTGGCGTCAACAATGGTCTGCGCAGCCTTGTTCTGAAGGTCTCCTATGGCGACGATAGTGTCACCCACTATGGCAAGATCCGATTGATAGGCCTTGGTACCAGCCCCGTCTAAAATCATGCCGTTGAGTATTAACGTATCGTAGTCAATCTGCTTTGTATTTACGCAGCTTACAAGTAATAAACACCACAACAATGAGATAACACGCCGCATGACGCAAAGCCTTCTTTTACCAACATCAGGCTCTGAGTATACCCGCATTCCGCTGCTAAAGTACCCTCGACATGCGCATAATTCGAATGGCGCAAACTACCTGTGAGCTTACTGATTGTTGTTTAATGCGTTATCTATAGAGGTCGTTAGATACTCCAGTGAACCTTGTCTCATCATATCAAGCGCTATGGACGCTTTATCGAAACAGATATCAGACTGGCCAATTGATTTGCAGTTACTGAGATCGGCAATTCTACTTTGCATACCCGTTGCCTCTAAGACCGACGCTATACGAGAATGGTTAGCCGCCTGCTGCTGATTATCGTAGCGTTTAAAGGTTAGAAACTGTCGTTGCAGGATCAATGAAAAAGAGGTGCCATGAAACGAATCCGTGCACACAAAATCGGCATGTTCAATAAGCGACACAAATTCTTTGGGTCCCGCATCTTTGATCAGCGTAAATTGCCCTTTATTCCTTTTTGCATCTGCTTTATGCACGGGGATCATAACGGTTTTTAGTCCCCTATCTTTGGCTATTCGCAGGGCGGTGTCACGCATGTAGGGGTCTGATTCTAGGAAATAACAAAACAGGTATTTCTCTTTGACCGGCCTTTTTCGCCCTGCGAACAATCTCCATGTATCCGCGCGCAGTAAGTAAGCGGGGTCCAGCACCACAGGTACACGCTTTCCAGTAAGCCGATGAATAATACTGGCGCCGGCGTGCTCTCGCACTGAAAGGTTAGGAATACCATTTAAGTGCTCAGACAACCAATTGTTCGTTTCCTCTGGTACGTCAGACACACCAAAACTGGGCGCGTAAGCGATGCGCTTTTGAGGCTCGACAAAGGTCAAAAAATAAGCAGGATCTTTGAAATGACCATTGGGGTTCCATACTTGATCACTACCCACAATAACAGCATCTGCGTTCGGCGGTGATAGGCACAACTCTTGGGCAGAAAAATACGTGGTAGGGCCCAAGTTTAATTCGTTATGAAGAAAATGCTGGAAGCGCTTTTTTAACGACTGCTTATCTACCGTGAAATTATCGCTCTCTGCCGTCAGTACTCGTTGTTTTACTCTAGACAAAAAGGTCTTTAGTGGGGACGCTCCCTTTTTTCCTGAATCATTATAGGGGTCGTAATCGATGAGTTCGGCATCATGCCCTAACGCGCTGACTGTCTGCTGCATGGCATACAGTTGCAAAAAGGTCCCAAAATTGAAATACCGTGGGAACGACAAGATACTAATTTTAGCCATTAAGATTTTCCTATCATAAAGTTAAACTGAAAGTTAGCGTGGTATCAGGTTGGACAAATCAACCAAAAGCGCTTTTAAATGCTGTTTTGAAGGCATGTGAAAAAAGGCCATACAGTGACGTAAGAACGCCGAAAAGAATTGGCGTTGGCTTCTGTGCCACTGCGCGACGGCTGATGCCAAACGCGCATTAAAATGATTAATAGCGCGGGGGTCAGTCTGTTTTACATGTGACAGATATCGCGTATTAATCATGTTGAGTGCTAACATGCGATCATCAAACCGAGCAGACTCAGAGCCTGGCCTAACCAGATAATGCGTATTTATGTTACTCGACACTGCTACCTCGCCTTGAAGGGCTAACTTCAACCATAGGTCAATGTCTTCGGCGGAAGGAAGCGCAGTATCAAATCCTTCGGCCTTGCGCAAACTCTCCTTGGTTGCCATTACGGTGCTGGTGCCGACTGGGTTATCGCGAAACAAGGCAACAAAAGCATCGTTTAACAACGAAAAAGAGTCGCCAATGGCGTTGTGTTTAAGAAAATACTGCCAACAAGAAAAACCATCACCAAGTGGTTTCCCCAGTGCATTGACTTGCTCATAATTGGTAAAACTCATACTCACTGCCGGGTTTGCTTGATGAAACGTCACCTGCGCGTTAAGTTTATTTGGTAGCCAGGTGTCATCAGCATCCAGAAATGCAATATAACGACCTCTTGCATGTGCAATGGCCAAATTCCTCGCGGCTGCCGGTCCTGTTCTATGTGATTTGAGCAAAACAAGATCTTTCAACAAACACGCTTGCCCTGTCAGCCACTCACGACTACCATCTGTGGAACCATCATCTACGACTATCACCTCAAGATCGGTAAATGTCTGTGCCCACACACTTTCAAGGGCTGCCGGTAGATAAGGCATGCAATTAAAGTTGGGAACAATCACAGTAACAAGCGGTTCTGACGCCATGCAGATTGACATAATGACTACCTCTAATGCTTGGTAAATGAGGGTTTGTTTAGTGCGCTGGCAAAGAGCTCATACCCTCTGAGCTTGTCTATTCTGTCAGTGATTTCACTGACAAACGCATGGTGGTTTTTGATACTCCAATAACGGCCGTTCCGCGCCTTTTGCAGCAGCATATCAACGGGCGCTTTTAAAACATCCGTTACTGTGTCTTCAATTGCCTTAATACTGACAAAGTAGCGCATGCCCAGATGGCAGATTTGCTTTTTTTGCCATGGAATGAGGTACCCCCTTTGAGCCTGTACGACTTCATTCATAGGCGCTGCGTCAGTCGCAAGTACAAGCTGATTAAATGCCATTGCCTCAACAAAAATGTGGCCATAGCCTTCTACTTCAGAGGGTGCTACCACAATGCCACATTGCAGTCTGAGATGAGTTAATGTAGCGTCGTCGGGACGTTGCCATACCTTCACATTGTGAGGCAAAGGTTCAATTGCCGATGTGTTGTCTATGACAACGTTGAGCCTTGGCCACTCAGGATGTTTGCGCCACGCTGCTACAACAGACCGGGTGCCTTTCTTGCGATTAGTACCCGCGACATGCAAAAACTGACGCATTCTGTTTTTACATTCACCCACAGTAGGTAATTTGTTCAATAAAGGGTTAGAAAAGCCGACAAGTGAAGCGTCCTGATGGTAGGGCTGAATGGCGAGCTGCGCTTCTTTCGTCTTGCACAACACTGACGTAATATATCGCAAAAAGCACAGGTGCTGGGTTCTCATCCACTCTTGGTTAGGGATTAACCAATTCACTTTACTGCACGCTAGGTATTCAACGGCAATACTCTCTAAGTGTATCTGCAGCTGTGTGCGACTTTTGGTTAACCCTAAAATGTTTACCTGCAGGCTATCGAGAAAGCGTGAGCATAGCGACGGAAGTAACGATTTAAGTCTGGCGTACTTGTGACTCCACACTGTTTTTCTCTCACTCCAGGCAGGCGTGATACATACTTCCACGTGACATCCGTACTCCTCTAAAATACCGCGTAATAATTCTGCGTCGGTCTTTAAGCCACGTCCGGAATTGGACAGTAAAATCCTTACCGCAATACAGTCATTGCGTGATTCATGCGAGTGAAAACGCTGCATGGATAACACCTCTGGTTAAACTCAATAATAAAGACACAATCGCAATTTAAGTGCCAAAACTTAACCAACTGATTTTTATATATTTTTTAAAAATGGCGCGCGTTTTAGTTTTTTCATAATGAGAATTTCCGCTCTGCATTCCCAATTTGCAAAACCCAAATAAAATTATTAACCCATTGTTTTATATTGAATTTACCTTCATCTAACTGCATGGCACAGCTATTGCTCTGTTTCATGTAAATAGAAGTACAAACCGCGGGGCCAGGTTGTGATCCACTTATCAAAGGCTATTCAGCAAAACGCGTTCTACGCACTGGGCATTGTTACTATGAAAAGCATTTCTTTGTTTATGCTGCCATTTGTCGCTCACGCACTTTCAACAGAGGACTATGGTCGAATGGAGCTGTTAACCAGCTTTGGCGCCATTGGTGCCATCATCGTGGGTTTTGGCTTGCTCAACACCTTGTTTCGCTTTGCTGGTGATATGAATGATAAAGCTTCAGCACAACAAGTAGCGGCGGAAATATTTGGCATTAACGTCATGGTGGGTGCCGTTACCTTGTTGGTGGGTTTGCTGTTCTCTGATGCCTTAGATTCCATCATCCCTGGTGAACTAGGCCAATACAATATTAAGATAATGGTGGGCATTATCGCCATTGAAGGCTGTATTGCTATCCCTTTGGGCTGGCTAAGAATGACAGATAAGGCCGCAACATTTTTCATCGTTAGCCTGTTGCGTGCGCTGCTTCAAGCAAGTCTGACCGTACTCTTTCTCAAACAAGACAAGGGACTAACGGGTGTGATGGAAGCTGGTCTCATCGCCGCATTGATACAAGCATGTGTACTCTTTGTCATTCAGATAAAGCAGTCGGGCATTGTTTTTCTCTCAAACCGAGCTAGAGGCCTATTAATCTACAGCTACCCTATGGTTGGTAGTGGCTTATTGGGATTTGTACTCAGCGGTTTAGATCGTTGGCTATTGACTGGGCATATGGGTACTGCAGAAATGGCGACTTATGCCATGGCGGCGAAATTCGCCATGATCGCAGCCTTGCTGCTGCAACCCTATTTGATGTGGTGGTCCCCGCGTCGCTTTCAGGTACTTAACCATGAAAATGGGATAAAAAAGGCGGCACAATTTGCTGCATTAGGCAGTGTTTTTTCTATGTGTATTGCTGTGATGGTTGGGCTAATAGCCCCTATTTTAATCGAGTTTTTACTCCCGCAGCGATACTGGACAGCTAGCCAGTATGTTCCTTGGTTAGTCATCTTGGTAGTCATCAAAGATTCTGCCGAACTGCTTAACCTTGGCTGTTACACGGGAAAGTCAACGCAAGCTCAGTTTCTGATCAATCTGTGCGGCAGTGTTTTTGGGCTGGTTGGTATGTGGCTGTTGATCCCATGGTTCGGTATTTGGGGAGCCATTGCAGCACTCATAACAGCGCAGCTCATTCGCTTGGTACTCTACCTACTTATTAGTCAAAAGAATTTGTATCTTCCCTACCCAAGCAGACGCCTTTTGCTCTTTGCTCTGGTTGCCTTTAGCCTGCTGATTATGGGCACAGAGGTACAAGGCTTGTTGGAAAAAACGGCCTCTATGATAATCGCATTCACTATTATGTTGGTAGCGTTGATAAAGTCTCGTTTACTGCCTCAACGGGCATTGCTAGTGGCCAAATAACATGCAGATTAACACTAGCCGTTATCAAATTATTATCGCCAGCACGTGTTGCCTACTAATCGCCCTTGGTTGGTATATTGTGCCCCACCCTGCTGTTGCGGCAGTTGTGTGCCTGCTGCCCATACTATTTGTGACTACTCTTCAGATCCCATTTTTTATTATTCTGATGTTTGTCATTTTTTCATTCTTTCGCATACACGAAGCGTTTCCTGCGCTTTATCCATTGCGAATTCCACTCTTATTGGCTGCCGCATCACTTGCTGTATTGAGCTGGCATATTCTCATTACGGAAAAAATTAAGCCTTACTGGCGTCCAGAAATGACATGGCTAGCGGTATTTTTTGTGTTGGTAAGCATTGGCGTATTGGTCGCAGTGAACCGTTCTGTCGCCATGACAACCTACACCGGTGTATATGTAAAAATTGGAATAATGACCCTGGCTGTGGCCTGGATGACAAGAGAAGCCAAAGACTTCGCACTGGCTTCCAAACTCATCGTAATCGCAGGGATTGCCATTGCTTATGTTGCGCTTTACAACCAAGCAAACGGCATTGGTCTGGTTGAAGGTACGCGCGTCACCATAGGCCGGGATATTCGCTCCAATTTAGGCGATCCTAACGACTTGGCCTTGGTACTCATGTTTCCTATGGCGTTTGCTGTGAGCCTGATATTTACCCCAAATATAGGTCGCTTAGCACGCTTATTAGGGTACGTTGGCGCGCCGTTACTATTTTCTGCCGTTATTGCCACACAAAGCCGCGGCGGATTATTAGGAATAATGGCCGTGTTCGCCTTGTTCGGATACCGTCGGATAAAATCAAAAGTGCTGTTTTTTTCTGTGGGTGGCATTGCCATGTTTGCTCTGCTCGCTCTGGCCGGTATATCAGAAAGAGCCTCAGGTGGCGCGGCTGAAGAAGGCATAGACGAGTCAGCGATGGGCCGTCTATATGCCTGGCAAGCAGCGTGGGGAATGGCACTTGCCAGGCCGTTGACGGGCGTGGGTCTGGATAACTTCTACCACAACTATTTCTTTTATTCGCCGCACTGGGACGGTAAAAACCATGCAGTACACAGCACTTGGTTCGGGGTGATGGCCGAAACCGGTTTCTTGGGACTGATAGTTTTTATCATCCTCATAGTGTCACTGTTTAAGTCTGCTACTCGTTCGTTGCGGCTCATAGAGTCGTCCTCAATCACTGCACCTGGCGTGCATGCAGCGTCTCAAGCCGTACTCGCTGGACTGTCTGCAACGTTAGTCTCTGGCACTTTTTTAACACAAGGCTTCACCTGGCCACTTTATATTCTGTCTGCTTTGGTCATTGCTATTGCACGCTGGGTAGACACCACGATCCCTTCTTCTCAACATGAACAGGAGAACTGAACATGGAGATTTTGCAACATCCCCCCGTGTCAGAACGCAACGCGACAACAGGACGCATTTTTACAACATTTAACCACGCGCCAAAAAGCATACATAAACAGAGACTGCGATATTCAATAACTCGGTTGGATGCTTCTATTTCGCTACTAGCACTGTGTTTTCAATACCTAACGTCCAACAAAAACGATACCTTCGTATTTAATGGTGAAGCTAGGCTGATTTCTTTAGCTTGTCTGCTCAAAGCCCTTACTCTGGGGAAAAAAGCCAAGATCATTGCTGTGGATATGGTGCTGCGGCTACCCTCAACCCCCCAATCAAAATGTCTGGCATGGTGCAGAAAAGCACTTTGGAAACAGGTGAATCATTTTATCCACTATTTTAAAGATGTACGAGGCTACACAAAGCATTTCGGCATTGATGCAAATCGCAGCCATTATGTGCCATTTAAATCAAACATCTATATGGAGGCGTCGGTGTGCGCTCCTGAGGAAATCCCAGCAGGACACTATATATTTTCAGCGGGCCGCTCCTTACGCGACTACACCACACTCATTGAGGCAGCTCGTATAACGGGACTACCCACGGCTATTCTATGCACCTCTGAAAGTGATTGGGATGCCCATGGCACTAAAGTCGATTTATCTGATCTGCCTGACAATGTTCGCATTATTAGCGATAACGGCAGTAAAACCGGATGGATTGATGGTTTAAAAAATGCCCGTATTGTTGCTATCCCCACCTTGCCTAACTCTATTTGTGCATCTGGGATTGGTACTTACCTCGATGCTATGGCACTGGGCAAGCCCGTTATTATCACCAAAGGTCCTGGCGCAAATGATGTGCTTAATGAGGAGCTTGTTTGTTTTGTACAACCTGCGTCTGCTAAAGATATGGCCAATGCCATGCAATCGCTTTGGCACAATAATGAGAAAGCTCGTTCACTTTCAAAGAAAGGCCGAAATTACGCGCTTTCACTGGGTGATCACCATGCACTCATTGAACGTGTACTGTCAGCGTCCATTCAGCTTTCCTAAACGCATTTCGCGCCTTAGACGGTTTTTGCAAATTGATTCACGATTTGCAAAAACCCAGCTAACAACACCGAACACGCCCACCCTTAAATAAAGTAACGCATTGTTTTACATAAAGAATAATGTATTGGCCCGTTTTCTGCTGTAACGGGAGTAAAGGAAGGCGAGAAAGCGAATACCTAACTTCTGGCCAAACTATTAAAAGGTGGAATGATTATGCAACGGGATCTGATTGTTTTTGGTGAAGACTGGGGCGGATTGCCCAGCAGTACGCAACATCTTATTTCTCACTTGGCAAAAACACGCAAAGTCTTATGGGTCAATTCTATTGGTTTGCGCCGTCCGAAGTTGAGCAAACACGATATAAAACGCCTTTGGCACAAGCTGTTAGCATTTGGAAAAAGCACTGTAAAACCAAGCTACCAAGGCCCTTGTCCGACATTAATTGTTAACCCCATCTCCTTACCCGTGCCACGCTACCAATGGGAGAGAGCCTTGGCATATAAACTGCTCCAGTGGCAACTAAAAGCACTCATGAAGCAACATGGTATTTGCGACCCCGTTCTGTGGACGTCTCTCCCTACCGCTGTAGATCTGGCTGGGAAACTTGGTGATCGAGGGCTAGTTTACTATTGTGGTGATGACTTTTCAGCGCTTGCAGGGGTAGATCACACTATTGTCAGTCAACGTGAACAAGAGTTAGTAAAATCAGCCAACCTAGTTATTACTGCCAGTGAAAAACTGGCAGAAAAACACACAGGTTCGCACACTCAAGTACTCACCCACGGTGTTGATTATCAGCTGTTCTCAACGCCCACTAAGCGAGCGGCAGACCTGCCCAATGACGGCAGACCTATCGCGGGTTTCTACGGTAGTCTATCGGCATGGATAGACTTGGAGCTTTTAAAGGCGGTAATCGCTCAGCGACCTAACTGGCATTTTGTTTTTATTGGTAAACCCAGCGTAGATATCAGCCAACTTGCTCAATTGGAGAACACCCATTTTTTAGGCGAACGCGCTCACCACTCACTACCTGGATACAGTCAGCACTGGAATGTCAGTTTGTTGCCGTTTCGCGACAATGCACAAATCAGAGCATGTAATCCGTTAAAACTGCGGGAATACCTTGCAACGGGCACCCCGGTTATCAGTACGGCATTCCCTGCACTGTCGCCTTATTTAGACTATGTAGAAAAAGTCGCAACAGCCGACCAATTTTTAGCAGCATTGGACAAATACAAACACAAAACGCGGAATTATCAGCAAACGCTGAGCGTGTCTGAGCACGATTGGTCAGCAAGGGCGGCACTAGTCTCTGGATGGCTGGAAGCACTATGAAGTTGTTTAGTCATCGATTATATGTGGCCATTGACGGCGCGTGGCGACGCCGCTATCTCATTGTTGTACCGATTTTTATTTTGCCCTTTGTCGGATTAGCCATCGGTATGTTAAGCCCAAAGAACTATGCTTCTCACACCACTATGCTGGTGCAGGAAACCGCTAAGATGAACCCCTTTTTAGAAGATCTGGCGGTTTCCGCCATGATCAAAGAACGCATGGCCGCGTTGGACACCTTGCTACACAGTCGTTTTATTTTAAATGGTGTCGCCGAGAGCCAAGGTCTGGTGAATGAGAACACGTCACCAGCAGAAAGAGACAGGATCATCAATAAGCTGTCTTCTTCACTGACGATGAAAATCCCCGGCAAAGATCTGATCCGCATTGACTACAAAGCCTCACGTCCCGAGGGAATGAAAGACATGCTGGAGTCGGTGACACACCACTTTGTTGAGCAATTAATGGCCCCAGAGCGCTCTTCTATGACAGACTCCACCGCGTTTTTAGTGGAAAATTTGGAAGTGCGCCGACAAGAACTCGAGGCCGCTGAAACAGCATTAGCGCGATTTAGAAGTGAAAATGCGGCGCAGTTACCAGAATTGCATAGCAGTACCGTGAGCCGATTGGCAGAACTCAAACAACGTCTAACCGAACGTCAGGCATTATTGGCTGGTGCTAAAAAGAATCTGGGCGGTATTGGTGAGCAATTATCAAAAACCAACCCTGTGTTGAGTAGATTGGAAGAGCAGATTGTTAGAATCCGTGGCGAACTTGCCTTGCTGTTAGCTAGATACACTGACAAACACAGCAAAGTACAATCAGCGCAACGCACATTAAACAGGCTGGAAAGCGAGCGGGCGAAAGTGATCAGTGATACACAAAGTACAGACATGGACCCAGATAAATTATGGGCCATTGCCAGTAATACCACATTGTCTGCTGACCAAAACACCCAGCCCTTACTGGTATCTCAACTGGAAAGCCTGCAAGCCACACGTGGCAAAGTAGATTCACTCAGTGAAGAAGTGCTGTCGTTAACTAGCAGTATCGAGCACCTGCAAAGCCAAATATCACAACTCGGCGAAAAAGAGCAGCAACTGACCAAACTGGAGCGCGACCTGAAAGTAAAACGAAAGCTTTACGAAAACTTATTAGAACGTCATGAGATGGCCAGACTTACCGGGTCCTTGGGATTATTTGAAAGAGAAAAGCGTATTAAACTTATTGATCGCCCATTTACTCCGTCCGGACCAACAAACCTGCCAGTGTTCATTTTCATTATCGCAGGGATTTTTGGCGGATTGTTTTTGGGGATTGGACTAGCAGTCATCGCAGAACTCAGTGACAGTACCGTTCGCCGTAAAAGCCAGCTGGCGCTACTTGCCAACGCCCCTGTTATTACACGCCTTCCCCACTGGAGCAGCTAGCACCTCTTATTTTGAAAAACCAAACGCATTGCAAAATGCGAAAACAGAAAACAAAAACCCTTTAAGACAATGTTTTTAAAGGGTTTTTATTTTTGGCACACGAGATGCAATATGTCCTTACAAGTAACAGAGGCATCAACTATGACGTTAATCGACTCAACAATGAATAAGCGCATGACAAGCAAACAGAACGCTCACCCTGCATGCTCTGTGGCACAAGTTATTCAGCATTTAAGGCCCGGTGGCATTGAAACCATGGCACTTGATTTAGCCAATGCGACCCCGGATAAAGACGCTACTTGTCTGATAAGCCTAGAGGGAGACAGGCATAATGCGTTGTTGCACTGGCCACGACTAAACACATTCGATGGCCACTTAACGTTTCTTAATAAAGGTCAAGGTTGGAAACCAAGTCTTATCCTAAAGCTGTATAAGCTATTCAAAAAAAATGGCGTGCGTGCTGTACATACTCATCATATCGGTCCGCTTCTTTACGCAGGTATTGCAGCAAGGCTGGCGAATATTGACACTATTATCCACACCGAGCACGATGGCTGGCATCTAACTGCTCCGCGCCGCCGTTTGTTGCAAAAGCTGGTTATTAGACTGGTAAAGCCCGTACTGGTTGCTGACGCCAAATTGGTGGCCAGAAACATGGAGAAATACTTAGGTCTTTCACCCGATCACGTCATATATAACGGCATTGATATCTCTCGTTTTTGCCCAGGCGACAGAACTGCAGCACGTCAGGCGATGAATTTACCCTTGGATAAAAAGGTCATTGGCTGTGCGGGCAGACTGGAATGGGTGAAAGGCCAGGACCTCTTAATCGATGCGCTCAGCGCAATGCCACGCAATATTCACCTCGCATTGGCGGGCGACGGAAGTCAGCGCCAAGCGTTAATGCAAAAAGCCAAACAGTTGGGGTTAGCTGACCGGATACACTTTCTTGGTTTGGTTGAGGATATGCCCAATTTTTACCGTGCGCTTGATGTGTTTAGCCTGCCCTCACGCGCTGAAGGTTATCCACTGTCATCATTAGAAGCCCAAGCATGTGGTATACCCACTGCGGTTACCGATGTGGGCGGAGCGCGAGAGTCATTGTGCCCGCTCACAGGCACACTTCTACACCCCGAATCCCCTGCCCATATGGCCAAAGCGCTAGCCTGGTGTTGTTACGCAAATTTGCGAATCACGCCCAGAGACTTTGTTGAAGAGTGCGGTGACGCACGCCGCATGCACGCCGCCTACGCACAGCTAAGAGGAGGCATTTAATATGTTTCATTCATTACTGTTGTTCATTACTACGCTAAGTATATTTTTAGTAATTTATCACCACATTGGTTACCCCATCATTTTAAAACTGGTTGCCAAGGTAAAAAACAGCGAGCCGCTACCTTTTCAGCCCAGAAACTACTGTTCTGACAGTAACGAGCATGTGCCGAGTATTTGCATTGTTATTCCGGCGTTCAATGAAGCGCAGTGGGTATCCGACAAAATAACCAATCTTGCGTTTCTTGATTACCCCAGTGACAAGCTACAGGTGGTATTGGCCTGTGATGGTTGCACCGACAACACCGCACAAATTGCCAGAGAGTGTGCAGCTCAACCCTTGTGTACCGAGCTTAATATTACCGTGCTTGAATTCACAGAAAACCGCGGAAAGGTAGCCGTTCTCAATGATGTGGTTTCGCGAACACAAGCAGATCTTGTAGCATTAAGTGATGTATCTGCACTTATCTCAGTAGATGCTCTGTTGATTGCTGCCGCGCACTTTGAAGATCCCAGAGTCGGCGTCCTCAACAGCTACTATCGGCTGTTGGAACCGGGCTCCATTGGTGAGGAAAATTACTGGAAATACCAGTGCGACATAAAAGCAAGAGAAGCATTGCTAGGTTCAGCACTCGGTGCTCATGGTGCGTTTTATATATTTCGCCGGGACCTTTTTGAGCCACTCGACCACGATATCATTAATGATGACTTTGTGTTGCCCATGAAGATAGTCGCTAAGGGCTATATCGCAGCTCAAGACAACCGTATTCACGCATTAGAGCTGGAAAAGTCCAATGACAACTTAGATAAAAACCGACGCCTGCGGATTTCAGCGGGCAATCTACAGCAGCTGTTAAGACTGAAATCGATACTGTCACCCAAATATAAAGGCGTGGCATTTGCTTTTGCATCCGGAAAAGCACTGCGTGTGATGATGCCATTTTTAATGATCATAGCTTATTTCGGAGCAGTTGCACTTTCTGCTACCCATCCGTTTTTCGCGCTAGCTGCGGTGGGACAAACGCTTCTTTATGGACTGGCCGTGTATAGTCAGGTTACACACAGATTAGTAGGCAACAAACTCGTCAAAACGCTTAACTATATTTTGTCTGGCTATTACGCAGGCCTTAGAGGCGCTTTGCATTACATTTCTGTTAAGAAACATGATCCCTGGCGTCGCGCTAATGTGAATGTGCAGGCAGGAAGAAATAGCTTGTGGCTCACCCATATGGGTAAACGCATGTTTGATCTCGTCTTTGCCACACTGGGTTTGTTGCTTACATTACCTTTATTTCCAATCATTGCACTGGCCATAAAGGTAGATAGCGCTGGCCCTGTCATTTACAAGCAGACCCGTGTTGGGAGAGCCCATCCTAACTACACAGAATTATTCAGCATTTTAAAATTTAGAACCATGACGCATAACGCAGAAAAGGTGTCTGGCGCTGTATGGGCGAGCAAACAGGACCCTAGGATCACTAAGGTGGGCTTGTTTCTAAGAAAAACGCGCCTGGATGAACTGCCTCAGTTTATCAATGTGCTAAAGGGTGAAATGTCACTGATTGGTCCTCGTCCAGAACGTCCGGTGTTCTACAAAAACCTAATCGACGCTATCCCCTTTTATGCAGAACGTACCTATGGTGTGCTGCCCGGGATATCAGGACTGGCTCAGGTTACCTTGGGTTATGACACTGATATTGAAGATGTTAGGGCTAAAGTTGGGTTGGATTTTAGCTATTCCATGTCACTGTATCGTCCAATCACATGGCTCCTGATGGATTTAAAAATAGCCCTATCAACCCTAGTAGTCGTGATAAGTAAAAAAGGTCAGTAGTGCATCGCATTGCCTGTTATGAGGAGAATCATCTATGAACGTCGTATGTATTGGTGGTGGTAAAGGGTTAAGCTCTGTATTAAACGCATGGTGCCAATTAGGAGCCTCGGTCACAGCCATTGTGGCGACTACCGACAATGGCGGTTGCAGTGGCAGATTGCGCAGCGCAGGTAGTCCGGTAGCCTGGGGCGATCTGAGAAAAGCCCTGATAGCCACTACATCTAATCACGATAGTGTGTTTGAAGCCATGTCGCATCGCTTTGCATCTCTAGGAAACCTTAGCGGACACTGCACCGGTAACCTGATGTTAGAGGCGCTTTATCAACAAACCGGTAGTGTTTCTCAGGCGATTGAAATCATGGGTAATATGATAGGTTCGCAGGCCAGCGTGCTGCCTATGTGTGAGCATCCCGCTGACCTTCTTGCTATTACACAAAATGGTACTTGTATAGCGGGTGAAACCAACATTGATGCACTGCCGTCTATGCCTGCACAGCTCATGCTCGATAAAGAGGTGCAAGCTCCCCAGACATGTATAAACGCCATTAAAGACGCCGACCTTATTTGTATTGGGCCAGGCAGCTTGCTCACCAGCATTATGCCGGTTTTATTAATGCCAGATATTCAATCTGCGCTAAAAACGACAAGCTCAACAAAGTTGTTTATCCACAACATTGACTACGAAAAAGGGCCGGCATCACGCATTGAGCCAAAAGAGATTGTGCAGTGGATAACATCGCATTGCGGAAAAATGGGTATCAATGCTGAGCTTAGCCGGCACCTGTTACTGGTAAACAACCACAGTTATAGGCTGCCAAGATCACTGCAAAGCGTGATTGCAGGTAATGATACCAAGCACGAAATTGCGTCTTTAGTGTCGGCATTAACCTATGTGTCTAAAACACTGACTCAGGTTCACAACCCCGCACTGTTCAATGCATTCTAAGATTGAGTTTCGACAATATGGCGTTTTTATACAGACCCGATATTGTCGGTAATTGCATGTTTTAAAGTAGTGGCCGACACGGGCTTTTGCAAAATGGGATACTGGCAATCGCTTAGCGCACTGGCAGACGACACGCCGGTAATAATTATCGCGGGAATATCGCTTCGGACGCGTTTAATAAGATCGATGAGTTCATTACCCTGAATGCCACCACGCATAGTTTGGTCTGACACAATAATGTCTATATTGTCTGCGTTACTTTGAGCAAACGACAAAGCTTCTTGGGGATCGCAAAAGTCATAAACAATGGCCCCTTGGGATTCCAGAGACGCTTTATTCAGTGCAACCAAATCACGCTCATCATCCACAAAGAGAATACGCACACCGGACAATGATGTTGAAGGCTTAGCATGGCGCGGTTTTGTTTTCTTCTTCTGTTCTTTCGCTTTAGGGAACCAAATTGAAAAGGTCGAGCCTTTATCCAGTTCTGATTCTACGGTTATGCCACACCCGTGCTTGTCACAAAAAGCGGCAACAGAACTCAAGCCCAGACCGTGGCCTGAATGATCCTCTCTCAATGTATAAAACGGCATAAAGATATTATTAAGCTCGCTTTGCGCTATCCCTTTGCCCGAATCAGACACTGAAAATACCAAATAATCCTCTGCGACTTTGGGTTTGCAAAAGGTATAGGTTTTAAGTGCATTAAAATGACGCTCATGTCTGGTTTTCACCGCAATTTTGCCCGATGCACTGATCGCCTTATGCGCATTAATGATGAGATTTAGCGCCACGTCGGCAAACGCATTTTTGTCACACTCGACGTATAAATCAGCCATACAATCCACCTGCAAATCTATACTGCTGGGAATAACATCTTCGTACAAGGAGGCTTCCTGACGTAAAAAGTCATCCAATTTAAAAATTTCCAACGAAGGCGAACTTATTTTTGTAGTTTTTAACAGCTTCTGAGTAATGCTCTGCCCTCTGTTTACTGCATTAGAGGCTTTACTGAGCAGTTTGGCGTATTGACCCTCTTTATCTTTCAATGATATCAGCTCAACACTGGCACCCAGAATGCTCAATATATTATTGAAGTCGTGACAAATACTCGCAGCCATTTGCCCTGCGAGTGACACCTTTTGTGCATTTAATAATTCCTCTTCTCTGGTTTTCTTTTCGGTTATGTCATTTTGAAAACCGATGTAATGAGTAGTTTCGCCGTTTTCTACCAAAGGAGAGATGATCAAATTATTCCAATAAGGCTTTCCCGACTTGTGATAATTGATAATTTCAACATCAATATTTTCATCTTTCGCAAGGCCATTTCTTATCTTCTCAACGGTATTTTGGTCGGTTTTGTCACCATGAAGCACCCTTGCCAGGTTCATACCAGCAACATCATCTATGCTGTATCCAGTGATTTTGGTAAAGGCTTGGTTCACCCACTCCACTTCTTTTTGTTTGTTACAGATCACCACACCCGTGGCTGGCGTCTGAGCGACTTTAGACAGTTTTTGAATTTGCCTGTTGAGCTTAATGAATTCGGTAATATCCTGAAAAATGCCAAACACGCTGGTTGGCTCTCCGCTTGAGTTTCTAGATATTTTCGCCTGACTTCTCACATGCCGTATTTCTCCGTCTGCACGTATAATCCTTAAGGTAAATTCCCATTCACTTTGCTTCGTCAGTGCTTCTGACACTAACTGACTAACCCGAGGCGCGTCTTCAGGGTGATAGAACGCGATAGCGCTATCGACAGTCGGTGTGTAATTTTGTTTAGTTACGCCATGTATTCGATAGATTTCATCGGACCAAAACAACTCGCCAGACTCAAACTCAACACTCCAGTGCCCGACTTTAGCCATGCCCTCTGACTGCCTGAGCAATGTTGAGGCTTTTTTGTCGTGCTCTTCGAGTGCCACTTTTTCATCACAGGGTATGGCAGAGGCAACCACATCTCCCTCAGAGTCCAGCCGCGCCGTCCATTCAAGCCAGACATAGTCACCCGTTGATTTTCGATACCGGTTACGAAAACCAATAACTGGCTGGCCATGCACCAGTACAGCGGCAAAGGCCTCTTCAGTGGCCTTAATATCGGCAGGATGAATCAACTCATAAAAAGGGACTTGTTTTATGTGTTGCAGAGGAATACCCAGTAGCTCTTCCCAGTAGGTATTTGCATATAAAAATTTAGCCTCTTTTGAGGCCTTAATAACTAACGTATTGAGATTTTCAAGAATTTCACTGTGTTCTGACAACCAAAAGCTCCCTTGATGAATTGCTTAACACTTAAGCCGGGCGGCAGTGTCCATTCAATTACTAAGGGTAGTTTACTTTTTGATTTCCCACCAAATATTGATGCTATCCGACATCATAGTGCCGTTTTCACTTAATCTTTTCTAATACCGCCTTAAAGTATGGTGACTGACTGGTTGTAAGCAATTCATATACACACATTTCAACGCTAGTTATTAACGCCCCTTGCTCTCTTAAGTTTTGCACCGCTAAATCTACATTGGCCTGCAGTCTTGACGCTACGCAATCAGACACAAGCGCAACGTCAAGTTGCTCCTTTAGCAGGTCCCGTGCAGTTTGATACACACAAATATGCGCTTCTATCCCTGCAACCAACCAGTGTTGTCGGTTAAGGCTAGTGATGTAATCGCGAATAGCCGGCTCACCCAAACCACTAAAGGCAAACTTCTCAAAGTAACGTGCATTTTGCAGGCTGGCTGTAATTTCGGGTACTGTTGCACCTAACCCTTTGGGGTTTTGCTCAAGCACAACAACGGGTATCGACAGAATCTGGCAACATTCGATGAGTTTAATGGTGTTGGCAATGCATTGCTCACTCTTGTTTACCAGTCTGGCCAGCTTACCTTGTATATCGACGACCAGCAGTGCCGTATTCTCAGTCGTTTGCATGGTTTGCCTCATGTGGTGTGTGACTTCAGCGACCGTTATTTACATATTACTTAATTTATCTTCAACCTGCTGCTGTGTTAAGTAGGTATGTTTACGGCCTCGCATTACGATGGGAGGAATAGCGCCATCAAACTTTTCAGCCAGGTTGCTGATGGGTTGCTCTCTGAGCCGAAGAAACTTAAACCCTAACGTAGCAGACTTGCCTTCAGCTTCACGTTCCGCTGCTGTTTCGTTAAACTCCTTTGCCAAGGCAATGAGCCCCTCTTTTCTCACCGCGGGTTCAGCTGAATGGATAACATTTACCGTGCCGTCTTCTTCCACTTTAATTACCCCCACATGCCCTACCCAGGCATGCTCACCTTTTCCGCGAACAAAATTGACAAGATCACCTGTACTGAGGTGCTGAGCAACTTGATCGACATGGGCATTGGCAACATACACCTCATCAATCGTTACTTCATCCACAGGTACATCAATACCAAACTGTTTGGCAAAAAAGCGTTCTTTGTTCACAGTAAGCTTGTAGTGCCCCATTGTGTCTGCGCCGGCAATATCGGTAATATCCTCAACCAGCCAGCGGTTATTTATATTCCAGTCATACTCGGTAAAGTGATTGCGGGTAACCACACTCACTTCCCCCTGGTTATAGCGAATATGCTGGAGCGTAGTAAAAAAGTCGCCCCAGTTATCCGATAGTCCCATGGCATAGGTGTGCTCAGCAAATACCACACAATCGCTTTTACTAAGTTCAAATAAGGGTTGCGCATCGTAAGGTTCAAATGGCGCTTCGCCGAGCAAATAGATGTCGTAAGGCTGACCAATATTCTTCTCTGCAATCATGCCAATACGCTCACGTAAATCGGGTTCAAGTTGGTGTAACACCTGTAAATATTGATCGGTTTGGCGGGGTGACAATTCGTACAACTGAGTATGTTTAATAACCTGATATTCTTCCGGCGTAATACCGACGTCTGTGGCAATTTGTATTTCTTCAGACGTTAGCGGCGGCAACTCTTTCGCGTTATCACAGCCACTCAATAAAGCTGCTAACAATGAAATGCTGATGATAATGATACTTGCTTTTTGCATGGTGAAAATGCCTTATTTCGCTTCGCGTTGACAACCAAACACAACCTCGATGACGTCAATCTATAACGATGTCTTCCCCATATCAAGAATATTTAACTCGCCAGAAGGAAACATATTAGAATACATTATTCAAACAAGGGGGTAATAAAACGCATTCGAGGAGTGCGTGGCATCGTACTTATTTTGAGAGAATAAATAAGGTACCTGACTGATAAGGTTCCGATTTAATAGATGCCTTTTCGCCAAAATGATTAAGGCAGCCTTGCATTAGGCCATGTGCCAAGTCGTCGAAATGCCTCGACGACCGATACACTATTTTTAGCGTTTTTTCGTCCCGTAATAGCGTCTCAAATCGTGGTAAGTTGGCATCGGGATGCTGTCTTTGCACTTCTGGATGGATAACAGAATCAACATCAGCAATCATGGTAAAGGCGTCTTTGTAGTTACTCATAAACGGAGAGGGGAGCCGAACTAATTCACCAAACAAAAACACCCCGAAATCAAAGATAATTTGAGAAACGTCCATTTCTGTCAGTTCGCTCAACACCCTAACCTGCTCGACCAGCTCGTCATGGCTGTAATAGCCATTAACGGTGTAAATGCCCTCTGATGCCAAATGGCTATTGCTAAGCACTTGCTCTAACATGTCAGCGCCAAACACGGTCTCGACCATTCGGTTAAATTTGTAAAATATTATACCCTTCATGATTTGGCGCTTCTTTTATCGTTAAAATGAGAGATTCCCCCCCATTATTTCCTTAAGTGTAGACAATGAGTAAAAAAGCCGCATAGATACTTTCCTTGTTGTATAGTTAAGTGGCTTTCTGCTAACAAGGCCTATCCTTTATGGGACAAAAAACAATCAACTCTGGTCCCGTACTCAAGGACAAACTGGCATTCTTTTTAGCCTCAGCTATTGGCATGTCTTTTCTTATATTCCCGGTACACAATGGTGAATACATTACGATCCCGATGGGTATATTGACGGATGCATTAACTGCTTTTATCGGCGATATTGTGAAATACGTGGCGTTGGCGCTGTGTATGGCATCTGCTTTACTGACCACTTACTTCCAATGGTTTGATAGAGCACCTAGGTCTGATTTGATCGTTCGTTTATTTCGCCCAGGGCACAGTTGGACGTTAATAAGAATTCTCGGTGCTGTTTTTTGTGTTTCGTTAGTTTATCACATAGGGCCAGAGTGGATTTGGGGAGAGTCCACTGGCGGCGTCGTCGTCAATGATCTGTTTCCGCCCATGCTAGTGACGATAGGTATTGCCTGTTGTGTGCTGCCTTTCCTTACTGAATTCGGCTTAATGGAGTTTATTGGAACCTATTGCGAAAGATATTTTAAACGCCTCTTTAAAATACCGGGTAGAAGCGCGGTAGATGCTGTCGCTTCTTGGCTGGGAGGGAGCGCAGTGGGCGTGGTTGTGACCAGTAACCAGTATGAACAGGGGCACTATACTGCAAGAGAAGCCGCCATCATTGCATCTAACTTTTCTATCGTATCGATAGCGTTTTGTTATGTCATCACAGATGTATTGAATATTCAGCAGTATTTTTTCTCTTTTTACGCAGTTTTAACCTTGTCGGGTATTTTATGCGCCATGATTTTGCCCAGAATTCCGCCGCTCAGCACTAAGTCTAATGAATACCTCACTCAGTTAAGCCACCCCGACCGAGATGATGCACATTTGTCTGTACACAATCGGGCACTACAACGGGCCTATGTGCGCGCTAAAAGTGCGCCGGGTCCCACTAATATTGCACGAAGTATCGGTATCAATATCAGTGATATCTGGCTAGGTATGGTGCCGGCATGCGCGTTCATGGCTACCGCATTTTTGGCCATGGCTGAATACACAGACTTTTTTAAAACCATTGCCATCCCGGTGATGGCTCTGTTATCACTGCTGCAAGTAGAATCGGCTGATGTTGCTGGTGTGTCAGTAGTGATTGGCTTTGCCGATAACTTTTTGCCGGCACTGATTGCCGCCGATATAGAATCAGAGGCAACGCGATTCGTAATTGCGGTGGTGTCAGTGGGCCAATTAATATTCCTGTCCGAAGTCGGTATCTTGTTATTGCAATCGGCCATCCCCCTTAAAATACTCGACCTGTTGTTGATTTATATTTTAAGGACCATCGTGATACTCCCGGTCGCCATTATTGCGGCAAATTTGCTGTTTTAAACAAGGGAGTCTACTCACTCCCTTGATAGCATCTGTAAATCAGGCCCGTTAATTTATTTTACAGCTGAGCATAAGTCATCACGACTTCTTAATCTCATCACTCCATTTTTGCTCAAGGTGTTTGCACTGAAATGTAACATCGGCAAAGGCTTCAACATTTAACGATGCTAAATCTTTGAAAAAATAATTGTCATCACACCCTCTGGCAGGGTCTTCAACTCGAAATTCAATTTTTTCTAATACAGACCTATGAATAAGCAAGCAGCCTAAACCTGCCCCATTTATTTTAATAAAGGTGTGTCCTTTCAATTCAAACAGAAAGATCGGTCGCATTTTATCTTTGGGCGGAAGAACATACAGCACAGGTACGTCACCTTGATAAAAAATATCGCCTGTTTCTGTCTTTATCGTCTGATATCGACAATAAACCGCTGAGGTGACTGCTCGTCTGTGAGACATCAATCGTTCAATGATGTTTTTGGGTGGGATCACATCCTGTTCAAGAGATAGAAAATAATCATACCCCTCATCTAACACTTTCTGCCGAAGTATATTTCTAGACTGTGCTAATCGCTTTTTAACACCCGGAATATATTGGTCCCTTTTGGCTTGCAGGCCATGTGACTGTATTTGTTTTTCGTATCCGGGCTCTTTTGAATTATCCACTAACAAAACGTCATAATTGTCGTACGACAATCCATTGACTCGTTTGGCGTATTCTTCCAAACAATAGCTTTTGCCCGAATAGGTTGGACAACCTACCAAAACTTTTGGGTTTGCCATTCATTCGCCTTTTTAACGTTGCTTTTTTTATACTAATCTAAAGGATGACAGTAACGCTACCCTCTGCGCTTTTATGATCTTGTCGCCTTTCGCTTATTCGCTTTATTATTTTTTTCCCTATTAAAAGGCTGATCATCACTAAAGCGCGTGAGGCCTTTTTGTGCCTTTCCTTTTGCGTAAGCTTTGTTAACCGAGCGCTTTGCATGCTCTTTGTGTTTTTTACCTTTAAGTTCATCTCGCCCTTCAGGCGGTACCAAGCATCGGCCACTATGACCAATTAAATGGGCTTTCCCCATATCCTGTAAGGCTTTGCGTATCATTGGCCAGTTGGCGGGGTCGTGATAGCGCAAAAAGGCTCTGTGTAAGCGACGATGGATTTCACCTTTGGGCACATCCACTTGTTCGCTTTTGTGATTCACTTTATGTATCGGGTTCTTATTGGTGTGATACATGGTGGTAGCGTTGGCCATGGGCGAGGGATAAAAGTTTTGAACCTGGTCCAGTTTAAAATTGTTGGCCTTCAGCCATAGCGCTAGATTGAGCATATCTTCATCGGTAGTACCGGGATGGGCCGAGATAAAATAAGGGATCAAATACTGTTCTTTGCCCGCTTCTTTGCTGAATTTGTCAAACAGCTCTTTGAAACGATCATAGGTGCCCATTCCGGGCTTCATCATTTTATCCAATGGCGCCTTTTCGGTGTGCTCCGGCGCAATTTTTAAATACCCTCCAACATGATGCGTCACTAATTCTCGTACATAGTTAGGGTCTTCAATGGCAAGGTCATAACGCACACCTGAAGCAATCAGGACTTTTTTCACCCCTTCTACATCGCGGGCCTTTCGGTAAAGCTCAACGGTGGGCGTCTGGTCGGTATCGAGATGACCGCAGATACTTGGCCATACGCAAGACAAACGACGGCATGCCTGTTCCGCTTTGGCACTTTTGCAACGCAATTGATACATGTTGGCAGTAGGGCCACCCAAATCAGAGATCACCCCTGTAAAACCTGGCACCTTGTCACGAATTTCTTCAATTTCTCTGATAATAGATGCTTCTGAGCGGCTTTGAATAATCCGTCCTTCGTGCTCGGTGATAGAGCAGAACGTACAGCCACCAAAACAGCCCCGCATAATATTAACGGAGGTCTTGATCATGTCATAAGCAGGGATCTTGGCATTGCCATAACTTGGATGAGGCACGCGTGCGTAGGGCAAATCAAATACCGCGTCCATCTCTTCTGTTTCAAGCGGATACGCAGGCGGATTAATCCACACAATCCTGTCACCATGACGCTGGGCCAAAGCCCGTGCACAACCGGGGTTAGTTTCTTTATGCAGAATACGAGAAGCATGAGCATACAGTGTCTTTTCTGCGCGGACCACATCATAGGCGGGCAACATGACGTAGGTTTTTTCCCATGGCTTACGACGCTGCTTTTTTGCAGTATGAGGCTGAATAACAATGGGTTTGGCTTCTGGTGTTTGTGCAGTCTCATTGTCTGCGGTCTGAGACACGGCGCACGTTTCTTCAACGTATTCATAAGGACTCGGTATTGGGTCAATCTTACCAATGACATCTACATGGGTTGAATCCACGCCCTGCCAACCAGGTAAAGGTTCTTTTCGCAAAACCGCCGTGCCCCTTATATCTTGCATTTGCTCAAGGGTTTCGCCCATGGCAAATCGATGTGCTACCTCAATTAAGGGGCGCTCAGCATTACCGAATATTAACATGTCGGCTTTTGCATCAAACAATACTGACCGGCGTACTTTGTCTGACCAATAATCATAGTGAGCAATGCGACGCAAACTCGCTTCAATACCGCCGATAACCACAGGCTTTTTGTACGCTTCTTTACAACGCTGAGTATAAACCGTGACCGCCCGGTCAGGACGCTTTCCACCCACGTTTCCAGGGGTATAGGCATCATCATGGCGCAATTTCCTATCTGCGGTGTAGCGGTTGATCATAGAATCCATATTGCCCGCAGTAACACCAAAAAACAGATTAGGCTCGCCTAAATCCATAAAGGCATCTTTGCTGCGCCAGTCAGGCTGAGCAATAATCCCCACTCTAAACCCCTGTGCCTCCAATACCCGACCGATTACCGCCATACCGAAACTGGGATGATCCACATAGGCATCGCCCGTCACTAAAATGATGTCGCAGCTATCCCAGCCGAGCTGGTCCATTTCTTTGCGAGACATGGGCAAAAACGGCGCGGGGCCGTAGCATTCAGCCCAGTACTTGGGAAAAGAGAATAGCCCACGTTCCGCCTTCATACGGTTTTGTGGCTTTACTCTCAAGGTATTTTTGGTTTGCATGGTGGGCATGGGTTGATACTGGCTAAATGATTTGGATACACCCTGTGAGTATATCACTCAATAGGCGCATTTACCCCTTTTCAGGATTCAAGGTTAGGACATTTGTGTGGGTTAGAAAATCAACCAAACCAGAGCGCGGTAAGCACCATGTTATCGGTCAGATAAAGGTGCCACAGTAACTCTTCTTCGCCGTATTCAAAACTCACTTTCCACAATAACAAATTGCTGTTTTTCTTGTTCACGTTACCCAAGTACGTAAATGACAACGCATTGCCAAGAGGCTCAATCGCCTCTTTTACAGCATCGTTAAATGCATCACTTGGTGGTATGCAAGCATGGGGGTTACCATCAAAGATGCTGAGCAACTGCGGGTAATCATTTTTTACGTGGGCCTCGACAACACGCTCTATAATCGGCTGTGACGCCTTTTCCAATGATGTCTTTCTCAAGTGACACTGTCTCCATATTGCATTTTAGTGTCGTCTCCGCTTGTTACTTTTCAACTACGTTACCTTTGAATTCTAGTTAATTGCCATAAACCTGCAAACGGATATTGGCAAAATGAATTAATACCCTGTTAAAGCTGCTTTAATATCAGTGCCCATTTAGCAGGCACTTCAACTTTATCACTGTTTTGTTTAACCCGACCTTGCATTAGCATTTGGAATTCAGCCATATCGGCAGGAAGGCTAACACTCAAGCTACCGAGGTCAGTCTTTACACAATCGGTTACTGCTGAGCAATAATCGTTTTGTATTATGAAGCCACGGCAACAATGGCATTTGCACTTACAACATTGCTTGCCGGTATTATTCAATAATTTTTATGTGAGTTTTAGCGTATTAAGCACCGTTAACAATAAGAATCGCGACGTTAGCAATGGTCTTACTGTTACTGATCACTCTCGACTTACATTCGGTCTGGCAATCATTAACATTATCCGCGTCAGACACAATTTCTGATGTAAACATATAACTTACAACCGTAGGTTTCCCTTTATTTTTATGGCCATTTCTTTGCGACTGGCCTTTTTTTATCTGCGCTTACCTCAGTTTGGCTACCAGTTAACCCTGACTTCTTATCCTTGGTCACAATCAACTTCTTTTCTCTCTCTATTACGATTTACATTCACATCGAAGAAACCATTCGACGTTTATAATTTGCGCATTCAAGGGGAGTTCTATGAAGAAGCGTTTTTATGTTTATGCCTTTTTTTTCTCATTATGTGGAATTGGCTTTTTTTGGCTGTTTATGAGTCAATCAGGGCCAGAATCAGAAGACACCTTACAAATGCAGGTGTTTCCGTCCATATATTCTGTTGAGGAAAAACTGAAAAGAGGCAAGTCTGTAAGTGCGACACTTGTTGATGAAGACAATCGTCATTTTATGTTGAAAGAGTGGTTTCCCGAATACGATATCGTGATAAAAAAAATAAAAGATGGGCAACCGATAGAAGCAATGTGGTCAGGTTCGTCCGGAACGGTTTATCAACTGTTCTTTGAAGACGGCCATAAAATCATGTTTAGTGATGCCGTTAGCGCGGAGGGCGAATCGAACCGTTTTGTCGCCATTTTCTGGCTGATATTAGGTGCGCTGGTGGTTATTTGGGCGCTAAGAAAAGCGCGCTAATTCATCAGTTCAGCGAGTTTGTGTTTGTTTGTGCGTGAAAGTGTTAGTGTTTCACCTGTTTTAAGCAGCACAAGATATTCACCTTTGTCATTGGGACGAAGTTCACTGACACTGCTTCTGCGAACAATGCTGGAGCGGTGTATTCGCACGAATATTTTGAGGTCCAATTGGTTCTCGAGGGCGGATAAGCTGACCTAATTTAGTTGTGCAGAACATTTAGCGTTGCGTTGATGTTTGAAATCGCTTGAGCTTGAGAATGAGATACGGTGATCACCGTCTTGTTCAAATTTTCCATAAGTACACCTTCCATTTATCGTTTAATAATAAATTGTGATAACCACAGTGCTTCGTCATATTCGCCAGTTTTTAGCGATGCAACAAAGTGTCCTGAGTCAAGGGTATGATGGCAGATTTTCTGAAAAACAATCTTCTTTCTGATGTGCAGATAAAAACTTTTGGAATTTTTGACTTGATAAAGGTAAGTGAGTTTGCGCTTCATACAGTGCCTCGTTATGGCAAAGGTATGTGGCAAAAAAGAAACCCCTAATATAAGGTGCAATTTTTATATTAAAATCATGGAGTTATAGTATATGGCAGAGAGAGGAATTAATCAAAAACACTTTTGGCGTTTTTGACCCTTCGGGCTTCGCGCTTGCGCGCTCGTTTCAAGTTGCTATCGCAACTTGTCGAACCCACCACTCGGCTACTCGTCCGTCTCCTTCCTGCAGATACAAAAAAACCGCCTTGCAGCGGTTCTTTTGTATCTGGCGGTGGATGTAGTCATCAGCTAACTAGTCTCTCCAAATTTCCCTAAAAACAGTGAAAGAACTGGGAATTTCTCGCTTCCTTTCGACGGTTTCTTGTCATCGACCTTGTCAAGCCCAATGAAATCGGCGCGTATAGCGTATTTTCGATAATTGGCCACCAAAAATAACCGGGAATTATCAAGGAAACCTCTGGAATCCCCTTAATACCCGTATGGCCTTTGCTAACAGTTCAGCCAAACTGCCACAAACAAACCTAGCTGGAAACTCTTGTGCAAGAATGAACCATCAATACTTAGAAACACCATTCACGGCATTAATTAGATGCAATCAAAAACTAAATTGGCTATTGGCTTTACTCTGGCTCTTTACCATTAAACGAAATTTGGTATCCCATCGCTTTATAGCTTTTCTCTCGTTTGTTGAACATCCGCTGTAACATGGGAAGTGAACAATCAACATAATCGTAGATAGTAACGCGGTCTTTTCCATCTGACTCACGGTGAATGCGACCCGCATACTGAGCAAGAGAACCTTTCCAGGCAATAGGCATGGCTAAGAAAAGTGTGTCTAGTCTCGGCAGATCGAAACCTTCGCCCACATACTTTCCTGTGGCAACAACAACTTGCGCAGTAGGCAACTGCTCTTCAACAGCTTTCCTATCGGACGCACGCATTGCTCCTTTTAAAACAACTGAGTCAATACCTCTATCCTGCTGTATGGTATTAATCGTTTCGGCATGTTCTCTGCGCTCAGTTAGAACAATTGGGTGTTTTGATTGCTGAAGGCAAGTCAGCACATCGCTGATAACTTCCTGTGTTCGTGCATCATTCTCCATAATCCAACGATAAGCGTCAGAGATTTTCGGCCGTTCTTCTGAATTTATTAACTGCTTTGGTGGGTTATCATAGAGTTTCTGAACAACGACATGTTGTTCAAACTTATCTTCGGTAGTGCTTTTAACCTTGTGACGAATAGGCCCAGCAGCCATGAAGATGATTTTCTGGTGACCATCCTGTCGCTCTGGCGTAGCAGTCAAGCCGAGCACATATTTAGCTCTAACTTCGTTTAGTACCATTTCAAAGCGTGGTGCGGAAACATGGTGACATTCATCAACGATCACATGCCCATAATCTTGAACAAACTCTAATACAGTATTGTCCTTTTTGTTTATGAGACTTTGGTAGGTTGCGATGTCGATGACACCCGTTGATTTTTTCTTGCCCCCGCCGATTACGCCTACATCCACATCAGGTAAAAAGGATTTTAATCGCTCTCTCCATTGGTCGAACAGCTGTCTACTGTGAACTAAAATTAGCGTATTGGTTTTGCGCTTAGCAATCATGCCAATAGCGGAACTGTTTTACCAAATGCAGTCGGCACATGCAGAATACCAGTATCGTGCTTGCTCATGGCTCGTACAGCTGTTTGTTGATTCTTTCTGAGTTTGACGAGCGACTTAATCTTTTTAAGTTTTGAGCCACTTTCACGTTGATCATCTATTTGAACTTCTATCCGACTCTCAGTTAACAAGGCCAAGGCATCATCTAAACACCCACGAGGAATTGCTAGGTAACCTTGCTCAATTCGAGCGCAGGAAATAAATCGCGGAATACCATGGGTCGAAAATCGTAACGCTTGCGTCTTAAAGAACACAGGATTAGAAAAGCTGGCGAGTCGCCTTAACCTTGCAGCTAGTGCGCTTGGTATTTCACTTAAGTCAAAATAAACATGATTTGCGAGAGTGGCAGATATTTTTTGAGGTGGATTTTCCAGTGTGAGCGGTTTTGCCTTAGCGGTCACCTCCCATGGTGGTCGTTTCTCAATCACTTCTTGCTCTTCAAATAACGTTGAGTTCGGTGAAATCTGTGTCAGTAGTTTTGTTAGAGTATTATGAGAAACAGATTCAAACTTAGCCAAGTATTGCCATTGGTCTGGGATGACTTTCATATCGATATCAACAAAAGAGCTATTGCCTGACAAACGCGCTTCCTTTTGGAGAGGTAGAGCGATTAAATTCCCAAAGCCGCCTTCGGGTAAAATATCCTGATTGGGGAATAAGCGATCATAGGAGTCAAAAGAAAGGTTTGAATAAAACTCCATTGCTTTGTCGAGCAAGCCAAATCCCAACAGCCTGGCTTCTTTGGCTGGTACTTTTTCGCTGAAGAATATCCAAAGGTGTGCGCCATTACCGGAGCGTGAAATCTCAAGAGCATGTGGTATTCCAAAGTTATGGCAAGCCTTAGACATTGCTTTAACTTCTTCCTGCCATTGGCCTTTATCAAAGTCAGCGGCAAGGAAGTAGCAGGTGTTGTCCTGTATCAAAGGATAAAGGCCAACGATATGCTGCCCGGCTAAGTGGCGATAAATGACACTGTCATTTAACTCTGTGAACTGGCGATGATTACAATCCTGGCATTTGATGCGAGGCTTGTTACAGATCCCTTGAACCCACTCGTTATCGCAGGCAACTGAGTAACCACTTCGACCTTGTTTGTTTTGCCAACGGTTTGCAAAAATATCGGTTCGGCCCCGAAACAAGCCTCTGAAGATCGCAACCTTTTGTTCTGGTGAATATAGAAAGGAGTCAGATGTATTGAGTGAAGATTGTTGGAGTTGCTCTCGAAGAGCTAAAAGCTGATTTTTCTCTTGTTCAAGTTCAACTAGCCGAGCATCAATCTCGGCAGTGCATTGAAATTCATCAGTATTAAGCATGCGCTTGAGGTGGTTTGATCAAGGATTCAGCAGGAATACCCAACCCCTCATGCAGTTTCCAGATCATTTTTAGTGTGAGTGAGCGTTTGTGATTAAGGATCTCATAGACTCGGTTACTTTTACCAATCATTGGCTCTAGGTCTTTTACTGTTAAACCTTTGCGCTCCATTTCAAACTTGATGGCTTCAACAGGATCAGGCAATTCCATCGGAAAATGCTTTGCTTCATAGGCCTCTACAAGAGTGACTATTACATCCAGCTTTTCACCTTCGGGACTGTCAGGGCCTGCCATCATTAGGCTTTCAATTTCTTTTAATGCCACTCGGTAGTCGGCATCAGTTTTAATCGGTTTGATGTCCATAATTTTTCCTCCGACAATTAAATCGTTTGTACATCAATTTTGTCATATTGCGCATGGGTACCGATAAATCGAATGTAAACCACGCGATAGGTATAGTTAATCCACACAACCAGTCGGTACTTATTGCCTGCAATATTGAAAACTACACGCCCATCTTTGAGGATGCTGGCATTCCTGAAGTCCTGCTTAACATCAGCAGGTGCGCTCCAATCGGCGATTAAGGCATGCCGATACCAAGCGAGCGTTGGCTCTTTAGCATCCATGTACTCTGGGTTTTCTTCCCAGAAAGCTTTCAGTGTCGATAAGGCAATGATTCTCATAACTCAACAATAGTCCCAAAATGGGACTTTGTCAATTTAAAACTGGTAAACAAATATAATGCGCTTAGTCTGCAAGGGATCGGTTATGGTTAAAACCGCCCTTACATTTAAGATGGTGGATTAGTAGAGGATTTGTTAAGTAACCAGCAATTGACTTAAACTCAGTGTTCTCTGCGTCTGCGAGGGGCTTTACAATGCAAAAATAACAGGGAGTTATCAGGGATAGGTGCGCGCGCAGTGTTGCCTTTGTTATTCAAATAGCTCTTTAATGTCCACTTTAAGAGCTGTCGCTAGTTGCTCAACTTCAATATCAGTAACGTGTCTGACTTCTGCTTCAATCTTTGCCAGGGTACCACGGCTCACACTTAGCCCAACCAAGTTGCACTTGGCAGCTAACTGATCCTGAGTCCAACCGTGCTCCTCCCTCAAAGCACGTACCCGCCTTCCTATTACATTCATTAAATTGCTCCGCTATCGGAGCTTGATCTTCACAGATAATTGCCCAACACTTGCTCCGATAGCGGAGCAGTAATGAAAAATTGGAAGTCAATCCTTCGAACGTTGCCAACTGCTATTGGTTTTTAACAACTATTCGGAGATACAAATGCAAAAACTAAATCTGACACTTAAAAAACTTAAGTCAGGTATTCCTCTAGACTGGAAAGAACAAGAAGCGCTTTTCGTATAGCCCTTAATCCCCGCATAATTCAGTAAATCTACAGCGGAAAGCTACGGTCATCGTTCCGTACTGTATGGCGCCAAATACTACATCAAAGACTTAAAAGCGAACACCAGAATAGTAGTTTGAGAAAAATACAGAGACATGGGGTATTAGAACGAAAAAAGGCTTACCGTGGAGACGATAAGCCCGATTCGTATAGCCGCTATCCCTTTGATTTCTCAACACTTAGTCGATTGCACTAAGCGAACTCTGGGACAGAGCAAATAATATGGCGGAGAGAGAGGGATTAATCAAAAACGCTTTTGGCGTTTTTGACCCTTCGGGCTTCGCGCTTACGCGCTCGTTTCAAGTTGCTATCGCAACTTGTCGAACCCACCACTCGGCTACTCGTCCGTCTCCTTCCTGCAGATACAAAAAAACCGCTGCAAAGCGGTTCTTTTGTATCTGGCGGAGAGAGAGGGATTCGAACCCTCGATACGCTATAAACGTATACACACTTTCCAGGCGTGCGCCTTCAGCCACTCAGCCATCTCTCCTAAGGCCGCGTATAGTAGGGAAAATAAGTATTTGAATCAAGCGATACCGATAAATAAATCGATAATTGGGAGTTGGGCTTTGTGCTGTTGTACAAAGCCCGTTTAGTTTTTAGGCGTTATGCACGTTTTGGCTGAGAGTTACCTGCAGAAAAACTTAACATACGGTCAAGGGGCTTAAGTGCGCGCTCTCTTAAAAGATCGTCCACAAATATTTCATGCCCTGTTGTGTCGGTCAGCGCATTATAAATGGCTTTGAGGCCGTTCATTGCCATCCAAGGGCAATGCGCACAGCTTTTACAGGTTGCGCCATTGCCTCCTGTCGGTGCTTCGTAGAAGGTCTTCTGTGGCGCTAATTGCTGCATTTTGTAAAAGATGCCTTTGTCTGTCGCCACAATAAATTTATCGTTAGGCAATGACTGAGAGGCTTTAATCAACTGCGTTGTAGAGCCCACTGCATCAGCCATATCAACGACGCTGGCGGGTGACTCTGGGTGAACTAATACAGCGGCGTCTGGATGCAGCTTTTTCATATCGTTCAAGGCTTTAGCAGAAAACTCGTCGTGTACGATACACTCGCCTTGCCACATGAGCATATCAGCGCCAGTTTGCTTGGCGATATAGGCGCCTAAGTGCCTGTCGGGGCCCCAAATGATCTTTTCACCCTGTGAGTCCAGATACTCCACGACGTCTAACGCAATACTTGAGGTAACAACCCAATCTGCACGCGCTTTTACCGCCGCAGAGGTATTGGCGTATACCACAACGGTATGGTCGGGGTGTTGATCGCAAAATGCACTAAACTGCTCGACCGGACATCCTAGGTCAAGTGAACAAGTGGCTTCCAGAGTAGGCATTAACACTGTTTTTTCAGGACTCAGGATTTTTGCTGTCTCGCCCATGAATTTTACACCGGCAACGATCAGGGTATCAGAATCACAATCCCGTCCATAACGAGCCATTTCCAGTGAATCTGAAATGAAACCGCCGGTTTCTTCAGCGAGCGCCTGAATCTCAGGGTCGGTATAGTAGTGCGCTACTAAGGTCGCATTTTTGCTTTTCAGTAATCGCTTTATCTCAGCGACATAGTGATCTTGTTCATTTTGCGACAAAGCAATGGGCTTTGCGGGAAACGGATATTCTATTGCCTCTACCCTTTGTACCTGATCCATACTCTACTTCGACTCTCTTTAGCGGAAATCAATAACCCTGAATGGGGCGCGAGATTATACCCGTTTGTCATAAAAATTACACATGTGTTTATACGACGCGAGAAGTGGGAAAGATTTGTTTCTTCGAAAGTGGTGGGTCGTGCTGGATTATTCGCATCTGCGATGCTCACCCTTCGGGCCGTGCTAAAGCACGTTCAAAATCGCTACGCGAATTTTGTCGACCAGCTTCGCTGGTTCTCATCCAGGGGGAATACATTTCTTCGAAAGTGGTGGGTCGTGCTGGATTCGAACCAGCGACCAATTGATTAAAAGTCAACTGCTCTACCAGCTGAGCTAACGACCCACATTGGAAATACGTCACATTGTCAGGCGAAAAAGATGGTGGGTCGTGCTGGATTCGAACCAGCGACCAATTGATTAAAAGTCAACTGCTCTACCAGCTGAGCTAACGACCCATCAATTCTCGGTGCCTGTGCAACGGCGGCATATAATACTTATTTACCGACGTTGTGCAACCGAAAAAAGCACTTTGATTGCAAATTTATTAAAAACTTGCGTCAAGTGCTCAATCCGTAAGCGATTATCGCAAATTTGACGCTGCTAATTTAGCGGCAGTCGTATTTGGGTACTCGGCAACGACCCTTTCGAACCAGTTTTTCGCCGTGTTTCCATCGCCTGTTCTTTGTGCAATTAAGCCCAACTTAACCATTGCCTCAGCCCGCTTGCTCGACTGCGCAAACGCATCTACAACCGTTGCAAAGGATCGCCTGCTGGGTTCCCACTGTTGCTGATTGAACAATAACTGGCCTAACCAATAGTGTGCATTATCAGCGTAGTCACTTTGTGGGTAAGCTTCAAGGAAACGCTCAAATGCCGGTATGGCTTTGTCGTACTCTTTCGTCTTTAAGATTAGGTTAACTGCGGCGTCATAGGCTTCTGACTCAGACAACACTGTAGGCTGAGTCGTAGCAACACCGCCAGTATTTGCAACGGGCGTAGTGACCGAACCGGCATTTGCGGTCTCAGCCTGTTTCAGTGCTTCAACACGCTTATCGATTTCCAGATAAAGCTCGCGCTGACGTTGCAGTACCTTTTCGAGCTGATTGGTATGTAACTCTACGGCACCCCTCAGCTCATCAACCTCACCCTGCATAGTATCCAGCTGTTGCTGTAATCTCTGCTGCATGGTTGTGCGTGATTTGATAATGCGCTCAAGTACCGCCACTCTGTCTTCCAGAGAGCCCACATTTTGCCCAATGGCAGATTGTGTCTGCACCGATTGCGTAGACAAATCAGACACAGGCGCTTGTGCTAGCGCGGCTGGCGTAGATAAAACAAAGGCAAGGCTTAACGCCTTGCCTCTCACATAATGCTTCATAAGCAAATTAATCCGTTAGTTGTAACGAATCACGCCGCGACGGTTCTGAGCAAATGCATATTCAGTAGAACCTGTCACTGCGGGTTTTTCTTCACCGTAAGAAACAACCGAAATCTGGCTGCTGCTCACGCCTGCGTTCAGCAAGTAAGTCTCAACGGCTTTTGCACGACGCTCACCAAGTGCGATGTTGTACTCAGGTGTGCCACGGCTATCACAGTGTCCTTCAATAACCACTGCCTGGTTAGGGTTTTTAACCAGGAATGCAGCGTGCTTATCAAGAACTGGGAAGAAATCTGACTTAACACTAGAGCGGTCGAAATCGAAATAGACAGTTTGTTGGTTTTGCAACGCTTGAAGTTCACGCTGAGCCTGTTCTTCTGCCTGTCTCATGCGCTGAGCCGCTTCTACTCTTACGCGCTCTTCCTCTGCAGCCTTCGCTTCGGCTTCTGCTTGCGCCTGCTGTTGCGCAACACGGTTGCGCTCTGCGGCCAGTTCTTCTTCCGATGGACCCGATGAACACGCCATCATGGTCATTACCGGTAGCGCAATTGCGAGACTTCTCATTACTTTTGTTAGTTGCATCCTCAAACCCTTATAGTGCTAACTGCTACATTTTCTAAAACAAATACGGTGACCAACTAGGCGATTTTACCTGCCCGTTTGTCGCCGGCAACCTTGCTTTGAATCGACCGTCAAGTGAGACCAAAGACAACACTTGCGATCCCTCGTGCAAGGTACTGTAAATAATCATACTGCCATTGGGCGCAATGCTCGGTGACTCATCCAAGAATGTACGAGTTAACACCTGCATAGCACCGCCGTCCAATGGTTGCTTGGCAATGTGGTAGTCGCCACGTGTCCTGTTAACCATTACCATTTGCTGACTATCGGGTGAAATAGTCGCACCCAAATTCATTTCGCCCTCAAAGGTAACGCGGCGCACCTTCCTAGTTGTCAAATTTACGCGATATATCTGTGGTTTACCACCCCGTTCTGACGTAAATACTAAGCTTTTTCCATCTGGCGTCCAAGATGGCTCGGTATCTATGCTCCTATTGCGGGTAATTCGGCGTAATGACTTAGTCGCAATGTCCATAATATAGATTTCAGAATTACCGTCTTTTGACAACACCATTGCAAGCTGAGTGCCGTCTGGCGAGAAGACCGGGCTACCATTAATTCCAGGGAAATCTGTCATGCGTGTTCTTTCCATGGTGTAAATATCTTGGATAAAGATTTGTGGACGGCGGTTTTCGAATGACACATACGCCAGTTTTTCACCATCTGGCGACCAAGAAGGTGACATGAGTGGCTCAGGAGAAGACAATAAGCGGGTTTCGTTATAACCGTCATAGTCGGCGATCACCAACTGATACGGCAAATCAAAGCGCTCTCTGTCTCGCACAATAACGTACGCAATACGGGTTAAAAATGCACCGCGCGTACCGGTCAGCTTTTCATAAACCACATCGCTAATACGGTGGGCATACTGTCTGAAATCAGCGCCATTAATGACCGCTTGGCGGGTATCGATAATGTGATCATTTGAAGCGACCAGGTTACCGTTTTGAAGCGCCCGACTGGCACCTCCTGTTTGCTGTCCTCGCAACACATCAATAATTTCAAAGCTCACGCGATAGCGGTCAACACCATCTTCACTAATAGTACCCACCACTATGGTGTCTACCCCAGAATTCGCCCATGCTGCATAATTCACTTCACCATCATTTGAAGGGAACTGAGGCATAGCACTGACAGGCACAGGATTAAACTTCCCGCTTCGACGTAGGTCGGCCATCACAACGTCAGTAATTTCACCGGGCAAAGCGCCCTGCCCTTGCCATTTAAAGGGCACGATACCGATGGGGCGTGCACTATCAACCCCTTCAGTGATGACAATCTCCAGTGACGCACTGGCCGCCGAGGCCGTGCACATCAAAATGAATGCTAATACAATTTTTTTCACAGTTTCACCGTTAGGTTAATATTTCTCAGTTGTTCAAAGACGTCAGGCTCGCTGGAGACCGGCAGTTTGTCTGCTCTGAGCACCGCACTTCTGGCTGCCCGGCACAGTGCAGGATCACCACCGCGATCGATTACCTGTGTGACCAGGCCTGTTGATGCCAGCCTGATATTTAATCGACATTCCTTTCCCTTAAAGTCGGGGTCTTCAATCAATAAGTTTTGAATGGTTTGACGAATTAATGCCTGATATTTTTCGACTTCTGACAGCACCTGCCGAGAGCGTCTTTGCTGCTGCGCGGCTCTTTCCTGCGCTAATTGCTCCTGCATCAAGCGCTCCAGTTGGGCTTTTTCTGCCGCTTCTTTCTTTTTGCGTTCAGCTTCGCGTTGGCGCGCTTCTTCCTGCTCGCGTTTTTTTCTTGCCTCTTCTGCCGCTCTTTGCTTTAACTCTTGCTGACGTTTTCGCTCTGCTTCCTGTTTGGCTTTGCGCTCACGCTCTCGTTTCGCTGCCGCCTCACGTTCACGTCGTTTTTTTGCATCTGCCTGGCGCTGCTTTTCCTGTTCAGCAGCACGTGCCTGAGCCTCCGCCCGCTCTCTGTCGGCAATGGCCTGCGCATCAATAAAGGTTGCCTGGATCACTGGCGCAGACATCGCCGGTGCTGGCAAAGGATCAGCAGTGAAACTGATACTCACCACCATGGAAAGCAAAATCAGCAAATGCAATCCTAGTGACTTGGCCAGCGGAGATTGAGGCAGTTTTACCTTCATGCTGGTTAGCTATCCTCAGGGTCAGTCATCAGACCTACTGAGGGTACGCCCGCATTTTGCAGCAATACCATGAGCTGAATGATATCTTTGTAAGGTACTGCACCATCCCCCTTAACAACAACAGGGGAATCAGGCTGTTTGGCCAATTGTGCTGTTACCAAGGCAGCCAGTTCTTCAGGCGCTAGTTGCGCTTCCTGATCATCACCTACATTCAAATAATAGCGGCCTTGCGCATCAATCGAGGCAATAATGGGTGGATTGTCTTCTTGCTCAATGGGTTCAGCATTGGCTTTGGGTAAGTCGACTTTCACCCCCTGACTGACCAAGGGTGCCGTTACCATAAAAATAATCAGCAATACCAACATGACATCAATGTAAGGGACAACATTGATTTCAGATACGGGACGGCGTCTTTTGCGAATAAACATTAGCCTTCCTCTCTGTTATTTATGCTTGTTGAGCCTGCGCCGAAGCCATGGCCTGACGGTGTAAAATGGCCGAAAATTCTTCCATAAAGTTACCGTAAGCGTTTTCCAGTTTTTCAACCTGATGGCTAAAACGGTTGTAAGCCACAACCGCAGGAATGGCCGCAAACAAACCTATTGCAGTGGCGATAAGGGCTTCGGCAATACCCGGGGCGACCATCGCTAGCGTGGCTTGTTGCACCTGTCCTAGGGCGATAAACGAGTTCATGATCCCCCACACAGTGCCAAACAGACCAATATAAGGTGAAATTGAACCGGCAGTCGCCAAAAAGGGAAGTCTACTCTCAAGGCCATCTATTTCGCGCGACATAGCAACCCGCATCGCGCGATAGGAGCCGTCGACAATACCGTTTGCAGGCGTTTGGCTTTTTCTAAGCCGCACAAACTCTTTAAAACCTGCACAGAAGATGTTCGCCATACCGTCTACTTTGCTGCGCGCAGATAGTTCATGATAGAGCTTGTTAAGGTCGGCACCTGACCAGAATTTGTCTTCAAAATGCTGCATTTCAGTGCGTGCATAAGCCAGGGCTTTATTGCGTTGGAAGATGAAGGTCCAGGAAGCGACGGAAACGGCAACCAGTGTAAGCATAACCAGCTGCACAACAAAACTGGCCTCTAAAAACAGGCCCCAAAAGGTAATTTCAGATGACACGCAATATTTCCCCTAAAAGTCGAAGCGAACAAGCTGTTTATGGTGTAAAGCTGTTCAACTTCAAGTGTTCATTGTTTATTTTTATGTGGACATCAATCTAGCGCTGTCTAATTCTACTATTTGTGTCTGAATACTCAATACAAGAAAAAAACAGTCGCCTTATAATTGCTGAAATTCGTCTGTTTGACGATAAAAGTTAGTTTTGGTTCACAATCAGACGTGCGACAGTGCTGACAAGATGGGTTCAGGAGTTTTGGTAGGCCTCAACGTTTTTGTATTCACACAGGCTATCAGTACTTTTGCAACAGCAATCTGTCTGTCCTGCTCGTCAGTGATCGTCTGTTCAAACTGCAGGCTGGCCTTTTTAAACGTGGACAAAGAGGAATTCACCGTTAACAACTGGTCAAATTTAGCTGCATTCACATAATCGATATCCAGCTTTTTCACCACAAACGCAATGTTCTGGTTTAACAGCACATCCTGAGAAAAACCAAGCTCTCGCAGCCAGTCTGTTCGGCCACGCTCCATGAACTTCAAATAATTGGCGTGGTATACAATGCCACCCGCATCCGTATCTTCAAAGTACACTCTGACTTTCATCGAATGAGACATAAAAACTTACCCATACTTATTTTAATCTCAAAATTTAAACCACATATCGCAGAATATCGTCAAAAAACCGTCACAAAGCAATAAAAACATAGGAAACAAAATCTTAAAACAACATAAACAAACGATTAACACATTAATTATTCTAATGTGAAAAAAGAATTTTTCTCAATTGTCAGAAATAAAATCACGCCTATAATACGCAGCATATGTCGCAAGGGCTGTAGCCGATTTAGTAACACGCCGTTAGACATGGTTCCCTGGATTTTTTCCTTCAACACTTTGTTGTTATTTTTAGCCCGCACACTTGTGCGGGTTTTTTTTATCTATTCTGGCTGGAAACCAAAGTGCTGATACGCTCGCTGTGAGGCAATGCGACCTCTTGGTGTACGCTGTAAAAAGCCTTGCTGAATTAAAAAAGGCTCAATAACGTCTTCGATGGTATCTTTTTCTTCACCAATGGCAGCAGCAAGATTATCAAGGCCTACTGGACCGCCATCAAACTTTTCAATAATTGCAGTTAGCAGTTTTCTATCCATAAAATCAAAGCCTTCCACGTCAACGTCCAGCATATCCAGTGCCGCGGCTGCAACAGAAGCGTCTACGTTGCCCTCACTTTTAACATCAGCAAAATCTCGCACCCGTCGTAGCAACCGATTGGCTATGCGGGGAGTGCCTCTTGAGCGGCGCGCCACTTCTTTAGCGCCCTGTTCATCCATATTAACGTTTAAGTAAGCGGCACTGCGTTTGATGATAGTGGTTAGGTCAGTAACGGAATAAAACTCCAGTCGCTGAACAATGCCAAAGCGGTCACGCAGCGGTGATGTGAGAGAGCCAGCGCGCGTGGTTGCACCAACCAGTGTAAACGGCGGCAAATCCAGTTTAATGGATCGCGCGGCAGGCCCCTCACCTATCATGATGTCCAGCTGATAGTCTTCCATCGCGGGATACAGGATTTCTTCAACCACGGGACTTAAGCGGTGAATCTCGTCGATAAAGAGCACATCGTTTTCTTCAAGGTTTGTGAGCATTGCCGCCAGATCACCGGCTTTTTCCAATACAGGCCCAGAGGTGGTCTTGATACTCACCCCCATTTCATTAGCCACTATGTTAGCAAGGGTCGTTTTTCCTAAGCCGGGTGGTCCAAAAATCAGCAGATGATCCAAGGCATCGCTGCGCTTTCGCGCTGCCTCAATAAAAATGCTCATTTGCTCTCTTACATGAGGTTGGCCGGTATAGTCTTGCAGCATTTTAGGTCGAATGGCGCGATCGATAACTTCGTCATCGCCTTTTTCGCCTGGACTTATTAAGCGGTCAGCTTCAATCATATCGTTACCTAAATCGCAGCTTTCAGTGCATCGCGAATAATGAGTTCACTGGTCATGCCAGACTGCGCCACACTTTTCACCATCTTGGTTGCCTGCGCAGGCTTGTAACCTAGCGAGACCAAAGCGTCTACGGCTTCGTCCTCGGCATTCACCGGCACCTCAGCATAGCTGCTGACTTGCCCGTCAATGGGTAAAGCAGGCAATTCTGCTTTCTTAGCAAATTTTGCTAGTCGGTCTTTTAATTCAACCACCAAACGCTCTGCGGTTTTTTTACCCACACCGGGCAAGCTAACCAGCGCAGAAATATCTTCATTTTGTACGCTGCTTAATACGTGACTGGCCGACATACCCGACAATATGGTGAGCCCCAATTTAGGCCCCACGCCGTTAGCCTTGATCAGCTCCCTGAACAATTCTCTGGCCATTTTATCGGTAAAACCAAACAACAGTTGCGCGTCTTCACGCACCACAAAATGGGTATACAAGGTAATCGATTCACCCTGTTCAGGTAACTCGTAAAAACAGGTCATGGGTATTTGTACTTCATACCCCACCCCATTTACATCAATTAGTACATCAGGTGGACTTTTTTCAATTAAGGTGCCATGGATCCGGCCAATCATAAGACTTCCTATTGGTATTATTAGCGCAAACGACGCCTAGCTGTTCGCGTTGCCTGCCCTGCCATTTTTAACAGAGACTGCTGCGAGTGCGCGTGACATAACGCCACTGCCAACGCGTCTGCCGCATCGCTTTGCGGCGTATTGGTTAGATCCAGAATATAAGTCACCATATGCTGTACCTGGCTCTTTTGCGCGCTGCCTTTGCCAACCACAGCCTGCTTAATTTGTCTGGCAGCGTACTCGCTGACCGGCAGTTTATGCTGCGTTGCTGCCACAATTGCCGCACCACGCGCCTGCCCCAGCTTTAAGGCGGAATCCGCATTTTTTGCCATAAACACTTGTTCAATCGCAAATGTATCAGGCTTGTACTGTTCAATAATGGTACTGACGCCTTGAAATATACAGTCTAAACGCCCTGCCAATTCCCCATCAGGTGTGCGTATACAGCCACTTCCAAGGTAGATGTACTGGTTTGATGCAAACTTAATCACACCATAGCCTGTAGCACGAGAACCTGGATCTATACCCAGTATTATCATGATTTAGGCTCGGGGACAAATGCTTCTATCGCGCGACGATTTGACGGTGACCAGGCACGCTCTATAGCCTGCTGCTTGGACAGCCATTCCAGCGCCAAATGCTCGGTCAGAATAATCGTCGCCGACTGACTAATCTGTGTGCAAAACACATATTCAGTGTTGCTGTATGTGTTTGGTGGATAGCGGTACCGCCAACGCGGTCGAATCGCAAATTGATTGACTGTATGACAATCAATAATGGCCATGGGATCATCAGACAAGTCTATGCCTAATTCTTCCTTCACCTCACGGAATGCCGTCATGGCAGGCGTTTCCCCGTCTTCTAGCGTGCCCGTAACAGACTGCCAGAATTCAGGATCATCCTTGCGCTGCAGCAACAGAACCTGGTGCTGGTCGCTGTACACAACCACCAACACAGATTCTGGGCGTTTATATGCCATGAATTACTCGTCTGAAGCGCTGTCTGATGCTTTTGCTACCGTTCTAATCGCAAGCTCTTCCAGTTGCTGTGGATTGGCCGCGCCAGGCGCATCAGTTAACGGACAAGCCGCCGTTGTCGTCTTAGGAAAGGCCATTACATCACGTATACTGGATGCACCCGTCATAAGCATGACCATTCTGTCTAGACCGAAAGCCAACCCAGCATGCGGTGGCGCACCATAGCGAAGGGCTTCCAACAGGAAACCAAACTTAAGCTCGGCTTCTTCTTCATCGATACCCAAGAGTTCGAATACCGTTGATTGCATAGTTTGATCGTGAATACGCACAGAACCACCGCCGAGCTCTACCCCGTTAAGCACCATATCATAGGCATTAGACAATGCCGTTGCCGCTTGTTCTTTGAGTTGCTCAGGCGTGAGATCACGCGGCGCGGTAAAGGGGTGATGCAGGGCGTGCAATTGTCCGTCAAATTCTTCGAACATAGGGAAATCGACAACCCAAAGTGGACGCCAGTCGCCCTCAAGCAAATCAAAATCTTCACCCACTTTAAGGCGCAGTGCTCCCAAGGCTTCAGTGACAACAGTGGCATTGTCGGCACCAAACAATAGAATGTCGCCATCGTTGGCATTGGTTTCCGACAACAGCTGCTCAACCACAGACTCATTCAGGAATTTCAAGATTGGTGACTGCAGGCCGTCCATTCCTTTGCCTTTCTCGTTCACCTTAAGCCATGCCATACCTTTCGCGCCGTAGATACCCACAAACTTGGTATACTCATCCAGCTGCTTACGGGACAAGCTCGCCCCACCGGGCACACAAATTACAGTTACCCGGCCGTTAGGATCATTCGCGGGGCCGTTGAATACTTTAAATTCAACGTCTTTGAGGATATGGTCGACATCGATTAGCTTAAGCGGGTTACGCAGATCGGGTTTGTCGCTGCCGTAATGCTTCATCGCATCGGCATAGGTCATTCTTGGGAAATCGCCCAGGTCTACATCCATCAAGTTTTTGAACACCTGACGAACCAGTCGCTCAGTGATGTCCATTACACCGTCGGCATCCAAGAATGTGGTTTCCAAATCGATTTGCGTAAACTCTGGCTGGCGATCGGCACGCAGGTCTTCATCGCGGAAACACTTCACAATTTGATAGTACTTATCCATTCCTGCCATCATCAGCAACTGCTTAAACAGCTGCGGCGATTGTGGCAGTGCAAAGAACTCGCCTTTGTGTGTGCGGCTTGGCACTAAATAATCACGGGCCCCCTCCGGCGTTGCCTTGGTTAATATAGGGGTTTCAATGTCGAGAAAGCCCTCATCTTCCAGGAAGCGTCGAACCTGACCGGTCACTTTAGCGCGAAACTGTAAGCGGTCATTCATCACAGGACGGCGAAGATCCAGATAACGGTATTTCAGGCGTTGCTCTTCAGAGTTTTCCTGATTCCAATCGAGTGGCAGTGGCGCAGAGCGGTTAAAGATAGACAGCGCAGTACCGACAATTTCCACTTCACCCGTCGCCATATCTTTGTTTATCTGCCCTTCCGGACGCAGGCGTACTTTGCCTGTCACCTTGACACAAAATTCGTTGCGCAGGCTGTTGGCGGTTTCAAGCACTTCTTGGTGGTCGGGTTCAAATACCACTTGAACAATGCCTGCGCGATCACGCAAATCGATAAAAATAAGTCCACCTAAATCACGACGTTTATTTACCCAGCCGCAAAGAGTGACTTCCTGACCCGCATGATTTGCATTAATATTTCCACAATAATCTGAGCGCATGCTCAATGACCCCTAAGAATGTTGATGTTGCTGTATTTCGAGGCCGCATAGTATAAACAAATGCATGTTAAACCCCAATAGTAATCCTTCATTACCGCCACTCTTTGTGGGCTGCCCAATGTGGACCCACCCTAAGTGGCATCAAAACTGGTTTGGCACAGCCAAAGCCGGTTTAGCTGACTACGCTCAGCAATGCAGCAGTGTTGAAGGAAATACGTCTTTTTATCAAACACCTACACAAGAACGGGCACAGCAATGGGCAAGTGTCGTGCCCGCTGATTTTCGCTTCACGCTCAAATTGCCTCGTGAGATAACCCATAACCATAAATTGAATAGCGTTAAAGACATACTGGCTGCATTTTGGCACGCCATAGTACCTATGCAATCAAAACTAGGGGCGCTGATGGCTCAGTTACCCGCTTCTTTTGGGCCTGAGCATTTGCCTCAGCTCAGGCAGTTTATTGAGCATTATCACTTACCCGTTCCACTTGCAGTAGAAGTGAGACATCTGGCTTTCTTTGCCAAAGGGGCAGAAGAGAGAGCACTGAACCGCTTGCTTGTTGAGAATAAGGTTAATCGGGTCATTATGGACACCCGCGCTTTGTTTGCCACGCCACCACAAAGCCATCTTGAAGAAGAGGTGCAACAAAAAAAGCCCAGGGTGCCGGTTAATGTTATTGCCACAGGCGGTCAGCCCATCGTACGCTTTGTAGGTGGAAACACTGCTGCTATTAATGAACAAAAGTTGCTGCCGTGGATCACCAAATGCCATCAATGGCGGCAACAAGGCAAGACGCCTTTTGTTTTTATTCACTGCCCGGACAATGCAGACGCCCCGGCTTTGCTTAGACGGTTTATCACCCTTTATAATTCAAGCTACCCCGATGCCAGTTTGCCCGAGCTGAGTTTTGCATCAGAGGTTCAGGCCAGTTTACTTTAAGAGCTGTCGTGAATGAGAAGAGGTTAGCTTTCGTTATCCAATACACGCAGTTTTATCTGAATGTACTGGCTATGCGGGATATGCAGCAAGTCAGAAATACGACGGATAATGTGTTCTTCGTGCTTATCAATCACGCCATCTGCTGCGGCTATATGCCACAGACTTTCGAGTACAGCTTGCTTTTGAGGCTGAGTAAATACATCGTTTAGGCGACGGGTAAACTGCACTAAATCTACCGCATCATGGGCGTGTTTTTCACCCTCTGATAAAATGGTTTGCAGTTCATCATCTGACAAGCTGACATGCTTTTTAAGCTGTGCTTTATAACTTTCACGTTCTTGCTCTGTCGTTTCGTTATCAGCGCGGATCACTTCAAATAGCAAGGCTGCAGTGGCCAGCTCCACACTGTGCTCTGGGGTTTGCTCAACCGCTTCCGGTTCAAACAATGCAAGCATTTTCTTAAGCATGATTACCTCTCTAAAACGGTGACCTTGTTCAGGTCAACGTCAAACGAAACAGATTCATCAACATCAACAGCGTCCGCTAACTCACCTTTACAACTAAGCAGCTCTGTGTGCAGCGTTATGCCCTGCTCTTTTTCTACTGTCAGTGCATAAATAAAGTGATCGCCCCTGAAGTAACGCGACACCACTTTGCCTTTATACTGTCCACCGGCACATATGGATACAACTTCGGGTCGCACCAACACGGTTTTGTCAAGCGAAGCAAAATCGACCAAGGCCCCCTCACCGATAAACGAGGCTACAAAACGATTTGCCGGGTTATGGTACAAACTACCGGCATCACCCCACTGCTGCAAGACACCGTCGGCGAACACGCCAATTTCATCGGCGACTGCAAACGCTTCTTTCTGATCATGGGTCACCAGCAAGGCTGTGATTTGTTCATCTTTTATCACCCGCCTGATGTCATTAGCCAGGGTATCGCGCAAGGACACGTCCAACGACGAAAAGGGTTCGTCTAATAACAGCAAGGACGGTTTTGGGGCCAGTGCACGGGCGATGGCAACCCGTTGCTGCTGCCCGCCTGATAATTCGTGAGGGTAGCGTTTGTGCATTTTCCCCAGCCCCGTCATATCCAGACACTCATCCACCCGCTGTTTTTGATAGACCTTGTTAGCCTTAAAAAGACCAAACGCCACGTTATCTTCCACCGTCAAATGTGGGAAAAGTGCATAGTCCTGAAACACCATGCCGACGCCGCGTTTCTCAGCAGCAAGCGTGGTAGCGGGAGAGGACACTTGTTGCCCGTTTATCTCAATACTGCCGCTATCCACACGGGCAAAACCGGCAATGGCGCGCAACAAGGTGGTTTTTCCACTGCCAGACGGGCCGAGTAAACACCCAATTTGGCCTTGTAAAAGTGAAAAGTTCACTGAATGCAACACAGGGGTAGTGCCATAACTCAATGCTATATCATGCACGTTTAGCATATTTGTCCTCGTGTTTTCTCAACTGCCGGATAAGCAATAACACCGGTAAAATCCCGCATAATACAATACTTAAGGCTGGCAATGCGGCTTGTTGTAATCGTTCATCCATAGCCAGTTCATAAGCCTTCACGGCCAGCGTGTTAACGTTGAACGGGCGCAACACCAAGGTAGCCGGAAGCTCTTTCAATACATCCACAAATACCAGTAACAAGGCGGCAATAAGACTGGGCTTCATGATGGGTAAGTGCACCCGCCAAGTGGCTTTAACACTGCCCACCCCTAGACTTCTGGCAGCGTCATCCATATTGGGCGTAATGGTTTGCAGACCGGTTTGCGTGTGTTGCAGAGCAACCGCCACAAACCGCACCATATAGGCGAACACAAGCACGACCATAGTGCCCGATAAGATGAGCCCGGGCTGGTACCCAAACCAGGCATTAGTAAAGGCATTAAGTTTAATATCAAAAAAGCCCAAGGGAACCAGTACGCCTACGGCAATCACAATGCCAGGCAAGGCATAGCCCATACTGGCCAGATTAATGGCCCACTGTGGAATACTCGCGGTATACCAGCGCTTGGTATAGCTTAAAAACAGGGCAAGCAATACAGTGGCCAGTGCGGTAATGCCAGCCAGCATCACTGACTGAGACACCAGTGGCGCATAATCTTGCCACGACCAGTCAGGCAAGTAGCTAACGGCCCAACTGCTTAACTGAATAACGGGCAGTATAAAACCCAAAAAAACAGGGAGACTACAGGCCAACGCCATGCCCATCCCTTTTAGGCCTGTTAACCGAACAGGCTCACGGGCATTGCCCTTGGTCGCATGTCTGACTTTGTGCCTGCTGCGCTGTTCAAGCCAGATCACCACAAATACAATCAAGGTTAACATGGCCGCCAACTGCAACGCCGTTTGTCGACTGCCCATACCAAACCAGGTACGAAAAACGCCAGACGTAAAGGTACTCACACCAAAATAGGCCACAGTGCCATAGTCAGCCAGCGCCTCCATCATTGCCAGCGCCATACCTGCAACAATGGCTGGCCAGGCAAGTGGCCAGGCAATACGCGAAAAATAATGCCAGCGGGTTACCCCCATACTGGCTGACGCTTCACGCAAACTATGCGACTGGGCAGTAAACGCGTTTCTGGCTAACAAATACACATACGGAAACAGAACCAGCGTCATCATCACAATAGCCCCCCCCAAAGAACGCACATTGGGGAACCAGTAATCACCGTATTGCCAGTCAAACGTCGCACGCAAAAATTGTTGCACCGGCCCACTGTAATCTAATAAGCCCGTATAGGTGTAAGCGATAATGTAAGCAGGCATCGCAAGGGGTAAGACGGCCAGCCAACCGAGTAATCTGCTGCCATAGAACGAATATTGGGTAAGTGCCCAGGCCAGGCTGGCGCCAATGATGGCCACCCCAACACCCACGCCAACGGCGAGCAATACACTGTTACTCACATAGTCAAGCAGCACCGTCTGATAGAGGTGCTGCAACAAAGAAAAGTCAGGATTGGCTATGCTGGATAAAACTACGCCCAGCGGCAGTAAAATCAGCCCCAGCAGCAGCCAGAAGAGTATGCGTGACAACTATTTCCAGCCGGCTCTGTCCATCAATTTTAATGCGTCAGCATTTTTCTCACCCACAGTTTGTAGCGGGATGCTTTCATGCTTAAACGTACCCATTGCTTTTAATGTGTCACTCCATGCAACCGCGTCAACAACAGGGTATTCACCGTTTGTCTGAGCATACCATTGCTGTGCTTCTTCACTTAGCATAAAGCTGATGAGGGCTTCAGCTTGTGCAAGATTTTTTGCATGTTTAGCGATAGCAATGCCTGAAATGTTAATGTGAACCCCTCTGTCATCCTGATTAGGCCAAAAAACGGCTACAGAATTAGCCACATCGCGGGTGGCTTTGTCTTGTGATTCTCTCATTCCAGCCAGATAGTATGTATTCGCAACAGCGATATCGCACTGGCCTGCCGCCACCGCGCGAATTTGGTCGCGATCGCCACCAGCAGGTGGTCTGGCAAAGTTTGCTACCAGCCCTTTGGCCCATTGCTCGGTTGCCTGTTCGCCTAACTGCTCAATCAGGGCGGCCGTCATAGACTGATTGTATATATTGCTGGATGAACGAATACAAATTCGACCTTTCCACTGGGCGTCGGTTAATGCCTCCATGGTCGACAAGGTCGCCGGATCAACGCGGTCTTTGGCATACATAATGGGGCGAGCACGCTTTGTTAATGCGGTCCAATGGCGGTCAGGATCAACCAGCGTAGCGTTCACACTTGAAAGCGAAACCTCATTGGGGATAATCTGGGTCAGACCCATAGATTTGGCGCGTGCCAGTCTGCCTGCATCAGTGGTTACCAGCACATCTACCGGGCTGAATTGCCCTTCACTTTGCATGCGACTGATCAAGGCATCGGCTTTACCTGTCACCAGGTTCACCTTGATATCCGTTTTTTCAGTAAATTTGTCCAGTATAGGCTTAATCAACGCCTCATTACGGGCTGAATAAATGTTAATTTCATCCGCGAAGCCTGCTGTAGGGGTTACCAAAACCAGCACGCTACTTAACGTGGCCAATAACGTTTTAAACTTCAAGTGAAACTCCGGAAGCATTGTTAATAATAATTCTTATTCTCATAGTAACAAAAATGCGGGGGGTGTCACCTGATAATTGTGGCAATTATCTCTTTAAATCTTCATTTCAACGACGATGCGGTTGCCGTTTCCTTCAAACCAAAGCGACTCGCAAATCTCGTTGAGAAGCATAATACCGCGGCCTGAAGACGCCTCGTCATCAATCTGCTGGGCGGTTTTATAATCAAAGCCACTTCCGCTGTCGCTCACCGCAACCGAGATAACGCCTTCTTTCGGATACATATTGATGTCGATACGCACAAAGCCTTCTTCTAGCTCTGCGAGTTTTGCCTCTCTGGCCTGATAATATTCCATAAAGCCATCAGGCGTATCTTTAAGCGATGAGCTCAGCCCCAAAACACCGTGTTCAAGTGCGTTGGTATACATTTCTGAAATAGCCGTAAACAAGTCTGCGCGCACACTGCCCAACCCTGATTGGCTATTTAGTATATGAAATACCTCATTTAACCCGTATTCCGAACGAAGTTCATCTGGCCCTAGTGAGACAGAAAACAAAAAGGGTAAACTTATGTGACTTTCTTGCGATTTCAAACTTTGCAGATCCTTTGCTTCAAATCGAATTACGGCAACGTCATCGTCAAAATACTCGCGCTTTAACGCTTTTTTTGCCAGTTCGAATATTTTCTGGGAGGTTAGATCAGAGTATTCCAGCAACCAGTTCCTTACCGCCTCTTCGCCCAACCACTCGTTAGATTCTTCACCCGTTTCCTCATCAGTGAAGGAGGCTTCAATAAGCCCGTCCGAAAACAAGGTCAGCGTATCGCCCGCTTCAAGATCAAGAATATTACAATCAGAATCAAAATCCGACGGTTCTAACACGCCCAACGCCATATGTTCAGAGGATACGGCATAAACCGATTTATCGGCGCTTCGCTGAATGTAAAAATCTGGCATGCCGCCTTGCCAAATCGTTACCCGAGTTCCCGTTTCGTTAACATAACCCAAGGTGGCAGCACTAAATCTGTCGATAGGCAAAAAGGTATAAAGTAATTCGTTGATGGCTTGTGCAATTTCAACCACCGACAGCCCCTTTACGGCCATAGCCGTAAAGGTACGAGATACGGGCAAGGCACCAACGGTAGACGCCAGACCATGCCCGGTAAAATCACCTAAAAAGAAGTACAGGCCTCCATTGGGATGAGGCTGCACCAGGAATAAATCCCCATTGAAGTTGGCCGCTGGCTGCTGAAGCACATCAAAGTAAGCCATCACATGCTCAGGATTTGTCAGCGCATGATTGTAGATATGCTCAATCATGGCATGTTCCTGATCAACTTCAGCCCGGAACTTAGATAATTCTTTGTTCTGAGCGTCTATGTGTTGAGACATACGTCGACTGCGCAAATGCGCATTAATTTTGGCTGACAAAATGGCCTTATCGAAAGGCTTGATGGCAAAGTCATCGCCACCCACTTTAAGGCACTTTATGAGGTTTTCTTTGTCTTCGGTGGCCGTGATAAAGATGATAGGCAGATGGATTTCAGCTTCATTTTTCAGAATTTCAGCCGCTTCAAAACCACTCATTTCAGGCATATCGATATCAAGCAGTATCAGATCGGGGCTTATCTGCCGTGCGAGCTCGACTGCCTCGCGGCCATTCTCAGCCTCAAAGCACTCCTTAAAGCCCTGTTCTTCCAACATATGCAACAACAGAAACCGATTGATGGGTTCATCATCGGCAACCAGTATGCGCATGTCGAGCATGGGGTTAACTGATGTCAAATTTCTTGTCGAAACGTGAAATTTTAAGGATCCGGGCTACCTGCTCCTGACAGTTTTGGATTTTGTAGCTAACCGGACGACCACTGAGCGTTTTTTGCATATTCAGCATCATGCCCAACGCCGAGCTGTCCATGTATTCAGTACGCGAGAGGTCAACAATTATCGTAGTTAACTCGTCGCCCACATCGTCATAGGTTTCGCGGAAATCTTTAACCTTACTAAAATCGAACTTGCTGTCCATTTTGATTGTCAGCGTCGTTCCGTCGGCAGAAAGTGATTTTTCTATACTCATTTACATAACATTCGTTGGGTAAGTGGTGACTTAAGTATATGTCGTTATTTAGAAAAGGTGCTAACCTAAATGAGATATTTTATAAAAATTAACGTTGTAAGGATTTCATTACTTTTATGTCCAACGCTAATCACCTTGTTTACAGTACTGAAACAGGTCGGGTAAAGGCCAATTCGAAACAACAGGAAGACCTCTCATACTCCAACGACGGTTTTGTGCGTATCCACAGAGAGACCAAGGGCCGAAAAGGCGCAGGCGTGAGTATTGTCAGAGGTCTAGAAAAGACCAAGGACGAGCTCAAGCCCCTGTGCAAAATGCTCAAACAAAAATGCGGCTGTGGCGGTGCCATTAAAGACGGCACCATTGAACTACAAACCGACAATCGGGAAAAAATCAGTCAGTTACTGCAAACTGCAGGCTATAAAGTAAAAATTGCGGGCAGTTAAGGAATTATCATGGATAACATCTCAATCGCCGACTTGAACATTATTCTTGTCGAACCGTCAGACACCCAGCGCAAAATCATTACTACCCTATTGCTGAAAGAAAACGTGCAACAGGTTGACCCAGTGAGCACCGTGGGTGAAGCCAAGGCAGCACTGCGCAATCATGCTGCCGATGTGGTCGTGAGCGCCATGTACTTTGAAGACGGCACAGCTATCGATTTGCTCAAATTCCTTAAAGATGACGATGCCTATTCCAGCATCCCCTTTATGCTGGTCTCCAGTGAAAACAGGTTGAGTAAATTAGAAGAGTTTAAACAAGCGGGCGTCGCGGCTATTTTGCCCAAACCCTTTGAGCCCTTGCACCTAGCCAGAGCTCTGCGCGCCAGTATCGACCTTATCAATACCGATGAACTCGACCTCGAATTGTTCGATATTCATGAAGTCAGAGTGTTATTGGTCGATGACAGCAAACTAGCCCGTAACCATATACGCCGTGTATTAGAAGGTATGGGTCTGCGTAAAATCATGGAAGCCGAAAATGGCGCTATGGCACTGACCTTGATAAAAGATAATGCCTTCGACTTAGTCGTGACCGACTACAACATGCCAGAGATGGACGGTCGTGAGCTGTCTGAGTTTATTCGCTTCAACCCTGAAACTACGCATATTCCTATTATTATGGTGACCTCAGAGTCGGCTGACAGTGCGCATATGACCAATATCCAACAAACCGGTGTAAACGCCCTGTGTGATAAACCGTTTGAGCCTACCGAAGTCAGAACCATGCTGGCTGCACTGCTGGGCGAATAGGTCAAGCAAAACATAAAATAAAAGCGCTTTTAACTGTATACAGGCATTGACATACCAATGCCTTCTTCTTACATTCTAATGCTTCACAATACAACGCTATACGCGTTATCTCACAAGCAGCGGTATACAGGTAAAACAAAGCATGTCAAACCCTCTCGATTCACTCCGTGATCAGATCACGACCATTGATAGCGAGTTACTCGAACTATTGGCCCGTCGACGGGGTTTAACCAATAATGTAGCTGAAACGAAAATTCAGCATCACATTCCCGTGCGCGATCAAAAGCGCGAAGAGCAGTTACTTATCCGCCTTATCAAACAAGGGAAAGCGGTTGGACTGGATGCGCATTATGTGACGCAGCTGTTCCATGTCATTTTGGAAGACTCAGTGTTAAACCAGCAAGCCTTACTGGCAGAACGCGCCAATCCGGGCAGCACCTTGCCCATTAATCGGGTTGCCTTTTTGGGTGACAAAGGGTCATACAGTTACTTGGCCACGCAAAAGTACTTCTCTCGTCGCCCCGGTGAAATTGTGGAAATGGGCTGCCAAAGCTTTAACGAAATTGTGCAAAAAGTGGAAAATGGCGAAGCTGACTATGCCGTACTGCCCATAGAAAATACTAGTTCAGGCAGTATCAATGAGGTGTACGACCAACTACAACATACCCATTTAAGTATTATCGGTGAACTCACCCACCCCATTCGCCATGCGTTGTTAGTGGCCAAGCCTCTGCAAATCAGTGAGATAAAAACCTTGTATGCCCACCCGCAAGTATTTGCCCAGTGTAGTCACTTCTTGGCAGAGCTGGGGAATGTTGAAGTAAAAACCTGTGACAGCACCTCTGCCGCCATGATAAGCGTGAGTGAGTCAGGGCGTGATGACGTTGCCGCGATTGGCAGTGAAGCAGGCGGTGCCTTGTATGGGTTGTCTGCCATTAAGTCAAACCTTGCCAATCAAAAAGAGAATCACAGCCGCTTTATCGTTGTTGCGCGAAATGCGGTAACGGTACCACTTCAGGTACCCGCAAAAACCACTTTGGTCATGTCGACCGTGCAAACGCCAGGTGCCTTAGTAGATGCCCTGTTAGTGCTAAAAGACAACAGCATTAACATGTCCAAACTAGAGTCCCGCCCGATTACGGGCAACCCATGGGAAGAGATGTTTTACATTGATGTAGAGGGCAATATTCAAGACGGTCCCATGCAGAATGCATTAGACGAACTGAAGAAAATAACCCGTTCGCTAAAAGTTCTTGGTTGCTACCCTAGCGAGGAAATCAGCCCCACCCGTGTGGCAGCGGTTAACGCATTGAATGAATAACGCGCCTGAATAAGGCGCTACCCAGCAACAATAAAAGCCCCCACTGGGTCAGACTTCCCCCTCCCCCTTCAGATTGCGGCGGTTCAGGTGTGGGAGCAGGTGTTGGAGTGGGCGTAGGTGGCGGGTCGCTGGGAGGTGGATCACTCGGCGGAGGCTCAGACGAAAAATAGATATTGTCTAGAAACAGCGCGCCGTTACCTACTAGCTTTAGTTGAAAGATGTCCTTAAGATCGGGCACTGTGTAGTGTGTTAAAGGAATGCGCACTGACGTCCAGGCCTGTTGTTCAACTTCAACAGAAAACGCATTTTCCAAAGGGCCGGGACTAACGATAAACACATCAAGCGCATTAGCATTGTGTGTCCAGTAGTCTAAGTGCAAATAGTCCATACCTGACACATCCTGCGGATTGTTTTCAAACCCCGTGCCCTGATAATTAAAGTTCTCGTATTTGAGAATGTTATTGCCGTCGATTTGCCATTCACTTACCCGAGTTGCCTGCCCCCAATTGGGGTTGTAGTTGATGTCTTCAATGTTGTCGTAGTGATCACTGAATAGCGAAATAACATACTCGGCATCGATAGTGGGTGAATCTGCCGCTTGCGCAGGTTCTGTAACAAGCTCACAACCGTTAGCATCAACCGTTACGCCAGAAGATGTATTCGGGCACTGATCAAGCGTATTACTTACACCGTCACCATCGTCGTCCTGCATCAGGGGGGTGCTCTCATTACACCCCTGCCAATTATTGGCGTCTGTGGGCGTACAATAGGCCACGTAATCGACTTCTAAGGTAGCGGTGTCTAAATCAGGTGCAATTTGACCGCCCAAGTTTCCGCCTATGGCCACATTAAGCAGCACAAACATGGGCTCTTCATATTGTGGACAAGCCGACAAATCGTGTTCCGCCACCACAGTGTCGTTCATAAAGAAGCTGATGTTATCGGCATCCCATTCGATGGCATAGGTGTTAAACGACATGACGTCGGGCGCGCCTCCCGGGTAGTTTATACGGCGCTCACCGCCACAGCTGGCAGCATTAAAAAAGTTGGTGATATAGCGGTCACCGTTATTGGCATACCATTCCCACACATCAATTTCTCCTGCGCCGGGGTTTGGCCAGGGCACGTTGTCGTTATCGCCTTTTATCGGTTGCTCGGCAATACGGTTTTCCAGCATCCAGAACGCCGGCCAGGTGCCCCCTTTTAACTCAAGAAAGCGCAGCCTTGCTTCTACCCGGCCATACAAAAACTCCCCTTTGTCTTTGCTGTTCAAGCGGCCCGATGACCAGGGGCGAACCTCACCATTCAGGCCCTGGCACACAATATCGCCTTTTCGCGCGATGATTTTTAAGGTGCCGTCAGACACCTCGTAATTGCGCCTTTGTGAGCTGTCGTCATCGGTGTAACACTGCACTTCGTTGTTGTAATTAGCCTGGGTTTGCGCCGTCCACTTGTCCCAGTTGACGCCGTTGCCGTCAAAGCGGTCGATCCAGGCAAGCTCCCACCCTGCTATCGCCTGGCCAGGTATAGACATGAACAAAAGAAAAACGGAAACGCGCAACGTGAAGTGCATACAGCCTCACCAAAAGAGCAAAGAAAGTCAGCGTACCGCGCCGAGAGAGTGCACAACAAGCCAAATCCGATGACACGGACCTGAGTGGCGATTAAGCCAGACCAGGCAAGGATTTATACCCTGTCGTCATCAGCTTTAAGCAGCAGTTTTTTACTTTCGACTAAGCTGTGCTTGGCGTATTCACCAAACCAGTTACTGGTTAACAGGAATTGCTTAATAAAGGCCGCTTTGTCCTGCGCTTCCACAAGTTCAATAGCGTCACCAAATCGCTTGTGAAAGCGCCTTAGAAGCGCCACATTATCGGGGTTGTTAAATATGATGTCAGCATAAAGCTCTGGGGCCTGCGCAAACAACCGCCCAACCATGGCCAGCTCCAGGCGGTATATAGGCGAGCTGAAGTCGCGCAGTGTGTCCAGGTCAGGGCTTTCTTCCGAAAGGTGTTTACCGTACACAAAAGAACTGAAGTGTCGCATTACCTGAATGAATGCCATGGCATTGTCATGCTCTTCAGCAGTGCTTTCATACAAATTCGCGCCCCAGGTTTTCATTTGCTCAACCAGCCACTGGTAAGCGGCTTGTTCGCGACCATGACACACCACCACAACTTGCTTGATCATGCCCGGTGCATCAGGACCAAACATAGGGTGCAGGCCAACCACAGGCCCCTTGTGCGCTGCCAGCATAGCGTTTAATGGCTTTACTTTAACACTGGTAATATCAGCCAGCACACAGTGTTCAGGCAACATAGTCAGTTGCTGAATTACCTGCTCGGTGAGCGTAATAGGCACAGACACCAATACCATATCGGCATCACCAAGAATCACTTCGGCGTTATCCCAGTCGGACTTTTCCATAACAGTAACCGGATAGCCGCTGCTTTCAAACAGGTTAACAAACACCTTACCCAGTGCGCCTGCGCCCCCTATTACGACTACTTTTTTAATAGCCGGGTTTACGCATAGGTAACGCCGGTTCTGAGTGCGATAAGACTCACGCATCATGCGTCGCAACAAATCTTCAACGAGTTGTTCGGAAATACCCAGTTCCTGCGCCTGGGCCCGACGCTTACTCAAGAGTTCTTTCTCGCGCTCGGGAACATAAATAGGCATGCCGGTTTGCGACTTTATCTCACCCACTCGGGTAGTGAGTGCTGACCGTTTGGCAAGCAGTTCAACCAGAGCCTGATCAATGTCATCTATGCCATCGCGGCACGAAAGCAATTCCTGGTGAAGCTGTTGTTTATCTTGGTGTTGGTCCATGGGGTTCTTTTCAGATAACAAGAAGGTGCATGGTGACACACCTTCTGTTCAATGAAAAACGTTAAGCAACCTGAGCGCGTTTCGATAAACGCATGGGCAGCACTGTGATAAGTTTTTCGCGCGCCTGCATAATGACTTCTTCGGTGGTTTTCCAGTCAATACAGCCGTCGGTAATAGACACGCCGTATTCCAGTTCACTCACCTGTTTTCCGTCAGACGACTGGTTGCCAGAGTTAATATGACTTTCCAGCATAATACCAATAATCGACTGATTACCTTCCAGAATTTGATTTACCACGTTCTGAGCAACAAGTGGCTGGCGACGATAGTCTTTACTGGAATTAGCGTGACTGCAATCCACAACCAAACCCGCATTCAGGCCAGCATTTTTCAGTGCATCTTCGCAGTCAGCCACACACACAGAATCGTAATTAGGTTGCTGGCCACCACGCAGAATAATGTGTCCGTCCGGATTGCCCTGGGTTTGAATGATCGTTACCTGACCCGACTGGTTGATGCCCATAAACTGGTGCGGCGAGGCGGCCGATTTTAACGCATTGATAGCAATGCCTAAGCTGCCGTCCGTGCCGTTTTTAAAGCCAACAGGCATCGACAGGCCACTGGCCATTTCACGGTGCGTTTGTGACTCAGAGGTTCTTGCACCAATGGCCGACCAGCTGAACAATTCAGCCAGGTATTGTGGACTGATTGGATCCAGCGCTTCTGTGGCCACAGGCAGCTCTAACTCGGCCAGCCAAATAAGCAGTTCTCTGGCTTTTCTCAAACCGGCTTCAATATCGAAGGTGCCGTCAATGAAAGGGTCGTTGATCAGGCCTTTCCAGCCAGTGGTGGTACGCGGCTTTTCAAAATAAACGCGCATCACGATATACAAAGAATCTTTGCACGACTCGTGCAGTTCTTTCAGTTTCAGTGCATATTCCTTCGCGGCTTCTACATCATGGATAGAGCAAGGGCCACACACCACTAACAGGCGGTGATCTTCACCATGAATGATATCGCTGATAATTTTGCGTGCTTCACCGATGCCCTTTAGCCCTTTTTCAGAGACAGGCAGCTCTTCGGATAATTGTGACGGTGTGATCAGTACATTTTCAGAACTGACATGAACATTATTGAGAGAATCTTTACGCATAATAAGCCCTTAAAAGAAAACAAAGTGGGCCAAGAAAACCAGCGTGTACACTATTGTTTACACCTAAAATATTCTTGAAAACCTAAGAGGCTTGACTTTGTAACAAAGCGCTAAAAATTAATCAAGGAAAGAATAGAAAAAGGCGTAGAATAAATAAAAAAACCGGCCGTACCACACAGCCGGTAAAACAAGGTATTGTTTTATAATCGCGGACTAACGCTTTCTGCGTGCAACCAATAACGCCAGCGCAAGACTAACCAGGGCAATGGATGCCGGCGCATTGACAGGCTCTGCCGGGTCTACCGGATCCGTTGCCTGCACAGTAATCGTCTGGGTTACATTGACCAGATCAGAGACCGGCTGAAAGCCACCTCTGAATAACTGACCGCTCACAGTGACAGGCGTAACACCCTCTGCCAATACAGTAAGCTCAAGTGAAGCCAACAAAATATTCGCGCCGGTCAAACCAAAGATATTGGCTGAAGCACCATTAATAAACGCCGGAAGCTGAACGGGCGCGCCAATAAAATCACTGCCCAGCGTTACTGCACTGGCGAGCGATAAGCGGGCTTCGTCGAATAAAAACGACAAGCTGAAACCACCCACAGTATCAACCGGAACACCTGACGTAGAAGCAAAAATATCCACGATCACCACGTCATTAACCGAAGGGGCCATGTCGCTCACTTCAATGGTGACTACCGCCGCATTAGCGGTGGCACTAAAGGCCATTGCACAAAATAACAAAACTGAATAAAACAAACGCATTTTTAATATTCCTAATAGTCGTAAATAGCGGCCCCATGCACGGGGCCACATTGGGTTACTGAGCGATATAAATCTGATACCACAAACGAAGATCAGCGAAACTGATAGTGCCATCTTCATCGAGGTCAGCAGCGGCAAGGTAGTTGTCCTGCCCCTCTGTGGCCCCCAATGCACCGGCAATCATCATGTAATCACTAAAGTCGATAACACCGTCGCCGTTAACATCACCGGTGCTGACTGCCGCCTCAAAGTTAAGCGACACAATAACCGGGTCGTGATCAGACGCGCGATAGGCATTCGGACTGTACAACTGGTCCTGAAGCAGCGGTGTTTTCTTCTCGAGGTTGTAATCAAGGGTGCGAGGCTCATCGGCATTAATGGCCCAGTCGGTCACATCAATCACTTTGGCCAGTGCAGCGGCGTTAGCCAAGGCATAGTCTAGCGAGCCTGTCTCGCCGCGGAACACATAGCTGTAAGCCAGCTCGCCGTCAAAGTAGCGCGCCAAATCGGTGTACCCCTGAGTGGCCAGTGCCGTAATGGGGTCTTCCTTCGCATAGGCATTCAGGTCACCCACAATTAATGCAGGCGTGCTGCCAAACTGCGTCAGCCAGCTGGCCAGGTCATTCGCGGCGCGAGTACGGGTACCATTACAGTTGCCCTGCCCGGTTTGGGTGTCGTCGTCACCGGCACCACAGCCAGACCCTTTAGACTTGAGGTGATTAACGTTAACCACGAAAGTTTCACCGTTCTCGTTCACACTAAACAGTTGTGCCAGAGAATTGCGGTTTTTGTTGTCGCCAAAGTCCAGAGTACGAGGTGCTTCGGCTGGCGTTACTGCATCAGGCTTGTAAATCATGCCGACTTTAATTTGATCAGTACCCGTGTCGCCGCTGTTGTTAACCATGGCGTAAGTCCCCTCACCCATGGTTTGATTCAGTCTTTCAACCAAATCAAAAATGGCACTGCCTGGTCCAAATCCGTTGTTTTCAATTTCCATCAGACCCACAACATCAGCGTTCATCTCGGCAATGGCGGTGACTATCTTGGCCGCCTGACGCTCAAACTCTTCGCTGTTGTCTGCACCACGGCTATCCAGCGTCGTGAAGTAGTTCAGCACGTTAAAGCTGGCTACTACCACGTTGCCACGGTTGATATCAGGGGTGCTTAAACGCGGGTTAGACGGGGTAAAGTCAGGTTCATTTAACGGACGAATTCTGTAATCGCCAAAACCGTAATCCAGGTTACCCACCAGCCCCTGAATGGTGTCGCCCAGGCGAAGTGTGTTCTGCGCAGAAAGGCCACCTAGTGACAAGTTCGGGTAAACCACCTCTTCGCTGTAGCTACCGTCTTTGTTGTCATCAATGATCAGCTGATTGAGCTTATTGGCCGCTTCAAGGGCACGCTCCTGGGCGGAACCAGGTGTAAACAGCTGGGTAGATTTGTATAGACGTCCGTTTGACACCAATACCTGACCATATTGTGTCAGATCGTAGTTACTTGAGACGGTAAGCGTTTGTGGCAATTCAACCAGCATATTTTCGAAGATTTCAGCGGCGTTTTCACTGGCGAATGGCAATTGCATTTCTACTGCAATGATACCGGAGTCAGAACCACAGTCGTTTCTTAACTCAACGGCGTCCATGTGAGTCCGTCCGTATTGCTCAGACACACGGCCACGTACACGTACCACTTGTTCATTGGCCAGCCCGGTTAACAAACCGCTGTCGGCAAGTTCAATGAATAGCCCTTCCGAGGTGTTGCTATCACCATCTTCATCCGCCAGCTCTTCCTGCATGAAGAACCCGCCCAGGTCAGGCAATAAGTTGGTGATCACACCTTCCACGACCAGAGTTTGCCCGACTACTGGCGAGGTGTCGCCGCTACCCTGAATAGCACTAATCAATGTAGCTGGGGTCGCGCACTGACCTAATTCAGCCGTGCCATCGCCACCGCCGCCGTTACCGCCGTCACCACCACCATCACCGCCGCCAGTAGACTCACCAATGGTTTGGCCGGTATTCAGCGTGCCAAATGTAGCCGCCTGTGCCGCTGTCCAGGTGAAATCGCTGTAAGCAAAGCCTTCACCCGCCAGCTGCAAAGAATGACCGACAGGGGTACCTGACGCCTCGCTTACACCAATATCCGTGCTGGTTAGGCCAGCAGCCACACCGTTTGTAGCGGTTAAGGTACCTTCATAACTCAGGAACTGAATAACATTGTTGTCAGCATCCACTAAGGCTAAGCCGTCCGGCGCGCCGTTTTGCATGCCATTGGTAGGCAACGCGAAGCTGAGCACGCCAAAGCCTTGTTCCTGATCGGGCAGTATGCCCGTTAAATCAACCGTTCTGTACTGGGTGCCATTGCTGCCGTTGTAGAACACAACTTTGGCACCGTTAAGGTCGACACCCGCAGGACCCGCAATTTCAAAGCCTTCGCCCTGGTCTGTGCCTGTGTTGTCATAGTGAATTTCATTAATAAAGGTGTCGGCTACCGAGTACGGTGCTTCAAATTCTTGATTGGTGTTAATGGCATCAGGTGTGCTAGCCAGTGGGCCAGCCCAGGTAAAATCAGCATACGATGAGCCTGTGCCCTCAAGCTGCAAGGAGTCACCCACAGGGGTACTGCTTTGCTCGCTCACCCCGATATCTTCACTTGTCATCCCTTGCGCCGGACCATTGTTTGCAGTTAATACGCCCTCGTAGCTTAAAAACTGAATAACACTGCTATCAGCGGCTACCAGCGCCAAACCGTCCGGGCTACCGTTTTGCAGGCCGTTAGTCGGCAACGAAAAGCTGACGGTGCCAAAACCATTGCCCTGGTTTGTTACTACACCGCTTAAATTGATGGTGTTGTAGACGTTGCCGTTGCTACCGTTATAAAGCACCACAGACACACCACTTAAATCCGTGCCCGCAGGCGCGGCTATTTCAAAAAACTCGCCCTGATCTGTGCCTGTGTTGTCGTAGTGAATTTCATTGATAAAAGGCGTACTGGCCTGTGCAATCGCAGAGCCAAATACCGCACTAATGGCGGTGGCCAACAGTGTTGCCTTGCGCGTAATTGAATGTCTCATGTGTCCTCCACTGGACGTTAGTTCCGTTTTCCAGAAGGACGTTACGCGTCAATTATGATGCTTTTTTGACAGTTTCTTTATCGTTAAAAAATCAGAATTACAGTAATAAATTCAGAACGTTAGTTAACCTGAATCAATTAAAAATAAGCTTATTTTGTTAAAAATACTGACAGTGATTTAGCGCCCTGATTGAGCAAAAATGAATAGATTCACTGACTTAAGCGTACAGGGAGGCAAAAGCGGGTGTAAAAAAAGGTGACGGTGTGTATGTCGATGAAAAGTGGCACGGGAATAAGGTGTTTCCTGTGCCACTCAGTTAGGTTATCGGAATCAGTCCACTGCTGATATTTCTGAGATAATCCGTGTCGACTTTTCATTGAATTCTGAGACAAAAAGTAACTTCCCAACTTTGTGAGATTCTACTTTTACAACATGAATGCTCTTGTTATCAGTTGCAAAGTCTAGCCTGAGTTCGTACTTCATGAGCTTTACGGTAAAGCTGGGAGAAATGGGGTTGACAAGAGATACAGTTAAGTAGGCAAGCTCTTTGTTGTCCTGGTTAACGTACAGGGTGCCTGAAAAACTTCGTTCATTGTCCTGATCAAACATGGGAAGAGAAGGCTGGAATTGGTACTCAATGTATTCTGCTGAGGTACCCTGATAACGCAGTGTTTCCAAGCTTATAATTTTACTACTTTTCACTTCTTCAGGTTCATCTGTAAGCGCAGACATCGTTTGACGGTATTCATGTAAGGCATGCTCAGATGGCGTTTCATACTGTTGCTCCAACAACTGCCATTGTGCATTGGATGGCAAGTCGGGACTAAAGCGCTGAACCCGTTGCTGCACCTCGCCCCTGCCCGTATCAAGACGTGTTTCAATCGTATAAGCCCACGCCATGTCATCAATAATGGAATGCCACTTAACAGCCTTCACTTGCTGCATTACCAACGTTTTGTCTGAGTTATCTACTGGCGAGGCGAAACCATTCACTGACGCGACTAATATTACCGCAAGCAGCCATTCTTTTTTCATCGTTAATTTCGTCATAAGGGTATCCTGTGGTTTTTATTTGAAAATGCCGCTGAGTTGTCCAGAGCGTTGCGATCTGTGTAAAACTGATATGGATCGACAATGATCTTGGCCGGTTTTTCGTTCAGTAAGACTTGCAATTGTGCTTTGCCATTAACAAGCCGGATTTGACCAGAATGAATGGTCATTTTGTTATCTTGGCTATGTGTGTAAATAACGTAATCTACAACTTGGTTAGACAAATGAAATTCACCTTTTGCAGAGTGTGTATAATCCTTTTCAGTCATACTGATAGTGGCGTTTGCTGTGAAGTTACCTGCCGCATTGGATGTTACCGTAACGTCAGAAATCGCAAGGTCATATAACATGACTCTTGTGAGCCAGTTTTTAATGAATGACTCGTATTTGTGTTCTTTAAACGCATTGAGAAAATCGAGGTTTGTGGCAAAATCACCATCGGAAAAAGCCTTTTCCGCTAGCAAATTTTTTAATACTTTATTGAACGTATCCTCCCCGACTTTTTGCGCGATGGCGTAAAAAGCAACCAGTCCTTTTTCGTAACGAAGATAACGCTCATCATTCATCACATAGAGTGCAGATTCCTCTGTATCAACCTGGCCTCGCTGAGCCAAATATCGGGATGTAGCCCGTTGTAGTTCCGCTTTTACATAGGGCTCACCGTATAACTGCCGCATTATCGTTAATGATGAATACTCTGCAAGAGACTCTATTAATAAGGTTGCCCCTTCAGTGTTGGCGGTTTTTAACTGATGCCCCCACCATTGATGAGCAATCTCATGGGCAACGATAGACGATACATCATCCAGATTGTTCTGCCGGGATAGGTTTTCTTTGAACCCTGCATTTTCTGAGAAAAAAATAGTTCCCGGATAGGCCCTTGCAAATCCCCGATAAGGGATTTCAGCAATAGTCAGATGGTTAAAAGGGTAAGGTGCGTAATCCTCAGAAAACGTTTTTACTGACAACTTAGCCGCTTTCATCATTTGGGCAACGTTTTTGTGGTGCCCGGGGTGGTAATGAAGCGTTATTAGTGTGTTATTTATGGTCTGTTGCAGCGTCTCATAACGCGCTGACGAAAAACCAAAGAAATTACTGGTGGGTTTATGCACTTTATAATGAAAAAATGCTCTGTTACCCTCCGTCCACTGCGCCACCAGATCGCCTGGTGCCACTGCTGTTTGCTCGTGGTGCGTAGAGACAATGGCTTCAAAGCTGACTAAATTCGCATCTTTCTTCTTTAAGTGATCATCATAGCGGGTCCCAGCCACAAGTCGTGGCCGCCTGGGGGGCGCATCCACTCCCATTGCCTGATTAAAACCAATATATGGAAACAGTGCTTCCGAATGAAAATAGCTACCATTGGCTGTTAGGGTCAGGTCTGTGTCTTTGCTCTTAAATCCCTTTCGAAATAGTTCACTAGAGAACGTCATGCTGATCCGCTCACCCGCTTTTAGTGGCGATTTCAGTATGATTTTAAAGGTATTGAACGCCTCAATATGTTCAATTGACTGGGCGTCACGAATCGTAATGTCAGTAATCGCAGCCTGCTCAGGAACACTGATGATAAATTCAGATATGGGCGCCATATTGGTATTTTGCAGCGCAAATTTACCATGAATAGTTAAGCCATAATTTTGTGGATAAAACGCCACATTCACGTTGATATCTGTGATAAGTGGCGCATTTGCCCCCTTGTACTTTGCAAACGTTTGCTGATATTCAAATGCATGGCTATCACGGCTGTTGCCTGATTGGTAGGTATTAACAACATTTGTGTTCCAATAAACAAACAGGGTCGACATGACAGCAGATACAGCTATCACCATCATACTAGCGCGCTGCTTTACACTAAGTGCCTGGCTCAATGTAAAAATAGCCTGAGTTCTACTTTTACCAGATTGTTTATTGAATAACGCAAAACCCAAAAATATGAGCATCCCCGTATAGGTTGCCCAGTGAAATAACATGGCGGAAATGTTGTACCAAAAGTAATCGAAGCCGTTGAAGTCTGAATACCGTATTGTGCCCAGAGTCGAAAACTTCACCAGCACGTGCTCAAGCCCCAGGTTTGCACCCATGGAGGTCCCAAATACGCCCATCACTAACACGGAAGCCAATATACCCGCATATTTGTTACTCAATGCGAACTGAATCGTCATACATAAAACCGCCAGATACATCATTGGCAGGGCGTAAACGGGCACTAAACTAACGTATAGCAACCAGTTAACGTCATAAAACCCATTAATCAGCTGGTAACCTAATGCGCAAATAATGGCGGTTAATAAAAGGCTTAGCACCAGCACACAAAGCGTGACCAACTGCGATAAATAAAGGCTCCATCGAGAAACAGGTGTCGCCATCAACACCTCGTAAAATCTGTTTTCTTTTGCTCTGTAAGCTAACTCTGCCGCGTAAAATGAGACTGTGATAATGCTGACTACTTTCAGCGATGTCACAATAATAGGCGCTATTGAACTGGTATAAGGATGCAGTGCACCTATAACGCTATTCATCTCAAGAGAAGCAATCAGTTGCCCCACGACTAGCACTGCGGTTAACAGGAGCAATAATGCAAAGGGTACACTGAAAATTGTACTTGAAAGTTCAATCGCCAGGCTTCGTTTGAACATCAACCAGCCAGAATACACATGGTTCATTGTCGCGTATTGCACGTTTTGGAGAATCTGCTTTTTAGGTTCGGGAGCAGGTTTAGGTGTAGCTTCAGACGTCTTAGTCCTGTGAGAGGAAAGCGATACACTATTTTTTAACGTCAGCAAAACCAAGCCCGTACTGATCGCAAGCCATACAAAACGATTGATTAACAGGGAACCGCTTAGGCTAAACCGCTGCGTGTTTTTCTCAGCCGTCGACCATAACTGAGTTTGCTCTAAAAATGCAGACACACCAAAGGGGTCCAGTATGCTGGTTAAAAGTAACTGCGCCCCCTGTATTTGCTCTGAGGCCGTGAACATGGGTGAGTCAAAGAAGGCAGTGACAGACATGTAAAAAACATAAATGCCAAGCCCGGTTAAGAATATCCAAAGGGCTTTACTAATGAACTGACTGAAGAAAAACAGCACAGAGCAAGTAAAAATAACATTGGGTATCAGAATAATCGCTACAGGCCATAGGGTATTGGCTAATGAAAAGCGACCAAAGATCAGTTCGCCCTCAGGAGACAACAGTGCAGGCACCACGTAGCATACAAACGCAATCAGTGAGAGCATTGTGCTGGCCAATACCAACGCTAGGTATCGGCTTAGCTGCAAACGAGCATGGCTAATGGGCGCAGCGTTGACCAACTCTGCAAACCCGAAACTTTTGTCCCTTATCAGTGTGTTGGACGAAAGCAAAGTGGTAATAAATAACGCTGGTATGGAAAACATAACCAGGAAGTAGGTCAGATTGTGAGCAGAAAAGAAGGCAACATTGCCAGAAATAACCACTCGCCCAGACAAGAAATAACCCAGAGCCACAACGAACACGGCTCCAAGCAAAAACACGGGCTGGCGCAGAAAATAATACGCTTCAAATTGCAGCAATGATTTTACAGTGACGTTCATTTTGCCTCCTGCCCCTGATTGGCCAGAGCGGCAAAGTACACGTCTTCTAAATTGGGCGGGACCGCGTAAAAATCAGGGGTTGGCGGAATATCAGCCAGCACGCGAACAAAGCGCTCTGCCCCTATACTTTTTACTGACAAGAACGAAAAAACCTTTTGCCATTGACTCACCTGCTGCTCGTTCGTTTGTGCCTGCCATACTTTGCCACCAAGTACATTAGATAGCGACGAAATACCCCCCTGATTCACCACCTTGCCATTATTGATTATGGCCAGATTGCTACATAGTCCTTCAATATCTTCAATAATGTGAGACGAAAGAATGAGCGTGGCGTTTTCACTTACCTCACTCAACAAACTATAAAAGCGATTGCGTTCCTGAGGGTCCAGGCCCGCTGTAGGTTCATCAACAACAATAAGCTCTGGTGAGGCAATAAGTGCTTGCGCAATACCAAACCGCCTGACCATACCCCCAGAGAAAGTAGCAACCGACTTATGCTTATGGTTTAGTAAGTTAGTTTGTTCGAGCAGTTCATTCACTTTTTTATGGCGGACGTTTTTATTGTGAATGCCCTTTAATACAGCAAGGTAGTCGAGCAGCCTGAATGCTGATACTCGCGGATAAACCCCAAACTCCTGAGGCAAGTAGCCAAGAACCCTACGAAGCGCATGTGGCCTGTTTAGCACATTTATATCGTTAAACTGAATATACCCGCTATCCGGGGCCTGAATAGTGGCAAGGGTGCGCATTAAACTAGACTTGCCTGCACCATTTGGCCCTAGCAGACCGAACATACCTTTGCCAATTTGAAGCTCAATATTGTTTAACGCCTTCACGCCATTGTCGTATTGCTTAGACAGTGATGTAACCGTGAGCATAGATTTTACCCCGTAACAGTTTAAGTTCTGGTACTTTAGTTGGGCGGGGTAAAATTAACGTAAAACACACGTTTACTTTGGTTTTACACAGGTACCATAAACTGCGTTGTACTTAATAAGCTGCAATGAATAGGATTCCATGGCTAGTATATTGATTGTTGAAGATGATATTGATATCGCAACAGGTATCGCTGAGTACGTTGAAACCATCGGTCACGAATTAGATTTTGCTTATACAGGTACTCAGGCACAGCAGATGATTAGGGCTGAGCGTTATGATCTCATTTTGTTAGATATCAATTTACCGCACTTAAGTGGATACGATATTTGCCAGGATCTGCTTTCCGACCAGCTGGCCGCTATTCCCGTGATCATGATGTCGGCCAACACCCATGAAAAAGACGTGATAAAGGGGTTTCAGTCAGGCGCCTGGGACTACCTTAAAAAACCGTTTTCATACGCTGAGCTCACTGCAAGAATCAATGTCGCCTTAGCACGAGGTTATTCAAACAACACCGCTGCTGGTGTGAAACATCTGGGGTTTGTATTAGATCTTGAATCAAAAAGTCTGTCCCATGAATGCGGTACTAGCGTTCAACTTAAATCATTGGGCTTTTTGATTTTAAAAATATTGCTGGAGCACGCGCCTAAAACTGTATCCACCTCTTCTTTGATCGACCAGCTGTGGCCGGATGAAGTGCCACCCAGTAATCCTTTACGGGCCAATATTTATACGTTGAGACAACAACTCAAAAAGGCCTTCAACAAAGAACTAGTTCAAACCGTTAAAGGTATAGGATATAAATTTGATGCTGACGCGTAGCACTACGTTAACAGGGCGAGTGGCTAAAACGCTTACCCTGCTTACGCTCATTCTGTTCTTAGTGTTTTCATTCATGGCGGTACTCATTGCCTTCATAATCGAAGACACCATGATCCACAACGTACTCAGGCAAGCTAGTCAGCAAACATCTTATGACAACAGTGCCGTTAAGCAGGTCACCTTTCAGGAACTTCAGCAGCTCGGATACACGTCACAAAGTGAAGCACAATTAAAAAATCGCATTAACGCCTTTGCTGAATTTTCAGCTGACGGAAAACACTACCATTTTATGATTGTCGACAGTGGCTATTTGGTTACAGACAGCACACCGCTGCTTGCGGTGTCACAACGAGTAAGCGGCATCATTAAACTGCTGCTGGTTGCATTAGTGCCCTGTTCTATTATTACGATTCTTACCACACGACACTTATCGAAATATGCCCTTTCCCCTTTTCTAACACTAAAAGAACGCTTTTTGCAGCCAGAAAAAAACTCCGCCGAATTGATACGGGAAAACGCCTTCATACGGGAGCAAGATATAAAACAAATTGCCGATGAGTTGGCACATGCACTTTCGCAAAAAGAGGAATTGCTATCTGAACAAATTACCTTTAATCAGGGCATGAGTCATGAGTTAAGAACGCCGCTGCAATCCATGACTCACGCGGTTGAACTCATCGCCATCAAACATCCGGCACTGGCTGATCAGCAGGTATATAAACGCCTACAAAATTCACTAACAAAAATGTACCGCATCAGTGAGGCCATGTTATGGCTGTTGTCTGACGAACCTTCACAAAATACATTGTCAATTAACCGGCATTTAACTAGCCTGCAGGACGATTTGCACGCTACTTACCACGCCCATGGCCTATCTATAAAACAAATTGAGAACGGGCAACTGTTCCTGGATATACCCACTGTAGTGTTTGATTTTATTGTATATGCCCTGGTAAATAATACCGTGCAATACGCTGCATTAAGCAAGGGTAAAAAACAGTTGCAGATTACAATAGATAAGCAGCAGATTACCCTCACCAATGCCTATGACAATCACCAGTTTGAAATAGCTGACGGACCGCAACATTTTGGCTTAGGCCTGCTGTTGGTGACAAAACTAGCTCATCGTTTTACACACCGTATTGAAATAAAACACGACGAATCGACATTCGCTGTGTCGTTAATAGCTGGGCAACAGGCAAGTTAAGTCGAGCAGTAAATGTCTGTGGCCACAGAACACGGCCACAGACATTCATAATAAAACGTTAAGGATAAACGTAGCTGGCTTGTACACCCAGTGGGAAGCCCAGGCTCCAATAAAGTAGCAGGAAGGCTGTCCAGGCGAACAGAATTACAATGGAATACGGCAGCATGAGTGACAACAAGGTACCAATACCCGTGCCTTTCACATAGCGCTGACAGTACACCACCACCAGCGGGAAGTACGGCAACAGCGGCGTAATGATGTTCGAGCTGGAATCGCCTAAGCGATACGCGGCCTGCGTTAAGTCAGGTGAAATGTTCAGCTGCATCAGCATAGGAACAAAAATAGGGCCAAGCAGCGCCCATTTCGCAGAAGATGAACCAATAAACAGGTTAACAAACGCGGTCAGGAAGATAATGCCCACGATTGTCACCATGCTTGGCAACTGCAGGGTTTTCAGTACCTGCGCCCCTTCAATGGCCAGCAAGGCCCCAAGGTTCGATTTACCAAAGGCATCAATGAACAAGGCACAGAAAAACGCCATAACAATGTAGTAGCTCATGCCCTGCATGGCTTTGGTCATGGAATCAATCATGTCTTTGGTGGTTTGGTAGGTACCCGACATAAAGCCATACACCACGCCTGGCAATAAGAACAGCAAGAAGATAAGCGGTACAATAGACTGCATCACAGGAGCAGCAAATGAGGTGAGCTTGCCTTCGGCATCACGCAGTGGTGAAGTTTCGGGTATCAAAATCGCAATCAGCACAATAATACCCACCAACATGCTGAGCGACGCCCAGCGCAAGGCTTTAGATTGCTTGTCAGTTAATTCTTCAATTTTGGGAATTTCATTAGGGTCGCCATCAACTTCGGTGTCTTTTAAGCGAGGCTCGATAACTTTGTCAGTAAGATACCAGGCAATACCCACAATCAGTAAGGTAGACGCCGAGTTAAAGAACCAGTTGTTCAGCGGGTTAACCTGAATGTCAGGGTCGATGATCTGCGCAGCCGACTGCGTGAACGACTGCAGTAACGGGTCGATAGCCGACGGAATAAAGTTGGCACAAAAACCGCCACTTACCCCGGCGAAGGCAGCGGCAATACCGGCCAGCGGATGTCTGCCCATGGCGTAAAAAATAACCCCGGCTAGCGGAATAACCAGTACATAACCGGCGTCGGTTGCGGTATGGCTGATTATCGCCACCAATACCACCATTGGTGTTAATAAAGCACCCGGCGTTTTGTCAAGCATGCGCTTAAGCCCGGCGCTAATAAAACCGGAGTGCTCAGCAACACCCACACCCAGCATGGCTACCAACACCACACCCAGGGGCGCAAAGCCGGTGAATATGGTTACCATGCGACTTAAAAAGTCGGCCATCACCTCACCGGTTAGCAGGTTGTTCACCACTACCGCTTCTTGTGTTCTGGGGTCGATTGCACTGAAGGTAAATTGAGACAGTATGGCTGAAAGCACCCATACAATAACTAAGCAAATTAAAAAGATGACGGCAGGATCGGGCAGCTTATTCCCGACGCGCTCGACTTTGTCCAGCGCACGGGTGGCCCAGGTAGACTGAGTGCTCATGGTTTCTCCGTTTTTATTATATTGTTGTTTCTGTCGTTTTTTCCAAGCGGCACAGTGTGCCACAGCAATGGCTAATCACCAAGCATACGCACTTCCCGCTGTGGAAAGGGTATCTCAATACTGGCAGCAATAATGGCGTCGTGAATGGCCTTATTCGCCGCGTATTTTATCTGGTAGTGTTTGTCGGTAGGCGCCCAAAAACGCACGCCAAAATTAATACTGCTGTCGCCAAAGTTATCAATACCAATTAAAGGCACGTTGTTTTCATCAATGCCCTCAACCTTCTCCAGCGCGTTGCTGATAACGCTCATCACCTCATCGGTATTCGAGCTGTAGGCAACACCAATGCTCAGCTCAACCAAAATATTACCCGCTGAATTATGCAGAATTTCACCCACAATCAGACGATTGGGAATTTGAATACGCACATTGTCTTCATCCAGCAAAATGGTGTAGCCCAAATGCACCTCGGCCACCAGGCCGGCCACACCCTGCACTTTTATGGTGTCGTTCACTACAAAAGGCCGGGTGATAATAATGGTAAACCCGGCAGCATAGTTCGACAGCATGCCCTGAATGGCTAAACCCGCACCCAAACCCAAAGCACCAATGGCAGCAATAAAAGGCGTCACACTTATGCCCAACTGCCCCAATGCGATAATAAATACCAGCACCAGTACAATGGTTTTGGCGGTGCCGCCGGTAAAACGGCTTAAGGTGATGTCAATCTCACGGGCCCGCATGGTGTGTTCAACAAAGTGCCCCACTTTGCTGGCCACCCAGGCACCAATAATAATGATAATAATGGCACCCACTATCTGAAAGCTGTAGGTCACAGCAAACTCAGTGAGAGTGTTATACAGGGTTTGGATTTGTTCCAATTCTTGTTCCATGGCATGCCGCATTAGCTAAACAAGGAAGGTTGAGTTATTAAACCTGATATACGACAAAGCGTAAACTGTTTAAGTGTCAGTTCTGACCACTGCAATGGGTGCTTTGCAAGAGACCAAGGTTAAGATACGATAAGTTTGCCGTATCCTTTGACCCAGTCACATGTTTATCAACCACTTTTTAGAATACGTTAAACCTCAAAAGCATAAGTACGCCTTTATTATGGTGTTGATGCTGGTTGAAAGTGCCGTCAGCCTGGGTATTCCGTATCTGGTGGGGCAGTTTTCCAGTGCAGCGCTAGGTGAGCCTACAGCCATTGATGCCCATTACTCCTACTTTATTGGTGCCTGGCTGGCGTTAATTGTTATTCAGGCACTGGTTCGCTACCAGTTCAGCTTTCGCATTAATATGATAGGCGCGAATATTCTGTCTAGCCTCAGCTGTAGGCTGTACGACCACGTACAAATGCTACCTATTAGCTATTTTTCTAAGCGCAAAAAAGGCGAAATTCTGGCGCTCATCAGCAATGATGCCAATGTACTGGCCTACTTTTTATCCGGCATTTTAACCAGTCTGGCCCCCAGTCTTATTATTGCGGTGGGCTCGCTTATCCTGATGGCCAGTATTAATGTGTACCTGGCGTTAATTATTGCTGTGTGTATTCCGGGCTTCTACTTATTGCTCAAGCTTCTGGGCAAGCGTATTCGTCCGCTGTCTGAGCAGGTTACCGAGCAGCAGGCCAGCATTGTGGCCCATGCCTCTGAAAATATTGGTGCTATTCACCTGCTTAAATCGTTTGGTCGTGAGCAAACCGAAAGCGACAAATTTAAACACAACACCGAAAAAATGCTGGAGCTAAGACGCTCGCAGTTTCACATTCAGGCGTTGTTATCGCCCCTGGTACAAATGCTTATCTCCATTGGCATAGTGCTAATCGCCCTGGTGAGTGTGCTTCACTACCGAAGTGGTGAGCTGACCATTTCTGAACTGATCACCCTGCTAATGTACGGCCTGCTATTTGCCAAACCCATGAGTGGCCTGGCGGCAACCTATGGCCAGTATCAGCAGGCGCAGGGTGCGTCTAAACGCATTTTGGATGTACTGCAAATTGAACCTGAAACCATCGATGAGAGCGCCAATGAGCTCGCGTTTAAACAGGGCCATATTCAACTGGAAAATATCACCTTTCACTATGATGGCGGCAAGCCTTTGCTTGCCAACGTAAATGCTGAATTTAAACCCGACAACATTACCCTGCTCATCGGCGACAACGGCGCGGGCAAAACCACCATCTTGCATTTACTTATGCGCTTTATCGAACCCAAGCAGGGTCGTATTTTGCTTGATGATCAGGACATTTCGAAAGTCAGCCTGCAATCGCTACGCAGTCATATTGCCCTTGTGTCGCAGGACGTGGCCTTAAGTAACGGCAGCATTTTTGAAAACATTGCCTATGGCCGCCCTGACACCAGTTTGGAACAGGTTGTGAAAGCCGCAAAAGCATCAGGTGCCGACCGCTTTATAAATCAGTTAGAAGATGGCTACCATGCACAGGTAGGCGAAAACGGTGTGTTATTGTCTGCCGGGCAGCGCCAGAAAATTTCACTGGCCAGGGCGCTTTTGCTCAACAGCCGTATTATTATTTTTGACGAGCCTACCTCGGCTTCTGACGAGCAGGGCCACGAAGAGTTTGCGGCGCTGATCAAACAGCTGTTGGCAGGCCGCACTGTCATTATTGTTACCCACGACACAAACATGCAAAAAATTGCAGATAAGGTGTATGCCATTGATCGGTTTGAGATTGTCGAGAAGTAATTTATCTTGTAAATCACCCATAAACAGCGAAAGGACGGCCTTCTATGACTTCACTTCCCCAACGAATTAGCCTGTGCGAATCTGCTCTGGTGCAAAGTGTGTCGGGTGAAATGGTTATTCTGGATATGGAAAGTGGCCAGTACTACACGTTAAATACCATGGCCACACAAATACTCGACTGGCTAAAAGCCGGAGACAGCGTGCCTGAAGTAGTGAGCAAAGTATGCGCAGAATACGACGCCACAGAACAAGACGTTACCCGCGATGTGCAAGCGATGATCAGCACGCTACTGGAAAAGAAGCTGGTTGAACCTGCCTGATGGTGTACATAAAAGGGTATCGTTTAAGCCTACTCCTACAGGTGCTATATCAACTGATAAAGTGGGATATTACCCTGCGTTTCTCAGCCTATTCAGCCTGGAAGCCGGCGCTTACTTCGCCCTCTGGCACGGTAAGCAGCAATGCCCATTTAGCCACGGCCCAGTATGTGGCCAAACATCTGGCTCTGGTAGTGCGTAAATCCCCTTACCCCTTTAACTGTATGCGCCGCACCCTGGCATTAAAAACCCTGCTAAACCAGCAAGGCATAGCACCAACACTGCATATCGGGGTGAAGTTTGACGACAATAAACAGCTTGCGGCCCATGCCTGGTTAAGCCTTGTGGGGGAATGTCTGAATGATACGGCAGACAATGTGGCCCAGTATTCAGAAATAACCGACGACACGCAAAAACTAATTCAGGCGTTAGCCACACAATAAGTCTGATACCAGGACTGCACTAAAATCGCGTATAACAAATCCACCTGCAAACTCGGCACAGGGCTGGCCACCACCTTATCAAAGCTGCTAAGTACCTGATGGTTATCAATTAGCCCTAAATCGGCCAGCGCCTCATGGGCCAGCAGTGCCCGTATTTCGGTTTGGTTGTGTTTAATCAAATTGGCAAAATGCTGATCAAACACGGTTTTGCTTTTGTTCCAGCATACCTGTTCCGGCAATTTGCCGCTCATGGCCTGGCGCAATAATAGTTTGGGAAATTCTCCGCTAATATGCAGGTGCTGGGGTACATCAAAACTAAACTGGGCCAGCGCCTTGTTCATTAACGGGTGCTTTACCTGCAAGCCATAGTTATCAAACACGGCCTGATAAGAGCGCATTGAATTAAAGGTAGAGGTTTGAAACAAGCCCTCGTAGCGGGCATAGCGGGCCAGGTTGTGTTTGCTCCCGGTAAAAGGGTTGGCCCTTTTGGGGGCAGCCTCAATCAGCGCTCTGGCTTGGCCGGTTAGCCAGGCAGGATACGCAAATGCCGCCAGGCGCTGCTCAATAGGATCACCTTTTAAGGTGCTGGCCAGCTGACGCTTTAAAGGCCCCAGCAAGGCACTTTTCAAGGCCCCCCATACCGGTAAGCCCAATTGCCTGGCACTTCGGCTTACCTCACCAACCACCGACATATCACCGGCCATTAGCCGGTCAAAATAGACTAAGCTGTGCCCCCAGAACATTTCGTCACCGCCGTTACCGGTTAACAAGGTGCCCGCCCCCTGCGCGTTTAGCAAGGCGGCTTCTTCGTGGTATTTGGGAGAGAGTACCATGCCAGGGCTTTGTACATGGGTAGGATACACCTCTCCAAAGCGCATAGGGGTAAACTTATCCAGCTCAATAAAATGGCTTTGGGTAAACGGGTAGCGTGCGATCATCGCAGCAATATTATCGCTCTCGTCACAGGCAGCGGTATGTTTATAGGTATGCGACACGCTGTGCAGGTTAAGCCCCTGCTGCTGCGCCAGCGCCCAGGCCGTGGCAGAGACTGACGTGGAATCCATGCCCCCGCTCAACTGAGTAAACAAGGTATCGCCAATTTGCCCGTCCGATGGGGGCAGACAATCAGCCACACTGCTTTGCAGTATTGCGCTTAACTCGTCCTGATAGTCATTCAGCGGCCTTTTTACACTGTGCTCTGTGGTATTGGGGTTAATATCCCAATACAAACGGGTACTGGGGCTTAAGCCAGGCCGAAACAGCACTACGCTCGCCTGCGGCACCTGATGGATGTTGGCATACAAAGAACGGTTAGGGTCCGGCCTGCCCGACAACCACAAACTCAACGCCGTTTGGCATACCTTAGGCGGTACAAGTTGTAACAGCAGCGCCAGGTTAGCGCTGATAAGGTAGGTTTCAGCTAAATCAGGGAACGAAGCATAGAACAGGGTTTGGGCATTAAACGCCGACGTAGCCAGCATAAAACACTGCCCGCTTTCATCGGGGCAGCCAAGGTAAAAGTCGCCAGTTAGGCTGTTGACGGCTTGTGAAAACAAGTCGTTTTGGTCTAAAACTGAACTAGTGTCAAAATCTTTTACACATTGAGAAGCCAGCTGCTGTAAGAAAAGTGTTATGGAAAATTCACTTTTGCTGCTATTTCCCTCAAATGGGGCAAAACCGCCCTTTTTTGGTGCTGAAAAATGTGGGGACGCCTGACAAATCATTCCGTGTTTGGCATAGTCTGAAACAGGGAAACGGCTATCAGCATTCGGTAAAACCTGTGCTAACACTCTATTTTTACTGACAAAAGCCAGCCTGACCGGCTGCGCATTATTCGGTGTTTGCGCATGCAAAATATCCTGCAGCACTTGCGCAGCCTGACCGGCATGCCTGCCATACAGCACTATGTCAGAAGAAGTTAACGGCACCAGTAATCACTACAATTTATGAATTGAAAAACGATAATGCGCACTTGATAAAAAAAATGCAACGAAGCGGCTACCAGCAAAAGGTTAAAATTTTGTAAAACCTAAGCCATTCAAAACTAAGCCGTTTTTTGTCAGCATTTTTTACACTTCACGGTTTACTTGGGAAAAACTGGGTATCTAACGCTAAAACGTTCTTCTATACCCCTGTATTAAAAGCATTTTTCAAAACAGGCCCGCTTTTTGCTTTATCGGTAAGTGGAAAGACCAGTCATGTGAGCGTGTTTGATTTAGGGATCCTCTAGAATGGACCAGCACCTCAAAATCAACATGACCTAAAAATACAAAACAGAATTTAAAGAGGCCCGCTCAGGCGCGCTTCTACAGAGTTTTTTTGCGACCAGTTGAAAATAACGCATAAAGCGATAATGCCTGAATAAGGGTTAAGGAATGAATATGAAGAACAAACTTTCATCTGCATTGAGCTTGCTAGCCGGCGCAGGGCTGATGGCAATGACATCATTCAGCAGCCAGGCCGCTTACATTGTGTCAGACAATGTAGTAACGGGCGATGAAATGGCAGGCATTCAGGTATCCGCCTATATCGACGATGTACTTTTCGAAACCTTTACCTGGCAAGCCATTAACACTGTACCTGGTACAAGCGGCAATGAATATGATGATGCTGAAGAGTTAAGCGGTGGCGTATCAGGCACTGGCTGGAGCCTCGAACAGGAAGGTTTCACTTTGGGTGAATGTTCACCATGTACGCCAGAAGGTGCAACAATTTACGGTGCATGGTCGTTTTTCCAAGAAGGCGCAAACATCAATAAGCTAGTTATCAGTACAGTAAGCACTTCAGGTGATTTGCTGGCGGTATTTGACAACGAAACAGCCGGCCCGGTACTTGATACCTTAGGCAGTGGCACGGGTCGCGGTTTCTTCTTGTTACCCGGTAGCGACTTCAAAGTAGCAGCATCTTACAACGACCAGGTAGAAGGCGAATTGTTCTCAAGCCTTACGCTTGAATTTGCCAGCAACGCCGGATTTTCTTTTTGGGCAGATACTGACCTGGTCGAAAAAGTTTCTGCACCGCATGTGTTTTCACTATTAGGTCTGGCACTTGCCTTCTCTGCGTTTGCCCGCAGAAAGCGTCAAGCTTAAGAAAAGGGTTAATATTATGAACAATCAAGATATGAACACTAACAGCAAAAAAGTGTACGTTAAGCCGGTTATTAACAACCCAGGTACACTGGCCGAACTAACTAAAGGCTTTTCAGGCAGTATTCCTGATGAGCAAGGCGGGCACACTAAGCGTAACCCGTTCCAAGGTTAATTAGCCTGCGGCTAGTAGCTGTTAACAATAAGAAGTAAGAAAATCAGCGCCCTATGTCACAATAAGCTTCAAATACGAAGTGTGATAATGGCGCTGTTTTAGTTTTAAGCGTTAGTGAGTAAAGGTGCAATATTAACGCTGGTGTTTTTTGCTAACGTCTGCAGTAAGCTAAACGTAGTTGATGATGTGTAAGTATTTGGAATTGGTATAAAAGCTTATGGCGTTAAGAATTACAACAAAACAGGCGCGGTTACCTCGCGCAGTATGCCTGACAATGCTATGCAGTGTATTTTCAGCACATGCACAGGAAGAAGCCGGTGCTACCTATGGCGCAGGCATCTATCTGGGCCACGACAGCAATGTGCTAAGGCAAGCTGAAGAAGCGTCTGACACCAGCTTAACCGTTACCCCCGAACTGGAACTGGTGGGTTTGTATGGCAAACACCGCTTTTCTGTTAATTATCAGGGCGACTATAAAAAGTATTTCGACCTTGATGATCTCGACTACGATTCTCACGACCTAAAGTTTGAAGCCAAACTAGACCATAGCCAGCGCTTTACTTCAGGCCTACTATTGCAATACCAAAACCGCATTGAAGAGCCCGGTGTAACCGATCAGTCAACACTTGGCCTGCAAGAATTTAACGAACTGGACATCGTGCGCATACAGGGTAAGGGCGCGTATGGCCGTCGCGACAGTATTGGCCAGATTGTGCTTATGCTTAATCACAATCAGCAGCGCTATAACAACAATCAGCAAGAATACCGCGACTTAGACCGAAACGGCGTTACCGCCCAGTTTTATTACCGTGTAGCCCCTAAAACCCGCATGCTGTTCGAAGCCAGTTACGACGACGTCAGCTATAAAAATACTGAGCGGTTTGACTTGTCCAGTAAGGATGCCCGTTACTTAGTGGGTGTTGAGTGGGAAATTACCGCCAAAACATCCGGCACCTTTAAAGCCGGTTATCAAACCAAAAGTTACGATGACAGCGCCACCTTTAACGATATTTCTGGCTTGTCATACGCCCTGGATATGACCTGGTTACCGAATACTTACACCAAGGTCACCATAGGTGCAGCACGAACCATTAATGAATCGGCTAACCTTGGGTTAGGCGGTTTTATCAGTAATAGCCTGCGTACAGGTGTTGAGCACGCCTTTACTGAGCGCACTAAATTAAAAGCAACCTACGATTTTGCCGAATACGATATTACTTCAACGCTTGGCCGCACCGATAAGCGCCAGGAAATCGGCATTGGGTTTAGCCACGACCTAAGGCGCTGGCTTGATATTGAATTAATGTACCGTTTTCAGGAGCGCACCTCCGACAATGCCCTGTTTGAATTTGATGCACAGCTTATTGAGCTTGGCGCCATTGTAAGTTTTGACTAATCCAAGGATATAAGATGAAAGCCGTTTACCTAATCCTTTTGCAAATCAGCGTTATGCTGATAAGTAGCGCCAGTGCCGACGAATTTGATAATTACCGCTTATCGGTAGACGATGAGATTTCAATTACCGTCTTCCAGGAACCCGATATGAGTGTGCAAAAAACCCGTATCAGCACCACAGGCGCCATTTCTATGCCCTTGATTGGTCAGGTAAGCGTAGAAGGCTTAACCGTTGAAGAGGTAGAGGCTAAAGTTACTGAACTATTACTCGACGGCTATTTAAAAAAGCCCAATGTGACTGTATCGATTACCGAATACCGCCCGTTTTATATCAACGGTGAAGTAGACGAACCGGGCAGCTACCCGTTCCGCAAAGGGCTAACGGTTGAAAAAGCCGTGGCACTGGCAGGCGGATTTACTGAGCGCGCCTCAAAAACCACCATCAAACTGGTGCGTCAGGGGCAGTCAACCACGGTTGAAGGGGTTGCGTTATCATACGCTGTATTACCCGGTGACGTGATCACCGTTAGCGAAAGCTTCTTCTAAGTCTTAGCCAAGGAATTGTATTAATGAACTCTGTAAGTAACCTTAACCAACAAGGCTTAGACAACAACGGGCACCCGGCTCATCACGAAGATGATTTAATCGACCTGGGGCAATACTGGCGCACCATTAAACGCGGCAAGTGGATAATACTGTTAATTACATTAAGCTGCCTGATATTGGGCGGCCTATTAGCCAGTAATATGACGCCTCTCTATCAGGCCACGTCTAAAATACTGGCCGACCCTCAACAGCCCAATGCAAACAGAGATGAACAATATATCGCTTCAGCCTTGGTTTTTTTGTTTTACGAAACCCAGTATGAAATTATCCAGTCTCGCAATATTGCCGAAACCGTGGTCGACAAGCTGGGACTGGTAGAAAAATACAAACAAGAGCAAGCCGCACTTAAGGCAGAGCCTAAATCTGGCTTGTCAGCCATGCTGGATAATTGGAAAATGGAACTCAGTGCCCTTGCCGGAAAAGAGGAAGCTGCCGCGCCGGCAAAACCCCTCAGCGATGCAGAAATTAAAACCATGCTGGCCATGCAGATTCAGGGCGGGCTTGAGGTGTCTGGTGGTAAACAAAGCCAGGTAATTAATGTGTCATACAGTTCAGACGACCCACAAAAAGCCGCTGATATTATCAATGCCGTGGCCGATGCCTACATCGCCTTTGGTTTAGAGTCGCGCTTGGGCGAAGTGCGTAACACCGAACAGTGGTTAGGCGAGCAGTATCAAAAACTGGGTGAAAAGCTGCAAGAATCCGAAGCAGCATTAAGTGCTTACCGCTCCAGCCAGGGCCTGGTAGACACGTCTCAGCAAGAGCGCCTGGCCAATGCCCAGCTGCAAAACCTGAATAGCGAACTTATTCGTGCACAAACCAAGCTGAGTGAAGAAACGGAACAGTATCAGGCGGTACAAAGTGTTACACCAGGCACGCCTGGCTATTATTCGTTAGCGCCCGTGTTGGCAAATAAAACGGCCAGCGACATGGTAAAAGAGCAAGCAGCCAGAGCCCGTGAAGTAGAGCAACTTGAGCAGCGCTACGGCGAAAAGCACCCCCGAATGATAGCGGCTCGTTCTGCACTAAAATCTACCCGCGACAACCTGAACAGCGAAATTGAAAAAATTATCGCTAACGTAGAAAAGAACTACCGCTCGGCACAAACCCAGGTTCAAAATGTACAGCGCTTAATTGCCGAGAGCCGCGCAGAAATTCAGGGGCTGCAAGGCAACAACCTGGAACTGGTGCGTTTAGAGCGTGAAGTAGAAAACAACCGCCGCGTGTATGAGTCGTTCCAGAGCCAGTTAATGCAGGCCAATGTAAATAGTGAGTTTGATGCGTCAAACGTGCATATCATCGACCGCGCCACTGTGCCAAAAGCCCCTTACAAGCCCAATAAAAAGTTGATTCTTGTTCTGGCGGGCATGTTTGGTTTATTTGCCGGTACGGTTCTGGTGTTCTTAAAAGAGCTGTTAGACAACACCTTTAAAACGCCCGACAACATAGAAGATAAAATTAAAATACCCAGCCTGGGAATTACCCCTGTGGTGAAAAAATCAAAGAGCGAATCGACGCCAGAAAAACAATATCTGGACGATCCGCGCTCTACCTTCTCAGAGAGCATTAATACCATACGTACTGGCTTGTTGTTCTCGAATATCGATAACCCACCCAAAACGGTATTGGTTACCTCTTCCACGGGTTCTGAAGGCAAGTCTACGTTGGCCCTTAATCTGGCTGCGGCGTACAGCAATATTGGTAAAACGCTATTGCTGGAAGTGGATTTACGCAAACCCAGCATTGCTCGATATTTAGGGCTTACACCGCAAGAAGGCTTATCGGAACTGGTTACCGGCAGCGTGCAAAATACCGAGTCTTTGCTTCAAACTAAAGTAAAAGACAACCTTACGGTCATCACATCAGGTGCCATGCCCAGAAACCCGGCAGAGCTTTTATCGTCAAAGAAGTTTGAAAAAGTCATGGAAGCGCTCAAACGCAACTTCGACTATATCGTACTAGACGGCCCACCTACCCTGCCTGTAAGTGATTCCTGCATTCTAGGCAATAAAATGGATGCTGTCGTCATGGCGGTGAAAGCAGAAGACACCAAGGTGAACGTAGCCAAAGAAGCCATTAAACGTTTGCGTAATCATAACGCCAATGTAATCGGCGCAGTGCTTACTGTGGCAGAGCCCAATAAAATGAGTTATTACGGTAACCACTATTACGCCGAAGAATATTATGGCGATGTAGACCCAAAAGAGCTCAAAGTGGCCAACGTATAACGTCTATAAGTACTTATGATAGATATTCACGCGCACATCCTGCCCGGCGTTGACGACGGCGCCCGCAATAATCAGGAAGCCCTGGACATGCTTCGCATGGCGGTAGACCAGGGTGTGACCGTGCAGTATTTAACGCCGCATATTCATTTTGGTCGCTACCCCAATCAACAAGCCGACCTTGAACAGCGATTTAACGAATTCAAGGAGCTAGCAGACAGCAACAATATTAAGGTTGAACTGCGTCTTGGCGCAGAACTTCGTATAGGCCCTGAGTTGATGATGCTGGCCAAACAAAATGCCATTCCCACACTGGGTGAGCAGAACGGAAAAAAACTGTTTTTACTGGAGTTTCCCCGTGCCGAAGTGCCCCATGGCAGCGACAACCTCATTAGTTGGCTTATCCAACAGGGTTATATGCCCATCATTGTTCACCCGGAACGCAACCATGCGTTTATCAAGCGCCCTGAGAAACTAGCGCAATTAATGGCATTTGGCTGCCCTATTCAGCTTACCGCATCCAGTATTACCGGTAAGTTTGGTGAAGACTGTCAAAAGTTTGCCTTAGCGATGATTAAAGAAAACAAGGTACTTGCAGTTGCCAGTGATTGTCACAATCTAAAAGGCAGAAAGCCGGATTTGGGCGAGACTGGGGATTGGTTACATAAAGAGGGCTATACTGGCATCAACTTCTTTCCCAGTTTTGCTAAAAGGCGTCTTAGATGCGTGGGAAGTTAGAAGAAATAGAACTACTACGCGGTCTTTTTTTGGCATGTCATAAAGAGGACTTTTTAGCAGTAGACGCTACTATTGAGTCACGAGGAATACCTTTCCTAAAGTCAGTTTGTATTGCACATGGTATCTCAGGTTACTTGGTTGATGTTGTCACTCAGTCGTCCCAAACCTTACCAGCTAATGTCGCTGCATTAGTCACTGAGCTATCAGAATATTGCACCCAACTTAAGATACAGAATGGCTTTCAAGAGCAATATATCCGGTCGGTATTAGAAGAACTTGAAAAAAAAGACGTGGACTTCGTTTTACTGAAAGGTCGGGCACTTCAAAGATATTTGTATAAAAAACAAGAATTCAGACCTGCTTCAGATGTAGATATCTTAATAAAACCGTGCGCTAAAGCCAAAGCTATAGAAGTCTTTACTAATCAAGGTTTCTACAATCCAAGACGTTGGGAACCTAAATATATTGTTAACCAATTTAGCCAAAGAAAAGTGATTGCCCCCGGTGTCAAGGTTGATTTCGACATTCACTTAAAAATTAGTAACAATCCCATTATCGATGAACTGCTTCCCGCAGAAGAGGCTTTTTGCAACACACTACAATCGCGTCTTACGCCAAAATATGCACTCTTTCACGCCATACTTCATATGATTGGCCATCGTCATCAAAGCGACTGTATAAAAGCAGTTTGGTTGCTGGATATTGTATTGTTAATAGATTTATTAACGGAGCATGATTGGAAATCTTTCACAGAAATAACCAAACAAAAAAACTGTTTGCATCTTGTTTACGCAGCTTTTGAAGAGGTAAATAGCCTGTTTCCTAACAAGAGAGCCAGCCAATACCTCAAAGAAATGCGTGCTTCAGACTCCGTACCTAACAAAGAGATAATGTTTCTTTTGAGTTCGCCTTCTCAAGCGAAAATGTTTGCTTTTTATTTTTCCAAGATCCGCGGTATCAAACACAAACTGAATTATTTCCTTGAAAGCTTCGTTCCAAATCCAAATGAGGTTTACAACAAATATGGTCGAAAGCCAGCTTGGTCACTGCCTTATTGGTATATAAAAAGAATCAGTGGCGGCCTGTTTAAAACCCTTTTGAAAAGCAAAAGCCATGAGCAAAACTAACTCTCCGCCTAAGCATCTGGTAGCAGGCTTGCTAATACTATTTGCTATTTGCACACTTCCCTTGTTTTTTGTGAGTGTAAAAAATCTCAACTTGCCAGAGTCTACACAAAAGCTTCAGGATGGCTCACACATCTTTATCTTTTTAGCCTTTGGTTTTTTGCTTTTTGCGTCTATTAAACGAACGCTATTTGAAAAATCGGCCTACACTTTCCTCATTTTGTTCATCGCCAGCTATACAATTGAAGTTGTGCAAGATTATGTGGGGCGAACGTTTCAGGTAGAAGACATTGTACGCAACATGTTAGGAGTGAGCCTTAGCTTATGTATTATGCTATGCATAAAGTCTAAAACGCTGACTGGAAAAACAATAAGCGGCGTTGGATTATTGGCCGTTTTTGCACTCTGCTATCTTGAACTGGCACCGGCATTTAGACAGGCTTTGCAAAGCTTTTAACTATTAAGGGCCTATTTATAAAAAATACAGCTTGGTATGCTGATGTACAGTGGAGGATTTTGTCAGTTCACTTACGGCTAGCCAAGCATACTCGTTATGCTGACCTAAAGGTAACTCTAATTCGCTTTGTAAAACCTGAAGTTGGTAGGCAATGGCCACATAGTGCGTAGACACCTGATCACCAAACACAAAGTCATCATAAAAGTGATCATAAGGGCCTTGTAGGGTTGCCTCTTTAATAGAGTATTGTTTACCGAGTTCCTCTTGAGTTAAACGCAGGAAGGCCTTCGCCAGTGATTCATTCTTTTGAATGCGTCCGCCGGGCACAAACCAATATCCTTTAGCTGGCCTGTTTACGCGTTTGCCTAAAAGCACCTCACCGTTTTCATTGCTCACTACCAGATCAATCGATACTAAAGGCGTGGAGTCGATAACTGTGGTAAAGGTGCTTTTATCCAGAAACATACTATTTCCTAAATTTGTCCTGATTATTCAAGAACCAAGTGTAGGTACTGGAAAGGCCATTACTTAACGATATCGAATAGGCCCAGCCCAAACTTTTAAGCCTACTAACATCCATTAGTTTTCTGGGGGTCCCATCTGGCTTACTTGCATCAAATTCCAGTTCGCCTTCAAAACCGACCACTGAAGCCATAGTTTCGGCTAGTTCACGAATAGTGCAGTCTACCCCTGTGCCTACGTTTATATGTGACAACATAGGCTCGGTATTGGCCGCATAAGTTTTGCTGTCTAAGTTCATAACGTGAATACTGGCAGCGGCCATATCGTCTACATGCAAAAATTCACGCATAGGCTTGCCACTACCCCACACAGTAACCTTTTTATCACCCGCCAGCTTCGCTTCGTGGAACCGACGCATTAACGCAGGAATAACATGAGAATTTTCTGGGTGAAAGTTGTCATTTTCACCGTACAGGTTGGTTGGCATAACAGAGCGGTAGTCCACGCCATATTGCCTGTTATACGACTCGCACATTTTTATACCAGCAATCTTGGCAATGGCGTAAGGCTCGTTGGTGGGCTCTAACGTACCGGTTAGCAGCGCATGCTCTGTCATTGGCTGTTCAGCCAATTTTGGATAAATGCATGAAGAACCTAAAAAGAGCAGCTGCTTCACGCCGCTTTTATAAGCACCTTCAATAATGTTGTTTTGAATGGTTAGGTTTTGGTAAATGAACTCTGCCGGATAGGTATTGTTTGCCACAATACCGCCAACCTTGGCGGCAGCCAGATAAACCTGGTCCACCTTTTGTTGCTCAAAAAAAGCAAACACGGCGGCTTGATCAAGCAAATCTAACTTTTCTCTGCCTGCTGTAACAATTATCGCATCAGTATTTTCAAGCTGGCGAACAATAGCAGAGCCCACCATACCGCGATGGCCGGCAACAAATATACGCTTGGTCATACTAAATTACTCTATAGCTACCGAAATTTTGTGACCATGCGCTTTAAGCAGTGCAACTTGCTTTGCTTTTTGAATATCGTCTCTGACCATTTCAGCGCACATTTCTTCAACGGTTATTTCAGGTACCCAGCCCAATTTCTCTTTTGCTTTAGTTGGGTCGCCAAGTAAGGTTTCTACTTCTGCCGGACGGAAATAACGTGGGTCAACCTTAACAATCACATCACCTACTTTTACACCAGGTGCTATATCAGCATCGACAGCCGTAACAGTAGCGATTTCATCGACACCTTCACCACTAAACTCAAGCTCAATGCCCGCTTCTTTAGCTGTCATAGTAACAAACTCACGCACTGAGATCTGCTTACCGGTAGCAATTACAAAATCTTCTGGGTTATCTTGCTGCAACATCATCCACTGCATGCGAACATAGTCTTTGGCATGCCCCCAGTCACGTAAAGCATCCATATTGCCTAAGTACAAGCAAGCCTCTAGCCCTTGGGAGATGTTGGCAATACCACGAGTAATTTTGCGGGTAACAAAGGTTTCACCACGGCGTGGTGACTCGTGGTTAAACAAAATACCATTACATGCATAAATGCCGTACGACTCACGATAGTTAACCGTAATCCAGTAGGCATACATTTTTGCTACAGCATAGGGCGAACGCGGATAAAAAGGTGTGGTTTCTTTTTGCGGGATTTCCTGCACTAAGCCGTATAGCTCAGAGGTAGAAGCCTGATAAAAACGGGTCTTATTTTCTAATCCTAAAAAACGAATGGCCTCAAGCAATCGTAACGTTCCAATGGCATCAACATCAGCGGTATATTCGGGCGCTTCAAACGAGACTGCCACATGTGACTGTGCACCTAGGTTATACACCTCATCTGGCTGTACTTCTTGCAGTATGCGCGTAAGGTTGGAGGTATCGGTCAAGTCACCGTAATGCAGCTTAAAGCTCTGATTTTTTACGTGCGGGTCTTCATAGATGTGGTCAACCCTTTCTGTATTAAACAAAGAGGCGCGGCGTTTGATACCGTGAACTTCGTACCCTTTTTCTAATAAAAATTCTGCTAAGTAACTACCATCTTGTCCCGTTACACCGGTAATCAATGCCACTTTCTTATCCGTACTCATTTTCCGGCTCCTCCACTCTCAACCAAGTTATTTAGATCCCGACAATATTGGTCAATGACGGCATCTTTATTCAAATTATTTTCTGCATATGTGCGAGCAACCATGTTTGGCGCTGTTTCACCCTTTTTGAAATGATTTTTTATAGCCTGTATCAGTACTTTCGTAGATTCAGGTTCTATCAAATCATAAATGCCTGGATGCTTGCTTTCTATTGCGCCAAGCTCGGTGTTTGGCTCTGCTGTTACTATTGCATTTCCTCCAGCGGCCAATATATTCGTTAACTTCGACGGTAGTACTGCGTCAGCGGCGCCCTTTTTCTGTATAACCAGGTGCAAGTCTGCCAATGCCAACATTTGCGGCACTTTTTCCCACGGTTGAAGCGGTTTAAAAAAAACATTACTCAGGTTTGCCTGTTGGGCTAATGATTCAAGCTCTGAGACATAGGCCCCCGCGCCAACCATAACAAACTTAACAGATTCGTTTTCTGAAAATGATTTGGCCGCCTCAATTACAATATCCAGACCTTGCTTCAGGCTAATGTTGCCTGCGTAAAGAACTATTTTGTCATGTTCCTGAAAGCCCCATTCAGCCTTCAATTTTCGACCACATGTATTGGGCGTAACAAAGTCAATATCAGACCAATTTGGAAAAAAGATTAACTTGTCTTTATCAACACCTTTGGCTTCAGCATTTTTCATCATCGAATAAGATATTGTTGATATTGCGTCAAAGCGCCTCAACATAAAACGTTCAAAACCGCGAGCCAACTTGCCAACCCACTTATTACTAGACATCCCCAAACCGAGCATAGCGTCTACTTCAAAGTCTTGAATATGCATTACTGATTTGGATCGGGTTAAAAAGCAATAAAACAAAGTAAAAGGGGCGCAAAACAGTGTGGGTTGGACCAAAATCACCACATCCGGCCTTAACGTTATTTTAGATATAAGTGCACCAAAAGAGCTGATAGTAAAAGAAAGTAAATGTAGAACTCTTTTTACTGTCGTTACTTTTTTAGGGACATAAACGGGACAACGGGTGACTCTTACCCCATTCAAAAATTGACTAACGTACTTGGCCGACTCATAGCCTTTATGAACTTCCCATTCAGGATAATAAGGTGGTGCAACAACCGCATAAACCGTATGCCCTCGGTCTACCATGACAGGACACATTTCACCGTTATATTTGCCTATGCCCGTAAGTTCGGGAGAATAATTGAGACTGTGTAGGAGTAGTTTCATCTAAAGTTCAAGCCCGGTTAACTCTTTTAAAACTGCCAACCTTTCATCATTTGTTTGACAGGATAAGAGAAGTTGTTCAGCCTCGAAAACCCGCAGATCAACCATACTTCTGTACCAATAGCCCTGCATATAATGGAATGCAAACCCCCTTTTGCCATCCAGAAAACCCAAACGTAGAAAATATCTGTAAAGGAAATACAAGAGAGGTCTAACGAAAATTGGTAACTTGTTATAAATTTTCTCTTTAAAGTATCTTTTTATTTTAGCTTGATTTGTTTTTTGGTCGTTAAGTAGCGATTCATCTAAAGGGAAGAAATTGTATTTTTTATCGAGTATGTCAATCATTTCCCTGTCAGCATACTTATTATGCTTTTCCGTCCACCAGCGATTATTGTTCAAATTATCATCTACTATGTGACCGTTGAGCTGGCAAGTCATACCGCCATCCTCCAGTACGATATGCTCATCCATCCATCTGTTTTCAATTCTTCCCTTACCAAATCGCCAAATCCTAAGCAAATTTAAGGGATAAACAGCACCCCGTTTAATCCATTTGCCAAGAAAGAAATATTTTCTCCGTATATATATTCCTTGTATTTCCTCTCTTATTTCCGAAATAAACAAACCACTTTTTAATTCATTTTGCAGATCGTTTTCTATATATTCATCTGCGTCCATTCTCATTACCCATTCTGTTTGAATAGGGCAATTATCAAGAGCCCATTGAAACTGGGTAGCATAATTTTTCCATGGGTTTTGATAAACGACCGCGCCTAGCTCATTGCAAATAGAGACAGTTTTGTCGTTAGAAAAACTATCAATTACAAAGATATTTTTAGTTATAGGCAGAAGAGATTCAATGCATCTGCGGATATGAAGTTCTTCGTTGTAGGTTAATATAATTACTGAGATCATACCTAATCGAACCTCTCTCTATCATTAACTTTTCGTGCAGGATTACCAGCATATACACTCCAACTCTCCGTGTTTTTATTCACAACAGCCCTTGCCCCGATAACACAACCATCTGCCACATTAACATTAGGCCCAATAAAAGCATCTGCACAAATCCAAGCATGTTTTCCAATAGTTATTGGTCCTAGTATTAGAGGATGCAGAGGGTCATTGTAATCATGAGTACTGGCACATATATAGGCACCCTGACTAATCGTTGCGCCTTCACTTATTACCACTCTTCCTTGATTGTAAAGTTTTACGCTAGGACCCAGAGTTGATTTATGTTTCATTTCTAGGTTTCCCGGCAACCAGATCTTAGCGCTAGGATAGATGTTTACACCGTGCCCCAATTTTGAGCCAAAAGCTCTCAATAAAAACCGCCTCCAAAAAAATAAAGGAGTTGGGCTGAACCTAAATAGAACTAAGTAACAACAAAGCCAAAGTAACCTCAACATTTTATTTGATAATGAGAAGGTCGGTGAGTTTAAAGATTTCTTCTGAAGCGGTTCATTCATCTTTATCTAATTCTCGATTTGCCTATATTAGTCAATAGCTGTTCGAAGCTACTTATTGCTGCCTGTATAGAGAATCTATCTCGAAAACACTCTTCAGCCTTAGAACGCATTACATTCCTTTCATGGTCACTTAAACCAAACCAATTCGTAATTAGTTTTTGAATACCTTCCAAATCGTCGTTTTCAACAAAACCGCAAGAGTATTTATCAACCTCACGCCAAATATTTACCTTGTTTGTTATAAGCACAGGTGTCGCTACGGACAGAGCCTCTGCGACGACTATTCCAAAATTTTCTTGATGAGATGGCAATACGAAAAAATCAGCTTTTTTAAAGGCGTACCACTTTTTATCACCTTCCAACATTCCTACCCAGTGTACTCTGTCGACAAAGTTTGAAGGAACAAGCTTTAATAACTCGTCCTTGTATTTATCTGCACAAGGCCCCGCTATGACTAAATCAAAATCCTTAGGAATACATTCCGAACTTGTAAAACACTTAAGCAATAGGTCAAGCCCCTTTTTGGGATGAACCCTACTAAGAAAAAGTCCAAAGCGTCGCTCACTAGCATTAGATTCGTCAGAGTAATCAGTGCGAGCTAAATTACGTTCACCATCAACACCTAGAGTTACAATAAAAGAACTAAATTTAGCTTTAGGAAAAGAAAGTTTCGCTAGATTTTTCTCTTCTTCACAAGTAAATATTACCTTTTTAGAAAAATTAAGAATATTTCTTTCAACCAAAAACCAAAAAGGCAGTTTTTTCAGATACTTTGCTCTGTTTTTATTAAAATATGGGTCTAGCATTCCATGAGTATAAACGCAGAAAGGCACCTTAAAAAACTTTATTACATAACCTCCCACTAAGAAAAACTGCCAAAGTCCATCAAAAATTACTAAATCATATCCCTTAACATTATCGAACAACCATTTTAAATACCTAAAATGGATGCCATAAGTAGAAAATGCTTTTCCTAAAGAGATTACTTTATAACTCTTGTCTTGGTTCCACTGGGCTTCGGACTCATCAAAACAAAGAACATCCATTTCCCACTTTCTATCTGCTTGAACCTTTGCTAGCTGATCAATGGCCTCAGAGACACCCCCTGCTCTTGGATCCATTGTTCTCACAATACGTAAAACTTTCAATTTAATCACCGTCCGCAAAAAAGCAATTCTCAATGGTAGCTTGTTGATTAATCATTGATTCGAAAGCACCCTCTTAATTCTTGATGCAAGTGAAGGCTCGGTTATCGTCTTATATTTTTTAAAGGCGTTCAGTTGCATTTGCTCCAAATTCTTTTTATTTGACAATGCATTATGCAAAACTCCAAAAAGACTATCTTTATCTCCTTTTTCAAAATAGAAACCATCAAACTCATGATTTACATAGCTTGGTTCTGGCCCCATATGCTCTCGTAGGGAGGAATGAATTACTGGTGGAAGTGATAAAGACATAAAGTGAAGGACACTAAGCCCAGCATTACCAGGATAGCAACCTAAACAACACCCTTCTGATATTTCTGAAATTGTTTTTCCATCATAAATCTCTCCTTCGAAATGTATGAAGGGACAATTTTTGTATTGTTCTATCAAACTGGATGAATCAGCACCGTCTCCAACAACAAACAATTCTGCACGATGTAACCTATTAAGTTCAGGCATAATCTCTAATAGCAATTTCAGATTACTACCCTCACGAAGCCTACCTATATAAAGAATCCCTGTGTTAATAGTTTTATGGCATACCGGATAATTATTAACGATACTATTCTCTACTGTAACTGACTTTTTAAAAAGACGTGTACCCTTCAATGAAATTTTACAGGTGTCTGTGTAGCAAAGATATTGATGACATAAAAAAGAATATAGATTAGCTAGACTTTTTCGAAAAAAACCAACGTCCTTGTCATAAAATCCCTGGCCATGCAAAACAACCTTTGTTCCAAAAGCAATACTTAAAAGCAAAAGTACCCAATTTGAAATATAACGTGGATTTGCACTTAAGAATAAAACATCAGGCTTTTTTTGCAGAAAGGTAGACACCAACTTTTCTTGCCAGAAAAATTTTTTGTTAAAAAACGACACTTCTTTAGCTTCAATAAAAGTAAACAATGACGAAGTCAAATCATCTACACCATAACTTTTATCCATTGAAGCTAAGACATATGTTTTATAGTCTTTTGCTAATTCTTCGAAAACGGGAAGCCTATACTTTGTTAAATATGGCTGTTGAATCAATAAGATTTTCACCAATAAACCTTTAAAAATATTCCACTAAACACAAGTCACTCTAAGCTTTATGAGACGAATCTGTAAATGCAACTGATTTCTTAGAAATTACTGACAATAAAATTATAAATAGTAACTTTGCTACACTATACCCCTCAAGCAAAAACCCTTCGAAAGTTGCATAAAGCAGTAAACCCATCACAGCACTTACAACTGTCACATTCAAAGTATTGGGCGCAGAGAGTTTCAATATCGTTACAATTATTCGAAATAATAAAAGTAAAAAAATGATAAGTAAAAAACCCGCCACAATACCACCATTAGCTAAAAGCGCTAGATAAGAACTGGAAGTAGACTCAGTCTCCATAGGAGCTCCTATAAGCGGATTCTCTGAAAATACTCGCCATAGATCTTTGAAAACAAATGAACGGGTGTTTTCTGTCATTGATAAACGCTCAAAATTTTCACTAAAAGGAGAATTTTGTATTTCTAGACTAGTTATCATCGTTACCAAAAAAAACCCGACAATCGACACAAAGAAAAAAATTAAAAGTTTATTTTTAGCAAAAAAGAAATATACAAATGCAGACAATATGGCTACAGCAAAAGATCCTCTTGAACCAGAAATTAAAACAATGAAAATCAATAGAAAACAATTTAGAGAAAATACAAACCTTTCAGCAGTATTGCTATAAAACTTATCTGCTACAAAGCAAGAGAACGGAAGTAGAACCGCAGCGTATCCACCTACAAAATTTGGATGAGCAGTCACCCCCCAAAAGCGGCCAGCCCACATCGTATTATGCTCATTAACTACTAACTCATAACAATTCACTACCGCAAAAAATAGTGAGAAATAACTCACAGCTTTCAAAAGACTTAAATAATTCGAGCCTGAAGTTTCCTCATAGAAATAAGTTGAAACTAATAATACTAATAATACCGAGACAAAATCATTTATCGAACCACCTCCATTTAATAGCAAAACAACAAGTAGCCACGACATCATAGTAAAATAGACAAAAGGGAGACTTACAACTTTGAATTTGTTGAAGTTTCTTATAAAATAAAAAATCAAGAAAAAAAAGATAAAGAAAAACCAGGCACTAAAAAAACCACTCAGAAGTGTAACCGGAAAAGAAAAACCTCTTGAAAATCCTTGATAAAAATCGCTAGGCGGCTTCAAAAAAGCCCCACCGATCAGACCGAAAAATACAAATTTTTCCCCGGAAAAATATTTATATCTATTCTTAAAAACAGAGTAAGAAAATTGCAAGAAAAACGCCCCTAAAAAATCACAAAACTTCGCACTTGTCGTTCCTATTTTTTCTATTAAATTTTAATATCCAACTAGGAAATATCAATGAATTAAGAAGCAAACCCTTAATCTCAATATCTAAAATCCTTACCACCCTTACTACAATAAAAGGAAGCATCATGAAATCAATAAAGAGGAGACCAGCAGCAATACCGACAAGACCAAAACGATCCGCAAGAAAGCTAGAAGTTGATAACAAAAGCAACGCCAGAAAAAGATTCAAATAAGAAACAAATTTATGATTTGATGTAGCAAGCAAAATTAGAGAAAGTGAATTCCAAATAGTGTTCAAATATAAAGCTAATAGTAGAATTATGAAAAACTGCTTATCTAAATCAACAGTACCACTTGTCCAGAAATAGATAATTTCATCAGACAATAAAAATAGTAAAACAAGCAAGATAGCAATTATCCAAACATTAAATTGCATCAACTTAAAAAGAGTTGAAATGACAGACGATATATTTCCTTTATTGATATTTCTTGTAGTATCTGGCCACAATGTATCTTTTAGTTTATCTGCGATCTGAAATGCAATTCTTGATAAAGTTCTAGAAACGGTAAAAACAACAACTAATGTTGGCCCTAATGTAGCTGAAACAATTATTGTTAGACCTTGTATAAGGCACAAACTTGCCATTGGAATAGCAGAGAAGCCTATAGCCGAAGGGAATAGCTTTCTTACTATTTTAAAATCAACTGAAAATTGCCCAATCAACAACCAATTATTTTTTGAATAAGTTATATACAAAGCTAAAACAAATCCCAATATTCTCCCTATTAGTATGCCAACCGCTGCCATTAGGGGGGTATTAAAAACAACTAAGAAGAGTATGCAAACGACAAACTCTATTATTCTCACAATGCCAGACAAAAATGCTGCAGTAGCATACAGACCATTGCACTTTAAAGCTGGCCATAGAGTTTGACATTGGATAATAAAGAAAACTTGTATAAGAAATAATGAGAGAATGATTGCTGTATCTTCACTCAGTTTCTCTATGTTGAACAATGGAGAAATGTCAATTGAATTGACTCCAAAAAGCAAAGATACAACCAAAATTGAACAAAGAGTTGTCACCATTGACCAAGCACTTCGATAAACTGACGATGCGAGAGACAATAAATTTGAAGAAACAGCCTTTGTCATTTCATTAGAGGCTGAGTTGGCGAAGCCAAACTCAATTAAAGTGAGGTATGCAGGTATAGCGCTAAGTACCAACCACTCTCCATAAAGCCCAACGCCCCAATAATGTATAAATAAAGGGACACTTACAACTTGTATCAATATAGTCACAATTTGACAGAAGACATTCGCAGAAACACCTTTAGCAATTCTGCTTTTGAAACTGTCATTAAAATTATTAATTTGCATTAGAACGCTTTGGCTTTGAAATAATGTTTGGTGATAGGATTAGTAAGCATTTTTGTTCACAAAGCCTTTGAATAAAGTAAGTATAAGAATCTTAAAGTCCATCCATAATGACCAGTGCCTGATATAGTCCAAATCGTACTCAATACGCTTCTTCATCTTATCCAATGTCTCTGTCTCACCACGCCAGCCATTTACCTGCGCCCAGCCTGTAATACCTGGCTTAACCTTATGGCGCAGCATGTAGAAGTCCACCATCTTTCTGTATTCTTCATTGTGCGCCACCGCATGAGGGCGTGGGCCAATAACTGACATATCACCTTTTAATACATTGATAAATTGCGGCAATTCGTCTAAAGAGGTTCTTCTTAAAAACGCGCCAAAGCGGGTAATACGCGCATCACCCTTGGTGGCCTGAGTAACCACATCACTGTTTTCGGTTACCGTCATAGAACGAAATTTCCACATCTTTATACGTTTGCCGTTTAGGCCGTATCTGTCTTGCTTAAAGATGACCGGCCCTTTTGACGTAAGTTTAATACCAATGGCAATCGCCAGCATAGGCAAGGCGATCAGCGAAAGGATAATGCTGGAAAGCACGATATCTTCAAAACGTTTCAGGGCGGCTGCACCACCCGACATGGGGTTGTTGTACACGCTTAGGGTTTGTATGTTGCCCACGTGCGACATGGTGGTTTGCATCATAGAAAACATAAAGAAATTGGGGATAAGCTGCACATCGGCTGTAGTATCGCCCAAGCGAAACAAAATGTCGCGAATACGGGCTTCGGCTTTCATAGGCATCGCTATAAAAATGGTGTCGTACTGATTAGCTCTGGCAGCGCGTACGCCACTTTCTACATCGCCTACTAGCTTATCGGCAAAGGTGTTGTCGAGTCTGTCCTGGCCGCGGTCGTCATAAAAGGCTTCTACACGGTAGCCCGTTTCTTTACGGTAATTAATTTCGTGAGCCAGCCTGATACCGGCTTCAGACATACCTATAATGGCTACACTGCGCGTGTTATGACCTTTTTTGCGCATATGGGTAAGGAAGATACCAAACAGGGTACGCCAGCTAATCAGCGCCAGCCCGCCCATGCCTATCCATAAGGCGATGGCCACACGTGAATAAGTTTCGGAGGTTTTACTGAAGAACATAAGCAGCAACATTGCGGTAACTGCCACACCCCAAGAAACAAAGGTATAAAAAATAAGTTGTTTGAAGAAGCCTGAACGCCAGCTTCGGTAAAGGGCATTTGATTCGGCGGCAATGGCAAAAGTAATATTGGCTGTCAGGCTTAATAGCAAATAATCGTTGCTAAATTCCAGCCCGTAAATTACCAGCGCCAGCATAAGTGACAGGTGAATAACCAAGAGATCGACGAAGCGATACGCAGCCGCAAAGGTATTCACATTGTTTTTGACAAAACCAGTATGATTCGTCATTGACTTTATCCTTGCATTTTCGAGCGAATTACACGCTAAATTAAGTTTCTAAATTAGTTAGCAAGCCAGTTTGTAACGGCTTGCAATCCCTGTGTGCCTGAAGGGTAAGTAATTACATTCACCTTCATGCCTTCGGCCATTTTGGCCAGGCTCAACATTCTTTGCTGCTCCAGATTTAACGGCCTGTATACCTCACCTAAAATGGTGTTCTGCATCAGTGCCATAACGGCTTCGCCACCTGGTAGCGGTGTCACGGTAAAGTGACCCGGGTCACTTACGTTATCGACTCTTTTTAACAAAAAGATGTCAGTGACCTTTTTCTTATTATGTTGTTGCTCTTGCTGCTTTGTATTTATTGGCACGATGCGTTTTTCAAACTTGTCGTGCACTTTTTTAAATGCTTCGTTTTTATGCGTTGTACTTTCATTAGCATTAAGCACATGCTCAATGCTATTGGGCCACAACCGCATTATGGGCCAGCTGGGGTATACCCCGTATTCCGTTTGCCCTGCCCTGTTTTCTTCATACAGGGCCACCATGTCGTCGGTGAGCAGCGTAAACCCTTGCTGCATTAACGCACCCGACAAGGTTGACTTTCCGGTGCCGCTTGGCGCCAGCACAATAATGGTTCGCTCGCCTTTGCTCAGAGCATTACCGTGCAGGCACATCACTCCGTTTAGTTCCAGCCAGAGCGCTAATCCCATCGACTGAAAATAATGGCTGGCGGGTGTGCCGCCGGGCTGCCAGTCGATGGCAAAAGTGTTGCCCTGTAGTGTAAACCGCCCTTTTCCCTGGCAGTTAATGTTCAGCGTGTACGCGCTGTTATTCTTGTATAGTGCCACCTGTGTGGTGGAGTTATCGTTGTGCTGTTGCCCTTGCCAGATGGGCTCACCACTTAACACAATGGGCTTACCTTCAACCAGCTGTATCGCGTGCTCTACCTGTGTGTGTTCACACCAGGGCTGACAGGCCACACCATGCAATGGCAAGCTAAACCAGTTCATAGCTGGCTTTCTCACGACATGCTTTTTTATGGCAATAGTATGCTGACAAACTTAGTAATTTGTTTTTATCCATCACTTCGCAGCAGATACGATAGCGTCACTTTTTTGGGTGACGTATTCGTCCATAACCCTAACTGTACAGACCAGTTATGCAGGGTACATGCCAACAACAATTTAATTAACCATTTCAGTACGTTAAGTATTTTTTCTGGTTAACCACATGTTAGGAAAATGTACAGTGTAAAAAACCCCGACACCTTGTATCAGGTTTTATGGATGGGTTTGTCAGTATGGCATTGAGGGTGCTGAAAATGGCGGCCTGGCGGGCAGTTGGCAGCGGTTATTTTGCACCATTACTGTGCATCAAAACAGTGCAGACAGGCACAAAAAAGCCCGCGGTGTGCGGGCTTTTTCAGTGTTAACGATAACGCGAAATTAATAAAATTAGTTAAGCTTTTCTTTGATACGTGCAGATTTACCTGAACGCTCACGCAAGTAGTAAAGCTTAGCACGACGAACAGCACCACGGCGCTTCACTTCGATAGAGCCGATAGCCGGGCTGTGTGTTTGGAAAACACGCTCAACGCCTTCGCCGCTTGATACTTTACGAACAGTAAAAGACGAGTGCAAACCACGGTTACGTTTTGCAATTACTACACCTTCGTATGCCTGAAGACGCTCTTTTTCGCCTTCTTTTACACGAACTTTAACAACAACAGTGTCACCTGGGCCAAATGCTGGCACGTCAGTTTTCAACTGTGCTTCTTCAATTTTCTTGATGATATCCTGACTGACTTTACTCATCATATCCTCTCTTCCTAGTTAACTGTCATCTTGCTGCAAATCGCGTTTCACTTGTTGTAGTAACGCGGCTTGCTCCTCAGTCAGAGCTAGGTCGTTAAACATCTCAGGGCGTCGCAACAAGGTTTGTTTTAATGACTGTTGCAAGCGCCACTGTCTAATTTTTTCATGATCGCCACTGAGCAATACTGACGGTACCGATTGCCCTTCCCAGTTTTCCGGTCGGGTGTAGTGCGGGCAGTCTAACAGGCCGTCGGTAAAGGAGTCCTGCGTGGCTGACTGGTCGTGACCTAACACGCCCGGTACTAACCTCGCGATGGCATCCATGGTTACCATGGCCGGGAGCTCGCCCCCACTGAGTACGTAATCGCCGATGGACCATTGCTGATCCACGTGTTTATCGATTATGCGCTCATCAATACCTTCGTATCGACCACACAGAAAGACTATCTTGTTATGCCGGGCCAACTCGGTTGCTCCGTTATAATCCAATCGTCTGCCCTGTGGCGACAAATACACCACTTGGGTGTTTTCACCACCGGCTTTTTTTGCCGCGGTGAGTGCGTCATCTAAAGGCTGCACCATCATTAACATCCCAGGACCGCCGCCGTAGGGTCGGTCGTCGACCGTGCGGTGCTTGTCGTGGGTGTAGTCTCTGGGATTAAACAGGGCGGTTTCTATCAGGCCTTTTTTAACGGCCCTTCCGAATACACCTTGCTCAATGAATGGTGTGAACATGTCAGGAAATAAACTAACAATGCCAAACCATTTTTGGGGCTGCATTTAAAACCCCGGGTCCCAGTCGACCGTGATCACCTTTTCTTCTGTATCGACCTTGTGTATTACTTCGTCGTATACAAAAGGTAATAGTCTTTCCCGTTGCCCAAAAGCGTCTTTGGCGTTGGCTTTAACCTGAAGTACGTCGTTGGCACCTGTGTTAAACACATCCTGCACTGTACCCATGTTATAACCGTCAAGGTTAATTACCTGCATGCCCTTAAGGTCACGCCAGTAAAACTCCTCTTCGCCCAGTTCCGGTAGCAGCGCAGCGTCAATGCTGATTTCGGCATTTTTCAGGATATCCGCGGAATCGCGGTCCTCAATGCCAACCAGCTTTGCAACCATGCCTTTACCTTGCACCTGCCATTGCTCAACGGTGACCGTGTTTTCGCCTATCTGCCAGGGCTGATAGCTAAACACTGTGTCTGGCTGCTCAGTAAAACTGTGGATCTTAACCCAACCTTTCACACCGTAAGGTGCACCGATTTTGCCAATTACCACTTTGTCAGACGCGTGACTCATTTTACTCTTTCTTTGTTCAGCCAAACTTATCTACAATTGCAGCTTATGCAGCTGCCTTTGCATCTTTTACCAAGCGAGATACGCGGTCAGACAAACCTGCACCTTTGCTCACCCAGTACTCTACACGTTCAAGATCTAAGCGAAGACGCTCAGCATTGCCCTGTGCAGTTGGGTTAAAGAAACCAACGTTTTCGATGAAACGTCCGTCTCTTGAGCGGCGGCTGTCAGCCACAACTACTTGATAAAATGGACGCTTTTTCGCGCCACCACGCTGTAAACGAATAGTAACCATAAATTGCCTCAAACTCGTTGTAGCGTTACCGTTAACATGCTTTCATACCTGCGGTACAAAAGGCCGCGGAATTATACGCAGCCATAGTAAAAATGCAAGAGGAATGTCACTTTCATGCACAAACAACGCCTGTCGCGCTGGTTTTTCACTTTATTACGGCCTTATTTAGGTAAAGCCTGCCTGGCCACCCTTGCGTTAATTATCGCGGCCAGCAGCTGGTTATTGCTGGGTCAGGCAATTCGCTACGGCATTGATGCCGGGTTTGTAAACCAGAGCCAGGATGCCATTCGCTATGCGGCCTTGGGGCTGTTGGGTATTACTGTGCTGATCAGCTTTGCCACCTACTGGCGGTTTTATTTAATGACCTGGCTGGGCGAAAAAGTGAGTGCAGATATTCGCAATCAGGTGTATGCCCACCTGCTAAAGCTGGGGCCGGCGTTTTTTGCCAATACCCGCACCGGTGAGGTAATTTCGCGTTTCACCAGCGACACCTCGGTACTGCAAACGGTTATTGGCATGAGCTTTTCTATGGCCATTCGCTCTGCGCTTACCTTTATTGGCTCGCTGGCGTTAATGCTGACCGCCAGTACCACCTTAACCATCGCTGTGCTGTTAAGTGTGCCGCTTATATTAGTACCCCTTCGTGTACTTGCGCCCAAATTGCGTAAATACGCCCGTGCCAGTCAGGACAGAGTGGCCGACATTGGCGCGCATATCGACCAGAGCCTGCATGAAATTGTAACGGTGCAGGCTTACACGGCCGAACAGCGTGAAGCCCGTCAGTTTGCCGCTCAGGTTGACGAGGCGCTGTCCACTGCCTTAAAACGCATTCACATTCGTGCCTGGCTGATTGCGTTGGTGATGGGCCTTAGCATGGGCGCCATTGTTGGCATTGGCTGGCTGGGCATTGAACAGGTGCAATCGGGCACCTTGAGCGTGGGTGAACTTACCGCGTTTTTGTTTTATGCCGTAATGGCGGGGGGCAGTATTGCCACTGTGAGTGAGGTGATCGGCGATATTCAGCGCGGTGCCGGCGCCAGTGAACGGTTATTGGAGCTTTTGAATACCGACAACCCTATCGCAGGCGGTACTACACAAAAGCTGGCGCTTGCGCCCTCACCGCCCGCTATTCACTTTAATGCTATTCATTTTACCTATCCAAATACAGATACCCCTTTATTTAATGGCTTAACCTTAGACATTGCCCCTGGTGAGCAGGTTGCTTTGGTGGGGCCCAGCGGCGCAGGCAAAACCTCGCTGTTTAATTTACTAATGCGGTTCTGGGAAGCCCAGAAAGGTGTGATCACCCTTAACGATACCGACATTGCCGGCCTGTCGTTTGAGGCACTGCGCTCACACATTGCTGTGGTGGATCAGTCTGCCGTGGTGTTTGCTGATACGGTAACCAACAATATTCGCTACGGTCGCCCTGATGCCAGTGATGATGAGGTAAAACAGGCCGCCGAGCAGGCCTATGCCGACAGTTTTATTGCGCAGTTACCTAACGGCTACGACACCTTATTGGGTGAGCGTGGGGTAAATTTGTCGGGTGGCCAGCGCCAGCGAATTGCCATTGCCCGGGCCATTCTGGCCGACCGCCCTATTCTGCTGCTTGACGAAGCCACCAGCGCTCTGGATGCTGAAAGTGAAGCCAATGTTCAGCGCGCACTGAAACATCTGATGGCGTCGCGCACTACGCTGGTCATTGCACACAGGCTGGCCACGGTAAAAGATGTAGATCGCATTGTGGTCATGCACGAGGGCAAAATCGCCGCTACCGGCACCCATGATGACTTACTAAGCAGCAGTGACTTGTATCAGCGCTATGCGCAGCTACAGTTTATTGATTAGTCGGCGTTAACCTGCCCTAAAATAAGCACGCCGTTTTCTTCGCTGATGGGTAAGGCGGTTCGTTTGGCATACGTAGCCAGCCATTCGTTAACCAGGCTGGTATATTGCTCTGCGCTTTTCACACTGCGAGCGGCCTGTTTAAGTCGTTCTGCCAACGCCGGATTGGTGCCCGGTTTAGACAACGCCACGTAGGTAGTCGCCTGCTGATAAACAAACGCCTTTTTAATGCGGGTACAATCAAACCCGCTGTTAGCACAGGTTACATTCACGCCGCCGTCAGAGAAAAACAAATAGTCAGCCTGCCCGTTATACAGCGCTTGCAGGGCCTCACCCCAGCTTTGTGTGGGTACAGCCTTTATGCCTGCTTTTTCCAGCGCTTTGTGGCGAAAGTCGTTTTCCAGTACCGCTACGCGCGAGGTTTTAGGTAAGGCAGTGAGTGACGATACGCCATTTGAATGGCCTTGCAGTGCATAAAACGCATAGGTGTTTTGGGTAACCGGCGTGATCCAGTAAAACTGATCTTCGCGTTCGGGTGTGCGGGCTAACGAAAACACCAGCACATCGGGCTTTTCGGCACTCTCAGCCAAAATGCGCTGCCAGGGTGCACTTAAAATATTGTTATTAAAACCGGCATCAGCCAGTATAAGTCGCACCAACTCCACCGCATAGCCGGTTAACCGGCCTCTGTCGTCTTGCTCACTAAACAAAGGTTCTAGGTTGGTGATCACCCACAAGCCGTCATCTGTGTGAAGTTCAGTATTGTCCTGCGCCGCTTGCGCAGCAGCCGTGCCGGGCAAAAGCAGACATAACAACAGAAACAGACTAACTTTAATACAACGCAAGTGGTGGTTCCTTATCAGCTAACTGATGGATATTACACCAATTTGTGCAGATACCACACACCTGATAAGCATTATTTACAACGAAAAGGGCTTCCGAAGAAGCCCATTAATTCAAGCAAGGGATTTATGAAGAATAAGCTTGCCAATCTAGCCATTGGCAACCTTGATTCTCCAAATGTTAAACAAACAAAATGATGGGTTGTAGGTGTAACCCTTTCGTTTGTCGAACTCTTTACTGATAGGGGCTTAACATGAAACGCCCTTACCTTCTAGCGCGTGATACTCACGCAACATAATTACTAATTAATCACAAAATAAAAAACATTTCAAGAATATTTTATTACTAACTACCTTTAGCCTTAGTTACATTTTCGACAAAATGCCCTCGATGTATTGGCTGTCAGATACCTTATCCAGGTCGACCTCGGGTGCTTGCATTAACACACCGTCGCTTATCTTCAGTGAGACTTGCTGCGACGGCCAGTCTATTTTTTCCAGCTGTTTGGGCGATACTGCTAGCTTTTTACCCCCTGGCAACCAGTTGTTTGTATCTACAATAAACAGCTCGATAGCCCATGTTTTGGTATTGAAAATAAAGTCGCAAATGTGTCCGTGGCGATGCCCGGTAAGATTAACGTCATACCCGTCAACTTCATCGCAGGAGCGCAAATGGTTGTTTGATTCAGTTTTTTCCAGTTCGGTCAGGTCTTCCCGAACGGGCTCATCAACCAGTTGGTTGGGCATGGCAAAATCGCCCCAGGCCCCCGGGCCAGTCCAGTAATAGCCATAGCCCAGATACTTAAACAAGGCCTCTTCATATTCTCTGGATACGGGTTTATGCGTATCGATAGAGGGCGATGCTTTTAGCGTTTCCGTATCCATGGCAACGGCCATGGCTTTTTTGTCGTGCTCGATACCGGTGACAGAAATGGGGGTAATGATCACCTTTCGGCTAAGTGGTAACCAGGCACTGGTGTCTACATAAAAATAACGTATGACTAAATCCTGATCATCAAATAAAGCGTCCTTGCAGGCCCCAATGTCGCCGTCTGTCGCGTGAATTGAGAAGTGCTTTAGCTGACTAAATGCAATGTACATTTTGATCCTCCCTTTTCAGTTTTAAGGTGTGCAGTCCACACACCCTAAGTATAGGCTACCTGACCCAAGCTATTTTTGATCACACATCAGACCACCTAGTTAATGGCCTACCATTTGCTGTTCGTGTCATCTTGCCCTCTCCTTATTAGTTTCATTATAGGTAGGTACCTACGCAGACAATGAAAAGATTAATTAAGCCTTTTTGTGGTAACGGTTGATTTTCTGTTTAAAGACCCAAGGTCTAACAAGGCACTTGCTAAAAACTTAACAGACGCCACAGGAGGAAGAGCATGCTCTCTAAACTGTTGCCATGGAAGTACTTGATGCAACGCGCCGCCCATCACTACGGATTTATCGATCCGACGTCTATCCTTGCCCGCATCAGACAATTTTCTCAGCCCTCCGAAGTGGCAGAACCTATCGAACTGCTTCGCGCAGGGGTGAGCTTTCATGCACGAGGGTTAGTCAACACCAAGGCAATACAAACCAACCTCGACTGGGTGTGGCCGTATTGGGTAGAAAAGCAGTTTAATCCCAATGATCCCAGCTTTGTGCCACGGGCGTTTAGCATTAGCCATGTGAACCTAACCCATAGAGACTGGACGGCGGTGGGTGTGCCTGATTTGGCCTTATACCCCATTGTTGACCCAAGAGGCCTGGTAACGCCGCTTTACGATGGCTGGTCGTTCGATATCTGGCTTCAGGATAGTGACGGAAACCTGCATTTCCCCAGTAAAAGTCAGTCGTTTAAGCAAAAACAACATGCGCAGGAATCGCTTCAGGTTGAGTCGCACCATGAAACCTCTAAGGGCACGATCACCAGCACCGTTGAACTGGTTATTGACGATAACGCATCACCAGTACTGAAAACGACAATTCGCAGTGATATTCCCGATGGGGGAAAAATCGTGATCGCTTTCAGGCCTTACAACCCTGAGGGCATCCAATTTATTGAACGTGTTAACGTAAACAAGGTACGCAAACAGGTTACCGTTAACAACGACACCCTTGTGCACTTTGACCGGCCGGCAGATTGCCATTATTTTTCGAAATATCTGCACGGTGATGTGGTTTCGGCCATTGAACGTGATGCGGCCTCTGATGATGATTTTGAGGTGAAATGTGAGGCGGGAATGGCAACGGCCGCGCTCGGCTTTAATGTGAAGCCAAACAGCGGTCAGCAAACCCTGACGGTTCACATTGACCTGGCCAAAGAAATGGCCCGTGACGGCCATCGCTCAGCAAAAACGGCAGCTTGGTCAGAATTGTTTGCCGCCGCCGCTAGCCTTGAAACCCCTGACAAACAGTTAAATAAGGTATTTAAAAGCAGTCTCGTTACCTTAGCGCTCTTAAGTGCAAAAGACATCGTACCCGGCCCTTACACCTATAAACGATTCTGGTTCAGAGATGCCTGCCTGATGATGAATGCACTGCTTGCGGTGAACCTGCCTGAACGGGTAAAACGCGCCTTCCCCGGCTTTTTACCCCATCAAAAACAAAACGGTTATTTTCAGTCTCAGGAAGGTGAATGGGATTCTAATGGTCAGGTGCTATGGATCCTAGACAGGTATGAGCAGGTTACCGGTGATTCTGTTTCGGACGATCTGGTAAGCGCTGCGCGCAAAGCCGTGAAATGGATTGATAAAAAACGGTTAGATGCCCCAAATACGCGTCACCATGGTCTTTTTCCTGCGGGCTTCAGTGCAGAGCACTTTGGCCCCAATGACCACTATTACTGGGATGATTACTGGGCTATCGGTGGTTTAAACGGCATTGCTGCACTCTTTACGCGACATGACATGGAGGAGGATGCAGAAACGGCCCGTCACCTGTCAGAGCAAATGAAACAAAGTGTTGAAGCGTCTATCGATAAAATCGAAACCCATAAACGTCAGGGAGGCATTCCGGCCTCGCCATACCGCAGAATGGATTCTGGGGCTATTGGTTCTATGGTGTCGGATTACCCGCTACAGCTCAATTTGCCGGACGATCCGGCCCTTGTAGCCACTACGGAGTTTTTGCTGCAAAAGTGTTTTTTCGAGGACACCTTTTTTCAGGACATGATCCATTCTGGCAAGAACATCTATCTAACCTTAGCCGTTGCACAAAGTTTGCTACGCCAGGGTGATGACAGATATCACACGCTGATTGACGCTGTGGTGTCAGCCGCATCGCCTACAGGGCATTGGCCAGAAGCCATTCATCCACGCTCAGGCGGCGGCTGTATGGGTGACGGTCAGCATGGCTGGGCAGCGGCTGAGTTCCTTATGATGGTGCGCAATATGTTCATTAGAGAGGAGCAAGAGTGCGTCATCGTAGGGTCTGGCATTCCTGAAAAATGGTTAGACCAAGGCGACAAGGTAGCCTTTGGCCCCACACTGACCCCTTGGGGCAAAATGGCAGTAGAAATTACTGTTGAGGGAGACGAAAAACATATCAGTTTGGACATAGACTGGCACAGCAATGTTAAAAAGCCTGACATCAAAATTACTCTGCCGGGGTATAAACCTGTTAACTATGACCCGCAGCTTAAGAAGGCGACGTTAACACCGTTAAATGACGACATGGAGGCCAACCATTAATATTTTAATGCTCACCAACACCTACCTTCCACATGTGGGCGGGGTGGCGAATTCGGTTTACCAAACGGCAAGTGTTCTGCGGGACAAGGGCCATAAGGTGCTGATCATCGCCCCTGATTTCGAGGGCTCTGAAGCTCCCTTGTATGAGCAGATCGACGATGTGATACGTGTACCCGCTATTCAAAACTACAACGGCAGTGATTTTTCCGTTCGGGTAGCGGTACCCTTTGCACTGACCACTCTGCTGGACGGTTTGCACATCGATATAATTCACAGCCATCACCCGTTTTTGTTGGGTGACACGGCGGTGCGTCTGTCACATCGTTATCAGGTACCTCTGGTTTTTACCCATCACACGCGCTATGAACAGTACACCCATTACGTGCTCGAAGACTCTTCGGTGATGGCGCAATTTGCGGCAGAACTGGCGACAACGTACGCGAATATGTGTAATGCAGTGGTTGCGCCCAGCACCAGCATTAAACAGATGATCAATGACAGGGGCGTGACGGTACCGGTGGAGGTGATTCCAACCGGTGTGGTGCTTGATAATTTTAAACAAGCTGACAAAAAAGCAGCACGGGATCGCTTGAATATTGCTGAGGATGTCAGGATCCTTGGTCATCTGGGCAGACTGGCTGAAGAGAAAAACCTGCATTTTCTCGCCGACGCCATGCTTGAACTACTTGAACAAAACGACAACACCACCTGGTTAATTGCAGGCTCAGGCCCCTGCGAAGAGGCCATAAAAGATAAGGCGCAGTCATGTGGTCTTCACAACAGAATTCAGTGGCTGGGGAATGTCAGCGGGCAGGATCTCGTGGATGCCTACGCGGCCATGGACGTGTTTGTTTTTGCCTCGCAGTCTGAAACTCAGGGGATGGTGGTCACAGAAGCCATGGCGGCTGGTGTACCTGTGGTGGCGTTGGCCGCACCGGGTGTCGATGATGTGGTTAACGACGCCAATGGCCTGCACCTTCCAAAAGATTCCACGCCTGCGTCTTTTGCTGCGCAGTGCAACACATTGCTAAAAGACACTAACTCATTGTCAGCTAAGCGTGCAGAGGCGTTAAAAACCGCAGAGACATTCTCAGATTCACGCAGTGCTGAACGCTTGTTGGCGCTTTATGCTGACACCCTTAAAACGTATCAAGCGCCCTTTGAAACACACCCCGGTCTGGAGGCAATGGATAACCTTAGAGCTAAATTGCAAGCAGAGTGGCAATTGTTGCAGCAGAAGTTCGACACGGTTACAAAAACCTTTCAGGTTAACGGAAACGATGAAGCATGAGTGAGTCGCAGCGTCATTCTCAAGTCAGTCTGAAAATTGGATTGGCCTTGCTGCTTCTCGGTATAGCGGTGTTTTTATATTACACCGACATTTCTGTATTAGTGACTGAGATAAAAGCGTTTGCCCTGAATCCACAGGCTGACCCCGTTTGGTTTATTCTGGCGCTGTGCTTTTTACCCCTGTTAGGTTTACCCTTAAGTATATTTTGCATAGTCGCAGGGGCAAAATTTGGCGTTGGCTGGGGACTGGTCATCATAGGTATTGCCATGATGTGCCAAATGGTTGCCTGCTATTTGGCCATGCACTCGTTCATTAAACCAAGCATCATTCGTTGGCTGGACAAAAAGGATCGCTCGGTACCCGATATGGGGCGCTCATCACAAATCAAGTGGGCTGTGGGTATTGTCGCCTTGCCCATTTTGCCCTATATGATGAAGAACCTTTTGCTGGCCAGTGGCAGTCTGTCATTGGCTTATTATTTGTTGATCAACTGGTCAATACAGCTACTGCATGCCGTGCCTTATGTGATGTTCTCGGGCGCAATGAAAGACCAGAACTTCACGCTGGTAGCCGTGGCAGTCGTGTTGATCCTGGCGCTTTCAGGTGGTGCTCACTACGCGAATAAGAAACGTCAGTGAGCACGCTAGCGTGTATTACTCTTCAGGTAACACAGCGCCTTCTGTTAAGGCCTTGGCCAGTAATTTATGCGTGAGAAAATGCAGCATCTCGGCTTCATCGTCTGAGCGCTCGCCGTCGACACCTGTGATCATATATGCCACTTCCATGGCCGTGTCGGGGTCGTACATCAAGTCGTCTTTGAGGTTTTTTAGCATGGCGCGTCCTTCGCCCACATCCAGTGCCTTGCGTGCCTGAAAAATGGCTTCGGTTTTAAACGCTTCACAACTGATAGGGCTTTGCCAGTCGAGTGACTCCACCAGGCTATCTAGGGCTTCCTGCTCAGTCAGCGTGACTTTTCTGTCTACTTGATAAAGCAATACTGACATTTGAATAAGGGCTTGATTAAAGTGCTGTAACTGGGATAACTGCATGTGTGATCCTCGTGTATTAGCTAACGCATTCCATTTGTGTGGCACTGTAAGACCTGAAATGCGCCAAAAAGTTTTATCCATTACGCGAAATTTCTATCGTAGGCCCAGTAAGATGTCCTCAATGTAATAATTCCCTGTAAACACAGGGTCGGTTTGCCCTTCCCACTCCAGAGCGAAAAAGGCTTTATCGGTACTGGTAAGCCCATCGTATTCGCCAATCACTTGATACAGCCAGACTTCTTTGTCGAAATCGAGCTGTTTTTCGTCAAAGTAAGTCAGCGCTGACAGAGTTTGCCCAGAGTCGATGACACGTTCAAAGTAGGCCTCTACCGCCACCTTAATTTCCGAATCATTCAGGGTGACCGATGACGCTTCTTCCAGCGTAAATTTCTGGGCGACAGCAGTCGTTTTAGGTTTAACGCGCACCTTGTGTGCACCTACACTAACTGCAATTAAGGCCAGCACGTTTTCGTGCTCGGTGTTAAAGACATCGGCTTTTGCCTCTGCCAATAGCGGCGGTGCTTGCGTAAACAAGGCGGGCGGCTGTGTCATATTGATGTATTGCCTTGGGGCAAAATCAGGATGTTGTTCCTGATGCAGCAAATAACCCTTGAGCAACCGGGTTCTGCCCTGGAACTCTCTGAAGCGCCCCAATAGCGCTAGCAATCGCGCCTGGACCACCGACAACTCTTGTGCGGCTTTGGCAAACCGGCGCTGCAAGGTTACCACCAGTAAATGGCGCAATTCACTGTAGTTACCCGCTACCTGACTTAACTGATCAAACTGAAAACACTCCAGCTGGTTAAGCAGTTCACTCACCTGCTCCTGTGCCAGTTGGTTTTCACGAATTTTTGCCTCCACCGACGACACATAGCCAAACTCGTCATTAATACGACTGAACAACACGCGAATACTGTTGCCTAGCGCTTCGCTGAGTTGGTATACGTGCTCGGTGAGCTCGTTCAGGTAAGACTGTGATTCTGCAAAACGCTGCGCCAACAATGACTCTTTATAGTGTTCAGCCAAGGTTGTGAGCCCAGACAATGCAGCCACTACGTTGGTTGACATTACCCGGTTGCGCTCGTCCTGCAAACTGCCTTCCAGCAGGTTTCTGACTACTGCCTTCAAGCGCAACGGCTGACTGGCATCGGGCCGCCATAACACGCCCAACCTTACCAGCTGTTCCAGTGCATTGGCCGGGAACTGGCGCTCCGTTACCGTGCCGTTGGCATAGGCCTGCATGATAATATCGCCGTGACGGGCTAAGGCATTAAGTAGCCTTTTCCCCTCTTCAATTATTTGACTCACAACAAACTACCCTGCGCAATGGCCGCTTCGGCCTGCTCAGCCAGCCCAAGCCCTTCTGTTTCGTCAATGAACTTGATGACCTCATACAGATATTCAATCTTGCCGGTTGCCAGATAAATTTGCTTTTCACTATTGGGTTTTAGCAAATAGCCCAAGTCGGTGAGGCGTTTAAACACCTGTTTTAGCTGGCCGTCCATGTTCACACTGGTGGAGCCAAACAAGCGGTACCGGGCAATCTTTTCCAGCGTTTCCCGAAACGCCGGCGTGTCTTCAATAATTTGTTGTAGTTCTGACAAGCGGATCGCCGAGCCCATGGCCAGCGGCACATCAGACTGCGTAGCCTGTTGAACCAGCACTAACCACTCCACCAGCGGCATTAATTGCGACGTGGTCTCTGCAAACTGGGCGGTAAGATGCTTGCGCTCTTCTTCGCCAATAGAGATATAACTGGCGTAAAACACACTGCCGTCAGCGGCAGTAGACAGCTGACGATTCAGCACGTCTAAATGCGGCTTAATTTGGTTTTGGTTTTCGCGCTGCTTTAAAAAGCGCCAGCCCTCTTCGTCACTGACCTGACAAATATAGGCGCCTTCCAGTAGCCGGGAGAGTACGCGTCCTGCTTCACTTAACATGCTTCAGCCTCCCTCTTTGCTTTGAGTTTTTCAGAAATGGCATTCACTTTCGGCTGCACCACTTGCAAGCGACGGCTCGCCTTGTCAATCAGGTAACGATTCTCAAACAAGTTGAGCACTTCCGACTCCGGATTCGGGAAAGCCCCGACCACATCGATGTTGTTGTTCTGACAGGCATCAAAAATCTTTTTGATATTGCTGTGGTGCAAGGTGCCCAGCTCGTCGATAGGCCAGTGAATGGTGACATCGGCTTCGCCCCGCAGCAAACGGGTAAAGGCAAGTAAAAACTTACACAAAATCAGGTACGCCATACCATGGCTAGATGATTCGTTGAGCTGACGGTCGGTGCGGATCACCAAATCGCTGTTGCCTTCGCGCAGATGCAATTCGATGTCCAGCAACTTACTGATACCGCCGTGCAGCGCTGCCCGGCCCAGAATGTCCAGCACGCGGATCATGGCGTGACCGTACGACTCTTCAGGCAACTGATCACCGCCCTCCGCCAGCCAGGCTTCATGCTCCTGTTTAAACGCTTCCAGCTCTGGCCAAAATTCCAGTTCACTGATGCGCGAACGAATTTTCACTGCAGAGTTAGATACGCCATCCAAATACAATTCACTGTCGACTTCTTCTGTGAGCCGCCTGCTTTGACGCTCAATGCGTTTATCGATATCCACCAGTACGTGGTAGTACTGGCTTAAATCTGCACCAAAAATACGCCCTTGTTCTTTCAGGCCTTGCAGTTTTTGCGGAATGATGACGTTCAACAGCTGGGACAAGTGCGGCACCAACTTGCGATGCTCTACCCTTACCGTGCCGTCTTCAGATACGGTCTTACATTCCTGACGGGCTTTTTCCCAGGTGTCAGACAATCCGGTACCGGCTTGTGTGGCGATCATCTGATCGAACATGTCTACGTAGTCGCGCACGTTTTTGTGCTGGGTTTCGCGATCTTTGAGCAGGCTCTGTGACAGGCTAATGCGTTGGGTGAGTGTATTGGCCACACTGGCAATATCGGCAACGTCGCCTTTTTCATCCAAATCCAACCTGACAATGGCTTTGTGCAGGCTTTTCACTTCTTCAATATGACTGCTAAGGCGGGTAATAGACTGCTCAAGTTCAGCCCGCTTCGCAATAAGCTGCTCGCGGGTTTGTTTGAAGTCGCTTTGGTATTTGGCCAGTTCACGCTCGGCGTCACTGAGGGTTTGACGGGTTTTAGTCAGGCTCTTTTGCCATTCCACCTTTTGCCCTTTGAAGATACGGTCATACCAACGGGTGTAGTCAGCCACTAAATGACGCTGGCTTTGGGTGCGCTGGATGTCTTTTTGCAGCGTTGCCAGTTGCTTCTTCAGGGTGCCGATTTCGTCTACATCAATCCCTCGCTCATTCAGCTCGCTGTCCAACCATTGTGACAGGGTTTGCTTTTCCTGCTCGGCATCCTGCTTGATCGAGGCAATTTCGTCGTCGACGTGGGCAATACGTTCCTGGGTTTCATCAATCAGCTGCTGCCAGTGGAAACTCTGTTCGGTTTCCGCCTCACGCTGCTGTTCAAGCAAGGCTTCTTTTTCTGCGTTGTGGGCAGATTCTGCTTTGCTTAGCGCTGAAGCGATCTTTTCAATTCGCTTTTTCGCCGTTAACTTACGCTCAGCCAGCGCAGACTGGTATTCACTCAGTTGAGTGTCTTTGTCTTGCTGTAGACGTTTTCGGTTGGCCTGCGCCGACTTTACACTGTTGTCTTTTTGGGTAAGCGCGAGTTCCGCATTGCGCACCTCTTCGTCGGCACTGCTGAGCGCACTTTCTGCGTCGTTTTGCGCCGCTAGGGCCTCGCTGGCCTGAGATTCTGCTTCGTTGAGTTTGGTTTGCAGGGTCGCCTCATCGGCCGCCAGCATTGGCTTATCCAGGTGGCTTAAATCCAACCCTATGCCGAACAGGCTATCGCCCTCGTCTTTTTGCGTTGGATGTAGCTTGGTCTGGTTCAGCAATTCTGGCTGAATAATTTTACCTATGGTGTCTGGCCAGTCGGGTTTCGACGCGCGAAGAAACTCCAGTAAGGTGCCTTCGCCGGGGAACAGCATCTGTTTAACCTTCTCAACATTGCTGTTTGCCTGCTGATAGCGGCCCCTTGCCTTCTCAAGTGCAATACTGGCTTGCTCGCGCTTGCGCTGGCTGCTTTGCAGCGCCTGACGGGCATGCTGACACGCCTCTTGTGCAGCGTCTTCGCTGACTTGCGCTTCTTTTATCGCTGCATCGAGTAAATCCAGCTGGCTTTGCTCGAATGAGTTAAAGCCTGCATTGCTTAGCGCACTGCTGCACTCGGCTTTTTCAACCTTGAGTGATTCTATGGACTCGCGATAGCTGTTTTCTAGCGCCGTTAGCTGGCTTTGGTACTGCTCTTTGCTTTGCTGCTTAAGTACGGCTTCTTCCTGCCTTTGCTGGTTCAGCGTGTCGTTGAGCGTTTGCTTTTTCGCGTGCAGGGCGCTCACGGCTTCGGCGTGCGACTCACCGATTTCAGCCAGTCGACGGTTAAAGCTGGCTTCGGCGTCTTGGTGCTCGTTGGTAAGCAAAGCGAGCCGTGATTCGGTATTGGCCAGTGCGCGCTGCCATTGTTCCAGGTGCTCCACATCGTTTTTCAGCTGGTCAATGTCTTTTTCCTGCCACTGGGCATACTCTTCTTCTACTGCATCCAATTCGCGAGTGTATTTGTCCACATCGGCACGGGCCGATGAGATAGTCTGGTTCAGGGTGTCCTGCGCATCGCGCCATTGGCTTTCAGCTTGCTTCAGACTGATAACGGTTTCTTCCAGCTGCGCTTGTTGTTGCGTGAGTTCGGCAGCCTGAGTGGCACTGTCCACCGAAAACTGTTCTTTCAGCGCGCGCAGCTGGGCCTCGGCATCTTCCAGCGCCAGATTGGCCTGCTCCAACTGCAAAAATGTGGGACGGATACCGTCAAACGATTTAATCAGCTGACACTCACCCTGCCAGTCGTCCACTCGCTGTTTACTCAGGTTGGACGTGGGCGGCTGCACACCGTCTTCCTCCATAATGGCCGCCACCATGGTTTTGATGGTTTCCATTTTACCTTCTTTGGAGTGCACGGCTTTTGCCAGCTTTTCTATGTGCCGAATTGGATGCGCGGCATCGCACACGCTAAAAATACGCGCATAGCCGAGTAATTCCCGAGCATTGCTGCTTTGCGTTAACGTACTTTGATCGTTTTGAATAACAGCGCGGAAATCTTTGGTACCCATTTGGCTCGACACCAAAATATTATTGCGCTTGAGTGCCCGCGCCATATCAACGGCATTCACGCTGGCGAATTCACCGGTTTTTTGCTGGATGAGGTAATCGTCCCTGTCGAACGGTTTCCCTATCAAACGATAGTTAACACCGGTACCGGTAGACGTCAGCACAGCCTGACACAAGTCACCTTCAAAGCGCTCGTATTCATAGATAATAAAGCTGGAAGGACGCGGTAAATACCACTTCTCGAAGCTGTCACGTGTGGCGGGTACCACCCGACTGGGATACTCTCCGTAAAACACCGGGATCAAGCGTTGTAAGGTGGTTTTACCTGACGCATTGGTACCACAAATATTGGTGTGGCCATCCAGCTTGAGTTCAACTACGTTTGGGAGGTGGGTGTCTATTAGAATTATTCGTTTTAACCCGGGCATGAGGCTCCTTCACCCGTTAATGCACAATAAAAAGAGCAGCATTGTAGTACGAATAATAAGGCCACAAAAGTGGCAATATCGACGAATCCATGCTGAATATAAAAAATCGTCTGCTAGGCCCCTATTTCTTTGGGGTTTAGGTTAATATCGTCTACGCTTGAGTGTAACTATGTTTAGGTTATTCTATTAGTGTGAGCAACTCTGTCTCTGATTTTTCGTTTGCATGTGATGTAGATGCAGACCTCAACTTACTTCAAGTGAGTGGTGAAACCTCAGCATTGCTGGGTTTTTCAACGTCTGAAATGGTTGAGCGAAAAAACTATTTGCATCGATGTGGACACCAGGACGATCTGCAAGCCTTGCAGGCCTTGTGCGAAACATTGCCCAACTCTGACACCCCCTCATTACACATGCGCCTAAGAGGCAAAGACAAACAATTCCGTATCTTTTGGGTGTCTGTAACTGCTTATCTGCAACCTGATGTTATTAGTTTGTCTTTTGTTGATGTTAGACACCTTCCTCATGCCATGACGGGTCTTGATTCCGATATTGTGACTGTGTTGATGGAAACCACCAACGACTTTATCTTTTTTAAGGACGCCCATCATGTGCTATTGGCCGCAAGTCAGAGTATGGTGAGTTTATGTGAACCCATTTCTCATTGGCGTGAATTTTCAGGAAAAATCGACTATGAGGTGTTTCCCGAGTCGCTGGTTGAGAATTACTACAACCTTGAAGTACAAGTGTATGCCGGTGAGAGTGTGGCACAAGGTATTCAGCCTATCATTCGGCCAGATGGCACCCAAGGCTGGGTGGACAACCGCAAGTACCCGGTCAAAAACGATGCTGGTGAAATCATTGGTCTTTATGGCATTGCGCGAGACGTTACCGCGCAGGTAAAAGCCCTACGCGAACAGAGGCTAGCGGCCAGTGTATTTGAACATACCAGCGAAAGCATCGTGATCGTCGATGCACAGGCAAACGTGCTTAATGCCAACCCAGTGTTTGCCAAAACGACCGGCCGGGAAGTTAATGAAGTGGTAGGTAAAAATCTTAAGGAAGTCAGGCATGGCAGCGACGGTGATGAAGCCTTTAGACGTCGCTGGCAACGCATAACCGACAAAGGACGCTGGCAAGGCGAGCTCAGCGTGCAATTACCCAATGGTCAGATAAAAACTGAGATGGCCCGTTATAACGTTGTTAAAGACGAGCATGGTAAAGATATGTGGTATGTGGGGATCTATACCGACATCACCACCATTAAAAATCAGGCAAAAGCACTGGAATATTCGGCCTCTCACGACCAACTGACAGGACTACCTAATCGAACATTGCTGGCTGAGCGCCTTGCAGAGGCATTGGCAAGAGCCAAACGCCACGAATCTGAAGTGGTAGTAGCATTCATTGATTTAGATAGCTTTAAGCTTGTTAATGACGAATTGGGGCATCACGAAGGCGATCAGTTTTTGGTTGAAACCGGTAAAGCCATGCGCGCTTGCCTTCGCGAGGTAGACACCCTCGCCCGCGTGGGCGGTGATGAGTTTGTGGCCGTGTTAACGGATGTGTCCGGCTTAGACGAATATGGGCCGTTTTTAGAACGTATTCTCGAAGCACTCGAGTCGGTTAGTGACTCGACAGGTCGTTTTACCTGCACTGCCTCCATTGGTGTAGCCAGTTATCCAATGGATGGCACTACGGCTGAAGAATTGATACGCCGGGCAGATCAGGCTATGTATAGCGTTAAGCAATCTGGCAAAGGCGCATTTAAAGCTTACAAGGCCATCTAGTTTCACGCCTTCAGCGTCTTGCAATTAGGTTTTTCGACGCTCTGGCAGTTGCATCTTATGGCCGGATAAACCAGTATAAAGCCCCTTTTGTTCTCTGTCGGTAATGGACGATGGCACCTGAACGTATTTTAAAAGCCCTTATTTTTACTTCTCTCTTTTTTGTTTCTTTTCTGCATGCTGAGTCTGAACCTTTAGATAACGGCCGTGTGATTATTGGTTACGTGTTTAGCGAAGAGGCGGTTATCAATCCCAATGAGATTGCCGCTGAGAAGCTCACCCATATCAACTATGCGTTTTCCAATATTGAAAACCACCGCATCGTTGAGGGGTTTCAATACGACACGCAAAACTACCGCGTGCTGCAAACGCTTAAAAAACGCAACCCTGATCTAAAAATACTCACCTCGGTGGGCGGTTGGACCTGGTCGGGCAAGTTTTCAGATATGGCTCTAACCGAATCGTCCAGGCAAGCGTTTATAGACAGCGCAGCAGCCTTTATTAAAAAGCATCAGTTGGACGGTATTGATATTGACTGGGAATACCCAGGTTTACCTGGTGCTGGCAACGTGCATCGCGATGAAGATGGCAAAAATTTTACCCTGGTACTAAAGGGACTGCGTCAACGACTGGACAAGCTGGAAGGTGAGTTAGGTCGCCCACTGCTGCTGACCATTGCTAGCGGTGGCTTTCAGGCGTTTATCGACCAGAGTGACATTGGCAATTGGCAGCGCTATCTCGACTTCATCAATATTATGGCCTACGACTTTCACGTTGCCGCCAAGAACACTTCAACCGGTCATCATGCCGGCCTGTATACCCACCCCAATGATACACGGGGCCTGTCTGCTGATGCAGCAGTAAAGGCGCATTTAGCCGCAGGCGTACCGCCGGAAAAACTGGTGTTAGGCGTGGCTTTCTATGGCCGAAGCTGGGCAAGCGTGGCCGCCGACAATCAAGGCTTGCATCAGCGCGGTCAGCCTAATACCGCTGAATTTAACGGCATTAATTACGGCAGTAATAGTTACCATAATCTGTTTGTTAATGTTATCAACAAAAACGGCTTTACTCGCTACTGGGACGATATCGCAAAAGCGCCGTACCTGTGGAACCAGGAAAAGCGCATTTTTGTGACCTACGACGACCCTGAATCCATTGCCCTAAAAACTGACTATGTCAAAAACAAGGGGCTAAAGGGCGTGATGTTCTGGGCCTATGACAGCGATCATGAAACCCAGCTTCTGACCACTATTTATCAGGGCTTACGAAAATAAAGTCCTGCTGACGGGTCTGTAACATCTGTTCCATGAGGGTGTGGGCACTGACTTTACCTACGTGGTCAAGCAGTGCCTTTGGCGTATTGTCACCCATTTCAAACGTCACAGCGTGTACGCCATAGGTGTCGGCAATAAATTGCTTAAACACGCCCCGCCCCGGGCTTGAACCTGGCTGATCACGCACAACAAACGAGCGAACACTTTCCTTTTTAAAGGCGTCGAGCCAATTCAGTACAAAGTCGGCAGGCATAACACCATAGTCACTGGGCATGGTGTAAAACACATCCTGGCGGGTTGAATGAAAATCCAATGCAAACACCAGGCGTTCATCGCCGCTTATCAGTTTCTGCATGGCCTCATGTACCACACGGGTTTCCTGCTGGGTAAACTTGCCCCAGTCGCGGTTTAGATCCACCCCGTTTAAATTATGACGCCAATAGCCTTCATCAACCCCGTCAGGATTAACCACAGGCACGACCAGCACATTGAAACGGTTAAAAAACGCCGGCATGACTTCTTCTTGTTGTGCCAGAGCGTCGACAAAACTGAGCATGGCAAACGCCCCGGTAAGCTCTGGCGGATGCTGCCTGCCAAGCACCAAAAGCCATTCCTTATTGTCTGGCTTTTCATGCACTAAGCCATAAATAGGACGATCACCCGTGGAGCGGCCCAGCAGCACCTGCTCAAAGGCACTTGATTCAGACAACTGCGTTGCCCATTCAATGTAATCCTGACTGGTAAAAAGCGCATTGGCGCTCACATAACGCGTTGCAGATGCCCCAATAGTCAGCTGGACCTGAAAGCCGTGCTCATCCAACGTGAAAGGCAAAGGCTGCCAGCTTTCACCGTTTTCACTGACTTGTGGAAGATACCTTGGGCGCTGCCCATCGGCAGCGATTGACAGAGTAAGACGCTGCTCAGTGTCAGACTCAATGGCAAACGAATACCAGGGGCTAGGATTAATAGGCGTATTTTCCGGTTTGGTGGTCAGCATAAAATGTCCGGGCGCAAGGCGTTCACACCCATCCAGTTTCCCACCCGCATAGTCAGCGTGAAACGTCACACCGTCAAACTCACAACTGGCATAGGCCTGCGTGGACAGCAGGCCAGCAATCAACAGCAATCGCCACATACTAATTTCCTTCTTGTTGGGCAAACTTGGACACCAGCTCCCAACTTAACGCCTGCAGCGCCTGAGCGACATCCGGTGAGAGGCCAGCTGTAAACAGGTTACCCTCGGGAGACTTGCCCTGCAGACTGGCATAAAACACACAGGCAGCCAGATAGGTACCGGCTGCGCTTGGGTGCTTAAGATCGCGTCTGTATGTCAGTGCGGGCGTGTCGCCTTGTTGCTCCACACCCAAAACATCGGGCACGTACAAGTCAACATGGGGAAACTGTTTGGCTGCCGCAGCAAACGCCAGGCCCACGGGGACCACAGGTACCTCAAGCTTCTTTCCCTGCGCCAGATAGGCATTGGCAATGTCTGTCGCCATTTGCCCATTGCCTTTGTATCCCCAGGTCATAAACAGAATGGGCTGCATGTCCTGTTGTCTGACAATGTCGACCGCCTCTGCCAATGCGGCCTCGAAACGCGCTTTTTTGCTGGAAAGCACAGGCTCATTGCTGTGTCCTTGCAGCACCACAGCATCCCATCCGCGTTTATCTTCTTTCAAATAAGCAGCCAAACCACTTACGTGCTCATGGATATGCCCACCCGAAAGGGTTTTTAGGCGAGTGCGATTTTTACCACGCTGCCAATCGCCATTCGCCCTTATCAGGCTGTTGTAATGGTTGTGAATGCCGTTGTTATAGAAGCTAAAACTGTTGCCAACGAACAGCACTTTATCGGGTGCATCAGCAACACCTGCCCCCGATAGCAAGGCGGTGCACAGTGCTGCTACCGCAGCAAGCCGTTGTAATGCCTTCATAAGAACACCTTAGGCGCAAGCCATACCGACACAATGGAGAGCAAAATCATACCAATCAGATTAAGCATGGCTCCTGCCCTCACCATTTGTGGAATAGACAATACACCCGACGCAAACACGATGGCATTGGGTGGCGTAGCTACGGGCAGCATAAAGGCACAACTCGCCGCTAGTGTAACGGGTATACACAAGAGTAAAGGCGATACGCCCAGCTCCAGCGCGACCGCCGCGACCACAGGTAAAAAGGTGGCCGCAGTTGCCACATTACTGGTGAGTTCGGTAAGAAAGATAACCAGCCCGGTAGCAGCAACAATAAGCACAAAAATGCCCAACCCGCCTAGCGGCGTAAGACTCTCACCGAGCCAAGTTGCCAGACCGGTAGACGACACCGCGGCTGCCAGACTAAGACCGCCACCAAACAAGATCAACACACCCCAAGGCAGCCTGCTCACGTTTTGCCACACCATGATCTGAGGCTGTTGTTTGTCACCACTTGGCAGCAAAAACAGCACTAAAGCCGCGGCCATGACGATACCGGTATCGGTGAGAAAACTAATGTCTAGCCAGGCTGATACTGGACGTCTTAAGATCCACAAGATCACCACACAAACAAATACCACTGCCACCCGCTTTTCAGCAGTAGACATAGGGCCAAGCTCTTCTTTTAGCGCCTTTAGGTGTTCGTTTACCGCTGGATTAGCCGGTATATTGATACGAAAGCTAAAACGCGTCAGCGACACCCATGCCAGCGGCAGCATGATCATCATGACGGGTACGCCTACCAGCATCCAGCTGGCAAAGGTAATTTTAATGCCGTAGTTCTCGGTTAAAAACGCTGCCAACAGCGCATTAGGCGGTGTGCCGACTAAAGTTGCCAAGCCGCCAATGGTCGCTGCGTAGGCCAGCCCCAATAACATGGCCACTTTAAACGACGCGGTTTGCTCGTCGGACAGGTGGTTATTGTTATCGGCAATCACAGTGGCCACCGACAACGCAATCGGCATGAGCATCATGGTAGTAGAGGTGTTGGTCATCCACATAGATAACAGCGCCGCGACCAGCATAAAACCGCCAATTAGCCGAGTTCCATCGGTTCCTGTGATATTAAGAATGATTAGCGCAATACGCTTGTGCAGCATCCATTTTTCTACTGCCAGCGCCAGAATAAAGGCACCCAAAAACAAATAGATAATGGGGTTTGCATAAGCCGCTGTGGTCTCGCTCATGGTTGCCACGTTCATTAGCGGAAAGGTGACAATCGGCAAGAATGCCGTAACCGGTACAGGCACAGCTTCAGTTGCCCACCAGGCAGCCATCCACAAACCAATGGCCGCTACACGCCAGGCACCCTGGTCCATAGTTTGCTGAGTACCGTCAAACATCATCATTACGGCAAACAGCAAAGGACCAAGGATAAGCCCGATATCCTGATAGCGAGCACGTTCGTGCTCGCGCATATCAATCGCAGACATAATTAGAAGAACGCCTTAACATCTAAGTAATAACTGCGGCCATAGTCGCGGTGCGCATCAGCAAAGTAACCAAAGAAGCGGTCAGCTAACGGCGCGCGTTCGTCGGTGAGGTTTCTTACACCAAAACGAACCCGAGTACGTGTTTCCATCACGTCGAAGTTGTACGACACAGTTGCGTCATAAGTGGTCATTGACGGGATGATATAGCGGGTCCCATCGTCCAGCGTTAGCGAGCTTTGGTAGAAGTCACCAATATAGTTGCTGCTGAACGACGCGCCCCAATCACCTTGTCGCCAGTTCAGTTTAAAGCTGTAGCGCTTTTCCTGATTACCGTCTCTGCCAATCAAATCGGCAAAGCCGTCAATCGGATAGCTCTCTGGCAACAAACCTGATTCAGCAGCTTCAACCAGTATAGCGGCGTCACCGCCTGCTTCCTGTTCAAATTTATCCAGCCAAGATGCATTGAACTTAAAGTTGAAATCACCAAAAGCCGTTTCAAAATCGTAGTACACGCCTAAATCGTGTCCTTCGACGATACGGCGGTCTAAGTTCGCATAGCGGTCGTCAATAAATTTAATGTCACCGGCAGGACACAAACCCGCAGCCAGATAGATGGCCTCTTCGTCACTACCCGCTTCAACCGGATCACGGGAGACGGCGGGATTAGTATTACAGCTGCCGCCACTTTCCAGCCTGCGAATTAAGTCAAGCAATGTATGGTTCTCTTCCCCAAACAGGCCAATGGTATTTTCTTTGTCGATGGACCAAAAGTCCAAAGTGACAGTCAGGTTTTCTGTAGGGGTGAAGACAAGGCCGATAGATGTATTTTCAGACTCTTCAGGTTTTAGCTGGTCACTCCCCTGCGCAATACGCTGAATGGAGTTGTTACAATCAAGCACATCTTGATCAGGATCGCCGCCGTTTTCAGCCGCGTATACGCAGGTCCAATCGGTTCTTGAATTATTACGTGCCACTATGTCTTCGTTTACGGTGACCAGGTTAGGTGCTCTGAACGCTTCAGACCATGAACCCCTTACCAATAGCCATTCTGCTGGACGGTAGCCAAAGGCCACCTTGCCCACTGTTGTGCTGCCTACATCTGAGAAATCCTCAAACCGCAATGCGGCTTGCACGTCTAAATTATCCAGAATGGGAAGTTGTAACTCAGTAAACAAAGAGGTGACTTGGCGATCACCCGCGTTGTCTGGTGTAGGGCTGGAGTTAACCACATCAGACACAAACGGATAGGTGTCACCTTCTTTATCGGTAAATACTATGGTGCCGTCAAGACGCGGATCACGGTCGTCAACGAACGACTCGTCACGCCATTCAAAACCCAAAAGAATACCCACATCACCGCCTGGCAATTCAAATATACTGTCATGAGACGCTTTGAAGTCGAAAAGGGTTATTTCGGTTTTACTTTCACGAGTGACATCGATGAGCGCACGTTCGATATTTGAATTGATGCCACCAGAGAACGGGTTATAAGCGGCTGGTGTTGGATCATTCAGAGCCTCTTGCATCAGGGTGTTCGATACACGGTTTCGCGTGATATCAGTCTTTTCGGCTTCTGAATGCATTAGCGCAGTATCCCAGAACCAATCGCCCCAGTAACCGCGAAAACCTTGTAAGAAGCGGAAAGAGTCACCGTCGTTGTCAACAATACGCGGGAATTCAGCAAACCGGTAGTTATCCAGTACAATATCAAACCCGTCTGCGGTGAAATCACCGGTGATAGACTCTGGCAAGCGGTTTGGCGACCCGGCAACACCGAAGGGGTTGTAGTAGTTTTCCGCTGCAACCACTAGCTCAGAGGTCGAAAATGCCGCTGAGGCGTGTCTGATCAGGTTAGTTTTTGATTTGTAATAAGAAAACTCGGTAAAAGACTCCACACCATTTTCAAACTGGTGATTAACAAAGGTAAAAAAGTTAAACCTTTGCAGGTCAGAGCGAAGATCACGGCCAATACCATCGTAACTATTGTAGTTTAAGCGATACAAGGGATAACCACCTGGATTATTTCTCTGCTGATCTTCAACGCCACAGGTATATTCATTGATTTGCCATGCAACTGGGTCGCTACAAGCCGGATCAGACAGTGGGTAAACGTGAAACTCACCGGCTGAGTCAACCAGGTTGTTGTTATCTAAGTCTCCTTCGTTACCGGGTATAATATCGAATCGGCCAAACAGTGAGTTGGCTGTGTCGTTTCTAAAATCTGTGCTGTCTGCCCAGGGGGAACCTTCTGGCAAGCGCCCCCGAAAATCTGAGTTTGCCCAGCGCTCATCATCTAACGAGTTAATTCTGTCTCTGTCGTAATAGTTAACAAACGCACTGACATTGGTTCTGCCATCATTGAAATTTTTACCCATTTCAAACGTGACTGTATTGTTTGCTGCTGGCAGATTGTCATATTCAGAGCGCTTGAGGCGTACGTTAAACCCTTCAAAATCCGTTTTCAGCACATGATTCACAACACCTGCTACGGCATCTGCACCATAGATGGCTGATGCACCATCGCGGAGGACTTCAACACGGGACAGCCCAGCCACGGGAATTGTATTTGAGTTCACCGAATTAACGGGAACAAAACTTCCGCCCACCTCTTCGGTTTGATAAGAAGCGGCATTTACCAGTCTGCGGCCATTCAACAGTACTAGTGTGTTGCCCGTGCCTAAATTTCGCAGGTTAAATGCACCCACATCACCACGCGCGGCATTCACGCCGCCACTGATATTTTCTGCTTCGTTAAAAAAGTTCTGTCCGTTTTCTGGGATTAGGTCCAAAAGCTCATCGCCTGAATCAATGCCCAATTCGGCAATGTCTTCTGCGTCCATGACTGATACAGCAAGGGCTTCGCTCATTTTTCCGCCGCGAATTTGCGTCCCCACTACGGCAATCTTCTCAATAGACTTCTCGTCATCAGCACTGGGCGTATCGGTTGACTGAGCCAACAGGCCAGGCGAGAGTGACAGGGCTACAGAAGCCGCTAAAATACTAGGAATAAAGGATTTAGTTCTTATGTTTTTTGGTGTGCTTTTCATGTTCGGGTTCCTGTTATGATTTTTAGAACACTTCATGACATAACGCACAAGCAGAGAAAAACCCCTACACGGTTTTTACATTTTTTTTACAGCAGTGGTTTTTTCGCTCAGAAAATGGCGGGTAGAATCAGACCTAAACACATGGTGACCAAGGTCACGCCATACAGCCAGCTTGGCGCAAACGTATTACTGCACATCATAGAATCTGCCAGTAAAGGTTGATTACCCCACTTGCTAGCAGGTTTGTTCTGCTGCGATTTGAGAGGGAAAGGAATAACCTGAGACGCATCGATTTTTGATTTTAGTGACTCAAGGCAGGCGGTTTTTGCCCACATTTCAGACAGCTCAGCAAAGGCTTGCTGATGAGCAGCGTCTTCACCCAGCCACTGATAAAACGCGATTCGCTTTGCTTGCTCTTCAGGCTTGTTCTCTAAATCATCTAACACGGCGATCCAATCAATGGCTTTTTCCACCACCGCTGCAGGGACATCTTCACCGAGCCACTCATGAATGTTCATGGCTAACCAGCCTGCCTCTTAGCGTGTATTTGCGCATCGGCTTTCTGTTTGAGCAGATAGGCCCGGCAAAGCTTGAGCCCTTTAGCAATATGCGCTTCCACGGTTTTAGTCGAAATGTTCAACATTTCCGCAATTTGTGCATGGGATTTACCGTTGAGTTTACGCTGCACAAAAACCTGCCGACAAATCGGGGGAAGGGCATTAATGGCCTCAAGCAATTGTCTTGATTCAGCGTCCTGAATGAGTGACGATTCCATATTTCCACCGTATTCGGTGGCGCTTGTTTCAGTGGCGTGACGGTAGTTTTCTGTCACTTTGTGATGACGCAACTCGCTGATCGCTTTGTTCTTGGCAATAGTGAACAACATTGGCGCAAGCATATTTAGCTTTTCAAAAAAGTCCTGATCACTAGGGTTTTGCTCAGCCAGTTGATAAATTTTGATAATGGCTTCCTGAAAGATATCTTCGGCACGGGCACTATCAACGTAGCCATGCAGGCAATTCATCACCTTTCCCTGGTGCTTCTCCAAAAACTGGCTCAAAGCCTGCTCTTCTGTTGGATCGTAAATACGCTTTTTAACCATATTAACCATTCAGCGTTAAGTTAGGATGATGGGGCTTGCCTTATTAAAAATATTACAAGCACGACAAATTCACAACAAAAAGTCGCTTGAGGCAACGCTGCCAGAACGCGATAGCTTGCCTAAATGGGACGGTAATTGGTTTTCCCTTTTGTAGTAAAAGCGGATACTATCATGCCCCTATCATTTCGGGATTATTATGCTTTTTAGTCACTTACGCACATTGCTATTGTTATTTTTGCTTGTCGCCTTCACCGGACAGGTTCAGGCGTCGGTGGCTATAAAAGTGTGTGACGAACCCGAGCAAACACAAACACAGAATACACAACAAGACCAACAGTATGATGATGAAGGCGAAGCCGCGTGTTGCGATATAGATTGCTGCGATGCGTCTTGTCCTTGCGCCAATGGTCTGTGTTCTGCATTGATGTCAATGCTGCTGCACAGCACCGAGTCTGTTCGGTTTTACGCTAATAGCACGGCTTTCCTTTATTTAACCGATAAAACGCACGCTGTAGCAGGTGTGCATTATCGCCCTCCCATTACGTCTTCAATGGCTTAATGCGCCCAAGCGCACCCTAATAAACCAGAGCGTCGAACGCTGACGCTTGTTTGCAAGGCTTAATAAGCATTGACGAGGTATTACGTGCTTTTCAACAAAAAAACGACACTGGCGTTAGCATTGATGCTACCGCTCATCGGCTATGCTGATGAAAATGACCCCAAACATGACCATGACCACGATCATGATCATCACGCAGAACAAGAAGGTGTAGAAAGAATACAAGTTCGCGCCTCCAGGCTTGGAAAAATATCCACACAATCGGCCACGCGCACCGAAATTATTAATGGCGAAGAAATTCAGGAAAAAGCCATCATGCGACCTGGCAATATTTCCATGTTGGTTGCAGAAACCGGCGGTGTACGGGTACAAAACACCTCCCCGGCACTTGGCAGCGCAAACATCAGACTACAGGGTCTGTTTGGGCGCTACACACAACTGTTAAGTGATGGACTGCCTCTTTATGGCGGTCAGACTGCCTCTATTGGATTATTGCAAATCCCCCCCACTGATTTGGCAAACGTCGAAATTATTAAAGGCTCGGCGTCATCCCTTTATGGCGGTTCCGCATTGGGAGGGGTGATAAACCTGATTTCCAGAACGCCCACCGATGACTTCGAAGGTGAAGTATTGGCAAATATCACATCCAGAAACGGACAAGATGTCACCACGTATCTGGCCAGCCCACTAACCGATAGCGTCAGTGCATCGGTAACGGGCGGACTGCATCATCAGCAACAGCAGGATCTGGACGACGATGGCTGGACAGACATGGCCGGTTATCAGCGCGCCACTTTGCGCCCCCGTTTGTACTGGCAAGGTGAAGAGGGCGCCAATCTCTATGTGACCTTGGGGCTGATGAACGAAGACAGAGAAAGTGGCACCCTGCCCGGTGCCACAGTGCCTGATGGCAATATATTTTTGCAAAATCAGGATTCATTGCGAACCGATGCCGGGTTTATTTTTGATAAGCCTATTTCAGACGTGCTTAACCTGAATATTCGCGGCGCTGCCATGCGCCAGACACATGAGCACCTGTTTGGCGATGTTTTTGACGAAGACAATCACCGCAGCTACTTACTTGAGTCCAGCCTGTCTGGCTATACAGAAAAAACCGCTTGGCTAGTCGGCGTTGCCTATCAGGCTGAAGACTATCGCTCTGATGTTTTTGATGCCTTTAATTACCGGTTTGAGACCCCGGGTCTCTTTTCTCAGCTTGATTATGATGCCACAGATGACATCGCCCTGTCGTTTAGTGCCAGAGCAGACTGGCACAACGTGTACGGTACGCAATTTAGCCCGCGTATTTCCGTGTTGTACAGCCCTGACAATTGGATCATCCGGGGCGCCTACGGTGAGGGATTTTTTGCCCCTAGCCCCTTTATCGAAGATATTGATGATGTGGGTTTATCTAGACTTGCCCCCCTACAAGGTATTGAAGCAGAAAAGGCCGCCACTACCTCGCTCGATATCAGCTACATAGCTGACAGCTATGAGGCCAGTATGACCCTGTTTTCGTCTGATGTAGACAATGTCACCGAGCTGGTAGAGACCCTTGATGCTTCAAGCCCTTACGCCGTCGAAATTATTAATGCAGAATCGCCCACAGAAATCGACGGCATGGAATTGCTGTTACGATATCGCTGGCGCGATTTTAAACTTACCGGGAGCTATTTATATACAGACGCGCCTACCCTTGATTTAACCCCTAGGCACTCAGCCGGTTTTGTGCTCATGTGGGAAGAGCACGGCAGTCATATTGTTGGCTTTGAGGCCTACTACACAGGCACCCAGTCATTGGCAGACAACCCATACCGAGACACCAGCAAACCCTATTGGCATTTGGGACTGTTGGGCCAAATTACCCTGGGTAACGTGAGTTTGTTTGTGAATGCCGAAAACCTGTTAAACGTGCGGCAAACCCGTGAAGACTCATTGTTGCTTTTGCAGCAGGCACCAAGCGGACGCTGGACAACAGATATCTGGTCACGCAATGACGGATTAATTTTTAACGCTGGGATGCGTTATAAATTTTAACCGCAATAACGACATTAAAGAGCCTGTTAGCGTCCTAACAGGCTTTTTAACGATTGCTCTTTTAGACGTTCATCGGTGACGGCCAAATCACCGAGTAACGCTTTGCGCTTTTCCTGTTCCATGGTGCGTCGTTGCGCCTCTTCAATAATTTCCAGTCGCTGTTGTTCTAGTGCTTGCAACTTTTTGTATTTTTGCGCTTTTGACAAGGTTGGGTCATTCTCTACTTCAGCCATTTTCTCTGCGATTTTATCCAGCTTTTGCTTGTCTATGCCTAATCTTGCATACAGCAACAAGGTATTGAGCTCACGGATTTTCTCATTCTCTTTCGATGTCGTGTGTTCGGCTTCTTTGGCCGGTTCTTGTGCCTCAGCAACACTGTGATTACCAAAACTACTCTGCGCTGATTGTGAAAGATTGAAAGCCGATGGCGCTGATGCAGAAAGGGCAGACTCGAAACGTTCATAAAGCGCCAAACGCGCTTTGTGTTGGGGTGTCCAGCCATCAAGACTCACAGCAAATTCCAAACTGCCATGCAAATCCTTGAACAAGCGCTTAATGCCGGCTTCACTCCATTGCTCACCGGGTGACAGAGGCGTTTTACTGGAAACCCCGTCAATATTGATGCCATAGATGGCAGAGTGCAGATGCAGTTCTGCTGTCGCCCTGTCTGCCCAGGTCATTCCTTTTGTCGCTTCTTCCCAGGCATCACTCACCCACTGGGGGGCGTTAGCCGGCGGAAACTGCACATTGCGAGCAACACCTACTTCAACAATACCGTCATTGTTAAGGTCAACAGAGTCTGAATTATCCGGCTGACGAAATAAATTCATCGCGCCTTCTTCGGACACCTGTGAAGCCATTATCGGGTCTGCCAAACTATTCGCTTTTCGAAGTAACTCAAGCTCTTGTGGTGAAAGGCTGTTCAGATGTTGCTTGGCATTATTTTCGCTTTGCTTCATTTGCTGAATAAGCGTCGCAAAGTCAGTGATCTCCTCATCAGAGAGCTGTCTTGCCTGAAGTAGACCTCTCGATTCCGTGCTAAAACTGACCGTATTGATCATATCCCCTTTCCTATTTCGATCGGCATCAATTGAGAGCGGCAAAAAATGGGCGCTGTCTATGCAAAAACATGCCCCAAAAGCCGTCTTATTCATCCCTTTGGTTATTTAAGACCACCAGAACACAAGTATTGTGCCAAGAAAGATAAATTGAGAGGCATAAAAAAAGCCCCTCGCATTTGACCGCGTTGGGGCTTGTATTTGTGCTAACGCTGCTTCCTTCAGCCTCCAATTTCACATTTTGTTCACTTATCTGACGATAAGCTCGCAGAATATTCATCAACAATGAGGTTACTTATGGCACGCTTGGCTACACGTTTATCACCTGTGCTGTGCATTGCAGGATATTTGAGTATTCTTGGAGCAGCACACGCAGACAGCACACTGCAATCACAAATTGAACACGCCGTTTTGCAATTTGAGCAAACCCCTATCCAAAACTGGTCTTATCGGGTTGAGCGCTATGAAAATGAAGAAGGCGACATCACACAATTTACGGAGTTGTATCAGCCGGCGAAGGACGCCGATATGCGCTGGTCGCTGCTGACCATAAACGGTATGACACCCAGTGAAAAGCAGCACTTGCGCTACAAAAAAGATAAAAACAATGCAGATAACCACGGTGTGGCGCTTAAACTACGGGAACTGATCGTCCTAGAATCGCTTCAGCTTCAGTCAGAAACAGCACACACCTATACCGCAAATTTTGACGTAATGCTGGAAAAACTGGGTGAAGACGCCAGTCAACAATTAACAGGACAATTGATTTACGATAAACAAGCGGCATTTATTTCCACTATCGAAATCACCAATGTGGCCCCTTTCTCCCCTGTTATGACGGCAAAGATTGCCGATTTTAAATTAAGTCTTCACTTTAAAAAGGTTGGAGATGCCGTGCTAGCCTCACAGCAAAATATGTCAATGACAGGTACCTTTGCTTTTTTTACAGAAATCAATGAGGTGTCCACTGACACATTTTCACACTATGTGTATGTGGGTGAAACTGCCACGCCTTAAGTTAAGGTAACACGCACAGTAGTGCCGCTATGGCTGGTAACCTGCATGGTCCAGCCTTGGTGCTCACATAGACGTTTGACTATCGACATGCCAAATCCAAACCCCGTACTCTCACTGCCTTTTACCGCAGGCTCAGTGATACGCGTTGATATGGCTTCTTCGATGCCCTGCCCCGTGTCTTTCACGATAAGCGTTCCCTGCGCAAACGACACCACGACTTCGCCACTGTGCGTATATTGAAAAGCATTGCTGATGAGATTGTCTAATAACACACTCAGCATGCCGGCCTGAATAGGTAAACGGGTATTGCAGCTGTCATCAATGACCACGTCTACGTGCTTGCCCGCGAGCAAGGTACTGTGGTTGAGTACTGAGCGTTCCACCAGTGCCATTAATTGGGTGTCTTCTTTTTTCTCAGCGGAATGCGCTTCTCTGGCCAGCATCAATAACGTGTGTACTGTTTTTTCCATTTGCTCAGCAGATTCCTCAATGCGTTTGAGGCCATCGCTATTTGCTACCGACGGACTTGAACTGAGCAGCTCAACAGCATTTTTTATTACTGCCAAAGGCGTTCTCAGTTCATGACTGACATCACGAGTAAAACACTTCTCGCGCTCTAGGGCACTGACCATTCGTTTTAACGACGCTTCGAGCGTATCGGCCAAAATACCCACTTCGTTGTTGGGAAACTTGTCGGCAAATTGCATAGGAATTTGTTCAGGTTCGACGCCATCCACCAAGGCTGCCAGTTGTGTTAACGGCCGCGCTGTTTTTCTGCCGATATACCAAGCAATCACGCAGGCAATCAGTGTGACGAGAGCTGCATAAATGGCTAAAAAGGTAATAATGCCCTCGCGAATAGGTCTGACATACAACTCGTTACTCACCTCTGCCAATAGGTACGTATTTTTGTGCCCTTCAATCTCAAGTATGTGATAGTGCCGATTGTTCTTGCCAGAAAACTCTACGCCCTTGGGATGATCAAGCGCGAGCTGACGAATTTCCTCGGGAAACGTGTTTCTGGAAAAGTGAAGTTGATAGTTGCCACGACTTGGCTGAGGCCACTGGCCAGTGCGTGCGTATTCTGAGGCTAGCTGTTGGGCTTCCTGCTCAATACCTCGCTCTATAAAGCTATCTTCAAGCGCATACATCATCACAATAGAAATCGCGCTGTATACCAGTGAAAGCACGAGGGTAAAGAGGCAAAATTGCAAGACAATTCGCCGACTTAAGCTGTGATAGCGTTTTGTACGTTTACTCATGGGGCGCTACTGTCATGGTCTGCACTCTCAATATCCAGTGTAAAGCCAATGCCAAATACCGTTTTTAAAACGGGACGGGGGAAGGGTTTGTCTAGGGCTGTACGCAGCTGATAGATATGCGATCGCAGGGCATCTGATTCTGTGGGTTCGTCGCCCCACAGCTTGTGTGACAATTCGGACCGACTGACAACCTGAGGATACGCTTCAGCCAGAATGGTCAGTATCTTAAATCCCATGGCGCTAAGCTCTACATGGGTGCCGTCTCTATTAACCGTTTTTAAACGGCGGTCTATCTCAAGCGGGCCAAGTGACAATACGTTTTTGCTTTGCAATAAATGCCGTCTGGATAAAGCCAGACAGCGTACTTCGAGTTCTTGCAGTGAAAACGGTTTGGTCAGGTAATCATCGGCCCCGACGTGAAAGCCCGAGACTTTGTCTTCGATACTGTCTCTTGCGGTAAGCATGATAATAGGAATGTGCCGTTCGGCTCTTTCTCTTAGCTGCCGACATACTTCCAGTCCATCCATTGCAGGCAGATTTAGGTCGAGGATCACCAGATCGTAATATTGCGACAATGCCAGTTGGAGGCCATGATCACCCTTTTCCGCAAAGTCAAACACATGGCCCCGTTGCTCCATGTATTCAGCGATATTGCGTGCAATGTTTTGCTGGTCTTCCACCAGCAAAACGTGCAGAGATTGGGTCATAGTAATGCGCCCTATTGCGTCAGAGTGACTAACATGTCTGACGCAGCTTTAAATGCTGGCTGGTCAGCCAGAATTTCATGTAGTACTAGCGCGGCCGATTGGGAATCACCCAGTGCCTGATGCGCTTTTGCAATTTGCATCTCTAAATTAGGGCTGTTGATGGCCTCTTTTGCCACATTCATCAGCATGAGTGCGTTCCTATAGTCTTGCGCCGTATCAGACTTCATCATGTAATAGTAACCGTACATGCCGACAAGTTTAATATTGTACGCTTCTGCATGGGTAATCAGCGGTTGTATGGCCTTGTATTCACCATTTAGTAACTTAGCCACCAGCCCCATTGTTTTATCGTCAGTGTACTGTTCCACCGGCTGAACCTCAACGCCCAATGATTTTACCAGCTCAAGCGCAACACCAACGGTAGAAGACGGGTTTTGACCTGTAATTAACCGACCATCCACAGCCACATGCGCTAACATGAAACCACTGGACTGGAACTTACCACCGCGCTCAATGAGTTTATCTTCAAGCAAAAAATCGAATTCCTTCATCCATTTCTTGCCAAACATACGTTCTTCTTCGTTGGTAAAACCATTAATTGCTTTATTGGCGATCAGGTAACTACCATCGTTTAACCTGACATTGACCAGTGCCGCCGGGCCATGGCACACGGCAGCTACACTGCCTTGCTGCTGATAGATATCAGTAATCAGCGTTTGCAGTGCTTTATTATTGGGAAAATCAAACATGGCACCTTTGCCCCCCACGACAAATACACCGTCATAGTGAGCAGCTGACAACGTGTGTAATGGCAAGGAGCTGTTCAACTTGGCCATTGCGTGATCATCGGCAATAACTTGGGCGTTAAAAGGCTTCTTCGGGTCGTATTCGTCCGCCACCAAGACGCCACCTTTAGGGCTTGCAATGTCTACAGTAATGCCGTGTTGTTTAAAAACCAGATAAGCTTTGGCGAACTCGTCAAATTCGTATCCTGGGCGCTCCTCGCCCTGTTGCTGCCCATGACTGCTTAACACCATAAGGACATGTTTAGAGGGTTCTGCTACCGCATTGGAAACAGACATAAATACCGCTGTGATAACAAAGATTAATACTTTCATTTTTTTCTCCTTTTGTTGCCCGATATTGTGGCAACTCAGGTGTGAAATGAATGTGAACTATTGTTCTGTCATTAATTCACGAATAGAACTGTTCAGGCTTTTTCTGCTCGCCATTGTGCCAACCGCTGTAACCGATGCCATGATAAGCAGCAAGGTACCTGCCAACCATAAAAAATCAGGTTGGTATGGCAGTGAAAACTGACTTTGATAAATGAGTAGCCCCGCAATATAGGTGCCGGCAATGGCGCCTGTCGCTGCTACCGCCCCGGTGACCAACCACTCAATCAGGTTGAGTTGAAGGCAGGTGGTTTTGGAAAAACCAAAGCTCATAATGATACTGTTTTTCTTTTTTTCAGTACCTTCAACGGCGTGGATGGTTGCCAGTATGACAATAACAGAGAGCAGAATAATCAGTATTGAAAACCCGCTAATCACCTGCGTAACCATGGCCAGCGTGTCGTCAAACCTCGCGGTCATTTCCTGCAGCGACACCATGCGCAATGTGGGGTGACGCTGCCACAGTTCATTGAGTAAACCGAATTGCGTATCGGCCAGCTCTATGCTCGCCATGCTGTAGTGCGGCGCGGAGATGTGATCTAATACGGCCACTGGCATTTGCACCCAAAAGGTAATCGAACCGCCGCCAGCACGGTACACATGACTGGCTGAAATGGTGAAGTCGACGGCGTGTTGACCAATATAAAACGTTAGTGTGTCGCCAACATCTAAACCCAAATCCAACATGACTTCTTGTTCTACTGAAATCTGTTGCCAGTCAGCGTCCGGCTGTTGCCACCAGGCACCACTCACCACGCGGTTGTTTGCAGGGACATCATCTGTCCAATGCAGGCGTATTTCACGCGCCATGGTGCTCATGCTTTCACTAGGTTGTGTGGCATAGTCTGACAAGTGTTGACCATTTACCCTGATAAGTTTGGCATAGGTGAAAGGCTTTTGCTGACGCACCTCAGCGCCATGATTTTCCGCCCACTGCTTAACATCTTGCATTTGTTCGGCCGTGGCTTGCGTGACCAGCAGATTACCATTTTGCTCTCGCTGATAAGCAGACAAGGTATCGCCAAGATCCTTCATCAGCATCAGAGTAAAAAGCAGTAAAAATGCACACAAACCCACTCCCAGTATTTGTGTACTTTTATTAACCAGGCGCTGCTTCATCATAAACATCACGAAAGGGAACAGGCCCGACAGTCTTTTAGTGGCCTTTTCTGCTACCGTCAGTGCCCCCCAGCTAATGGCAATAATCATAACAATACTGATCAGTAGTGCGGCAAGTACCATAGTCGTTAATAACCCGTTATCGGAATAAGACATAGCCACCACTGCCATTACCGCAATGGCACATATCAAGGTAACGCCGTAGCTGACTTTACCCTGGGTATTGTTAACCAGCTGCGTCACTGAACTGTGTTTCAATCCTATCCACACAGGTGCCTGAAAGAGTAAAAAAATAAGCGTAATCGATAACAATGATGAAATGCCTAGCCCCATATTCCAGTGCCAGGAGATAGCCGTAAAAGTGCTACTTAACCAGTCGACTAACAACCAGTGACAACCTGCGGAAAATGCAAGTACTGGCGGCATAAGGAATAACATGTTCAACGCCCATTTACACAACGACACCTGAAGACCGGCATATTTTGATGCGCCCAGGCTCATGCAAACGGCAGTGAAGTATTGCTCTTTTTGAATGTGAATATGGGTAAGCTTTTCAATGGCAATGGCTGCCATAAAAAACAAAATTATTGAGGTCAATCCGAGAAAATTCTCTGTTCTTTTCCAAAACAGGGCCAATGGATGGGCGCCTGTTTTGTGAAATACCTGTGCCGCCGGCAAGTGCGTTTTTTGCCACGCCAGCACCTGTTTTATTTGTGAATTGCTGGCTTCAAACAAGTACCTGTGTGTCAGTAACTCGCTGGAAAAATTAAGCATTTCAAGCTGTGACAGACTGACCATAGCGCGCATATCGACATTATGTCCTTCCATCAGTCGATCGGGTTCATGCAGGAGTACTTTGGTCACAATAAGGGGCGTACCCGCTAGGATGAGCGTGTCACCGACGTTTAACCCAAGCCCTGCCAGCAGTCTGGCTTCCAACCATATTTCACCATTTTCTGGGCCTGAAAGCGTTACCCGTCCTGTATCATTCAACGCATTAGCTGTCAGTAACTCGCCTTGCATCGGATAGTGATGACCCACTGCTTTTAGCTGGGCTCGCTGCCACTGACCATTGTGCGTGAGTGTGGTAATCACACTTTTTGTAATGGCACGTTTTTGGGTCAGTGCATCCAGAGCTGATGTCTGGCTATCATTCAATGCACTTTGCTGACTCAGCACAATATCTGCACCTAGCAGGTTGGCCAAATTATCCGCAAGATAAGCTTGAATCGTATGGCTGGTCTGACTAAGGGTTACGATGAATACCATTAACAACGCCTGCGTCCACCTGAGATAGCGATAGTGTGCTTGGGTGCGCTCTTGCGTGAAAAAGTGCCAGGCTAAGGCCAGATTATTTCTCAACATGGCAGGCTCCATTGGCTAACCGAAAGACATGTTCGGCGCGAGCGGCAAGTGCATCACTATGTGTTACCAGTACCAGGCCTGCGCCATTTTCTTTGCAGCAGGAAAATAAAATATCTGCTACGTCGGCCGCACTCTTTGCATCCAGATTACCGGTAGGTTCGTCCGCAAAAATAAAGCCTGGTTCAAACACTAAGGCGCGGGCAATGGCTACCCGTTGTTGCTCCCCACCACTCAGCTGTTTGGGTTTGTGTGTGAGTCTGTGACCTAAGCCAACTTTTGCAAGCCAGCTTTTTGCTTTTGCTTCAGCATCCTTAACACCTCGTAGTTTCAGCGGTAAGGCAACATTAGCCAGCGCACTGAGCTCTGGTAATAAGTGGAACTGCTGAAAAATAAAGCCAATGTGCTCCCTAACATCCTGCATCCCAGTATGTTGCCCCTCAAAGCTAGCCGATACCCTACCCTGGCTTGGCTGCTCCAACCCAGACATCAACATGAGTAAACTTGATTTGCCAGCACCTGATGGCCCAGTAATGGCATAGGCACTGCCGCGGGAAAGAAGCAGGTTTAAGTCATTAAACAGCAGAACTTCTTCTTCATTCATTACGAATGAATGGGCAACCTCATGTAATTCTATGTGGCTGATGTATTTTGCATCCATTTTCATGGCTCGTGTTGATTAACATGAGCGCAGAATAGGATGTGACGTGTGAAAGTATTGTGAAACGTTCTTAAACCTTGGGGCCTACCACACTGGATAGCACCCCGGTTACTAAAAACACTAAGCCAGCCAGGCCAATTTCTAATCCAATAGAACGCGATAATACAGCACGGCTATCCGTATGTGATAGCGCAGGTACTAAACTCAGCTTATGCCGTGCAGCCAGACTTAACATGCCACCAACCAGCAGAAGTTTACACAAGAGTACCTGCCCATAAGGGGAAAACAGTAACGCTTCAATATTACCGATCAGCCGATAGGCCAACATCCCCCCTGCACCGAACAGCAGACATAACATAACACTGGCTTGTCGACCAAAACGCTGCATGGTGAGCTGCAATTGTTGAACAGATTGAGTATTACATGCTGCTTTTAGCGGGAATAAAGCACCCATCCACCAAGCCATTACAAGAGCATGCAGGCCCAGTAACACTTTTTCTGACCATCCCAGACTGGCACTGTGGCCGGTTAGGGTAAATGAATACAAGAGCACCAGTATGCAGGCTATAACTATAGGTTGACGAAGGAGAAGTAACGTACGTTGTGACTGTGTTAGGTAAAGTGCCAGTAGCGCAAACAGCCAAGACACACTGCGCAATAGGGTGACATCACCACTTGCTGACGCCCACATCATGCTTACATAGTCAGCATCAACGGCCCCGGCAATCCCCATTTCTGCCATAGCACCTACCTGCGCAAAAAAGCCAATAGGTGTGACCAATAGCGTCAGCAGTACCACACGCCTTGCGTACTTCATGTTTTTTACCCACTTCTGGAAGCAGGCATAGCCGACCAAAGTCGCCATGCCCGAATAGGTCAAGACCTTGCACATCACAATTAGTGCGTTCCAGCTGAAGACTTCCACGGCTTCCATCTGCTTTCTTAATGCACCATAAAGCCAAACTCGCTTTTCATCTTATGACCGTCTTCACCAAAATAAATCACCTGAACCTGGTAAGTATCAGGCTTAAGGGCTGGTAACGCCCAGCTAAATACCGTGCTGGCCTCTTTTGTCGGTTTGAAACCTATGTCGACCTTATCGCCTGAAGATGTCGTGATTGTTACTTTAGCCATCCGCGATGCTCCACTCAATGTCAGGGACAAGTGTTCAGGCGGTGTCATTAACATGGCGTCTTTTTTAGGCGTGCTCTCGACGATGCTGACATGGGCGAATGCCGTTGAACTAAACAAGATAATACTTGCGACTATCATAACTAGAAGGTGTTTCATGACGGTTTTCTCACTTATTGTGTTTGCTTTGGCTTGCGCCACAAAAAATAGACAGCGGGTAAAATGATGAGTGTTAGTATCAGCGCACTCACCATACCGCCCACCATAGGGGCGGCTATGCGGCTCATCACTTCTGACCCGGTTCCTGTACCATACATCACGGGCATCAGGCCAAAAATAATGGTGGTTGATGTCATCATTACGGGCCGAATACGCATTTCTGAACCTTGCATCACAGCTTGTTTAAGCTCATCTACACTAAAGCCTTTTTTAAGCGCATTAAACTTAACGTCCAGATAGGCTAGCATTATGATGCCGATTTCCACGGCCACGCCAGCCAGCGCAATAAAACCTACCCCCACAGCCACAGAAAAATTGAAGTTCTCCAAGTACATTAGCCAAATACCTCCAATAAGGGCGAATGGCAAGGTACCTATAATCATGGCGACCTGAGGAAAGCTTCTAAAGCTGGCATAGAGTAATATGATAATGATGGCCAGTGTCAGTGGCACGACATACGTCAATTTAGCCTTTGCTCGCTCCATGTATTCAAACTGACCACTCCAGTTCAGCGAATAGCCAGGCGGTAGCTCAATCTGCGCCGCGACAATGTCCCGCGCTTTAATGACATACTGACCTACATCGATATTTTCAATATCCACATAAACCCATCCATTAGGGCGGGCATTTTCACTCTTGATACCCGGAGGACTGTCCTGAATGCTTATCTCTGTGATATCGCCCAGCATAATATGCGCCCCAGAAGGAGTAACAAAGGGCAGACGTTCCAACTGTTCAGGCGAATTACGGTAAGCTTGCGGGAATCTTACTTGTACAGGGTAACGCTCTAACCCCTCGACACTGGTTGTTAAGTTCATTCCTCCCACTGCGCTGGCAATAAACGCCTGCACATCGGCAATATTCAGGCCGTACCTCGCGGCACTTTGCCTATTTATGTCGATAGTAATGTATCTTCCACCTGCCACTCGCTCAGCATACACAGAGGCTGTTCCCTCTACCTCACCAAGTACGCGTTCTAGTTCTTGTCCGATACGCTGAATAACCGCCAAGTCTGGCCCGCCAATCTTGATGCCCACTGGCGTTTTAATGCCTGTTGCCAGCATATCTATACGCGTTTTAATGGGCATAACCCAGGCATTTGTCAGGCCAGGAAACTGCACTAACGCATCAAATTCATTGATCAGGTCTTGCGTACTCACGCCTTCCCGCCATTGTGATTTTGGCTTTAACTGAATGAAGGTTTCGAGCATGGTGAGTGGCGCCGGATCGGTGGCTGTGTCAGCCCGACCTACCTTTCCAAACACAGACTCCACTTCTGGCACGGTTTTAATGAGTTTATTGGTTTGCTGAAGAATATCTCTCGCTTCACCAATAGACACCGCGGCATAGGTGGTTGGCATGTACATTAAATCCCCTTCATCCAAAGGTGGAATAAATTCGCTGCCTATTTTGTTCACTGGCCACAAGCCAATGACCATGATGCCTGCTGCGACTAACATGGTGAGCTTGGGAAAACGCAACACGCACTTCAACACCGGGCGATACAGGGCAATGAGCATACGATTAATGGGATTTTTGTGTTCGGGTACGATTTTCCCTCTAACAAAATACCCCATCAAAACGGGTACTAACGTTATCGCAAGAATAGCTGCCGCGGCCATGGCATAGGTTTTTGTGTATGCCAGGGGGCTGAACATTCTGCCTTCCTGTGCTTCCAGGGTAAACACCGGCAGAAAGCTGACAGTAATAATAAGCAAACTGAAAAACAGTGCCGGGCCCACCTCACTGGCAGATTTTGCCACGATCTCCCATCGGTTCTCTCGTGTAATTTGTGTGTTTTCCATATGCTTATGCATGTTTTCAACCAACACAATGGCACCGTCAATCATAGCTCCAATGGCGATGGCAATACCGCCCAGCGACATGATATTGGCATTGATCCCCTGAATATGCATCACTACGAATGCGCCCAAAATGCCAATAGGTAAACTGACAATAGCCACTAATGACGAGCGCAAATGAAATAGGAAGAGTGCGCAAATCACTGCCACAACAGTAAATTCAGCCAGCAGCTTTTGGGTTAAATTGTCCACTGAACGTTCGATAAGCGCGGAACGGTCATAGACGGGCACTATCTCAACCCCAGCCGGCAAACTGGCCTTGAGATCCTCAAGTTTGGCTTTCACTCCGTCAATGGTGGCCTGGGCGTTTTCACCATACCGCATAACAACGATGCCACCGACAGATTCACCCTCACCATTTAAGTCTGCCACGCCGCGTCGCATTTGCGGGCCAACTTTGACCTCGGCGATATCACCAATCAGAATGGGGACGGCATCATTGCTGTCACCAGCACGCAAGCCAACAGGGATAGACTTAATATCGTCAATATCGCTGATATAGCCGGTAGAGCGTATCATGTACTCTGCTTCAGCCATCTCTACCACAGAAGCGCCCGTTTCCTGATTGCCGCGCTGTACCGCCAGTTGAACGTGGGCAAGCGGGATATTTAGCGCCTGCAGTTTAAGCGGATCCACCATGATTTGATATTGTTTTACCATACCGCCCACGGTGGCCACTTCAGATACCCCGGGCACCGTTTGCAGCTCATACTTTAGAAACCAATCCTGCAAACTGCGTAATTCACTCAAGTCATGCTGCCCGCTGGTATCGGTCAGTGCATACATATAAACCCAACCCACACCAGTCGCATCGGGCCCCAGTTGAGGCTTCGCCGATGCTGGCAGCGTAGGTGCAACCTGAGACAGGTATTCCAGCACTCGACTGCGGGCCCAGTAAATATCTGTATTGTCGTCAAAGATTATGTATATATAAGAATCGCCGAAAAAGGAGAACCCCCTTACGGTTTTAGCACCTGGCACCGACAAGAGTGCCGTTGTCAGTGGATAGGTAACCTGATCTTCCACCACCTGTGGCGCCTGACCGGGATAGGATGTTTTTACAATGACTTGTACATCGCTTAAATCCGGAATGGCATCTACAGGCGTGTTCTTCACCGAATAGGCGCCTACACCAATCAGCATAAGCGTGGCCAGCAGAACAAAAAAGCGGTTGTGAATTGACCAGTGAATTATCGCATTGATCATTCGTGGTCTCCTTGCATATCACCCATCACATGCAGGGTTTTCACCTGAAACATACCACTGGGTTCACGGATGATTTCTACATGGACCTGCGCATCTATCACGAAGTCGTTGATGTTAATGTCCTCGGCCACGGTGAAATCCATGGTCATGCCCATCATGTCAAAAGCATCTAAATAACCATGTGTTAATGTGACTTTGCGTGCCTGTACATCGACGTCGTTTACTGTGGCCTGGGTCCATGCACTGACATCACTGCCGACGTCTTCCTGCTCAGGGGCCATACGCATAAAGTCGGAACTAATACTGCTTTCAGAATCAATAAGGAACTGTGCAGATATGACTATTTTGTCGCCCTGTGATAAGCCGTCTAACACTTCAATGCTATCGCCAAAAGTGCGTCCAAGCTCGACATTGATTGATTTGTATTTGCCTTCTTCAAGCGCCAGCACCACCCGTTCGGACGTCCCTGTGCGTATCACTGCCTGACTGGGCACCACCACAATAGGTTGCTCGGGTTGCACGGTCATATGTACCTGGGTGTACATACCCGGTCTGAGAATGTTCTCATGCGTATTACTACTTTGATCAACGACAAAACGCGCTTGTAATGTGCGCGTTGTCGCACTTAGCGCGGGATAGAGATAATCCAGGCTCGCGTCAAAAGTATGTCCGGGTAAATCATTGCTGCTTATCCTAGCTGGTTTCCCAGATTTAAGACCGATAGCATCCCGTGGGAAAATGTCAGCAAGTACCCATACACGCTCCAAAGACGCTATGGATAACATGGTCATACTGGGTTTTACGTAAAAGCCTTGTTGCACGTTGAGTTCTTTAATGACCCCACTTTGCGGTGCCACGAAAGTTACCTTATGTGCCACTTTTCGGGCGCGCTCTAGTTGCGTAATGAGGGTGTCAGGCACAGACAAGGCGTTCAAACGCATTCGGGCTGCATTTATCAGTGACGGATTATTTTGCTTTAGCGCTATAACAAATTCTTCCTGCGCATTAACCAGTTCAGGTGAGTAAAGTGAATACAATGGGGCGCCTTTTTCGACATAGTCCCCTATTGCTCTTACGTTAAGTACTTCAACCCAGCCTTCTATTCTTGGATGCACGTGCTCAATAGCATCTTCAGCAAACTGAACCTGCCCCACGGCGCGCACTGTTTGTGTAGGCTTGACGCGTTCTACTTGCGCGGTTTTCACTCCTAGGTTTTGCACCGTTACAGGATCGATAGAGACAGTACCCGGAGAGTCTCCCGCCACATCATCTGCGTATACCGGCACTAAATCCATTCCCATCGGTGACTTACCGGGTTTATCCCGTTTAAAGTTGGGATCCATGGGCGCTACCCAATATAAAGGCGCTTCTTCGCCGCCTTTGTCCCCACTGGCTGCATTTTCCATGTCGTGACCTTGTGGTGACATGAAAAAGGCATAGGCCAAGGCGCCAATGACACTACCCGCCACCAGGCCGATAATAAGATGACGGAATTGTGATTTTGTTGAATCAGCCATGATGCGACACTCCTGATGTTGAGGAAAATGAAGGGTGAGACGACAGATAATACTCAATAGCCGCAAGCGCTTTGCGTTTGCTCACCTCAATGTTTACGGCAGTAACGCTGGCATCCAGCTCAGCAATACGCGCTCGCACGACTTCGGCAAAATCACCCGTGTCGTTGGTGTAGGCATTTAGCGCAGCCTCAGCCTGTTGAGACATTTGCGGCAATATCTGTTGCTTGTAGATCACCAAACGCTCTGATGCGCCGCGATATTGCGTGAGATTACTTTTAAGCCCAGCGATCAGTTCACGCAACAACAACCGCTTTTGGGTTTTACTGGCTTCCATTTGCGCAATGGTGCTACTTACTTGTGCATCTTGTCGGCTGGTTGAAAATAAAGGAACAGAAACACTCATGCCTACTGAGAAAAAATCTGCACGAGAATCATCGCGCAATGCATAGCTGGCATTCACACCAAATTGAGGTTTATATGCTTGCTCTGCTATCTCAATTCCCATGCTCTCGGCACGAATTTTCTGATTGGTTGCAACCACAAGGGGATGTGTATTAAGCAGCATTAACAGGCTATTGTCATCTGCGTCCATAAGTGCCGAAAGCGTGGCATTCATAGACTCATTTACATGGGCCTGTTCACTGGGTAACGCCCCAACAGAAGAAAATATGGTCGCCTGATGACGGTCTGAACCATACAAGTATTGCGTAAGCTTATGCAACGCCGCCTGCTGGGCGGTAGATAAGCTTACAAGCCGGTCCTGAAGGCGAACCAGTTCTAGCTCTGCGCGAATAATGTCTTGTTGTTTGGTACTCCCTACCGAAGAAGCGTAGCTAGCACTTACAATTTCGCCTAACTTATCAAACAGGGGTTTGGCTTGATTTACCAATGCATGGCTAGCTTGGCTTTGGTATGCATCCAGCCACAGCAATGAGGCTTGCCACTTCACTTTATGCCGTCTATCGTCACGCATAAAAGGCTGAATAGCGGCAGCTTGTTCATACTGTGCCCCTTGCAACGAAAGGGTATCGCCACGAGGAAACATTTGTGATGCTCCCACCTTTAACTGGGTCATGGGCTCTTGGTCAAAAGCAAAGCTATCTGTTGGAACATTCATCAGTCCTAGGCTAAAAGTAGGATCAGGGAGCGCAGTAGCACCTGAGCTCAGCGCGATGAGGCGCTGCTCTTCTTGCTGACTTTTCACCAGCCAGTCGTCACTACTTTGCGCAAGATGAACAGCCTGCGCAAGGCTGAGTGATTGTGGCGTTTCACTGGCTTTGGCGATGCTAAACCCAAACAGGCTAATTGCGACAACCATGGCTGTCGCACCCGTTTCCATCGCGGCCTTTTTTATAGAGCACAGGCTTGCTCGCTTCAAATTTGTCTTTCTCATCGTTGTTCTCAATCACAAGTTATGTGTTGAACTGCGAGTGACCATTCTGTCGTGAGTGCAAGAATATGCACGCCACAACATTCGCTGTCTTTTAATTAAGACTGGCAGCTCGCTGGTGTATTAAGCGGGTATTAGGCAGAGAGGTATATAGGTGGCCGAATAAGCAGGGCCGAAAAGGGAGCAATGACAGCATGGGAAGAGACACAGGGCGCGCCTTCCGCGGGACGAGACAAGGTCGCCCAAGCATCACTTGGCAAATAAAGCCCAGTACCACAGAAGGTAGCACACTCGCACTCACCGTCACAACAAGGCATGTTTGCGCTCATTTGAGGTGACTCAGACATTGATGATGCCGATTGCTCCATAGCATGACCGTTCATGGCACAATGGGTATCTACATTCATTGCACTATCCATAGGCATAGACGCATAAGCACCACTCACCTGAACGGTTAGCACGATGAGCAGAAGCAGCACTGTCTGTAGTGTAGATATCATTTTCATGGCCGCAGTATATTCAATCTGCCACCCTAAATAAACAGGTTTACGGTCAGCATCCAAAAAGCTGCGCCAAACATCACCGCATTTTCTAAAAATGACACAAACCCTAAAGGCACATTTGAGTCTCCACCAACACAGGCACATTTCAATGCTTTTTTGTCAATATAGACAGCTTTGAACACGGAAACCCCACCTATCCCCCCAATAAATAACATCAGCGGTATGGAAATCTGTGGTAACAGGCTACCTACCATCAATAAACCGCCCAACACTTCGGCAAACGGATACACAAAGGCATAAGGGACATAGCGCCTTGCGAGCAGGTCATAACCCAAAAAGCCATTTACAAACCCTTGAATGTTTTGCAGCTTAAGCAGGCCAAGTAACACCATTGCCATACCAATAAACTGCATTACAATGGTCTGAACGGAAAAGGATGCAAAGGGTAAATGCATGATCAGGGTGAGTAGAGCAGCAACGGTAAAAACGGCAATAACAGGAAAATAACTCGCTTTTCCTTTTTCCCTAATGCTCATACCCAAATAGCTTTGTAGTGCTTCAAACCCGCCTACCCGTTCGTCTTCGATAATGATTTGAGGCGTCGTATTCACATTCATTTTCTCTTTGAATGCATCGACTTCTTCTCGCCTTGTCAGGCGCTTATCTTCAACCTCATATCCATTTCTACGCAACAGGTCCTTTGCCCTTAGCCCAAAAGGACACGTGTGTTTGTCGGTTTCCATTCGGTATAAAATTGCCGTTTTAGCCACGTCAGCCCCCTTCTTTTTATCGATTTAGCACAATGGTAAACTACGTACCTAGGTACGTAGTCAACCTTTTTTTGAGTGAGGGGGTTCCAATGAAAATCAGCCAATTTGCAAAACAGGCTGGCGTGTCGGTAGAAACGGTACGCTATTATCATCGTGAAGGATTGCTTGCAGTTCCTGAAAATTCGGGCAGCTATCGGCAATACACTAATGTACACATCAATAAAATTGCGTTCATTCAAAAAGCTAAACTGGCAGGATTTACGCTTGATGAAATTAAGCAACTAGAGCGGTTGGATGCATCACGCGATAAGGATGAAATTCGTCGAATATCAGAAGACAAGATGCAGTTACTAGAAACTAAGATTGCTGAACTGGTCATGGCACAAACTTTTTTGTCTGAACTGGTGCTTGCCTGTAAAAAGAGTGACAACGAACCTTGCCCAATTTTGACTGAATTAAGAGACACCTAGGCTATCACCCAGTCCAATCCATAAACCCAGCGCGACCAGTACCAGTCCCCCCAAGGTTTCTGCTCTTTTGCCGATGAAGGAGCCCAGCACACTGCCCAGCATTACCCCAATTGTCACCATACTAAAGGTGGCGAGCCCGATGAGGCTAGCTGCGAGAACAATATTAACGTCAATAAACGCTAAGCTCACTCCTACGGCCATGGCATCAATGCTTGTACCCAACGCAGTCAGCATAAGTATGAGCAATGACGGCTTGCTGTTGCTGGTTTTTGCCTCTTCATCATCATCTTTCATGCTGTCGTATATCATGTGTGTCCCAAGACCTACCAGAATAATCAGTGCAACCCAGTGATCCCACGCCTCGATATAAGTAGCGGCGGCACGCCCGAGTAACCAGCCAACAACCGGCGTAATCGCTTCAACGGAACCAAAAATCAGGCCTGTTTTTAAGGCATAGGAAAGCTCAGGTGTTTTAAGTTTTACACCTTTACTAATGGCGGCAGCAAAGGCATCGGTAGACATAGCAAACGCTAAAAACACCAGTGTAATCAAACTCATATAGATAGCTACTCAGCAATAAAAAAAGGCCAACAGTTTACCGTTGACCTTTTTACTATGTTGTTTTTTCTAAATAAACGGCTTGCGTTTAATTATCCAATTGATTCAACAATACTTCTACTGCTTTATCCAATTGTTTGTCCTCACCATTAGCAAGGTGATTAGGATCATTATTCACAAGGTGGGTGGGTTCAACCTGATTGTTTTCCAAGTACTCGCCACGAGGGTTCTTCACACCCACTTGCGGCACACCAATGCGAATGTCACCGGAAATTGACGTAGACCACCAAACGGCTGTCATTGTACCGGGAACAGGCATACCTACAATGTCACCTAAGCCCAGCTCTTCATAGGTATAAGCAATAGCGTGACCATCAGAATAGTTACCTTCGTTGACAACCAGCACGCTGGGTTTGGTCCACTGATCCATTGGGTCTCCGGCATACTCACGGCCTCTCACGTGCAAGGTGAAGTACTCTTTGCCCGAGAACAGTTTAGCCAAGTCATTGTGTAACCAGCCGCCGCCGTTCCAACGTGTATCAACCACCACGGCTTCTTTATTGAAGTGCTTGCCGAATAAATTGGAGTAAACGGTTCTGAAAGACGGATCATTCATCGCCGGAATATGAACATAGCCAAGACGTCCGTTGGAAATTTTCTCCACATAGGCTTCTCTGGAATCGACCCAGCGCTGATAAAGCAGGCGGTTTTGAGCACCATTAGAAATGGGCTTGACCACTTCTTCAAACGCATTGCCGTCTGTGTCAACAAATCCTACACGCACGCGCTTGCCTGTTGTGTGGTTTAATTGTTCAAACAGGTTCACACTGCCATCAAGTGTTACACCGTTAATACTGGTGAGTTTCACACCTGGTGCTACCTGGCTAGAGGCGTTGCCGAATGGCCCTTTGCCCAGCACTTCTTTCACAGTAAGTGCTCCGCTGGTATCTGTCATATCAAATAACAAACCTAACTGGCCAGTAGCATCATCACCAGGCTCTGACGAGGGGCGGTATGAAGAACCAATATGACTAGCATTGAGCTCACCTGTCATTTCAGCAATCAGATTAGCCAGGTCGCGGTTGTGCCCGATAGAAGGCAATTTACGACCATAAGACTCGCCCATAAAGTCCCAGTCAATACCGTGGAAATCGTCTTTATAGAACTTGTCCTTAATTTTTCGCCAACCATAGTCAAAGATGTACTGACGTTCCTCGGCAGCATTGAGTGCCATTACAGGGTTTGACGAAATTGGCTTAAGTTTTATCTTGTCGCCAAGCTTTCCACTTTGCAATCTGCCATCAGCAAGCACATAAATTTCTTTGCCATCAGGCGATAATTCAATAGAGGCTCGGCGGGCATTGAGCTTCGCTACGAGCGTAGTGCTTTTCTCGCGAATATTGTGTTGCCACAAATCGAAGCCTTTCTCGAACTGTGACAAGTAATATAACTCGCTAGCATCTTCTGTTAAGAAGAACTGTCCCAACGCTGAAGAGTGCATAGTGAGTCGTACCGTACGTTCATCAAGATTGTCCCACTCAATATTCAGCGGTGCTTTGGTTTCCTCTTCTTTTGCAGCGTCTTCGTTTTCTGACTTATCGTCCGACTCATCACCAGACTTTTCCTCATCTTTTTTATCAGATTTGGCTTTTTTCTCTAGCTCTTTTTTAAGCGCGTATTCTTCTTTTGACAGACGGAATTTGTCGTAGGCATCTTGGGTCAGGAATGCTGCCATGACATCGGCTTCTCTGCCCCATGAACCATGGTCGCGCTGACCATAACGCGTGCTCGACCACAATACGACATCGTCTTTGGCACTCCAGCCAGGCGCAAAGTCGTTATAACCAGATAGGCTGATGTCTACCGGCTCTGCCGAACCATCTGCAGGGAAAACCCCAATGTTTCTGATGAAGATTCTGCTACGCGGTGCAAAGTCAGCGGTCAGCCAGTGACTGTCGCCCGACCAGGAAAAGGTAATGTCTCCGTCTGAATAGCTGTAGTTGTATTGCTTACCCAGCGCGACATTGACTTCTTTAGTTTCTCTGTCGATAACACGAATTTCATCCCGTGAAGACAAGAAGGCAATTTTTTTACCGTCCGGAGAATAGACCGGCTGAAAACTGTCGGTATCTGTTACTAAAACAGGCACTTCTTCAAAGGCCGTTGCCGCAAAGAAGTAGGGTTCGTCTTCATTTGCGATAGAGGTTTCATACAAGCCCCAACGTCCGTTGCGTTCAGCGGTATAAAGTAAGGTTCTGCCGTCTTTGTGAAACGACACTGAACGCTCTCTTTCAGGTGTATTTGTGATCCTTACCGTGGTATTGAACTCTTTGCTGGTAACAAAGACTTCGCCACGCGCCACAAACGCCACTTCCTTGCCATTCGGAGACACTGCAAATTCGGACATACGATTGTTCAAACGCACGTTTTCTATTTCGTTTTCCTGGCTGTCATTCAGAATATCGATATCGAGGTGGGTGGGCTTTCTGCCGTCCTGCACATAGATATTGCCGTGATGAACAAACGCCAATTTGCCTTTTTTGCTGATTGACAAAGAGCGAACCGGATGTTGCTCAAACTGTGTAATTTGCTTTTTGTCAGAGCCGTCTAGGTCCATTTTCCACACGTTGAAACTGCCACTTTCTTCTGACGTGTAATACAGCGTGTTGTTGTCTTCGAAGACTGGCGTGTGATCACCACCTTCAAAATTCGTGATCTGCTTGTGTTCACCGGTCTCCAAATCCATCACAAATATGTCTCTGGCAAACGCGGATACATCGTGCTTTCTAAACGGATTTTCATAGGCTTTTTCATTGCGATAAGCCAGTAATTTGCCGTTAGGGCTGATGTCTGCTTCCGAGGTTGCGATCGTAGTGATCATACGCGGCGTGCCACCATTACTGCCCACCGCATAAGTTTCTGCCATTCGGCTGGTGGGATGAATAGAGGCTTCGGAGGCATCGGCTCGTGCTGACGTGAAGACAACTTCGCTGTCTTTATTGAAAAATGCCTGCGGATAATCTTGCGAAGAGTGGAAAGTAAGCCTGCGCGCTTTGCCGCCCATCGCTGACATCACATAGACGTCAAGGTTACCGGTGCGATCACTAGCAAAGGCAATAGATTTGCCATCGTCAGACCATACCGGGTGACCTTCCCACGCACTGTGGATGGTTAGGGGACGCGCGGTGCCACCTTTGGATGACACTACATAGATGTCGCCCTTGTAGGAAAATGCGACTTGGTTACCGTCAGGTGAAATGGCGCTGTGTAAGAACCATTCACTGTTTTCTTTTGCATGCGCCACTGCCGTTGTTACCAGCAGCAGACATGCAATAAGTAATGGATTTTTAACCCTCATATCTGTCCTTTATTGTCGTGTATTATGGTTTTTATAGATAAAACCTTTTTACATTACAGCCGAACTATACGCGCTTCAACTTATTGCGCTAAACTGCCGACGAGGAGAGATAATCAGAAGATTTTACCTGGGTGGAAACATTCCTCCAGGACCACCCATACCACCGCCAGGTGGCATCATGCCTTTCATCTGGCGCATCATTTTTTTCATGCCGCCACCGGACATTTTTTTCATCATTTTCTGCATTTGCGTAAACTGCTTCAATAGACGGTTTACGTCTTGAATCTGGGTACCTGAACCCGCTGCAATCCTGCGCTTTCTCGACCCTTTGATGATCTCTGGTCGAGAACGTTCAGCTGGCGTCATACTGTTAATGATGGCTTCCATTTGATTGAACTGTTTGTCGTTAGCCTTGTCTTTGATTTGCGCCTGCATGTTACCCATGCCAGGTAGCTTATCCATCAGTGACATCATGCCACCCATGTTGCGCATTTGTTCAAGTTGCTCTTTGAAATCCTGCAAGTCAAACCCTTTGCCTTTTTGCACTTTTTTGGCAAGTTTCTGGGCTTTGCTCTTGTCGACCTTGCGCTCAACTTCCTCTATCAGACTGAGTACATCACCCATTCCTAAAATACGCGATGCCATCCTTTCTGGGTGGAAAGGTTCCAGTGCATCTACCTTTTCGCCCATACCAATAAACTTAATAGGCTTACCGGTTATGTGACGCACAGACAGCGCAGCACCGCCTCGGGCATCACCATCAGCTTTGGTAAGAATCACACCAGTCAGTGGCAAGGCTTCGCCGAAGGCTTTGGCCGTATTGGCAGCATCCTGACCTGTCATAGCGTCCACCACAAACAGAGTTTCCACAGGATTTACCGCCTGATGCAATGCCTTTATTTCATCCATCATGTCGTTGTCTACATGCAAACGACCGGCGGTATCCACTAACAGTACGTCAAAAAATTGGGTTTTGGCTGCGTCGATAGCAGACTCAACAATGGCCACAGGTTGCTGTAACACGTTCGACGGATGACAGCTAACGCCGACTTCTTCAGCCAAGGTTTCGAGCTGTTTGATAGCCGCTGGACGGTAAACATCAGCACTCACCACCATGACTTTTTTCTTTTCGCGTTCTGTGAGGTACTTTGCCAGCTTACCCACACTGGTGGTTTTACCTGCACCCTGCAAGCCCGCCATTAGCACTACTGCGGGCGGCTGAGCGGCAAGATTCAGTCGCTCATTCGCTTCGCCCATGACGGATTCAAGTTCGCTTTGCACAATCTTTATGAACATCTGCCCGGGCTTCAGGCTTTTACTCACTTCTGCCCCGAGCGCACGTTCTTTCACCTGAGCAACAAAGTCTTTCACTACAGGTAGCGCAACGTCCGCTTCAAGCAGCGCCATGCGAACTTCGCGGAGTGTGTCTTTGATGTTGTCTTCAGTAAGACGGCCACGACCACTAATATTTTTGAGTGTGGCGCCTAAACGGTCAGAAAGATTTTCAAACATAAACGGTCATTACGGTTACAAACTTTGCGGGCATTATACAAGCGAGCAGATTATTTTGCTGTATTAATTGCATAAGTTTTGACGTAACTTCGTCAATCACGGTTGGATTTTATGGTCTGAAACAGTCACAATGGCAAGTGAGTTTCATTTTCATTAAGTAATCGCGATATATGGATTTACAAGGCATTCTGGTTGCATTAACGGCAGTGTTATACCTGACTGCGGCGGCGTTGATCCTACGCAGAGTCGTCACACGCTCGCCATTAGCCGCACCTGAATATGCATTAGCCATGCTGGGTGGTATTGCACACCTGTTATTCCTGACGCAGGTTATCTTTATTGCCGACGGGCAGAATATGAGCATTACCAATGTGCTGTCACTAGTATCCTGGCTGATTACCATCACTATGATCGTCAGTGCGCGCTTTTTGCCCAATGGTTTGCTTTTGCCCGGTGCTTATGTTTTTTCTGCATTAACCGTAATTGCAGCTGGTATGGTACCTGTTGAATACGCCATGCATTTTGAGCTCAAACCCGGCCTGATTGTGCACGTTACCCTCTCATTGATGGCTTATGGCAGTCTGAGTATCGCGTTTTTGTATGCGCTTCAAATGTCGTTTATTACCTATCAGCTCAAACACAAAGGTGCGTCATTAATCAACTCGCCCTTACCGCCGCTAATGTTGGTGGAGTCCATTTTGTTCAAGTTAACTACCGTGGGCTCGGTGCTGCTGTTCATTTCACTGCTGTCAGGCTTTGTGTTCATAGACAATATGCTTTCAGCGCAATACGCCCATAAAACGGTGTTGTCTGTTCTGGCATTGGTCGTCTATTTAGTGTTGTTATTCGGGCAGCGCCGCTGGGGTTGGCGTAACCGCCAAGTTATTGGCCTTACATCTGTTGCTTTGGCACTGTTAACGCTTGCTTATTTTGGCAGCCGACTGGTGCGAGAGGTCTTACTGTAGACGTAATCGTTTAAATTCCACTTGAATCCATTCTTTTCGCGCACTACAGTGTCAGTTCTACACAATAAAGGAACCATTTAGTTGGACGCTATTTCAACCAGTACACTGTTTTTGGTGTTAGGTGCGTTAATACTTTGCTCCGCCTACTTCTCTAGCTCTGAAACCGGCATGATGTCAATCAACCGGTATAAGCTGAAACATCTTGTCAATGAAAATCATGCTGCTGCCACGCGCGTACAGGCTTTGCTTGACAGGCCAGACAGGCTTATCGGTCTTATTCTAATAGGCAACAACCTGGTTAACATTGCCGCTACACTGGTAGCGGGTGAAATCAGTATGCGTTTATTCGGTGATTTCTGGGGGCCTATCGTTGTCACCATTGGACTGACGTTCATTATTCTGATTTTCGCAGAAGTAACGCCTAAAACACTGGCGGCGTTGTATCCGGAAAAAGTGGCTTACCCCAGTTCACTGCTACTTCGGCCGCTTATGCTTCTGATGTACCCTTTCGTGTTTTGCATTAATGGCATTACCAATGGGCTTTTGGCCATTATAAACGTGAGCCCTAAAGACGCAGACAACAACACTCTTAACCGGGAGGAGTTGCGAACCACGGTATTCGAATCCGGTAGTATGATCCCAACCCGTCACAGAGACATGCTGATCAGTATTCTCGATTTGGAAAACGTCACGGCTGAAGACATCATGATCCCGCGCAATGAAATTGTCGCCATTGACGTTAATGACGAATGGAAGGATATACAGCGGCAATTGGTAAATTCACAGCACACCCGCGTTTTGTTGTATCGCGACAGCATTGATGATGCTGTTGGCTTTGTCCATGTTCGCGATGCCCTGCGTTTGCTGTCAAAAGATCAGTTTAGCAAGGCCACCTTGCTGCGCGCGGTAAGAGAAATTTATTTCACTCCCGAAACCACGCAACTGCACAATCTTATGCATCAGTTTCAGGCGCAGAAAGAGCGCATTGGATTGGTGGTTGATGAATACGGCGATATTCAGGGGTTAGTGACACTGGAAGACATTCTGGAAGAAATCATCGGCGAATTTACCACCAGTACCTTGCCGACTTACAGCAAAGAAGTCAGTGTTCAACAAGATGGATCGGTTCTGGTAGACGGCAGTGCCAACGTCAGGGAACTCAACAAGGAGCTCGACTGGAATCTGCCAACAGAGGGCCCGAAAACACTAAATGGTTTGATTGTAGAATACCTTCAGGATATTCCGGAAAACAGAGTGAGTGTTAGACTGGCTGGCTATCCCATTGAGATAGTCGAAAGTTCAGAAAACATGATTAAAACGGTTCGGGTACAACCCCATTTTTATAGAAGTGAAAACGATAAAGCCAGTGATGACTAGCGTTTAGCGGGCATTAACGCGGCTTCACGCTGTCTGTTGCGCAGCGCCTTTTGTTTTGCCGCCTGCACTTTCTCTGACAACGACGTTAGTTTGTCGAACAATTCAACCATATCATTATCGCTGCGCACATCGTCCTGTTCCATATGGTACTGCAGTGATGATTTGAGTTGTTCTGGAAGTGTCTTTGACCCCATCTCTTCTGCCACTCTCGTTTATCTTCATGCGCAGCGCGCATCGCCTCTCAGTAGTCTTATCGGACGAAACGCAAAAAAACTTGAGGAGTTATTTGCAGACACCGTTTGTGACGTTCATGTTCCCTGAAAATGGTGGAGTAACTGCCCTCTAGCGGCGCTAGGTTGGTATTTGATCACAGCCATCGCGGCCGTATTGAACAGTGTGTTTCCCGCCTCAGGACACAAAGCCTCAAGCAAAAAACTGACAAAAGGCATATGACTGACAAGCAGTATTTTCATGTCATCGTTGTCATTATTTTGTGCAAGCATGCTGGCAGCACGCACATCAAGATAGTCGTGAACAGCGTAAGGGTTGCCCTCGGGTGTAATATCATCAAACGTTTCAACGGTTGCTACTGAAACCTGTTCATTGAACACATCGAAGGTCTGCTGAGCCCGAACATACGGACTTACCAGAGCCAAATCTATTGATGGTGTAGAAAACACACTGTTATACCAGGCGGCCGTCTCGACAACCTGCGCTTTGCCATGTTCCACCAGCTGGCGTGCAGCATCATTCTGCGCATAATTTTCAGCAGTACCATGACGCATTATAAAAATGGTTATTTGGTCGCCCATAATAGAACTACTTTGACCAGACAGTAAAACTGTGCATAAACTGATAATCTATTAACAATAGCAAAGCTCTTCGCAAGCGCATAGTGCCAACTTAAATAGTTGCTCATTTTTTATGTCGTGAATTAACTTTGTACTTGAGGCATATTGTCTGTGGGTATATTACAAGACACACATTTAACGTTTACCGAGCACTGTGCAGATAATGGTGCCCTCTTTTACCTGGCCGAAGACCATCGGCTTTCCCATGCGTTGTTGTCATTTTCAGTCAAAGCCGGACATTTTTATGATCCGGATGATTGCCATGGCCTTGCTCATTTGCTCGAACACATGCTCTTTATGGGTAGCCGGCGATTACCCAATAGCAATGAAGTCATCGACCTGATTAAGCGCTGCGGCGGTAACGTGAATGCCTGGACAGCCGGTGAACATGCAAACTTCCACTTTTCCTGCTTGCCTCAACACAGCCCAATTGCTCTGCCCGCGTTCTTTGATGCAATGGCTCACCCATTACTAAAAAAAGCATCCATCGAAAAAGAAATACAGTCCATCGATGCAGAGTTTGCATTTAAGAAAAAAGATGACCTTAGACGCTTGTATCAAATCCACAAAGAAACCAGCAATCCGGCACATCCATTCAGCAAGTTTTCCGTTGGTAATGCCAATATCTATTCTCAGCACTCGACAGAGAAACTGCAGGCCATGTTGCGCGAACTGCATACCAGCCGCTATACCTCTGGACAAATTCGAGTTGTATTCTGTGCGCCTGAAATCGACAGTAAGACGATAAGCACCTTTAAACAGTTGTTGTCACTGTTTCCTGATGATAACAGTGACGACCTTGTTTTACCGCCGCTCTATCTTGCTGACCAGCTTCAGCGAAAAATCAGCATTAAACCCCTGCAAAATGCCCGGCGCCTTATCATCACTTTCGCCTTGCAAACCGATATTCATCGCATAAAGCCTGCACTGGCGTACCTTAGTCATATTTTGGGAGATGAAGGGCAAAATAGTTTATTGGCCTACTTAAAAAATCAGGGCTGGGCAACCAATTTAATTGCGGGCAGTGGTATAGAAGGCTCGGGGTTTAAAGACTTTAATGTGAGTATTCAATTGAGTGTATCGGGTGAAGCACACATCAATACCATTGTAGAGGCTGTGTTTTATACCTTATCACTGGTGCAACATAATCAGGAAGACTGGCGTTGGGAAGAGAAACGTACCCTGGACAAACTGGCAAGAGATTACAACCAGTCAGCTCCCACTCTGGATACCATTTGTGAACTGGCTGAAAGTAGTTGGGAAAAGCACGTACCAGCCCCACAGCTCAATGCAGAAACTATTGCACTGGCCCTTTCCTACTTTGTTGTTGACAACTTGCGTCTCAAACACATTTCGCCCAATGTTCAGACAGAAGTTGCCTGCAAATACTACGACGCAGAATATAAAAACGCTGCGGTCTCGAATCAGGACATTCAGCGCTGGCGCTCGCCTCGTGTTTTTGAAGATATACAACTCGCAGACCAGAACCCGTACATTCAGGGCGAAAATAATTTGCTTAAACGGCATCCCGAATGGGCAGTGCCACAGCTGATTACGCAAACAAAACACTACAAATTATGGTTTAGCCAGGAACAACGTTTTAATAGCGTTAAAGGCGATATCTATGTTGCTTTTGACAGTCCACTGTTAACCGATAGCGCAAAACACAGTGCGTATAAACGCATATGGCTACACGCCATCAGCAACCTCTTGCTGGAAAAATTCTACCGAGCTGGCATTGCCGGCCTGCACTTTCGCATTTATGGTCATCAGGCTGGCTTTTCCATGCATTGCAGCGGATTTTCATCGTCGTTGATGGCACTGGCCGCGCAGGCCTTAGACAACTTACTTAATACTGACATAGGCCCTCATCATTTTGAGGCTGCCCGACGAGCTCAAATACAAAGTATGCAAAACGCGTTGTTAAACAAGCCCATCAACCGACTGTTTTCCCGTTTGGGCGTTATCGTTCAACGCTATAGTTTTGCGCCTGTAGAGATGCTGGAGGCACTAAAGACTGTCGATTATGGAGACTTCTGTACTCTTATTGCTCAGGCAAAAGACAACCTGTATGCAGAGTCATTCCTGCACGGTAACTGGCTGCAAGAACACGCTAGTGATTGGCAAAAGGTGTTAACACAGCATCAGCACCGCTTTACCCAGCATCATCTTTCTCGTCAAATACTCAAACTGACGCCAGGCAAAACCGCATTCCACGCGGTTCCCAGTGAACATGATGACGCCGCAGTCGTATTGTACTTGCAGGCGCCAAGCTGCGGCACACTGGATACCGCATTTTGCATGATCATAGAGCAACTTCTCGCCGGACCGTTTTTCAATGCGTTGCGCACCGAACAGCAGCTTGGCTATATTGTAGGCTCAGGATACGTGCCGCACAATCAACATCCTGGCTTGGCGTTCTATGCCCAAAGCCCAACTCACGATTGTGAAACGTTATTTCAAGCAATAATTCAGTTTTTACGTGAGCAAATCAACGAGCTAAGCTTTTACCGCGGTTATTGGCCCAGTATTCAGGCTAATTTGCTCAAACAAATTAGTGAACCTGATCATACCTTGGCCATGCAATCACAGCGCTTATGGCTAAATCTTGGTTTAAACGACCCGCGAAATCAGCGCCATGATGACTTGATAAATTGTATTGAAAACATGCAGTTTAACGACCTTGTGGACTGCGCAAATTCACTGCTCGCCAGAAATACATTTGGTGAGCTCGTACTGTATAGCGAAGGCCAATTAGCCAGTTTTTCACCAGATAGCGGAATTTCTGTCTCAAACATTGAATTATTTAAATCAAATGCCCCCTTTTTCGACTAAATTCCTTGTCGAATGGGCTTGAATTGGGCATATTGGGGGATGCAGCACGGAAGCTGAGAATAAAAATGATTTAGACTATGAGACGTGTACTGTCGATGGTGTTTTTGTGCGCACTTTTTTGAGTTTTTTTTGGCTTGCGGTTTTCAGTTTTTCAAGCCTAGCAAATAATAATGAATCGGGGTTAAATCCCGAATTGGGGGCTTCTGCGCCCTCAACGCAACTCTATATGCGCCTAGACGCCAGTTTCGGTGTTCCTCAATCTTTTGTTTTGGATATCAACGAAGACCAACTTGGATTTCTTTGGTTCGCAACCTCTGAAGCTCTTATGCGATTTGATGGCTATCAAATTGACGTGTTCAACACTGATTCTGGCCTTCCCGGCAATATTGTAAGAGACATCTTTATCGACAGCGATAATACGATTTGGGTGGCGACCATGCAGGGCATGGGAGTATTTGACCCATTAACCGAAACCTTCAAAACGATCCCCGTTGATGGCACTGATGACCGTATCCAAATGTGGGACATTACAGAAGGCACCGATGGTTCTCTGATCGTGGCCAGTATTGACAACCTTTACGTGTTGGATAAAACAGAAAGGGTATTAAAGCCTTATAATAGCAGAGTCAATTTCCCCAACAGTATTATTACCCTTTACGATGAGCCCAGTCGTCTGTGGATAGGCAGTTTAGACGAGGGAGCATTTATCTATGATAAGAGAAACAAAGAGCTTTTCTCCCTTCAGGCGTTTAATCCCTGGTCGTTAAAAATCGAAGCAAAAGCCCTGCAAAGCGTGACCGTGATCAATGGCGAATACTTACTGGGTACCGATGCAGGACTGTTAAGAATTATTGAAAAAGACGGCTACTTTGAAACAGAAACCTATTTTGAAGGGCGTGTAGTAAGGAGCATAGAGCCTTCTGATGGAAAAATCCTGGTCGCAGTAGAAAACGAAATTGTCGAAATGAGTTACTCAGACAACAAACAAACGTTAAAGGTGCTTTCACGACACAAGTTATCTGCCGATGATGAAATTTACTCCATTTTGGAAGACAACAATAATACACGTTGGATCAGCACTATTTCTGGTATCCGCTGGCAAACCAATTATCAAAGTAACTTTCCGGTTATCGGTAAAGGCTTCGCCACGAGTGAACAAAGCACAAACGGTTCCGTTGCAATAGATGTGTGGGGCTTAGCGGAAGATAAGGCGGGCAATATCTGGTCAGCCAATCAAAACGGCGAATTGGGTTTGTATGACAAAACGTCAGGCACCTATTACTACTTTCAACACGAAGAAGATAATGATTTTTGGGATATCGCCATAGACGATGAAGACAAAATCTGGATTGCAACGACCAATGGCCTAAAACACGTTGAGTATCACGACAAGCAAATCAAAGGTATAGACACTTTTTTACCCAATACACCTATCTACAATCTTTTTCAGTTCAACAACACATTGTGGTTTTCAACCACGGATAACCGCCTAATATCCGTCAATATGAAAGACCCCTCTATGTGGCAGGAACACACCTTTGATACCTCTCTGGAGCAAGCACGGGTTGTGCACGCTGATAAACAGGGGCGTATCTGGCTTTCAACCCATGACGGAGCCTTTATTTACGACACAAACAGTCGTCAATTTTTGCCCTCCAATACGGATTTTCAATCCCTCAGAGGCACTATCTTAGCGGTACATGACTACAACGGGTCCTATTGGGTTTCTACCTACAACAAAGGTATTATCCAGTTCGACAAAGCAACACTGCAGCAGCTTAAAAGCCAAAGAGTAGAACAAAAAAGAGGCCCGGGTCGCGCTTCTGTTGCGACTGGCAATACTATTTGGTATGCCCACGCCAACTACATTAGCCAGTTTGATTTAGACAGTTTCTCTGTGGTGGCAGAAATAAAGCCGAGTCAGCTTTACCACAATGATATCTTTGAAACTTCGTCGCTGATTACCGCCGACGGACACGTGGTATTTGGCGGTGAACTCGGATATCACATTATTGACCCTGACACCATGATCACAAATATCAACAAGGACTTGGTTACCCGCCCACCGCTTATCAGAGAATTTAAGTTGAACTCTGCTGAAATGGACTTAAACACCAAGGGTACATTATTAACCAAGCCTATCCATTTGACCGACAAACTGGTTCTGACCAATAACGATAAGCGGTTTAGTTTTAAGTTTGCTCTGGTCAACTCCATGGACCCACAAAACGTGGCGTATCGATACAAGCTGGAGGGCTCTGACAAAAACTGGCGATACGAAGAGCAAGATCTCAGTCGCCGAGCATTATTTCACAATGAGCCTTGGGGAAATTACAACCTATTGGTACAAGCACGAGAACCGGGCAAAGACTGGTCTGAATCGCAGCGCCTTGGCATTGTTATCTCTCCACCACCCTGGTTCTCTAAGCCCGCTATTTTTCTTTATCTTATTGCCATATTACTGTTTGTATTTTATGCCATTCGCCAATATCAGCAGCGCAGGCAAACCCAGAGAACCATTCGGGAATCTGAGGAGCGCTTGAAACTCACCCTATGGAGCAGTGGCGATGAGTTGTGGGACTGGGACGTGTATCGTGGACAGGTTTACCGCTCTAACACCTGGGGCACACTCGATTTCCCTCAGGATGATATTCGCACTAACAGCGCCTATGACGGAAACATTCATCCCAATGACTTAAATCGCGTGCAGGCAAACCTGAAAGCTCACCTTGAAGACAAAACCGAGTACTATGAAATTTCATACCGGGCCAAAACCTTCAAAAACAAGTGGGTATGGATCCTCGACAGAGGAAAAGTGGTTGCAAGAGATCACAATAATCAACCGCTCAGGATGACAGGCACACTTAAAAACATTCAGCACCTCAAAGAAGCTGAAGAGCAAATGAGGTTGTTTGAGCGTTCTATTGAAAATATCTCTGAAGGGGTATTTATCACTGACACAGTATTCAGATTTATCTCTGTGAATAAGGCGTACAGCAAATTGACTGGCGAATCCAGGGATCAGGCCTTAGCGTCATTCATGTATTTCCACCAATACTCTGCGGCCTTTACAGAAGAAATCAAAAAGACATTGCGTCAAAAAGGCAACTGGTCGGGCGAACTGGAATCCAGACGCGTTGATGGCGAACGTTATGAGATGGAACTCAATATAGATGCCGTTCATGATGATGACGGAAAAGTAAGCCATTATGTTGGCGTATTCTCAGATATCACCGAACGTAAAAATACCGAAAAAGAACTTATCAAGCTGGCGCACTCCGATCCGCTTACTGACCTGCCCAACCGCTCTGTATTCCAGGCCAGTCAGCAAAATCTAGTGCGACGAGGTGAGTCCCATGCCCTGCTCTGTTTGGATATGGATAACTTCAAGAAAATTAATGACTCTTTAGGACACCAAACTGGCGATGTACTGATCAAGCAAATTGCCAAGCGCTTGCAACGTATTACCGGCAAGTCGGCAACCTGTTACCGTTTAGGGGGGGATGAATTCAGCATTCTAATGGAAGACAACCCAGACGTTCACGTGATTACGCACTATGCACAGAACATCCTGGACAACTTGTCTCGCCCCTTTATTATCAATAAGCAGGAGTTTGTATTAAGTGCCAGTATTGGCATTGCATTTTACCCTAACGACGGTGACAACCCACAAGAGTTATTGAAAAACGCCGATACCGCCATGTACTTTGCAAAGAACTCTGGCGGTAACGCTTACAAGTTCTTCAGTTCAGAGATGAATCAAAATGCTGTCAGACAACTGCAAATAGAGAACCTGATTCGTCACGGCCTCAAGGACGACCTCTTCTCGGTGTATTACCAACCCAAAGTCGACATTGCGTCAGGCAAGCTTGTGAGTATGGAAGCGCTGGTACGCTTTATTCACCCACAAAAAGGCATTGTAAGCCCTGCGCAGTTTATTCCCCTTGCGGAGCAAACCGGTCAGATAGTCCAAATTGGTGAAGTGGTACTGGAAAAGGCCCTGAAAGACACTAAACGTTGGGTTGACGCAGGCTTATTCAGTGGTCGCGTAGCCGTCAATATTTCGGCGAAGCAGTTCGAGCTACCCGATTTAGATGACAGGATCAGCAAAATATTGACGAAGGTTGGTATTTCAGCCTTGCATCTCGAGTGCGAAATTACCGAAGGGACACTGATGGAAAACCCGGAACAGGGTTTGATGATGATGCAGCGCCTGCGCGAAAGAGGCATTCATCTCGCTCTGGATGACTTTGGTACCGGTTATTCATCTCTGGCCTATCTAAAACAATTTCCGTTGAATACTCTGAAAATAGACAAGGCCTTTATCGACGATATTGCGCATTCCAGTGTAGACAGACACATGGCGGCAGCCATTATTAATATTGCCCATAACCTTGGCCTTAACGTGGTTGCAGAGGGGGTTGAACACGAAGAGCAACTGGCAATATTGCGCCGATATGACTGTGAGTTGCTTCAGGGTTACCTTTATAGCAAGCCGCTAAGCAGTGATCGCTTTGAAAAGCTGTTAAACGAAAACGCTGATATCCATTCTTTCCTCACCCGCTCAGAAACATAAAATAAAGTTGGCACACATCTCGCAACGGTAAGTGTGATTGACAGGATTTTGTCGGTCAGTTTGTTTTGTTCACTTATCAAGAGGAAATACTGAGATGTTAAAAGCATACGCAGTTGCACTAGCGCTAACTACTAATCCAGTAGCTGTTACAGAAGACGGTGTCCAGGCCAAAGCTCAGGACAACCAAGCACAACAAACAGCAATAAAGAAAGGCTGGAAGCGCGGTGGTGTAATTAGACTACCTAGTCAAGAATTGGAAGCTAAAAAAGGCTGGAAGCGCGGTGGCGTAATTCGCTTGCCTCAATAAAAGTCAGGTTTACGTGAGAGAGGCAGGATGCCTCTCTTCAACACCTATACCGTAATATAGACGTTGTTAAACCCAACACTTTTACGCCATTGAATATGGCGCTGAATCACAAACATCGGCAGAATAAAAGGACCTAAGCACAATCCCAACAGCAACCATACTTTCGGATTAAGCCCTGATTTCATGGCATTTACGCAGTAAAAAACTGCAAAAACGATAAAACACAATACAAACAAGAACGCAGTTAGCATCAAAACCCCCTTCACTACCGCTACAACATGATTTCGACACTTTTTTAAGCCTGGTTAAACAACCAACAAAGCTTAAGTTTTCGCGCGTATTTTGCGCTTTTACAAGACAAAAAACAAAGACTTTTGACACTCTCAAACAAAAAAACCAGGCTAAGCCTGGTTTTTTACACTTTGTTTACAAGGTGTTAATAAAAGGTTTTCCCTTCCTCTGCCATCTTGAGCAAGCATTCTGCCGGAGAAAACTTCTTGTCGACGCTGCTGGCATAGTGGTTTAACTTTTCCACCACATTGTTTATACCAAGGGCGTCCATGTAACGGAATGGGCCACCCCGGAAGGGTGGGAAGCCGATGCCAAAAATAGCGCCAATGTCGCCGTCCCTTGCGTTGCGAATAACACCTTCATCAAGACAGCGCGCTGCTTCGTTGAGCATCATAAGCACACAGCGTTCAGAAACCTCAGCACCAGACAAGCGCTTTGCGGGTGAAATAGATAATAGCGTGTAGATACTTTCATCCACTTCTTTGCCCGGCTTTTTACCTTCATATGCATAGAAGCCTTTACCGTTCTTTTTGCCTTTTCTGCCATCATTGAGCACTTTGTCAAAGGCTGCGGGGGCTTCAAAACGATCGCCAAACTGATCCATGAGAATAGGGATAATTTTAGTCCCTACATCGATACCTACTTCATCAAGCAACTTCACAGGTCCAACTGGGAAACCAAACTTGACCAGTGACTTGTCGATATGATCGATAGGTTCCCCGCTTAATATCAGGTTGGCCGCCTCGTTCATGTATGGAGCAAGAATGCGGTTTACATAGAAGCCCGCGCCATCTTTAACCACCACAGGTGTTTTACCTTGCTTCTTGGCAAAGGCTACGGTTGTTGAAATAGTTTCATCAGACGTTTTATCCGTAGCAATTACCTCAGCCAATGGCATTTTGTCTACCGGCGAGAAGTAGTGTAAACCAATAACATTTTCAGGCCTTGCCGCATTAGCTGCAATTTGTTCAATGGGAATGGAAGACGTATTAGAAGCGAAGATAGTGCCTTCATTACAGTTAGCTTCAATGTCAGCGACCATTTGCTGCTTCAGTCCAACGTCTTCAAATACCGCTTCAATGACCATGTCTACATCTTGCATACCACTGTAATCCAGCGTACCGGTTAACAATGCCATTTGCTTCTGCATTTGAGATTTGAGCATAAAGCGCTTTTTGACCTTTTTATTTAACAGGTCATAGCTGTACTTCATCGCATTGGCGATCCCTTCAGGGCGAATGTCTTTGATACGGGCTGGCACACCCGCTTTGGTTGAGGTGACATAGGCAATGCCGCCCCCCATTAAACCGCCGCCCAATACGCCGACTTTTTTCACCTTCTTGGGCTCAACATCGGCCACACCGTGTTCTTTTTTCATCTGTGTAGTGGCGAAGAAAATTTGGCGCAATTCAGCCGACTCAGGCGTAACCACCAGCTCACCAAAAGCTTTAGCTTCGGCACGGAGACCTGCTTTGATGCCGCCAGAAATACCCGCTTCAATCACATCAATGATTTTGATGGGCGCTGGGTAATTCCCTTTGGTTTTCGCCAGGGTTTGCTCTTTTGCTTTTTTGAACAGCATATCGCGCCCAAAGCCTGTCTGTTCTAGCGCCTTATTCATCAGGCCTTTTTGTGGCTTGCTGCGTTGTGGTTTGCCCTTCAGCGCATATTTAGTAGCGACCTCCAGCAACACACTATGTGGCACCATATCGTCGACAATGCCCAGCTTTTTGGCTTGCTTGGCCCGTTTAGACGCACCAGTAAGCATCATGGTCATAGCTGGCTGGATCCCAATGAGTTTGGGTAAACGCTGTGTGCCACCGCTGCCCGGCAGTAACCCCAACTGTACCTCTGGTAGCCCTAATTGTGTGGCATTGTCATCGGTACACACGCGATAGTGGCAGGCCAGCGCTAGCTCTAACCCACCACCCAGGGCTGGCCCATGGATTGCAGCAACAAAAGTTGCACGCATATTTTCGATGCGATCAAATACGTCCTGCCCACCTTTGGCTATGGTTTCAGCATCGTCTGCTGTTTCACAACTGTCGAGCATTGAAATATCGGCACCAGCCACAAACGAATTGGACTTACCGCTGATAAGCACAACGCCTTTAATATCGCGGTCGTTCTCTATTTCATCAAGCATGGCGTTAACTTGCTCACCAAACTCGATTTTCAACGTGTTCATTGACTCATTGGGTACATCCATGGTCAAAATGGCCACGCCATTGTCCTGGCGCGTGAGCGTAAAAGTATCAGTCATTATTCCGTCTCCACTATCATAGCTGCACCCAAACCACCTGCTGCACAGGCCGTCAATAAGCCGGTTCCACCGCCGCGTCGCTGCAATTCATTCAGCATTTGTGTGATCATGCGCGTGCCCGTGGCCGCAAAGGGGTGACCATAGGCAATGGAACTGCCCATAACATTGAACTTATCCATATCGATTTCGCCCGTAGCTTTGTCACGCCCCAGTTTTTCTTTGGCAAACTTGTCGCTGGCAAACATTTTCACATTCGCTAATGTTTGTGCAGCAAATGCTTCATGCATTTCTATGAGCGTGAGATCATTTAACGTCATTCCTGCGCGATCCAGCGCTATTGGCGTGGCGTAAGACGGCCCCATTAGCATGTCTTCCCATACATCAATCGCTGAGAAGGCATAACTCTTAATATAACCCAGCGGTGTGTAGCCCAAGGCTTTAGCTTTGCTTTCTGTCATCATCAGCACTGCGGATGCACCATCAGTAAGTGGCGTTGCATTCGCTGCGGTGACAGACCCGTGCTTCTTATCGAAAACAGGACGTAGCTTGGCGTAACCTTCAAGCTTGGAATCAAAGCGAATATTATTGTCTTGCTCAAGCGCACCTTTATACGGTTCAGCATAGGCAGTCATCACTTCACCAGCCAACTTACCATCCTGCCAGCTTTGTGCCGCGAGAGAGTGTGAACGATGGGCAAGTTCGTCCTGAGCCTGACGTGTAATACCGTGAGACTTGGCCATCTGCTCTGCTGTTTGGCCCATAGACAACCCAGTTGAATACTCTGCCACTGCAGGAGGAACGGGCAACAAGTCTTTGAGCGAGAGTTGCTTGAGTACGTTAAGCTTTTGACCCAAGGTTTTGGTTTTTTGCAGGTCAACCAAAGCGCGCGCCAACTTTTTAGACACGCCAATCGGCGACACAGAAGTAGAATCGGCACCACCGGCCACCCCAACCTCTACGGTCCCCGCCATCATCGACTCGGCGATATTCACCGTTGACTGGAAACTGGTAGCACAGGCGCGCGACACACTGTAAGCATCTGTACCTACAGACATACCCGTGCCTAATACAATTTCCCTTGCAATGTTCGGCGCTTCCGGCATTTGTACCACTTGACCATACACGACCTGATCAACCCATTCCGGACTCACACCGTTTCTAATGAGTAGCTCGTTAACGACCATTTTGCCCAAATCTACCGCAGGCACGCCGTGAAAGTAGGTAGCCATCTTTGCGAACGGCGTTCTTAAACCGGCAACGATAGCGATCCTGTCACCATCTCGGGTTGTTACTGATTGTTTTGCAGCCATAATTCACCTAAATTTGTGACCATCTCAAGTGGTCTGACCTGTAAAATGTCCTGATTCTTACAAACTCGAGCGCAAATAGCAAATACGAGTTAACAAAGCATAGTAAAGTAGACGCTTGAAAGATATGTTGTGGAACCTTATATCTTTTGCACTGTCTTGGATAAGCGAATACGAACAGGAATAGAACAAAAAATGGCGGCAGAACACTTTTCTCAATTGCAGGATTACCTCAACAGCCAGGTAATTGGGCAAACTTCGTTAACAACCAACCTGCTTGTAGCCTTGATTGCTGATGGGCACCTTCTAGTGGAAGGGCCACCAGGACTGGCAAAGACCCGCGCAATTAATGCTTTGTCTCAAGGCATTGAAGGCGATTTCCATCGCGTGCAGTTTACCCCTGACCTGTTGCCAGCAGATTTAACGGGTACCGATATTTATCGTCCTGAAACCGGTGAGTTTATCTTTCAGTCAGGCCCCTTGTTCCACAATCTGGTGCTGGCCGATGAAATTAACCGTGCACCAGCAAAAGTGCAGTCTGCGTTATTAGAAGCCATGGCTGAACGCCAGATAACCGTCGGCAATAAAACGTATCCACTGCCTGAATTATTTTTGGTTATGGCTACACAAAACCCGCTGGAACAGGAAGGCACCTACCCGCTTCCAGAAGCGCAACTGGACCGTTTTTTGATGAAGTTGGAGCTAGACTATCCGGATGCCGAAACGGAAAAACACATTCTGCGCTTAAATCGTAATGAGGCTCGCCATGTAAAGGCCGACAAACCGCAACGATTATCTGAAGCACAAATTAATCATGCCCGTCAGGAAGCCCTGTCACTGCATATGGCTGAACCCTTAGAAACCTACATTGTGCAATTGATTATGGCAACGCGGCAACCGGCGCGCTATAACGCCGACCTTGCCAGCATCATCGAATACGGGGCTAGCCCTCGCGCATCACTAGCATTAGAGCGCTGCGCCAGAGCACATGCTTGGTTACAGGGTAAAGACTATGTTGGCCCCGACGATGTACAGGCAGTATTTTACAACGTTCTCAGACACAGGATTATACTGTCCTATCAAGCTGAGGCGGAAGGAAAAGGCGTCAATGATGTCTTAAAACAATTGCTAGAAGTGGTACCTGTACCTTAAGACGTCTATGACAGTATCAACTATGACCGCGTCGTTAGATACCTTCGGTGCCAATGGCTACACACTCAGTACGCAAGAATTGCTGATGTATCAGTCGTATGCACATTTGCTTGATCTGAAACCTAAAAAGCAGGTTCGTGCACAGCTATCTGGTGGTTACCTGTCAAAGGTGAAAGGCCGGGGAATGGAGTTTGACGAAGCGCGGCACTACCAAGCTGGTGATGATATTCGTGCAATAGACTGGCGAGTGACTGCGCGAACCGGCAAAACCCACACTAAAGTGTATCGCGAGGAGCGGGAACGACCTGTATTTGTTTTTTGTGATTTTCGTTCAAGCATGCGCTTTGGTACACAATGGGTACTAAAGTCTGTGCAAGCCGCTCATCTGTCGAGCCTTATCGCATGGGCAGGTGTAAAGCGCGGCGACAAAGTAGGTGCGCTATTGTTTGACAATCACGCGCATCAGGAGATAAAACCCAAATCGCGCAAACGGGCCGTGCTTTCTCTTACTCACGGCTTAGTGACTATGCACGACAAACCACAGCAAACATCGACACAGGACCAATTAGCTGTCAGTTTCGAACAAGCGTGTATGCGATTGAGGAGACTGGCTAAACCGGGTAGCTTGGTGTATTTGATTTCAGACTTTACGGCATTGACTGACGCTGCTATCCAGCATATTGGCGAGTTGCGTCGCCATTGCGAGGTTCAGGCGGTTCACATCAGTGATCCATTGGAAGTTGCGCTACCCACAGAAACAGCGGCCGGCACCGTGACCTTGTTTGACGGTGAGCAGAAACAGGCACTCAACCTGTCAGATAAATCAGTGACCAAACAATACGCCCAACAGCGGGCTGACTACAACGCGAGATTACAGGCTGTGCTGTCACCCAATGTGGCCGGTGTAATGCGCTTAAGCGCAGGCCTACCTTTGACTGATCAACTTATTGCAATGCGCGGAGGAAAGGTGTGAATCCGTTAGCGCAATTAAATGATATCGCCACCCCAACAGAAGTCAGCATATGGCCACTGGCATGGGGGTGGTGGGTGCTTGCCGTGCTTGTTGTATTAACCGTTACAATAGCCGTCATTAGCCTGATTCGTTATGTGAGGCGCCACCGAGCTCGCAAGCGTGCGCTTAGCGCCTTGGCAGAGTTATCGCCGGGTGATAGCGGCAACGCACAAGCATGCAATGCGCTCCTAAAACGGGTTGCTATGGTATACGCCCGGTCACAGGGCGTAACCAGCTTGCATGGAGAACAATGGGCCGACTTTCTCATGGATACATTAAAACCATCCAAGCAGAGCGAAACTGTAAAGTCACAGTTGGGAGAGCTAGCGCTCGCGCACTACATCGCTGAAGAATCAACGCTTGATGCTAAACAAATAGCCGAATACTGGTTGTCACATGTCAATGTAAAACGGGTTCAGGCGTATTCAAATAAGGAGAAAGCGCTTGTTTGAATTTAATCAATGGTGGTGGCTGTGTTTGCTCCCTTTGCCTTTTCTTTTTCGCTTGCTGACCCCCCGAAAAAAAACACAGCAGCTGGCATTAACCGTGCCCTTTAGTGTGCGTTCATTAAACGCCAGCAATCTGAACCCTGAAAGCCCGAAAACGTTGAGTTTGATTTTATTGTGGCTAACCTGGATAGGCTTATTATTAGCGGCAGCACGTCCTCAGTGGCTGGATGATCCCATCACTCTGCCCAATGAGGGACGTGAAATGATGATAGCGGTCGATTTATCCGGCAGTATGCAAATTGAAGATATGACGGTGAATGGCCGTCCCGCGAATCGTCTGACCATGGTCAAATCGGTACTCACTGATTTTATCGAACGTAGAACCGGCGACCGCCTTGGGCTGATTTTATTTGCCGATACCGCTTATTTGCAGGCGCCTATGACCTACGACAGAAAAACGGTATCAACATTACTCGATGAATCTGTCATCGGCTTAGTCGGTGAAAAGACAGCAATTGGCGATGCCATTGGCCTAGCAGTGAAACGTTTTGAAGAAAAAGGTGATTCTAACAACGTACTGGTTTTGCTCACCGACGGACAAAACACAGCAGGTAATATTCAGCCTTTGGACGCCAAAATACTGGCTGTAGAACGCGACGTGAAAATCTATACCATAGGGGTAGGCGCTGATGCCATGCAGGTTGATGGCTTGTTCGGAAGCCGACGGGTTAATCCATCAAGAGATTTAGATGAAGGCCTGTTGACGGATTTAGCGGAAAGCACAGGTGGGCAATATTTCAGGGCGAGAGATACTCAAGAATTAGAACAAATCTATGCCCTTTTGGATGAATTAGAGCCGGTTGAAGGGAGCGGTCAGACCTTCAGGCCTCAACGCAGTTTGTATATGTATCCGTTATTAGCTGCGCTGGGGTGTTTGCTGCTGACCGGCCTGACTCAACTGCACTGGCGTCGAGGAAATTAACATGTGGAGCGACTTTCACTTTTTACGCCCTGAATGGTTCTGGTTACTCTTCCCTTTAGCCATTCTTATATGGGCCATGACTAAATATGCCAGACAGGAATCTGGCTGGCAGCATGTAATCGCCCCCCATTTAATGAATATTATGCTGCCCGCAGCAACTAAACTCGCACATAAAAATGCCCTTGTTATTGCTACCGCGCTCGCTGGTTTACTGGGTATCACCGCGGGTGCAGGACCTACTTTTGAGCGTTTACCGCAACCTGTTTTTAGTGTAAATCAGGGCCATGTTGTTGTAATGGATATGTCGTTGTCTATGCGTGCAACTGATATCACCCCAGACAGACTCACTCGCGCCAAGTTTAAAGCCATTGACTTGGTACAAGCGGTGAATGAAGGCGAAATTGGGCTAGTCGCCTATGCAGGTGATGCTTTTGTCATCAGTCCACTCACAGAAGACATTGCCACCTTAGAAACTTTGCTTCCCAGTCTTCGACCGGAAATTATGCCGTCAGCAGGTAGCGATGCGCTAAGTGGATTAATGCAGGCATCGGAGTTACTGACACAAGCCGGCTATCCTAATGGTGCCGTCTATTGGATAACCGATGGCATAGAGCCTGCTGACGTGGCAGAAATAAGAACCTGGTTATCTTCAACACAACTTACAGTGAACATTCTTGCCGTAGGCACCGAGCAAGGCGCGCCTATCAAGCAAATTTCTGGAGAATTACTCAAAGATCCAAGAGGCAATATCGTTATTCCACGACTAAGCACCAGCCGTTTATTGCCTTTGGCCAAACAAACTGGGGGCATTGCTACCACAATTAGCGCTGATGATTCAGATATTCAACAGCTTATCGCGGAAAAACGCCTTCAAGACGTAGAAAAAAGCCCGGAAGAAAGCATGCTATTAGCCGGTGATCAGTGGTTTGAACTGGGCCCTTATCTGGTGGTAGTCATGCTACCGCTAGTTCTCTACCTGTTTAGAAAAGGCATGTTAGCCGTGGTGTTGCTTGGTCTATTGTTACCCACACTTACCCCATCACCCGCTATTGCAGAATCGAGCTGGAGAAACTGGTTTAAAAATGCCGATCAGCAAGGCTTGGACGCCTACAAAAAAGAGCAATATGCCGATGCGGCTAACACGTTTGAAGACAGCATGTGGAGAGGTTCAGCCCTATACAAAGAAGGAGAGTACGAGGCTGCACTTGAGGCTTTTTCACAGTCGGACTCAGCCCAGAGTTGGTATAACCGGGGAAATACACTGGCACAGATGCAACAACTTCAAGAAGCCATAGAGGCCTACGAAGAAGCCCTGCGCCGTCAACCAGACTTCCCTCAGGCTGAAGAAAATAAAAAATTACTGGAACAGCTGAAACAACAACAAGAGCAGCAATCGCAGGACGGCCAAAACCAGCAGCAAGATGACTCCCAGCAAAGTGATCAGCAACAACAGTCAGAAAGCGGCGAGTCTGAGCAACAGGACAATCAACAACAAAGCGGTCAGCAACAGCAAGATAGCCAACAGCAAAGTGGGCAGAATCAACAACAGCAGCAGGATGCAGAGCAACAAGCTCAGTCTCAGCAAGAGAATGAACAAGGCGAAGAACAGTCGCAGGAACAGACGGAACAAGACACAGCTGAGCAGGCGCAGCCTGAGCAAGGAGGGGAAGAGGAGCAGTCTATGCAACAGGTTGACGCTGAAATGACTGATGAAGAGCGGGAAAAACAGCAGCAAATGGACGCCCTGCTCAGGCGAATACCGAATGATCCAGCCTTTTTGCTACAGCGAAAGATGCTATTAGAAGCACAGCAGAGAAATCGTCAGCGAATGCCAGCCAGTCGGGAGAAAACATGGTGAGAACGTATTTTAATGGCTTAATTGGGTTAGTTTTATGCCTGCTTTTCACGTCGCGTGTCATAGCATTAGAGGTGACCGCAACCGTCGACAAAAACCCCGTTTTACTGGATGAAGCCATTACGCTGATTGTCAAAGCAACAGGCGACGTAGACAGAGAAGCGTTTCAAAGTGATAGCCTGCTCAAAGATTTTGTAGTTGGCAACACCTCAGTGAGCAGTCAAACACAGATGATCAATTTTGACACCACGCGCACTACTACGTGGCGAACGATTTTGTTCCCAAAGCAAGAAGGCACTTTTACAATCCCCTCTATTGAGATCATGGGAGAACGCACCCAGCCAATAGATATCAGGGTGCTACCTGTTCCCACAACGAGCACTCAGGAACAAAGAGACTTCTTTGTCACCGCCGAACTTGATCGTAACCGTGTTTATGTCCAACAGCACGTAACCTACACTGTGAAGCTCTATATGGCGACAAATATTGAACGGGGCAGCCTGCAGTCACCTGAAATGGAAAACGGCCGCATCGAGCAGGTTGGAGATGATAAACAATATAGCGATATAGTTAACGGAAAGCGCTTTCAAATTATCGAACGCACGTTCGTTCTCATACCGGAACAATCTGGCCAGTTTACCATTCAAGCTCCAATTTTCAGTGGGGAGGTATTGGCGACCAACACAAGGCAGAGCTTTGGCTTTTTTAATCGCACCCGGAACATTACCCGTCGCGGGCCATTGCTAACACTAGATGTTAAACCCATTCCATCCTCGATCGATGGTGCATGGCTTCCGAGTAAATACGTGGAGATAACAGAATCCTGGCCGGATAATAAGGAATTTGTCGTCGGTGAGCCGATTACCCGTACACTCACGCTAACCGTCGAGGGCCAGACCGAAGAGCAGTTGCCTGAGATTCCGCAAATCTACCCTCCATCGGTAAAAACCTATCAAGACCAGGCTGAAACAAAGTCAGCGCAGCAAGAAGGCCGAATTTTGGCACAGCGCATTGAGTCGACAGCGATTATTCCTACCCAAGAAGGTAGCATGGTATTACCCGGTGTTGAGGTGCCTTGGTTTAATGTAGAGACCCAACAAATAGAAGTCGCCAGTATCCCGGCGAAGACGGTGCAAGTTAATCCAGCGGTTGGCTTGCAAACTTCGCAGGCAGCGCCCGTAACCACTCTTTCACCTTCATTGCCTGAACCAGAAGAAACCCAGCCATTGGTAGACACCTCTCAAGCGTCACCGTCTATCTTGATTTGGCAGGTACTTAGTGGTGTGTTTGCGCTACTGTGGCTGATCACACTGGCAGCGTGGTGGACAGGACGTACTGCCCCACAGCAGGCACCGGTAAAGCAGCGACGTAATCAAACGCAACGGGCAGATAAAAAAGCGTTACTCGCTGCGTTGAAGCAGGCCGACACAGCACAACTTCAACCTTTGCTATGGCAGTGGCTAAACGACACGCTCGGTCAAAGTTTTAGCTCTTTACATGATGCCCTCGCGCATCCTGAAGCGCATGAAATCAAAATGCATTATGCGGCGCTTACTGCGAGTAAGTTTTCTCCATCGACCAGCACATGGACACCCGATAATTTTGCACAAGCCATCACGACACTGGAGAAAAAGTTAGCTACGCGCACTACGCAAGAAGATGGTACCCTGCCGTCTCTCTATCCTGCCGCCTAGCGATTGCATCTCGAACGGCTTCCGGTTACGGTTGATAATTAAGGAAGCCTGAAAAAAAATGTATGTTTAAACGAAAGCAAAACGCTGACCCATCGGTCTTAACTGACATGATGAAAAAACAACAGCGTTACGAAGCCCTCGTTAGGGCACTTCATGCGGATATTTACCGATACGCCTATTGGCTAATTGGTAATAAAGCCATTGCCGAAGACGTCGTACAAGAAACCTTTTTGCGGGCCTGGAAGTCATTGGATTCACTCAATGATGAAAAAGCGGCCAAATCCTGGCTTATTACGATTTTACGCCGGGAAAACGCACGGCGCTTTGAGCGCAAGCAGTTTGACCTTGTCGATATTGATGACGTGCATGTGGAAGATTCGGCAGCAACGCTGGAACAGACATATATGCAAGAAGAAGTGCAGCGCCACATGGCCAATCTTGAACTGGAATATCGCGAGCCACTCATGTTGCAAATAATTTTTGGTTACAGTGGTGAAGAAATCGCAGAACAACTCTCATTGAATAAAAATACAGTGAATACCCGATTATTTAGAGCAAGGAGCCAGTTAAAGGACGCATTAGAGAAACCAGCAGTACGAGGGCAGATGAATGGATGAGTTAGAATTTAGACGGCGTGTGTACGCCAACCCTGATGACACCAGCCACGACATTGGCTCGGCGGCCAAATCTGATCCGAACAAGCAACAGTTTTTGTCTGAGACTCGCGCGCTCAATGAACAGCTAAAGACAGCAGCCAACATTCCCGTTCCTGATAATTTAGCCGATAAGTTAATCTGGCAAAGTGCCTTGAGAGACCACGCACAGCAAAAACAACGGGCGCGCTGGCACATTGCCATGGCGGCTTCTGTCGCGTTTGCAGTTGGATTGACGTTTGCCCTTTGGACGCCCTCTAAAATTGATTTGGGCCATGCCGCGCTTGCACATATGGACCATGCTGAAATTGAAATGCAGTTTGCCGCGAGTCCGGTTTCACTGGAATTGGTGAATGCTAAGCTAGAATCTATGGGCGCGGAGCTAACTCAACACATAGGCAACGTATACGTGGCCAATTACTGTCAATTGGATAACTATAAAGCTTTACACCTTATCGTTGATACCGAACAGGGACCGGTTTCCCTCTTTGTTATGCCGCACGAGGCTGACGCTACTCTGCCCTATCGCTTCTCAGACGATCGCTATGTCGGTAAGGGTTTCAGTACACAACGCGCCAGTGTGATGCTCGTGGGTGACAAAGACAGTGATTTACATGCCATTAGTGGAAAAGTCAGAGAGAGCTTGATTTAGCGTTTGCTCCTGACGCCCCTTGACCGGTTTCCGTTACTGGTTCAGCAAGCCAATTAGTTGCAATACAAAAAAGAGCTTATGCCCTTACTGATATCGGCCTAACGACTGATAAAGGGTATTGATATTAAGTGGCTTGCCAATGTGTTCTTCGAAGCCCAGCTTGAGATAACGCTCGACTTCCTTTTCCATCATTTCTGCGGTCAGGGCGATGATTGGAAGGGAGGGGTGTTTTTGCTTAATGAGCTTAAACGCCTCAATGCCATCCATCTCAGGCATGTGTATGTCCATCAGCACAAGGTTGTAATGTTTTTTCTCAACGGCCTCAATCGCTAACTTACCATTCTCAACGAAATCAACGATGGCACAGGTTGGTGTTAACATAGACTCCAAAATGGCCTGGTTTATGGCATTATCTTCTGCCACCAGAATGTTACAGCCACTTAAGTTAGGTGGATCAACGTCTTCGCCTCTGGCTTCACTGGTATCGAGTGACGTTTTATCGAGTGGCAAAGCCACCTTGATGCAGGTGCCTTTATTCTCTGTACTATCTATATCAATCGTCCCCTCCATCAACCTAACAAGATTCAGGGTAATAGACATACCTAACCCGGTTCCGCCAAACCTTCTAGTTGTTGAGCTATCCGCCTGCACAAAACGCTCAACAATACGCGCCTGTGCGTCCTCGCTCATCCCTATACCCGTATCGGCGACCTGTATCACAACCCCTTGAAACGCGTCCTCATCACACGAGTCTACCGCAATAGTGACCGCCCCCTTTTCCGTAAATTTAACCGCGTTAGACACCAGGTTTAAGACAATCTGACGTATCCTCACTCTGTCCCCCAACCAGCCGTCAGAAAAGCCCTCTGCAACCTCTGATGTCAATCTAATTCCTTTGCTGTCTGCACTGCCTGACAAATCAGAAACAACCGACTCAATCACTTCCAAAAGCGAAAAAGGGTATTTTTCAAGTGACAGCTTATTGGCTTCAATTTTTGAATAGTCGAGAATGTCGTTGATTATTGTCAGTAGGGTTGTTGCAGAGTATATTGCTTTTCCCACAAGCTTGCGGTTTTCGAAGTCAAGAGCAGACCGCTCAAGCACCTGCAGCGTGCCTAACACGCCATTCATCGGCGTTCTGACTTCGTGGCTCATATTCGCTAAAAAGTCACTTTTCGCCTGATTGGCCTGGTCGGCCAAAGCCACCGCATGTTCAAGTTTCTTCGAATGCGAGCGTACTTTGAAAATTGTATAGGCAGATAACATGGCAATGACTGCAAAAAAAATGCTGACCATGAGCAATACCGACTCATAAGAAAATACAGCTGGCTTTCGATTGACCACCTCAGCATTAGAAGGGAGTGAATACTCATCAATCCCCCACATTGATAACTGCTGCGCGTTGTACTGTGTGCTTACGACTGTGTTTTCTTGTAAAGGCACCTCGCCGCCTTTCGCAATATCTATAGCCTTATCAGCAAGCTTTTCAGGCACCACCACAGCGCCGCCGGCATATCGGTTTACGTTATGTGAAAATATGGTAAAAATTGGATGCGTCGTCTGCTGTACAAGCCAGGTGTGCACATCCTCCCAATTTCGTTCAAAAAACTTGTAATTAATGTAGATAATGGGTGTGCCGGGCTGACTGATTTTAAGTGCCTTGAGTGTTTCCTCTGGCTCAGCCATAGGGTTGTAGTAATTCACGTTTATTCCAGCCGGTGCATTGTCCAGAAAATGCTGGACCAGTGCTTTGTCAACAGACAGGTCTCTGGATCCATAAACAAAGTTGATGTCTGTTTTATCTGGGAAGGTTTGAGTGATCTGCCTAAATGACAAAACAGGATCGTAATCAGAAGGGACTCGCTGGCCGGTTTTCGGCTCCCAGTCTATATGTAGAAAAAAGCGCTCAGCTTGAGGTAGCAGCGTTGGATTATGATCCATAAATACGCTGGCATGGCGACCAATGGCAATAATCCGTTTGAAGCTAACATCGTCTTGATTTTGAACAAGACTGGCTACCTGATACGTGAAACTGTCCAACATTGTTTTTTTAACGTCATCACCAAGGTTAGCAACAACATCAGCATAATAAGGCGGCACGGTTAACACCATTGTCGTCTCATCATCAGCGATACCATTCATAAGCCGGTACATTAACCGAACTTCAAAATCGGATTCATTGAATGAGTTAACAAGAATGATGCTATAACTGTGATTGGAAGCAAGCGCATTACCGAGACCACTAAGCAGACAGAAAAAAAGGCAAATAGCGCCCAATAAATCATTGATTTGTCGAGTTTTTTTCGTGTTTTTATTCGACATTCCGGTACCACCAGTCACGCAAAGGAACGATTCCTCTTTATTATCTTATATACAAAGTAAAGAATTAGCCAAACTCATCATGTATCGACCCATTTACATTTTTCTAACCTTTGTCAACAGTTGGCTATAAAACGCTTATTTAAAATAGCTAAATTGAATAGAGGCCACGGCAAGAAATGTGTTAGTGTTCTATACATATAATTTTTTTGCATATAACTCACAACTGGACCGATCCATGACAACTGGAATACCTTCCATTACTCACTTAAAACAGCTTGAAGCTGAGAGTATTCATATTTTTCGTGAAGTCGCCGCCGAGTTTGACAACCCCGTCATGCTTTACTCAGTGGGTAAAGACTCATCTGTACTTTTGCACCTCGCTAGGAAAGCCTTTGCACCGGGTAAAATTCCGTTTCCGTTATTGCACGTAGACACTACCTGGAAGTTCCGCGAAATGATTGAGTTTCGTGATCGCATTGCCAAAGAGTACAACGTAGATTTACTCGTGCACATCAACCAGGAAGGCGTCGACCAAAACGTGGGCCCTTTTACACATGGCAGTGCTAAACACACTGACATCATGAAAACACAGGCCCTTAAACAGGCACTGAACCACTATCAATTTGATGCTGCATTTGGGGGAGCCCGAAGAGACGAAGAAAAATCGCGGGCAAAAGAACGCGTTTATTCTTTCCGCGATAAAAATCACCGTTGGGACCCTAAAAACCAGCGTCCAGAGTTGTGGGATATTTACAACTCGCAAATTAACCAAGGCGAAAGCATTCGCGTCTTCCCGATGTCCAACTGGACAGAGCTGGATATTTGGCAGTACATCTATTTAGAGAATATCGAAATTCCTTCTTTGTATATGGCCAAACCGCGCCCTGTTGTAGAACGGGATGGTGTGTTAATTATGGTTGACGACGACCGTATGCCACTTGAAGAGGGCGAAACCCCTGAGATGCGTTCCGTACGATTCAGGACACTTGGCTGCTACCCTCTAACGGGCGCTGTTGAATCAACTGCAGACACCCTGCCAGATGTTATTCAGGAGATGCTGCTAACCAAAACTTCCGAGCGCCAGGGGCGAGTTATTGACCATGACAGCTCAGGCTCAATGGAGAAAAAGAAAATGGAAGGGTATTTCTAATGGCGACAACAAATGTAGTGTGGCACGAGCATAAAACCACCAAATCCAGCCGTGCAGCGGCACTGGATCAAGCACCTAAAGTACTTTGGCTAACCGGATTGAGTGGTTCAGGTAAATCGACACTGGCAGGGCTGTTAGAGCAGAAACTGGCAGCTGAAGGCAAGCATACGTATCTGCTGGATGGCGATAACGTTCGTCATGGGTTGTGTGGCGACTTAGGCTTTGCCGACAAAGACAGGGTTGAGAATATCCGCCGTATCAGTGAGGTTTCCAAACTCTTTGTCGATGCAGGGCTGATAGTACTGACAGCCTTTATCTCGCCTTTTAAAGCTGACCGAAGCTATTGCCGTAATCTGGTTGAGCAAGGCGAATTCGTTGAAATATTTGTCGATACACCCATTGATATCTGTGAGCAACGCGACCCTAAGGGCTTGTACAAAAAAGCCCGAGCCGGAGATATTAAAGATTTCACGGGTATTGATTCCAATTATGAAGCCCCTGAAGCGCCCGAGGTTCATCTTGAGTGGAAAGACGAATCGGCAGAAGAGACTGCAGAGCGCCTTTATGCCCTCTTGGTAGATAATGGATTACTGGGGTAAGGCGAATAATATGATTGAACAAATTAAGCTTATCGCCCATGAGGCAGGCAAAGCGATTATGGACATCTACGCCAAAGACTTTGCTATTTATGACAAATCTGACAGTAGTCCGCTGACCGAAGCCGATCTGGCAGCGCACAATATTATTGTTGACGGGTTGGCTGCCATTTCAACACTGCCTGTGTTGTCAGAAGAGTCTGCCAGTATCGATTGGGAAACCCGTCAGCAATGGGATGAATATTGGTTGGTTGATCCACTGGATGGCACCAAAGAGTTCATTAAGAAAAACGGCGAATTTACGGTTAATATTGCGTTAATCAAACACGGGCAACCTGTGTTGGGCGTAGTATATGCACCTGCATTGTCCAGAACCTACTGGGGCAGTCTGGAAGACGGTGCATTTGTTGAGGATGACTCCGGTATTAAGGCTATCAGCGCAGCGCCGCATCAAGCAGGCGATACCTGGAAAGTTGTGGGAAGCCGCTCTCACCAAAGCCCAGAAATAAAAGCCTTTTTGGACGAATTGAACGGCGATGTAGAACTGGTTGCGATGGGCAGCTCACTGAAGCTATGCCTGGTGGCATCTGGCGAAGCGCATTTATATCCGCGATTAGGCCCCACGTCTGAATGGGATACCGGTGCAGCCCATGCCGTTGCGCTAGCGGCAGGCGCCAATGTAACCGTGCTTGATCCTGATAATCCATTTGACAGCGATCCTGTGCCACTGACATACAATCAAAAAGAATCCGTTTTAAACCCCTTCTTCCTGGTGAGTGCTAAATAATGACACCTGATAACAGTCTAATTGAAAAAGACATCCTTTCTTATCTTGACCAGCATGAAAATAAAGATCTACTGCGGTTTTTGACTTGCGGTAGTGTAGACGATGGTAAAAGTACGCTGATTGGACGCTTGCTTCACGATTCAAAAATGATTTATGAAGACCAACTTGCCGCCATTACCAAAGACAGCAAAAAGGTCGGGACGACCGGTGAGAAAGTCGACTTGGCGCTATTGGTTGATGGCTTGCAGTCAGAGCGTGAGCAAGGCATTACTATTGACGTTGCATACCGTTACTTCTCGACCGATAAGCGCAAGTTTATCATTGCCGACACCCCCGGACACGAGCAATACACCCGAAACATGGTAACGGGTGCATCGACATGTGATTTAGCCATTATTCTTGTGGATGCCCGCGGTGGCGTGAAAACCCAAACAAAACGTCACTCGTTTCTTGTCTCGTTATTGGGGATTAAGCACGTTATCGTGGCGATTAACAAAATGGATCTGATGGATTACAGTCAGGACGTTTACGAGCAAATTCAAAAAGACTACCTTGCTTTCTCAGAAGCCCTGAATATTCCGGATATTCAGTTTGTCCCTATTTCCGCTTTGGAAGGCGACAATGTGGTAAACCTGAGTGACAAAACGCCATGGTACGACGGAAAACCCCTCATGCAGGTGCTTGAAACCATCGAGATTGGTGACGACCAGAATGTTGAAGACTTCCGCTTCCCTGTACAGTATGTCAATCGCCCCAACCTGGATTTTAGAGGTTTCGCGGGCACTGTGGTATCGGGCGACATTAAACCCGGTGATGCAGTCACTACCCTTCCCTCGGGCAAGTCATCTATCGTTAAGTCTATTGTGACCTTTGATGGTGAGCAAGACTATGCACATGTCCCGCAAGCAGTGACGCTAACGCTTGAAGATGAAATCGATATTTCACGTGGCGATATGATTGTGAAATCAGACAATCTGCCGCTACATTCATCTCAGTTTAAAACGCATTTGGTGTGGATGTCGGAAGAGCCGCTTATGCCGAATAAGCAGTACTTCTTTAAGTTTGCGACTAAGATGACCACAGGTTCCATTGCACATATCGACCACCAAATTGATGTGAACACGCTTGAGCACCAACAAGCTCTGCACCTTAATTTGAATGAAATTGCTGTGGTCGATTTAAAGCTTACCCAGCCTGTTGCCTGTGACCCCTATACAAGAAACCGCCATACCGGCGCGTTTATTGTTATCGATAGGCTCACCAATGGCACGGTAGGTGCGGGTATGATTATTGACGCATTAAGCGACAATGCACAGCATGAATCACCTGAGTTTTCTGAATTTGAGGTTGAATTCAATGCATTAGTGCGCAAACATTTCCCTCATTGGAATGCAATCGACATTACTAAGTTGTAGTCTGCGAGGCACATGGAATATCAACAACTCGGCGTGCTGGCAGTGTTTGCCAGCACTATTTTTGCGTTAATTTTTAGCAATCAACGCCCATCAACAGTGTTTGCGCTGAGTGTATTGGTATTACTTACCTTCCAGCAGCTTACTTTTGACGACATCCTCCACAATCTGACCAACAAAGGCCTGATCACTCTGGTGCTCTTGTTACTAGTGAGTAACGCTGTAGACAAGACGTCCTTGATAAAGCGGCTTGGCCGCAAACTGGTTACGGCCAAATTTAAGCAGTCTTACTGGCGCTTATTCGGACTGACTTTTTTTTCATCAGCCCTACTCAATAACACGGCGATTGTTGCGAGCCTGATTGGGCCAATAAAGCAAAATCAGTATCACCCTGCCTCCAAGTTACTTATTCCCTTGTCGTATGCCGCTATTCTTGGTGGTACGGTAACCTTGATAGGTACCTCTACTAACCTTATCGTAGACAGTTTTTTAATTGAGCATGGTCACCCGGGCTTTAAGTTCTGGGATTTCACCCTGTTTGGATTAGTAGCTGGCCTGAGTTGCGGTGTGCTCATGTTTTTTATGACGCCCCTTTTGCCCAATATTCAAAAACATCAGGATAACTTCCGTACTTACCTGCTTGAAGCTGAGGTTGGCGAAGATTGTGAATTGGTGGGCAAAAGCGTAGAAGCCAACCATTTACGAAACCTTCCCGAGTTATTTTTAGTGGAAGTGGTCAGAGACGGCAAAATTATTGCGCCCATCACGCCTGAGTTTGTGATTGAAGCCCATGACAAACTGATATTCAGTGGTAATGTGCAAAAAATTGATAACCTGTCGCATATTGATGGACTCACCATTTTTGCTGAATCTGATGGTTTAATGCGTGAAAACCTTACCGAAGTGGTCGTGTCCAACCGAGCACAGATTATTGGTCAAACGCTAAAAGCACTCGGTTTTAGAGCTTTATTTGATGCTGCAGTAGTGGCCATCAGACGTGATGGCGCACAATTATCAGGCAAGCTTGGGGAAATCCCTTTGCAAGCGGGGGATTTTCTATTATTGGCCACAGGCCCAGATTTTACTTCTCGCCATAATCTTACTAAAAATTTCTTTATCTTATCCGAACAGCGAGTCGCTCAACCGCTAAAACAATCGCAGGACTGGCTGACGTTGGGAGGCTTTCTTGCCGTTGTTGGCCTAGCCGCCACCGACATATTGAGTCTCCCAGTCGGCCTGCTATTTCTGTGTGCACTGTTAGTGGGTGCAAAAGTGACCAGTAACGCAGAGATGAAGCGCAATATTCCACTCAACCTGATTGTTGTCATCGTTGGCGCACTGAGCTTGGCAACCGCCCTTGAGAATGCTGGCGTCATAGCCCTTATCACCTCAGCGTTAACACCTTATTTAAGCGGTACCAACTGGTTCGTTGCACTCGTGGTGGTGTACATCGTCACCTTACTGTTAACTGAGTTCGTCACTAATAATGCAGCCGCCGCATTGATGTTTCCGTTTGCTTATGGGCTAGCAGAAATACTAGGAGCCCCGATACTGCCTTTTGCACTAGCCGTGGCCTTCTCTGCCAGTGCCAGTTTTATTTCGCCTTATGGCTATCAGACAAATCTTTTGGCCTTCAATGCAGCACAGTATCGCTTTGTGCATTTCCTAAAATTTGGCTTACCCATTTCTATCGTGTACAGCAGTATAGTGCTGTCCCTTTTAAACTGGGTTTACCTATAAAAAAGGGGCAGAGTAACGCGTTACTCTGCCCCCCTTTGGTCTTTTTTATTTATCTGAACAACACTTTTTCCCGTCCAAACCAATACACACTGAATGCCAGTGATACAGCCGCAATAAATGCGGTTGAAGCAAAGATTGGAATTAACGCGATATAATCCATCGTCCCTTTAATTAATTCTTTAATGGCAAGCGCAACATTGGTAAGTGGTACCCAGGCCCAGCCGCCCTTTAGTTCAACACCAGGCAGCATCGCCAACACAACAGGCACAATTACCAGAAACACCAGCGGCGTCATATAGCCCTGCGCTTCTTTAAAGCTGCGCGCATAAATCGATAAACTCAGGAGCAAAGATGCAAATATTGCCACGACGGGCACCAACATCAGGAACATGAGAACAAAATCTATCGCACCGATAGCCGCCATAAAAGTCGCAACCATTTCAATGGCCATACCTTGGCTTAGCACCAGTCCCCAGGCCGCCATACTCACCACGGTGATCATAGCCGATGTGACCCCCGCCATAGCGATGGTGAAAAACTTACCAAATACCAGCTTATTGCGTTCAATAGGTGAGATGAGCAGAGTTTCTAACGTTCCCCTTTCTTTTTCCCCTGCGCCTAAATCAGACGCGGGCAACATAGCGCCCTGCAAACACAATATGAAGATAAGGTAAGGCACTAAACCACCAATTTTTTCACCCCAATTTTCTCTGTCGTCGGCCACATTGACCGTTTCCAGTACGAACGGGTCAAGTAAGGCAGACTGTTGAAGCTCGGTTAAGCCTAAAGTCGCAAACGCATTCTGTTGGCTTTGTTCTTCATAGGTGCCGATAATTTCATTGAGTCGGCGCTTCACCATATTCAGGCCCGCATCATTAAAATACACTTTAAATGTTGCCTGCCCCTCTTGTAGAAGATCGTCGCTGTAGTTGCTGGGTACTTCAAGCACAAAGTCGACGTTTTCACCTCTTACCCATTCTGCAGCATCGGTGTCTGCTTTCATGTCGATGGCTTCAAAAAATTCTGAGTTGGTCAGCTCTTGTACTAAAGCGGGTGCGTATTGGGCGCCTACGACAGAAAACTTGAGCACCTTGCTTTGGGCTTCATCAATGGCCTTGCTAGAAAAGTAGGCAACGCCCCCAATAATGAGAGGAAAAAACAAAATAGGCAGTGCAATCATAAAAAACAGTGTTTTTCTGTCTCTGAGCAGTTCTTTAATTTCTTTTCTGAATACAACCCACATTGCTATGCCTCCTGCTTGATGGTTTTAAGGAATGAATGACTAAGCACACCCTCGCCTAGCGCGCTAAATGCCGCCAAATCGTCTTCAAATACGCTGTTACCCTGGTGGATAACACACACCTTGTCACACAGCTCTGCCACTTCGTCTAAGTGATGGGTAGAGAACACAACTGGCGTAGACAAGGTTTTCAGATGACGGATAAAGTCCAATACGGTCTGCGCTGCCATGATATCCAGCCCTGTAGTCGGCTCGTCAAGAATAACCACGGCAGGGTTGTGTACTACCGCTCTGGCAATGGCTGTTTTCTGTTTCATACCCGTCGAAAAGTTTTCTGAACGACGGTCTAAAAAAGTGTGTAGATCCAGCAGTTCGGCCAATTCATCAATACGTTGTTTGATGGCGTTTTTATCCATGCCGTGAAGCTGACCAAAATAGGCAATATTTTCGCGGCCAGTTAGTCTGCCATAGAGCCCTGTAGAACCGGACAAAAATCCGATCCGCTTGCGCGCCTCTACGGGTTTTTTCAATACATCCTCACCGTCGATCACCAAACTGCCCTGTTCTGGTTTAAGTGCTGTACTCAGCATACGTAAGGTAGTGGTTTTACCTGCACCGTTTGGTCCCAATAAGCCCAACACTGTGCCTTTGTCACAGGTAAATGAGACAGATTCTACCGAATGGAAATAGCGCCCTTTTAAACGGGGGTCTTTTTTCTCCTGTTCGGACAGCTTCTTGGGATTTTCGACTTCAAATGACTTTTTTAATCCCTTTACTTCAATCATAGGTTGTTCCTGTTATTGAGTGAGTCAATGATTATGGTTTCAATGCTCATCCTACTTAAAAAAGTGACTTTGCACAGGCAAATTTAAATTAAATGTTACAAATAAGACTAGTCATGGGGCATTCAGCGGGTATTATGTGGCACATATCGCTTTGTACTGTAAGTGCTTTACTATAAGGAATGTGTATGCAAGAAGTAAGCAACCCCTTTCAGGCCCTCAATAATATCTTTTTAAAACCCAATGGGGTGTTTAATGCATTGGCAAAAACGAATAACTGGTCGTGGCTGCCTTTTTTACTGGTTACAGGGCTGAGCTTCGTTTCAGTATATGTGTATTTTAATTTCATCGATTTTGACTGGTACGTAGAGCTCATGGTGGCAGAAACCATGGCCGATGTTAGCCCCGCTGAACAAAACGCCTATCGCAATGCCATGAGCCAAACCGCGGCTATGATCGGCGGTGGTGTCATGGCCTTTTTAGCACCCATTATTGTTAATGCCATCTTTGCGGTTTATCTCAACGCGATGACAAAGCGCGATGAAAGTAATACCCAGGGTTTTACCGATTGGTACGGCTTTATCTGGTGGACGCAAATGCCAGCCATCCTCAATGCCCTCATTGCGCTGGTTATAATTTTGATGTCTTCGAATCACGAAATATTGCCTACTGTTTTAGGCCCGCTGTCACTTGCCTACTTGTTTAGTGTAGATATGGGTTCTACTTGGTTTGGTTTTCTTAGCTCTGTGCGTTTAGACATCATCTGGAGCACGTATCTCATGACGGTAGGAATCAGCTGCTGGACGTCTTTTGATACTAAGAAATCGCTAGCCATCGCCATTGCCCCTATGATCATTATTTATGGCTTGTGGGCCGTGTTTACCCTGTTCTAAATACGTTTTTCATGTATCTTCAAGACAAGGGGTATTGCTTCGTCAGCACTACCCCTTTTCTTTGCGGCCTGAAATACGCCGAGTTTGCATAAAACGTCTCGTTTTGATTGTCGCACCAGTGGGGTACACCAAGCACAGGCAATGGTCTTAATATATCTTTGTCTGCAAAACCATCAAATACCTGTATTTTTTGTTTCAATGCAGTATCTATCTGACGTCTTTTTTCGCAATCATTCACCTCAAACACTTCATCATCAACCACGATCGCCAACCATTTTGCTGTCATTCCAATAAACGGTGAAAGAAACATTTCCAGCATGGCATGGCCAAATAGCACCGGAAATACTCGTTTATGCCATAGCGCTTTGTGCAACGTAAACGCGCTGTGCCAATCGTGAGTAGCCAATGCCAATAGCATTGGATTTATTTTATCCACCTGTGACTTTGCACACACAAGAACAATGCCGCATTCATCAAAATGCGTTAATCGATTCCGTCTGGCACTTCGCGGGTGTAACCCATAATTATCGATGTCTTTTGCGTGTAACTGGCTAATCAGGGCTTTTGACTGTGGAAATTGCATCCATATAAGCGCATTTAGCAGATCGTGCCAATTGTCTGTCCGAGTGGGAATGCGTCTCTTCTTGGCAATGATATTTTCGTAGTAATCATTTTCGCAACGGTGATCCTGCACAATAAACTGGTAATCGGTATCGGGCTGAGACGCCACCAACATTTGATTTAACTGAATGGCACTTGGGAACGCGGTACACGATTCCATACCGACCTGACTGATAAAATCTGCTGTTAATTGGCACGGAATCTTACTCAGAAGTGCTGGCTGCCACTGATCAACCACTAGACACCTAAATGTGTTGCTCTATACTTGGCGGCGATTATAAATAAAATGAGATGGAAAATGCGACATATCCTTACGCCTTTGGTGTTAACACCATTATTACTGTTGAGCGGGTGCTCTAAAGCACCGGAACCCACACAATCAACACAGACAGAGGCTCAGCCCGAGGTCAAAGATACCTTTGAAGCAGCATACAGCTCAATCACAGCTGATGCGTTACGAGCGCCCATTAAAACCTTATCTTCTGATGAGTTTGAAGGCAGACTGCCTACCACCATTGGAGAAGAAAAAACCCTGGCGTTTTTAGAAAAGCATTTCGTTGAAGCGGGTTTTAAGCCGGGTAATGGCGACAGCTTCCTTCAAGAAGTTGCGCTTATGGAAATTACTGCCGATCCCAATATGACCATGACGATTGGCGACAACACCTTTGTCTATAAAGAAGATATGGTTGCAGGCTCTAAACGCGAGCAAGAAAGCATATCTTTGGACGCTTCGCAGCTCGTCTTTGTGGGTTATGGTGTGAATGCACCTGAATACGACTGGAATGACTATGAAGGCCTCGATGTAGAAGGCAAAACCGTGGTTATTTTAGTCAACGATCCAGGCTTTGAAGACCCAGATAGCGGTAAATTCCAAGGTTCAACCATGACCTATTACGGACGCTGGAGTTATAAATACGAAGAAGCAAGCCGCCAAGGTGCAGCCGGTGCACTCATCGTACATGAAACGGCACCTGCATCTTATGGCTGGTCAGTGGTTGCCAACAGTTGGAGTGGCCCCCAATACGGATTAGTGAGCAGTGATCAGGGCGCCAGTCGCGTTGCCGTAGAGGGTTGGTTGTCTGTGGAGGCCGCTCAGAAAGTGTTTGCCGACGCCGGACTGGATTTTTATGAAGAAAAGGCCAAAGCGCTTAAAGGCCCTTATCACAATCCCATGGATATCTCTGCCTCTGTGACAGTAAAAAACAGCTTTAAGAAATCTAAGAGCTATAACTTTATTGCGACCCTGCCTGGTACTAAGAAGCCCGATGAGCATATCATTTATACAGCACACTGGGATCACTTGGGCAAAGACGATTCTTTAGAAGGCGATCAGATATACAACGGCGCACATGACAATGCCACCGGTACGGCAGCGTCAATTGTTATGGCTAAGGCCTATGGTCAACTTCAACCTGTGCCTGAGCGCTCAGTGACATTTCTCATTGTAACCGCAGAAGAACAAGGGTTATTGGGTTCAAAATACTACGCAGAGAACCCTGTGATCCCGATTGACAAGACGCTAGCCAATATCAACATGGACGCACTCAATATTTTGGGTCAGACCAAAGATGTCAGCGTTGTAGGTATGGGCAAGTCGTCACTGGAAGTTGACTTAGAAGCCGCCGCTAAACGTCAGGGACGTTACCTCACGCAGGAAGATCGCCCTGAGGCAGGCTATTACTATCGTTCTGACCACTTTAGTTTTGCTAAGCAAGGGATACCTGCCTTGTATGCCAAAGGCGGTAACGATCCTATCGACGAAGAAACGGCCCAGTACAGGAAACGCATGAATGTGATAGTCACTGGCTGTTATCACCAGGTTTGTGATGAATATCGCGACAGCTGGGATTTACGCGGCATTGCGCAGGACACGCAGTTATTGTTTGATGTCGGTATAAGAGTAGCCAACGCCGAAGGCTGGCCCACCTGGAGTGAAACCAGCGAATTTTCTCGCTAATCATTGAAAACCGTCTCAAATGAGGCGGTTTTTCATTTTTACACTTGATTTTTTTTACTATGCTGGCACTCTCAAGCCAGTGAGAAACAATAAAACAAATAATCCTCACCCTCTGGTTAATACCCCGACAGAAAAGACACGAGTTTGAGCGCTGGTTTACAGCGTAAATCAAACCCATTATTCAATAATTAGCAATTAAAGAGAGAACGCATTTATGTGTGGTATTTTCAGTATTCTTGACCTGAAAACAGACGCCACCGAGTTAAGAACTCAGGCACTTGAATTAACTAAATTGCTGCGTCACCGCGGCCCAGACTGGTCGGGTATTTGGAATAATAATAATGCGATCTTATGTCATGAACGTCTAGCCATCGTCGATGTGGATACCGGCGCACAGCCGCTCGTGTCCGATTCGGGTAAACAGGTCCTCGCGGTTAACGGTGAAATATACAACCATAAGCAACTGGCTGACGGGCTGGCAAACGACTACCCCTTCAGAACGCGCTCAGACTGTGAAGTCATTTTACCTTTGTATCAGGCCCATGGTACCGAGTTTGTCGACCAGTTAGAGGGCATGTTTGCCTTTGTTTTATATGATGAAGCGGAAGACGCATACCTTATTGCCCGTGACCATATGGGTATCATTCCACTTTACACAGGCTTCGACGAGCACGGTAATTTCTACGTTGCCTCAGAGATGAAGGCGCTAGCACCAATCTGTAAGACCATCAGCGAGTTTCCTCCTGGCCATGTGTTGTGGAGCAAAACAGGCGAGCTTAAAAAGTATTACCAAAGAGATTGGATGCACTATGACGCTGTCAAAGACAACGAAACGAACCTAGAAGAATTAAAAGAGGCATTTGAAAAAGCGGTCAAGTCGCACCTAATGTCAGACGTACCCTACGCGGTACTCTTGTCTGGCGGACTAGACTCTTCTTTGGTGTCTGCGGTTGCTGCGAAATACGTGGCAAAACGCGTAGAAGACAACGATCAATCCGACGCTTGGTGGCCGCGACTGCACTCCTTTGCCGTTGGTCTTGAAGGTGCTCCTGATTTAAAAGCAGCCAAAGAGGTCGCTGAAATGATTGGCACGGTACACCATGAGATTCACTTTACGATCCAAGAAGGTCTGGATGCCATCAGAGATGTCATCTATCACCTAGAAACGTACGACACCACAACGATACGCGCTGCAACGCCCATGTATTTGATGACCAGAAAAATCAAGGCCATGGGCATTAAAATGGTGCTGTCTGGTGAAGGTTCAGATGAAATATTTGGCGGCTATTTGTATTTCCACAAAGCGCCTAACGCCAAGGAGTTTCACGAGGAGACGGTGCGTAAGCTAGATCGCCTGCATATGTTTGATTGTGCACGCGCCAACAAGGCAACATCAGCCTGGGGTGTTGAAGCCCGTGTGCCATTCTTGGATAAAAACTTTATTGACGTGGCCATGCGCTTAAACCCTCAAGACAAAATGTGCGTAGACGGGCGTATGGAAAAGTGGATCCTGCGCAAGGCATTTGATGATGGTGATACCCTGCCAGAATCTGTACTGTGGCGTCAAAAGGAGCAGTTTGGTGACGGTGTGGGTTACTCTTGGATAGACTCTATTCGCGATTTTGTGGAAACCCAAGTGACCGATCAGCAACTTGCTACGGCTGAATTCCGCTTTCCGGTTAACACGCCTGACACCAAAGAAGGGTACTTCTACCGCACTATTTTTGAGGGTTATTTCCCACAGGAAAGTGCGGCTAAGTGTGTGCCCGGCGGCAAGTCTATTGCCTGTTCTACGGTCGAAGCACTGGAGTGGGATGAAAGCTTCAAATCCAACGCAGACCCCTCTGGACGCTCAATGAAAGACGTTCACAAAAGCGACGCTTAATACCCCAGTCTGAATGTCGCCGACGTGCTGTCGGCGATATTCGTTCAATTTGCACCTATTTTTCGATATCAAACCACAAAGCCGTGTCATCAACAGGGCTATCTTCTGGCATCAGCGGGTTATTAAGTTTGAATCGGCGCCTTTGTCTCAGGTTTAGATCATCAATCACAGGCTCGAACGTCTCCTGAAACAGTTTGTCATATTCTCCTGAATCGACCGCTTTTTGTAAGCCTGTTTGAATTAACTTGGCCAGCGTATGGTTACTTTTGTTCACGAAAAAATACATTGCTGCAGGATACTGAAGGACAAGATCGGGTTCCAGCATAAGGTCACTGCCTCGTCCTAACGCTTCCAATTCCTTTGTCACTTCCATAACAGAGCGCGGGAAAAAGTCACCCTGACGCAGAATAAGCGCTTCATTGGCGTCGGTATATTCAGTTACCGTATAGACACTGAATCCATTGGCCTGCAAGATTTTGGTATCAGGCCAATCTGCTCCTTGAATGGGCGAAAACTGTTGCAATTGCGCTAAGCTATCAATCGCCGAAAAACGCGCGCTGTCATCTTTGTTGATCAAAGACACACGCCAGCCAATCAAGCCCTTAGCAATGGGGATGCGAATTGGCAGCAATACCTCTTCCCGCTGCTTATTTGTCATGCTCCATATCACATCAATTTCTCGATTTTCGGCGAGTTGCCGTATGGACTTGGCCTGCAGAATAATCCTATCAGACGGCATAAGCTGATAGCGAACACCGGTTTTTTCAAGCGCTAACGTCAATACCGCAAGCGGATATTCGTGGCGTTTGTCTTCCGCACTCAAAGGACGGGGATAGGTAATAGACCAGACAGCAGCACTAGCCCACTGTTGCGGCAAAAGCACTGCTAGCGCAACAAAGAAGAACGTTACAAACTTCAACATAGGCTTCATTTTCTTAGCTTTTTACGTCAAGGTTCGAGCCATCAGCGACTGACACCACTATATCAAAATGGCCATTACTACTCTGCTGAAGCGTATAGGAGGTCATGCGATTGACTACCAGATTACCCGCGCTGTCTTTCCAGTCCCACACCACCTGAATAAAATACAAGGCCTCAGATAACTTAACAGAGTGGGAGACGAAGAACTCAAAGTGTGACGTGGCGCAAAACGAGGAAGAACGCATGATTGCCGCCAGCTTTGCACAAATTTCCTCTCTATTAGCGCAAATCTTTTTCTCACCTTCATCAACAAAAACGGTAGGGATGTGATAAAGAGCCGCCAATGCCTCCGTGTCTTTGGCTATCAGGTACTGCACCATTTGCTCAAAGAATGCCGTGATATTTTCCTTATGCTCTTTTTCCACCATAATTACGCAATCCCCAAATATTTGTGTGTTTGTAACGATAGTCGCCAGTTTCTGGCGATACAAGTTCGAATGGCTAAATCCGTCGCACGTTTTTGTTGACTGATAGGCTGCAAACACACCTCTTTGATGGCTGTAGACCGTTGGGCCAACAGCGCATCCAGTTCATCGATGTGTTTTTCCATCGCCACCGGGTGTTTAATTTCGTCTGCTCTCTCGATGACCTGCTTCAGGACCTCGTAGCCGCCTTTCATATTGACCTTAGGTGATAAGGTTACCCAAGTTCGCTCATCACACTTGGCTTCAAAAGTACCACTCGTTTCTATTTGTACAGAATAACCTTGGTCGTGCAAGATTTTTGTCAGTACTTTGAGGTCATACATACAGGGCTCTCCCCCTGTTATGACCACATGCCTGGCGCTGTAGCCCTGTGCCTTCATGATACCCATAAGTTCAGTTTCCGATGCGCTAAAATAAGTCGGCAAATCGGTGGTTTTCACTATGACGTCTTCATAAGAAACCTGATTTTCAGCGGAAACTTCCCAAGTGTGCTTTGTATCACACCAAGGACAACCTACAGGACACCCCTGTAAGCGGATAAAGACAGCGGGCATTCCGGTGTATACCCCCTCCCCCTGAATGGTTTCAAACATTTCATTGATCGGTAACATTCAATACCCGAAATTGGTTAACTATAATCGCATTTGGGATTTTATCAGGGATCACTTAAAATGCGTGCATATTCATTACTATATCATTAACTATGAGTGAAAAAGCGGTCATTATCTACTCGGGTGGGATGGACTCATACACTGTCCTTCACAAAGCACTTCAACGCGGTATCCATGCAACAGCGTTATCGTTCAATTATGGTCAGCGCCACAAAAAAGAACTCGATTATGCCGCCAACGTATGTCGCACACTGTCAATTCCCCATACGGTTGTGGACATATCAGCCATTAACCAACTATTGGCAGGTTCATCACTGACAGACAACATAGATGTACCTGAAGGTCATTACGAAGAACCCAGTATGAAACAAACGGTGGTTCCCAACAGAAACATGATTCTGCTGTCACTGGCCATTGGTCATGCTGTCAGTATCGAAGCGAATGCCGTTTATTATGGTGCGCACTCTGGTGATCACGCGATTTATCCGGACTGCCGTCCAGAATTTGTTGAACGCATGAACGCGGTCAGTCAAATCGCTAACTACGAACCTGTGCAGATTGTGAGTCCTTATCTAAACAATACTAAAGGTGAAATTCTCGCAGATGGTCTTGCGATGGGACTGGATTATGGCAATACATGGACATGCTACAACGGCAGAGAAAAAGCCTGCGGTAAATGTGGCGCTTGCCAGGAACGACTTGAAGCATTCGCTTTGAATGGCGCTACCGATCCGCTCGAGTACGAATAAGTAGCCCCCAGATTAGCGCTGGCTTTCGCAGATAAAGTAAGCCAGCTCTTTAATACAATGCCTTAACACCGGATTAAGACGGGTATTTTTGCCGTTCATCACAAATAGCTCATGCTCAAAATTGAACAGGTTGCCTTGTGCTATGGGTACCAGCCCTAAACTGACACCCTGCTCTTTGGCCATGTAGTCTGGCAATAGACCCACATATTCGCCCGTCATCATCGCAGACATTGCAGCATCATAAGAATCGGAAAAGGTTTGAATAGAGAGACGCGTGTCGTTATCGATGTAATTAGCCGATGACAAACCAGACAGGCCTATCGCAGGATAGTCTGAAATATTGACGTCATCAGGTAACGCTTCCACATCTTTGTATTTGGCTAGAGGATGCGAAGGCGCACAGTACAACCGGCCTTTGCAGTTGTAACCGACTGGATGGAACGTAACCGATTCGGGCTTCACCATATCATACGTTGCTAACACGAGATGACATTCACCCGATAAGGCGACATGCTCAACTTCATTGTACAGTCGCGTTTGGATATTCACGTGAATATCATCAAACTTCTTCATGGTACTTTTTACCGCACGGCTGACAGCCAGTTGCATCGATAATGGAAGCCCAGCCATCATGACCAAGGTAATATGACCTGAATAATCATCGTGCAAACTTTTAAGATTAAACACAAAGTTATCGAAGGCGTTGAAGATACGCTTGGTTTCCTGAAAAACCACTTCGCCTTCCTTAGTCATCTGAAAACCACCCCGGCCCCGGTGACACAGTACGAGGTCGAGACGCTCCTCAAGCTTTTTGATAGCGGCACTGATGTTAGGACGTTGCATACGCAACACAGGCTCAGCAGCAGTAAAGCCATTGCAGCTGGCTACGGCATAAAACACGCGCAACAGCTTAATGTCAGATTCTTGTAAACGGTTCAACATGGCAGCACCAGTTATATTTATAGGTATAGTTATTGATACTCAACCCATAATAGGCACACCCAGTAAAAAATACAATGATTTTGATTTAATTGCTTTTTATTATGAAAGCGCCACGACTTGTTTACGCATGGCCTCTACCTCATCTCGCAATGCCGCTGCCTGTTCAAATTCGAGCGCCTTGGCGTGTTCGAACATTTGTTTTTCGAGCTGACTGATTTGTGCCATAAGATCGGTTGCCGTCGCCTTTTCCATCGACTTTTTCTTTTCGGCAACTTTGCGCAGTTTCACCTTACCTGACGCAGGATGGGCACTATCACCCAAGTCCATAATGTCTGTGATGGGCTTATTCAGTGCCTGAGGTACCAAATTGTTATCAGTGTTAAACTGCACTTGCTTTTCTCTGCGTCGATCGGTTTCATCAATGGCTTTTTGCATCGACTTGGTCACTTTATCAGCGTACATAATGGCTTTGCCATTAATGTGACGGGCAGCACGTCCAATGGTTTGAATCAGGGATCGTTCCGCACGCAAGAAACCCTCTTTATCCGCATCCAGAATAGCCACCAGCGAGACTTCGGGCATGTCCAGCCCCTCACGGAGCAGGTTGATCCCCACCAGCACATCAAACTTACCAATCCGCAAGTCTCGGATGATTTCCATACGCTCAACGGTGTCGATGTCAGAGTGGAGATAGCGCACTTTTACATTGTGCTCATTCAAGTAGTCGCTCAGGTCTTCAGCCATGCGTTTGGTCAATGTGGTAATCAGCACACGTTCATTCACCGCTACCCTTTCGTATATTTCGGATAACACATCATCGACCTGGGTTGCCACCGGACGCACTTCAATCACGGGGTCGAGCAAACCTGTGGGCCTGACCACCTGCTCCACCACTTCCCCACTTGATTTCTTTAATTCATAGTCGCCCGGTGTTGCCGATACGTAGATAGTCTGTGGTGAAATATGTTCAAACTCTTCAAATTTGAGCGGGCGGTTATCCAAGGCAGAGGGTAGCCTGAAACCATATTCCACCAAGGTTTCTTTGCGCGATCTGTCACCTTTATACATGGCACCAATTTGCGACACGGTAACGTGACTTTCATCAATGAATAACAGACCCTCTGCGGGAAAATAATCTAATAGTGTTGGTGGTGGCTCACCCGGTGCTCTGCCAGACAAATACCTGGAGTAATTTTCGATACCTGAGCAGTAGCCAAGTTCTAGCATCATTTCTATGTCAAATTGGGTGCGCTGACTGATACGCTGCTCTTCAAGCAACTTATTGGCAGACTTGAGGTGTTCTTTTCGCTCTTTGAGTTCCTCTTTTATGCTTTCAACTGCATCAAGAATTTTTTCTCTCGGCGTCACATAGTGTGTTTTAGGGAATACCGTAGTGCGGATAACAGACTTTTCAACTTCACCAGTCAGCGGGTCGAATAAACTGATTTTTTCTATTTCACTGTCAAATAGCTCAACTCTGACTGCCTGCTTTTCTGAATCAGCAGGGAAGATATCGATGACATCGCCACGCACTCTAAAACTGCCACGTTCAAAGGCAAGGTCGTTGCGTTTATATTGCAGCTCTGCCAGTCGACGCAGGATATCTCTCTGATCCATCACATCCCCTTGGCGCAGATGCAACAACATTTTCATGTAAGATTCGGGATCACCTAAGCCATAAATCGCCGACACACTGGCGACAATGACGACATCTTTACGTTCCATCAGGGCTTTGGTTGCAGAAAGGCGCATCTGCTCAATGTGATCGTTTATAGACGCATCTTTCTCGATAAAGGTATCTGTGGTTGGCACGTATGCTTCTGGCTGGTAATAATCGTAATACGAGACAAAGTATTCCACAGCATTATTGGGGAAAAACTCTTTCATCTCGCCGTATAGCTGAGCCGCTAACGTCTTATTGTGCGCTAGGATCAAAGTGGGCCTTTGTAGCTGCTGTATCACATTGGCCATGGTGAATGTTTTACCTGAACCAGTAACACCGAGCAGCGTTTGTTGCGCCAGTCCACACTCCAGCCCCTCTACGAGCGACGCAATCGCTTTTGGCTGATCACCCGCAGGGCTGTACTTGGATGAAAGTTCAAATCCTCTCGACAAGATTAGGCTTCCTGTTGTTGATGTAAGGCGTGAGTTTGTGTCAACGCCCGTTTAAACCATATTAACGATACGCAGGCCATCAATAAATTGGCCAGTACACAGCCCCAAAAAAGTCCTTTAAGACCAAAATACAGGCTGCACACATAGGCAATCGGTACATAAAAGACAAAGAGTCGCAATATACTCAACCACAGTGCGCCCATGGGTAAATGCATCGCATTTAATGACGAGTTGGTAAGAATAATGATCCCTTGTAAGCCATAACCCAATGGCACGATAGAAAGAAAAAGGACGATTTGTGCCGACACAATTTGTTCTTCGGCAAACACCTCAGCAATAAACGGTGAGAGTAGCCACATGCCTACAAACACCAGTAACTGCCACAGCACGATAAACGTCAGGACATTCCTGTAGGCCGTCTTAACCCGTTCGATTTGATTCGCGCCAACGTTGTGACTGATAAAAGGGGGGAGCGACATGGATAATGCGAGTACCACAATACTGGCTATTGATTCCAGGCGATTTCCGACCCCCCATGCCGCAACGGCTTCTGCGCCGTAGGTAGCGACGATCGCCGTCATTACGCCACCTGCGATGGGTGTTAACATATTTGCACCAGCAGCCGGAAAGCCAATTTTCATCACCCGTTGGCTATATTGCTTAAGTTCGGAGGGTGTTAATAAACGTGGCAGCATGAGCTTTCTCTTCACGGCCAGTAAGCGCAAGATCCATACCGCACCAATCAACCAAGCAATCAGTGTCGCCCACGCGGCCCCCTGAATACCCATGGCTGGTATCGGGCCAAAACCAAAAATAAGTAATGGGTCCAGTGCCGCGTTAATCGCACCGCCTACCGCCATAATCATACTGGGAGTTTTGGTGTCGCCCGATGCCCGCAATACCGAGTTACCCACCATAGGAATGGCCAGCAACACACCTGATGCATACCAGACCAGCATGTATTGCTTAATTAAGGGCATAAGCGTTTCATCAGCCCCTAACAAAGAAAAAACCGGTTCTATGGTAAGCATGCCTACAACCGCCAATAGCCCCACCAATAAAACAGCGACAGTAATCGACGCGGTGGCAGTTTCATTTGCTTCGTGAAACTCTTTTTGTCCGCGCAGCCTGCCAATAACGGCGGATGCACCAATCCCAAGCCCGATGTTTAGGCTAATGAGTGTAAACGTCACAGGGAAGGTAAAACTGATCGCGGCCAGCGCGTCCGTACCTAACAAACTAACAAAAAAGGTATCTATGAGGCCAAAACTCATCAACATGATCATGCCCAAGATCATGGGAACTGTCATTCTAATCAGTGTTTGGTTGATATCGCCGCTGGCTAAATCGGGTTGTGTGGAACTCACAAGTTATCCAATTAATATGAAAACCGCAGAAGGATATCACATCCACTGTAAGCGGCGAGATCTCTTCGATAAAGTGACAGGAAAATGTGACTAAAAAAGTGTCATATACCTGTCAGTAAATTGACACAAAACTGACAAGTAATTTGCTTTGTAAGTCAATAACAGCGCTGCTATCTATCACTCGTAAATGTTAGTCATTTGTTAAAAGTGGCACCTAGAGGACAGAATTTAATCGCTTTAAACACAAGCCATTGAAAAATAACACACAAGGCTGTGTGTAATATTATTTTTCCATTTGCTGTCAATACGCTTTGTTATCAAAAAATCTTATCACACTGTTTTAGTTGAACTTTTTTATTTTTTCATTTTTTTTAATAATACCTATTGACATGATGAACATAAAAATGTCGTCGCTATTTTCGATACTATCAACACACTTATCCACAGTTTTAGTGGATAACTGGTCTCGACCCAATATTGACGCCATCTAGGTGGGATTTTGCAATTTATTATGTGAGTAGTGACTAACCTTAACGAAAACGCTTTTGTGTCAAAAAAGGAAAAAGACCTGTTTAGATCCACAGTGATCAAGGCCTGACTTATGCTAAATTTTAAAATACTTATTCAATTATGGAATAAGCGATGTAGCATGAAAAAAAGCAACATTTCGTGTTGACAGAGTGCGCCCTGCTCATTAATATTCGCCTCCGTTGAAAGTCAGGTCCCCCTTAGCTCAGTTGGTTAGAGCGACGGACTGTTAATCCGCAGGTCCCCCGTTCGAGTCGGGGAGGGGGAGCCAACTCTTCATCGTTATTAAGTGCTGTTCCCCCTTAGCTCAGTTGGTTAGAGCGACGGACTGTTAATCCGCAGGTCCCCCGTTCGAGTCGGGGAGGGGGAGCCATTTAATCCCGCCTCAGGTACGTCGCATTATCACGCAAAACAAAGTTGTCTTTCACGCCCGAAAAAGCGATAATTCAACGGCTTAACAAAGCAACTTATTTTCTTGTTTAAACACTACGGCATCTTAGTTCCACACCCTATGACCGAATTTTTTCTACTGCTGATTAGTACAGTACTAGTTAACAATTTTGTATTGGTAAAGTTTCTCGGCCTGTGCCCTTTTATGGGGGTGTCTGGCAAATTAGAGACTGCGATAGGTATGTCAGCTGCGACAACCTTTGTGCTAACGCTTGCGTCAGTATCCAGCTATATCGTGAACACTTATATTCTCGCGCCTCTTGAAATTACCTATTTGCGGACGTTGAGCTTCATTCTTGTTATTGCTGTTGTGGTTCAGTTTACTGAAATGGTAGTGCGCAAAACTAGCCCAACGCTTTATCGCCTACTGGGTATATTTTTGCCGTTGATAACCACGAATTGTGCAGTACTGGGGGTGGCATTATTGAACCTGACAGAACAACACAACTTGCTGCAAAGCATTGTATATGGCTTTGGTGCTGCACTGGGTTTTTCTTTCGTCCTTATTCTTTTTGCTGCCATGCGTGAGCGTCTTGCTGCTGCAGACGTACCTGTCGCGTTTCGCGGAGCATCTATCGCCATGATTACGGCCGGTTTAATGTCATTGGCCTTTATGGGATTTAGTGGGCTGGTATCAGGCTAATGACCATAGTAACTGCACTCCTCACGCTGGGCATCCTCGCTTTAATTTTTGGGGCTATCCTTGGATTCGCTGGCGTTCGCTTTAAGGTTGAGGGCGACCCTCTGGTTGAGCAAATTGACGCCGTCTTACCGCAAACCCAATGTGGCCAGTGTGGCTACCCTGGCTGTAAACCTTACGCTGAAGCCATTGCCAATGGCGATGAAATAAACAAATGTCCGCCAGGTGGTGAGGCCACCATAAAAAAACTGGCTGATTTGATGGGCGTTGAGGCGAAACCCTTAGACGCTGCACATGGACAGGAAGACGTAAAAAAAGTGGCCTTTATTAGAGAAGATGAGTGCATTGGATGCACTAAGTGCATTGTTGCCTGCCCAGTAGATGCCATAGTCGGTGCAGCCAAGCAAATGCATACCGTTATCAGTGATGAATGCACAGGCTGTGACCTGTGTGTTGATCCCTGTCCTGTTGACTGTATTGACATGGTGCCGGTCGACCAGACGACTGGCTCCTGGGACTGGAAATTGCCGCAATCTGGTAAAGGCGATATCGCAATAAAGGTGGTGCAATAGTTGTAGTATGACTGACTTTAACCATGTCATAGAGAGACTAAAGACAAATCGCCTATGGCGCTTTCCTGGAGGCGTGCACCCTGAAGATAACAAGCAGCTTTCTAATCAGGTTGCCATTGAACGCCCTCCTCTTGCGGATGTACTTTATATTCCGTTAAAGCAGCATATTGGTGATCAAGGACACTGCATTGTGAGTGAAGGTGATCACGTACTCAAGGGGCAGGCGCTGACGACAACTTATCACCCTTATGCTGTTCCCGTACATGCCCCTACGTCTGGCACGATTTCTCATATTGGCGAACACGTATCAGCGCATCCTAGTGGCCTAACTGAAGCAAGCATTACTCTGGTGCCAGATGGTTTGGACGAGTGGTGCCAGTTACAGCCCCATGCTGACTACATGTCTATGGACAAACTCAAGCTGATAGAAATTCTCTGTGATGCTGGGATATCGGGCATGGGAGGTGCGGGCTTTCCCACGCACATAAAAGCTAATAGCAGAAAAACCATTGAGTTCTTGATCATCAATGGGATTGAGTGTGAACCCTACATTACGTCAGATGATCGCCTTATGCGCGAATATGCTTGGCAAATTCGTCAGGGCATGGATATTTTACAGCACATTATTCAGCCGAAAGCGGTTGTCGTAGCCATTGAAGACAACAAACCAGAGGCCATAGAGGCAATGCAGATTGCCTGCAATCAAAAACCAGATTGTCATATTGTGTCTGTGCCTACCGTGTATCCTGCCGGGGGTGAAAAACAACTGATACAAGTGCTAACAGGGCGAGAAGTCCCCGGAGACGGCCTGCCCGAAGACATCGGCACTGTTATGTTTAACGTGGGTACATGCTTCGCTGTTGCCGATGCAGTCTGCAATGGCAAACCCCTGATTGAACGGGTGGTAACCCTGACAGGGGGCGGCATAAAACAGCCTAAGAATGTGTGGGCCATGCTGGGTACTCCGGTTTCGCATTTGGTCGAATATGCCGGGTTACTTGCCCCGCAAGAGGAAGAAAGCACAATCATTATGGGTGGTCCTATGATGGGCTTCACCGTGGGTAACCCACTCATGCCAGTAGTAAAAATTACCAACTGTTTACTGGTCCCTGAGCCCAATGAACTCAGGCAGGGTGACAATGAACGCCCTTGCATTCGTTGTAGCGCGTGTGCCGACGCCTGCCCTGCTAGCTTGCTACCTCAGCAACTTTACTGGCATGCAAAAGCCAAAGAATACGACAAAGCACAATCTTATAACTTATTCGACTGTATTGAATGCGGTGCGTGCGCTTACGTATGCCCCAGTGATATTCCACTAGTGCAGTATTACCGTCAGGCAAAATCAGCTATTCGCAATGAACGGGACGAAAAGAATAAGGCAGAAAAAGCCAAAGCGCGCTTTGAAGCACGTAAAGCTCGCCTCGACGCAGAGAAGCAAGAGCGGGAAGAAAGACATCGCAAGGCAGCAGAAGCCAGGCTCGCCGCGGCAAAAGCCAAAACCGCAAGTGCCGATAATACAGCCTCACAGGTTGAGCAAAAATCGAAATCAGCCGCTGCGGCAGCCGCTATTGCCCGTGCAAAAGCCAAAAAAGCACAACAACAGGCCGATGTTGCCACTCATACAGACACCCCGGCTGTAGATACTGCGACGACAGAGGATGCACGAAAAGCCAAGGTGGCTGCCGCGGTTGCAAGAGCCAAAGCGAAAAAAGCACAGCAGACCGAGACTGCCCACAATGCAGACGCCCCTGCCGCAGATACTGCAACAACAGAAGAAGCACGAAAAGCCAAGGTTGCCGCTGCGGTTGCACGAGCAAAAGCGAAAAAAGCACAGAGCAAAGAATCACACTTTGTTGAGGAAAAGCCTGCTGAAGACAAAAAGAAAAAAGCAGAAGCACAGCCAGACGATAATGTGCAAGAAGACAAAAAAGCCAGAGTCGCTGCCGCAGTAGAAAAAGCAAAAGCCAAAGCGCGGCAACGGGCGCAGGCCCGCCAAAAAGAACAGGGCGCAGAAGAATGATGAAACTGAGGGTCTCAAGTTCACCCCACCAACGTATTACACGGGATACGGGCGCGGTGATGCGCCTAGTTATGTATGCCGCTATACCTGGCTTGCTAGCACAAGCCTGGTTTTTTGGTTGGGGAGTACTGATTCAGCTTGTACTGGCTATTACAATTTGCGTGGCCAGTGAGGCACTAATACTGACGGTACGAAAAAAGCCGGTCTATTTTGCGCTGACTGATTATAGTGCCGTGTTGACCGGATGGTTAATTGCCGTAAGTATACCGCCGCTATTACCTTGGTGGATGACCTTCATCGGCTGTGCCTTTGCCATTATCGTGGCCAAACAATTGTACGGAGGCCTTGGCTTCAACCTGTTTAACCCTGCAATGGTGGGTTACGTGGTTCTGCTTATTTCCTTCCCAGCCGCCATGACGCAGTGGACGCCCACCACAAGTCAAAACATGATCCAACCTGATTTTGCAGACGCGCTGCACATTATTTTCACAGGGTTCACAGTGTCAGGCCATGATATCGAACAGCTTAGGTTTACAGTGGATGGCACGACATCAGCCACACCGCTGGACTATGTTAAAACGGCGCTTACACAGGGCAACACCTATTCCGAATCGCTTGCTCATAGCACCTTTTCAGGAGGCTTTTTTGACGCAGCCGGTGCGGGTTGGGGCTGGGTCAGTCTGGCTTACTTAGCGGGTGGATTAGTCCTGCTACAACAACGAGTGATCAGCTGGCATATCCCCATGAGCCTACTCGGTGGCGTATTTGTTACCAGCCTCATATTGCACATGACAAACGGTGATATATTCGGCTCGCCGCTTTTTCATTTGTTAAATGGCGCAGTCATGATAGGGGCGTTTTTTATTGCAACCGACCCTGTTTCTGCATCCACAACACCAAAAGGCCGCATAATTTTTGGAGCGGCTATTGGCTTTTGGGTTGTCATTATACGGGTGTTCGGTGGCTATCCTGATGCCTTAGCCTTCTCCGTCCTTATCCTCAATATGGCTGTCCCCCTAATTGATTACTACACTCAGCCCAGAACCTACGGTCACAGGGCTAAGAGACAGAGCGTGGAGCAGAAATAATGAACACAGGCCCTTTGTTTAAGCACGGCGGTATTCTCGCAGCATTTGCTATTGTGACAACAGGCCTCATCGCGCTGACCTTTCAGGGAACCAAAGATAGGATAGCTGAACAGGTCTTAGCCAAACGGCTGGCAATCCTTAATGAGGTTATTCCAACTACTATGCACGACAACGCCCTGTATACTGACTGCATTGTGGTACAAAGTGAACAATTAGGTGGCCAACAGAGCGTGTATCGCTCCAGATTAAACGGCGAAGTTAACGGGATGGCAATTGAAGCCACAGCAAAAAATGGCTATAGCGGTGATATAGATATGATTGTCGGTGTGGATTCCGCTATGCAGGTAAAAGGCGTTCGCGTGCTCCAGCACAAAGAGACACCTGGACTAGGTGACAAAGTGGAACTCTCCGTGTCTGATTGGATCCTGTCCTTTAACGAACAAACTTACACGCCGTCTAACCGTGCGCTGTGGCGAGTAAAAAAAGACGGAGGACAGTTTGACCAGTTTACCGGCGCAACCATTACGCCAAGAGCAGTGGTTAATACGGTTGCCGATACACTTGAGTACGCGCAAAAAAACTGGGATCAGCTTGCTACGACTGCCAGTAATTGTGAGGGAGCAAGCTAAATGTCAAATCTGAAAGATACCTTGCAGACCCTATCCATCGAAGGTCTGTGGAAAAACAACCCCGCCTTGGTTCAGTTATTGGGGTTGTGCCCACTTTTGGCCGTCACCGCTACCTTTATCAATGGTCTTGGCCTGGGTCTGGCGACCTTGTTTGTGCTTGTCGGTGCTAATGTGACTGTGTCTGTCGTAAGGCAATGGGTTCCTAATGATATCCGCATACCGGTTTTTGTCATGATTATCGCAGCTTATGTTACTGTTATAGAGTTGCTAATGAATGCATTTACCTACAACCTATACCTTGCACTGGGTATTTTTATTCCGCTGATAGTAACGAACTGCGCCATTATCGGACGTGCTGAGGCCTACGCATCAAAACAGCCCCCACATCTCGCTGCCTATGACGGGTTTGTCATGGGGCTTGGTTTTGCATTGGTGCTTATGTTACTTGGAGGAATGCGCGAAATATTCGGTGCAGGCACTTTATTTGCCGGAGCTGACAGACTGTTTGGTGATATTGCCAGTGACTGGACCATTGTTGTGTTTCAGACAGACAACCCGTTTTTGCTGGCTATTTTACCACCAGGCGCATTTATTGGTATGGGACTGATCATTGCGTTAAAAAATTACATTGATAGTGTTTACAAATCCCGCGTTGAATCCGAAAGTATCACCAAAGTTGAGCGGGCCAGAGTCACCGCTGAAAGCTAACAATAAAGAATATTCCTTGCCATGACAGATATGAAATCCCTTTCCAAACAGGAAAAAGTGCAAGCCATCATACGTATCCTTGAAGATCTCTATCCAGAGGTGCCTGTTCCGTTAGATCACAAAGACCCTTACACACTTTTAATTGCCGTATTGTTGTCTGCACAATGCACGGATGAGCGCGTCAATCAAATCACCCCAAAATTATTTGCCCGAGCAGATAATCCGTTTGATATGGTGCTTATGAGCATTGAAGAAATTAAAGAGATCATTAAACCCTGTGGCCTCTCACCAATGAAATCAAAGGGTATCTGGCACCTTTCTGACATGATCATTAAGCAGCATGGTGGCCTTGTTCCTAAAGATTTTGCTGCACTCGAAGCCATGCCTGGCGTGGGTCATAAAACAGCATCGGTAGTGATGGCACAAGCGTTTGGTGTGCCGGCTTTTCCCGTTGATACACATATTCATAGACTCATGTACCGATGGGGCTTGTCCAATGGAAAAAGCGTGGAACAAACCGAACGTGACGCAAAACGCTTGTTTCCGAAAGAAAAATGGAACGATCTGCATTTACAAATCATTTTTTACGGACGTGAATACTGTCCTGCAAGAGGTTTTTCGTTAGACAGGTGCATCATTACTCGACAGTACGGCCGGAAAAGCTTTATCAACCAAGTACTAAAAGAACAAGAAAAAAAACTAAAAACGTCAGCCAAACGCAAGTGAGAGGCTAATCTACAGTCAACAAAGCACTGAGCACCTCATCCAACTCGTCGATGCGCTTTTGTTTAATTAGTTTGTCGCAGGCTTTGTGCAATGTTTTTTGTGCATTTTTTTCGAGATTATCCACGGCAGTTTGAAAGTCGTCTGCATTGACATTTAGTGCCCGTCTGTCGGCGTGATTAAGCCGTGCAATTTGACGATATAGGTACACATACCGGCCTATAACCACATAGGGAAAATTGCGATTTTTTATCGGTCCCACGCAAGCCTGAAAACCGCCCATTGGCAGGCCTTTCACTTTCAGGTCGAGTAATTTACCTGAACCAAACCAAGCACTGCCAGCGCCCAGCAGACCGCCACCTATTGCACCTAGCATAAAGCTGTGCCCAGCAACGGCCATATCTACCGCGGCGCCGCCCATAGCGCCGGCCAGTGTAGCAGCAGAAACTAACTGTTTTTTATTTAGCCCCCAGGCAAACCACTGATCCACATCGAACAAATCAGGTGGTGTGTCTATCTGGTCTAGTGAAAAGGAGGTCGTCGTGTGCGCAAACACTGACAACAATTCACTGATTGCCTCCTTCTCGCGTTGCGCGACCCAATTGCTGAAGTGCTTATGCAGTAGTGCTTCTGAGGCTTTTGCTTGTTGATGAGTGAGTACTTTTTGACAATATTGATAGCTACAGACGTCCAGCAATAGCCGCACTAATATCTGCACACTTTCCTGCTGTTGACGCTGCCGGGATTGACGCAAGTCTTCGATGACTTGGCTTAAACTCGGTTGCCAGTCAGGGTTAAGAAAGGAAAACGTTTGTAACAGCTCAACCTGCTTATCAAAATCGGCGTCAAACGGGTTGAATACTCGGACGGTTTTAAAAAATTGGGCCAATGCCGACTTCCATTCATCAACACAATCCTCACTTTCAATGGGGTTCACCAATGCCATTGAGGGTTGGCCAGTCCACCGTAAGATTTCCATTTCAGCTTCGTATTCAGCGCCATAAGGCCTTGAACCATCCACGACATATAAAATGGCTGCCCCATCGATAATGGGCTTGAGTAACGCGACCTCATCTGGAAACTGTCTCTGACACGTATCATCAGCGACAAACTGTGCAACCACAGCAGCCCTCTCACTGGCATTGGCTGCGTGTTGCTGTAGCCATTGGAGTACTTTGGTAGGACGCTGAAAGCCCGGTGTATCGATAAGCGCATACGCACTTGTCGTGGTCTTCACTAAATAGGCTTCTGCTTTTTCTGTCGTTCCACTTCTACTTGAAATACTGATTTGGTCATTGTGAGACAAGGTAGAGACGATAGAAGACTTACCCTTGTTAGGGTGCCCTACTACTGCAAATTTTGCTTGCATGTTACCCCTCTTTTTTTGTTGTTGGGTACCTTGACCAGGATGTTGGTTGATACAATGCCCACCCTTGCTGTTCGTAAACAAAACGTTGCCACTCTTGCAAATGTGCATGTTTAGGGGGGCACAACCTGCCTTGCTTACTGTCTACTGGTAACACCCAGCCTTTAAATTGATTCATATAATCGGCCAATTCGCCTAAAGGGGGCTCCCACGCTTTTACCAGCAAAAGCTGCTTCATTGTTCGGCATTCAGCCGGTAAATCCTCGGGCTGGGTGTGTGCGTTAACCTGAATGACAGATTTGGGTTGTAGCGACAATGTGGCAATACCACTTTGATCAAACCGGCCCCAGTTGGCCAGCCAATAGTCAGTAGGCAATATCTCAACACTGTTCTCATGAATCTCAGATAACGTATCGTGGGTTTGGGTGAGGTCTCGCTCGTCACTAACAAACTGCTGCTCTCGGTTTATCTGGCGCAACTGACGGGATAGGCACCAACGGCCCACTCCCCATAGTATGACTCTGAGAGAAAAGGAATAAACAATCAGAATAGCAAATACAAAGGGCCACCACTGCGCATAAGCGTGTGCGTCTGCGTAGTCAGCTGCCAAACGCGAGTCCTGGGTTGCCTGCAACAGTGCATAGGAGGGTTGTGCGGCTTCCCAAAACCACCATGGTGTAGCAATAGCAACCAACACAGGATGCAATTGCTCAGCGGATAACAAGGTACTACGCCAGACAAAATGCATATCAGTAAAGAGCAACAACACCAGAAAAGCCAGCAATGTGGCAAAGGCATAGGCTAATCCAGCCATCTGACTCTGCACAAAGCACCAGTATTTATCGAGTTGATGTTGCCTAAGCGTGTGTAAGAACTGTTTCTGCGAAGGTGTCCACAAAGGGATCAGGAGTAACAACCTAGCCAGATTGAGACCACTGGCAGACAGTAATGACAAGGCGGACAGCCCTGCACCCAACGCTGGTATTAGCATGAATATCGCAAGTAAATACAACAGGTTAACTCGCCCTTGCGGATCTCCACTTAGCACACCCACACTAAGGAAGAGCCCAATACAAAAGCCTGACAGCACAATGGACTTGGATGTTCGCAACACCTTGTCTGCGCGTATGAATTGCAATAGTCAGCCCGTTTTAAATACGTTATCTAAACCAGCTTGCAGTGTAGCAAAATAATGCACTGAAAAATCAGGCTATTTTTGTAAACGTTTATTTTTCCGTTAGCTTATCCAGCCAGGCGAGCACCATTGGCCAGACTTCTTGTTGCGCCTCTTTACTTACCAGCATGCCCACATGATCATAGTCCTTGCGATGCCCATACGCTTTGCCTAACAGCGTAAACTGTTTGTTGCTGCTGCCCATTGGCGCAATAAAGGCTTCACACCCCGCTGGCGGATCAACGCTATCTCCCACGGAACCAAACGCGAGTACGGGACAGGTTATTTGCTCAAAACCGCGCCAGAAACTGGCTTTGTCCTGACCTTTTGCCCATTCGACTAGACGGCAACTGTCCCGCATAACATGCTTGCTTTCGTTTTCGGGTCCCATTTTAAAAAACCGGGAAGGCCAATAACCGATGATCCCTGTAATCCCATAGATCAGTGCACTGTAGGGTTTATTAAGGAAGGTCTTCCCCACTGTCAGCTGTGAACTGAAATTGATCAATCCTGCTACGCCGTCAGCTTTTAAATAGCCATTTGCGATACTTATGCCATTGATAACGCCACCAAATGAATGTCCCATGTAATAGGCGCTATCATGCCCCTTTTGTTTCAGCAGGGTCTGTACTGCTGGGAGATCGACTTCCATGGCATTAAACAGGGTTTGCTGGTCTCTCAGTGCCTGCGCGGCGTCCCCCATTCCTCGGCGATCAACTATCCAGCAGGTATACCCCGCATCAGCCAAAAATCCGGCAAGTCCAATACCTTTGTCAGAAATCCAGAACTTTCGGTTGCTGAACATACCAGGCAGCATCACGATAGCGCCTTTAGCATCCTCCACAGGCAAGTGTGTGACCGCGAGATAACCCTCGCGTGGCGACTGTAAGTGGTAGACGGTGGCAGCGTGTTTGCCTAATTTTTTTTCATTTGTTTTTATTATTTTCATCGTCATGGTAAGTCTGTGCTTCTACTGTGAAAATGTACGCGGCAACCACAAAAAAGATTGGTCGCAGAACCTAACAACGTTAGCATACTAGCTTTATAGATAGCCAAAAAAGGAAAACTACCATGAGAATGCTCCATACCATGCTAAGAGTATCAAACCTAGAGCGCTCGTTGGCGTTTTATGTTGATACCATGGGCATGTCACTATTCCGAACCAGTGAGAACAGCGAGTACAAATATACGCTAGCATTTGTCGGTTATGGCTCAGAGGAAGACCAAGCAGTACTAGAACTCACCTATAACTGGGGAGACAATGAATACGACATGGGCACTGCATTTGGACATGTGGCATTCGCCGTAGAAGACATTTACCAATTTTGTGACAAGCTGGAACAACACGGTGCTGATGTCTATCGCAAACCCGGTCCTGTTTTGGGTGGTGATACTGTCATTGCATTCGTCCGGGATCCTGATGGTTATGCCATTGAACTCATTCAAAAGCAGGGTTAGAAAAGACATCGCATTGTAACCATATTGTCACTTGCCATCGCTAAATCGCCGCCATAGACTCGCTTGCTATTAATGTCACACGAGACTTTGTGAGTATGCGTTTTTTAAGCCGTCTGATTTTGCCTATTTTGTGCTGTAGTTTTCCGGTGTTTGCCTTTGACATCATTGCACATAGAGGTGCCTCTGGCTATTTGCCAGAACACACATTAGAAGCTGCAATATTGGCCCATGCACAATCACCGGATTATATTGAACAGGATCTGGTGATGAGTAAGGACGGTGAACTTATTGTGCTGCACGATATTCATCTAGAGACCGTCACCAACGTTGAGGCAATATTTCCAGACCGCGCGCGAGACGATGGCCGCTGGTATGCTATCGATTTCACACTTGAAGAGTTGAAACAGCTAACCGTACACGAACGTCAAAACAGGCAATCACAACAGGTATTCTCACAGCGCTATCAAGGTGATCACAGCTTTTCTATTGCTACTTTTTCAGAACAGGTTGCGCTGATTCAGGAATTAAATCGCAGCACAGGGAAACGCGTCGGTCTCTACCCAGAAATTAAGTCGCCCGCGTTCCACAAACGTCATGGTATAGACATTTCTGCCGCCTTCGTAAAGCACATAGAGAGTCTTGGTCTCAACAATGCCTCGGCCAATATTATTGTGCAGTGTTTTGACTTTTCCGAAATCAAACGCTTGCGCACTGCACTGGGCTTACAGACCAGGTTAGTACAGCTATTGGGAGAAAACAGCTGGGGCGAATCAGACACTGATTATGACTGGCTTAGGACATCAGAAGGAATGGCAACTCTCGCGCATTATGTAGATGGCATAGGCCCTTGGTACCCGCAGTTGTTTGACCAGGCCATGCCGCGAGGCGATGTCACTGTAAACACGTGGGTAAAACAGGCCAAAGAAGCAGGCCTATCTATTCATGCATACACATACAGACAAGATGCGTTACCTGAAAACATGAACGGAACAACCTTGCTGAATAACTTAGCATTGGCCGGGGTAGACGGCGTGTTTACTGATCAGGTACCACCGGTTAGTGCGTGGCGCGATGCACGCCCAGTGACACCTTAAACTTTACTCAATTGCACGATAACGCGACGGTTCAACGCTCTGGACTCTGGCGTGTCGTTGGGGGCGATATGACGGCGTTCGCCATGGCCTGTGATGTCAATCCTATCAGCTTCAACCCCCATTTGAGTAAAGTAGTCTTTAATCACATTAGCGCGTCGAATAGACAATTGCTCATTACGCCCAGACGCGCCCCAGCTATCAGCGTGACCATCTATCAAAACCAGCTCAAGGGCTGTGTCTTCTTTGAGATATTCACCAATCATTTCTAACTGACGCTGCGAATAACGTGTCAGCTTGGTGGAATTTTTTTCGTAACTCAGCACCGTATAGGCAATGTCTTCAAAACTGTATGGCAATAAATTAGAGACGCAATTGACGAAAGACTGATACTCGTTATAAAAATTACTGGCGTTCAGACTCACTGCTACTTTATCGGCTTGGTTGTACCAGTCCTGATAATAAATGGTTGGCCAGTGGCCTTTTTCTAACTCGGACAACATAGTCCAGGCCACATCTTCTGGCAAGTCACCATTGTACTGTGTACGAATTGTCATATCGGCTAGCTTGCGCTGTGCTTTACCAGGCATCCATTGAGGCGGAACAGAATACACAGCGGCGGTGCCAAATCGTTTCGGCAACAGTTTCATGTCTAACTCAAATTCCATATTGAGCTGTTTAGACGCCATACTGGTGAATGTAGCACTGCCATAACCCGGTAAGGTGTGGGCTAGGGCACAGGTTAAGCGTGAGCTTTCTTGTAACATCCATGCAGATGATTCAACCGGCGCAGCATATTGTCGCATGGCGGCGTGTGACGACCCACACAACAAACCAAAACACAACACACTCAGTCGCAACATGTTAATTCCCCCACAGAAAGCGCACATACAGCTCTATTTGAATTTATCGTCCAATCGTCTGAATGCTTTAGCAGTTGATAATGTTATCATTCGACTAAAGCAATTCTAATTTGGCAAGTATGAGCGACTCAGTACAACAACTCAACCAGCGATTTCGCGGTTATTTTCCTGTTATTATAGACGTAGAAACGGCGGGCTTTAATGCCAGCACAGACGCATTACTGGAAATAGCAGCAGTCACAGTGCACATGGACGAAGATGGGATCATTGCACCAGCCGACACCTTTCATCATCATATTACACCCTTTGACGGCGCCAATATTGAGCAAGCTGCTTTGGATTTCAATGGCATTGACATACATTGTGCCCTACGTGGCGCTATCAGTGAGTCTGAGGCCATGAAAAACCTGTGCAAAAGCATAAGAAAAGCGCAAAAAGCAGCAGATTGTCAGCGCTCTGTGATAGTTGCACACAATGCAGCATTCGATCAGGGCTTCGTGAATGCTGCAATAGAACGAAGCAGTATTAAAAGGACGCCCTTCCACCCCTTTGTCTCTTTTGACACGACCAGTCTTGCTGCATTGGCTTTGGGGCAAACTGTCTTGGTAAAAGCCTGTCAGGCTGCTCAGATCCCCTTTGACCAAAAAGAGGCACATAGTGCCTTATATGATGCTAAGAAAACCGCAGAACTGTTTTGTTTTATGGTAAACCGTTACAAGACGCTAGGTGGGTGGCCACTTTCGTAGTAAAAATAAAAAAGCCGCCATAAGGCGGCTTTCCTGCTTCACAAACGTGCTTATAGTTCGTCAGATTTTTCTGACAAGTATTTGGCTACGCCTTCAGGGCTAGCGTCCATACCGGCTTTGCCTTCAGTCCAACCTGCTGGACATACTTCACCGTGCTCTTCGTGGAATGCCAGTGCATCTACCATGCGCAGCATTTCGTCTATGTTGCGGCCAAGCGGTAAATCATTCACAACTTGATGACGCACATCACCGTTTTCATCAATAAGGAAAGAGCCACGGAAAGCCACACCAGCTTCTGGGTGCTCAACATCATATGCCTGACAGATTTCGTGTTTAACGTCTGCCACCAAGGTGTATTTAACTGGCCCAATACCACCTTCATTAACAGGCGTGTTACGCCATGCATTGTGCGAGAACTGAGAGTCGATTGACACACCAATGACTTCTACGCCGCGCTTTTGGAAATCTTCGTAACGCTTATCAAACGCGATAAGCTCTGACGGACACACAAAAGTGAAGTCTAACGGGTAGAAAAAGATAACCGCTTTTTTTCCTTTAATTGCATCACTCAACACAAACTCATCAACGATTTCACCTGTGCCAAGCACCGCAGCAGCAGTGAAGTCTGGCGCCTTACGACCGACCAATACACTCATATTATTCTCCAGTTTTTATAGGTTATACCCCTAGGGGCAAGGTGTCTGAAATGAATATTGGTACGAAGGCGGGATTATCAAGATAAAAAAAGAAAAAAACCGTTTGATTGCTCAATTTTTTAACTTGCATTAACCGTTAATAACAACTATTATCATTTGCAGTTGAGAAATGATTACTGAGCGAGCTGACGTATATGTATGTGTGTATGTGTTACGGCGTAACAGATTCACAAATCCGCGAGGCGGTTAATACACAGGGCGTAGGAAACCTTCGGGAGCTGCGCGCGCATCTTAATGTGGGTTCTCAGTGCGGAAAATGCATTCAAATGGCACAGCAAGTCATCGACACCACTATCATCGACGATAGTCTTTTTAAAGAAGTCAGCTGAATAAAAGACGACACTGCTGCATCGTCTCTGTCTCAACAATACAATTTAAACAGGTTGAGGCATATAAAAGAAATTTAGTTTATTGCCGTCTAAATCACGAAAATAGCCAGCATAAAAGCCATCCCCTCTTGGGCCCGGCTTTCCTTCATCAGCGGCCCCCAAAGATATTGCTTTAGCATACATTGCATCTACTTTTTCTGGCGCATCCAGTTCAAAGGCCACCATGACACCATTACCCACAGAAGCAGCATTGCCGTCAAAAGGTTTAGTGACGCTAAAAGCAGACTTATCCGGCGAACTGGCCCAGGCAACAAAGGTTTCTGACTCCATAAAACGCCCGGCACCGATATCGGAGAACAGCGCATCATAAAACGCTACTGCTTTTGGCAAATCATTCGTTCCAACTGTGACATAACCAATCATAACTTTTCCTTTTTACGTTAATTTATTAGCATAAACAGCGTAAAAGCTGTATATTTATACAGCATTATTTGCAAGTTATTTTTATGCAAAAAAAACCCGACAACATCATGTTATCGGGTTTGATTTGGTCGAGGATGAACGCTATTCAGCGTTGTCTTCATCCACTTTGTGTTTTTCAGCGGTTTCTTTTATTAAAGGCTGCAATTCGCCCTGCTGGAACATTTCGAGAATAATGTCACATCCGCCAATCAGTTCACCTTCAACCCACAGCTGTGGAAACGTAGGCCAGTTCGCATATTTTGGCAGCTCTGAGCGAATGTCTGGATTCTGCAAAATATCGACATAGGCAAAGGGCTCTCCACAAGACATAATGGCCTGAGAAGCCTGCGCAGAGAAACCACAATTTGGCAGCTTGGGGGACCCTTTCATATAAAGCAGAATAGGGTTCTCACTGATTTGCTGTTTAATTCTGTCTACGGTACTTTGTGTATCTGTTTGTTCCATGGTGGCCTCGTAACTGCTTACAATTTTAATAAAGTGGGTTTAAGTACTTTCATTTTCAAGGATAAGAAAAAAGAAAATCAACAAAAATACCGATCTTCTTGTTGCATAAACCAGTAATAGTCCCTATATCCTAATGCAACAATACGCTAAGGCGTTGACTACGGATCGACGTTGTACCTTTTATAAACATCATGGAGACCATTATGGCTTTTGAACTTCCAGCATTACCGTACGAAAAAAACGCGCTAGAGCCGCATATTTCAGCGGAAACCCTCGAGTATCATTATGGCAAGCACCACAATACCTATGTGACCAAGCTAAATGGCTTGGTAGAAGGTACTGATATGGAAAACAAAAGCCTGGAAGAGATAGTAAAAACTTCTTCGGGCGGTGTGTTCAACAATGCAGCTCAAATCTGGAACCACACCTTCTACTGGCACAGCCTTAGCCCGAACGGTGGCGGTGAACCTACAGGTGCTATCGCCGATGCTATCAATGCTAAGTGGGGTTCGTTTGAAGACTTTAAGGCTGCCTTCAACGATAAGGCGGTAAACAACTTTGGCTCAAGCTGGACTTGGTTAGTAAAAACTGCAGACGGTTCTTTGGATATTGTAAACACCAGCAATGCTGCTACCCCACTAACAGAAGAAGGCGTAACGCCACTCATGACTGTTGATTTATGGGAGCACGCCTACTACATCGACTATCGCAATCTACGTCCTAAGTACCTGGAAGGCTTCTGGTCTTTGATCAACTGGGACTTTGCCAACGAGAACTTCGCAGCCTAATCTGCACACAAACCTTTAAAAAGAGCGCATCATGTGCTCTTTTTTTTGCCTCATTAGACACTGTCGAAGAGCACACTGATCCTGATCAAAGCATCCTATCACTGTTGGGGTAGGATGATTTTATATTCATTAGTAAACAACTCTGTGATGAATAATAAATCTTTGCTTCTCACACTGAAACTGGTCATGTGTACCGGTATAGCGTTTATTTTAATTGGTATTTATCTTCACAACTTCAGTGACACCATGGAAGATTTAGGGGTAACCGGTATTATCGTCAGCGCAGCCTTTGTCGCCATCGGCATGATTATGTCTATCCCAACCAAAATGTACCTGACTTTTATTTGGGTAAAACGGGAAGCTGATGCCACATCCTCTCACTCAAAGCGCACCTCTTAAAAGCCTGTATTAAAAGCACTCGTATAGATTCACGTACAAGTTTTTCACATTAAAAATGAATTATTTGCGCTAAATACCATCGAAATTTTACGGATAGCGTCTACGCTTAAATTAACGGGAGACCGTTAAATTCAAGGGGAAGCATTCATGGGTATTTTTGATCACTACCAACAACGTTACGAGGAAAGGCAAGAAGAAGAATATACATTACAGGAGTTTCTCAACCTGTGTAAGTCCGACCCAATGGCTTATGCAAACGCCGCTGAACGCTTGTTAGAAGCAATCGGCGAGCCAGAAATGGTAGACACTGCCAATGATCCGACGCTAAGTCGAATATTTTCAAACCGTGTAATCGCTCGCTACCCTGCCTTCCACGAGTTTTATGGTATGGAAGAAGCCATCGAGCAAATTGTCGCTTATCTCAAACACGCCGCGCAGGGGCTGGAAGAAAAAAAACAAATCTTGTATTTGTTAGGCCCAGTGGGAGGCGGTAAGTCATCGTTATCAGAGCGACTAAAGGAATTGATGCAGAAAGTACCTATCTATGTACTCAAAGGCTCACCGGTTAACGACCATCCTTTGTGCCTGTTTGATGTTAATGAAGACGGTAAGATACTTGAGAAAGAATACGGTATTGAACGTCGTTACATGAAAACCATCATGTCACCTTGGGCAAGAAAACGCTTGCATGAGTATCAAGGTGATATTAGCAAATTTAAGGTAGTTAAAATCTATCCGTCAGTGCTCGATCAACAGGGCATAGCCAAAACGGAGCCGGGTGACGAAAATAACCAGGATATTTCTTCCCTTGTGGGTAAAGTCGACATCCGCAAACTCGAAACGTATGCACAAAATGACCCCGACGCCTACAGTTATTCAGGCTCCTTGTGTAAAGCGAATCAGGGCTTAATGGAATTTGTTGAAATGTTTAAGGCCCCCATAAAGGTGCTACATCCATTACTTACCGCCACCCAAGAGGGTAACTACAATCCAACAGAGGGGTTTGCTGCCCTGCCCTATGATGGCTTAATTCTGGCGCACTCCAATGAGTCTGAGTGGCAAACATTTAGAAATAACAAGAACAACGAAGCCTTTCTGGACCGTGTTTATATTGTAAAAGTGCCCTATTGTTTGCGGGTATCGGAAGAAATTAGCATTTATGAAAAGCTTTTGGAAAACAGTGAATTACACAACGCGCCCTGTGCACCAGATACACTGGAGCTACTTGCGCAATTCAGCGTACTCTCGCGTTTAAAAATGCCTGAAAACTCGTCCATTTACTCTAAAATGCGGGTATACAATGGCGAAAGTCTGAAAGACACCGACCCAAAAGCCAAGTCCTATCAGGAGTATCGCGACTATGCGGGTGTTGACGAAGGCATGGAAGGCCTATCTACACGCTTCGCATTTAAGATACTGTCGAGGGTGTTTAACTTTGATCATCAGGAAGTGGCAGCCAATCCCGTACATTTGTTTTATGTGCTGGAAAAGCAAATCGAGCGCGAGCAGTTTCCTGCCGATCTCGCTGAGCGTTATCGTGAACACCTGAAAGGGTATTTAATTCCACGCTATGTAGAGTTTATCGGCAAAGAAATCCAGACTGCCTATTTAGAGTCTTATTCAGAATACGGTCAAAACCTGTTTGACCGCTACGTCACTTATGCAGATTTTTGGATACAGGATCAGGAATACCGCGACCCCGAAACGGGCCAGCTGTTCGATCGTGCCGCGTTAAACGCCGAACTCGAAAAGACAGAGAAGCCTGCGGGCATTAGCAACCCCAAGGACTTCAGGAATGAAATTGTCAACTTTGTACTGCGTGCTAGAGCAAATAATGCAGGCAAAAACCCCGCGTGGACCAGTTATGAGAAACTGCGAACTGTCATAGAAAAGAAAATGTTTTCTAACACAGAAGATTTGTTGCCTGTTATTTCATTCAATACAAAATCTTCAAAAGAAGATCAGAAAAAACACGACGACTTCGTAAAACGAATGACGGAAAAAGGCTACACCAGTCGTCAGGTACGTTTGCTTTGTGAATGGTATTTACGCGTTCGCAAAGCGTCATAACAGAGGCGCTGCGGTATGTCGCATTTTATAGACAGACGCCTGAACAGCAAAGGTAAATCAACCGTCAACCGGCAGCGCTTTATTCGCCGTTATAAACAACAGATAAAGCGCTCAGTATCAGAAGGTGTTGGCCAACGCTCAGTAACCGATGTTGATTCTGGTGAAGAGATCAGTATTCCTAAACGGGATATCTCAGAGCCCATTTTTCACACCGGTCAGGGTGGCGTGCAAAAACGGGTGCTCCCCGGCAATGACCAGTTTACGCGAGGCGACAAAATTGAGCGCCCTCCTGGCGGGCAAGGACAAGGCTCCGGTGACGGCGATGCCAGTGACAGTGGAGAAGGCGAAGATGATTTTGTCTTTTCTCTCAGTAAAGACGAATACCTCGACCTGCTGTTTGACGACTTGGCACTGCCTAACCTTCAGGCCACCCACTTTGATACCCTCACGCAATACGAAACGTACCGTGCAGGCTATCAAACCGAAGGTGTCCCCAGTAATCTTGACATTGTTCGTTCGCTGAAAGGTGCTATGGCCAGGCGAATCGCCATGACGGCTGGCTCGCGCCGTGAATTACGTGAATTAGAAGAAAAGCGCCAGGCACTGATCGACGATCCTCATGACAATGCACTGGCCATTGAACAACTAGACGAAGCCATCGCTGAGCTTAATAAACGCATAGATAAAGTGCCCTTTATTGATACCTTTGACCTGCGATTTAAGAACTATGCCAAGCGCCCAGTTCCAAGCAGCCAGGCGGTGATGTTTTGCCTAATGGATGTGTCTGGCTCTATGGATCAGGCGACCAAGGAAATGGCCAAGCGCTTCTATATTTTGCTCTATTTGTTCTTAACACGGCGCTATGAAAATGTGGACGTCGTCTATATTCGCCATCACACCCAAGCCAAAGAAGTCGATGAACAAACCTTTTTTTATTCTCAGGAAACGGGTGGCACCATTGTGAGCAGTGCACTGAAGTTGATGGATGAGATTGTAAAAGACCGCTACAGCCCTGCAGATTGGAACATCTATGCTGCACAGGCTTCCGACGGTGACAACTGGGCAGATGACTCACCCCTGTGCAAACAAATACTGGAGCAAGCCATTCTGCCTGTAACACGTTACTACGCCTACATAGAAATCACTGAAAGGCAGCATCAAAGTTTATGGCGTGAATATCAGAAGCTTGAGTCAGAGTGGGACAGCTTCGTCTGCAAACACATAGTGTCTGTCAACGATATTTATCCCGTATTCAGAGAGTTGTTTACAGCAAACACGGAGAAAACAGCGTGAGCCTTTTGGATGATGGTCCAGAGTGGACCTTTGCGCTATTACAAGAGTACGATTTAGAAATTGCAGCGCTTGCAGAACGTTTTAGACTTACCACCTATCCAAACCAAATTGAGGTAATTACAGCCGAACAAATGATGGATGCCTATGCAAGCATCGGTATGCCAATTAATTATTCGCACTGGTCTTTTGGCAAAAAGTTTATTCATACGGAACAACACTATAAGCGCGGCAACATGGGCTTGGCCTATGAGATTGTCATCAACTCAGACCCTTGTATTGCCTATTTGATGGAAGAGAACACCATCACTATGCAAGCCTTAGTGATAGCGCATGCCTGTTATGGCCACAACTCATTTTTTAAGAACAACTATCTATTTAAGACCTGGACCGATGCAAAGGCCATTATTGACTACTTAGTGTTTGCCCGGGACTATGTGGCCAAATGCGAAGAAAAGCATGGCGTTGATGAAGTCGAGCATACGTTGGATGCGTGTCACGCGCTCATGAACTATGGCGTTGATCGTTATAAAAGGCCGCCCAAACTCTCCATTCAAGAGGAAAAGCACCGTCAGGAAGAGCGGGAAAGATACCTGCAATCACAGGTGAATGACCTGTGGCGAACTCTGCCTAAAGGCCAAAAGCAAGCGCATCATCAAAAAAGTCGTTTTCCACAAGAGCCTCAGGAAAACATTCTTTATTTCATAGAAAAACACGCTCCATTGCTCGAACCTTGGCAACGCGAACTTGTGCGTATTGTACGCAAAGTATCCCAGTATTTTTATCCGCAAAAACAAACGCAGGTCATGAACGAAGGCTGGGCGTGTTTCTGGCACTATCACTTACTCAACACCCTTTATGACGAAGGCAAAGTAACAGATCGTTTCATGCTTGAGTTTTTACATTCCCATAGTGCAGTAATCGCGCAGCCCGACTACAACAGTCCGTATTTTTCCGGGATTAACCCGTACGCACTTGGGTTTAATATGTTTATGGACATAAAACGTATTTGCGAGAATCCCACCGAGGAAGACAAAGCTTGGTTCGGTAAGATGGCTGGGGCTAACTGGCTTGATACGCTGCACTTTGCGATGGAAAACTTTAAGGATGAAAGCTTTGTGAGCCAATTCTTGTCGCCAAAAATTATTCGAGACTTCAAATTATTTTCTATTGAAGACGATACTAAACAATCTTTCATCAGTGTGTCTGCAATACACGACGAATTAGGATACAGAGATATTCGGGAACAGCTCTCAGCACAATATAATTTGAGTAATCTTGAACCCAACATTCAGGTTTACAATGTTGATGTTCGCGGCGACCGTTCACTTACCTTGAGATACTACTCTCAAAACGAAAGGCCCCTGGCTAATTCCAAAGAAGAAGTACTTAAACACCTACATCAATTGTGGAAATTTGACGTTCATTTAGAACAGGAAAATGCCGACGGATCAGTCATTCATTTGGCCAGCTGCCAATCAAATACTGACGCTAGTCTATAGAAAAGTTTAGCGCTTAATAAAAAAAACCTCGGCTGGTAAGCCGAGGTTTTTGTTGTGTTTAAAGCACGACTTAGAACGCTAGCGACACGGTCGCTTGTATTCTGCGTGGGTTCTCATGGCTACGATAAACACCTAGCTCTGAACTGTTGTAGCGAGGTTGTGGATTATAACCCGTTTGCTTGTCAAACAAGTTAAATACATCAACACGCAGTTTCAGATCTAGATCATCAGTGAGTGCAAAGTTTTGCGTGTAGTTAATATCTAACTGCCAGTGGCTCGGTGTCGTTCTGCTACCACGAGGCTCAAGGTAGAAAGTACTTGCCCATTGATGCGCCCAAGTATGACCGGCCTGCCAATAGGCCAAATAGCCCAGTGATGCGTTCCAAGGAAGCTGATATGCACCAAAGCTCTTTACCTGCCAGCGGCGATCAGCACGCATGTTCCCTTCAGTAAAGCTACCCCATAATTGCCCATACCAGCTGTCTGCGATATTTGAAGAACCAATAAACGTACCCGCATCGTTATTGAAGCGTGTTGTGCCGTCTTGGTCAAAGTTACCGTAGTAATGGCTCCAGACAATAGAGGTAGTTGAGAAGAAGTTTTCAGACTTGTAGTCAATCTCTGCACTGGCTTCTAAGTACTTATTAAATGCACCTGCCAGCTGAGCAATGATGTAGCTGCCTTCACCGATTAAGTTATTAACTGGCATATACAGCTCTTTAGGATCAGGAGAATCAAAATCACCAGCATTTGCTGCTGCCACAAGATCTGGATAAGTATCAGCAAAGCTTGCTACGCGTCCTTGATAGCTCTCTGCATCATAAACAATACGCGAATTGTTAGGCGTATCTTCCCAGAAATTCCAAGTGCGACGATATCTGACGTGGTTGCGGATGGTCCAGTTATCGTTCCACTCCATTTGGTGACCAAGCATCAATTCTTGCATGGTTCTTGGCTTAATGCCGTCAACAAACAATTTACCGGTTGAAGAAACGTTAGTCTGTGAATCTAGGAAATTGCCGTTTCCATCAAAATATACCCAAGTAGTACTACCACCTGTGTTACGGTCCCAGCTCGCCGCACGCGCAAGTGAACTAACCGCAGGATTGTAGCGCGCAAAACTTGCGAATGCTGACGCAGTATCACTGTAGTTCCAGGTTGCCGTAAAACGCGGCTGAATAGTGTCTTTAAAATCGACCTTCTTCATTACGTATGTTTCACCGCGCGCCTCTTCATAACCCGAACTGGTGTTGGCTGGACGCAGGCCCTGGCCAAGTATTTCATCTTGGCTGATAAGGAAGCCCGCATCAAAAATCCAGTCATCCCAGTAAATAGTATCATTGAACGCAAACGTTTTTGACTTAGACGCAGAGACAAGTGGACCCGTTAGGCCGCCAGCGCTAAAACCACGAGTTTGCACAGTCGCACGATAAACCGTACCAATTGGCGTAGGGTCACCTGTAGGTGCAACGATGTTACCGTCTTCTTGGTCAATACCGCCCCAGTAGGCGATGGTTCCCCAACCATTAGAAATACGGAACAGTTCTTCCGAACCTTCTTCTTCTTGATAGCCAAAGTACAGTTCATGGGTGAAGTTATCAGTTTCAATGATGTGCTCAAGTGAAATTTCAAGCGTTTCACCAAGGTACGCATTGTCATTAATTGTTGAATTTGCACCCACGCCACCTAGGGCTTCACCATTGATACCATAAGCATCGATAAGCGGTTGTGCACCTGCGTTGTAAGCGTCAATCAGTGCTTGCTCAGCGGCGTCTGCAGGTGTTCTGATTTCAAGAGATGGCACAACAAAGTAACCTTGAGAAGGCAAGTCAGCAACATTTAATGAGTCGCCCGACTGACCACTAAAGCCAAGGTTGTTAATAGGAAACGAACCTGCTGATTGTTTGGTATCGGCATAAGAGATGTTGAACGTTGTATCATCGTTGATTAACCATGAGCCGTCAAACACAAACACTTCAAACTCGTCAACTCCGTTTAAGGCTGTAGAAACAGGGTTATTAGTACCAATTCCCTGGTTGGTTGTCGTTACCTCTGACGTACGATAACTGGCGTTTACCAGGATATCTTCTGTTGGCGTCCAGGTGAACTTACCAAAATATTCTTCACGCTCGTTAGTGATATCAGGTAAAGGACCACGTGCGTTGGTGCCACTTTCTTTGGAATCATCACGCGTGTAGTAAGAGCCATAAAAATAAAGTTGCTCAGGGATGATAGGACCACCGAAGCCCGCTGTAATAAACGCAATATCATCTTCGGTACTCAAGCCGTCTTCATCATCTGCTTGCCATGAGCCTTTCTGCAAACGATAGGTTACGTCGCCCTTAAATTCATCGGTACCTGATTTACTTTCAGTATTCAATGTAACACCAGCATTACGGTTAAAACCGACCGCTCTTGCGCCACCACGTTCTACTGAAACATGCGCCACATCGTGCGTAGAAGGTGATGATGCCAAAATTCCGAACAAAGGAACTGACAGGTTTGCACCGTCAAACTTATAGCCATTATCCTGACCACTGGCACCCGCACTAGGACCACGAACGCTATCAGACGTTACCTGAACCCCAGGCATTAATCGAATGAGTGAACTGTATTCAACTGCGGTAGGAAGTAAATTCAATGCTTCGGCATTCAATGAATTACCTAACGCTGCATTGGTTGCTGTCGTTAACGCTTCGCCGTAAACCACAACCTTTTCTACATCTGAAGCACCCAACTGCACATTAAGTGGCGTTCTCTGATCGAGAAGAACAGACGTAGCAAATGTCTGACTTACACCATTAGTAGAGGTAAATGTCACCTCATAATTACCGGGGGGTAATAACTGTAGCCTAAAACTACCATTCTCCCGTGATGTCGCTACACGTGCTTTCGGTAACACATCACCCTTAGCTTCTACAGTTACACCTGCAAGTGGAGCACCATTTGCCCCAGTAACCTTACCTACGATTTCACCCACTTGTTGTGCCATCGCCTTCATTCCAAATAGAAGGCCTGTTAGCAGCAATCCTATATAAAGGCTCCACCTCCATGTTAAGCCACGAGTTCCTATGTTTTTCCTAGATGTCATTGCTGTTACCTTGTTGAGTAGTTCGAATTAGAGGCATTTTGAGTACAAATAAATTATCACCCCAAAAAATAAACTACCACAATGTAAATTCTTGTAAAGAATTTTATATTCTAATAACAATTCAAATAGAAAAATATGCGGGTACTGAGCCCTTTTTGGGGCTCAGTGGAGCTTCAGTTTAGGGCCTACTATATTGCCTACCTTTCTGCCCAACAGTACCAATGTACCTTTCAGCCAGCCATGCACTGCAAACTGATGCATATTGTAAAGCGACACATAAACAAACCGGGCCAGCTTACCTTCAATAAACATGGCACTGTTCGTCAGCTTCCCCATTAAGCTGCCTACTGTGCTGTATTTACTCAAATGCACGAGTGAACCGTAATCTAAGTAACGATATCGCTCTAGGGGCTTGCCTAATAGCTGATTGCGGATGTTTTTCGCTGCGGTACTGGCCATTTGATGGGCAGATTGCGCGCGAGGCGGTACCCAAGAGCCATCATTCTGCTGAAAACCGCATGCATCGCCAATCACGTAAATATCGTCGGTCAGCAATGTTTGCAGGTGAGGATTCACGATGATTTGTTGCGCGCGATTGATTTCAAAAACGCCCCACTGCTGTACGAAGTCAGGTGCTTTAACACCAGCAGCCCACACCATAAGATCGGCCTCAATGCGATTACCATCACTGGTGATAAATCCCTTATCGGTCGCTTCAGCGACACGCGTATTTTCCAGTACATCTATGCCGAGTTTATGCAGTGCACGACGGGCCGAATTGCTGATACGTTCTGGTAACGCCGGCAAAATTCTCGGCCCCGCTTCAATGATAGACAACCGCAGGCGTTTTGCGGACATCTCTGGCATACCGTAATGGCGCGCCAGATTTGCAATATGGTGCAGCTGCGCGGCCAGCTCAGTACCTGTGGCTCCGCCGCCGACAATGGCGACGTTTAGAGCACTGCGGCTTTCAGGCATCTGATTGATTTTCAGCAACTGATTCAACAGTGCTTTGTGAAACCGCTCAGCCTGAACCAAAGAGTCAAGTAAATAACAATGTTCTTGCACACCAGGTGTACCAAAATCGTTGCTAACGCTACCAAAGGCGAGCACCAAAATATCATAAGACAACGTCCGAGCAGGTAGTAACACCTCACCCTCATCATCCATCACTTCCGCGAGATGAATAGTCTTACTGGTCGGTTCAACGCTAGTCAGTGTGCCAAGTTGAAACTGGTAACCACAACGCGCAGCATGTATCGGGTAATCAACGCCATCACTGCTCTTGTTGATAACACCCGCAGCCACTTCATGCAGAAGTGGTTTCCACACATGAGTGCGGCTCTTATCCACCAGAATAATATTAGCTCGCCCCTTTTTTCCGAGGGTTTTTGTCAGTGTTGTGACTAACTCAAGGCCGCCAGCACCTCCACCTACGATTACGATGTTTTTCATTACAGGTCCAATATGTAGTTAAAAATGCGGGTGCAGGCTTGCAGCGAGCCGGAGAAAGTAGAAGAGAAAAAAACAAATAAAACGTGCGAGGTAACACAGGCGTCACTGCATAATTGACATGCCTTTATTCTACCTTGAATAGCTCAATGCGGCTACTGAATAAAGGACTCCTGACTGAGCTCAGACAACGTAAAGTAGACCTGCTTGGGTGCATAAGCTTTTAATGGATGTGCTGCTTTATAATAATTAAATATTCTGTCGGCCTGCAAAATAACCGGGCTTTGATAATCCAAAAACTTTTGTGCCGCACTGCGATTAATGGCATAGGCATGGGTACCTAAAACCTTACCGATTTCGTACCAGGATTCAGAAACAGGTTGCATGCATATGTTGTCAATCCACGCTTTTGAAACATGATGCCAATTAAATAGCTTAAGGGTGCGAAACAGCCTATAGACATTCTGCTGGATACGATATTTTAACTGCGGCAGCTTTGCTCCATAATAACCCAGCATAAGTACTTCCCAGTCGTTCGGCAGCTGTTCCAGTTCTTGCGTTAAACACATTATTCTCTCAGGCAAGGGCAACACGTCATCTTCGAGGATAAGCACATGCTCATACCCGTTATCCAACATGTCCTGATACATCATTTTATGAGAAATTGAGCACGCCACTTCACCGAGTTTCATAGAACGGCTTGTGCGCTTGGTAGCCTTATGCTTTATATCATCATAAAGCCCTTTCGCTTCGAGGTTTTCGGGATCCAGGTTGTGCTTGTCACACCCGTAAAAAAAAGACCAATTACAACCGTTGAGAATACGACGGATATTATGCTGCCTGGCTTCAGCCTGTTTTAGTGTCAAAACGTAAATATGGTCGAAATGTTGATTGAGTATATTCAGTGCTGAAGACTGCATGGGCGGCATGCTTTTTTCGTTTTTATGATGCTTAAAGGATAAAAAGCCTCGTGGCTGAGTGCAACAGCAATAGTGCCGGCTATGCACAATTTCTTTCCAATTGGTTCAAAAACAAGCAGGTTAAGATCTATTATCCGATCCCGAACTGGTCAAACCACGTATAATAACTCTACAAATAATCAACCGATATGACCTTATATGGACTTGGAAAGATATTTTTTAGAGATGGGTGACACACACAACACTGAGCACCTAGACATGATTGCAGCACGAGCGAGTGCTATCGAAGCGCTTGCACTGGCTCGCGAACAACTGCTTGAGCAGCATGAATCAGAGTGAACGCGGCCCTAACGAGGGCCTTATTTTATTATTTTGAGACTAAAAGGATAAGTCCAGAGTTCACCCTGGCTGGCTTTTACTGCACCCACAATAACAAACACCAAATTGACCACAGCAAGAATAGCAAAGCCTAAAAAACCAATCAGCACGAACATTAAGATGTAACACACCACGGACGCGATGATCATGGTTATCATCCAGTTCAGGATCACTTTACCGTGACGATCAATCAATTCAGAGTCGTCTTTATTGGTTGCCCACATGATAACCGGTAACGCTAACCCAGCGTAGGGGATAAGATACCCTGCCAGTTGACTTAAATGCATAAGTGTTAAAAAAGTGCCTTGTTCCATACCCCATGGTCTGTTGTCCATTTTTTTTCCTTCTTCGTATTAAATATCAGTACAAACAACGGCGACTTGAATCCTGTCGTCCAAGTCTCTCGTATGCAATCGGCTTATCTCACCACACTGTTCTGATAAGTCTAGCCAGATTTGCCACTCTTTTTGCGCACTATTTGGTGACCAACGCAACACACTGCTGCCTTTTCCTGCCACTGCACTGCCGTCAGGTAACCAAGCATAATAAACGGTTTCAGCAGGCATCACCGTAAGTTGAGTTTTATCACCCGTTTCTGGGCTAAAAGCCATTAGCAACGTTTGCCCCTGATCTTGTTTCGAATAGCTAAATTTGTCTGACTGCGGTACGGCCCATAGACTCGCACCAATATTTTCATCAATTACTGTGTCAGAGCCGCCTAAATTGAGGCGTTGTAACGTATGCGGCTGACCTAAAATAAAGGCGAGTGCCTCGGTGTCATTTAGCCATACATGATACCCAACGGGTTCTGCGTGACTCAATTTGCCAATGGATTCACCTTTTTCATCAAAAGCCCATAACCATTGCTTCCCCGCAGAATCAACCAAAATGGTACTAAAGCCGTCCTTGTAAGGAGTGGGAGAATACTCAGACGTCGCTGATTGCGTTAAATTTACGGTGTTGCCTGCCTCAATGTCATAGGCCATCGCATCGGTTTGGTCAGCTTCACCTTGGGTGAACGACTGGGTATATAAAAGAATATTTTTGCCGTCTACAAAATGTGGCTGATTCGAATATGAGGCATTGTCGCTCACTTTTACGCTGGCTAATATGGCATCACCCTGCGCTTTCGACACATCAATGAGCCAAATATTTTGGGTTTGCTGTGCCATTGTCTGAATAGACACCCAGTATACAAGGCAAACAAAGAATCGTTTCATAGCATCCATTAAACGGAAGTTGTTATGCAGATGAACAGGCTACACCATAAATGCAGTTTTCGCTTGTGCTTTGTGGTTAGACCATGTCTTTCACAGTCAGGCTTGGTATAGTGACTTATCACAAGGTAAATCTCTTTGTTACTCTCAGGTTAAAGTATGTATCAGCCGAACCTTGATCAACTACTCCCCTATATCGACATTAGCGCCATACGCGCCCAAGGGGCTGGCGGACAAAATGTCAACAAGGTGTCATCTGCAATTCACTTGCGTTTTGACATTCGTGCATCAGCATTGCCTGATTACGTGAAAAAGAAATTGCTTGATGCTAACGACAGCCGAATCACAGCAGACGGCATATTAATCATTAAATCTCAATCTAATCGCACACAAGAGATGAATCGTCAGGCGGCGTTCCACAGGCTTATTGACATAATTTCTGTCGCTGGCCAGCAGCAAAAGGTACGAAAAGCGACGTCACCGAGCCGGGCCGCTAAGCGCAGGCGCGTTGATGACAAAAAGAAACGCGGTGACAAAAAAAGCCTGAGAAAAAAAGTCAAATTTGATTAGTTATTAGTGTAAAACATCAGCCTGAGAATATATTATTCTATTTTGGCATCTACTTTTCACGTTTAAGGAGCGGTAGTCTTGAGCCGTAATTCGCTTATTGATGCACTAATTAGCCTGTTGGGAGAGCAGAACGTTGCGGTTCACGCTCAGGATAAATCTCATTATGTAAAGGGCTGGCGCTCTGGGCAAGGCGATGCACTGGCTGTCGTTTTTCCACAATCACTTTTGCAGTACTGGCGTGTCTTGCAAGCGTGTGTGGAGGCTGACTGCATTATCATTATGCAAGCTGCTAACACTGGGTTAACGGAGGGATCTACGCCAGCCAGTCATGGGTATGATCGCGATATCGTAGTGATCAATACACTTGCCATGGACGGTTTACATATTTTGGGAGAAGGCGAGCAAGTGGTGAGCTTGCCTGGAGCAACCTTACACAAACTAGAAAAAACGCTGGCTGGATACGAGCGCGCGCCACACTCTGTGATTGGCTCATCTTGTCTTGGTGCATCCATTGTCGGGGGGATCGCCAATAATTCCGGCGGTGCCTTGGTCAAACGCGGTCCGGCGTATACTGAGTTGTCACTCTATGCAAAAGTAGATGAAAATGGCGAGCTGCAACTGGTTAATCACTTGGGTATCGAGTTAGGTGACTCGCCTGAAGCCATACTGCAAAACCTAGAAGACGGGTCGTTTGATAAAAGCATTACACCTCACACAGAAAAAGCATCAGCTACCGATTATGTTGATATCATCAGAGACATCGAGTCTCCGATTCCCGCGCGTTTTAACGCCGATACATCCAGACTTTTCGAGGCAAGTGGGTGTGCTGGAAAACTGGCTGTATTTGCCGTTAGATTAGACACCTTTGAACAACCAGAAAAAGTCAAAACGTATTATATTGGCACCAACAAGGCTGGCACACTCAACACCCTGAGGCGGCATATTTTATCAAACTTCACCCACCTGCCTGAAGTCGGTGAATACATGCACAGGGACATTTTTAATATCTCCCACCAATACGGCAAAGACACCTTTTTGAGTGTGGCTAAGCTAGGCACAGACAGTTTGCCAAAGCTGTTTGCGGCAAAGGGAAAAATTGATGCATTTTGTCAGCGAACGCCCTGGCTGCCGAATTATCTAACGGATAAAGTCATGCAATTTGGGGCCAAACTCTTCCCTGAGCACTTGCCCGAACGGTTACGTGAATTTGAACGCAAGTATGAGCACCACCTTATTGTAAAAATGAGTGATGCCGGTATCGAAGAAGCCGACGCATTTTTGCCTGCTTTTTTTGCCGATGCAGAAAAAGGTGAATATTTTGAATGCTCTGAACGCGAGGCCAGTAGTGCTTATCTGCACAGGTTCGCAGCGGCAGGTGCCGCTATGCGTTATCAAATTATACATGAGCAGCACGTGGGAGATATTCTTGCCCTGGATATCGCCTTGCCCCGAAATACGCAACACTGGGTAGAAACATTACCGCCAGAATTACACGAAAAAATTGAAAAACGCCTGTATTACGGCCACTTTTTCTGCCATGTCTTTCATCAAGATTACATTATCAAAAAAGGCGTTAATCCCGACCACGTGAAAGCCGAAATACTGGCGTTGCTTGACGCCAGAGGGGCTAAGTACCCCGCTGAACATAACGTGGGGCACCTGTATGATGCAGAGCCTCAGGTAAAAGCGTTTTATCGTTCGCTAGACCCGACCAACCGTTTTAATCCCGGTGTGGGTAAAATGGATAAACACAAACGCAATTGCAGTTGTTGCTGAGACTCCTTAGATGATGGATCTATTGGTTTAGAAATTGCGCTCACTAACGTGCCGACAGGAGCAGGGTTTGCATCTGTCAGAAAACCTACACAGGCCGCTAGCTAGGTTGCCAGTTCAGTCAGCTGGTCAAGTATCGCCATCACACGCTCACTGGCCTGCTCCATTTCGAGCAGGTGTGCAATGCCTGTTTCCTGGTCGCCTTGCTGAAACGCGCGCATGGCATCCACACCGTATTTGTGGACTTTTGCGTGCGGACCGTCCAGTTCTCTAAAAGCACTATTTCCTGCGAATTTCGTTTTACCATCTTGCTGATACCATTTCCCCAGTCTGCACATGGTGTGGTCTGCAAAATCTTCAATGCGCTTGGCACTTTTCCCCATTAGAACAGCGTAAACGTCGCCTTTCCACACGATATGGTCAAGCTTGACGGTTTGAATAAACGACCGGTGTGACGAGGCATCTATGGTCAGCTTCATCGCCTCACATCGCTCGATAATCCCCCCATAATGCGCATTAAGCTGGTTGACTCCTTCAGATAGCAGATCGTTATTCCCTTTAATCTCATCCACCGAGCTTACTGCACCTTTTGTTGAATCTATGATGGTATTCACTAGGTCAGCCACCTCACTGGCGGATTTATTTGTCTCAGTAGCCAGAGAACGCACCTCGTCAGCAACCACACTGAACCCCCTACCCGCATCACCGGCACGCGCGGCCTCGATAGCAGCATTGAGTGCAAGCAAGTTGGTTTGATCGGAGATGTTGGTAATCGTCGACACGAACTTGTTAATACTGTCAGCCTTCTCTGACAAGCCGTTTATACTCGACGACATACCAGACATCTTTGCCCCCATGTTATTCATGGATCCCACAATGCGCTCAAGAGATTCAGTGGAAACAGTAAACAACTCATTCATTTTTGCGACTGACCGGGCTTCTTCTTCGATAAGCTGGAAAGATTCAAAGACGGTCTGGCGGATGCCCTCAACCTGTGACATCGACTCTACCAAACAGCGCACAAGTTGTGACTCATTCGTGCCGCTATCAGTACTTTCAGACAACGATTGCTGTAGCGCTTTATTTTCCTGCTCTAGCTGTGCGTTGTCCTGCTCTAGTTGCGCAATTTTGGCATTTAACGCGTCGTTTTTTTGTTTTTCTTCTTCGTATTTGGCGGAAAAAACAAACATAATCACCTGTTCTTAGACTGCATGCTGAAAAATCAGCTTAGCGGAATTATAATGAATAAGGCAACACCGATTTAACCAAATGCCTTTTTGGGCGCAAGGAACAGCAATAACGCGCCTGCCATTGCGAATGCCCCTGCCATGCCAAAGGCTAGTTCGGCTCCAGCTCCATCTTGCCAGAGCTGGCCAGAAAGAAAATGACCCACAGCTCCGCCGATACCAAAAGTAAGACTGATATAAATGGCTTGCCCGCGCGATTGAAACTTATGCGGGAAAAAGTGATGAATGAAATGGACCGAGGTAGCGTGAGTCAGGCCAAAACTCAAAGCATGAAGCAACTGAGTGACGATAACTACCAGCCAGAGTTCTCCTGCAAAGCCCAGTGCCCACCACCTGATAGCAGTGAGCGCTAAACTGATAAAGAGTGTGAGTCTGACACCAAAACGAATTATTATCCTAGAGGCGACCAGGAAAATACCCACTTCTGCCAGTACGCCCAGTGCAATCAGTAGCCCTGTTTGCGTGCCATCGTATCCGAGATCCCGCATATACAGGGCAAAAAAGCCATAAAAAGTGCCAAAGCTCATTTGCAGAAGCAGTGAAGAAACAATGAAAACAACAAACGGCTTTTTAAGTGCTAGCGTCCAGGAACCTGACACGTCATCATGCTGCTGTGGCGTGTCGACAGGTGTTATGTACAAGGTTGCAATAAACAACAAGGCTAAGACAGCCGTACTCACGTAGATAGGCGTTTCACTACCAAAAACATCAATACTTTGACCGACGATGACGGCAAATACAATAAAACCGACACTGCCCCAAAGGCGGATTTTGCCATAGGACACCGATGTGGGCTTAAGATGCTGCAATGTAATGACTTCTAATTGCGGTAGAACAGCAGTCCAGAACATCATCATCAGTGCAAACACCAGGGTAAGCCACCAAAATCCCTGCACAAAAAACACGCCAGCAAACAGCACCACGGTCAGCAAACTGCCTAATTGCATGACCTGAAGTGGGTTGCCATGTTTATCCGCGACCCCTGCCCATAAACTGGGGCCAATAATACGGGTAAGCGTGATCAGCGCAAACAGCGTACCGATATCCGCCGAACTAAAGCCACGGCCATCGAGAAAAATACCAAGATACGGCGTCAGAATGCCTAACTGACCAAAATACAATAAATAGGTTAGCGATAAGATTATCAAAGGTCGGGAAATACGTGGCAGTATGCCTGCCACGTTAAGACTGTCCTACCTGACCAGGAATAGTGGGTGTTGGTGACTGCACCTGTGCATTTTGTGCTCGGTGACGCAAACAATGATCCATAAGTACAATGGCCAGCATAGCTTCAGCGATGGGTACTGCCCTTATGCCGACACAGGGGTCGTGGCGACCTTTAGTGACAATATCAGTTTCCTTGCCTTCTACGGTAATCGTTTTTCCCGGCACCGAGATACTTGATGTAGGCTTAAGTGCCATGTTGACAGTGATAGGCTGACCGGTCGAAATTCCCCCTAACACGCCGCCAGAGTGATTGGTTTCAAATCCGTCGGGCGTCAGGGTATCTCTGTGCTCACTGCCAAGTTGTTCGATGACACCAAATCCATCGCCAATTTCCACCCCTTTAACTGCATTGATGCCCATCATGGCATGTGCAATGTCTGCATCAAGGCGATCAAACACAGGCTCTCCCAAGCCTACGGGAACATTAGTTGCGTAAACAGAAACCTGCGCGCCCACGGAGTCACCACTTTTCTTTAAATCCCGCATGTAGGCATCTAAAGCTTCTAATTTGCCAGGTTCGGGACAGAAAAAGGGGTTGTCATTGATACTGTCAGGTGCCTCAAGTGCCATGCTAATGGGGCCGAGCTGAGATAAATAGCCCACTATCTCAATGCCAAATTCTTGCTTCAGGTATTTTTTAGCGATGGCGCCTGCGGCCACTCGTATCGCCGTTTCTCTGGCACTAGACCGTCCGCCCCCTCGATAATCTCGGGTGCCATACTTTTGTTGATAGGTATAATCAGCGTGTCCTGGACGGAAACGATCAGCAATTTTAGAATAATCCTGACTTCGCTGGTCTGTATTTTGAATGACCAGACCAATACTGGTGCCAGTAGTGACGCCCTCAAATACACCGGAGAGTATTTGCACTTCGTCGCCCTCTCTGCGCGCTGTGGTGTATCGAGATGTACCAGGCTTGCGTCTGTCTAAATCACCCTGCATGTCAGACTCATGGAGCGCGAGCCCTGGAGGGCAACCATCAATCACACCGCCGATCGCGATACCGTGACTTTCTCCGAATGTCGTGACACGAAATAGTTGCCCAATACTGTTACCAGCCATACTTCAAAAACCCTTACTCATCAAAATAATGCAATAAATCTTTCGCACTAACGGCGAATATACCGTGTCCACCCTGCTGTAAATTGACCCATTCAATGTTAAGCCCAGGAAACCGATTTTCCATATGTACCAGGCTATTGCCCACTTCAACAAATAACCAGCCATCAGGCGCTAGGTGAGAGTGAGCCTGCTTGAGTAGCTGGGAGACTAAATCGAGTCCATCCTCACCAGAAGCCAAGGCTAGTTCAGGTTCATGCTGAAATTCCGCCGGCAAATCTGCCATGTCTTCAGCATCCACATAAGGCGGGTTAGCAACGATAAGGTCGTACTCCTGCCCCTTTAGCGCAGCAAATAAATCTGACTGTAATGGAAAAACCCTGTCGCTCAATCCGTATTCCTGAATATTCATGTCGGCTACAGCCAGTGCGTCTTGGCTGATATCAGCAGCGTCCACGATAGCCTCGTCATAAGTAAGCGCCAGTGCAATAGCTATACATCCACCGCCAGTGCACATATCAAGTATACGCGTAGGCTCATGGTCGAGATAGGGTGAGAACTTCTCTGTGATCATTTCGGCAAACGGTGAACGGGGAATTAATACACGTTCATCGACATAAAATGGCAGCTCAGCAAACCAAGCTTGGTGGGTGATATAAGGCAACGGTAACCGTGTCTGTACCCGTTTAAGCACCAATTCCGACACCTTGTGTTTTTCACTGCGGGTCAAACGTGCATTAAACAAGCTGTCACCTGTTATTTGCGTCAATTGATGGGGAATATGCAGTGCATGAAATACCAGGGAAACCGCTTCATCCCAAGGGTTATCGGTGCCATGACCAAAATAGAGATCAGCGTCGACAAAGCGACTGACTGACCAACGAACAAAGTCCAGCACGGAGTGCAGATCGTCGATGGCTTCTTCTAGGTAGATTTTATCTGTCATTTTGGAGGTGTGCAGGTGAACGAACAGCGGGTATCATACCCAATGCGAGTAGTAATTACATCTCAAAATAATCAAGGGCAAAATATACATGAGTGAAGACGATGCTGACGTGTTCAGACAGCATGTCATGGGTGTTACACCATTAGAACAAGACAAGCATACCTTTAAAGCAAACGCTAAAAAGTCTGCGCAGGCAAAGCTCAGACAAAAAAATGCGCAGGGCGACAGACAGGCCGCTGCCAGCTTTGCTTTTTCTGATGTTTATCAGGCACATTTTGATGAAACAGGCCCACTTCGCTACTGCCGTGATGATGTACCCACATATGTGCTCAAACAGCTTCGCCGAGGCGAATACGCCCCACAATGGGTACTGGATTGCCATGGCATGACACGCGAGCAAATGAAGCAAGAATTGCTGGCCATGCTACATGCAGCAAACAAAGCGCATATTGCTTGTGTGAACATCCTGCATGGGATTGGCGGGGGCGTGCTCAAACATGCACTGCCCAATTATTTGGTTCAGCACCCTGCAGTGCGGGCATTCCATCAGGCGCCGTTGGAATATGGTGGCCACGGCGCACTCTTGGTATTACTCGAGTATTCAACAGAACAATAAAGAGTTATTTTTCAGGGTCTGCACTATTGTGAACAAACATATAGGTATAATATGCCCCCATCACTATCACAATAAAGATACCCAGTAGAGAGCCCCACACAACAGGATCGGCAAACAGGGATAACATGGTATTTCTCCTTCTTTAAACTGTTGTATACAGGTTACTGAAGAAATGAAAATGCTATCCTGATGTGGATCAAAGCTGAGGGCGAATTACCAACCGATAAGTTTTCTAAACCAGCCTTTCTGCAAATCATCCTCACAACGCTTCAGTTGTGTGGCATAACGCAAAGAACGCTCTTTGACTCGCTGGGCAACCTTTTTCAGCCACGCCTTATTGTTGTATGTAGCCCGACGGTAACCACCCCAGCCCTCGTGGTAATTCAAATACTGAGCATAGGCATCCCATTTAGAGATACGATTAACCGTGTGCGTTTTGTAAATAAACCAGCCCATAAAATCGATGGCATCGTCGAAATCATCTCGATCAGCGCCGCGGTTACCGGTCTCGCGAATGTAGTCTTGCCACGTGGGCGTTTTGGCTTGCGAGTAGCCGTATGCCGACGACACACGTCCCCAGGGGATAAGCCCGAAAAAAATGCGCTTTTTAGGCGGTTTAGCGTCATGGCGGAAACTGCTTTCCTGGTACATCATGGCCATAGGCACGTGAATAGGTACCCCCCATTTGTCCCGAGCATCTGCCGCCGCATCATACCAATCATCCTTTTCGTAAAAAATGTCACAAAGGTTACTCACATTTTTAGGGGGCGCAGTGGCACAGCCCGCCAAAACAACTGGTACGATGAGCAGCATCAGGATGAACTTTCGGCAAATCATCGGTCTGACTTTATAGTTCTAGCAAAATGTGTGTTTCCCTGGAACATTTCAATGCCTGATTGTGGTAGTCAGGCATTTTTTTTTGCCGGCGCTTCAGCAAAATACTGCTTAATAAAATCATCAAAGGGCACGTCCTCTATCTGTTCTTTTTCTCTTTGCGACTGCAATGATGCGGCAGCCTGTTGCTTGAACATGTCACTGTTAAGGTGCACGTAGTTATGATCCCTTAGTTGGGCACGATATTGCTCTGCCAGATCCAGTCCAAGTTCACCATTATCCTTGTTGTGCGCCAACAAATTACTCAACCAGCGTCCAGAGAAGGTTTTGCTTGGATCAAGCACTTTATCCCACTCCTCGTCCACTGCTTCTGTATATCTGCGGGTATCATTGGCGGTGTCCAGTAGTGAAGCTGTTTGTCTGAACTCCTCAAACAGCTGCTCTGCCCACACCTGCATCGCAAAGCTTTGCCCGTCTTTTTGCAGGATGAGACCAGGTCGACGCCCTTCTAATACCACTGATTTGAAGTTAGCCTGTGTTTCCTGAACACCTGCTGAATCCAGTTTCATGCTGGGTTTAATCAAACAGGTCAGTAAAAATACATCGAGGAAAGCAAACTGCGTTTTATTTATTCCAACGGGTGAGTACGGGTTGACGTCCAGTGCTCGCACCTCGATGTAATTAACGCCACGGCGCACCAACGCATCAGTAGGTTTTTCCATGGATTGCGTTGGCTGTTTAGGCCGAATAGAGGAATACAGCTCATTTTCAATTTGCAGAATATTAGGGCTCAATTGTTGCCAGTTCCCTTCCTCTCCAGACGCAAACTGCGAAAAGCGCTCTGACTTGGTTAACATGGCTTCACGAAGCAGGGCTACATAGTTGTCCAGCTCGTTATAGCAAATCTGTAATTTGGCCTGCTCTTTGTTGGTATACCCCAAATCACTGAGCCTGAGCGATGTTGCATGGGGCAAGTAATAAGACCCGACCCCTACTTTTTCAAAGGGCAAGTTATGGGGCTTATCCTTGATGAAAGATCCACAAATAGCCGGTGAAGCCCCATACAAGTATGGGATAAGCCAGCTATATCGACGGTAATTTCTAAGTAACGAAAAATACTGTGCTGAGACCATATCCTGATCGACCGGCTGACCAGTCACCTCCCCCCAAATAGCCCAAAAAGTATCTGGCAATGAGAAGTTAAAGTGCACACCGGAAATCACCTGCATCATACTGCCGTAACGATTTTTTAAGCCAACGCGATACACACGCTTCATTTTGGCAATGTTCGACTCACCATAAAATGCCAGCGGAATACTGTTTTCGTCGTCAATGTAGCACGGCATGCTCAGCGGCCATAAACGCTCATCACCGATATTTTCATTAACAAACTTATGGATATCTGCAAGCTGCTCTAACGTTTTATCAGTGTTGCTCTCAGGTGGCGTAATAAACTCAAGCAAAGACTCTGAAAAGTCAGTAGTGATATATTCGTGTTCTAGTGCCGAGCCGAGCTTTTCAGGGTGGCCTGTTAACGCGAGGGAGCCATTTTGATTAATGCGCAGGGCCTCTCGTTCGACCCCGTGCTTTATTTCCTTTAACGCCTGGTATGGCTGATGTGCAATTAAGCGTTCAAGTCGTTCTTGGAATGTTGCATTTGGTTTTGTCAAAATGATGTACTCGTTTTAGTCTTAACTTTCCTTCACTGAGGAAGTTCAAGCGTTTTTATAGGCAAGCCCAAGGCGTTAAGCTGAGCGGCCAGTTGCTGTTTGTCTCCAACCACAATGATTTGTAAATCATCAGGCTGCAATCCTACTTGAGCGATGGTATTGATGTCTGCTTCTGTTATGGAATTAATAATAGCAAGTTGCTGACGCCTGTAATCAACTGGCAAATCAAAACCCATCATTTTTCTCAAGAAAAATGCCTTGCTCACCGGTGTTTCATAATTCAGCGCGTCAAACTGCGAATAGGCGCTACGCATAAACCGCATTTCTTCTGCGGTTATCCCCTGCTCTCTAAACGTTTTAATTTCCTGCAGTATTTCGCTGATAGCAAGTGCCGTACTCTGTCGCTGCACATCAGCCCTGACTTCATACCACCCTAATGTTTTACCGCCAATAAAATTAGCCGATGCACCATAGGTAATACTTTTATCCTCGCGCAAGTTTAAATTAATCCTGCTGTTAAACGCAGCGCCCAGAGAAAAGTTCATCAATTGAGACTTAAAAAATGGGCCTGTTGCATCAAAGGGCCTATCTCGTTTGACCAGCATCACCACACTTTGCAAGGCCAAAGGATTATCAATCACATAAATAGCCTGTTCCTGATACTCAGGAAAATCCAGATATTGAGGAATGTCATAGGCTTGATCACTTAGACCTTCAAGAAATGAAAGGAGATCTTTTGCTTTTCTTTCACTGACATTGCCGACGATTACCGCATGTGCTCTATGTGTCGTCAGGTAGCGCTTGTAGAAGCTTTTTACATCTGCCAGCGTCATAGACTGAATGCTCGTTATCGTGCCTTCATCGGGTAAGCTCACTCTGTTATGACTGCCAAAAAGCAACGTATCCCGGGCCTGTAAAGCCATGGCACTTGCATCCTGAGCTTGTTGCCTTTTTCCTTCCAGCAACTGCGCTTTTACACGCTCAAATTCGTCGGCATTAAATGCCGGTCTGAGTAATTTTTCCTCCACTAAGGCCATGGTCTTCTCGACATGCCGCGTCAATGCCGACACCTCAACCTGAATAAAACGCCCACTTGCCGTTACCGACACCTGACTTCCGAGTTTTTCCAGCTCATTGGCAATTTCTTCATTACCAAAATGCTGGGTCGATTCGTTCATCAACATAGCGGTTAATGATGCCAGCCCTGCTTTTTCGATGGGCTCCAGCAACACACCACCCTCAAAGCCAATAGACAGGGTTACCGTGGGGGTTTCATCATAGTAAATCCCCATGACATCAACGCCATTTGCAAGCTGTGAACGCCAGAAAGGAGGTACCTCGACCACTGGGGCTGGGCCGGGTTCAGGCACAGTTGTGCGGTCGAACTCACTGACTGTCTTACGTGTGGTTAGCCTCTCAGAAGCACGCGCTTTAATGACTCTGTCAGGAACGCGATAGTTACTTGTTCTTGCAGCCATATCATCCTGGTCGGCAGGCACTATACTTAAAATCACGCTGGCATTGTCTTTAATATATTGATGAAAGACTCTCATCACATCATCTTTTGTGACGCTCTGGTATCGTCTTACGTCTTCATCAAGCAAATCCGGTGTGCCATAAAACGTCTCATTGGCAGCTAAAAGGCTGACCTTCCCCTCAACACTTTGCAACTCAAATACTGCATTGGCCTTTATACCGGCCTTCACCCGGTTAAGGTCGTCTGCCACCACGCCCCTTTGCTCAAATTCGTCAAGCGTTTCTTTGATCGCTTTTTCAATTAACGCTAAGTTTGGCACGATTTCAGGGTTGGCCAGTACAATGATTTGAAACTCACAGGCGAGCTCTCGACACGGATGCGCAACAACGGCTTGAACGGCCTGACCTGTTTTCACCAAATTTTTGTATAGCAATGCATTTTTGCCCCCACCGAGGATATCTGCCAACACATCCAACGGCGCTTCATCAGGATGTCGTGCATAAACCGTTGGATAGGTTTTTTGTAGTAACGGAAGGTGTACCTGATCGTGCAATGTGATGTAGCGGTCATCTTGTAATGACACCACATCAGGCTTTGCTTTTTCCACTTGAGGACCCGCCGGAATATCGGAAAAATAACGAGCAACTATCGCTTTAGTCTGCTCGATGTGAATGTCACCCCCAATGGTTAAGACAGCATTGTTTGGGCCATACCAGCGGAGGAAAAATTGTTTAAGATCACTGACATCAACCCGATTTAAGTCTTCAACATAGCCAATTGTCGGCCATGAATAAGGGTGTTCTGGCGGATAAAGCGCCTGCGCAATACGCTCATCGCGCAGGCCATAGGGCTGATTGTCTATCAATTCAGCGCGCTCGTTTTTCACTGTTTCTCGCTGAATTTCAAACTTTTTTTGGTCCACCGCATCTAATAAAAAGCCCATACGGTCCGATTCCAACCACAACACGCGTTCCAAGTGATTAGCGGGCACAGTCTGAAAGTAATTGGTTCTGTCACTGTTGGTTGTGCCGTTCAGCTCTCCACCTGCTTCCGTAATGAGCTTAAAATGCTGCTCATCGGCCACGTGCTTTGAACCCTGAAACATCATATGTTCAAAGAAATGTGCAAAACCACTACGCCCAGGGACTTCACGCGCAGAGCCAACATGGTAGGTCACATCAACGTGTACTAAGGGGTCAGAGTTGTCCTGGTGTAAAATGACCGTGAGTCCGTTATCCAGCTGATATTTTTCATGGGCTAGCTGTAATTGAGGTTCAGAAGCGTCGTGTAAAGACAGACGAGACACGTTTTGGCATGAAACAAGACTGGTACAAATCAACATGCCCACACTGGCCATGATATATGGTCGCACCCTTCTACTGCTCATAAAAGCGAATCCGTGTTGTATTGAAATTGAGTAGACGAGCAGTGTCTTAAAAGTAGCGACTGACTGTCAACCTGCATGAGATAGTTGGTAACAAAATTGGGATTTACCCTCAGTTTGCCTTACACTCATAAACGATGAAAGGAGTGGGACCAAACATGCTGATTGATTATGAATTTGGACTATCACAGTTAAGTGGTAATCAGGCGTTACTCATTACGCTCTACACACGTTTGCACGATGAATATAAAGAGGCAGACCAACAGCTCTCGACACTGCAAGCAGAGGGTAAATTGGATGAGGCAAAAACGCTTATCCATACACTCAAAGGTGTTGCAGGAAATTTAGGCTGTCAGCGTTTGCATCAAATCAGCCGTGAGTATGACGAAGAAATTAAAAACGGCTCTGTTTCAGCGAACACCCAAGCAGCCTTCACCGACGCACTTGGACAGACTATTGATTTATTGGCCAGAGTTATTGCCTCGGGCCAGGTTCCACCGCCTGAACAGTCCTCTTCAGAAGGCGAGGCCGGACAAAAACTGCCGCTGTCTGACAACCTTAAGAAACTGGTCTCAGCACTGAATAACAATGAATTTGTGGCACCTGATCACCTGTCAGCCTGCATGGCTGAACTTGACCTTGATGAACCACAAAAAGAGGCTCTGGCTCAAGCGATTAACACGCTAGATTATCATCGTGCGCTTGCGATTCTGGTTAACTAAAAGGCATGTCTGATACCCTCTCAGTTTTGCTGGAGCACGAAGACTTTCTGGTTGTGAACAAACCTGTTGGTGTGCCAATGCATGATAAAGATAGCGGTATTGTTCAACAGGTCCACGCACAAACGGGTATCGCGAACCTTCATTTAGTCCATCGTCTTGACACCCCTACTTCAGGGTGTCTAATCCTCGCTACCAATAAAAAAGCGGCAGCCACACTGTCCAGAATGTTTTCTTATCATCAAATCGATAAATACTATATCGCCTTGCTGGCGAACAAACCGAAAAAGAAACAAGGCAGTGTAATTGGCGACATGATCAACCGCAGGAGCGGTCAGCGTGCACTTACCCACAGTAAAGATAACCCTGCAGTGACTCAGTTTTTGAGCGAATCCATCGAACCGGGGTTAAGACTGGCTCTGGTCAAACCCATCACAGGTAAAACACATCAAATCAGGGTGGCGATGAAAAGCTTAGGCAGCCCCATTATTGGTGATGACAGGTATGGCGGTGCCGCGGCAGACAGACTCTATCTGCATGCATGGCATTTGCGCTTTGAGTATGCAAACGAAACGATAACCTGCTACGCCAAACCCTTAGCCGGTGACCTGTTTTCGCTGCAGTCTTTTGATACCTGGTTGGAACGCGCACCGGCCCCTGAAACGCTGAAATGGCCAGGCAATCAAGTTTCGTCGGAATCGAAGTAACCATGCCCCCCGTTCACGTTATCGGCCATGGAGCGATTGGCAGCCTGATGTTGGCCAATGGTCAGCTTCAAAACATGGCCATGAGTGCATACGTGCGCAATGCGTCGTCTGTAACAAAAACAGTTGTCACCCTCGACCAACAAATTGTTAGCCTGCCCTCCCCGGTATTGCGTGTTACGCCTCTGCCCCAGCACTGTATTATTGTTGTGCCTGTAAAAGCCTATCAGGTTGAGGCCGTGCTTAACGACTTAGCAAAGCATATTACACACAACCACACAGCCGTGCTTATGCACAATGGCATGGGTAGCCAGACATTGGTGAGTAAACTGCTACCCCATCACGCCATTTATTATGCCACCACTTCCTATGCAGCAAAAAAAGATAAACAACAGGTTTGTGTTACAGGCCATGGTCAGACTTATCTTGGGCCGGCAACTGCGTTAGCACAACAGGATATCGAACGAGGGAAGCAGGTCGAAGACATACTCTCTGCACTTTTACCGCCGGTTACTTATTGTCATGATATAGAGCAAATACTTTGGCAAAAACTGGTGATAAACGCCTGTATTAATCCGCTTACGGCGATTTATAAGGTCAATAACGGCGGTTTACTGGATAGCGTCTATCAACCTGCTGTGGAGCAATTGATTTTGCAATGTTTTAATGTGATGCAAGCATTGCAGATGACAGCCTCACTCTCACAGCTTAGGCAATCGGTATATACGGTTATTGAGCAAACTGCCAATAATCACTCTTCTATGTACCAAGATATCAAACACAAGCGGCCCACAGAAATAGACTTCATCAATGGTTATGTCGTGCAGCAAGGGTTAAAAACGGGTGTCGATGTATCGGCGCATCAAGATGCCATGTTGAAAATTCGACAAATGGAAGCCAAGTATCTGTAACCAATAACGCGCAGTACTCAGCTTTTCAGAGCGAGTGGCAACCAAATGGCCTTTAGCGCGTCCTGATTTTCTTCATCAAACTTAACACCATAAAAGTGCTGTAATGGCGCCTGTTTAAGGTTTTTTACCACGCCCCGTAACGTCACCATTTTGTTGTCTGCCTGTTTAACGCGCATCGCTATCGATTGGCGGTTTTTCATCACTGCCATTTTTTGCTCCGCAGGCACGGCCAAGCGACAACCGTTTGCAGATATGTCTACGATATGGCCGGAAAAAGATTCTCCCTCAACCCCATCAATACTCACTTGCACGGGCAAGGTGATACGCGAACGGTCTTCGCTTCGCAGGGACTGGCTTTGCATCAACTCAGGAAAGTCGACCACAACATAGTTAAACGGCTGCGCCATAACACTGCGGATCACGCTTTTAAACGCCACTACGTCACCGGTTTCGTCTTCGAGAATAAGACGCATGATGACGTCATTGGTGGCGTATATGGCATCGCGTAAATTGCCATATTTGCTTTCGTCTGGCATACGCACAATAAAGACGTTTTTTTGTTGATCAATACCGATGAGGTCGGTTCTGGCTCGTTTAGTCGCGGTTGGGGTGTCAGCCTGAATATCCACCCACATGCCTGGCCTCATCAATTGAATTTTTACTGCGTCTTCCGCTTTTAGCGATGCAACCTTTGCCTTCATTCAGGTACGTCCAACGGTATAAAAAAGTGAAATAGGAGTGTGTTCTTTGAAATGATAACACCAGGCATAAAAAAAGCACGGGAACTCCGTGCTTTTCAATGGGACTACTGCGAAAACTACTCAGCGGCGTTTTTCTCTGTGCTTTCTTCGGGCTTCATATGCGGGAACAAAATCACATCTTTTATTGTTGGACTGTCAGTAAATAGCATAGCAAGACGGTCGATGCCGATACCTTCTCCGGCAGTAGGCGGCAAGCCGTACTCCAATGCTCTGATGTAATCATCATCAAAGTGCATGGCTTCATCGTCGCCAGCATCTTTCTCTTCCACTTGCTTGCGGAAGCGCGCAGCCTGGTCTTCTGCATCATTAAGCTCGCTAAACCCATTAGCCAGTTCACGGCCACCTACAAAAAACTCGAACCGATCAGTAATGAAAGGATTGTTGTCATTGCGTCTAGCTAATGGCGAGACTTCCCATGGGTATTCAGTGATAAAGGTAGGCTGCATCAACTTTTCTTCAGCGGTGGCTTCAAAAATCTCACACAGATATTTACCCGCTCCCCAAATGCCATCAACTTCTGGTTCTTTGATGTGCAGCGCCTTAGCCATGGCTTTTAATTCATCAAGATGGGCCTCAGGGTCGCGTATTGCCGCCTCGTTAGCCTCTGGCCAATATTTCAGAATAGCCTCGCCCATGCTTAAGCGGTCGAAGGGCTTACCAAAATCATACTCAATCTCTTCTGTTACATTGCCCTCGCTATCTTTTACCGTGTTGATGATTGTGGTGGTACCCAAAATCTCCTCGGCAAGCGTTCGCAGCATGTCTTCAGTCAGATCCATCAGGTCTTTGTAGTCAGCGTAGGCTTGGTAGAATTCAAGCATAGTGAATTCTGGGTTGTGACGAGTGGACAAGCCTTCATTGCGGAAATTGCGGTTAATTTCAAACACCCGTTCAAAACCACCAACCACTAATCGCTTCAGGTATAACTCTGGGGCTATTCGCAGGTACATATCGATGTCTAAGGCATTGTGATGGGTGACAAAAGGCTTTGCCGTTGCACCGCCCGGAATCACCTGCAACATAGGCGTTTCTACTTCCATATAATCTCTGGAAGCGAGGTAATGTCTGATACCGTTGACAATCTGGCTACGGATTTTGAAATTTTTGCGAGACGCTTCATTGGTGATCAAATCCACATAACGCTGACGGTATTTGGTTTCCTGATCTGCTAGGCCGTGAAACTTTTCAGGGAGCGGCCTGAGGGACTTAGTCAGGAGCGCATACTTCTCCATATTGACATATAAGTCACCCTTACCTGATTTATGCAACGCACCAGCAACCCCAATAATATCACCAATATCTAATTGACCGTATTGTGCTTTCAGGGCTTTTTGTGTGTCTTTGTCAGCATACGCCTGTATGCGTCCTGTCATGTCCTGAAGCAACAAAAATGGGCCACGCTTTGCCATGATTCGACCCGCAATACTCACTGCATTGCCTTGCTCAGCGAGCGTCTCTTTATCTAATTCGCCGAATTTATCTTGCAGATCCTGTGCATAATCGTCACGCCTAAAATCATTAGGGAAGCCATTCGCTTTGCAGTTTTCGCGAATACTCACTAATTTGGCGCGGCGCTCTGCAATCAATTTATTTTCGTCTTGGTTGTGTTCGCTCATCTATGCATGATCCTAGCGGTTAGAGGCCAGACTTTAGGCTGGCTTCAATAAATTTGTTTAAATCACCGTCTAATACGGCCTGAGTGTTTCTGGTTTCAACACCAGTACGCAAGTCCTTAATGCGCGAGTCATCTAATACGTACGAACGTATCTGACTTCCCCATCCTATGTCTGACTTGCTCTCTTCCAGTGCTTGTTTTTCCGCATTTTGTTTTTGCAATTCAAACTCATAAAGCTTTGCTTTTAACTGCTTCATGGCCTGATCTTTATTTTTATGTTGTGAACGGTCGTTTTGACATTGCACCACTATGCCGCTTGGTTCGTGTGTGATACGCACAGCGGAATCGGTTCGGTTAACGTGTTGTCCACCTGCACCAGACGCCCGATAAGTATCTATTCGCAAGTCAGCCGGGTTAATTTCAATATCAATATCATCATCGATTTCGGGATAGATAAACGCTGAAGCAAAAGAGGTATGTCTGCGATTACCCGAATCAAATGGCGACTTTCTTACCAAACGATGTACACCGGTTTCCGTTCTCAACCAGCCAAATGCGTACTCGCCCTGAAAGCGAATGGTGGCACTTTTAATACCTGCAACATCACCGTCGGAGACTTCGATGAGCTCGGTCTTAAATCCGTTTGCTTCACCCCATCGCAAGTACATGCGCAGCAGCATATTAGCCCAATCCTGCGCTTCTGTGCCACCCGAGCCTGACTGTATATCAATGTAGCAATCGCAGGTATCGTTTGGACCGGAGAACATACGACGAAACTCGAGAAGTTCTAGTTTGCCCAGAAGCTCTTCTAACTCAGCCTGTGCTTCATTGAAGGTATCTTCGTCTTCAGCCTCTACGGCGAGCTCGACCAATCCTTCGACATCCTCAGCGCCTTGAACGAGCTGTTGAATGGTTTCTACAACCTGCTCCAGACTGACTTTCTCTTTACCCAACGCCTGTGCTCTTTCGGGCTCATTCCAAACATCGGGGCTTTCTAATTCTCTGCTGACTTCTTCTAACCGTTCTACTTTGACATCGTAGTCAAAGATACCCCCTAAGTGCATCAGCACGAGAGCGAATATCAGCGATAGCGTTTACGACGGGATTAACTTCAAACATAGTGTTGACGAGCGCTTTATGATCAATAAAAAAGAGCGAGGATAGTACCGGAAATGCCCATTTGCTTCAATTCCAACGGACGTTTATCTGAACTAAGCACCATTTAATTTAACATTTTTAAACGCATAGCGCGTTTAGAAGTGATAGTCCCTTGTGTACACAGGTTGTGTGAAAACTCGCTTTTATCAATGACGTTTTCAATTGCTCGACGCAGTGAATTTTGGGCCTCTATAATTTTTGACTGAGTGTTGCCGTAACGCTCACGTCTTCCATGCGGTTATTAGTCCGTTAACACCTATAATATTCATCATTCTTTTGAAGTTATAAGCCAAGATATGCAGACTCACTTTTGTTTTCACATGTTTAAGTGGTTTTGTCAGTAGTTGGTTGCCATCTGCCCATTGTTTATTGTACCGAAGGGATGTTCAACGGTTTGATGCCTCTATTTCCTCAGACATCGCTAACACAATCGCTACGAACGTAAAGTACTGCCGCCCGTGACCAATTCAAAGTCGAGCATTTGGCTTTGTGTATCACCGTTGAGAAACATACGCGTTGCAATCTCACCTTTTTTGGCGCTGAACTGTTGAACTGTTGTAAGGGTTGGGTGATAACGTTTAGCAATATCAATACCATCAAAACCAACCACCCGAATATCCTGAGGGATCCGCATGCCTAATCGTAATGCCTCTTGCATAGCAGTGAGAGCAATGATGTCACTCATACAGAGCAAAACATCGGGGCGATGTGGTGCATTCAACACGTTCTGAACAGCAATAATCGCGCACTCGTGCGTACTTTCAGGTATGTGCCAAATAGCATTATTACTTATGCTAAGACCCACATGCTCAATGGCTTTTAAATAACCATCCAAACGCCGGTGAGAAATTGAGTATTCACTGTCGAACAGCTGATTATCACCCACCACACAAGTGTGCACATCATCGACCAAGCGCAAGCCTAAAATCACTGGATTTTTAGCCGCTTTATCGAGTGCCAAAAGCGCTGATTGGTATGCCGCTTGGGTATTGTCAATATTAACTGAGGGAGCGTTCTCAATATCGAAATCGATGGTTACGACGCGTTTATTGATTTGACTTAATTGTCGTAACAACACTTGACTACGCGGTGAGCCATAACAAATAAAGCCATCGACAAAGTCGACGACCTCATTGACCGAATCATTGTTACCCGAGAACAACAATAAATTGGCCTCTGATTCTCTAGTGACTCTGGCTACCCCTTGCATTAATTGACTGGCCACTGGGTCAGTTACCATATATTCCAAGCTATCGGGCAAGACCAGACCAATAATATTGGTTTTTCCGCGACGCAGTGAGCGTGCAGCTTTATTCGGTCCGGCATAACCCATTTCCTGACATGCGGCTAATACCTCAGCACGTTTCTTGGCGGAGAGTTGGTCCGGACGATTAAAGGCGTTGGAAATAGTCGCTGTAGAAACATCTAAGCGACGGGCAACTTCTTTTATTGTTAGTTTGATATTGCTCATACCGCCACACTACCGCATGGCGGGAAAAGATCAATCATTCTAATAAGCTGTTAATAGCAAAGGATTGGCTTTGTGTAGCATCGTGAACGGTTATCGTCGCTTGTAGAGTATCCAAATCTATCGCTAACTCTGCGCTTGAATCGTCATTTTGCCATGACAATACAAGTCTTTGTTGTTGATAATTGGCACTAAAGTCGCCACCAAAGGCAGGCGTATTGTTGCGAAACTTGATAAGTTTCAATAGACCTTGTACCACAGGTTTTTGTAAGTGGTGTCTGACTGCCGCCTTATCTAGATAAGGCCGATTGATATCCCGCCCAACATTACTGCGCGCCAACAGCTCCATATCGTTTTCGACGGCGAGTAACCCCGCATAATACACCTGAGGGATCCCAGGGCAGAAAAATTGTATCGCACGTGCTAACAAATAGGCCTCATCATCTCCACCCAAGGCGTTGTAGAAAGTACAGTTGATTTGATAGAGGTCAACGTTACTCGCCGCAGCACCTGTTGCGAGGCGAGACTGGCCATTTGAATTGCTGTGAATGGTTTCCACCAAACCATCTATTTCAGCGGCATTTAACAATCCTGGTTTATCACCCGAAGGCCCAACATCGACAATTCCGATGCCATCATGCGTATCAAGCACCGTAAAACAGTTGCGCGGTGAAATCTCCAACCACTCTGCCAATGCGGTGGCATCGCGACTAAACAACGTGTGTAAAACCAAAGGCGGTAATGCGAAGTCATAAACACTATCACAGCGCTTAGCGATTTCGATCTGCGTTTCGTAATGACTGTGAATTTCGACCAAACACTGCATATTTAAATCGCGTGCCCGTTGGCTCAACTGTTCGATAAAGGCAAAGGTCTCCTCTAGCATAAAACAATTGGTTCCGGCACGTTTGATTGCATAACCCGCAGCATCAAGTCGAATCAGGTCAACTTTGTTATCAGCAAAGGTATCCAGTATCGAAGTGAGATAATGCTGGCCAGGCTGCGACTCAACGTCGATGTCGATTTGATTGGCGGTAAAGGTCGTCCAAAATGGCACCGTTTCGTTATTGGCTAAGGTGTAATCGGTAAAAAATGGTGTTGGTCGCGGCCGAAAAACTTTAGCAATACCTTCCTCATCATCGTCACTAAAAACGGATTGTTTAGTCAGAAATAGAGGCCAAAATTGCGAATCTTTACCATGCTCCAATACATCTTTAAACGGCACGCTCTGCGCTGACATGTGATTGACAATAAGGTCGGCCATAATATCAAAGCTCTCACCGAGCATTTTAATGCTATCCCAATTACCCAAGCGCTGGTCGACAATAGTATGATCGATCGGGTCAAAGCCCGCGTCTTCGCCGTCAAACGGATAGAAAAACGGCAACAGATGAATACCGGTAAATACGCCCGCAAGATCGTGCTCTAATAGTGACTGCAAATCACCCAATGCACCATTACCTAAGCGGTCTGCGTAGGTGATTAATTGAACGCCATTGTTAACTGGCATATAGCTCTCCAAAAAAATTCAAGTTACTCACCGAGCTGTAAATTGCTCTGTTTAGCGAGTAAAAATGCGCCGAGTAATCCGCTGTTTTGCCCCAACTGTGGAGCCACTATGATGTCTTCAAAGGATTTATTACTCGGTAGTACTAAATAATCATTAAGACTGATGCGCGTTTGAGCAATGACATTTGTTAACAGTCCAGGCTTTGCCATCACCCCGCCACCTATAACAATGGTATTGGGTGAAAAATTCAGCATTAAGTTGTGACAAAGTTGCGCAAGAATTAACGCTTCAAGCTCCCAAGCAATATGATCATCAGGTAGAGTCTCTGCAGGTTGCCCCCAGATTTTTCCCATCGCAGTACCCGAGGCAAAACCTTCTACACAGTTGGCGTGAAATGGGCACTGCCCTTTCAGCTGCGGATGGCCGGGTACTAGCATATGGCCAATCTCAGGGTGCACCGTGCCATGCAATGGCGCACCATTGATCACGACGCCACCACCCACACCCGTACCGACTGTGATGTAAATAACGACTTGTTGGTTTTTACCCGCTCCCAAAGTAGCTTCGGCGAGCGCAGCGCCGTTAACGTCAGTGTCGATCACCACAGGCACGTTTAACGCTGATGCCAGCTTTGGTAGCAAAGGCGTATCGGACCAATGAGGCTTAGGTGTGTTGGTGATCCAACCGTATCGTGCTGAGGAAGGATTAAGATCTAAGGGGCCAAAACTTGCTATACCTAAGCCCATCAGAACACCGCGCTGGCGCTGCTGGCTAAACCATTGGACAACACTTTCAAGCGTCTCATCAGGGGTAGTAGTTGCAATCCGAGTTTGCTGAACAATTGCTCCCGAAGGATCACAAATTGCACAGTTAAACTTTGTGCCACCTGCTTCAATAGCGCCATAATATTCGGTCATGCGGGCTCTCCGGAGACATTGTATTCGGACTTTTCAACCTGTGCCAAACGAGCTTCTGTTGGTCGTTTCAGGTAGTTGTATACCAAACCTAAGAACAACAAAGCAGCAAACCCGGTGGCAACGATAAAGCCATACTTGGCATCGCCGCCATACATGTCACTGACGATACCCATGACCAACGGCCCAACTGCCGCGCCAGCGGCGGTAAAGCATAAAATCACACCGGCCACAGCGCCGTGCTGATACTTGGGAAAACAGCTAATTCCCTTAGAGTTGAACGTCGGATAAATCACCGACATAAAGATGCCGCTTAGCGGGAATAAATACAGAGCAACCGATTTACCGCCCCACAAACCGCCAACAAAACAGACCAAAATGCAAAAGCTGAACAGCACTAGCACGGTGCTCCACTCGAATCGCTGCATCATCCAAATCCCGACAAAGCGGCCCAGCGCACGCAGTGAGAAGAAAATCGACACTGCATACATGGCGAGCACTTTGTTTGTATCGTTGCTGTAACATGCGAAGACGTCCTCAACTGTGCCAGCGTTACAAATCAAATAACTTGGCATCCACACATAAATCGCACTTTCAGCGGCAACATATAAAAATGCACCTATTGAAAATCCCATAGCATAAGGGTCTTTAAGAAGTTTCAAGCTTTCGTGCAAGCTGGCCGACCCGCGCGTTTTAGGTTTTTGATACTCGGGGTACTTCACTAGCAATGCCATGACGATCAAAATCGTACACAGACCACCAGCGATTACGTACAACCACATCCAGTGCACACCAGAGCGAATTAAATAGGCAACCAGAAGCGGCCCAATAATGGCACCAACCCCGAAGAATGCTTCGGCACCATTCATGGTTCCGGTGTGCTGCTTGGTCGAGGTTGATATATCACCGATTAGCGCAAGCGCTGCAGTTTTAAAGATACCAACAGCCAAACCAGACAATGTGATTAGCCCCAAAATAAACTCAAAGGTTTCACCGACCAAAAATAAGTAACAAGAAGCTGCAAATAGGCCAAGCCCAAGAATTAACGAAGGTTTACGCCCAAAACGATCGGCTAAAAAGCCAAGAAACAAGCCTGAAAATGCGATGCCCACCATAAAAAGTGAGTGCATCAGACTGGCCTGAGTATTGTTTACGCCAAATTCGATTTTGACCTCTTTAATGATCTCGCCAACCGAATCTGATGTCATTGCAAACATCATAAACATCAGATAGGTCAGCCAGCGAATCAGCGCCAAATTTCGTGTATTTGCTGCAGTTGTCATAAAAACTAAACCTGAAGATTAATAGGCAGAGGTTCCCCTCTGCCTAGCTTTGATTAGAACGAGTACTTCACTGAGATTGAACTAGTGCGTCCATTCAAAGGTCTGGCGCGGATAATGTCGCCCGCCATCGCATTGCCTTCTTCAGATTCGGTAATAACAAACTCATCAGTCGCATTGTTGATATTCAAACTGACTGAGAAATCATCAGAAATGTAATAGGTTGCAAATAGATTAACCAGCATATATGCATCCTGCTTTAATTCGTTACTATCTTGCACGTAGTATTCAGTTGAGCCTTGTAACGCGGCGCCTACTGTGAAGTTGTCGGTATCGAATTGCGGTACGATAGTATAGATCAAGTCTGCTTGGCGACGTGGTGTATTACCTACCAACGCAGGGTTAAAGCGGTCTTCACTGATCTCTGCATCGGTCCAAGTGGCGTTACCGGTAACTGAGAACCCGCTACCAATGTCATAACGCCCTTCAAGCTCGATACCCGTTGCTTCGTACTCACGGATAAAGGTTAAGCCACTGGTTAATTCGGCTTGGGTATCTTGAGTAACGGTATTGAAGAATGTGGCATTGAACTGTAAATCCGGTGTACCGTATTTTAAGCCCAATTCAAATTGATCAGTTTCATCAAAACCCGACGTTGTGCTGGTTAAACTGCCATCACCATTTAAGGTTCCCGCGATTTGTAACAAGCGATCAGCGATGGCACGGCCACCTTCACTGTAACGAGCAAAGAATGTCATTTCGTCACTGTACAGATATGAGCCCCCCAAAGAGAATGAGGTATTACTCGCGTCGTAATTGATGATTTGGCTGCCGGTACCAGCACGGTTCAGGTTGATTACACCACCACCGAATCCGAAGCCATTTGACGCCGATGCATCTTCAGAGTTGCCGTCAATAACGCCATTGCCATTTAAGTCAAAATCGGTATTACCACCACAACAAGCGCTAATGAGCTCGCCATTAGCATCGACGCTATCGCGACGCGCACTGATATCGAATAACCAGTCGTCACCCACTTCGAAACCAAAGTTAATATATGGCGCTGTTGTGGTGTAGTTTAGATCCCACTCCCAGGACAAGAAACTCGGTGCCCATAAGCCGTTGTTTACCAGAGCATTACCGTCAGCATCAGTGATGTGCAGATATTGAGAATCGGTACCATCTACGGTTTGAATAAAGGTATTCCAGCTGTTCCAACTGGTCGCGATATCTTGTTTTGAGTAGTAGTAACCAACCGTTAGTGACATACCATTGTCGAATTCTTTGCGAACATTGAGGTCATTGATCATATTCCCCAAATCATTAATTGACGTGTCGAACAACAGATTTAGGAAGGCTAGGCCTGTGTACTCGCTACCGGCATTGGGACCATTGGCCAAAGTCACTGAAGTGCTGGCACAGTTAAACGGGTTGCCATCGCCGTCGAGTGCCGAATCACAAATTGCGCCAGCCATTTGTTGTGCTCCCTGTGGACCGAACGCGCCAAAGGTATCAGTAAATGGCGAAATAAATCCGCCCGATACATCAGAAATTCTAAATCTGTTGAGTAATACAGTATCTGGCGCAACTTCTAAGTCCGCCTCAAAACCGAACGAGGTCACTTGGGATTCAATCCCGTCAGTCAGGTCGCGATTGCGCGGGTTACCAAATGAGTCGAACGTAGAGACATTAGTGGTATAAGCCGAGTGCAACGTCTCGCTGCTGGCGTCAAAATTAGGTACAGGGCCATAGTCACCATTGCTGTTAACTAAAACTGGTGCAGGTAGATAAGTTGTTACGCGGTCGTCTAAATGTTTGAAATAGAAACGCACATGGCCTTTGTCGAGCAACTGCGTCATATTGAATTTTACTTGACCACCTTGGTCGCCGTTGAAACCAGTATCACGCGTACCTTCACCACCGCGAGCGAAACCGCCGATGTGGAAATACAAGTCATTGTTGATTTCACCACCATAAGAGAAGTCTAAGCGGAATTCATCATAGTCCACACCAAAAGATGTGCCAATTGCACCACCGCCACTTTCGCCAGTTTTACTGATCAAGTTGATAACGCCGCCAGGTGAGTTACTGGCAAAGGTCGAAGCTGAGCCACCACGCACAGCTTCAACAGTGCCGACAGACCAGTCATAACGCAAGAAGTTATCCGTGTTACCAAAGTTGATATCACCGAACTCTAGTACGGGTAACCCATCTTCGTGAATCTGCATAAACTTTGAACCACCGGTCGCAAGTGGAATACCGCGAATAGTGATATTGGCGTTACCACCACCACCGGATGATTCTGCGCGAATTCCAGGTAGTGCGCGAAACACCTCTGCCGTTGAGCGCGGTGCCAGCTTCTGTATAGCAATGTCATTCAATGAACTTACCGATACACTCGCTTCTTGTGCAGTAGCTCCTGAAGGTGACGCAGTTACGACAATTTGTTCATACACCTGCTTGTCAACATCGGTTTCCTCTTGCGCTAAAGCAGTAGTTCCAAGTCCACAGGCAATAGCAATTGCTAGGGTTTTCATTTTGTAAGTTTCCAACATAGTATTCTCCACGCTTCAGTGTGCTCCATACATTTCTACCGACTACAGGAAAAGTATGGAATATAGATGTATCTGTTCAAACACTTTCTTAATCGATTAAGTAAACGATATCAGTCACTGTTTAAAATGTAAACATCATGTTGCATGTAAAATTTCAAAATGCATTTAAAGGACTGATAGATATATAAATTTAAGCTTTAATTATTTGTTATCAAACAGTGATCAAAAATTGGAACCAGATAAAATTTGTAAAGTCTTAAAACGCAGAAAGCCAATAGCTGGGGGCATACTATTGGCTTTTTAGGGCTTTGAAATATTACTCGAGTAGGTACCCGAATTAATTCAGTCTTACCGCCTCATTTTCTAACAGAAGTTTTCACTTTATTCTGATTAAACAAGACGTTGTGTTTTGAATGTAGATGAACGGCTGCGATTTGTCTTGAGCGGTCTATCAGATGAGGTTTCAACCCGCGTTTAAAAGAGTCAGGTTAAATATGAGCCACTACAGTTTATCTACCCCTTTAAAAATGCGTTGAGACTTCTAAGCGCAATACGCGGCCGGGCTGAGGAAGGTCGTTGGGTATTGCAACTGGGGTTATTCCATTATCTGCCGTACCATTGCTGGGCTCGCGAATATCGTCATTTAATGCATTCTCAACCTTAAGGGCCAATACCGTGGGGTAGTGTGTAAAGGTATAAGTGACAGCCGCGTCCAACCGGTTATAGCTATTTACATTCGCACGAATGTCGCCTGGAATACGATTTTGCTCGCCCACATAAAACCACTGCAAAGACGTATCAACTTGATCATTTACTGTGTAATTAATACGAAGATAACCTGTCAATTCAGGGTATTCACCCACATCATCATGCGCTACCTCGTCATTTGCTTTCACATAAGCCATATTGACCAGGCCTGTCCATTGTTCAGACAATGCATAGCGCCACTGCGCCTCCATACCGTATCCTGTTCGTTTACCCAGGTTTTGTGCTGTTGATGTTGTCGCGCCACTGTCAGGAACAAACGTAATGAAATCGTCTATTTTGTAATAGAAAACGTTCATATCGATATGACTTCTCTCATCTGGAGAATAGGCTAAAGCCAACTCTACAGTGTCAATCGTTTCAGGATTTAAGTTAGGGTTACCCAAGGCAAGCGGATTGTTTACGACTGAGGTTTCAGCAAACGCCGGCGCTCTAAAAGCCCTACCATAAAGTGCTTTTAAGGTGAGATCTTCATTCGCTAGCCACACTGCAGCCACTCTAGGATTGATAGTTTGTCCAAAATCAGAGTAATCATCGAGTCGGGCTCCCGCGGTTATTGATACCGCATCGGTTATTGCCAATACATTTTGAACAAAAAGGTAGACGTTTTCCCTGTCTTTTTCCGGAATAAACACATCAGCTGTATCTGTCACATCAACTAATCCAAGTGGATTGGGACTTAAATCTGCATTGAAATTTTTGCTTTCTCTGACTTCATAAAGATTCTGACGAATATAGCCACCGCCAAGGACTATGGTATTGTTTTTAAAACCTGAATATAGCGCTTTGGCCTCTACCCTTGTGGTTTCCTCTTCCCATTCGGGATTGCCAATGAGTCCATTAGGAAATGCCCCAAAGAGCGCGCCGCTAGGAAATAAAAACAAATCACTGTCGACTTCCTGAGACATTCGGTACAAGCTAACATTTCCTTCAATGGTGAGGTCATGGCTAAGTGGTAGTGGTTTTAATTGCGCCTTCAAAATATGTCTGTATCCGCCCAGCCTTCCTGTGGGATCGAGAGCCCCTAAAATGCCTTGATGAACACCCAAATCGTTCCTTTCCTGAACGCCCAACGATAACTTAACGCTGTCATTTTCAGCATTAGCCCAAAGATCAATAGCTTCAAAGCCCGTGCTTTGGTAACCAGGCGCGTTGGAAGCATCATCTGGATTAAAAGGTAACACACCGGATTCAAATAAGGCATCGCCCAGTTCATCCAGATTGGTTTGCTCATCTCGCTCAATGAAACCGCTGTACCCGTCGGATTCAACCCATTCAACGTTAAGTGCCAGCGACCAGTCACCGATGCGATGAAATAAATTGCCCCACAGGTTTCGCGTATTAAAACTCCCCACGGCTGCACCGACCGTATTTTTAACCCTGTCCGTTGCCGATTTTGTGACAATATTAACGGCCCCTGAGAATGCATCGGCACCAAGCAACGCTGAGCCAGGCCCGCGGATCACCTCAATCCTTTCTATTGATTGAACGGGGAACCCACCCCATGGAATAAGACTGTCACCTCTCACAACACTTTTTAGTGGAACACCGTCTACCATCAATAGTGAATGGGGTCCAAAAACAGACACAATGCCTCGAAAATTAATACTCGGAGCCCCTCCTTGAGAGGTACGAGACATATGTAGCCCAGGTATAGTATTCAACACATCAATTAAATCATTCGCACCCATCGCCTCGATATCACTTGCAGTGATCACTGTAGCAATGGCAGGCGCTTTTTTAACTGATACTGCGGTACCTGTAGCAATTTTCACCTGAAGCAGGTTACCCAAATCCATCGCCAATAGCTCGTCGAAACGGGCGTCTGCTTCTTCTGCATAACTATATAAACTCGTAATATAGAGTAATGAGGTGAGGCACAAAACGTTTGCTTTTTGAAGAAATGCTTTCATTGACCAGAATCGATTAGTGTGATGGAAACACAATGGGGCTCGTAAAACACGCCATGTTTTGATAAGAACATGAACCTATCAATAATGAGTATAACAGAACAACGCAAAACCAAGCACTTATCTATCATTCTTTCGCTATTTTGTTGGACGATTATTCCCTAGCCGACGTTCCGGCCGAACACTCTGGCTTGAGGTAGCGAGCATAAAGGGCGGATTTTACCCCGGATTCTATGGCCTCTTTCAGCGCTCTGTCGAATACTGAAACAAAACGGGCAGAGATACTCTGCTTGTTAAAAATAAAATGAATGTCTGCGGTGGATAACTGCATAGGGTGTAAGCGGATATCTTTATAGTTGCCACGCGCTATTTCACTGCATAAAACCAGCTCGTCATCGACAACGGCATCAACCCGATTTAACGACAACATCTTAAGCCGTTTAACCACAGTATCTGAGAACACGAAGCCATTAAATTCACGTTTCGCTTTTTCAATTTCTTCGCCATACCAACCCGCAAGATTGATCAATATGACATTGTCGTTTTCTATCAACTGTTGGAATCGCGTAAATGCTGCGATATCTTGATCTTCTGCTCGAAAGGCAAAGCGATTGATTTCTTGTCTATAGGGTATGGAATAATGGAACAAAAGCTCTCGCTCAGCTACACGACTAGCACCCAAACCCACATCAAATGCTCCCAACTCAAGTTCAAACAGAGTACGTCTTTCTGGAAAGTGGATAATCTCAAGCTCGCACCCCATATCCGACAATACACGGCGTAAAAGCGTCACATCAATGCCCGATGTGGGTGCATCACTTTGAGAATGCACATAGGGGTACCAATCAGTGGTGAGTGACAGTTTGAGCGGCGATGCACATTCTTCAGGCAAGACAGTCTCCTGCGCCAAACAGGCACCACACAAGAACAGCATCATGAGAGTGCAATACACCTTCATAAGTTATTGCTCACCACTTATTAAGACTAACAGTATAGCACTAAGCGCCGTTCTCTTATCGCAGCCACTATGAGAAAAACAGGCCCAACGCAGTATATACCAGCAACGTCAATACACCGGCAACCAGGGCATAAGGCAGCTGAGTTCTTACGTGTTCAAGTAAATCACACCCTGATGCCAACGCCGACACGGCAGTGGTATCTGAAATCGGTGAACAGTGATCACCAAAAATTCCGCCGCCCAGAACAGCTGAAATGACGAACGCAGGCGGTAATCCCGTACTTCCAATTAAAGGCACAGCAATCGGTATGAGAATGGCAAACGTTCCCCATGAAGTACCTGTGGTGAATGACATGATCGCACCAGCCACAAAGAGCATAGGCACGACGGCAAATACCGGTAGATGACTGTCAACCAGTCCCGCCACATAGGCACCGGTACCCAGTACTTTTAAACTTGCTCCTAAACACAAAGAAAGTAAGACGATGGTTACCAAGGGAACGAGTTCGCCTACACCTTTGAACGACAAATCTACAAACTGCCTGGTATCGTATCGGCCAGACATTACGGCCATCACATAAGACACTAGCACACTTAAGATAGTGGCATACAATACGGATTTAGACCCACTTCCCTGAGACAGTGAGCCATCGCCTGTCCACAACATAAAACCAATCATAGAACCGATTAGCGTGAACAGTGGAACAAGCATAAAACGCGCTTTCGTTGGCGCTACTGGTAACTCTTCTGTGCTTTGCTCGCTGTTTGCGCTGGACTCAGTAGCGCGCATTGGCCCAAATACCTTTCCAGAAATGACGGTATACAAGACCAACAACAACGTAATGATGGCATAAAAGTTAAATCCGACTGAGCCCCACAAAATGGATACTGCAGAGTCGGGCAATTCATAGTTGCTCAGCAAGGCCAAAATAAACGCGCCCCACCCGTTCAGCAAAATTAATATACAAATAGGCGCACTGGTACTGTCAATAATGTAGGCCAGCCTGGCGCGACTCATGCCAAACTTATCAAACAAGCCCCGGGCCAAAATACCTGATGTGAGTACACTGAGATTAGACTCAACAAAAACGGCGACACCAGTGAACATAGTGAGACCACTGGCTCTTCTTGATGTTTTTGCAACCCCTGTTGAAATGAGTTTACTGACTGTGGCACTCACTCCGCCTGAATCTCTGATAAATGCCAGCAGTGCACCAATTAACAGGCTGAACAACAGAATTCGCATATTGCCTGGTTGTGCGGCTACATCTACCACGCGTTCGGTTGAGTGAATAAAGGTCATCCACAGAGAATCGCCAGACCCCAGCAAAAGTAAAAATTCAGAGGCGACCAGTGCGACAAGCAACGCACTAATGACTTCCCTTTTCCATAAAACAACGGCAATGGCAAGTAAGGGAGGAATGATGGAGATCCAAGACATAAACGACAAACAACGTCAGTAATTACACATGTCTTTGACCTTACACTGACAGAACAAGGTATTCAATCTGAATACCTTATTCTGTTAAAAAATTATTAATAGGAATTGTTTATTAAGGTCGGTTGCGGCCCATTTGGTCGTGACTGCTTACCCAATGGCCTGCGATCACCGCACAGGCTAGAGAAATATCGCCTGCCAGTACCGTGGCAGCGACAATTTCAGCAAACTTGTTTGCTTTGCCTTTGCCATAACACCCTAATAATTCCAGACATTCTCTTTGACTGGGCAAACCTGTACCGCCGCCGTATGTCGCGACTATTAGAGAGGGCAAGGTGACCGAAAGATAAAAGTCGCCATTTTCCAAAAGTTGATGCGAAAGCAGACCCGCGTGAGACTCAACCACGTTTGCTTCGTCCTGCCCTGTGGCAATATACAATGACGCAATACCATTTGCAGAATGCGGTCCATTATAAGCTGCACCAGCCATCAAAGCACCTGTATTTGCCAATACGGTTGCGCCTGCAAGTACCCGCGTATCCACTTTCATCACGCGTGCTAGTACTTCTTTTTTCAGTACAATTTCTGCAATAACGCGTTTACCCCTAGAATGCAGCATATTGAGGTGAGAATGCTTTTTATCAGTATCCATGTTACCCGAGAGCAAATACTGGCAAGGCACCGGATAATTCGCCTTAATCCATTCACACGCTGCTAACGTCGCCTTACCCACCATGTTCTGCCCTGCGGCGTCACCGGTTGTGTAGTTAAAACGCAAATAGCGAGTTTTCGATACGGACCACTGATGAATATGTTCAAGTTTACCTATCGATGTGGTGGTTTCCGCGGCGGCTTTTATGCCATCAAAGTTTTCGGTGACCCAGGTACCAAACTCCCTCGCTTCCCGCGCATCCTGAAAAATGAATGCGGGTGCACGTTGCATGAAGCCCTCAACAACCGTGGTTTTTACACCTCCGCATTCGTTGATGACTCGCATGCCTCGGCTATAGCTAGCAACCAAAGTACCTTCTGTGGTTGCTAAGGGTACATAGAACAAACCATCAGCGTGCTCGCCATTAATCTGAACAGGACCCGCAATCCCCACTGGCATTTGCACGATACCGGTAAAATTCTCGATATTGCCCGGCAATACTGCTGGATCTATGGTGTATTCCCCCGTGTATTTTAAATCTACCCCGGTTTTTTCTTTTAAGAACTCGCGTCGCTTTTTCGCCATTTCGTTGGTGTGATCATTATTGGCGTCTCGGGGAATACGGATATCTTCACTCATTATGTTTTTTCCTCTGGATAGAATTACAACAACGCACTGGGTAATGCGCTTATATTTATCTAATTGATTATAGGCATAAATATAAAATGTACATGTTTTGACCATAAATTCATCTTTTTTTCTTAGCTTGGCCTGCCGTCATAAAATGGTAAGCTATTGAAATCACACAAACAGGAGATACGACGCTGACTGCTTTTCGCACTACTTCCGCCATTATTGATGTCACCGCTTTGCGCAATAACTTTGTTTCTCTCTCAGATTATCTTTCTTGTGGCCAGATCATGCCTGTTGTCAAAGCGAATGGTTATGGACATGGTGCCGTAGCGGTGGCCAAGGCATTACCCTCGGCAGCTCAATTTGCCGTGGCGATTGTGGAAGAAGCGTTAGAATTACGTGCTGCCGGTGTTACTCAGCCCATAGTGATACTAGAAGGCGCTTTTTGTAAAGCAGGTTTTGAGGCCTGTTATGAGGGCGGCTTTATCCCTGTCATCCACTGTATCGAACAAATTATCGAGTATCAGCGCTTGGACGCGTCCATGCGTCCACCTTGCTGGATGAAAATTGATGTAGGTATGCATCGTTTAGGTTTTATGTCTGACGACATCCCGACAGCATGGCAAACCTTGTGCACATTACACCCAGTGAAACCGGTGTTGTGTGGACATTTTAGCGATGCTGATGACGCTGACTGTCCTGTCACGCCTTCACAAATGACGCAGTTTTTAGATTGGCAACGACAGTTCCAGTGCCAGGCTAGCCTGGCCAACTCGCCCGCAATCACATTTTGGCCGCAAAGTCATGTAGAGTGGAATCGGGCGGGAATCGCCTTGTACGGGGTAGCGCCTAATATCGACGTTGCAAAACCTAAAGGGCTCAGTCCAGTGATGACCTTACAAGCCCCCGTCATATCACTCAGAAAGATCAAAACGGGCGAAAGCGTGGGTTATGGCGGCACCTGGCAAGCGCAAAAGCCATCGTGTATTGCCACACTTGCCATCGGTTATGCAGATGGCTATCCACGCCATGCACCCAGTGGTACGCCCGTATTGATAAACGGCGTTGAATGTCCATTGGCAGGCCGGGTGTCCATGGATATGATCAGTGTTGACGTCACTGCCTTAACAACCATTAAAATCGGCGACAAGGCGGAACTATGGGGCAAGCAACTTGCCGTAGAGACTATTGCCAAACACTGCAGTACGATTGGCTATGAACTGGTCACCCGTGTTGGACCTCGCGTACCCCGCATAATGACTACAAATAAATAAGAATAAGGAAACAGCATGAATATCTCTCGACGAGAAACCCTGAAAAGCTTAGCTGCCCTGAGTGCAATGACCCTGTTACCCGCCTCAGCAGTAGCCTCTAGCGGTGGCACACTATTACCCAAACGCCTTGTAAAAGGAATGACCATAGGTTTGGTCGCGCCGGCAAGTAACATGGCTGAAAATGAAGATATTCGCTTTGCTATGGATGTAGTCCGTTCATTGGGCTTTAAAGTCAAAACCGCGCCTCACCTTTTTGAGCGCAACCAATACTTGGCAGGTACCGACGAAGAAAGGGCTAATGACATCAATACGCTGTTCGCAGATAAAGAGGTAGATGCTATTTTCTGTTTGCGAGGCGGTTATGGTACACCCAGAATTTTGCCTTATATCGATTACGATACGATTGCGAAAAACCCCAAAGTTTTGTTGGGCTACAGCGACATCACCGCTCTACTCAACGCTATTTATAAAGAAACTGGGCTTATTTGCTATCACGGTCCTATTGCCGGTCAGAACTTCACCGATTACACACTTTCACAATTTAAAAACGTTTTGGTCAACCCTAAGTCATCAATGCAAATTGGTCAGCCTCCAGCGTGTGAAGACTGTCGCGAAGGCTATGTAGAGAAAAAGAACCGTTTAACGACCTTTGTGGGCGGTAAAGCTAGCGGTAAATTAATCGGAGGGAATTTATCGCTGTTAGTGACTATGCTGGGGACCCCTTACGAACCCGATTTTAGTGGCGCCATTCTCTTTTTAGAAGATGTTGATGAATCCCCCTACAGAATTGACCGCATGCTCACACATATGTGGTTAGCGGGCGCGCTACAAAAATGCGCAGGCTTCGTTTTAGGAAAATTCACCGGTGCTAAGTCAAGCGGTAACAGCTTTAGTGTGGAGAAAGTCCTCACAGACAGGCTCACGCCTATGGGTGTGCCTACTGTTCGTGGACTTATGATTGGACATGTCGAAGACCAGACGGTTGTGCCGGTTGGCCTGCGAGCAGAGCTGAATGCTGATGCGCAAACGCTAACGCTATTGGAGCCGTCAGTCAGTTAACAGCGATACACTTATCCATGCGATTGTAGGTTGGTCACACTTGCTGTGATCAACCCGTTTAAGCGGCTCGCATTGGCCATAGGCCAATAACGCCATAGCTTCGCCGTCCTTACATAAAAGGTAACAATCATCACGTGTCCAGGGCGGAATGCCCCAGTCTTTTAAATAGCGAGAAAGGGACCGAGGCTGCGTTTGATTAAGCAGTGTGATCCGAGCGTTTTTGGGCACCGCCTTCACAGTAACCTGGCTATCAGCTTCAAGTGGTAACGTGAACAAAGGGCTGTCATCCGCCGCACGCGCACGCCTCTGTAACGTCAGTTTAAGCGACTTGATCGCGATGTCTTTGTCTACTGTTTGACAGTCAGACACGTCTTTGCGGTCTGTCGCGTAGTTTGAAATTAAATACAAATGCGCTTTGTATTTTCTCAACGCCACTTTTGCAAAACGCAGCTCTGGCTGCTTGTCATCCGCCGCACTAAGCGCATTAAAAAAGGTTTCAAGCTGTGCTTCAGAAGGCAGCTGATTGCTAATAGATTGACACCAGTGCCTGACGATTTCTTTTTGCCAGCTCAGAGGTTGCTGGCTTAAGGGCTCCATGGGAATACATCCCAACGGCGTAAGATGTGTCTGTAACCAATGTTCGACTTGTGCCTGAATCATGCTGTCTTGCTGAGCACACAGTCTTGCTGAGCGAGCCACAGTGTGGCGGATAGCGGGCCAGCGTTCGGTCAATAAAGGCACAACAGAATGACGCACAAAATTGCGGTCAAAGGTCTGGTCACTGTTTGACGGGTCTTCGATATAATCTATGTTGTTGGTATGCAAGTAATCGATCAATATTTTTTGCTCAATGCCAACAAGCGGGCGAGCATGAATGATCCCCTCGTGCTCTGCGATTTCCGCCATTCCGGCAAGCCCTTTTGGACCGGCACCTCGCTTTAACTGCAGCAACACGGTTTCCAACACATCATCGAGGTGATGTGCCATCAGCAAGACACCCTTATGTTGCCTGCAATAAGACCGCAACGCCTTGTAGCGTGCATCCCTCGCCAAGGCTTCTGTACTGTGTCTGGACACCGGGTTAACGTCAACCTTTTGATAAACAAAGGGCACCTGCCACTTTGCGGCTTGTTGCTGGGTATGTGTTATCCATTCATCAGCACATGCCTGCAAACCATGATGTATGTGCATTAAAGTTAATTGGGGTAACTTACCCTGTTGATGCAAAGACGCACAAAGATGTGCCAGCGCGCTTGAGTCTTTGCCCCCACTGAAGGCCACCACCCAGTGCTGTTTTTCAGGCACTAAAGCGCACTGCTGCGCAATGCGAGATAGCTGCTGCCAGACGTACGCTGGCAGCTTATCTAAAGAAGGTGTGTGTAGATTAACAGTATCCAAATGACATTAGACGCTGGTACCTTTCTTCCAAGAGCGTCTCTTTCGGTAAGGCAGATAACTGACTAAGTTGCTGTTTAAGTGTGGCTTTGAGATTGGCAGCCATACTATCATGGTCGCGATGTGCACCACCTAATGGTTCATCAACAATGGTGTTGATGAGATCCAATGCCTTTATCTTGTCTGCACTGACGCCCATTGCCTCTGCTGCCAACGGGGCTTTTTCAGCACTTTTCCACAGGATCGAAGCACAACCCTCTGGTGAAATCACCGAATAGGTGCTGTATTGCAGCATGTTTACCCTGTCACCGACGCCTATGGCCAAGGCACCACCAGAGCCACCTTCACCAATCACGGTACAAATGATAGGCACAGTGAGCTGTGCCATCTCTTTAAGGTTTCTCGCAATCGCCTCACTCTGACCACGCTCTTCTGCTCCGACACCCGGATAGGCTCCAGGCGTATCGATAAGGGTGATAATAGGCAGTCTGAAGCGTTCTGCCATATGCATAAGTCGCAGTGCTTTTCGGTACCCTTCAGGTTTAGGCATGCCGAAATTGCGCAGAATTTTTTCTTTTGTATCACGGCCTTTTTGGTGGCCAATCACCATTACTGGAGTGTCATCAAGTCGGGCTAACCCACCGACAATAGCTTTGTCGTCAGCAAACGCTCGGTCGCCCGCCAATTCATCAAAGTCATTGAAGGTTTTTTCAATGTAATCCAATGTGTAAGGTCGCATGGGGTGACGGGCTATCTGCGAGACTTGCCATGCACCTAAATCAGAAAAAATCTTGGTGGTAAGCTCAGCGCTTTTGGCACGTAAGCGGTTAATTTCCTCTTCCATACCCACGTCAAATTCGCTGCCTTGATTGACTAAGCGTAATTCTTCTATTTTCGCTTCGAGCTCTGCAATAGGCTGCTCGAAATCCAAAAACTGTATGCTCATTCTCTGTCCTAAAATCGGTCTTATTATTTTGCTGGACTGCGCGTTATGGGTGACCCATCTCTTCTACGCGCTATGATAGCAAAGCCTCACACCAGATTCCCCTAGTTGTTGTTTTAAATCATGCAACAATTGATCTTCGGGTGTGATATACCACGCCGCAGACGGTAGTAGTGTCGCCTCTGCGTCTTGGTGCAATACATGTAATTGTACTGGACAACTGCCGCCACGATAACCATCGAGTAGCCGTTTTAACGCATCCAGTTTCTGTTCACTCCAGTCATCTAAATGTAGCGTTAATGCCAGTGCGCGTGCGTTCTGCTCTCTGGCTTGCACTATGTCCAACACATCTCGACCGGTGATTGTATTGCCACCGGAGAAATCATCAAAGCTGACCTGTCCCTTTATCACCAGGATTTTGTCTGCTTCGAGGAGGCTTTCGAACTGTTCAAATGCATCTGGAAAGAAACGCACATCCATTCGGGCAGTTTTGTCGTCGAGCGTAACAATGGCCCAACGTCGGCCCTTTTTGTTGGTCATGACTCGTACCCCAAGCACCAACCCTACCGCGGCAATTTGTTGGTCTTTACCTGTAGGTTTCAGGTCTTTCAGCTTTCCATCACTAAAATAGCGGACCTCATCAATATACTGATTGATGGGATGGCCGGTTAAATATAACCCTAAGGTTTCTTTTTCACCTTCCAACCAGACTTTTTCCGGCCATTTTGGGACGTGGGCGAACGCCTGTTCCACTTTTTCGGGCTCAGTTGTTAGCAATCCAAACATATCAGATTGCCCATAGGACTCAGCCTTGGCATGCTGATCAGCAGCCTTAATGGCTTCGGGCAACGTCGCCATTAAGGCTGCGCGATGCGGTCCTAAGTTGTCCATGGCACCCGACAACACCAACTTCTCCAGCACCCGTTTGTTGACGCGTTTCAAATCGACCTTTGCACAGAAGTCAAACAAATCACTGAATGCACTGTGCTGTTCCCGGGCCTCGATAATGGCATCTATCGGCCCTTCACCTACTCCTTTAATGGCGCCAATGCCGTAAACAATCCGACCCTCACTGTCTACCGTAAACTTGTATTTGCCCGTGTTAAGGTCAGGCGGCAATATGGTGAGCCCCATATTTTCGACTTCATCAACAAGCGTCACTATCTTGTCGGTATTGTCCATATCGGCAGACATCACCGCGGCCATAAACTCTGCCGGATAATGGACTTTTAACCACAACGTCTGATAGGACACCAGCGCATAAGCCGCTGAGTGTGATTTGTTAAAACCGTATCCGGCAAACTTCTCCACCAAGTCGAAGATTTTCATTGATAACGGTCCATCGACGCCATTGTTGATGGAGCCCTCCTCAAATACGGCCCGCTGTTTTGCCATTTCTTCGGGTTTCTTTTTACCCATTGCTCGGCGCAGTAAGTCAGCGCCACCCAGTGAATAACCGGCCAGTACCTGCGCAATCTGCATGACCTGTTCTTGGTAGAGAATGATACCGTAGGTCGGTTCAAGAATTTCTTTTAGACTCTCATGTTGATACTCGGCATCGGGATACGAAATGTCCTCCCTGCCGTGTTTCCTGTCGATGAAGTTGTCAACCATCCCCGACTGAAGCGGACCAGGGCGGAACAACGCCACCAGTGCGATTATATCTTCGAAACAGTCTGGCTTAAGCCTTTTTATCAGCTCTTTCATGCCTCTGGATTCAAGCTGGAACACGGCGGTGGTCTGGGCTTTCTGCAGTGACCTGAACGAGGCCGGGTCCTCAAGCGGAATTGACGCGATATCAATCGTTTCGCCGCGCCCTTCCTGAATCATATCAATGGCCCACTGGATAATTGTTAATGTGCGCAGACCCAAGAAATCAAATTTAACCAGCCCGGCTGTTTCAACGTCATTTTTATCAAATTGGGTAACCGGGTTTTTGCCTTCATCATCGCAATACAGTGGCGCGAAATCAGTAATTGTGGTGGGGGCAATAACCACACCTCCGGCATGTTTACCGGCATTTCGCGTTACACCTTCTAAAATTCTTGCCATATCGATGAGGTCTTTCACCTCTTCGTCCTGATCATAAAGTTCAGGCAAGCGCGGTTCTACGTCGAACGCTTTGGTCAACGTCATACCCGGATCGCCAGGGATAAGTTTAGAGATGCGATCAACAAATCCGTAAGGATGGCCAAGTACACGCCCAACGTCGCGCACTACTGCTTTGGCCGCCATAGTACCGAAGGTGATAATTTGTGAGACCGCATCCCGACCATATAGCTCTGCAACGTGGTCAATGACCTCGTCGCGTCGGTCCATACAAAAGTCTACGTCAAAGTCTGGCATAGACACCCGCTCAGGGTTCAGGAACCGCTCAAAAAGCAGGTCAAATTCTAACGGGTCAAGGTCAGTAATACTGAGCGCATAAGCCACCAAAGAACCCGCACCAGACCCCCTCCCTGGCCCTACAGGAATACCGTTGTCTTTACTCCACTGAATAAATTCCATTACGATAAGGAAGTAACCAGGAAATCCCATCTGGTTAATCACGTTGAGCTCTATTTGCAGGCGTTCATCGTAAGGAGGTCGTTTTTCTTTTCTTTGCTCAGGGTCAGGAAACAAAAACTCAAGACGTTGTTCGAGACCTTCTCTGGACACTTTAACCAGAAAGTCCTCTGTCTTCATACCTCCAGTGGGAAACTGGGGCAAGAAATACTCGCCCAACCGCACAGTCACATTGCAGCGTTTAGCAATTTCAACGGTATTTGCCAGTGCTTCGGGAATGTCGCTAAATTGTTCGAGCATTTCCTCACCCGAACGCAAATATTGTTGCTCACTGTATTTTTTAGGCCTGCGCGTATCATCCAAGGTATAGCCATCGTGAATACACACTCGAATTTCGTGCGCGTCGAACCCTTCAGGCTTCAAGAAGCACACTTCGTTGGTAGCCACCAGCGGTAAGTCCCTTTGCTCAGACAGTGCAACAGCGCGATGGAGGTAATCTTCTTCACCCGCTCGCCCTGTTCGGGTTAGCTCAAGATAAAAACGCTCAGGAAAATGCGATTGGTAAAAGGCGACAGATTGCGCGAGTTGTGAGGCATTATTCTTGGTGAGTGCACGCCCGATATCGCCCTCGCGGCCACCGCTCAATACAATAACGCCTTCATTGTGTTCTGCCAGCCATTGCTGATCAATGGTTGGCCGATGCGCAACAAAACCACGCAAATACGCTTTTGAAATTAATAGGGTAATTTGCTTATACCCTTCATTATTCATGGCCAGAAGGGTTAGCCTGAAAGGGTCGTTAGGGTAATCGTCATTGATAACCCAAAAGTCACAGCCAATAAGCGGTTTAATACCTCTAGCCTGCGCCTCGGAATAAAATTTAACCAACCCGCACATGTTCATTTGGTCGGTAATTGCTACAGCAGGCATGCCCAGCTCGGCAACGGCATCAAGAATAGGCTTGGTCTTATTTAGACCGTCCATCATCGAAAAGTCGCTATGGACGCGTAAATGTACAAATTCGGTTGTCATACCATCTATTGTTGTTGTTGTGCTAACCAGCGTTTCACTGGGCCAAAAGATTGTCGGTGACAGGTTAACACGCCATACGCGTCGATGGCAGCAAAATGGGCCTTGGTTGGATAGCCTTTATGACTGGCAAAGCCAAACTGCGGATACTGTTTGTCCAGCTCAACCATGTCATTGTCACGAGCAACCTTTGCAATAATTGAGGCTGCAGAGATTTGTGGATACAAAGCATCGCCTTTGACTACAGCTTCAGAAGAATAGGCCCACTCAGGTACACGGTTGCCGTCTACCAACACGTGATGAGGTCGAACGGTCAGACCGTCCACTGCGCGCTTCATTGCCAGCATAGTCGCATGCAAAATATTAATACTGTCTATTTCAGCTGGACTCGCCCTGCCAATCGACCAGGCTAACGCTTTTTGTCTAATTTCAGCATCAAGCAGAATACGCTTTTTTTCACTGAGTTTTTTGGAATCATTCAGCCCTTCAATTGGCTGTTTGGGGTCAAGGATAACCGCGGCTGTCACCACATCGCCTACCAGTGGGCCCCTGCCCACTTCGTCTACACCTGCGATCATAGTTACTTTCCTATTAGCGATAATACGGCATCAGCTGATCGGGCATCAGCATTACATTTTAATGACTGGTGTAAAGCAATGAATTTTTCTTCTGTCTCTTGCACTGGCTTTTGTAATTGTTGTTTAAGCAATCTGGCCAGATTATCACCGTTTACCTGCTCTTGTAATACTTCAGGCACAAGTGCTTCATTTGCCAAGATATTCGGCAATGAAAAGAAATCAGGCTTGTACAAGCGCTGCATGATCTTGTAAGTCAGTCCAGACATTTTATATGCAACCACCATGGGGCGTTTACACAACATAGCTTCCAACGACGCCGTCCCGGATGCGAGCAAAATAGCATCGCTGGCAATCATGGCGTCTCTGGAGTGTCCCTGAACTAACTGAATCTTATCGCGAAGATGACCTGGGCAAACATTTTCATCAGCAAGTAGTGCTTCTATTTGCGCATACCTATACCGATTTGCGGCGGGAATTATCGCGCTGTAATTATTGTTGCTATCGAGTTTGTCGAACGCGTCGATGAAGATAGGTAACAAACTGCTAACTTCTTTACTCCTGCTTCCAGGCAGTATCGCCAGTAACTTTTGATTGGTGTTCAGTTCAAGGGCTGTTCGCGCAGCATCTTTACTTGGATGTAAAGGAATGGTGTCAGCCATGGTATGGCCCACAAACTCATAAGGAACGGCATACTTTTCATAGACAGGTGCTTCAAATGGAAACACGCCCATCACCAAGGAGGTAGCTTTGGCGATCTTGTGGATACGCTTTTCGCGCCATGCCCATACCGTTGGACTCACATAGTGCACGGTAGGGATGCCCTGCTTTTTAAGCGCTGCTTCAATTCGCAAGTTAAAATCCGGCGCATCCACACCGACAAAAACATCAGGCGGATTTGCAGCGAAGTGGGCCAGCAACGCTTTTTTCAACTTTAAAATGGCGGGTAATCGCCCTAATACTTCTACCAACCCCATTACCGATAAGGTTTCCATATCAAACAAACTCGTAAAACCTTGAGCTTGCATGTAATGACCACCAATGCCTTCAATAATGGCGTCGGGATATCTTGCACGAATCTCGCGGATCATGCCCGCGGCAAGTAAGTCACCGGATGCTTCTCCGGCGACAATACCTATGCGTAATGGTGGCATGAATTAACGAATAATGCCGCGTTCTGAATGGGCAAGGAAAGTAAGAAGCCTGCCAATCTCTGGGTTACCAGCGCCTGAGGAAGCGATTTTATTGATAGCTTCTTCAAGTGTATTACCTTCACGGTACAGGGTTTTGTATGCGCGTTTAATGGCAGTAATCGTCTCTGAACCAAAACCACGACGACGTAAGCCTTCTGAGTTGATGCCCTGAGGAATATGTTTAGTACCACTGACCATCACAAAAGGAGGTACATCGCGCAGAATGATACCACCACCGCCCATAAAGGCATGCGCGCCAATACGACAAAACTGGTGAACGGCTACACCGCCACCCATTATTGCATAGTCTTCAACGGTAACATGACCAGCAAGGGCAACATTATTGGCCAAAATCACATCGTTACCGACTCTGCAATCGTGCGCGATGTGAGCGTTGACCATCACCAAGTTATTCGAGCCAACTTTGGTGATGCCTTCGTCTTGGATCGTGCCTCTGTGGACAGTAGCACCTTCTCTGAATACGTTGTTGTCACCAATCACCAACTCTGTTGGCTCGCCCTTGTATTTTTTATCCTGGCAGTCTTCACCAATGGACGTGAACTGGAAAAATTGATTTCCGCGACCAATACGGGTTTTTCCTTTCATCACCACATGGGCATGCAACACACAATTGTCGCCAATGCTAACGTCACCATCGATGACACAATAAGGGCCAATAGTTACATTTTCGCCAATACTGGCGTGTTCAGAAACAATTGCGGTTTCATGGATCACGTTAAATACTCTCTCTCATGGCACACATAAACTCTGCTGAACATGCCTCTTCGCCATCAACAGAGGCAACGCCGGAAAACTTCCAAATCCCTCTTCGCTCTTTGATTAGTTTTACGTGCATGTCCATACGGTCTCCGGGTACAACGGGTCGCTTAAAACGCGCTTTGTCGATACCTGCATACAAGTATAGGCTGTCATTTTTGCCCGCGCTTTTAAATCCAAGAACACCGGCAGCTTGTGCCAATGACTCCAAGATCAATACGCCAGGAAAAATAGGCTGATTGGGAAAATGCCCAGTAAAACACGGCTCATTAAACGTAATGTTTTTATACGCGTAAATTTCACTGTTTAATTCATAGTTAGTGACTCTGTCGAGTAACAAAAACGGATAACGGTGGGGCAATAAATCCAGTATTTCTGTGATTTCAATTGCGTTGAGTGCAGTAGTCAAATGCGTCTCCTAAAGCTGACGTCCCAAAATACTGCAAAATGCGTGATTTTGGTGCCAGGTTAAACTCTGGCGGCAAACATACGCGCTTATGGCGAAAAAACAAATCAGACCAACCAACTGGCTGGTCTGATTTTGTTCAATTAGTTCGCTTTATTGATTTCGTCTAACACTTTTTGAGAAATGTCGAATTCAGGTTTAGCGAAAGATGCGGCACCTGCATCAAGCACAAGATCATAGTTCTGGCTGGCAGCAACTGAATCGATAGCATTTTTTATGATACCAAGTAGTACATTGCGCTCTTCTTGAGTACGACGCTGAATATTTTGCTGAAGTGGTTGCCCTTTTTCAGCAAGCTGCTGACGAACATCCAGAATTTTTTGCTGAAGGTCTTCTTTTTCGCTATCGCTCATAGTCGCAGCATCACGCTGTAAGCGCTCAGCATAAAATTGACCGTCTTTTTGCAACTGATTGATTTCATCAATTTGCGTTTTGAATTCTGACTGAATCTTTGCATTGATTTCAGCGGCTTGAGGCATAGCCTGAAACACACCCTGCACATCGATGATAGCAATTTTCTGCTCTGCTAAAACAGGTGCACTGACTAAGCTGGCACCTAACATTGCTGTTGCAATTAAAGATTTTGTTACGTATTTCAAAAGTGGCTCCTATAATTTTCTTGTTGGTCCCACAAACTTTATTAGAAAGTCTGGCCGATATTAAAAGTAAAGAATTTGGCGTCGTCACCTGGGCGATCTTTCAGCGCACGGGAGAAGCTAAACACCATCGGCCCCATTGGTGAGAGCCATTGTACAGAAAGACCTGCCGAAGCGCGATAGAGTTTCCAGTCAGAATAGTCTAACAAAGGATCCTGTGATTGATTTGTCAGGTCTTTTATCGCGTCATAGTCAAATTCAGTGTCCCAAACGTTACCGACATCTAAGAATAGACTGGTGCGAATGGAGTTATCCATTTCTTCTTCAACAAAAGGTGTAGGCACAATCAGCTCAACGCCACCGAGAGCCATGGCATTACCACCTAAGCTTCGTGATGAGAGAAAATAGCTGTCATTAGAAGGACTGCCGGGAATAATGACCCCGTCTGGCCCAGTAATAAACGAACTGCCCTGACGAATAACCCCTCTCGGTCCAACTGTATTGTTCTCAAAGCCGCGTAAGGTATCAGCACCACCCGCGGTAAAGTTTTCGTTAAAGGGTAATATCTGCTCAACGCCGTTCGTGTCGCCATAACCATTACCATATCCCAATCTCAAGCGTGCCAAGAAAGACCAGCGTTGATTACGCGTCAATGGAAAGTAGTACTTGGCATCAAACATAGTCTTGAAGTAGTTCACGTCTGAATTCGGCGTAGTAATACTAAAAGATGCCCGCTGAGACGAACCGGCCGTAGGGTAAACACCTCTGTTGAGCGTGGTTCTCGACCACACAACCGAAGTTAAGAAACTTTGGTATTTCACAGCCGCGTCTGGGTCGTCCTGTAAGAACTGCGCGTAAAACCTGTCTGTTTGCAAGTACCGCGTTTGGTTAAATAACTCTACGTTGGAATACGTTAAGCCGAAGCTAATTCGGTTGAATTCGTTAATTGGGTAGCCAATAGTCGCACCGGCTGACCATTGTTTAGAGTTATACTGAACAACGTTAAAATCACCCCCGTCGAACTCACTGTAACCCACGGAGCCACCCAAACTAATCCCGTCAATAGTGAAGAAGGGATCTGAATAAGATAACTGAATAGACTGTTGATACGACACGGTATTCAGATTTAGCGCTACACGTTTACCCGTTCCCAGGAAGTTATCCTGTTGGATCCCGGCTTGTAGACTCAATTTGGTGCGGTCGCCGTAGCCGATACCCGCAGTAAAGGAGCCTGAAGGCTGCTCTTTAACTGAGAAGTTTACATCTACCTGGTCGTCTTTGCCCGGAATGCGCACTGTATCAAACTCCACTTCCTCCATGTAGGTGAGACGCGAAAGGATGTTTTTCGACGACTCAAGAGATGGGTTTGACAACCAAGTTCCTTCCATTTGAGTGACATTTTGGCGCAACACTTCATCAGAAGTCACATTGTTGCCAAAGAAGTTAATGCGTCGCACATAAATGCGTTTCCCTGGGTCAACAGAAAGGGTTAACTTAACCGTTTTGTCTTCGTCGTTGATTTCAGGGATGGTGGTTACCGTTGGATAGGCATAGCCAAAACGGCCTAAATATTTACTGATAAACTCTTCGGTGTAGGTCACTTCGGCTTGACTGTACAGTTCACCTTCAGTCAGCGGTAAAACCGCCTGAATATACTCTTCGTTTCCTAGCAAGTCACCAATGAGCTCGACGCCGGAGATTGTGTATTGCTCGCCCTCAGAAACGTTCAAAGCAATGTAAATGCCGCTCTTTTCAGGTGTCATTGAAACTTGAGTAGAATCGATATTAAAGCGCAAATAGCCTCTGTCCATATAATAGCTGCGCAGTGTTTCCATATCACCGTTAAGTGTTTGTTGCTGATAACGAGTTTCAGACAGGAAATCCCACCATGGGGTATCGTATTGAAGCTCAAACTGATCCATCAATTCAGCGTCACTGAATATCTCATTACCAACAATATTGATTTGTTCTATTTTGGCCGCATCACCCTCTTCAAAAAGTAACTTAAGGTCAACACGATTTCTTGGTAGCGGTGTTACTATGGCTGTGACATCAGCATTGTATTTACCAATACTGTAGAAGAAATCTTTCAATCCGTTTTCTATCGATGTGAGCACGGTTTTATCTAGGGGTTCCCCAACGCGAATGTCGTTGTCGTTTAGGCTGTCCTGAAGCTGCTCGTCTTTAATATCATCATTACCTTCAAAAATGATATTACTGATAGTAGGACGCTCTGAGACACGAATAACCAGCGTACCGCCGTCACGAAGCACTTCGATATTCTCAAAGTGAGTAGAGGAGTAAAGCGAACGTATCAACTGTGAGGTACGAAACGCATTCATTTCGTCACCGACTTGCACAGGAATGTAGGTCAGTGCTGCACCCAGTGCAACACGCTGTAAGCCTTCTACGCGGATATCCTGAACGACGAATTGTGTTTGGTTATCTTGTGCTGCGGCGCTAGCACACAGGAACAGCCCGGCTGCTACGACTAATTTTAACTTCATTTATATTTTTTCTTCCTGACGCGTTTACTGTCTACTGCCTCTTTTATGACAGTCTTGCTATATCATTGAACAATGCGATGCCCATCAGTGTGAACAAAAGCACACCGCCTATGCGAAAACCAATTTCCTGAACATGCTCTGAAACCGGTTTACCGCGGACCCATTCAACAATGAAGTACATCAAATGCCCCCCATCCAACATGGGCAAAGGCAATAAATTAATAATTCCCAAATTCACGCTTATTAGCGCTAAAAAGCTAAGAAAGTAAACCAGTCCATAGCCCGCGCTTGTGCCAGCACCCTGCGCGATGGAAATTGGGCCACTCAAATTCTTAACCGACACGTCCCCTGTGATCAGTTTGCCGATCATTTCGACGCTCAATACCATCAAGCGCCATGTGCGTTCGATACCCTTGACTGCAGCATCGACAACACCGTACTGATGAACAAAAACCATGTCTTCTGGCCAGGGTTCTGCCGTAGGCACCACCCCTAAAAACCCTCTCAGACCGGTTTCTGTCTCGACACTGTCAAGCGTCACGGGGATCACCACACCGTTGCCATCTCGATTGACTAATACATTCACCGTGGCACCTGGCATAGAAGAAAAAGCTTCAACCCAGTCCTGCCAGCGCGCTATCTTATCATCATTGAGCGCAATTAAAATGTCTCCTTCAGAAAAGCCCGCTCTTTTAGCCGGACTGTTATCTGAAACGACTGCAATCCGATTGGTAATTGCTGGCCTATAAGGCTCAATACCCAAGCTGCGAATCGGCGATGATTTTTCGGGATCGAAAGCCCACCGCTGTAAATCGAGTGTGTAAGTGCGATTGTCATCCAGCGTAATCTGTAACCGTTCGTTACCGATTGCAGAAATAAGTTCAAAATTAATGGCTTCCCAGTCAAGGGTTTTTCTGCCATTGACCTGCGTGATTTCTGCTCCCGCTGGCATATTTGCCTGTGCCGCGATAGACGCCGGCTCAATGTTACCAATCACAGGCCTGACAGTTTGCACGCCAATCAAATACATCACATAGAGGGCAAGTGCAGCAAAGACAAAATTAATGCCAGGACCGGCAAAAATAATGGCCATGCGCTGCAACACAGGTTTGTTGTTAAACGCCTGACTGCGCTGATGCTCTGGTACCTCGTCCACCCGCTCATCAAGCATACTGACATAGCCGCCAAGGGGAATGGCAGCAATCACGTATTCAGTTCCGCTTTTGGATACTTTGGACCAAATTGGCTTGCCGAAGCCGACAGAGAAGCGTTTTACAAAAACGCCACAACGACGAGCCACATAAAAATGCCCCCATTCGTGTACTGCCACCAGAATGCCCAAGGCCACAATAAATGCACCCAAGCTCCAAAAAAAACTAAACACGCTAACTTATCTCTCTTACTATCTTCTCTGCCATATCCCGGGCATTTCTGTCTTCTTCAAGCACCTGTTGGAGTGAGCAAATCTCAGTTGGTTCCAACCGTTGCAGAGTTTCTTTATTGATTGTCTCTATTTGATCGAATCGGATCCGTTCATTCAGGAACGCCTCCACCGCAATTTCATTTGCAGCATTAAGCTGGGTTGTGCGACTTTGTCCAGCCTGACAAGCTTCAATAGCGAGATACAAATTGGGAAAACGCGTCTCGCACGGCGTCGAAAAGGTAAAATCGGCCAGGCGCGAGAAGTCCAGTGCAGCCACACCGGCGTCAATGCGTTCAGGATAAGCCAATCCATGTGCTATCGGTGTACGCATATCAGGGTTCCCCATTTGCGCTATCACGGAACCATCGACATATTGCACCATTGAATGGATGGTGCTTTGAGGGTGAAGCACTACCGTTATATCCTCGGCTTTGGCACCAAATAACCAACACGCTTCGATGAACTCTAAGCCTTTATTCATCATCGTTGCGGAGTCCACTGAGATTTTTCTGCCCATCGACCAGTTAGGGTGTGCACAAGCCTCGTCGGGTGAGATAGTCGAAAACGTTTCAAGGGGCCTGTCCCGGAACGGTCCACCTGAGCCCGTCAGCAGAATTTGACTAATTCCAACCCCCTGCAGATCGCCGTACTCAGCATGACTGGGAAGACACTGAAAAATAGCGTTATGCTCACTGTCTATTGGCAATATTTCAGCGTTTGATTCGTTAGCTGCCTGAATAAATAAAGCGCCTGACATCACTAGGGATTCTTTGTTTGCTAACAGTACACGTTTGCCTGCATTTACCGCCGCCAAGGTCGGGTTTAGGCCGGCTGCACCGACGATGGCAGCCATCACAATATCGACTTCGGGTGCACTGGCCACATCATTCATGTAACGCTCGCCACAAAGGATTTCAGCCTGAATATTCAACTCTTCGGCTATGTGCTTTGCGTGCTGAAAGCGTGACTCGTCAGCAATAACAACATAACGACATGCACAGGCTTTTGCCTGTTGCAGTAGTTTTTCAATTTGACTGTTACCGGTAATGGCAAACACGCGATATTTGTCAGGGTGCCTGGCAATGACATCAAGTGTATTACATCCAATTGAGCCTGTTGCCCCCAATACCGTGACTGTTTGCATTATGCCATCCACACCACATAACAGAATGCAAATACGGGGAATGCAGCCGTTAAACTATCGATGCGATCAAGTACGCCACCGTGACCAGGAAGTAACTTGCCGCTGTCTTTAATGCCCGCACAACGTTTAAACATACTTTCGTTTAAATCGCCTAAGGCCGACACAGCCACGGTTACCCCCCCGATAACAAGGTGAAGCCATATGCGAGAGGGTTCCACTTGATAATGCAGCGCGGCAAAAGCAATAATGGCAAAAGAAGCAGCAATACCGCCAAGTAAACCTTCAATGGTTTTGCCCGGTGATACGTTAGGCCGTAGCTTGTGTCGACCGAATTTTACACCGACAAAAAAAGCGCCAATATCTGCTGCCCACACAATGCCCAAAACGTAAAAGATCAGTGATGCACCGTAGTAAGCGTCTACCTCGTACAGGCTGTTGCGCAGTGTCACAACCGCCACCCAAGTGGGAACGAGTGTTAGCAGTCCAAACAACCCCCTGACTTTCCAGCTGTTGCGCCATATCGCGGTATATTTGGGATACGCTAAAATCATGCCTAATGAAGCAAGCCACCACACCACAGAGGCACCCAAAATATAGGTATACAAATTATTAAGCTCGCCTTGCAACCAAATCGCCTGCGCATCTACAAAGGCGATCAGTAGCGCGCAGATGCCCGCAATAACCCCAGCATAAGCCGCTTTATACTGCCTAGCCTTGATGCCCGACATATTCGCCCATTCATAGGCACCCAATGCGACAACGCCAGCGATAACCCATTGAAAATAAACGGTTGGCAAAAATAAGATAGCGGTAAGTGCGGCTGGCGCAAGGATGAGCGCGGTAATGATACGTTGCTTGAGCATTGACATAGAACTATTCCGTAACCGCAGGCATTACCTGCTCACCTGTCAGGCCAAAGCGTCTTTGGCGCTCGGCAAAGTCATCGATAGCTTGTTGAAAAACGGCCTCAGTAAAATCTGGCCAAAGTGTGGGGGTAAAGTACAATTCGGCATAGGCACATTGCCAAAGAAGAAAATTACTGACCCGGCATTCCCCTCCCGTTCTTATCAGAAGGTCTAGCTCAGGTAACCCGGCCGTTGACATACAGGCGTCTAGCGTATCCTCGGTAATATCATCGGGGCTCAACTCGCCTGCTCCCACTTGACGAGCAACCTGCTGACAGGCATTTACGACATCCCAACGACCGCCATAATTAGCGGCTATATTAAGGATCAAATCATCATTTTCTGCCGTTAGCGCTTCTGCCTTAGCTATTTTGTCGGTGAGTTTAGTGTCAAAACGACGCAAGTCGCCAATCACTTTGAGTCGCACGCCATTCTTTTTCAGCCGCTTTACTTCACTGTTTAACACAAGGTTAAACAGGTCCATGAGCACTGACACTTCTTCTTCAGGGCGTTTCCAGTTTTCGCTACTAAACGCGAACAGCGTCAATGATTTAATGCCAGCGCTACGGGCGAATTTAACCGCAGCTCTGACAGCGTCAACACCGGCCTTGTGGCCAAATGTACGAATTTTACCTTTTTGCTTTGCCCAGCGACCGTTACCATCCATGATGATAGCGACGTGCTGGGGCAAATTTTGTTGCTGCATATTAGCGTTATACTTCCATTAATTCCGTTTCTTTGTCACTAAGCATCTGATCCACTTTTTTGATGAATTCATTGGTTAGCGACTGAACATTTTCCTCTCCAGCGCGACTTTCATCTTCGCTGATTTCCTTTTCCTTGAGGAGTTCTTTAATATCACTGTTTGCATCGCGACGAATGTTGCGAATAGCCACTCTGCCTTGTTCAGCTTCTCCACGCACAACACGAATAAGGTCTTTACGACGCTCTTCGGTAAGTGGCGGCATAGGAATGCGGATAACTGTTCCGGCACTCATTGGATTTAAGCCTAAATCCGCTTGCATAATGGCTTTTTCAACAGCAGCTGACACGCTTTTATCAAAAACAGTTAGCGCCAGGGTTCTGCTGTCTTCAGCAACCACGTTGGCCACTTGTTTGAGCGGGGTATCGGCACCGTAATAAGGCACCATGATGCCATCTAAAAGACTGGGATGAGCACGGCCCGTGCGAATTTTGCTAAGCTGGCTCTTAAGCGCGCTAATGCTTTTTTCCATTCGCTCACGCGCGTCTTTTTCTATTTCGTCTATCACGCTACTTATCCTATTCTATTGATTTACACTTTCTACATTATCAATCAGTGTGCCCACATCTTCACCGAGCACGACACTTTTTAGGCATCCTGGCTTGTTCATATTGAACACGCGGATGGGTAAACCATGGTCACGGGCCAGCGTAAATGCAGACAAGTCCATGACCTTGAGTTCTTTCTCAAGTACTTCCTGATAACTCAGTTGTTTGTACAGAGTCGCGTCGGGGTTTTTCACCGGATCATCACTAAACACACCGTCAACTTTTGTCGCCTTTAAAACCGCGTCAGCTTCAATTTCTATGCCGCGCAAGCAAGCCGCTGAGTCTGTGGTGAAAAAGGGGTTTCCTGTGCCCGCGGAGAAGATTACCACTCTGCCAGATTTAAGCAAACTAATGGCTTCAGCCCAGTTGTATGCGTCACACACACCATTCAAAGGAATGGCAGACATAAGACGAGCATTAACAAATGCTCTGTGCAGGGCATCGCGCATTGCCAAACCATTCATCACAGTGGCTAACATGCCCATGTGGTCACCAACAACTCGGTTCATGCCGGCTCTGGCAAGGCCCTCACCGCGAAACAGGTTGCCGCCGCCAATTACCAGTCCAACCTGGACACCCATCTCTACAAGCTCTTTGATTTCTGTGGCCATGCGGTCAAGCACTTTGGGGTCAATGCCAAACCCCTCTTCGCCCATCAGGGCTTCACCACTTAATTTTAACAGAATTCGTCGGTAGGCTGATTTTGGCGTCATGCTCATAACTGGAAGTGACCTCGTATATGTACTTTTAGGTTCTCATAAAAAAGCACCTCCGAAGAGGTGCTTAAGTGTAACTAACTATTGCCTTTGGCAAAAGGTTAAGACGCTAATTATTTCTTAGCGGCTTCCATTTGCGCAGCTACTTCAGCGGCAAAGTCTTCAGTTTTCTTCTCGATACCTTCACCCACTTCAAAACGCACGAAGTTGATGACGTCAGCGCCTTTGCTCTTCAGCAAATCACCTACAGACGTTGAAGGATCTTTAACGAAAGGTTGACCAGTCAAGCTGATTTCGCCGGTGAATTTCTTCATACGGCCAACAACCATCTTTTCTGCGATGTCAGCAGGCTTGCCAGACTGAACCGCAATTTCAACCTGAATGGCTTTTTCTTTCTCGACCACTTCAGCAGGAACGTCTTCAGGCTTAACAAACTGAGGGCTTGCAGCTGCAACGTGCATTGCAACGTCTTTAGCAAGATCAGCTTCACCGCCATTAAGAATAGAGATAACGCCGATACGACCGCCGTGGACATATGCACCAAGGTTGTCACCTTCAACATTGATAACACGACGAGGTGAAATGTTTTCACCAATCTTTGCGACTAGCGCATCGCGTGTCTCAGCAACAGTTGAACCGTTAAGGTCAGCTGCGTTAAGTGCGTCAATGTCGTTGAAACCATTTGCTGCCGCTAGGTCTAGGATTTGCTTACCAAATGCCAAGAAACCTTCATCACGTGCAACGAAGTCAGTCTCACAGTTTAGTTCAAGCATAGTCGCTTTGTTGCCGTCAACTTTGGTTAAGATAACACCTTCAGCTGCGATACGACCTGCTTTTTTAGCCGCTTTAGCCTGTCCAGATTTACGCATGTTTTCGATTGCTAGCTCGATATCACCGTCAGTTTCAACAAGTGCTTTTTTACAATCTAGCATTCCAGCGCCAGTACGCTCGCGCAATTCTTTAACAAGGGCTGCAGTCACTGCCATTTTATTAATCCTCAATCAGAGTTTAAAAAGAAAATTATTCTGCTGCTTCGACGAAGTCGTCTTTTTCAGCTTGTACTTCTAGGTTGCTTTCGCGGCCCGAATTGATCGAGTCAGCAGCTGCATCTAGATACAATTGAATTGCACGGATCGCATCGTCGTTACCTGGAATGATGTAATCAACACCGTCAGGGTTTGAGTTAGTATCAACAACACCAATTACTGGGATACCCAGGTTGCGTGCTTCTGTTACTGCGATGTGCTCGTGATCTGCATCGATAACAAAGATAGCGTCAGGTAGACCGCCCATGTCTTTGATACCACCAAGGCTGCTTTCTAGCTTATCCATTTCACGCTGAAGCATAAGGGCTTCTTTTTTGGTCAGCTTTTCAAACGTACCGTCTTGGCTTTGTTGCTCAAGGTCTTTCAAACGCTTAATTGACTGGCGAACTGTTTTCCAGTTAGTCAACATACCGCCCAACCAACGCTTGTTCACGTAGAACTGGTCGCACTTAAGTGCAGCATCTTTAACCGCATCGCTCGCCGCACGCTTTGTGCCAACAAACAAAATTTTGCCTTTTTTAGATGCAACACCTGAAAGGTAGTTAAGCGCGTCATTAAATAAAGGAACGGTTTTTTCTAGGTTAATGATGTGAACCTTGTTACGTGCGCCAAAAATGAAAGGCTTCATTTTTGGGTTCCAGTAACGGGTTTGGTGACCGAAGTGAACACCAGCTTTGAGCATGTCACGCATTGACACGTTTGCCATAATATTTTCCTCTTGGGGTTAGGCCTCCATACACCCTCGCTATCGATCCACGCTACTCAAATATAAGTAGAGAAGACACCCCGACAACGGGTCTTAGTGTATGTGTGTTTTAAATTAAATTAGTGTGCTTCTTGAGAAGCGCGCGCTTTATACCATGACGCAGATACAAAAACAAGTTTGCAGCTCAATTATGGCACTATACAAGTGTTCGCTGAGTGGTTAACATACTGCGGACTATTGTATGTGGTCATTCTTCGTAGTTCCGAGAGAATGATGAAGAGGGGGTTATTAAAAATAAACACGCCGTGAACCCATCCCTGGGGGCTCTGCTTCGGCATCCATGCCTCAGAAGGTTTATTTTTAATAACCCCCTCTTCATCACCCTCTCTAGCGATCCATCAACATTATAAAGACTGGAGTTGTTCATATCGTGGCAGCAATAATTAAGACAGCTGAAGAAATCGAAAAAATGCGTGTGGCAGGTAAATTAGCATCAGAAGTGCTGATGATGATTGGCGAGCATGTCAAAAAAGGTGTAACAACCGATGAGCTGAATACGATCTGCCACAATTACATCGTTGATGTGCAAGGTGGTATCCCTGCCCCGCTGAATTACGGTCACCCACCCTTTCCAAAATCTATCTGTACGTCTGTGAATCATGTTATTTGTCATGGCATTCCATCGGACAAAAAGCTAAAAGACGGCGATATCATCAACATTGATGTAACAGTGATTAAAGACGGTTACCACGGCGACACATCAAAGATGTTTGTTGTTGGCAAGCCAAGCATCTTGGCAGAGCGCTTAATAAGAGTGACCCAAGAGTCTTTATATAAAGCTATCGAAATAGTGAAGCCTGGTACCACCTTGGGTGATATTGGCCATATTATTCAACAATATGTTGAGAAGCACGATTATTCCATTGTTCGAGAATATTGCGGCCATGGTATTGGTGCTACCTTCCATGAAGAACCACAGGTTGTGCACTATGGCACTCCGGGTAAAGGTGAAGTGTTAAAGCCGGGCATGTGTTTTACTATAGAACCCATGGTCAATGCAGGTAAGCGTCATTCAAAAATATTGCCCGATAAATGGACTGTGGTGACCAAAGACAGAAGCCTAAGTGCACAGTGGGAGCACACTTTGCTTGTGCTTGAAGATGGCGTGGAAATTCTTACCTTACGCGACGATGAAACCATCGAACGCGTAATAAGGCACAGTTAATTTATCGTGACTGAATCCCACACACACACCTTCAAAAAACTGCTTAGCGAGATTCAGTCACTCGACAGTCTTACCGACCTTAAAGGATGGCGAAGCCTCGTTGAACGAAGCTATGCATGGCTTGATGCGTCATTTAATCAGTCTGATATTCACGATTTGGTTACAGGCCGCGCTGAATTTGTTGATGCACTTTTAGCCCATGCCTGGGACTTGTCAAAATTAGCTGAGGACTCCCAAATCGCGCTGTGTGCAGTGGGCGGTTATGGCAGAGGCCACTTACAACCCCATTCAGATATCGATTTGCTGATTGTTAGTAAAAAAGCGCTGTCTGAGGATACCAAAGAGCGCATTAGCACGTTTATCACCTTTTTGTGGGACATAAAGCTCGATATTGGTCAGTCGGTACGCACAATAAAAGAGTGTGTCAAGTTGGCCAAAAGTGACCTGACCATCACCACAAATCTGGTTGAGTTGCGTTATCTAGCCGGCTCAGGCGGCATTTTTGATACTCTATGGCGAGAGGTAAATGAGAAACACCGATGGTCAAGTAAAGCCTTTTTTCTCGCCAAATCAAAAGAACAATCTGAAAGACACGCTAAATTTAATGGCACAGCCTATAACCTGGAACCTAATATCAAGGAGAATCCGGGTTGCTTAAGAGATATTCAGACAATCGCCTGGGTCGCTAAACAGCACTTCAGGGAATACGATGGACAGAGCCTGGTAGGCCATGGCTACATGACTGACGCCGAGCATAGTGAGTTGGTTGAATGCCGTATGCACCTCTGGCGTCTGCGCTTTGCATTGCATCTAATATCCGGACGAAGTGAAAACCGTCTTCTGTTTGATTACCAGCCTGAAGTGGCGGCAAAAATGGGTTATCCGGGAGAAGGGAAAGCCCCAGTAGAAGCCATGATGCGTGACTTTTTTCGGGTAATTAGCCGCATATCAGAGCTCAATAGCATGCTTTTGCTGCGCTTTAATGACGACATATTGCAGACTAAACACGAAAAAGCGGTGCCACTTAACGATGACTTCGCTCGTGAGAAGCACCTGATTGCGCCTAGGCATGCGCATGTATTCCCCACACCTGAGTCTTTATTGGATTTCTTAGCCGTCATTGCTGACACGCCAGAGGTCTCGGGGTTAAGCACGGACTGCATTCGTCAATTGCGCAATGCAAGGCGCGCGTTTAAAGACCAATACTACTGCGAGCGACCTGCGTGTCGTGAAAAGTTCATGAACCTGATGAAAAATCCCAACTTTTTTAACTACGCCTGGGACGTCATGCATGGTTTTAAAATACTTCAAGGGTACCTGCCTGCATGGGATCAAATCGTTGGTATGATGCAATTTGATTTGTTTCACGCCTACACGGTTGATGAACATACCCACAGGTTAGTTAAGCATGTCGCTGCTTATTTCGACCCTGAAGATAAGCGCTTTCCTCGCTGCAGTCGTATTGCAAAAAATTTGGACAAACCCGAGCTACTCTACTTAGCGGCCATTTTTCACGACATTGCCAAGGGCCGAAATGGCGATCATTCCGTGCTCGGCGAACAAGACGTACAAGCATTTTGTCAAAGCCATGGTCTGCCAACGGCTGACGGCGATATGATTGCCTGGCTGGTACGCCATCATTTGTTGATGTCAGTAGTAGCGCAAAGGCGAGATATTTACGATCCGGACGTCATTCACGACTTTGCTTCAACTGTGAAAAGCCATTTGCACCTTAATCTGCTATACGCGTTAACGCTGGCCGATATTCGGGCAACCAATGACAACCTGTGGAACGACTGGAAAGCGTCGCTGCTCAGAGAGCTGTATTTGATGACGCAAAAGGCATTGGACAACGGGCTTCAATGCAAAATCACTTTGAGTGAACGCGTGGCTGAGCACAAGCAAAAGACACTGGACGCCTTGCGTGAGGAAGGGTTAGACATTAGCGAGGCAGAAACCTTGTGGAGTCGCTTTGACGACGATTATTTCAGCCGTTTTAAACCCAACCAAATCGCGTGGCACACAAAGCAAATACTAGCCTATGAAAAGGGCCCTGAAGAAGAGCTGTTGATTAAAGCCAACGACAATAGCGCAAAGGGTGGCACCGAATTCCTTATCTACGGAAAAGACCGCCCCGCCCTGTTTGCACAAATCGCTAGCGTACTGGACAGTAAAAATTGCTCCATTCACGATGCGCAAATTATGGTGACTCATGACGATTACGTATTCGACAGCCTGCTGGTTCTCGAAAATGACGGTACTCGGCTTGGTTCACAGCGACGAATTGACGAACTGGAACAGGCAATTTTGGAACAAATGCGTAAACCAGGCCGGTCACACGAAAACACTAGACGCATGTCACGACGAATGCGTCAACTTGATGTTCCTGTAAAAATCAGGTTTTACAGCAGAGGTGATGATGCCACCTTAGTAGAATTAGAAGCCTTAGACGCGCCAGGCTTACTGGCGAAAATCGGGCATGCTTTTGTCGATTGCTACATGACCCTTAAACTTGCAAAAATTTCCACCATTGGCGAACGAGCCGAAGATGTCTTTATAATAAGTAATGCCATGGGCAAATCTCTTACCCCACAAGAACAGATAAATCTAAAACAACGTCTCCTTTATAAACTTGATCAACTTGAAGATATTTCCATCGAATGAATACATTACAATCTATTATCGAAGAAGCTTTTGAACAGCGCGATTCTATTACACCGACACATGCCGATCCGTCAGTGAAGCAAGCGGTAGCTGATGCTATTGCGCTGTTAAACAGTGGGCAAGCAAGAGTCGCTGAGAAAATTGCGGGTGAGTGGGTAGTGCATCAATGGCTGAAAAAAGCGGTATTACTTTATTTTCGCTTGCATAACAATGACGTGATCGACGGCGCTGAAACGCTGTACTACGACAAGGTGCCGCTAAAATTTAAAGACTACACAGCAGAGCAGTTTGCCCAGGAAGGTATGCGCGTTGTGCCACCTGCGGCAGTCAGAACAGGTTCATTTATTGGCAAGAACGTTGTATTGATGCCTTCTTATGTCAATATTGGCGCCTTTGTTGATGAAGGTACCATGGTAGATACCTGGGCCACCGTAGGCTCGTGCGCGCAAATTGGCAAGCATGTTCACTTGTCAGGTGGCGTAGGCATTGGTGGCGTATTGGAGCCACTTCAGGCCAACCCGACGATTATTGAAGACAATTGCTTCATTGGTGCGCGTAGCGAAATTGTTGAAGGTGTCGTGGTTGAAGAAGGCGCTGTGATTTCTATGGGCGTGTATATCGGTCAAAGTACGCGTATTTACGACCGAGAAACTGGTGAAATCCACTATGGCAGAGTCCCTGCTGGCTCAGTGGTGGTATCCGGTACCTTGCCTTCAAGCAGCGGCGACTGTCAGTTATATGCCGCCATCATTGTGAAGAAAGTAGATGCTAAAACCCGTGCAAAAGTGGGTATCAATGCACTACTAAGAAGTGCTGAATAAGGCTTTCAATTAACTGGCATCTTACGATGCCAGTTTATCCAGAATACTGTCTACCCATGCAATAACTTCAGCCTCAGGCTCAAGCGTTTCAATGGCATCCACCTCTAACATTGGCGCAATCGGTTGCCCCTGCAACTCTTCCAGTAATGCAAATACCTGTTTGCCACCACCACAATAAGTGTCGCCATAACTGCTATCACCCAATGCAGCAACCGCAAATGGCTTTTGGTTGAGCAAAGGAAAAGTACTCTTTAGATCATCCACCCACCATTCAAGATTAGGTGGCACATCGCCCTGCCCTGTCGTAGAGGTAACAACAAGCACCGCTTCGGCGTTTTTGAGCGCATCAACGTCAGGCTCCTCAACGACTTTCGCCGCTATCCCCTTGTCACTTAAATGTGACGCAACATCTTCTGCCACTTGTTGAGCATTACCGTAAACAGAACCATAAAAAATGCTGACTTCAGCCATCGAACGACCCTTATAGTGAAAATTGTGCCAACTGCGTTAAGCAGGATTCAAAGTTCTCAGAACGCGGAGAGGATACCATAACTGTGCGCCCGGTTTTAGGGTGCACAAACTGAATTGAGATACAACTCAGCGCCAGGTGCTCACAGCCAAACTGTGCGCGCATAAAGGCATTTTGTTTACCGTCACCATGGGTGGTATCGCCAACAATGGGGTGGCGAATATGCGCCATGTGTCTGCGTAACTGGTGTTTTCGCCCCGTATAAAGCCCAAGTTCAACCAAGCTGTATCGCCCTGTTTTGTAACGTCCTACCGGATAAGGAGCTTGATAATGTTGTATCGACTGGTAGTAAGACATAGCCTGCTGCACATTGTCCTCGCGTTTGTGCTTTTCTGCTATTTTGTCGGGTTCGTAACGCAGTGGATAGTCGATGATCCCAGCCCCTTTTACCCAGCCTCGCACCAATGCCTGATAGCGCTTTTGCACACCACGGTCCCAATTTTTCTGTAACAGAGCAACCGTATCTGGGGAAAATGCAAACAAAAGCACACCCGATGTCGGCCTGTCGAGCCTATGCACTGGATAAACATGTCTTCCCACCTGGTCTCGTAATTGTTGAACCGCAAAATGCTGTGCACGCTTGTCTAACGGGCTTCTGTGAACCAGTAACCCTGACGGTTTGTTAATGGCGATCACGCAATCATCCTGGTAAAGAATGGACAATGGTTGGTTGTTCACGTGCTACAATACCCTTTTCGTTTTATTGTCATGTAATTTGTCAGCTATGTCAGAAAACTCCATTGATTCTATCTGTGAATTCTTATTACACGCAGGCACCGACTTTCGCATTTATGATGTAGGCAGAGGCATACAGCCTATTCCGTCACAAACCTTTCTGCAATTGGAAAACGGAGAGTTTCCCACCCCAAGCCCCAGGCAACAACAAGGGTGGTATGCGCTGGTTTTCTGGCAAGCGGCTCACGCTGTTAACTTAAATGCGTCTCGACAGTATATCTGGTTTTTACGCTTGCCTGTTGATGAACAGAGTAAAATTGTTAATGCCGCGCGTACCCACTTCTTGCGCACAATTGTAGACGCATTGCAGCAAGACCCTTCGATGGAAAAAGGGTTACCGGACAACCCGTATATCTTTACACCCGCAGAAACTTTAAGGGCGCAGCTAACAGCCAAGGTCAAAGCAGATTTAAATCAGCTATCCCAGCAAGACAGCATCAAGACTTTCGCTTATATCAATGCGCCGGGAACCGTTGACTGGCGTAACATCAGCATGCAAGAGGTGCATTATGCCGTCTATCAACTTACCGACAATTCAAAGGTGTTTAAAAATCTGGAACAAAATTGGTCGCAACTAGCTCCTGCTTTTTTAAATGTGTTGCTCTGTGCGCTAGAAAATATTCCACTGCCAGACGAGACCGAGCAGTTTTTCATCCAGCAGATAAAACAAAGCCAGAATGCAGAGATGCAAACGCGATTGCTACTGGCATTGCATAACCCCAACACGTCAATCAATGTCTCGGCCTTACTTGCTTTATTGCTAAGTGACCCAAGATCATCAACATTGAGCCTGTTAAGCGTTATTGCAGGGCGATATGGTACCTCGTTGAGTCCAGCGTTATTGTCGCTATTTTTTCAGCGTTGTCACGAGCTGGACGAATCAGAAAATGCAGACGGCGAGATAATCAAAGGTTTCTACGAAGATCTGGTGCGCTTACCGGCTATCAGACCACATGTCCTGCAATTAATACGATAGCGTTGAGATTTTAGTCTATGTCGTTAACCCAGTTATTAATTCTATTTTTAGTATTGTTTTTTTCCTGGCTGTTCTGGATAAGAAGAGGTATGGCTGAAGCTGCAAAGCGCCATATTTCAGCCTATTGCCAGCATCACGACCTTCAATTATTGAGCATTTCTCGCCAGACGATGCAACTCGGCATGGTTTCAGGTAAACCCGGCTGGAACGCGACCTTTGAATTTGAATTTTCAGGCAATAAAGAAGACAAGTATTTGGGCACGCTGTATATGAAGAATCACTTTGCCGTTAAAGTTGATGTGCCACCTTACCGAACCTTTAATGTGGAATAGTTATAAACCAAAAAAGCGGTGGCAATGCCACCGCTTTCCTGAGAATTTTGAGATTCCTTCTCTGCTTTCCTTTGCAGCTTGATCTTCCAGATACAAATCCTTTGACGCCCTTTCCTTCTCATCTCATACATTCCGTATATGAGCTACTCGTCCTGAGCAGATCCCTTCCTTCATTCCTACCTAAACAAGGCATCCATAACCCTGCTCTTATCTTCCTTAACGTGTCCTTATGCCACTCCTTGTGCCATCCCATCCCTTTACTCTTCTCCTAGAAGAGAGATCATCATTGATCTTGTCCACATGCTCCGTGCCGTCTTCCTGACAAGTCGTGTTTCCTTGTGACGAAATAAATAATAATGGAAATAAGCCTGTTTGTTTGTACCAAATAGTTTCACTTCTGTGAATTTACGATGACAACATTGTCATCTCAATATTATTTTCTATAAATTACATAGGGTTAGTTTAAAATGTGAGGAAAGTGATAATGCTAAATTCACGCATATTCCTACATCAATGTAAGAGATTTCTTACAAGAAGGTGGGGCATTTGGGAAAGGCTGTGTGAAAGTGTCTTTTTTCATTCGAAATGAGAATCTCAGTCACGGGCTCGTATTGGCTTCAATCTTTATCAGTTTGGCGCTTACTAATAACTAGATCACTTGTGTCTTCTTCTAGGTTTGTTCATGTACATTTTTGTCCACCAACTTGGTGTTTGGTTAAAGCAAACCACTACAGACTATTGTATCTTTTCAAGACTGAAAACCCTCAGTACCATAATTAGCAGCGACTTATCTTTCTTCATCATTATGAGCCTTTTTCATAAACGAAATTCAAATCCCCACCAAATAATGGGCTATAAATATCAACCTTAATGACATCATCTTTGTTGCAAATAGAAATACAATAAACTTCTATTGGTATTGCTTCTTGCTCATCAATAGTGACATTTGCATAATTCACGAGACCACGTTGCGAGTACTTACGAGTTATAATAAGGGCGCTTTCTATTGATACTACTTTCCCTTCTACTGTACCGACCTTTACTCCTTTGAACATAGTCAAATGAATAAGCATAGTTAACAACACCAACAAACCAGTAACCAAACCAGATGTCAAAAAGACCTTCATAACACATCCATATCTAACGAAGCGATATTTGCAAGTTGTTTTACCTATATCTGATAATACGGCCAGAGTTCAAAAAATATTAAACATTTTTACCAACAAATAAAATAGAACACGAAATCGATAGTTCCACCCATTTAACAAGTCTTAAAGCCACTAGCTGTTGATTAGAAAAGCACCAGCTAGTATGGGCCCCAAATAACCTAGACATCCACGCCAATTTGTTTGAAACAGTCGACAACAAATCCACCACATCAAAAAAGTCGCACTTATTTATGGCTGAAGGTGACCTATTCCATTTGCAATAGTGCGCTATACAACTTCGACAGAAAGCACTAAGTATTGCTGCCGCAGATCGTAAACAGTGTTGTGCAGAACAAAGAATGATAAGACACCATTGCTTGACAAGAATACAAATTCAAGCTGTAGATTTGTTTTTATTGATACTTAGGCTCTTTATTGTACACAACAAGCATAAGAGCCAAACTAACATCGCTGTAGTGGTTAGCCGATATACAATATTAAATGGTATGTTGTCATAGAATACTGAGCATGCTAGCAGCCATCGCTCTTAGAGTCCCTGCAACATCTTTTTTGCATAGAAATTCGTAATGGTCGCTTCGCTGTTATGAATGAAAAAGCGCCTTAACAGTGTCCTGAGAGGCGCTTTTTGCTTAAGTGTAGAGCAGTTTAGAATGCGTAACTCACACTCACTGTTGCGTTTCTAGGCAAAATGAAACGACCGTTGGGGGCTGCGGGATTTCGGGGGTCGCCCTCTGTCAATCCGTCTTCATCAGTCAGATTCTGAATATTGAATTGAATTTCCAGCTCTGGCGTAACATAAACATTTAACCCAAAATCAATTTGCTCGTAACCTTCAAGAGAGTTGGTATTTAAGTTATCGCCAAATCGGTCGTCAACGGCGTGCAATACAGCGTAGGCCGTGGCTTCCATATCAACCATCGAAAAATCATAACTTGGTGTAAGACGAACTTGCCAACCTGGCTGACGAATCGTTTCGTTACCCACTACAGATATTTCGTTTATGGGAGCGCCGGCGGTAATTTCTGTTTCCTGAATAGTGGCGTTTAGTGTTATCGAGAACCCATTATCTGCGTAATACGTACCGTCAATTTCGACACCATAAGCCTCATTGGTAGTCACCTCTGCCGGGGCACCTGGCCGCGGTACAAATAAGTTTCCTTCAACCTCGTTGAAAAACGCAGTGGCATAAAGGCTGTAATCAGACTCAGCCATTTTAAAACCGGCCTCATACTGGGTGATGTCGGTAATTAAGTCTTCACCACTACTGAACGCACCAAAATTATCGCGAAAGTCATCGAACTGCGGCATTCTTGAACCTTCACTGGCTCTGGCAAATACCCCCATATTTTTTTCAAACTGCCAGTTTATACCTGCGGTCCAAGCTACGTCAGACTCATCATATTGAACGGCTTTAGTGACAACACCATCCCCCCCTTCGTCCACTGTATATTCAACTTCGTGGTTTTCACGACGAATACCCACATCGATACGCACTTCTTCGTTTAGTTGATAGTCGGCGGCTAGGTAGAAGGCATCTGTAGAGGCATCTCCAGTGCTGTCAATGTCGTAATTCCATGCACAGCTGTCCTGATTGTCGTTGCAATCAATTCCAGTCAGCAGCTCACCACCACTCTCAACCACATAGTACGCCTGATTCCCCAACGACCATTGATCGTCGGCAGAAAATGAACTTGTGAAATAACCGAATGTGATATTTAAATCGCTCAATGATTTGGTTAATGCAAGGTCATTAGTAAAGGACTCAATTTGCTTTTCAACTACCCAGCGACCAAATTGCTGAACAGCAGTGTCTCCATTGTAAACAGTGCCCGTTACCGCCCCCGTCGCTGAAGCCCCATTATCAGCCACCATTGAAAGCGCAACTGCGCCACCTTCAGGCACTAAACCAAACGTATTTGCATTGCCCTCGGTGTAACCAAACTTGTCAACCAAGGTCCAGTCGTTGCCCAAGTCTAATTCGAGGTTACCGCCAGTCATCGACCCTTTAAAGCCACGACCTTCGCCTATATCGATTGTTCGCAAGTCACCATTTGCCCCAACCTGAATAGTTGCCTGACGGTTTAAAGTGCCAAGTTGCACATAATCATTGTCAACACCTTCAACATTTAGTGCACCTGGCAGATACCAAACACCATGATCGTCGGTCATTCGATGGAAAATTGAGAATTTACCATTATCTAATTCTTTAGTGATGTTAACTGTAAACTGTTGACCATTCTCAGTATCAAATCCAGTGTCACGGATACCAGGTGATCTTGAAATGTAACCACCTGCCATGAAATACAAGTCATCAGCCAGTTCACCACTAACAACGCCGTCAAATCGCTGTAAGCTGTAATCAGAGGTTGAGTATTTCACTAAGCCTTCAGTGATTTCGCTGCCCTCTTTCAAGTTGAAGTTTGTCGTCAGACCCGGCTGCCCGTTTGACAATACCGAAGCAGGACCGCCGCGTAATGCGTCCATAAACGCGATGGTTTCATCCATACGAAACAAAGATGCATTTTCTAAGAAGCTCAAAGTTGGTGGAGTGAAAATAGGAACACCTTGAATTGCCACCGTTAGATAGGGTGCGTCACCCGTACCTGGGAAACCGCGTACAAAGACGTTTGCACCAGCAACACCGCCAGAAGCCTCAGACCAAACACCTGGTATCGCTTTAAATATATCGGCAGTGCTTTTCGGTGCAAGACGCTCAATGTCAACGTCAGACAATGCAGTAATTGCATAGCTAGTATCGACCTTGCGCTGAGATGTACCGCTTGGCACACCCGTAACAACTATTTTTTCTACTTGGTCATTATCAAATGATTCGTTGGTTTCCTGAGCATAGACGTAAGAGTGCACTCCGAGTGCGCTGCACAGGGCAAGAGTTATCGCTGAGTATCGGGCTTTCATGCTTGCAATCCTATTTTTAAATTCATCTTTTTAGTGTTAAACAAAGGACGAAAAATGAGCTCGCCCTCACGATAATGTTAAAACTATGTCAAAATACAAACGTTTGCAAAGACTTTTTGCAAACGTTTGCAAAAATATTGTAAACGGAAGGTATAAACTCATCCTTGAGGTCGGCAACCAGTTTTCGTTATAGTTGAAGAAAAAAGCAGGTTATTGTGCAAAACAATTCTCGATTCACACTGTCTGATTTAGCCAAGTTGGCTGGAGTTTCTACTTCCACTGCATCTAGAGCATTGCGCGGAAACCCAATTATAAAACAGCAAACCAGAGAGCGAATTCAGGCGTTAGCGCTAGAACACAACTTTAGTCTGAACGCAGCCGCCAGCAGACTGCGTACTCAGCGCACCCATGTCATTGCAGTAATTTTAAATCTGACAGAACATACCGAACAAAGCATAAACGACCCATTTTTACTTAAAGTAGTTGGTGATTTAAACCAAGCGCTGAATGAACGCAATTACGAGCTGCTGCTTTCTAATTCGTTTATGGCTAAAGACGACTGGACACAATACTTTATCAAAAGTAGTCGCGCTGATGGTTTAATAGTGGTTGGCCAAGCAAAGTCCGACACAAAAATGATTGCTGCGGCAGAGGCAGGCGCCCCTATCGTTGTGTGGGGAGATCCCCACGCATCTGCGAAATATACAGTAGTGGGAAGTGAAAATAGACTCGGCGCCAAACAAGCAACTGAACATCTCATAAAACTAGGTCATACACGCCCCGTGTTTCTTGGAGATTTGGAACACGCCGAAATGGGCGAGCGCTACAAAGGGTACTGTGACGCACTCGCTGCCCACAATATTCCTTTAGATGATTCCTTGGTTATGTCTACAGATCTCACCTATCAAGCTGGTTACGACTGTATCAACCAAAGTGTTAAAACCAACGGTTTGAACTTTGACGGCATTTTTGCCTGTAGTGACATGGTTGCATTAGGCGCGATGAAAGCGCTTAAAGAGAGATATGTGAATATCCCTGTCGATGTAGCTATTATTGGCTTCGACGACATTCCGATGGCAGAAATGTCGCACCCTGCTCTCTCTTCCATCAAACAAAATACTAAGCTTGCAGCAGAAATAATGGTGACCGAATTGCTTCGTCAACTCAACGGAGAACCTGGCCAATCACATGCCGTAGGCATAGAGTTGAAGATTCGTCACTCTTCCGATCCAACGCGCACTTAACTGCTTAAGTAGCAAAAATTAAAAAATATTGCAAACGATTGCAACAATTAAAATGCTCAAGTAGACTACTGTAAAATGTTAACAGAGCGTTATTATGCATCGCTTATTAATTATTGCTGCTATTACTGCGTGTTATTTTGCCTTTGCGATCCTACTCAACAGCGTAGGGACTGTAATTCTTCAGTCTATTGGCAGTTTCAATATTTCCAAGCCAGAAGCCAGCGTGCTTGAGGGATTTAAAGATCTTCCCATAGCATTTGTGTCCTTTTTTATTGCGTCGTTCATACCGCGAATGGGATACAAAATAGCATTGATTATCGGTTTAGTACTCAGCTTAATCGGTTGCATACTGGTGCCTGCCGTTCCAGCGTTTTGGTCTATCAAGATATTGTTTGCTCTCGTCGGCAGCGCATTTGCTCTTGTAAAAATTTCTGTGTACTCAATTGTTGGAATGCTCACCAAAAGTACAAATGAACACTCTGCGCTACTCAACACAATTGAGGGCATTTTTATGCTCGGCGTGTTGGCGGGATACTGGTATTTTGCTTATTTTATTGATGCACAAAATAGTGCAAGTTTAAGCTGGTTGAACGCCTATTGGGGGCTTGCAGTTTTGCTATTGGGAACAATACTGCTCGTATTTATCAGCCCAATATCAACACCGAATAAAAAAAACGATGGTGATAGTCAAGTAAGTGATGACTTTATCGCTATGCTAAAACTGGCATACAAGCCAATGGTGTTGGTCTTTATTATTTCAATATTTATGTATGTATTGGTTGAGCAAGGTATTGGTACTTGGTTACCTACGTTCAACAATGAGGTATTAGCACTGCCTGCCGATATTAGCGTTCAACTTACTAGCGTATTTGCATTGGCACTTGCGCTCGGTCGTTTAGGCGCAGGACAAGTCTTACGCTTCTTATCTTGGTTTCCGTTTATGCTGACTTGTCTTTTGGGTATGGCCGCTTTGATACTAGTAAGTCTGCCATTGGCCGACAAAATTGATACGGCAAACATAAATTCAGTCATCCAACTCCCATTTATAGCCTTTTTGTTTCCTCTTATCGGCGCATTCATGGCGCCAATTTATCCCGTACTAAACTCAGTGGTACTGAGCAGTCTTCCGACGCAAAATCAATCTGCCATGACGGGATTGATTGTAGTTTTCTCTGCATTAGGAGGGACGTCTGGCTCACTCATAACCGGTACCCTGTTTGAATTAATCGGTGGGCAACAAGCTTTTTACATGCTTCTCTTACCAATAGTAGGTATCACTACCGCACTCATTTTTCTAAAACGTTGGAGCGCGCATTCAGACGTATCCTCAAGTGCTGATGTCGAGGCAAATTCATGACCGAAAACCATCAAAATGTACAAAGCCAAGCGCAGCAATTTTTCAATTCAACACTCTTTCACGACGTACAAATGGCACGCGTATTTCCTGACAGTAAAACGTTTGCAGATGCTAGCCCAAAATCATCGATTACCCATATTTTACTCGCCTATGAAAACGAGAAATCGAAAGAGGGCTTTTCTTTAAATACTTTTGTTGAAAATCATTTTTCAATGCCCGATGCCTCCTACACTGAATCCAAATACATTAAAACAGGTAATCTTGAACTCACCGATTACATTGAATGTTTGTGGTCCAGTCTTACACGTCAACCTAGCGAACAAGCCAATGAAACTAGCTTACTGGCACTACCCCACCCATACATTATTCCGGGCGGGCGATTTCGTGAAATTTATTATTGGGACAGCTTTTTTACGGCATTAGGACTCGTCGATTCCGAGCAGATGCAATTAGTCGTAAACATGGTCGATAACTTCTTTTATTTACAGCAAACTGTTCACTCGATACCCAATGGTAATCGTACCTATTACATAGGTCGCTCCCAGCCTCCTGTTCTGGCCCTATTGGTTGAACTTATTCTTTCTACGCCAACATTGCTGAGGGGCAACGACCGAAATAATTTCATTGAACGCTCAATTGTCGGGCTTAGAAATGAATATGATTTTTGGATGCAAGGTCATGACAGCTTATCGCCGGAAAAGAACGCAACCAAGCGGACTGTTCGCTTGGCTGACGGCACTGTATTAAATAGATACTGGGATGAAAATGATACACCGCGACCAGAGTCCTATTTTGAAGATGTCGAACATGCCAATAACGTAAAAGATAAAGCCGCTTTTTGGCGTAACCTCCGTGCCGCCTGTGAGTCTGGGTGGGACTTTAGTTCCCGTTGGCTGGAGTCTGCAAACTCTCTCACCAGTATCAATACCACATCATTACTTCCCGTAGATTTAAATTGTTTGCTCTATTTATTGGAAACTAAACTGGCGGAGCTTTATAAAGAAACCAATAATGCTGGCGAGATGGTAAAGTTTAAACAAGCTGCTAAGTCCAGAAAAACAGCGATTCTTTCGGTTTTTTGGAATGACGAGTCAGGCACATTTTATGATTATAATTTTGTTAAACAACGTCATACTGATGTATTAAGTGCAGCGTGTTTTTTACCTCTTTACGCTTCACTAGCGACCCACGAGCAAGCCGCTCGGACAGTGGCCAAAGCAAAGCTGTCGCTGATTGGACAATGCGGTGTTCACACTACGAATATGCAAAGCGAACAACAGTGGGACCATGCCAATGGCTGGGCACCACTACAATGGTTTGCATTTGAAGGACTGTCTAACTATGGTTTCGTTGACGACGCCAACCATGTCGCATCAAGTTGGTGCGGCATGGTTGAAGACTTCTACAAGCGCCACCGCTGCTTGATGGAAAAGTATAACTTAAACAACCCATTACAGTTCGCCTATGGGGGTGAATATGATGTTCAGCACGGGTTTGGCTGGACCAATGGAGTAACAATGGCCCTGCGTAAAAAGCGACGCAAAGCCTAATTAAGAATTGCAGCTGCGGAAACTACGCCATTGAACCAATTTTTCGCTCGCTGACCGGCCTTTGCCTTCTAAAAACTATACCGGTTTAACTCTGCCTGCAAGAAGAATGTATAAGTGTAAGTCTGAACCGTTTCATCACCCTTCGCTATAAAAATCGCGTTTAGTGCACTGTTTTTAGGGCAGTGGCTTTGCCTCGTTTATTTCATTAGACTCTATGGCATCTAGAGATTGTCCCAAGGATTACGACCATCATGAAAAAGTCCCTGTTAGGCATATTACTGCTTGGTCTAGTGATTAATTTCACTACTTATGCCTCCGAGCAAGCCGCCGTTGCTATGCCCGATGCTTATAGTGCGGATGCAGCAAAAGCCATTCTGGAAAAAGGGGGCAATGCCATTGACGCCGCAATCACCGCGCAATTCGTACTGGCGGTAACCTTGCCCGAGGCGGGTAATATTGGCGGGGGTGGATTCATGCTAGTGAAAAAGGGTGACACGACTGATTTCATTGATTATCGAGAAAAAGCGCCTCTCACTGCCCATCGAGACATGTATCTGGACGAAAACGGTGATGTGATCCGTGGATTGTCGGTATACGGCATACTTGCTTCTGGCGTACCGGGTACTGTTTCTGGCATGTGGTTGGCGCATCAGAAACATGGCTCACTGGCCTGGAACGATCTGGTTCAGCCAGCTGTAGATTTGGCAGAAAACGGGTTTATTGTTCATCCCAAGCTGGGAAGATCGGTGGCAGGTTTTATTCAGCGCATGAAAGCACGTGAGATTAACGTGAATTTTGCAGACTATTTTGCCGATGCAAAAGCCGACACCTTGTTTAAACAACCTGAACTTGCCGCAACCTTAAAAAGAATTCGAGATAGAGGGCCTGATGGCTTTTACAAAGGGGAAACTGCTGATCAAATCGTCGCTTTTATGAGCAAGCACAATGGACTGATCAGTCATCAGGATTTAGCAATGTATCAGGCAAAATCTCGCCAGCCTATTCGGGATAAATGGCAGCAATACGAAGTGCTTACTGCACCACCGCCCAGCTCTGGCGGCATTGCTGTTTTGCAGTGGTTGAAAATATACGAACAAGTGCGCTCAAGTTATAAGACAATGGGGCACAATTCAGCAGACTATGTCCATTTGCTTGCTGAAATCGGCAAACGCGTATTCGCTGACCGGGCCGCCTATTTGGGTGATCCAGATTTTTATCCGGTGCCGGTCCAGGATTTGATTGCCGATGCGTACATCAGTCAGCGGGCAGCACAAATCAATAAAACGGCCATTTCAATCACAGATGAGATTGACCCCGGTTTGTATGAAAGTGAGGAAACCACACATTTCTCTATTGTTGATAAACAGGGTAACGCCGTGTCTAACACCACAACAATTAACCTTGGCTTCGGCAGTGGCATGGTGGTTGAGGGCGCGGGTTTTATTCTCAATGACGAAATGGATGATTTCAGTGCCAAACCCGGTGTTGCTAATGTATTCGGCGCATACGGCGGTAAAGCCAACGAAATTCAACCGCAAAAACGCATGCTGTCGTCTATGAGCCCAACTATTTTGCTGAAAGACAATAACGTTAAACTGGTCACAGGCTCACCCGGTGGTACCACCATTATCACCTCGGTCTATCAGTCTATTCTCAATGCGATCGAGTTTGATATGACAGCAGAACAGGCCGTTAATACCCCGCGTTTTCATCATCAATTATGGCCCAAAGACACCATTCGCTATCACCCCAATTTATCAGAGTCAGTTATAGAAAAACTAAAAGCGCTCGGGTATACCATGCAGGAACGCCGATTTGGCGATCTGCACATGGTCATTAATCGCAATGGCAAACTGGAAGCTGCGTCAGAGGCCAGTGGCCGGGGCAAATCTATCGTTTTTTAAAGGCCCTATGGATATCGGGGGTCGAGTTTTACTCTGAGCCTATTCTTACTTTGAACGCCGACAACACAAAAGCCAGTAGAAGAAAAAGGCTGCCGGCAATGGCCATTCCAATTGTACCGAATAGGCTGCCCTGCGTGTATTTGCTTGCAATGTCACGAAGCGTTTCTCCGTTCAGTATAACCTGATTTGGGTCCATCCCCTGAGAAGCAAAGGACTCAATGTGAATATCTTGCAATCTAAAGAGGTATTCTGTGGTGTTGGATGTTGATTGGTACACGTACCATGCCGCGGCATAAAAGATAATCCCAATCAATACCGTTAATGATTGTAAGGATTTGGAGCTAATGGTTGCTGATAGGGTTTTCATAAAACGTCCTTTGTTTAATGACAATGGGTTATTGAATGCTTTTGAATAAGCGAGAGCGCAATTACCTGAACGCATAATTTATGCTCTAATTACGCTACTACATTGTCTTATTTGTTTTCAAGCCAGACATTGTTGTATTTGTGCAATGCTTAAGATACTGACAGAACCTTAAGAAATTCATACTTCGTAATTGAATACGCCAATAAACCTGAAGTATTTGCTTTCTTTGACGCCAGAGCGGCTGGGATCATATTTAATGTCATACAGAAGGAAAAATACATCGATAATTGCATCGCCACATTGTTTGCAAGCCTCCTCTGCAAATGACTCGCCAAATGAAGCTAGTGACAATTTTTCTAGGTTATTTTCGCCGTATTCATCGGCGATTTCGGCAAAATCATGATCGTACCAGCCCATGTTAAAGTCTTTACAAAACTCACTGTAGTCGTCATCCTCACCATAGGATTCCGCAAAATAATCATCGGGGATCTCGCTCTGAGGGACTGTAGATGCCCAAATTGATACTTTTTTTGACTTTTCTTCAAGAAAGTCTGGTCTGGTAAACATTGTCATTGCATAGCACTCTTTATTAACTGTGGCCTTAGGCAAAAACGGCAACCCAGGTGATGGCATTGCCCACACCATGGACCAATGCGGGCGGTGTTACGCTATTCGTCTTGTTTCGAAGCCATTGAAAAAATGCACTTGCACCAAGATAGATCGCAACTAATAGCAGCACTGCACGGTAGGCTTCCTGCTCTGCATAGTGCCATAACCTTATTGAATGAAGTGGTGCAATAACAAAAGCAAGGGTTGTGACGATTGCGGCAGTGGCAACTGACATATAGCGGGTTAAGCTGGTATAAAGCAGACCTCGATATAAGAGCTCCTGACCCACACCAATGCAAAATCCAGTGAAAAACCATAGAAGCCAGAGCCCCCAACCAGCGTCAAAACTCTCAAATAACTGCCCTGCTTCCATCACGCCAAATAGCAAGGCGCTGGCCAGCATACACCCCACTACCAAGGAAGTTTGAGCTCGAGGGAATGCGAGTAAGCGTGGAAATAACAAGGCCAGACTGATAACTAATGTAACCACCAGTGAAAGCTCTATCATCATTCGCATTGGCTGATTAAAGTACCAGTGAAGGGTATCAAGCAGCCAGGGATCGGGCTGCAGTAAAAGCCTTACTGGTAACTCCATGAGTACAAAAAGGACTATCGCCACCAATGAGATGTGGGCAGCCAGCTTGGTATTGCGCTTAGTGATTGCGTTTTCGTAATTCACGTTGAAGTGCCTTGTCGTTACTCTCACTCGCCAAAGTGAAATGTTGCTTTTTCATGCTCTCATTGCCCGCTAAATCATGCAGTTGTGCAAGACGAAAGTGGGCCCAGTGCTTTTCTGGTAAGCGTCGAGAATCCAATGTCTGGGTTAGATAATGATTTAATGCCTTAATGCCGTTGTCTACTTGCTGCTCAGAGAAAACTGCGGTGCGGCCAATTTGATAATAGGCATTCATTACAAAAGTATTATCGTCATCTTCAGGCGCATTAATGGCATGTTCAAACATATCCATCGCTTCACCGTATTGCTGCTTTTGTTGCAATACCAAACCATACCGATAGTGAAATTCTGCATGGTCAGGATACGTATCGCGACTTGTTGCTAGCAACTGTTCGTATTGGCTTGATTGCTCTGTTTCCCGATAGTAACTGAGCTCAGCCTTCACCCCCTGCAAACTGTCTATTGTGGCAATCTGCTCTACCTGCTGCCAGGCAAGGGCTTTGTCACCGCCAGCTATACCGGGTACGCCAAGGTAAAAGTGCATTAAAGCCTTGCGATAATCAGTATTGTGGGGTTGAAGTGTCACCGCGCGTTGCAGGCATCGCAACGACTTTTTCGCATAGCTCAATGCAGAAAAGATGGCATTTTCTGCTTGCTTACCCATTATCCGGCCACAAGTAAATTGCACATCTGCGTCGTTGGGTGTATCTGCCAAGGCTTTTTCAATAAGTGCTTCAGCCCGGTCCAGATCTGTCCCCATCGCCGCTTTTGCCTGCGTCAGTGCACTTGCAGTATTCCCGTTGACCTCGCCAGATACGCCATGGGCACAAATAACAAACAGCAAGGTGGCATAAAAAATAGATCGCATGTTTTGTCCTCTCGTTGAAAGGCCAAAGATAGCAAGCGAATAGTTTAAGTTAGTGTGCCAAAAGTCACGTTTTAACCGTTAATGTTTATGGAGCTGATTCACCAATCGCTCACATAATCTGTGTACGCGTAAAATGCCATCGTGATAAGTTGTACTCGTTTTTCCGTGTTCCAAACTGGCAATGAATTGCTCAAACATGGTAACAAACCCTCTTTTATACAGCGTGCTGTCCCAATCGCCAAAGCGCAATGGCGAACGAGTATTGTTCTTCAATACATGGCCTTCGCGCAGGTTGTCGATTTGCCATTTTTGATTCTCAGCAAAATACTCCAGACGCTCTTCATTACCGCCGTTCAATCGGTTCATACTGGCGCTAAACAGTACATGCTTGCAGCGCCATTCAACCGATATCACCCCAAGTTCAGCTCCCTGGGAGTGAGCAAACACATTGAGTTGATCATCATCAAGGGTACAACCATGGGTTTGTCCTGCAAATATGCAAAAATCAAGCACGTGAATAAAGTCATCAAAAATGAAAACCCTGGGCTCATCCGGCAGTGCAAACCGGTTTTTCTGGTACTTGATATGAATCGGAGACACGCTGAGCAATAGTTGATAAAGAGGGGCATATCGACGGTTGAATCCCACAAATATAGGGATATTTTTTTGCGCAGACACATCCATAACCTGCTCACACTCATTCATATAGTAGCTGATGGGTTTGTCGATAAAAACGGGAATACCCGCTTGCAGGCACTGCATAGCAATAGTGAAATGTGAATCGGTACTGCTGTGTATCATTACGGCATCAGGCTGACTTTTTATGAGTGCTGCCAATTCCGTGTAGGTTTCCTGAATTCTGTATTGTTTCGCCAGCGCAGCCAGTGTAGCAGCATTTCGTGTGCATAAAACAGGGGTAACCTTTGGGTGAGAAGTCACTACAGGCAAATACGCTTTTAAAGCAATATCGCCCAGTCCTATCATGGCTATGCGCATCAAGGCTTTTCCTTTGTTAATAAAATGACATAGTACCAGAAGCCTTTGATATTTTCGATATAAGTGCATGGACCACACCACAAAATAGTCAAATAGCATTGCCTTTTTGCGGTAACAGTCGTTACTCTACGACGTGTATTTTTAAGCGAAATATGCCAGAACAACGTAGACGTTAGCGTATTAACAACAATCAAAAGGGAAAAACTATGTTAAAGACCTTGACCAAGCCCATTGCGAGTATTGTAGCAGGGGCCTGTTTTGTCACTATGACGCTCACTCAGGCAGCGATGGCGAATGAGCACCTAAAGAACGTTATCGAAGCACAGGAGCGAGCTGAAGAAAGTGTACGTGACAAGTACAGAAATCCCTATGAAACACTGAGTTTCTTTGGTGCTGAGCCCAATATGACTATCGTGGAGTTGGCGCCCAGTGGTGGCTGGTATAGTGAAATCCTTGGACCCTATGTAGCCAAAGAAGGCAAGCTGATTGCCGGCCATTTTAATATGGAAAGGGAAAATGCACCTGCGTATTTTACGCGAGCCATGGCGGCGTACAAAGAACGTATTGCCGATAAGGAAAGATTTGGCGACATAGACATCGTACCGTTTGATCCACCCGCCAAAAGCCGCTTAGGTGAGTCGGGTTCGGCTGATATGGTACTGTCATTTAGAAGCGTTCATGGCTGGAAACGTGATGGCGTGTTCGGCGACGTACTCAAATCTGTTTATGACGTGCTTAAGCCAGGCGGTACCTTTGGTATTGTTGGGCACCGCCTTCCTGAAGATGGCGATGACTCAGAGTTTACTGGCTACGTCAAGCAAAGCTGGGTCATTGAAATGGCTGAAGCTGCGGGACTTAAACTCGTAGAATCATCAGAAATAAATGCCAATCCAAACGACCCGGCCAACCACGAAAATGGTGTGTGGTCTTTACCGCCGTCATTGAGCGTGAAAGACGAGGCATTAAAAGAGCGCAATCGTAAAATAGGTGAAAGTGACCGCTTTACCCTTAAATTTGTAAAAGCGTCCTAATTAAAAGAGGGGTATGTTCAGGTATGAGTCGTCAATCCGACATTGATTTTGAGGCGTTTAGTTTTGCAGAAGTGGTTAAGCTTCCGCCCCAGTATCATGTGTTTGACCTTACTTCTGGTGCCATGGATATGCCCCCTAATTTTACTTATGGCGTGGGAAAATATAATGAACATAGGCCAGATATTTACAGCTCACCGCTTTTTGCGGGCGAGCGTGACTATCACATTGGCATTGATATCTTTGCCCCACAACACACTGAAATACACAATTTTTATGACGGCGTCGTGTATCAGCGCGCTTATAACGGTGAAGCACTGGATTACGGCTATACCCTAGTGCTTAAATACGAGCTCAACAACACGCCCCTATATGCATTGTTTGGACATTTAAGTAAGGCCTCGTACCACAACAATCCTCCGGGAAAAATAGTAGCTAAGGGTGAGCAGTTTGCCTGGATGGGGCCACCTGAAGAAAATGGTGGCTGGCCTGCACATCTTCATCTACAACTCTGCTACGAATGTCCATCTCGCTGTGACATGCCCGGAGTGGTAAACAAGGCTGATTTAGAGGCCGCATTACGCCTTTACCCTGATCCGCAAAAAGTATTAGGCAAGCTCTATTGATTCAAAACAATCTTTTAGCGGATTTGTTTTAGAAAACATGTGAATATTCATCTACGCTTTTAGTACAGTCCCGATAAATAGCGCCCATGGAACACACAGATTCAGCTTCCATAAACCTTGTTCCAAGTCCAATATTGGTTGTCGACATAACGGGCCACATTAGGCTGATCAACGATTATTTGTCAGAGGTTTTTCTTTATGCGCCCCATGACTTAATCGGTAAACCCATTTCTGCGTTTATACCTGAACTCGAACAAAACAGCGTCACCAGTGATAATTCTTTTTGGCTTCAATCACCCAACAGCACAACCAAGCGTGTATTTACGGCTTATAAAAAGAATAAGCAACCAGTAGCTGTAGAGCTCTTCGTTAATAGAACGCAATTTGAAATCATAGTTTTAGTGACTGATGTTACCCGGCGCGAGGCTGCCATAGAGTCATTGAACATCAGCCAATCAATCAACAAAACCGCAACCTGGTATTACGATTTACTCAGTGAGCAAGTATGGTGGTCGCCTGAACTTTTCAGGATTTTTGGATTACCCGTATCAGAGCATGCCCCGCCCTACGAAACACATCACAAACTATTTACCCCCTCATCGTGGCAGCTCCTGCAACCGGCAGTGGCCAATGCGGCTGAGCGCGGTACCCCCTATGAACTCGAGCTCGAACTCAATAGCAAGGGCGATGACCGGCGATTTGCGGTAGCTCGCTGTGAGCCCATATTGGATGACGCAGGCAGAGTCACACGTTTAGTGGGCACCTTTCAGGACGTCTCTACACTCAAGGAGGCTAAGCTAGCGTTAGAAGAAACCGCATTACGCTTAAATGAGTCCATTGTCGCAGGTGGTATCGCCTTGTGGGACTGGAATTTAGTGACCAATGAAGCCCGTTTTTCTGATGAATACAAACGACAACTGGGTTATGAAGCCCATGAGATAAACGACAGCTATGCGGAATGGGAGCGCCGCGTGCACCCCGAGGACCTTGAGGAAACATTACAAAAAATAGCCAATGTGACCGATGACGGCCAGCGAACCTACGAGGCCGTTTTTCGCATGCAACATAAAAACGGCGACTATCGCTGGATAATGTCCCATGCAACCAGCTTTTTAAATGAAGAAGGTAAACCGGTCAGGTTACTCGGTTCACACACCGACATTACAGACAGAATTGAACTGCAAAACAAGTTAAAAGAAGCACAAAAAATGGAAGCATTAGGTCAACTTGCAGGCGGAGTGGCCCATGACTTTAACAATCAGCTTTCCAGTATTATGGGCTTCGCTGAACTCATCAGTGCCTCAAACGATCTGGATAGCTCTAAAACCTACGTTGGAAAAATTATTGCTTGTGCAGAAAACGCCAGTAACCTAACACGACAATTATTGGCATTTTCGAGGCAAGACAAAACAGAATTCAAGCCACTTGATTTGCACAAACTAATAAGCGATACCATTGATATCATCAGCCACTCTATCGACAAGCGCATTTCCATTGATTTACGTCTGAATGCCAGTTTGCATATTGTTAAGGGAGATTATGCGCTCTTGCAAAATGCACTGTTAAATTTAGGGCTGAACGCGAGGGATGCGATGCCAAAGGGCGGTACTATTTTCATTCAAACAGAAACTATTCCTACGGCTACAGGCAAAGGCCTTCATGTGATATTTTCTGATACCGGCTGCGGCATTAAAAAAGAAGATCTGAACAAAATCTTTACGCCATTTTTTACGACCAAAGCTGTAGGAAAAGGCACAGGACTTGGGCTGGCATCAGCGTATGGCACGATAGAAAATATGGGCGGTAACATTAAGGTTACCAGTACCGTCGGTGAGGGTACGCGGTTTGATATCGATTTACCCGTCTATGATAGCACTGTACCTACTGAACAGACTACGCCTTGCCAAGACGCTCAGCCCGATAGAAAACGAAAGATACTCCTGGTTGATGATGAAGCTATGATCAGGGAGTTATGTGCAGAGTTTTTAGATTCACTAGGTCATGAAGCTTTGTTGGCAAAAGACGGGGAAGACGCTATTGAGCTATTTAAACACAATGTCGTCGACTTGGTGATCCTGGATATGATTATGCCAAAATTAGACGGTAAGCAAACATACCTAGCCTTGAAAGCCATTGACTCGTCAGTAAAAGCGATTGTAGCGTCTGGTTTTATGGCTGAAAATTCAGAATCAGAGCTCTTGTCTATGGGTGTCATCGACATTATTAAAAAGCCATATAGACTCGCCGAGCTCAATGCTTGTATCAATAAAGTATTGAGCTAATATGGCGCTTTACCACAGTTCATCATCGTCCTCTTCTTCATTGTCATCAATTCTGCAAAAAACTAAAATCTGCCCGCAACTGCCAACAATACTGTCATCCAGCATATGCACATTGTCTGCACTACGCGCCACAAATACTTCACTTATCCAGGTATCAAGGTCAATCACTAAGCCTTTAATCGCTTCAGATATAATAATGTCGTACTCTTTTTCAACATTGTGATACATGGCTACGGCGAGTTCGCTCAATGCCACCGATACATCCATAAACTCTTCGAGGAAAAACAATGCATTAGCGATTTCCTGGATATCACTGATTAATTCCTTACGTCGTGACATACTAATATCGGTTAAGGATTCCAACTCAATGACACTGGCAAGACTGTGTGCCAAGCCCACTAATTCATTGATACTGGGGTTGTCTTCGCCAATAGACGCTATGTAATGCTCCGCACTTATAGCGCGTTTAGCCGGCTTATGTTCTGAGGCTTTTTGAATATTACTGTCGAAATCAAAGAACTCTTCCGTCTCCTTTTTTTCAGTAACAGTACGATTTACATACCGTGACAATACCTTGCTGTTTTCAACCAGCCCTTGATGTGCCACCCGGTATTGTTCCGAGTCACTTTGCCCTTGAGACTTGAGTTCTGACAGGAAATGACGAAAGCTTGCACTGGATGACTTTAACCTAGCCAAGCTGTTTCTGAGTTCACTTAAATCCTGCTGAATTGAGACAAAATATTGAGGTTGTTGGTGCTCGTCCAGCACAGGGTAAACATTCCACTGTACGGGATACACCTCCCCCAGCTTGTTATAGTTAAAGGTTGCGCCAATAAAAGGTGATGCAGATGCTAACGCGGCTTTGAGCCGTTCAATAACCCGACGGCTGGTGCGTTTTCCTTGCAGAATTCTCGGGTTTTTACCGTACAATTCCTCTCTGGTGTAGCCTGTCATCTGACAAAATTTGTCGTTGGCATACAATATCTTATGGTTTTCAGGCTCTGCATCTGTGATCAAAATCGCTTCGAAGCTACGCTCCAACACAATTTCAAACAAACTACCGAGGTTCGGCCCCTGAAACAGTGTGTCTTTCATAGACATGCTCTCGCGTAAGAGTATTTACTCATTGTTTAACGCTGAAACAGAGGGAGCACCTGGTCCTTCCTCTAACGCTTCCAGTTCTTTGTTTATACGGTTTAATAAGAGTGGGACATCCGTAGGGTTCACTTCCCTTGAAAATAATTCCTCTGTGTATGCCCTTAAGTGTGTTTCCTTGCCACAAGAGGACAAATCAAAAAAGTGCCCGCCCTCCCAGAGCGTATCCGCCTGCTGACGGTGTGTCTCGTTAATGAGTCGCTCAACTGCCCTGGTATGTGAAAACAAAAGCGTTTTGGCCAGCACTGTGCTGACCTTTGCCGGATCACCCTGGACGTAAAGCACAATAGCGCCCTCATAGTGAAGCGCAACTACGCTAGCACCTGATGACCACTCACTAAGGTTTAAGTGTGTTTGCAAATCTACCAACAACCCTTCGATTGACATTTCAGGGGAGGGTTTTAATTCAATCCGTAAAACACATAATAATGAAACGTCACTACCGAATACCTGAGCGGCTTCCAGTTCCTGACGCGCAATGTCAATTGCCTGATGTAGGTGATGACACTTTTCTTCCAGTAACGTGAGCTGTTCAGTGCTGCAAGGTACCTTTCCCATCCGCATAAGGGTAAGCTTTCCCGTCAATGGCATGGCACGATTGGCAATAGTATGCAGATGTTTGCCAAAAACCTTATTATCCATTAGTCAGCTAACTGCCGTGCCACTGTCACGGTTTCTTGCGTACTGCTTTAGAAGATCGATTGCCTCCTGAGCGTTCAGTTCAGCCAGCTTACCTGAGGATGATTCAATGACCCGAGAAAAACCCATTGCCCATTCGCCAAATAACCGCGTGTCGGTATCGACCGCTTCAATTAACTTCACCCCTGTATGCCGCGGGTCATGGGCGATAACATCATAGATACCGCTGACATGGTCTTTATCGCCTTCTAGCACCTGTAAAAAATGATGATAATCACAAATTAACATGCCAGAGATACCTAGCTGCTGATTTTTTTCTCTGGCCGTCTTCAGAATACCGCTTAACGCATTAGAGTCGAACAGCTCACGATTAACATCGCTTAAGTAGATTAGTCGGTGAATACTGCCTGCCATGATAGTGTCTCCTGCCCAGCTACTTTTTCTGATAGTAGTCAGTTAAATACGCACTGAGCTTGGTTAAAGGTGCAATGTTTTCTGGGATAACGGCACCTATTTCTGCTGCAGCCCCAGGCATTCCCCATACAACAGCGGTGGCTTCATCCTGTGCATAAGTCATGCATCCCGCTTCGTGCATTCGCTTTAAGCCTAATGCTCCATCTCGTCCCATTCCGGTAAGGATAAACCCAATGGCACTTGCGCCAACACAGTCAGCAACAGAGTCAAATAGTACATCGACACTCGGTTTATGTCTGTTCACGGGCTCATCGTCGTTAATTCTTATGCAAAAAGCGCCTGCCCGCTTCACAACTTCCATGTGTAGCCCACCTGGCGCAATATAAACGCACCCTTGCTCCAGTTTGTCACCGTGTTCAGCCTCTTTCACGTCAATGGGTAACAAGCTGTCCAAACGCCTTGAATAAGAGGCAGTAAACCCTGCGGGCAGATGTAAACAAACAACAATGCATTCTCTGCCATTAAACTGCACCTGACGAAGCATATTAGACAATGCCTCTAAGCCGCCAGTCGAGCCGCCAATAGCGCAAATTCGATGTGCGGCCACGCCCCGTTGTATAGCTAGAGATGCCTGTGCTGGGGCAGATTGTGTCACGGAGCGCGTAACAGACGACTGCCCTTCTCCTCTTATACGCTGCTGCGTTTCTAATAACTTTAGTCGAGAGACCTTTGATGCCGCAAATACCTTTTCACAGATTTCATGCCGATAGTGGTCGATCGACTGGCTCAAATCAGAGGGCTTCTCAACAAAATCAACGGCGCCTAACTCGATCGCCTCTAGCGTTACACCCGCACCCTTAGCGGTTAAGGTCGAAATCATCACTACGGGCATAGGGCGCAATCGCATAAGATTTTTTAAAAAAGCAATGCCGTTCATTTTTGGCATCTCAACATCCAGAGTCAGTACATCCGGATCGGTTTCCTTGATAAGCTGACGGGCCTCGTGAGGGTTTTCTGCTATCCCCACAACAACAAAGCGGCCATCACTGCCCAGTATCTCGTTGAGCACGGTTTGTATTAAGCGGGAATCATCAACAATAAGTACTTTGATTGCATTCATAATTTATTCAAATAAGTCAATTTCGCCAGACTGATCATGCTCATTTAAGTTCTTCTGATAATCAGCCTCACGTTTACTGATAGTGTCATTGTGCAAATGAGCCAGACGCTTTACCCAAACTTGACCGGTCAGCGGATCAAACCGTACTTTTCTGGGGTAAGGCCCTCCCATGTCAGACGCCTCTATTTTAAACCCCTCAAGGGCCATGAATTTCTTTAGAAAGCTAATATTGCTCTCACCAATAGGTGTCATGGTTTTAATAATCTGGCCGCCACCGAACGCCTTAAACTGCAAACGGCGCCGCTCAGCACCCAATTTCAGTAAGGCATTGATCATTTGTTCCATGGCGACATCGCCATAGCGAAATGCTTCACTCCCTAAGTCAAGCTTTTCAGACCGACTCATTGGCAATAAAAAGTGGTTCATCCCCCCCACTTGCTGCTGTAAATCATAGGCACATACTGATATGCAGGACCCTAACACAGTTGTGATGATTTCTTTCTGCTGTGAAATATAAAACTCACCTGGCAGTATTTTGGCGGTATTCATGCCCACCTGCCGGTCGAAGTAGCGGTTAATGTGCTCAAAACCGGGTTGACAAGGTTGTACGCTCATTATCCCGCCCCCGTTAACTGATACATATTGGTGCCAATATTTTTCCAGCGCGGGTCGTCACGTGGGATCAACTCTGAGTGCCCCAAAAATAAGATGCCATTAGGAACAAGATTGCTGGCAAAGCGATCAATGATTTCCAGCTTTTTCTTCTGTTCAAAGTAAATCAATACATTTCGGCAAAAAATGAAGTCAAACTTCCTATCCAGTTTCCAGGGGTAAAACAGGTTAAGTTGCCTAAACTCGATGCACTCAGATAAAACGGGCTTAACCATACAAAACCCTTCTTTGGGTCCGATGCCTTTGCGAAAAAACTGCTTTTTGACGGCTTGCCCATACATCTCAACATCTTTCACTTTATAAATGCCGGCTTGAGCCTTAGACAGCACATCAGTATCGAGGTCCGATGCCAATACCTTTACCTCGATCCGTTTTTGTCGGCAAAAAGGTAATATATTGACCAGAATAGTGTATGGCTCCTGACCCGTACTGCAGCCCGCTGACCAAATGTTGACAGTAGATTTTTTAAACGTTTTCATCTGCTCTTTCAGATGAGCAAAATGATGCGGCTCTCGCTCAAAGGCAGTAATATTAGTAGTTACAGCGTTTACGAACTCAGAGAATTCCGCTTGGTCTTGTTTAACGCGCTTAACATATTCCGAAAACGACGTTATCCCTAGCTTTCTAAGCCGTTTGGCAAGACGGGCATAAAACATCTCAAGTTTGTCATCGGTAAAATTAATCCCAGAATAGTTATGAGCCTGCTTTCTTAACGCATCAAAATGGGCAAATGTAAATTCAAACTCTCGTTGCGTACTCATCTCAGCCCTTGTCTGCCATTGCCTTAAGTGTGGAATCGCCCAGCATAGTAAGTAGCTCTGAAATCGACTCAGACAACCCCGTGACAGAAACAGCAATTTGCTTGAGCTTACAGCTATTAAAAGCACTCACTAGCAGTTGATAGCCACTGGAATCCAGCTGGGTGACACCAGACAAATCCAGTGTCCAGTTTCCCCCCTCTGGTAAACCGTCGATAAGGGTTGTCAATGTTGCATGTACTTCTTCAACCTGCGCCACAGTGAGCGGCCCCTCGAGGATTTCGGGCTCTGAAATAGGTGCATCAGATTCAGGTTTTAATACCGGCTCACTGGATTGTGGTGAGGCCTCTAAAGAGACGCTAGGTTTTGTTTCAGTGTCGGCCTCTTCTTCGCCAAGCCATTCAAGTGGATCATGGCCCAATTTGTTAGCATCTTGATCGTGGGTGTTTCCCATTACTCCCCCCTCTGCGAAATTTGCTCAGCCAGTGCAACAAATTCGTCGCTGCTTTTGCTGTTTGGTGCGTACTGAAGCACTGACATACCATGTCCTGGGCTTTCAGCTGTTGCCGCTCGTTCAAAGATAACTTGTGGTGTCACCTTGTCACCGAAATAAAACCGAATTTTTTGCTCAGCTTCGCGATTGACAGCTCGTCGTTGAAAGCGGCTAATAACAATCCAAAGCTCAGTAAAATCGCCCATTACCTGTTCATATCGTTTGATTTGCTTGGCCATTTTCGACAAACCACTCAGGCCTAAATAATCGGGTGTCACCGGAATTAGTAGTTCCTTACTGGCAGCAATCGCATTAACCACCAAAAAGCCATTTGAAGGTGGGCAGTCCAACAGAACAAAATCAAACTCCTCCAATGCTGCTTGCTGCATTGCCTTTCGCAACAACAAGCCCCGCCCCGGCTTCATATGAACAGACTCCAACCTCACCAGTTGCCTACCTGGCGGGATAAGCGCAATACTGTCTGTCACCTTTACGCTCGCCTGTAGCAGTGTGTGTTCTTCTTGCAAAACACTAAACAAGCCAAGCTCTGGATCATCCACCACACCCAAGTGCTGACTGAGATGCCCCTGCGGATCCGCATCAATAACCAGCACCCGCTTTCCGAGCGACGCTAGGGCATGTGCCAGATTCGCGCACAATGTCGTTTTCCCCACACCACCCTTTTGATTTACGCAGCTAATGATCCTTGTCATAACTACACATCGTCTGCATCCGCCAACTGAGCTCTTAGACCATCAAAATCATTCAACTCTATTAAAACGGCCAAATCCAAAATAACGACTATGTGTTCATCATGCTTAAACAGCCCTTGTACCGCTTTTTTAGCACTTTGCTGAATTTTGGGTGGTGGCCTGACCGATTCAGGATCGACGCTGATCACCTCAGAAACCGCATCAACGACCAGGCCAATGGTCTTAGCATCATCGGCCGTGCATACTTGCACCACCACGATAATGGTTTTCGGTTTAAGTTCGGTCGCAGTGCCGCTCAACACATCCCTCAAGTCAATGATCGGCACGATACTCTGCCGAAAATCGATGACACCAAGCCAACCGTCAGGGAGATCAGGCATCTTCCTGATAGCATCAAGTACCCTGACTTCCTGTACTTGTGTGATATTGATGGCAAAGAAATCTCCCCCCACATCGAGGTTCAATAACTCTAGCATTTGGTCAATGGTGGCGGTCATCGGCTAAAACTCAGTCCACTCTTCGTCATTCGTTTGCGGCATGGAAGTGACGCGTTTAGGTTCTGCCGCCGGACGTGTTCTGGCAACCGGTTTGGCCATGGTTGTTTGTGCTGTAGAAGGGGCTGAGCGCGGTATATCAAGCTCGGCACCATCGTCCACTTTAAAGAAAGACACGCGATCTACCATTTCATCAACCTGTTCCACCGAAGACTGGCTCGCGGAGGAGGCTTCTTCTGCCAATGCGGCATTTTGCTGCGTGATATCGTCGAGTTCGGCAACTGCCTGATTAACTTGTGCAATACCGCTCGCTTGTTCATTGGTCGCGTTATCTATGTCCGATATCAGCGACGACAACTGGTCAATATTGGCCAATATTTCTTTAAGAGACTCGCCACAGTTGCTGACCAATTCACTGCCGGTCTTAACCCTGCTTGAACTGTCATCAATGAGTTCCTTAATTTCCTTCGCTGACGTAGCCGATCGCTGTGCCAAGTTGCGAACTTCATTGGCCACAACAGCAAATCCACGACCGTGCTCACCCGCCCTAGCCGCTTCTACCGAGGCATTCAACGCGAGCAAGTTAGTTTGGAATGCAATCTCATCAATCACGCCAATAATGGCGCTAATTTTGTTTGAACTCTCGGTGATTTCTTCCATTGATTTCACTGCACTAGACACAATATGTTCGCCCTGATTCGCTTTGTCTCGAGCCTGCTCAGCCGCTTTGTTAGCAGTTGATGCATTGTCTGCAGTACTTCTTACGTTACCCGTGAGCTCTTCCAAACTTGCTGCGGTTTCTTCCAAATTAGACGACTGCTTTTCGGTACGTTCAGATAGCTGATCATTACCCAAAGACAACTCATGATTGGCAGAACGAATAGAACCAGCGCTAGTTTTAATCGAACCAATCACGCTGTTAAGTCTGCGCGTGGTGTCGTTCAGGGCATTTTTCACTTCACCAAACATGCCTTGATAGTCATCGGTAATTTGCACGCGCATGTCACCTTCAGACACTTGCTGAAGCGCTGTATTAACGTCTCTAACAAAAGCACTAACAGTTTGAGAAAGCTGGTTTAGTCCGTTGGCAATATTCAGGAAGAAGCCTTCTTTGTTGTCTGTGCTCACCAACGCACCCAAGTTACCGTTTGCCACACTGGTCACGAGTTTTTCGACTTCCTGCTCGGTTTCTACCTGTGAAGTAACATCGGCCCACTCCACCACAAAACCGATGCGTTCATGATTGCCGGCAAACACAGGCGATGCGATCAAATTGAACTTGCGTCTGCCCACTTCTATACGCGTGCGGTACGTTGATTCAAGTTTGCTCAGCATGCTTCTTTGATGCTGTGGATTTTTGTGGAACTGGTCTATGTTCTGACCAATCAGGTTTTTGGCATCAAACGACGGTAGTTCTTTGCGCAAGTCTGATTCAGCCTCCGAAAGCATGGCCTGCACTGAGTGGTTCATATACACAATATTCAACTCAGCGTCAGACACCATGACATTGGTTGTGACGCCATCCAACGCCGACTTCACGCGCGCATTGGCCGCAGCGATCTCTTCCTGACGTTTTAATTCTGTAATGTCTGACCACTCGAGCGACGTACCTAAACGTTCCCCTTTATCATCCACAACTGGCGTGGCCGTTAACTCGAAAAACATTTCCCCTAAACCAATTTCTGTTTTATAGGTGCTAGTCAGTCCGTCTAAGATGGCACGTTGATGCGCAGGTTTTTTGTGGAAAGTGTCGATATTGACGCCAATTAACGCAGTGGGATCAAAGTCGCTTCGCAACAACTGGAACGTGCTGAGGTTGTCTGACATCATTTTGGTCAGACTCTTGTTCATGTAAATGATGTTGTAATCGGTATCCGCCATCATTACATTGGTATTCACATTATCCAATGCGACTTGCAGGCGGGCATTGTCTTTCAACTGCCTTTCCTGGGCCAGTTTCATGGTCAGATCATGCCATTCCACGGTGTACGCTTCGGGGGTATTGTCAGCGCCCAATACCGGTGAGACTGTCAGACCAAATGTCAGACCACCGACGGATATGGTCGTTTCAAAACTCGACGTTAAACGAGCCAAAAGTTGCCTTTGGTGACTTGGATTTTTATGGAATACATCAATGTTTACACCGACCAGATTACGGGCATTAAACTGGGGTAATTCAGTGCGAATTTTTTGTTCGTTTTCGCTTAACATGGCTTGCAGGGTGTCATTGACAAACGTGATGTTCAGGTCTGAATCAGCCATCATGATATTGGTCGTCAGTCGCTGCATGGCTTTGCCCCACTGCTGGGACTTGCTCTCATGCGCCGCTGCACTTTGCCTAGCTTCATCTACTAGCACTGCGCTCGCGCTCTCACCTTTTTTAAGGAGTGAAACTGCCACCGCTGCTGTGACAAGCTGAGCCGCCAAAACCGCGAATATCCAGGGTGTGGCATTTAATTGCCATACCGAGACCAGCACGCCAATTACTGCCAGTGCAATGGCGATAGGAATAAAGTTCTTTTGGCTATCATTCATTGTTGTTACCCCGTTTTCCTATACCCGTTAAAAATCAATTGTGTCTAACACAGAATCGATATTAAGCAACACCGCCATGGCGCCACGAATATCCGTAATACCGTGCACGAACCTTTCTGCGATGGCTAAATCAAACTTCTCGGCGCTCTTGATATCGTCTTCCGTTAATTTCACCGCGTCACAAATGTTATCCACCATGATGCCCATGGTTTTTTCACCGTCTTCAGTCATTACAGTCATGACCAACACTACCGTTTCGCGGTCTCTTTCCCGCTGTTCAAGACCGAAGCGAAGCCTGAGGTCAATAATGGGTACGATGGCCCCCCTTAAATTAATCAACCCCAAAATAAACGGCTGAGAGTTGGGAATTCGCGCCATTTTTTCCCACGTTCTGATTTCTTTTACACGAAGAATATCAACAGCATAGCTACTCTCTCCAAGTGCAAAGCTCAACCATTCTGAGGTCGCTTCTTCCTCTTTGAGTTCGTCTAATTCTTCTGACTCAGACATAACTAATGCACCTTCAATCTATTAACCAACGCACCGACATCCAGAATCAGTGCAACTGAACCGTCGCCTAATATGGTCGCGCCTGAAAGTTCGTCTATTTTGATGTAATTGGCTTCTAGTGACTTCACAACCACCTGCTGATGATTGGCCAGCTCATCCACAATAAGGCCAAACTGATGACTGTCATGCTCTACAACCACGACCAACATGGAATCATCTATAGACTCTCCATTACTTGGCAGCGCAAACGTTTCAGCAACATTGAGCAGAGGAATAAACTGAGATCGCCACTTAAACGAAATGTCGTGTTGGCCTATCTTGTTGATGTCATCGCGACTGACCTTAATCGACTCAATGATTGCCAACATAGGGATCACATAAGTTTCTCCCATGACTTTTACCAACTGACCATCCAAAATAGACAGAGTGAGAGGCAGCTTTATGCTAAATGTCGTTCCGACATTTTCCTCAGATCGCAGTTCTATTTGACCACCCAAAGACTGGATATTGCGTTTTACAACATCCATACCGACACCTCGTCCAGACAAATCCGTTACTGACTCTGCTGTTGAAAAACCAGCTGAAAATATGAGTTCCTTGATGGTCTGGTCGGGCAATTTTGCCTGTTCGTCAATGAGCCCTCGCTCAATAGCTTTATTCTTGATCTTTTCAACGGCTAACCCTTTTCCATCATCACTGATTTCAATCACAATATTGCCAACCCTGTGATAAGCCACTAGCTTTAATACACCCTTGCGCGGTTTACCTTTAGCTTCACGCTCGTCAGGCATCTCAATACCATGATCGATACTGTTTCGAACGAGGTGAACAAGCGGGTCTGTTAGCTCTTCAATAACAGTTTTGTCGACTTCCGTATTTTCACCTTCAATGACAACATCAATTTCTTTACCAAGTTGCAAGCAAAGGTCACGTACCATTCTTGGAAAACGACTAAAACAAAAATCAATGGGCAACATTCGAATTTGCATTACGCCATCCTGGAGATCGCGCGTGTGTCTTTCTAGTTGTCCTAGCCCTTCCTGCAGTCTGGCCAGCCCAGGAAATTGCTCGACATTATTAAAAGTGCTCAGCATAGACTGTGTAATAACCAGCTCACCGAGCAAATTAATTAAGCTGTCAATTTTGCTCATCTCAACACGAATAGACTGGTTACTTTTCTTGGCTTCCGCTGCTTTTTTAACAGAAGGTTTCGCTGCAGACTTCGCTTGTGTCTGTTCCGTATTCTGAGGCTCGGAGGCCGTCGCAGGAATGTCGGTTTTATCTGGTATAGAGAGTGCTTCCTGATCCAAGCAGGTGTAACTGAGTTCTGCCTCATCCTCTACCCATAAAAAGACATCTTTAAGCTCTTCAACACTGATAATTTGTGCACTACTTAATGTGATGGTCCAACTCAGTTTAAGGTGAATCGGGTTAAGCTCTGCTAGGCTCGGCACTGAATGCGTGTCGCATTGAACCGAAATCTTTCCCATCTCAGCCAGCTCTTCAATATACCGAAGAGGTTCATTGCCTGACAAAAGTAACTCTGGCTCAGGTGCAAATCCAATCTTCCACTCTTTGCCCATTGCAATGCCAGTTTGGGACGACTCGGTGGTATCTGTTGTAGTGCCAGGCTCTTTATCATCAATCAGCGCCTGTAGTTTTGCCTCAACGGCTTCGATAAGCCCTGTGTTCACTTCTTCTTCAAACTGATAGTGATTCACCAGATTGCGCAGACAATCAAGGCATTCAAAAAGACAATCGACAACCTGTTGTGAAAAGCTGCGCTGACCGGCCCGAATCATATCCAGCAGCGTTTCCATAAAATGCGTAAACTCTGCCAGACGACTCATTCCAAATGTCGCGCTGCCCCCTTTTAAAGAATGGGCAGAACGGAAAATATCGTCAATAACGTCGGGCGTCACATCCGACAAGTCGAGTTTTAGCAAATGCTGCTCAATGGCAGTTAGCGCTTCTGCGCTTTCATCAAAGAAGACTTGCTTAAACCTCTCCATTGGATCAGACATAGGGGGAACCCGCTTATTTCAGTACTTTATTCACTAATGACACGAGTTTTTGAGGGTTAAACGGTTTAACTATCCAACCAGTTGCACCCGCCTGTTTGCCCGCTCCCTTTTTATCTTGTCCAGACTCAGTGGTCAGCATTAAGATGGGGGTAAAACGGTAGTTTGCTTCCTTTCTGATATTGGTCACAAAGGTGATCCCATCCATAACAGGCATGTTGACGTCAGATATAATCAAATCAAACTGGGTTGATAAAGCTGCTTCAAGACCGAGTTGGCCGTTTTCGGCCTCTTCTACATCGTGTCCCATTTCACTCAATGTGTGGGACACCATGGCTCTCATCGAACCTGAATCATCAACTGTCAGAATTTTAGCCATTGTGCTGCGTTTCCTTTCTATTTTGTTTTTTAGTGCGCTTTTTTTAGCTACTTAACATAGGTATAGCACTAAAATTTAGATATAAAAGAAAACTGTTAAATTTATTTTTTTTAGATACTTAGCATTAAAATTTGCCGCAATTTACATTCATGGACTATCGTTAACGAAACAGAGATCAATGCTGTAAATAAATTAAGTGATTCTTATCCATGGAATGTGCGTAGTTGGGGTACGGTGAGTGAATAAATTCAAACTGCTGATTGCGGAAGATGACGAGGACCTACTGTCAGTATTGGAACTGATGTTAGAGGATGATTTTGAACTCACAAAAACACCCGATACTCAGGGGGCAATAGAATATCTGAAGGAGAATAATTACCACATAATAATTGTGGATGTGCATTTGAAGCAGGGAAGTGGTATCGAAATTTGTGAATTTGTACAAACCTTACCACCAAACAATCGCCCCAGTATTGTTATGTTATCTGGGGATATGAGTGATGAAACCATTCACAAGGCCTTTTCTTATGGCGCTACAGACTACATAGGTAAGCCATTCAACGTTGTCGCTTTTCACGAGCGGCTAATGCGCCTGTCTAGGGATATTACTCAGGTCAAAGCACTTCGGGGAGAAGATAACCGTCGAAGGAGCCTCGCTGATACCGCAATGAAACAAGCGGCGGCCTACGGAAGTGGTCTAGATTTGCTCGCTCGATTAAACACCTGTAAAACCGTCGACAGTTTAATGGAAAAAGTGGCCTATGGACTGCTTGCTCAAGGTTACCACTGTGCAGTGGAATTTCGCTCAGACAAGCACACTTATAACTTCGATGTAGATACACGAACTTGTAGTGCAAATGAAAAGAAGGTTTTTCAGTTACTGCACGATAAAGGACGAATTTACAACTTTGGCAAACGAACTATATTTAATGAAAGTAATGCCTCGTTGCTAGTCAAAAACATGCCTACCGAGGGCACCTCTTCTTACGACGCAGCCATCGATTTATTGGCCAAGTTGGTACCTGCTTTAGGGAGTCGCTTCGATGCGTTGTTAAATGTACAGGCTATGATTTCGTCTAGAGAGCAACTCAATGAAACCATTGACATTATTAGCCAATCTATTCAGCTAATGGAGCAAGAGCGCAAAGACAACCTTGAGCAGATTGCCGCCACCATCGGTATTAGCTTTCACGAGCTGGAAATGACAGAAGTGCAAGAAAAGTTTTTTCTAGATCTTATAGAAAATAAGCTTTCCGTAGACACAACGAGTGATAAGTTTGCTCACATTGTCGACCTGCTTAAAGAAACCGCCGAGCGACTAGAAAGTGAGGATCTAACAGAAGAAGACGATGATGATGATTTCATGGACGATGATGCGGAGTTGTTTTAGTGGCAAATCCCGTATTTTCAATTATTGCCATCGAAGATGATGAAAGCATTATCTCGACGATCCGCGAATTTGCTGAAGCGACCGATGTTGCCTTTGAGGCATTCTCTGGCCCGCACACACTCGATATCGAGAGACTTCACCATGCTGACATAATCCTGCTTGATTTACAGCTGGAAGAACACGATGGGCTGGACGTGATCAGTATGCTGGCCAAACACAATGTTCAAACGCCTATAATTTTGTGTTCTGGGATGGAGCAAAACATCTTAAACGCGACAAGAGACCTGCTTCTAGACAAAAACCTTATATGTAACGGAGAATTGAAAAAGCCCTTCACTTATTACGATTTTGTGCATGCTATTAGCAAACTGGACGCGGCAGTAGGCGAAAAAAGCACAAATACTATTCCGGCGGTAAGCGCAGCCTTAAGCGATCAGGATATTTATGACGCGCTCAAAAACAACTGGTTTACTGTGTATTATCAGCCCCAAATTCAACCACAGAGCGGTGAATTGACCGGTATTGAGTGCCTGGCTCGCTTGGCGCACCCGGTAAAAGGCCTATATGGCCCGTTTGATTTTCTACCACGCGTAATAGAGCTGGATGTTATGGAAGCGTTTACCGAGCAGGTTATTCAAATTGGCTTGGCTGAGCTCGGCACACTCCACCTCAATGACGACGTGATTTTTTCTTTTAACCTTGATGCTAACTCAATTAAGGCCGACTTCTTAGCTTGGTTACTGAATTACTTGTCTGAACACGCTATCCCTCCCAGCAAACTTTGCCTTGAAGTGACCGAGTTGTCAGCACTGGATATCAATTCTGAGGTAAAAAGTACCCTTACTAAATTGCGTATTCGTGGCATATCGCTGTCACTAGACGATTTTGGTACTGGCTATAGCACCATTCAAGAACTCAATGAGTTGCCATTCAATGAGCTTAAAATTGATCGCTCTTTTGTGGCTTCTATGGCAACCCGAGAAGCGTCAGTAGCAATTATTCGTTCTACTATAGACTTAGCCGACCGACTTAATTTCAGAGTGGTTGCGGAAGGTGCTGAGACCATTGAACAGGTTAATCAACTCTTGGACCTAGGCTGCACGTGTATACAGGGTTTCTACTATTCAAAACCCATGCCTATCGATGAATTACGAATGTATTGTAACAAGAGTAAAAACACATAACGCTAGAATAGCTCTGCATCATCCTCGATATCCTCATGATAAGCCTGCTGAGAAAGAGTGGGCTGATAGGTAATCTGGTTTTTCCCATTAGATTTACTCTGATAGAGGGCTTTATCTGCAGTTTCAACCAGAGTAAGTGCAAACACATCATCTTTCATCTCGGTAAAGCCGATACTGATGGTAATTTTGCCCAAACGCTGAAAGTCTAATCCTTCTACATTCTGTCTCACTCTTTCAAGCACCTGAATAACCTGCTCTTTTTCTTTCGCGCTTACCAGTATGGCAAACTCTTCGCCGCCATAGCGAAATACCATATCGTCTTCACGAATAGAGCCCTGGATAGTTTGTGCCGTTCTGACTAACACTTCGTCGCCCATCAAATGACCAAAACTGTCATTAATCACCTTAAAATTGTCTAAATCGGCTAGCGCAAGCCAAAATTGTGGCGGCTCATCACTGCTTTTGCGTTTATCACACTCAATAACCTCTGGTGATGCAACTACAGCTTCTCCAATTTTTTCGGTCACATTATTGAATGCTTTTCTGTTCGGTAACCCAGTCAATTCATCAGTTTGCGCTTCTGTAAGTAGTGCCCTGAAGTTCTGGAAAACGCGCAACATGCCAATAATTTGGTAAGAATCAGACTGGGTTACAATATTGCCTTTAGCTTCAATACAAATGTAATGCGATACTCGCCTATTCTGAGATAGCAAGTACACTGTGATGGCTCTGTCACCCTCATTGAGCGTACAATATTCTTTGGTACTTCTGTCTAGCTGCTCTGAGGCTCTTAGCAACAGGTCATCGGCTTTTATCCTGATACTGACGTGCCCAACTTGTTCGCTGGAATAGTCAATCCGCTTGAGAATGATGTTGTTAGTGTCTAGGGATATCAGGCTAACATTGAGGGGCCTAAGGGTGGTGAAAACTGTCTTGAGTAAGCTCATTTCAAGCAGGTCAACATCTCTTAGTGAGGTAAAGCCCGCTATATGCCCCACTAAATCAGAACTGGATTTCAGTCGCATTCACTTTCTCTTCTGCATTATAAAAGTTAGATGGCTTACTTATGCCCTGTGTTGCGCCTTTCTATGAATGTAGTGATGGGTTTTGGATTTAGCAAGTCAGTGACTTATTTTGCTGCGAGGCTTAAACATCACCTCGCCAGTAATAGAGCCAACGGTGCAGTGATCTACCAATTCATATGCCCCATCTTCGAAGAAAGCTTTGCACTTAGGCACTGTCACGTAAACACCCACTCCCTCGCTATCTGGGCTTTCCAAAAGTACGCTGTCTATCGCACCCATTAATACATGGCCCAAGCCAAGGTGCTGATATTCGGGATACACACCGATAAAGGAGAGCATGTGAAAACGGTCTGCAGGAATAGACTGACGAATGCGCTGCTCCTTCTCCAACATTTGTTTGGTTCCAAACATACCAGCCGTTAGCAACATTCTTAAGCGCCAATGCCAGTAGCGGCCTGACCCAAACGCGGCATCAGGAGCAATGAGACACGCAACAGCAAGCAGGCGTTCGTTTAAATGAAGCCCAATCACTGGCTGTTTTGCATTATAAAAAGTGTGCAATTCTTCTTTAATCGCACTTCTGAGCCTATCCTCGTATCCCTCATCCTCCGACCTGAAAATATCACAGAAAAGTGGGTCGTCATGATAAGCATTGTAGAGGATAGAGGCGGCTACGCGCAGCTCTTCAGCGGTGAGGTATGCAGCTTTAACATTGCTTAAATCAAAAGTAACTGACGTGTCTGTTAACATGAGCAGGCCTGATTGTGAGTAGAGTTATGTTCGTTCTCATTAACCCTACAACAAGCAGGCCTTATTGTTAACAACTTTGTTACATACCAGGATAATTTAAAGTGCCGAGTTACCCCAGCCCACCAGTACATCATTTTCGAACACTAAGGGAGTGCATTCGTCTTTGCTGGTTACCCCATCATCGGAGAGACGTTGCGTGCGGTAGTAAAGCACGCGTCGGTTAACACCGTTTTTTTGCACCATTTCATTAAAATCAGCCACGCCCATTTTACGGGTCACGTCCTGATAGCGCATACCTGTTTCTAAATTTGAAATATGGGTACGGTTGTTCTGCTCGCGTTTTTGCCAGTCAGATCCATAATAGCTACCAGAATCGCCATCCCCCACAGAAATGACACAACCAGAAAGCAATAAAGGCGCACTCAGTGCAGCAATAAGAACAAGGTGTTTTTTCATTTTTCTTCCATTTCCTGTTTTATCGTTTGCCAAACAGTTACAAATACCAGGCCAACTAGCTATGTAGTTGTTTAACTTAACTATTTAAATTTTATTGGCGTTTATAACCATTCAAAAGCTGTGCAATTGACCACTTTTTTGGTTAAATTAACCAAATTATTAAGGCAATTACTTTATGTCAGACAGCAACCAACTTCTTGCCCTGTGCTACGAACTCGATGCCAAAGGCATCACGCCGTCGGTTGGGTTAGTGCGTGCCCGCACGACCGGGAAAGTGAGCTTACAAAGCGCCATTAAGGCAGTGCAGCAATTCAAGGATGGTATTAAACCCACCGCGGTTAAAGAAGACGCAGCGCCTCCTCAAGCAGCACCGTCTTCTCTCGAAAATCGTGTGGATGAACTGGAATCTCAGGTGCGTGCTTTACTGCTTAGGGTCGAGACCCTGGAGAAACGCGCTGATTGAGGGTGCCAGTACACGAGTGGGTTCACACCCAACCTGCTCCAAACAAACTTGTCCCGTGTCGTTGTCAACGCTAAGTATAAAGTCCTCTTCATCGGTTAAACCGATAAAAAAAGTAACAGCTTGTTTCAATCGGCGTTTCATTAACACATGGCCAATAAGGTTTTCCTGAAGTCTGTGAAAATCTTCTTGGTTCCATGCCTGCAGTAATTCGCAGTTTCCCTGTTCGGCTTTGGCAGAAAGAGGGTCGCTCCAGAATAGCGTGTAAAACGCTTTTATATCGGGGTGAATGGTTAATTCCAGTGCGGACTCCAGGTTGTCGAATGACTGCCCCGCATCCTGCAGGACAGGTTTCCATGTAACCAATTGACCATCTTCAGCGTGTTCTTCCAAAATACAGGGGGATGGCCAATCACTGTCGAATTGGATTTGGCGTTTGCTTTCATCCACTTGAGTACAAAACTTTTCAACAAACTCTGCCAATGCTTGGTGTACGTCCACGCAATTTACTCCTACAATAAGTGTACATATCAAATACGCTAATGATTTCAATTATAACCCGATGTCCTTGAAAGAAATTAAAAATCATCAGGATTTACCTAAGGATCTCACCTTAGGCCAGTCAGTTACCTATGAAGAACAGTATTCTAATGCGCTGCTACAAGCCGTCCCAAGAAGTGTAGGCAGAGATACGCTAGCACTTGGAACATCACTGCCTTTCAAAGGCGTCGATATTTGGAATGGATATGAGTTGTCCTGGCTTAATACAAAAGGTAAGCCTCAGGTGGCAATATTGCGCTGTATTATCCCGCATACCTCACTCAATTTAGTGGAATCCAAGTCATTTAAATTGTACTTGAATAGTTTTAATCAGAGCCATTTCGCGACTTGGGATGACGTCAAAGCGACACTCAAAAGCGATCTGTCCGCCTGTGCTGGGGAAAGTGTTAGCGTTATGCTGCTGTCCATGAATGAAATTGCCGGTCAGCCATTGGGGGCGCTCGATGGAACCTGTATTGATGAGCAAGACATCACAGTATCAACTTATCAGCCAGATGCGAACTTGCTTATTACGCTCGACGATGTTGTCGAAGAGACGGTAAACAGTAATTTGTTGAAATCCAACTGTTTGATCACAAATCAACCAGACTGGGCCAGTATTCAGGTGCGCTACAGCGGTAGAAAAATCGACCATGCTAGCCTGCTGAAATATTTTATTTCATTTCGACAACACAATGAGTTCCACGAACAGTGTGTAGAACGCATATTTTGTGACATACTCAATACATGTAAACCAGACAAGCTGTCTGTGTATGCGCGCTATACTCGACGAGGCGGATTGGACATCAATCCATTTCGGTCTAATTTCGAGCAAGCGTATGAAGATATCCGATTACCTCGTCAATGAGAGCGATGAATGGACAAAAAAAAGCAACAGGCGTTAACTAAATACGCCGACCAGCTGGCTCAACTCATCATGCGCCTGTCGGCTTTTTACGAGGGTGCACACCCCGCTATCGATAATGAGTTGAAAATACTAAAAGGACATCTGGCAGGTACCCCAAACTTTACCCTCGCTGAGATCAGCATTGGCAAAGTTAACGCGCTCCTCATGGACGGCGGCCAGCACATTCCAAAGCGCATAACGTCAGCAATATCAGAGCTTAAAAAGCAGCTCAAAGCAATACAGCAACTTGATGGTGCGTCTACCACTATCCGCCAGTTGGCGGCTAAGCAACTAGGTACCTTATCGCTGCCAACAGCGTCTTTGGGTTTACTGTTTGAACATCTTTTCAATGCGATTTCTTTGGCCCAAGTGGCCATTGACAAATCTGACGGCGCTAATAATGAGGCCTACAACAATTACGCATCCGAAAGCCTGCAAGAGGGGCAGACATTTGACGAACTCCCTGAAGAAATACGCGCCGAGATAACCACAGAGTTGCAACAGCTTATCGATGTTTACTCGCGTAAGAAGCCACAGGATACCACCCTGCAGTCAATAAAAAGCGCATTGGAAAAAGGCATCGATGACAAGCAGCTATTGGAAACCTGCTTAATAGTCATCCGGTTTATCATTAGTGAAACCATGATGGACGCCTCTACCAGTGGCAAGCTGGTGCAAAACTTCACTAACACCATTACTAAAGTCAACACGCAGGTTGATGAAACCAAGTCGCTGTCACAGAAAAATTTCGACAAACAAGCACAGCAGCAAGCAGACCTTCAGGATATGCTTGGTGATTTGGACAATGACATTGATGATGGCAACGATGTTGAAGCCCTAAAAGAAAAAGCCCATAAGCAAATTTCAAAAATGCGTGAGGCGATTGATAACCAGCAAACATCGGGCGAGAAGGACCAGCAGGTCCTGATGGACCTGCTCAATGACATGCAAAACCAATTACACAGTTTGCAGCGAAAAACCGAGTCTTATAAAAAGCGTTTATTTGAACAGCGAGCCACTATTTACACTGATCCTCTCACCAAGGTACCCAATCGGCTGGCCTACAATGAAAAAGTGCTCAAAGCGATACAACAGGCTCAAACTACTGAGCAGCCATTATGTCTGGCCATTGTTGATGTTGACCGCTTTAAAAGTATCAACGACCAGTATGGCCATGCCGCCGGTGACAGAACCCTACAGGTCATCGCCAATCACTTTAAAAAATGCCTGCAGCCCAATGAGTTTGTCGCTCGCTGGGGTGGCGAAGAATTTGTCATTTTAATGCACAATCAGGCAAAAGACGGTTTGTTTGACAGGCTGGAAAAAATTCGTCTTTCACTGAGTGAACTGCCCTTCAAATTTAAGCAAACCCCAGTAAAAATAACTGCATCGTTTGGCGCGTGCTGCTTTGCTGAAGACGAAACGGCACAACAGGCTTTCGAGCGCGCTGATGCGGCGCTGTACAAAGCCAAAAACCAAGGAAGAAACTGTGTAGTGTTAAGTGAATAACATACACAATCAATATTATGACTAAAGTACAATTGAACCCCGTAGGCTGGATGAGCCAATTGTCACAACTCGAAGTGGCACTGCTACAGGACTCGGCAAGAAGCCCTGTTTACAAAATGTTTCGCAATTGCTGCTTGGCAGTACTCAACAGCGGTGTTGACGAAGACAATGCAGAGGCGCTTTTTTCGCCCTATAAAGACTTTGATATTACATTGCTCAGGCGTGAGCGCGGCGTAAAGATGGAGCTGATCAATCCGCCTGAAGTGGCTTTTGTCGATGGCAAATTAATAAAAGGGGTACATGAGCATTTATTTTCAGTCATGCGAGACTTGCTTTTCATGGGCAATAAGTACGCCTTTGCCAATGAATCCTGTCCTACTGAAAGTGCCCAGATTACTGATATGGTATTTGACATGTTACGGCATGCCGATGCGATAGATGGCAATGAGCGCCTCAATACCATTGTGTGTTGGGGTGGCCATTCAATCAACCAGTTTGAGTACAAATATACCAAACATGTGGGCTACCACCTTGGTCTCAGAGACATGAATATCTGCACAGGCTGCGGACCCGGTGCGATGAAAGGCCCAATGAAAGGGGCCACTATCGGACATGCTAAGCAGCGTATTAAGGAGGGGCGTTACATTGGTATCTCAGAGCCGAGTATTATTGCGGCTGAGCCCCCTAATGCCATTGTTAACGAGTTAATTATCATGCCTGACATTGAGAAACGTTTGGAGGCGTTTGTCAGGTTTGGGCACGGTATTATTATTTTCCCTGGGGGCGTTGGTACAGCAGAAGAACTGTTATACCTGTTGGGCATACTGCTGGATGAGCGAAATGCCGAGCACCCCTACCCGGTAGTGCTAACCGGTCCTGCGGGCAGCGAGGCGTATTTTGAGGCACTGGATGAGTTTGTCGGCAAAACCCTTGGACCGGAGGCGCAGTCTAAATACAAGATAATCGTTAATGATCCAGAAGCCGTTGCACGATACCTGGCAACATCACTTAACGAAGTTGAACAATACCGACGGCAGTCTGGTGATTCATTTAGTTTTAACTGGTCACTTAAAATTGCACATGAGTTTCAACAGCCTTTCGTGCCCACGCATCAAAGTATGGCTGAATTGCCGTTGCATTCGGATCAGCCTATCGGCAAGCGCGCAGCTGCGCTGCGACGTGCGTTTTCAGGTATTGTAGCGGGCAATGTTAAAGCGGAGGGCATTGCGCTTATCAAACAAAACGGGCCATTTGCGTTGAACGGCGACCCTGAACTGATGGAACGCATGGATAAGCTATTGACCTCGTTTGTTGCACAGCAGAGAATGAAGCTTCCGGGAAGTGAATATATTCCCTGTTATAGAATAAGTTGATTTACCTATCATGCAAAAGTCAAATATCGTAAAAATACTGGTCATTGGATTTGCTGCCTACGCACTCATGGTTATGGCGGTAATGACCTTTGTACCTGATAAACCCGAGGATATGGACTGGCAAGATAGAGAAGCCTTTAACCGGGTACAAATTACCAAGCTTAAATTGGGTACAACCCGTGATGAAGTGCTCGCCTTGCTAGGGTCGCCAGATATTACTGAAGCCAAAATACTCGATGATGACAGCACCATACAGGTGATGTTTTTTCGTACTCAACACGTTAAAGCAGATGGCCTGACAACACAGGATGAATGCACACCACTTTTATTTGAAAACCAAAAATTGGTGGCATGGGGTGAAGGCGCTTACGAAAGTTATCAGATCGTAAAATCCTAGCGAATCCCATGCAGGACAAGCTAACATCATGTTTCTCATCAGATATAAAGCAGATCACAACGTTAGCTCATAGGCTAGATATTAAGAGCACCTTTGAGACCGCAAAGGCCTTATCTGAGCGATTGATAGAAGCAGTCAAACGCGCTCCCAGTCATCCCGTTGGGCTTGCTATGATCGCCCAGAGTAAACCAGCCGCATTCCCACACCAGGCCCCCTTCGCTCGCCTGGTATTGCTTATTGTTATCGCACTTCAAAATCGATTGAACAAACACGCACTGTTGTCGCTTGTAATGGGTAATATGCTGGTGGATATTGCGCTTGAAGCGAAAGACAAAAAACACCTGACCCAGGTATTACTGACGTCTGCTGCCAAGCTTAAGTTGGATATCGCCAGCGACGCATTAAAGATTGCCCGTTTGCTGGATTCTTCTTCAATTTGGACCTACCTCCCCCATTGTCGCCTAACGTATTGGCAATGGTTCTCGGTCTGGAGTATTTGCTTAAGCTCAGCAAACAAAAAAAAGGTGAGCTGGAAAGACAAGCTAAGCTACCTGTTTCAACATTGTCCGTCATGGACACATCAGTATTTGCAGCCACTTCTGGAATACCCAAGCCTTTGCCCCCCGGCAACAATTTTTACTTATCAGGCCCAATCTTACACCTGCTTAGGGGTGACACAGCAGGGCGTGCACTTTTTCGATGCCGCACAAGGCGAACTCCGTACAGCGAAAGAAGACATTAAAGTAGACAAACCACTACTTAACCCAGCGTTGTGGTATGAACTTATAAATGGTCGCGACCTAGCAACACCTTTTCAGGACGCCTTCTCAGTCACGCGTCCGCCACCCTCTTTGGTCAGGGTATTGAGGATGCTTAAGGATGCTCAGGTAGACATCGACAAGCTGGCTAAAGCGGTTGAAAACGAGCCAAGCTTTACCGAATTTGTAAAACAAACGGCGTCGCAGGGCAACAGAATGGGATTAGCCGTCACATCCGTAAAGCAAGGAATTATGACGCATGGCCTAGAGCGTCTGGGCGACATGCTGATAACCCATGCATTGTTGAACCGCTTTGGGCAGAGTGAATATCCACTCAAATCTCCCCTCATGCGCTTCGTAAGTTTGCAAATGATGGTGTGCTCTGAACTGGCAGTGCGCAGTGGCGTGAGTATTCCACAAACCGCTGCACTGGTGACCTTGCTAGCCAACAGTGCCTTATTTACCTACCCCTCGTTAAAAACCCAAACTCAGTGGCGCATCGCAAAAACACCGCATTTTGGTTTTTCCATTGATGCTCTGATCAATGGTTGTCCCACTGGCACGTTTGAAAAGTCCGCCATAACACTGGCAAAAGCTTGGGCGCTTCCCCCGCGACTTACCAAGCAGGTTTCTCAGTTTTGCCGAGGTGATACCGCCAAGTCCTCACCGTTAACATCGCTGCTACAGCTCACACTGCTGTGGGCTGTGCAAATCCAACAAGGCACCGCCCTAGAAGCTTCAGACGACCAAGAAGAAGCCAAGGCGATGCAGACCCTTTCTATGCAGTTGATTGACAAACATTCACTGATATTTGATTGTTCTGAGCACTTATTCTGCCCATTATCTAAGCATTAAGTCGTAGATCTGCGGTTTACACTAGGCGAAATCCCGCGAATACGCTAAACTTCAGCGCATTTTTAACGAATCACTCTATAAAGGCTCGCTTACATGACACAGCAACATATTACTGTCATTCGCGGTGATGGCATTGGACCCGATATTATCGATGCCGCAACACAAATTTTGGACAAAGTTGGATGTAACTTCGCATACGACTACGCAGATGCCGGACTCATGGCACTGGAAAATCACGGCGAATTACTACCCCAGGCCACACTTGACCTGATTGCCAAGAACAAAGTTGCACTAAAAGGCCCACTGACTACGCCCGTTGGTGAAGGTTTTACCTCAATAAACGTCAGCCTGCGCAAGCAATTTAAATTGTATGCAAACCTACGTCCTGTGTTTTCTTTTAAAGGTACAAAAGCCCGCTATGAAGACATCGACATCATCACGGTAAGAGAAAATACTCAAGGCATGTACTCAGGCCTTGGCCAGGTAGTCTCTGACGACGGCAATGAAGCTGAAGCCATGAGTAAAATCACCCGTGAAGGCGCTGAAAAGATTGTTACTTTTGCTTATGAGCTAGCCAGACGCGAAGGCAGAAAAAAGGTCACGGCGGTACACAAAGCCAACATCCTGAAATCGACTTCAGGGCTTTTTCTGAAAGTCGCAAGAGAAGTGGGCGAGCGCTATCCTGACATCGAATCCTCTGAAATGATTGTCGACAACACCTGTATGCAGTTAGTGATGAACCCACACCAGTTTGACGTGATTGTCACCACAAACCTGTTTGGTGATATTTTGTCAGATTTGTGTGCGGGTCTGGTCGGTGGTTTAGGAATGGCACCGGGCGCCAACATTGGTGAAGACTGTGCCATTTTTGAAGCTGTACACGGCTCAGCACCTGATATCGCAGGCAAAAACCTGGCTAACCCCACCTCAGTGATCCTGGCTGCTATCCAAATGCTGGAATACCTGAACATGGGTGATAAAGCTGAAAAAATTCGCTCAGCGCTGAAAGATGTCATTGAATCAGGTGATCGCACAACGCGTGACCTGGGTGGCGAACACGGTACGACTGAATTCACACAAGCCGTACTAGAGCGTCTTTAATATTCATTGAGGTGCCTGCATTTGTAGGCACCTCAACACAAAACCTGATCATAACCTCGTCTATCTCACTTCTATCTTCTTTGCTATTTTTGTTTGTGATGCCAGGAGGCATTAAATCATTAATCAAGGAGATATTATGAAGCACTTTAAAACTCTGCTCGTTGCCAGCCTGCTCGGTGCATGTGCATGCGCAGCTAGCTTTCACTCAAGCGCAACCGCTATTGAAGCACAACAAGCATCGCTATCTGCGAGCCAACAAACATCTGATAAAATTAACCTGAACACGGCCGATGTGAATACGCTGATGTCGTTGCCAGGTGTGGGAAAGTCTAAAGCAGAAGCGATTGTGGCATACCGCACGCAGTTTGGTCAGTTTAAAACCATTAACGATATTACTCTAGTCAAAGGAATTGGCGACAAGCTGTTAGCAAAATTCAGTGACCAAATCTCAGTAAACTAAAAAGGGCTCTTTTGAGCCCTTTTTTCATCATCGATAAATTAGGAAAGGGTTTTAAGGTATTCCTTAAAGGCCTCTCCAAGCTCTGGATGACGCATGGCATATTCGACGTTCGCTTTCATATATCCGAGCTTACTGCCACAGTCATGGCTCTTACCCTTCATGTAGTAAGCATCCACCTGCTCCGTTTTCATCAATGAAGCGATGGCGTCGGTAAGCTGAATTTCATCGCCAGCACCGGGTGGGGTAAATTCGAGCAAATCCCAGAGATTTTCAGAAAGCACATAACGCCCTACAACCGCTAAGTCTGATGGCGCATCTTCAAGAGCCGGCTTTTCAACCATTTGATGAATCTTTGCCGATTCGCCCGGGTTAATCGACGCGCCGTCCAGATCGACAATACCAAACTTGGTTACGTCTTCTTGTGGCACTTGCTCCACCATCACCTGACTAACCCGTGTGGTATTAAACTTGGCCACCATATCAGCCAGGTTATCCTTTTTAGGATTACTCGCGTTGTCGTCAATGATGACATCAGGCAACACAATGGCGCAGGGCGCTTCACCAATAAGCGGCCGAGCACACAAAATTGCATGTCCCAAACCATTCGCAACACCTTGACGCACGTGCATGATTGTAACGTCTTTGGGGCAAATCGCTTGTACGTCTTCCAGTAACTGACGTTTAACCCGCTTTTCTAATGTAGCTTCTAACTCAAACGAGGTGTCAAAGTGGTTTTCGATACTGTTTTTACTGGCGTGGGTCACCAAAATGATTTCTCTAATCCCTGCCTGTACACACTCATTCACTACATACTGAATAAGAGGCTTGTCTACCACGGGCAACATTTCTTTTGGAATTGCTTTTGTTGCTGGCAACATGCGGGTACCCAGCCCCGCAACAGGAATAATGGCTTTTTTAACTTGACTCATTTGTTATTGTCCTTGAACTGATAAACCGCGACCAATAGCGTAGTAATGCAATCCGTATTCCATCATACGTGTTGGTTCAAATAGGTTTCGACCGTCAAAAATTAACGGGTATGTCAGCGCGGCCTTAATGGCTTCGAAATCAGGTGCTCTGAATGCTTGCCACTCTGTGCAGATAACCAAAAAGTCGGCACCCGCCAACGCGGCTTCTTTTGTGCCGGTTAGCTGCAAATCCTGGCGCACGCCATAAATACGCTGAGTTTCTTCCATTGCCTCAGGGTCGAACGCCTGCACGCTAGCCCCTGCAGCCCATAATTTTTCCATCAATACACGGCTAGACGCTTCTCGCATGTCGTCAGTATTCGGTTTAAACGACAACCCCCACAGCGCCACTTTTTTACCTTTCAGGTCGCCCGAGAAATGACGGTTAATGTATTCAAATAATTTTTCTTTTTGGTCGTAGTTTACCGCTTCAACCGCCTCTAAAACGCGAGCCTGATACCCAGCTGCATTTGCACTGCGAACAAGCGCTTGCACATCTTTGGGGAAACACGAACCGCCGTATCCACAACCAGGATAGATAAACTGATACCCTATTCGCGGGTCTGATCCGATCCCGCGACGCACATTTTCTACATCGGCTCCAAAACGCTCTGCTAGGTTGGCAATCTCATTCATAAAACTGATTTTGGTCGCCAGCATACAGTTAGCCGCATATTTAGTGAGCTCGGCACTGCGGATGTCCATGGTAATCACTTTGTCGTGATTTCTGTTAAACGGGGAATACAATTCACGCAACAGCTTTTCTGCCTGCTCGCTGTCTGTGCCCAGTATAATGCGATCAGGGCGCATGCAATCATTAACCGCAGAGCCTTCTTTTAGAAACTCAGGATTAGACACCACATCAAAAGTCGTCTCTTTGCCTAAACTTTTAAGGGTATCTGATATTTTATTGCGCACTTTGTCAGCCGTACCTACAGGTACCGTGGACTTGTTGATAACCACTTTGTGGCCTTGCATGTGCGTGGCGATGGTTTCAGCTACCGCTAACACGTATTTAAGATCGGCCGAGCCGTCTTCGTCAGGAGGAGTGCCTACGGCAATGAATATCAAGTTTCCGTGTTCAATGCCCTTTTTTGCGTCTGTGGTAAATTGTAATCTACCCGCTTCAAAGTTGCTTTTTACCAAAGGCGTTAAACCAGGCTCATAAATGGGAATGATGCCTTCTTTGAGCTTATCCACTTTATTTTGGTCAACGTCAATGCAGACTACGTCGTGCCCCACTTCAGCCATTACTGCGGCTTGCACCAGGCCGACATAGCCAATTCCAAATACCGTAACACGCATTTCTCTCTACACTCCTTTACACACAGTTAGCATAACCATCGCCCTGCGATTCACTTAGGTCAATACTTTATCTTTATACCAGCGAACGCAAAAATTTGAGATGCGCTGATTTTGCACACGCATACGTCTCTAGCTTTGCATGCCAGTGATCAAATACGTCAGGTTCAATGGCCCGCTTAATGGTATCTGCCAACGAGGCGGCACTTCGCACTTCAAACGTTAAGCCGGCTTTTCCTTCAATCTTTTCCTTCATACCACCAATGTTGGCACCGATTAAGGGTCTGCCAAATCGAATGGCTTCTTGTATCACTACCGGCGAGTTTTCCCACCATATTGAGGGCATGACTACCCAGTCACATTCGGCTATTCTGCTAGGTAACTGGTCAGCGTCGTACTGACCACGAAGGTGCACCACGTCTTCTACCTCTTCAAGTAACTCAGTGACCTTTTCCTTAAAACTACTTTGCTGCACATCGAGGTTGGCACCATGCACATCCAGTCTGATTTTGCTGCGAATGGCCTGCGGTAATAACGCAATGGCTTGCAATAACAGGTCGAGCCCCTTGTAGGGGTTAATCTGCCCAAAAAAGGCAAACCGGTAACGCTTGTCGCCGTCTGATAATGCCCGCGGCGCGATAGGCTCAACGTCTGGCAGCACATTCTCAAGCACCGTCATTTTATCTTCCGGTATTCCCCATTCAACATAGCGCTCGGCCAGAAATTCACTAGGCGAGACAAACTGATCAACATGAGAAAAATGGTCAAGTATGTATTGCTTGCGTAAGAAAAAGTCACCCGGTGAATGCTGTGGAAAACAACCATGACAATCGGAAAAAACAGCTTTGTTACACAACTTGAGTTTGTCTTTGGTAACCATCTGGCCATTGTGAAAGCACATTGCCATGAACTCGTGGAGCGTAAACACAATTTTAGCCTTGGGCACAGCACGCCTAATGGCTGAGAAAATCTCTATCCCCATATGGGCATAGTGATGTACATGCACAATATCAGGCGAGAAACTCTTTAGCAGCTTACCCAAATCACCAAATAAAGCTTTGGTATTGCCCGAACTTAAACTAAACCAGTCTTGGATTTTAGTGTGAAAGAGCACTTCGTCGCCCCGCTGTGAGAAGGTAGAGCCCCCGTGGCTCTTTTCATCCGCTCTGGCGATATACAAGCATTCTACGCCTTCCGACTTCAACAACTGATACAGATTCCAAGAGGCAACTTCTGCACCACCTTTACTGAGGTCCGGGTGGCCATGAGAAATAAATACAACTTTATCCATGGTGATTGTCCCCGGATTGCACTAAGTGGTTGAGTTGCTTCTCCCACTTGCGGTTAAACGTAATGGCATTGAGAATAGTGACGTTATGCTTCCAGCTACCTGATTCCACCAGGTTTTGAGACTGACGTTCAAGATGGTATAGCTCAGCCCCGTGATCCATGTAATTCGTATAGCCTTTGGCTAATACTTTTAAACACATATCTGAATCTTCAAAATCACCCAATATGTATTCAGGTGCAAACCCGCCAACCTCCTCAAACAAGGCTTTTTTCATGACCCAGCACGCAGCGGTGAGTAAAGCCATTTTAGATACAGGTTCAGGCTCTGGCACGGCAACCAAATGCTTGGGCCAACCCTTCTTTGGATGGTCATTGAAAAATAAGCCGGGATATTCAGCTACTGTCATAGGTGCCATACCATCATGCTGTATCGTGTCGTCTTCATACAACAAACGCGCGCCCACGATACCGGCCTGCGGCTGTTGGGCTAAGGCAAGCATATCAGCCAACCAGCTGCTGTCTTTGGGCAGAACGTCTGAATTCAGCAGTACGATATGTTCTGACGAAGCCTGCTTCACCCCAATGTTATTCGCCTTACCAAAACCCACATTTTCTTTTAGGTACACCACACTAAATGGATGCTTGATGCTGTAGCTTAAAGTGTTGGCCAGCTTTTTGACCTTGTCTTCAATTCTGGGGTCATCCACCACATAGAGAATCTCTACATCGGCATAGGCGTCATAACGGTCGAAATGCGAAAGCTGATAACGCATAAAATCGTATCGGCCATAGAGCGGAATGACCACAGAAGCCCTTGGCTTTGCCACTCGGCCGCCCACATCAACGCGTTTGGCTTGTGTCGTTTTATCCAGTGGGTATAGCACGTCAATAATGGGTTTGAATAACGTGTGCGCATCTAAATGCTCAGCAATGTGTGGCATCCAGGCATTGAGTAAACGCTTGAGGTTAGCCATGGGCTCTTTTTCAGCCCGATACACTTCTTGAACGGCTACGCGCTGCTCTTTTCCAGAGGCGTGTTGTATAGAGAAAAAGATTTCCCCCCCTTCCGGTACTTTTACATCGTCTAGCTCAATCAAAACCAAAAAACCGTTGAGCCATTTCACTTTTTCACCAAGCACATCTTGAACATCGCTTCGTCCCACGCGGAGCTGTTTCACTATATGGCCGAGGTTGCGCCCCTTCTTGGTGACCAATTGCCCTGAGATAGTGTCATTTTCGTCAGCTATCCAACCACTTAAAAAAGCATGGGTGTCAGTAACAATGGCATAGTGACAAGACGCACGTTCTCGCACGTCTTGTTCAGTAATTTCTATTTCGGATTCTGCTGTGCCGCTCGGCATTGCAAATTGATCAGCATTAACGAGTGCCAACGGAAGGTACTCTGACAAGCCATTGAATAAGGTAACGGCAAGTTTTATGTCTGACAATGCCAATTCAGTAGTACTCAGCAACTGAAAACCCTTAGCGGGTCGACCCAGATGCTCAACCACATCTTGCCGATCTATGTAAGTCAAGTCATAGTCAAGCTTCGCGTTTTCAGCATCGACTAAACCAACATCACTTACCCTGTCGGCAAAATACCAACCAATCACCACAAAGCCATTGTGTGTTTGCGAGCAAATATCTACGGTGACAGGGGCGGCTTCAGAAACGGGACGTCCAAGGAGACGTTTAACGAGCGACTTAACTTTTTTCACAAGGAGCGGATCCCACTAATACATTATTATTTTTTAAACGCATATTTTTCGTTGAAATTATCATACACGGCAGTGCCTCATTAATGAAGACACAGTTTCCAGACACCGGTATTACAACTGGTTAATTAGCGTGACTAAGTTGTCCATAACGTTTTTTACTTCGCTGACCTTTTCCTTGTCTAAATAAGACAGCACAGTTTTGAGTTCGGTGGTGGATATGTCTTTGGTTCTGGGCAAATAAATCACCTTAACGATATCTTCCAGATCATCAAACTTGCCTGCCCAATCATCACCAATGGCGAAAATATCCGCCTTTTCACGGATAAGATCATCCCGCTTTTGTTCCCAACTGTGCTCTTCAAACACATCATCAACGTAGCGACAAGACAACAAGATCTCCTTCCTGTCCTCAAACGGGATAACCACTTGTTTGCCCTTTAGCTGGTTAAACTCATCCGTAGACAACCCCACCACTAAGCGATCGCCCATTTGCTTTAGGCGCTTCAATAGCTTTACATGCCCGATGTGGTACAAATCAAAGGTGCCGTAGGTCACTATAGTCGTCAATCACTTCCCCTCACCGAGCATGGCAGCTGGCTTATTATTCGTCATTTTTCGAAGGGCTCACATTCTAAAGACTTTAGGAAAAACATCAATAAAGTGAAAACCGTAGCCCTGCGCTAAAGCCACTTTCACAATAATGCGTTCAATATCTTCAATAAGTGAGCTTTCACTGCCCGCGTCATCCCCCGCAAAATCATCTTGTAACCACTTGCCACTGGTGAGACTGGCTAACGCATCGGGGCGATACCAAAACATTCTGCCCACTGGAAAGTAACCCAGCGGCCCATTTTGCCTAAGCTCAGTATTAACTCTTTCGGTGACAAGGTCGGGGATATGATGGGTCATTTCCCAATCAACATGCTTTACTGCGGCAGGCAGATAAGGCGGTAACATTAAGCCGGTAAATGGGTTAGCAGAAAACGCATTAAGGGTTCGTTTGACAATAGACGCATCACCCAACAGTGACCAGAGCAATTGCAAAGGCCAGCTGGCCATGCCTTTTTCATTGGACCTAGCCTGCGTGTGCAGTTTCAATACTAGATCGCAGGTGCTTAAAAGCGGAGCCGCATGTAGTAGCCATGCCGCCACATCTTGCCCACCTTCAGGCACAATGACCAGCTGACATTGGGGGTATTGTGCAAGCATTTCAGTAAGCGTCTCTTGGTTTACTTCAGCGGCAGTGACCACTAATTGAAAAGTAGCGGGCAGTACCTTCAAAAAGTCCAGTATCTCAGGCACCGCATGGGGATATTCAGCGTGAAGATGCACGCCAAGCTGGTAATCGGTGACAACAGGTTCTACAGATGGGCGGTTGTCTGTAGCTGAATTATTCAATGAGGGCTGGTCGCCATAGGGTAATAAAGCGTTATGTAGCGTGGCTGTTGACCAAATCTGCTCAAGATGATGACACAAATAATCGAGAAAACACCGCTTAGCAGCCTCTGATAAGGGCTCACAGCCCTGCTCTAGCCAACTCACGTTGTCTCTTAAAATAAAGTGCGCCTGGGCCATATAGCGGTCGAGCTTACGGCCCAACTTTTTGTCGGTTTCAAACGCATTGACCAAGGCTTGGTAATCCGCCTCTGGGGTAAAGAGCGTATGCTTGTGTTTTTGATAAGCCGCTTCATCGGCCCTTTTTTGCAACGCCCGGTCTAACCTAACTTGGGCATCTTTTATTGCCGGGTTATCCTCAGCAATGGCTTTGGCTTTTTCAATGCACTTTTTACTCTCAGCCAGCTTACCCTCAGCAGTATTGATGTCGGCCAGCTTAGCAATGATACCTGCGTTATTGGGCGCTTTTTCAAATGCCACCTGGTAACAGTGTTTGGCGTTACTGATAAAGCCTAAATTAAAATACAAATTACCTAAGTGCAGCCACTGCCAATGCAGGTCGCGCATAATTACGGCTCGACTTAAAAATACCTCTGCGGCGCGGGGTTGTTTGCACTTTACTGCCAAGTAAAAAAGTTCAACCGACTCTGTAGGCGTGCAACCTGGCCGAATAAGCCAGTAGTCCCAGTCGATATAAGGCAGTAGGTCACGATCCAGCTTTTTCATTATCGCGATGGCTTCACTGGGCGTTTTTGATGCAAATTGCAATTTTTCTCGTTGGTAGTGCGTGCTGTCTTCTTGATCAACGCCAACTGTCTCTTCAGTTCCTTGCAGCGTGGTATTTACCAAGGTTTCAACAAGCGAATGACAGGAACGCGTAGCCACTTTGGAAGGCGCGCTGACATCTGCCAAATCCTGCAGTTGTTGATTGACCGCCTCACAGCGCGCTTTTATTTCGTCTGGAAGCATATCCAACATACTTTCTGGGACATCTTTTTGCATCAGCGACGGGTCAAAACTGTTCGACGTTAAGGCCGCGCTGTGAATACCTTTTGTTGCCGCAATATCACACAGAGTATTGTTTTGATCGACAAAGGCTGACTGTTCAAATAACAAAGTTTTATCAGGATGTTTGGAAAAGCAAGCTAACATTTTCTCTGCGGCCACTAGCCACATTTTTGCTGCCAACTCAGGCTGTTGCCAAAATGCCATGTCTTCGCGTCTGTGAATGAGCGCTTCATGGCTTTGCAACACGTTTCGACTGTGACGTTTAAGTAACGACGACACGGCAAACTTCCAGTGCCGATAAACCAGAATAAAACGTATATCGCCATTGGCGGCTTGATACCAGTTGTCCAGAAACAACACGGCTCTTGGGTCTTTTACCCCAAAACCCCGGTCGCCGCCACTACACTGCTGCTGCCGACCACTCAAATAGCTTTTCATTAACTCTAAGGCATTTGCAGGCAATATAAGTTCGTAATCACCGGGGTAACACCAATCAGTGCCATTTAAGGCTAAAAAGTGGTCGTGCAGGTCTACCACGGCTGGGTCTTCACCATGTCCATTGGCATTGGAAATACTGGGCCCCATTAGCGTACTGCCCATGTCGACGCCATTTTCCACCATACTCAGTGCCACTAAAGACGTGCCACTTCGATGAAAACCACTACACAAATAAAACGGGGTTGAGGTCATGACTGTTGCTTGCTCACATTACACATCGAGTTGCCAAGGCCACTCGTGAAACTTATCAGGCGTCGCCCAGCCTTCACCGTAACGCTCGGCCAAAAAGGCGTTTGCATTGGCCAGCACCGGTAATGATACACCATAAAAAGGAATGCTTTCTCTGCCTTGCATCATCGACGCGGGAATATCCCGCAGCTGCATTCTTTCCATATGCAATGTAGCCGTTTCTCCCTTAAACCAATACGGGAAAACGTCAATTAACACGGCTGTTTCGATTACATACACATGCATGTTCAAGCTGTCACCACTGGGAGATGCACGATTTACCACATATTTACTGGTATCGAGCTGAGACGTTATTTCCTCAACAGCGGCAAGGGCTTGCGCATAGTCCATATTGGTTTGTGGCAGTTCCACAAAAATATCCACATCATCATCGTGGGCGATAAAGGCCTTATCGCGCACGGCACCGAGCAAGGTGCCATAAGCCAAGCAAGGCTTAGCTCCCAGTGTTTCTAAATCATCAATTAGAGTCTTGATGGACGATACATATAAACCAGGATCGGTAGTCAGCTTACTCGCAAGCGCAGTGCCGTGTTTGGTCAGTTCGATTAAAGGTTCGTTTAGCCGTTTACGCAAAACGTTGATATGGTCTTCTAATAACTGCAACCGATGACGGTTGTTCAGCAAACGTTCAAAGCACAAGATATTCAATGATATCTGTACCTTCATGTAATACACCAAGTAAGCAGCGAGTAATTTTATCTCATCTTCCACAGAGACTTCGTCTTCCACCTTATCTCGCCAAGAAGAAAGTAATGGTGGGATCAGGTTTATCTGTTCAGTAGGCTTGTTTACCAGATCTTCACAATCATAAAAGTGTGCCACTAGCGCGCTAAGGGCATTCTCTCGGGTAATAGCAGCGTAAAACTGTGACGTACCCAGCAAGCGTTCTAACTGGCGAAACAGAGACAGTTTCTCGCTATTTCCGGTATTTTGATGCAACAAATGATGCCTGTCGTCTGGCCCTACGCCTATTATTTGGAGCGGTTGTGCGCGGAAGCCCCACACATCGCCCCTATTGGTAAAGCGTATTTCATTGATCACTTCAGTATCATTAAATTCAATTTCTAACCAAGGAAAATCATCCTGATCGGAATGAAAGCCAGGGCGCTGTAGTGTATGAATATCTACCCGCTCTGATAGCTTACTGCTATAAGTAATGTGTTTGATTTTTTCCGGCGTAATTACCTGGCAATCATCTATAACTAGTTCCAACCCGCTAAAGTTCAGGTAGGTATGTTGGGCCTTTAGTTCAATGCGTACTATATTAAGGGGTTTCTTTACCGAGATAACTAAAGGTTGATTAAGCGCTCCGCCGATAAAGCCCAATGAAGGCGCGATGCGATCGATACAGGCTAGCTGCTGATTAGTAGTTTCCGCTAATTCTTGCAGTGCATTGCTGGGTATAACGTCAAGGAGTATTCTTGTTGCCCCCTCCATATAGACACGAAGTGCATCTGTATGTCTACTGGCGTCAATGGTATGCAGCGAATGAAATTGATAGTGCGCCCAACGCTTACCCTGATAATCTGAATACGAGACAGCGGCCTGTGCCAGCCGTTTTTCTCCGGCGTATAACACAACGCCAACCCATTCATTCTGCGCGACTTCAACACGACCACGTATTAGCCCAACGTCCTCAAGCATCTTTTTATTAGTCCCTCATTTTTTCTTTTGCTGGTGTGAATCATTCCACACTGTTAATTCAAGCTACATGAAAGAGGGTAATTATGTCGTGTAGTGACCGTAAATGCCAACAAACAGGCATAAAAAAAGGTGGCCAAAGCCACCTTTTTTAAAGACGTTTTAAACGTAGCAACAATTAGTTACCGTTGTTACCGTCGTTTGGCAAGCCTGCTTCGTTACCTTGAGTAGTAGCAGTCATGTTGAACAACGAACCGTCGCCAGTACGCATTAGGCCAAGACCTTCACACGTATCGAATGCACCTTTAAGGATAAGACGTGCACGACCTTCGATGTCGTCAGCTGTGATACCGAATACTTCTTCGATAGATACAACTTCACGGCCAGACGCAGCGTCACGGGTAGCAGCTTCTGTTGAGAAGATTTGCGTAGCGCTAGTAGGTAGAGCTGGAGCAACTGTAGTGTCAGCAGTACCTAGGATAGAACCGTCTTCGTTGTAAAGTGTACCACGGATATCACCAGCGTTAGTCGATGACGTGTTTGTCAAACGAACGTAAGCAACATCATTAGCAGTAGACTTAGGAATGTTGAAGAAGCTAGCGATACAACCGTTGCGAACTAGGTCACCAAAGTTACCATCTTCTTCAGCGATGTTATCATAACGCGCGTTGAAGAAGTCTACATTCCAAGTTGCTTTAATCTGACCAACTTCAGGGATTGTAGTCGCATTAGCACCTGCCAACACAGAATAACAAACCTGATAAGTGCTTGTTAATTGAGTTGTTGTTCCAGAAACAGCGATATCAAAGCTTTGGATTTCTGCAGCAGAGATAACGTTGATTGGGAAAGCGTTAGTAGAACAGTCAGCAGCTGAACTCAAGTATACACTTGAACCAACTTGTAGCTCACCTGTACCAACAGAGAAAGACAACTCGTGAGTATCACCACCTTGGAAATCAAAGTCGTCGCCGTTCTCTTTACGTACGTTACCAGTAATACCAGTAAACGTAGGAGCAGCAGCATTCAAGCCAAGCTGAAGGGTACCCAAGCTAATTACACTTACATCACCAGCTGAATCAAAGTCAGAACGACCATCTTCAAAAGTAGTGTTAGTGCTGTTCGCATCGGTGAATGTCTTCTCACCGTTACCAACGTTAATGCGTGTTGTCGCAGTGAAATCATTTGGAGTAGCGGTCAAAGTGAACGGCTTCATTGAACCAAAGATAGTCAATGGAGTGTCTGTTGCAGTAGTAGCAACACTGTCACCTGCGAAATCGTTTGGCGCTTCTACGTACTCAACACCCAACTGAACGCGCTTGCTACCGCTGCTAGGATTGAGAGCAGAGGTTAGATTCTTAACTGCGTAACCGACAAAAGTAACACCTTCAAGAGTCTCACCGTTACCACCACCATCAGCTCCGAAAGTAATTTCGAATGTAATAGTGTTATCACCAATCGCACCACCTTGAACCACTTCATAAGTAAGCGCAGTATCAACGTTTGCACCAGAGGTCAACGAGAATGCACCACTATTTGGAGCACCGGAACCACCGTTTGCGTTGTCAACAAGGGTAGTAGTTGACAAATCTTCACCGAAAACTGCACCACCGCCAAGTGTAAACTTAACAGTCGCAACACCTGCTGTTCCGTCTTCAACGTCACCCGCAACCGTTGCACCTTCAGTTAGGTCGAAAGTAACCTGAGGCGCAGTGATAAGTGTTTCTTCAGAACCAGTACCCGGATTACCGTTACCAAAGATAACATCTGCAAGAACGACTGTTTGGTCACCGCCGCTAAAGCCGAGATCGCCAGCAACTGCAGGAACAGCTGTTGCTGAAGCCAAAGCTACTGCGAGTGCGGTCTTGTTAAATAATTTCATTATGAAAATCCTTAAATATAGTTATAAAGCTATAGCCGTTTAGATCATTGTAGTTCAGTTAGCGCACTGTTCCAAAATGCCTAAACATGTTACTAAACGCATCAATTGAGATAGGGCACCCGATTAATTGATGCGCCTTTCACGAAAATTGATTCTATTAGTAACATTTCAGAAGTCAACCCTTAGATAGGGGCTGAACCTCAATTAAATTAAGTTAATCAGGTAAATAGTTAACCCTGATCAAGAAAATAGGCTTTTTTTTAAACAAAAACAAGTCTGAGCTAAAACCTATTTCAATAGTATCACACAGCCCTAATATATCCATCTGATACTTTTAAAGCTCCTAGGCTTACTCAACCCCACTCGCTGCAAAGCAGCAGCAAAGACAAAAAAAGACAATAAAAAACATATAGATAGGCCGCAGTATTTTATTTTTTCTAGACCCCAACTCTTTCACTTAAGGCATTTGCTTCTCATGCTTGCACTGCTGTTATTTCAGGAACTAAAGCCCAAGAATGGATTTAACTAGGCTAAAATACAATTGTAGATAGCTATCCATAGGCCGAGCTATTTCATGTCATAAAAATTTCATTCTTCATCTACATTTTTATTTGTTGCCATAACTAATTATCGATGCTTATAACGATACAACTGCGCCCCAAATTCTAATCGACCACTTTTTAGACAGGTAGTTGGTAAAGTCTTTTACTATTGAGCGAGGCAGAACATAGGTTTTAACCATGACCAATTGTTAAGAGCGATTGTTTCCTACTCACTGCTTTGAGTTCCCTGCTTATTTGCATTACTATCCGCTTCGTTAAACTGATTACGCACAGCATCATCACCAAGAGATAATAATATGACACAGCCCCTAGGTACCCTCTTAGTAGAAGCGGGTGCACTGACTGAGACGGATTTAGCCAAAGCACTCAATATTCAAACGGAAATTGGTGGCAAATTAGGTGCTATTTTGGTTCGTATCGGTGCTTCTTCGGAAGAAGTGGTGATCAAAGCACTGTCTAAGCAGTTATCGCTTGGTCTTCTGGGTGACGATGTAAAAATCCCCGACCCGCAGCAAGTGTTGGAAACCTGTCGGGCACACACTATCGATGTGGAATGGATGCTAGACCAACACGCAATATTGTGGTCTGAACAAGGCCTTGAACAACAGCTTTTTTGCGCAGCAAGGGATCCGTTAAGTGACCCCTTACTCTCTGCACTTGAAGTGCTATGCCCGTCATTAGAAGTAGTGCCTTGTTTTGTGTTGTCTCAAGATTACGATGCATTATGCAGAGCGGTTGATAAATTAAAAAATACCTTCGCTAGTCAAAACAGTGAAAACGAGCATTATTTAAAAGAATTGGCAGAAGAGGCGCCTACCATAGAGTTGGTCAACAATTTATTTGCTCAAGCCGTGGATGCTAACGCTTCCGATATTCATTTCGAGCCAGAAGAAAATAGCTTTCGGGTGCGCTTTAGAAGTGACGGCGTATTAACCACTAAGCTAACCTTGGGAAAAGATAAGTTTGATGCTTTGGTCTCTCGTATAAAGCTAATTTCAGGCATGGACATTGCCGAGCGACGTCTGCCGCAAGATGGCAGTATTTCAACGCGCGCAGGGGGGGTAGAGATAGATATTCGTGTGTCTGCCCTACCCGGTGTGCATGGCGAGTCTATGGTGTTGCGTTTACTACCTAAAGATAAGAAACGCCTTAGCATGCACAATTTGGGCATGTTGCCGGATCAGATGGCAGCCATGGCCAAGTTAGTGCGACAACCTCATGGCATTATTTTGGTGACCGGTCCGACAGGTTCGGGTAAATCTACTACACTTTATACCGCGCTGGATGAGTCGAACGAGAATAACAAAAAGATCATTACGGTTGAAAACCCGGTTGAATTTAAACTGGAAGGCATTACGCAAACACAGACCAATGAGGATATAGGCTTAACCTTTGCCGCGTGCCTCAGAACCATTTTGCGCCAAGACCCCGATGTGATCATGATTGGTGAAATTCGTGACCTGGAAACCGCAGAAATTGCCATGCAAGCCGCCATTACCGGTCACTTAGTACTGTCAACGCTACATACCAATGATTCGTTAAGTGCCTTTAGTCGTTTGGTGGATATGGGCGTGGAACCCTTTATGGCCGCCACACCAGTTATAGCCACTCAGGCGCAGCGCTTGTTACGTAAACTGTGTTCCCATTGCAGCCAGCCTACTCATACCGTTCCGCAGGATGCATCGATAATTGCGGACATAGCCAAAACCAGTGGCATTGACCAATCGGCCAATTGGAAGACAGCTGTGGGATGTGACCATTGTCAAGGCACAGGCTACAAAGGTCGCGTGGGCATTTATGAGCTTATTGAGATAAGTGACCGAATGCGTGCGCTAATTTTAGCGCAAAGGCCCGTTAATGAGATGTACACTTTGGCAAAACAGCAAGGTTACAGAAACCTTTATGAAGACGGTATGTTAAAAGCGTATATGGGCCAAACCAGTGTTGAAGAGGTGTTTCGCGTATGCCGCACCAGCGAGGCGAGTGATTTATGAGCCAGTTCGCTTATGAAGGCGTGGATAAGTCGGGCGAAAAAGTCACAGGTATTATAGATGCCGAAAGCTTTCGTGCAGCTGCGCGTCAGCTTGAACAGCGAAGCTTTCAAATTACTACGCTTAATCCCGTTGTGGCGACACAAAGCAAAGCGAAAACGCGCACTAAAGCAAAAATTAAAAAAAACGATGTGATTTTAGTTTTTTATGAAATTGCCACCATGTTGCGCGCCGGCGTTACCCTCAAAGAAGCCGTGGAAGCCCAGTGTGAATCTAGCCACTCAGACGCAATCTTAGCGATATTTCAAAGCTTATTGAAACAATTAAAAGCGGGGGTCGCCTTTTCAGCTGCGGTAAAAAACACCGACCTAACTGTGCCTGATTATATGTATTATCTGATTGAATCTGGCGAGATGACCGGTAGTCTGGCCGATGCCATCGAGCAAGGCGTAGAGCAGATGGAATACGATTTAAAGGTGCAATCTGATACCCGCAGTGCCCTAATTTACCCGTCTATCTTGGTTCTGTCAGGTGTAGTCGCTGTAGGCATAATGTTTTTATTTGTTGTGCCCAAATTTGCATCACTGCTGAACAATGCTGAAGACATGCCTGCTTTGGCATGGTTTGTCATTACTTCAGGGGTGTGGGTAAACGACAACAAATTAGGTGTATTGGTGGGTTTTGCAGCCCTGGTGGCGTTAACGTTTATGACGTTAACCCAAGAACGCTTCAAAGTGCCACTGCTGAATTTTACAAGTAAAATGCCGATTATTGGCGGTTGGTTAAACGAAAGCGACATGGCAGTATGGTCAAAAATGCTGAGCATTTTACTAGGCAGCAAAGTGCCTATGTTAGACGCCCTCACCTTGGCAGCTAAATCTAGCCGCATCCCATGGCGTAAAGCCCGACTAGCACAAGTTAAATCTGGCGTAAAATCGGGGATGGCGTTATCTACGGCATTGCATAGGGAAGAGGTGGTGTCGTCTACTACGGTCAACTTGGTTAAAGTGGGTGAAAAGTCAGGTGACTTATCTACCACGTTAGCGTCTGTGTCTCGGCTGTATGATCAAGCCAGTAAAAAACGCATGCAAACCTTGCTGTCGCTTATCGAGCCGATTGCGATTTTGGTGATTGGTGTAGTGATAGGTGTCATAATAATGGGTATTATTTTAGCGATCACGAGCGCGAACGATATTGCTATTTAACGATTGAGGATAGAATGAGAAATACAAAGTCTCGGGGCTTTACGCTACTCGAAATGATTGTGGTTTTGGTGATTATTGGCCTATTAATGGGCTTAGTCGGCCCTCGTGTGTTCAAACAAGCAGACAAAGCCAAAGTGCAAACTGCAGAAGCACAAATCACTATGCTGCGGGGTGCACTGCAAACCATGCGTTTGGATATAAACCGCTTCCCTACCACCGAAGAGGGGCTGTCGCTACTGGTCAACAACAGTTCGCCTGCTAACCCCAACTGGGATGGGCCTTATCTGGACGGCGATCTGCCGCTCGATCCATGGGACAGGCCTTATCAGTACTCGACACAAAAAACCAAAAATCGTCCTTTTGAATTGTATTCTTTTGGGGCTGACGGTCAGTTAGGCGGTGAAGACTATGATGCGGACATCGGTGATATTGCAGAAAGGTAAGTGTTGTTTGTGAGAACTCACCGCGGCTACACCCTTATAGAGCTACTGGTGGTGCTAGCCATTATGGGGCTGTTGATGGGGTTGACCACCCCAAGACTACTACAAATGTATGACTCGGTTAATTTTTCGCTAGAGCGGGACGATATTCTTTATCAGCTGGAGAGTCTGCCTTTTGCAGTGTATCAACAGGGCCGAGCGTTTTCATTATTAGATATTGGCGCAGATAATATAAATTCTGATTCTGCCTCGCTATTGCAACTTCCAAATGGGTGGGAATTAAATACCCGCGCATCGTCAGAGATTATCTATAATCCGCTGGGGTTTTGTAGTGGCGGTGAAGCTGTTTTTACACGCGGTGATCGTGAGCTTAGAGTCACGCTTGAGGCCCCCATGTGCCGCCCTGAGGTGCAATAAATGCCAATGCAAGGTCGCACCATAAAACTTGAAAAAGGGTTCTCGCTGCTCGAAGCGATTGTGGCCTTGCTTCTTGTGACTATGCTAAGTATGACCACCTTCTCCTGGATCAGTAATTTGCTGTTGTCTGTTTCAAAAATCGAAGAGAACGCGCTGCGCAATGTCACACAGCGCAATGTGACTGAATTTATTGAAGATATCAACGTAATGGCCAGACCTTCCGGCATACAAGAACTGGGTGGCGTTACCTTACAATGGGATGCAGCGCTCATTGAACCCATCAAACGTGGAAAAAGTATGACGGGCGGCAATACGGCTTTTGAGCTTGGCCTATACCGCGTTTCAGTTACCCTAACAGATGTCACGGGGAAAGCAGCCCAATTTGAAGTGGTGCAGGTCGGGTATCGGGGTTTATTGGAGTCACCGTTATAGCCATGAATACTGTGAAAGGTAGAACATTCCCTAAAGCACGCGGCTTTACCCTGTTAGAAATGATGGTAGTGCTGATTTTAGTCAGCCTGATCACCACACTAATGATGCAGGGCTTTAGTTTTGTGATGGGACTACAAGAACGTATTCGCACCCAATTGGTGCAGGTAAAAGACACTGAACTAAGAGAACAATGGTTTAGGTTAACAGTTCGCGCGCTACACAGAGGTCGTCCCAATGACAATGCCAGTTTTACGGGCGACGAACAGTCATTTAGTGGCCTCACGTTACAGCCTCTGTTTGCCCAAACGGGCTTACCCTCAAACATTGAATGGCGCCTAGAAGCCGAAGGCGGCCGCACTCAACTGTTGTACGCCGAGGACGAACAGCCCGCTGTGCCCATAATGACATGGATGGAAGAAGAGCCCGTTTTTCGTTACCTGGATGATAAGGGCCAGCTCAGTGATCGTTGGCCCGCTGACCTAAGCGACAACGGCTTACCGTTTGAAGCGTTTTTTAACCAAACAGCCCCCAAACAAGCCTTACCCAGTGGTGTGGTGTTAATGGATGCCAGTAAAGACACTCCCTTATTCTGGTATGTCTCTATTAGCAGTAATGCTTTACCCACTGTAGATGACTCACTATGAAAACGTCTCCGCAATCTCAACAAGGCTTTATTCTAGTTGCCGCCATTTGGGTGATGGCAATATTGGTCCTTATGGTCGGCGCATTTGCCCTCTGGGTTGAAAACAGCCTGAATACGGCGGTGAGTCAAAATCAAAAAACACAAATGGCGCTACACAATGCTTCGACAAAAGCGATTCTTTTATATATTACCGCCACACAAAGCGCCACGCCAGGCGGTATCACTACCCCAGCCCCAACATCCACTGGCGGCGGTGAGGTATCGATTTCACTAGAAGAGTTTTTCGCCAATGTTCCCGTGGACGACCTGGGCGCCAAACAAGTTACCGTTTCAGGCAATGAGCTTAAGGTTGATAGTACCGTCTACTCGGGAGTCGCTGATACACGATTTTCCATTCAGGATTTGAGTGGGTTGATTCCTTTAAATTCACGTTCGCCGGTGCACAGTGAATCGTTATTAGCCCATCTAGATGTAGAGCCAGCCCTGCGCAGCAGGCTTAGCACAATTCTCCTTGACTACCTAGATATTGATGATGGCTTACGTCCCAATGGGGCCGAGGCATTCCAATATACCCAGGGCGGCCTGGCACCACCTGCTAATGCGGGCCTGCTCTCCCGTCAGGAGCTCGTTCGTGTACTGGATTGGCAAGGGGTAGAGCCTTTGTGGAAAAATGATGACTTACTGTCCGTGACAGCCGCGCTTCAATCAACGCATTATAATGTTAATGCGGTACCCGCCCTAGTGGCGCAAATAGCATTTGGGTTATCTGAGCAAGATGCCCAGTTACTCATAGAAGAGAGAAAAGAAAAAAGCTATTTAAATATCAACGAAATAGTGCAACGAACAGGGTTAAACCTATACCCTTATTTCGACACGATTAGGCTTACCCCAAGCCGTGATTTACGCCTGTCATTTTGGTACCCAGATGCAAGACTTAAACGGGAAATTGATGTACACTTCCTGTCCGTTACGAATGCTGGTGACTCTCCATGGATAATCAGTAGAGATATAGTTGTGCCAATATCGGAATCAGAAGCCATTGTTGAACCCCGCCAACCTCAAACAGACCTTTTCCGCTAGCCACTATATTCAGGCAGCAGGGGACATAATGTTCCCGGAAAAGTTAACCACCCGTGCTCAATGGATAGTGGGCAGGAGCCAGTGCATCTATCGAATTTTCCCCACTTCAGCACTGCCGAGTAAAAATAAGGAAGACGCCCTTGCACTTTTGGTAAAACGCTGGGCACCTTTTGCCAAAACTGGCTTCCATGCAGTGTGGTTTGACAATATAGTTGGGGTATGGGCCTGGGATCAGGACAAAGTCGACCAGCACATTGAAGAAGTGGGCGTGCAGGCTATATCGACACTACCTGAATCTGTCTATTATCCCAAACAAAGCGAGACAGTGGCTTGCTGGCAGGCATCCGTAGATGGCGGCTTTACCTTTCAGCTATGGAATAACGGCAATCTGGTAGCGGAAAAATGGTTTGCCAACAAACCGGCGGATGCCCGCTTTACCTTGTTTTTACGATCAATCGAACAACCTACTGCCAACAAGCTTGACTGGGACAGGCTACAGCAGCTTTGTCTGCATGCCACTGACAGCAACACCACTGAGCGTCTAAGCATACCGTGGGGGGCAAAAAGCAAAAACTGGTCAATCGTACAAAAACTCCCTTGGGAGCATAGCTTGCTGCTGTTCATGTTGTGCTGTCTAAGTGCCGCTTATTTGTGGGTTATCACCAGTACAGTACTTACCTCCATCTCACTGCAACAGGTAAAAGACAGAAGTGAGGCTGCAGCCCAGGACGTGGAAAGCATTTTAACGGCCCGTTCGCAAGCTGAAACCTTGAACAATAAAGCCGCCTCTTTAATCGAATTGATTGACTATCCGTCGCAAGGTGCCATGATGGCCGACGCGGCAAAAGTACTTACCCGGCATACCCTTATCTTGAAAGGCTGGGACTTTTCAGGCGGCAGTTTAGAAATAATTTCAGAGGGCAAGGTTAATACCCTTGATGTGGTGAAAGAGTTTGAAAAGCTGGACTGGATACAAAGTGTTTCAGTGTCTTCATTGCGAAACAATGCGCAAAACAAGTTTACTTTGAACATACAGAGGGCTGGGTAAATGGACGCACTCAAGGAACAGTTCACCGAGCAATGGCTTGAAGCTAAACAGCAAATAGCGTCCAATGTTCGCTTGCGCGTAAGTCTTTGGATTATGCTATTTATAGTGCTGGTTTACCCAGCTTTGGTACTGCACGACTATAAGCTTTCTTTAGACAATGAGATAACAAAATCCCTTGAGCGTGAGGCCAGAGTGCTGCGTACTGCCAATGAGTCAGCCTGGTTTGAACGCGCTGAAAAAGCGAAAGAAACCAGTACCCAAATTGAACGTTATTTTTGGCAGGCTGAATCAGCAGGTATTGCAAAGGCGACCTTGCTACAAACGTTAAACGAGTGGACCACGCAAAGCGGGTTCAGCAATGCCCAAGTTCGGCTTGAAGAACCTTTTATGATTGAAGGACAAGATAGTATTTACAGAATTGCTGGGCAGATCGATATTACCTTTGAGGCCAAAAACAGCATGGCGCTGCTGGAAAAAATTGAGTCTAACGAAAAGAAAATTATTATTGAGAGTATGGAAATTGCCCAGCGCACCCGTCCAGTACACAAGCTGGTGATTGCCGCCTACTTTCAGGTTGAGAGGTCTTCCTGATCATGTCTTTTAGAGCATTATTTAGCATGCAATGGATGGTGCTTGTTGCCGCAGTTGGCCTAGTTTCAGCTACCGCAGCTTGGGTAACACAAACACCCTCTACGGATGCCATAGCGTTAGAAAGCCGCGACGGTACTTGGCAGTCAGCTTCGTTTGGCTATAAACAGGCTTCAGGAAACACCATGAAGCAGATTGACATGAATGCTTTGTGGGGTTTGACTCCCAAAAAGGATGTTGAAGCAACGGCTAGCACCCCATGGGCATTAAAAGGCATTATCGAAGACAACGGGCGTAAGGTGGCGATTATTGATGTGGATATAGCCGCCAAATCAAACACGCAAGACAGATATCAACGCTTTCTGGAGGGGGACACCCTTCCCGATGGTGCTGTACTGGTAAAAATAAATAAAAGCCAAGTTGAATTTACTAAAAACGGAACAAGCAGTGTTAAGCGCTTTTTTGAACAGCAATAAGTGACTAACGACAGCGGACGAACAGAAAATTATTATGCAATGTAAGAATATGAAAGCTACATGGGTTAAACAGTCATTGTTAACAATTGCGGTGTTATCGCTAACATCTTGTTCTGTGGTACGTGACTACGATCTAACACCGCAAACATTAGAGGTAAATAAACCCAACGCTACGTCTGCGAACAGCAGTCAAGTGAACGCAAACTCTACCAATAACTTAAATGGCCCAAGAATAAGTCAGGGAGTGCCTCAGCCTCCAGTGGGTAAGCAACCTTCCACCGCGCTTAGTTTCGACAATGTGATGGCGATGGAAGGCGAAGCTATAAGCATGAATGTAGCCAGCCTGCCGTTACCGCAGTTTGTGCATGAAGTGTTGAGTAATCAGTTAGGCCTATCTTATCACCTTGACCCACGTTTAGAAGATAAAACAGACTTAGTCACACTCAGTATTGAAGATCCACTTAAGCCCAAAGATCTCTATCGCACCATACAAACTGTACTGCAGGCTTATGGGGTGGCACTCCGCAACGATGAAGGCCTAGTCAGGGTCGAGTTTTCTCCATCAGGAAGAAGCACAGAGCCTCCTATACTGGTAAGCGGTGAGGCACTTCCTTCTGTGCCTACAACCCACAGACCGGTATTTTATCTGATGGATTTAAACGTGGTGCAGTCACAACGAGCGGTAGGCTGGTTAGCTCAGGCCTTTGAAGGGCAAAATGCTAAGTTCAGCTCAGACCCTGAGCGCAACGCGGTATGGCTACGCGGCTCACTGGATGTAGTCAAACAAGCTGTTGAAGTCGTAAAACTAGTAGACCAGCCACTCATGCGCGGACGCAACAGCATACGTATTGAACCACGCTATTTAGGGGCAGACGTGTTGTCTAATCGAATGACTGAGATGCTACAAGCCCAAGGTTATTTTGCCTCACAAGGTCGCCCCGGTGCGGTGAGTTTGTTCACTATTGAAGAAACCAACAGCATTATTGTATTTGCCAACGACAATGAGGTGCTCGATTACGTAAAAGAATGGGCGCTCGAACTGGATCAACCCCTAAAGCAAACAAAAGGGGAGAGCGTTTTTTATTATGAGGTAAAAAACACTTCTGCCCAAGATGTAGCTGATGCAATTAATAGTCTGCTTTCACAATCATCGCTAAGTGGTACATCTCAAGGTAATAACAACCAGCAATCGTCTAACTCAAATGGTTCATCAAGCCAGCAAAGAAAAGGCGATTTAGTGGTAGATTTAGGACGTAATGCTATTTTGTTTTACGGGTCGAATACTGAGTGGGTGACCATGTTGCCTGCTATCGAACGCCTGGATAAGCGCCCACTACAAGTCATGATTGAAGTAATAGTGGCAGAGGTGACACTGAATGATAGTTTCTCTTTTGGTATTGAGTGGGCACTCAACAATGCTAATTCGAGCCTGCTCGGTGATAACACGGCCAACTCAATTTCTATTGGCAGCAATGGACTGAGCTATTTCCCACTGAGTTCATCCGGTTATACCCGGGCAGTATTAAATTTGTTAGCCACCGACAAACAAGTCAGTATCCTACAGACCCCTCGTATTGTGGTGAAAAGCGGGGAAGAAGCCAGTATTAATGTGGGAAATGAAATTCCTATCCTTACGCAGTCGCAAACCAGTCAGGAAGGTGGGGCTGTTACACAGCAGGTACAATATAGAAAGACAGGTAATTCTTTGTCTGTTACCCCAGTTGTTTACGCAGGCGGTGAAGTGGACCTGAAAATATCTCAGGAGTTGAGTGCTTCAACCGCTGACCCCTCATCACCGACCACTACACCCTCGATCTTCACACGCAGTGTGTCTACCACATTGAGTATTAAAGACGGTGGTTCTGTATTGGTTGGAGGCATGATTCAGACCAACGAAACCACTGATGAGAAAAAAGTACCATTTTTTGGTGACATTCCCTTTCTGGGTCATTTATTTACAACAACCGGGAAAAGTACGGACAGGACTGAACTTATGGTGCTCATTGCTCCCTATGTGATTGAGAATAATAGTGATGCAGAGGCAGTAACCAAGGCCTTTAAAGAGCAATTAACTTTGCATCCCACCACAGAAAATAACGATTAACTATGTTCAATACGGAGAAACAACGCATGCGCATAATGGCTATATTATTTTTAGGTTTGTCGATTAATGCTTATGCAGCAGAAGATAAAGTCAAATCAGTTACCGAAACTGACATTCAAGTGGAGCAACAAGCATCCACTGAACTAATGTTAGCTGGGCATATGGATGAAGAACAGCTTAAACAGCAATTTACCGAGATCCGTGAAAAAGGACTAGATTTATCCAAAGATTATAAATGGGAATTTCGCTTCACTGCTAAAATGATGTCGTCTTTGGAAGATTTTGCACAATATGCACATTCGTTAGGCTTTTGGCCGGTAGCTCTTGAGAGTGATGTGAGTGGCGACAACTACTGGCTGTACATTCAAAAAACGTATCAATATACAGAAGAGGATTTTGTAAACGAAGTCACTCAACTGTTTAAAATGGCCGAATATGCCAAACTCAGTACGTTTGACGGTTTTAGCATTGATAAACCCGACGACACCACAGCTCAGAAATAATGAGCATGTATACATGAAAAAGGCCGCTAATAGCGGCCTTTTTTAGTTAATCGAACATTTAACGAGACTTCCAATTATCATTATAGGCCCCTGTGGCACCCCATATACCGTCCCAAATGCCACACAGCATAAACTTCATGCGTTCAAGCCGCCTATCCTGAAGAAAGCTATTGGCAAAAAAACGAATGGGCAACACACAAAGATTACGCAGCTTCCAGTAGTTTGGCACATACCCACGTCTGAGTAATAAAAAGATATTGCGAAATTGATAATACAGCCTGATTGGCGAGCCGACTTTATAGGTTACCCCGGCGAATTTACTTCTGGCATCACCGAGTTTGTGCACCATTTCCACTTTTTCAGCAATGGCTACCATGAGGTCTTGCTCGCGGGCGCGCCAGCACCATTCGTGATCAACGCCATCGATAAATAGGGATTCGTCTTTAAGGCCAATCTGCTCGACCTTAGACAGGTCAATCATCATGCCCGACGAAATAATTTGTGTCACACACACCAGTTCATCATAACGTGCCACCTCACGCTGTACTCTGGGTTTAACGGTTTTTTCCGAGAATGAGCAGATAATGCGTGGGCCAACCGCAATCAACGGGCGGTTTTGCTTTCGAGAGGCAACCAGTAAAGATGACAACCGAAACGCAAACTCTTCGTTTATTTCACTGTCCTGATCGAGCAACATCGCAAATTCACAGCCAGCAGCAATCAGGTCGCGCAAGCCGATATTGTGCGCGGCGGCTATACCAATATTATTGGCAAAGTGGTGATAATGGATATTATCCGTATCAAGCTCGATGGGTGTAACGTGCGGTGAGTTGTCAATAATGGTTACCACGTCAACCTGCTCGCTCACAGCGCGAAGTAGACGCAGTGTTTGCGTCATATCCGGTTTGTATAAAACGACAGCGGCACCAATCACATCACAACTCATCTATTTAAAAAGAAACGGTCAATCTTATAGGCTAATTTTATTAACCTTGCAGGCATCACACGCAATAAAATAACCGCGAAGGCATATGTCACATTGAGTAATGTTAGGCTATTCAACGCCTTCATAGCAAAAAACCGGGCTTTAAACTCGTTGAGCGATTTGTTTAACCCACGACGCTTATAAAAGTCATTTACCCGCCTAAACTCCAATAACGTATCGGCCAAATTAGCAAACTTAAAGCCTTTAGCACACAATTCTATCCACAAAAAATAGTCTTGCGTATTCATCAGTTCACTTCGGTACCTGTGCCCTTGCGCAAAAACAGACATGCGAACACCTACTGTTGGGTGATTGAGCGCGCAGCGACGGGGCAACACTTTTAGAATCTGCTCGTGATGCAGTGGCAATAATCGTTGCCCCACAATTTTTCCATGCTCGTTAATTTCAACCAGCGAGCTACCCAATACATCGACGTCGTTATGTTGCTTAAAAAATGCGACCTGATTGGCTAAGCGATTCGCCACAGAAATGTCGTCTGCATCCATTCTGAAGAAAAATTGGATATCTGGCCATTGCTTGAGTACATGCTCGATAACGTAGTTCATGCACTGACTCAAGCCCACATTCTGCGTACCTTTAAACAAAACAACATTGGCGTTTTCGTTTTGAGTCTGCTCGATAAAGGCGTGTATTGCGTCATCCACAACACCATCAACAACAATAACAAACAAAAAGTCGCGATAACTTTGCGCCAAGATGCTTTCTACTGCACTGGTCACCCAATCTAATCGGTCACCGGCATAGACGGCCATGGCCACAACAGACTCAGGCTGGCCTGACGACTCACTAGCGCCACTGATTGTATACGAATTACTCAATTAACATTTACACCTTGTGCTGCCGACCGCGTTGTTTTTCGTTGTTAATAGGTCACAGCATATTTTTATTGGCGCAAGTATAGCAAACTAGAACGCGGTAATGCTAAATAATACTTGTTACAAAATGAAGGTGGTGGTCTAAAAGACTATTCCTTTAGTGCAAAATTTTCTCTGCGAAGGGTGAGATTAGGGTTATAGGCAGGGTCTGCATCGATATAGTGCTGCCAGGTCGTCTGCAAATACGTTAACTCTTTTTCAAAGCGTGCCCGTTTCTCTGGAGTATTTTCGCTGCCTCGGGAAATGGATTCATAATGAAACAGCTCTGCTTCAGCGCAGTACAAATTACGTAGCCCCAACTTTGCCACTTTCAAACACAAATCAACATCGTTAAAGGCCACAGCAAGGTCCGATTCATTAAACCCACCCACTTGCTCAAATGTCGCTTTACGCAACAGCAAACAGGCCGCGGTGACGGCACTAAACGCATTGGTGCAAGCCAATCGGTTTAAGTACCCAGGGTGATAGTCAGGGAAAAACTTGTGCGCATGCCCTGCTCCGCCCCCATAGCCCATAACAACGCCAGCATGTTGCACCCGTTTATTCGGGTAAAACAGCTTAGCGCCAACACAACCAATATCGTGTCTTAGCGCATGACTCACCATATGAGATAACCAGTCTGGCGAGATAACCTCAATATCATTATTCACAAAGGCAAACAACTGGCCTTTGGCGTGCGACACTGCAAAATTGTTGATAGCGGAGTAATTGAAAGGTTTTGGGTAAGGTATAAGCCGTACGCGCTCCTGTGTTGTATTGAGATGCGCAAAGTAGGCGACAGCTTCTTGATCATCAGACTGATTATCGATTAAGAGTATTTCGTAATGTGGATAGGTCGTTTTAGTGAGTATCGACTCAATACACGTTTTAACCAGGTCTTTGCCATTACGTGTTGGGATGATTATTGACACCAATGGCTGTGCGTCATGATGCCATTGTATTACTGCATTGTGATTAAACTTACTCGGTAATACTTGTATAGGCCATGCATGCTGGCTTGCGGCTTTTGACAAACAGGCAAACCAGTTACCCTCAGTTTCCGTCGCTTTGTGCACGAGAGTGACAGGGCAATGTGCAACATTCATCGCACCGTCGAAATACTGTTCTACCAGCCAACTGGCAATGCTCAAAACTTGCTGGGAGGACAACAGAGATTCAATCAAGCACAGTTGCAGTGCCTCACCAAATACGCACATGCCCGTTCTAATATACCCCGTTGAGAGCTGTAAATCGGGGTTCCACTGCGGATAGCATTCTGGTTGGCTGCGTTTACCTGCTTCGTCGAGCCTATCTGTGTCACATGTGACAATGTCGGCTTTCGCATCTTGCGGTCGTGCATAAGACAGAAAGCCCGCTACAGCGTGTTTATGAAGGCATTCGCCGCTTCGAATAACAATAAGAGGCTTATTATCAGCCGAAAAGTCTTTTATTGATGCTACAGCCTGGACGGCCATGTTGCCATGTTGAGGCACACTGATGTCGCCGTTTGAAATAATGAAGATCTTATTAACCCTGTCGACCTGGCTAAGTTGCCTAAGGCTCTCTTCCACCTCTTGTTCAAGGTTCGCCACCAATAATACATTGGCTGTTAACTCTTGCGAAAGACTCGCATCCAAGTGCGTTAGCTTTACAGTTTGGGTCGGGATCAGTTTGTCATAGCGCGCTTGTAATTGCTTGTCCGACAGCATGCCATAAAATAGCCTGGATGAGTGCAGCGCATTGGCATAAAGCGTCATCAAGCCGTGTTGATGGCGCAAAGCGACACGCCAGCTATTTGGCAGACTGTGTAAAACCTTGCGGAATAACAACAATAATAAACGTAACAGACTGCGCATCATAAAGGCTCAGACACCGCCTATCGTCGTAATTCTTTGACTGTCGCGATAAGAATGCGCGCCACACCAAATAGCAGCAGGTTTACAACAAAGAATAACGAAATATTGTAAATGCGCTCGGGGTGCTCAGCTTCTTCCGGTAAGGTGGGCGATTCCACCGTCACCAGATACTTTATTTGGCGGTATGCCTCAATGCGAGACTTTTCAAGAGAGACTTGAGATGACGCATAGGCCTGTAATGCAAGTTCAAGGTCAATTTTATACTCGCCAAATTTCGCCAATAGCTCTCCAATGCCCAGGTTTTTCTCATCGTCAGGTAAGGCCGCTGTTGAGCCGCCCTGCTGCGTTAACCTGGCTCGCTCGCTTTGCAATTGGTCTTCTAAGCTCTCCAGCTCGCTTTTTGCCTGAATAACCATCGGTGCGGTATCGCTCATACTGCTTCGCAACAATCTGAGCTGTGTGCGCTTCGCCGCAATTTCAGCTTCCAGTGTGTAGGCGATTTGTTGAAAAGCCATGCCTTCAACTTGCGGGTCGAGCAGGTTATGACGGCTTTGAAACGCTAACAGCTTTGCTTTGATATCGCTGAGTCTGTCGTCAACGACCTGGTGTTCTCGTTGCACAAACTCCAGTTGTTTTTTGGCTAAATCACGGCTGATTTCATTGATAAACCACTCCGCCCTTTCAACAATGGTTTGTGTCATTAACTGCGCAAATTCCGGTTCAAATGCTTGTACAGACACCTCAATAACCTGGGATTTGTCGTCAATGACCACGCTAACATAGTCTTCGTAGTAGCTTAGCAGGTCTTCACGACTGGGTTCACTGTCAAGGCGACTGAAAATGTCGTAATCGCTACTGGCATAATGGGCAACAATATCCAGCTTCTCATCTAAATGCACCAGCATGTCATTGGAATAAATATACGAGCGCACCAAGTCGGTATCAGAGCTTCCGGTACTCACACCAAAACCTGACAATAAGGCCAATGATGAATCTAGCGTCGCGGCAGAGTCCTGTTCTTTTACAATAATTTTTGCGTGGCTGACAAACCTGTCAGAGGCCATAAATGCCTGGTAAAACGCAAAAACCAGTAGCGGTACCAATACAAAGCTCACTAGCGGTCGCTTGAATATCACTGCAAACTGATTGCTCTGTGGTGCATCGGTGTTAGGTGTTTGTTCCATAGTCATAGAGCCTGATATCGTTCGATCCCTTCTTCGAGATCGTTATAAAAAGTTAGCTCGCCTTTGTCGAGTACAATGGCGCTGTCACAGAATTTTCTTAATTCACTCATTTGGTGACTCACCATAATGACATTTGAGTGATCACTGATCCGCTGCAAGGCATCTTTCGCCCGCTTTCTGAAATTGGCATCACCCACCGATGTCACCTCATCTATCAGGTAAACGTCAAAATCAATACTGATAGAACAGGCAAACGCCAATCTGGAGCGCATACCACTGGAGTAGTCGCGAACAAAGAGATCAAAGTGAATACCCAACCCAGAGAATAGTTTTATTCTTTCTTCATAGGCGGCAAGGTCTGTCACCCCATTGACTCTGCCAATGAAGCGCGCATTTTCACGCCCAGTCATTTCAGGGTGAATACCGGTTGCCAAGGCTACGGGCCATGACAAAGTGAGATCAGTAATGATCCTACCACTGCTAGGGTATTCACTACCTGCAATTAATCGAAACAGGGTAGATTTACCCGAACCATTTGAACCGAGAATGGCAATGTTGTGGCCGCCGGGAATATCAAAGCTGAGGTCACGAAAAATATACTGATCGCCCAAGTTACTGGGATAAAACTTGGTGACTTTGTCTAATCGAATCATCGGCTAATCGCCTGTTTCCAGGAAATAAAATAAACAGCCAATGCGGCGAATAACGTCACTAATACTGACCCAGCCAGATAACCCAAACTCACCCCTTCAAGACCATAACTAGGCATAAGGGAATAGCGGGTAAGTTCAATAGCATGCAATATGGGGTTCCAGTTCAGATAGGGCCAGAACTCCCGAGGAATATCCTGCAAGGAAAAGAAACTGGCCGAGATGAAAAACAGTGGGCGTGATGCCATTTCTCGTACTTTCCCAATTTCCCGCACAAACAGCTCAATGATGCCAAATAACAAACCCAACGCAGCGGCCAAAAGAAACAGCAGAAAAAAGCTCGCAATAAAGAGCAGTCCATTGTCCATCTGCAACTCCAAGCCAAGGAAATACATAATGGCCACGATCGCACTAGCTGTAAATATTTTGGCTAGAATTTCAAATAATGCAGAGGCAATCACCGCGCTGATGGGCTGTACCTGCCTAAAGGCATATAACGCCTTGTTTCTGCGCACCGATGTGGCACACGTTTGCAGCGTTTTAAGAAAACTTTGTATAAACAGAATACCCACTGACATAAACAAAAATGTTGGCAAGGTATGCGTGTAGGGGCCATTGAGAATACCCCGAATAAACGACAGCACCACAATAAACACAACCGGATTAACGATGGCCCAACTCAAGCCAAACTTATCGTTAAAGCCAGTGCGAATTTCTCTGGTAAACAAAGCGAAAATAACATCTCGCCATATTTCCAGTCGGTTCCGTTTATGTTGCGTTACTGTTGACAAGACGCACCCGTCTTACTAGTCAATAACAGCGTTAGCTGTAACCGCTATTTGATACAAAATTTGCGTGATATCTTTAACACTTTGCATCAGCTTAGTGTCGACTTTAGGCAATACCAAAATTTGATCGCCGGGTTTCAATGTGGCTTCACCATCGCCGTCAAGCCAGAAGTTATTGCTGTCGAGTGTGACGAAACGGCTTAAACCGTTGGCATGAATAACCAGCACCTGCTCCGCTTCAGCACGTTCGGTAAATCCGGCCGCCCAGGCAATATAGTCTTCTATATTTGCATTTTCGTTGTAGACCAACGCCTGCGGCATCATGACTTCACCTGATACCTGAATAACATCTGTGCGCTCAGGAATAACTATTTCATCGCCCTGCTCGAGACGAATGTTCGCCACGTTGTTGTTGTCGGCAACAATCACCTTACCCAACGGCTTTACCTTTCGGGCGCGTTCAATGAATTGTGCAACAAGCTGAGCTTCCCGTGAGCGAATTAACGCCTCACCGTCACTCGATGCTGGTGCAGTGAATACGCTCCGCTCCAAGCGTTGCAATGATTGCTCAAGTAACTGCTTTTGCTGCTGTGCAACGCTCTTGCGTTTGATATACACGTTTTCAAAATTAGCAGAGTCGGGATCGATGGCCACATAACTCAGCATATCAACCAAGCGTGTGCCCTTTTTCAACGAATAAAACGAGGGCCCTTCATAACTGCCCGATATTTGCACACTAATGACTTTTGGACGAATATCGTCGTTAAACAGCACAACGTCGCCGTCTTCTACTTCAAACGCTTCAAACTCTTCAAAGGGCACATACACAGAAATAGGGCCGTGTGGTCGATTGCCGGTAACCGCGACATGGGTTGTTTTATTTAATGGTCTGGAATAAGCGATCAAATCACTACCTGAGCGGCTCTCTGGTTTCAGTTCAAACCTGAAGGGGTAGCGAGCTGAACCCTCTACCGTGATCATGGGCCCCTGCTCAGCCACTAGCACCACATCGTTGTCTTTAAACGAAAAGCTCTCTAGCTTTCCATTCTTGAGAAAATCATAGATATCATAAGTGATCAAGGTTTCACCATCACGAATGATAGACACATTCCGATAACTACCCCTTTGTGGGTCTATACCACCTGCGCTGATAAGAAAAAACAGGACTGAATCAGACGCCAAACCTGCGTATTGGCCGGGACGTTGTACCGGGCCTGAAACATACACACTCACTGGCGTTGCTGTAAGCAGGTTAATATACACATTAACGTTATTGGGATAAATTTGCTTGATGCTTTCAGTGACCACAGCATTTAAGTGCGTTGCCGGAATATCCTTCACCCTGATAGGCCCAACATCAGGCACAAAGATATTTCCCTGATTATCGACCGTGATGATTTGAGAGCGCACTACTGCGCCCCACATTTGCATGGCGATTTTATCGCCCGGCGACACTCTGTATTGACTGTTTAAGCCGTCACTGCGTTCAGCAACAAAACCACTGGTAAACAGGTTATGCCCATACGGCTTTGGTTTGCCATCGTCTGCCCTGTTGGCGGCCATGGCAATTTGCTGTTGCGCATTGAAATTTCTGCCTGTGCTATTGCCGTTAGACTGAATATATTGCGACAAGTCCATTTGCTGAGACTGTGCTGCCAATTGAGCCTGCATTAGTTGCTCTCGGGAGAGGCTTTGCGCACCACCTGTGACATTGGGTGCACCAAACACGCCTTGCGTGGTATTCACATTCTGTTGTGCACCGGTGACCGTTTGCAAGCTAACCTGTGCAGACACAGGAAACGCTAAGACCAGCACTGAAACCAATACTAACCACTTATTCATTTTCATTACTCTGTCTCACTGGTTTCGTTTGCATTGAGCTCCGACATTACAGACGGCACCTCAAACCAGTTGCCATTTTGCGACTGACAAAACAGCTTTGATTGGACGCTGTTGCTCATCGTTCGACAATAAGCCCCTCTTGCAGAAAAAAACCGCGGCGACACAACAAATGACTCACCGGCATAAACCTGGCTGCTGCCATAGTCATTAGTATTGAGAATGCGTTGAATTGCGTCGTCAGCAGCAATCACTTGCTCTTCTTGCGCTTCGACCAATGATACTTGTGCGACCGGTTGTACAACTGAAGAGCAGCCAAATACTGCCAAAGCACAACCAATCATTATTGTTTGTCTAAACATAAACTTTGATAGTCTTATTTTTTCGGATGATAACGCTTAACACTTAAGCACGTGTTTTTTGCCTAACAAACCGTAGAATGGTCCATATGTTTTGCAATACGGCGCTGTATACCACCAACAGCACCATAAAACTCCAGAACATTATGTACTCAGAAACCTGATAAAGTTCCCCAAGAATTCCCACAGCAGCGTACATGACGCCCAATAGCAGGATCATTGCCAGTGCGCGACGCGGCGACAATCCAGCACGCATAAAAATAAAATGAAGATGCTGACGGTCAGGCTTGAGAACCGATTGCTTCTTTCTGGCTCTGCGGTACATGATGGCTGCCATGTCCATTAGTGGTAAGCCAATTATCCAGACAGCGGTAATCGGACGCATAGCTGCATCCTGGCCCTGCGTAAAATCTACCATCAACCATACAATGGTAAGGCCAACGAACATACTGCCGCTGTCGCCCATATATATCTTATTACCCTTAAACCCTTTCCAGCTTAGGTTAAACGCTAAAAAGGGCACGAGTGCAGCAACGATCAGCATAGGTGCCATTATGGCCTGTCCCTTACCCCCGGCAACCAGTAAAAATACAACTGCAAGCAGCACTATAAGACTGATCCCTCCGGCCAGCCCGTCGATGCCGTCTATCATATTAAATGCGTTAATTACGCCAACCACGCAGATTAGCGTGAAGAAGTACCCCATAATGCCAAATGTGGTATCACCGGTACCAAAAATATTGCCGACGGATGTGATGTAGTTTTGTGCGGCCAATGCCATGATTGCAGCAACACAAAACTGACAAATCAACCGTCCCTTGGGACTCAAATCAAACTTATCGTCCAGCATTCCTAGCAAAACGATGAAAAAGGAAGCGGTAAAGAACCACGAGCCATTTTTTATCCATACATCGGTCATAATGCTTGCAATTAACACGGCACCAAAGATTGATAACCCGCCAGTTAGAGGAATAACACCAGCATGCTGCTTGCGCGGCGTGTCAGGATGGTCGACCAAACCAAGCTGGTGCGCAAACGGCGTCATGAGAATAAGGAGAATTACCGCAACAAAAAAAGCGATAAGTAGTGGAATAAATTCCAAGTGTGCAAACATAAAGTTTTACGTTCCTTGCGGTGTTTCCGGCGTGCCTAACCCCGAAAATATTGTTTTTATTTTTGTGGGTACCAGTATGGCTATTTTCGATGAGGTACCAAATAATTTTGTCTAAAATACGTCCACTTCAGTCCCATGCATCCATGCGACCGGAAGTATAGCAATACTCAGTCACAAGAATCCACCTTAAAAAGACCTAAGTTAAGGCTTACACGCGCCTTTTATGCGGATTTACTTAAGCAGCGGCGTCCACCATTCAGGGTTGTCTAAATACCATGACACCGTTTTGGCAATGCCTGTCTCAAACGATTCCTTAGGCGCGTAGTTTAGCTGCGTCTGACTTTTTGTTGGATCGATGGCGTATCGTCTGTCATGGCCAGGCCTGTCTGTGACAAAGGAAATGAGCGCCTCGGCGTCGCCCGCAGCCGCTTTCGTCGCTTGTGGAAAACGTGTCTGCAATGACGTGTCGCTGACAAAGGCCTTATTCAGCATGCGACACAACAAATTCACAATATCGATATTGGCCCATTCATTGATACCACCGATATTGTAGCACTCTCCCACCTTCCCTTCGTTGAGAATAAGATCAATGCCTCGGGCATGATCTTCAACATATAGCCAATCGCGTATTTGTTTCCCATCTCCGTAAACAGGGATTGCTTTGTCATACAATATGTTTGTCAATACCAAGGGTATAAGCTTCTCGGGGAAATGGTACGGACCATAATTATTAGAACAGTTACTCGTAGTGACCTGTAGGCCATAGGTATGCAAATAAGCTCTGACTAAGTGGTCGCTGGCGGCTTTACTGGCAGAATAAGGTGAATTGGGTGCGTAAGGCGTGGATTCGCTAAACGCTGGGTCATTTTCTTCCAGCGTCCCGTAGACTTCATCCGTGCTCACGTGATGAAATCGGTGCGCTGAAACAATAGGGCTTTCCCCTAACCACAGCGCTCGAGCAGCCTCAAGCAGCGAGAAGGTACCCATAATATTGGTGGTGATAAATTGCTTTGGCCCTGTAATCGATTTGTCTACATGCGACTCGGCCGCAAAATGCACCACGGTATCGATGGTGTGTTCACGCATGACATTTTCCACCAACACCTGATCACAAATATCGCCATGAACAAAACTAAACTGAGGGTTGTCTTCTATTGGTCTTAAGCTTTCGTAGTTACCTGAATAGGTGAGCGCGTCTAACACTACTACGCGATCTTTGGGGTAGTTTTCTAGCCAGTAACGGACAAAATTAACGCCAATAAAACCCGCGCCGCCGGTTACCAATAAAGATTTAGCTGCTTGCATGTATATTGTTCACTTCGTATGTTGAATTCGTTTTATGACATCTGACAAGGGAGCCTGCCAATGCGATAACTGCAAATCTGGCAGTTGCTGTCTGAGTGAGACCGTACTCAGTACGCTATAATTGGGTCTGGCAGCAGGTGTGGGAAAAGCCTCTGAGCCAATTGGCTGAATGCTAACATCGCCAAATGCATAGTCTTGTTTCTGCGCCAGTGTATAAATAGCGATGGCAAAGTCGTACCAGCTCGTCACACCAAAATCACAAACGTGGTGTACACCGGTTACCGAATTTACAATCACCTCATGGCAGGCTTTGGCCAGTGTGTGCGCCGATGTGGGTGCGCCTACTTGGTCCATCACCACATTAACCTGTTCACGCTCTGAAAACAGTCTGAGCATTGTCTTAACAAAATTGTTGCCAAATTCTGAATACACCCAGCTGGTACGTAAAATACAGGTGCCCTCTGGGTAACAAGAGAGTGCGGCCCGCTCGCCAAGCATCTTTGTTTCACCATAGGCATTAACAGGTTGATAGGCATCATCAGGTAAGTAAGGCGTGTTACCTTTGCCGGAAAACACATAGTCGGTAGAAATATGGATGAATGGCACACCGAGGCCTTTGGCATAATCACTCAACAAACCAACAGCGGTACAATTCAATGCCAATGCTTGCTCTCGCTCCTCTTCGGCCTTATCCACTGCCGTGTATGCACTCGCATTGATAATCGCGGTGATATCTGAGTAATTATTGAGCGTTTGTTCTATAGCAGTTTGATCAAACACATCGATGTCTGTTCGTCCTAAGCACGCAAATGGCACACTCAATTGCGTAAACCGTTCTGCGCATGCCTGAGCCAACTGCCCGCTTTTTCCAATAACAATAATCATGGTTACTTAAACTTGTATGCATCAGCAAAAGACACGCCAGCCTCATCTTTGGCTGACAGAGAAGGCGCCTTACCATCAACTAATGGCCAATCAATAGCAATATCTTTATCGGCATAGTGCACGGATATTTCTGAGGCTGGGTGATAATAGTCGCTGCATTTGTAGACAAATTCGGCAGACTCACTGGTTACATAAAAGCCATGGGCGAACCCTGCAGGTACCCATAACTGATGTTTGTTTTCGGCTGACAAATACGCCCCATACCACTGACCAAACGTGGGTGATGACTCACGCATATCCACGGCAACATCAAATACTTCCCCAGAGACCACGCGGACTAATTTGCCCTGGGTTTGTTCGGTTTGATAGTGCAGTCCGCGCAGCGTTCCCTGCTGTGATAACGAGTGATTGTCCTGCACCAAAGTTTCATTGGCACAGTGTTGCTTAAACCAGCTCTCTCTAAAAGTTTCCATAAAAAAGCCACGCTCATCACCAAAAACCCTTGGTTTAATAAGCTTTACATCCCCTAACGCAACGTCAATCACTTCCATCTATTTTGTTCTCTCGTTTAAAATTTTGATCAGATACTTACCATACCCACTTTTAATCAGCGGCGCTGCCAGTGCCTCAAGCTCGGTTTTATTAATGAAGCCTTTTCGATAGGCTATTTCTTCAGGACAGCATATTTTAAGGCCCTGTCGTTTCTCGATCGCGGCAATATAGTTTGACGCGTCAAGCAAGCTGTCTATTGTCCCCGTGTCGAGCCATGCTGACCCTCGTCCCATTAATTTTACTCTGAGCTTTTTTTCCGCTAGGTACTGGCTATTTACATCTGTGATCTCAAGTTCGCCTCTGGCTGAAGGAGCAATATTTTTAGCAATATCGACAACCTGATTGTCGTAAAAATACAAGCCTGTGACTGCATAGTTCGATTTAGCCTTTGACGGTTTTTCTTCAATCGACACGGCATTCCAGTCGTCATCGAACTCGACCACGCCATACCGTTCCGGATCATTAACATGATAACCAAACACGGTAGCGCCGGTTGGCTCCTTCGCAAGAGACGTAAGCATATCCTGCAACTCATGACCGTAAAAAATGTTGTCACCCAAGATCAGAGTTACTGGGTCATTCGCAATAAACGCTTCACCAATAATAAACGCTTGCGCTAAGCCGTCTGGAGAAGGTTGTGGCGCATAGCAAATATTGACGCCTAATTGACTACCGTCGCCCAGTAGCTGCTGAAACCGCGGTAATTCTTCAGGCGTCGAAATAATCAGAATGTCCCTTATCCCAGCCAACATCAATGTGGACAACGGATAGTAAATCATGGGCTTATCGTACACGGGCATTAGTTGTTTACTGACAACCTGAGTGAGCGGATGTAACCGAGACCCCGCCCCTCCGGCTAAAATAATACCCTTGCGTTGCATAGTATTGCTCCTGCGCGACCTGAGAAAAAGCGAGAGTATATCGCTTGACACATATTTTCTCGACCTCATTTTGGCACTCGTGCATAATGAGAAAGTCTGTTCAATAAAACAACGATAAAAATATGAATAATAATAGTAACAGTAACAACACCCAATTTTTCGGTCATCCCAAAGGTCTTATCACTGTTTCTGCCACAGAAATGTGGGAGCGAATGAGTTATTACGGTATGCGCGCCCTGCTCGTACTCTTTATGACAGCATCAATCCAGGAAGAAGGCCTGGGCATGACAGTAGCGGCCGCATCGGCCATTTATGGCCTGTATACCGGTGCAGTTTATTTTTTCGGACTACCAGGGGGTTGGCTGGCTGACCGCGTATTTGGCAGCCAAAAAGCGGTGTGGTATGGCGGCATCATTATCATGATGGGACATATTATTCTTGCTATTCCCTCACATCACACGTTTTTTGTTGGTTTAGTATTTGTAGTGCTGGGGACCGGCTTATTAAAGCCCAATATTAGCGCGCTTGTGGGCGCCATGTATTCGCCTGAAGACCAACGCAGAGACAGTGCCTATACCATCTATTACATGGGCATCAACATCGGCTCAATTATTGGGTACATGGTATGTGGTTGGTTACAAGTCTCCATGGGCTATCACTGGGCATTTGGCGCTGCCGCTGTTGGCATGGGCCTGGGCCTGATTTATTACCGGCTTTCAAGTGCAAACATTGAAGGCATTCTTGATAAACCCAATCAACCCCTCTCAGCAACAGCAACACGCAATGTATATATCACGATCGTGGCTTTTCTCGCCCTGACTGTCGTAGTGGGTGGACTCTTGATGACGGGAAACCTCTCGTTTGACCCAACTTTTGTTGCTCAAAATGTTGCTGTGATCATCGGGCTCGTTTTCCTAGGGTATTTCGGCTACATCTATGTAACAGGTAATCTGGACTACGCCGAAAAAAGAAGCATGTGGGCACTTTTCCTCATTTGTATCGCGTCTATCTGTTTTTGGGCGGGCTTTGAGCAAGCGGGTTCTTCACTGAATCTGTTTGGCCGTGACTACACGGACAGAATGCTGGGTACATTTGAAATACCGCCAGCTTGGTTCCAAAGTGCAAACTCATTTTTTATTATTGTGTTGTCTCCTTTCTTTGCGTACATGTGGATGGCCCTTGGCAAGCGCATGATTGAACCCAGTTATTCACTAAAATGTGCATTGGGGCTCATAATTATGGGCACTGGCTTTATTGTGATGTTTTTTGCCGCTCAGGTAGCCGCCAGTGGACTTAAAGCTGCTCCTTATTTTCTAGTTAGTACTTACTTCCTTCATACGGTGGGTGAATTGTTCTTGAGTCCCGTAGCCTTGAGTGCAGTAAGCAAACTGTCTCCGAAACGTTTTGCCGGTCAGATGTTTGGCGTATTCATTTTGACTTACGCAATGGGAAGCATAGTGGCGGGTTTGTTTGCCGGCCGCTTTGACCCTGAGGCCATTGACCAAATGCCCAGCTTATTCTTACAAATTTTCTTATTCAGCTCAGCCGTAGGGCTTGTGCTTTTTGCCCTCTCTTTTGCGTCGGGCAAGTGGGAAAAGCTGGCCGAAAGTCAACAAGCCACTCAGGGTGAAAATGCTTCTTAGCAACGCCGGCTGAAATACGCTAACATGGCCACCATTAAGGTGGCCTTTTAGTACTGACATCCCATGCAGTTTTATTTCTCTACGATACAAATTCCTCAATTACGCCATTTGTCGTTGACAGAGCGCGTTGAAAAAATCAATGAGGCAACGGCGAAGCTCTCTGTGCCAGAAAAAACGCTGTTAAATGTATTTAAACTACTAGTGATCGTCCCTGTATTTGCACTTATTTTGCGCACAGCAACAGATTGGACGTCTATTTTGTGGGCAGGCCTCGTGATTTTGCTGTACCCTTTTTTCGTGCGTCCCATGCAGTACACACTGGCAGCAAAGTACCTAGCCGACCCACAGCAATCACAAAATTAGCGAACTAAAGGAGTAAGCGTGAAAACGATATTAGTCACTGGCGGAGCCGGATATATTGGTAGCCATACCGTGCTACAACTACTTGAGCAAGGCTACAAGGTAGTTGTGTTAGATAACTTGTGTAACGCCAGTCCAGAGTCATTGAGTCGTGTTGAAGCACTTACCGGAAAAAAGGTCACCTTCATTGAAGGGGATATCCGCGATGAAATCCTGCTCAACGCAACGTTCAGTGAACACAAGGTGGATGCGGTCATTCATTTTGCAGGCTTAAAAGCCGTGGGTGAATCAGTCCAAATGCCACTTGAGTACTATCACAACAACGTTTACGGAACGCTAACCTTATGTAACGCCATGCGGGAAGCCAATGTAAAAAACTTGGTTTTCAGCTCATCAGCAACGGTATATGGCGATCCCACGGTATTGCCATTGCGCGAAGATTTGCCTACAGGCACACCTACTAACCCTTACGGCATGTCTAAGCTCATGGTTGAGCATGTTCTTACTGATTTGTACAAGGCCGACAATGAATGGAACATAGTGCTGTTGCGCTACTTTAACCCCGTGGGTGCACATAGCTCAGGGCGTATCGGTGAGGATCCAAATGGTATTCCAAACAATCTGATGCCTTACATCTCTCAGGTTGCCTCTGGCAAGCTGAAGCAGCTCAGTGTTTTTGGTGATGACTACGACACGCCTGACGGTACCGGTGTCAGGGACTATATTCACGTTGTTGATCTGGCTAATGGTCATTTAAGGGCTGTAGACAGGCTTGCCCTCAACATGGGTCTGGATGTTTACAACTTGGGTACAGGCCAAGGATACAGCGTTCTGGAAATGGTAAAAGCATTTGAGGATGCCAGTGGTAAAGCCATTAACTACCGTATTGCACCCCGACGCAGTGGCGATGTGGCGTCTTGTTATGCAGACCCAACCCTCGCCGCCAAAGAACTTAACTGGACGGCTGAGTTGGGGCTAGAAACCATGTGCCAAGACACATGGCGCTGGCAATCAGCAAACCCAATGGGCTACGAAAAGTAGCCCTATTTGTTGTTCTTTTTCTCTTCTTTTGATGTGTCGATATCGTCCAGCATAGATTCAAACTCTTCGAAATCGTCTAACTGGGCGTCATCGATTGCCGGCTCCTGAATTTTCCCATCCGTCACCTGAAATAGCTTATTTTGAAAGTAGGCATTTTTAATAAACGCATAGCTGTCAGGTGAACTTTTGATCTGCTCTTCTTGAGCAATGAGCGACGCTCGGGTTTCTAGCGTAGTGATCAGCCACCGCGCCAGGGTAAAGTTGCTGTTAAGGATTGCCATCGGGTAGTAGGTGTTGTCAACGACTCCGCCAACGACACCCCTGACATCGTTGGGTCCTGCTGCAGGCAGCATAAGGAAAGGCCCGTTTTCAATTCCCCATACACCCAATACCTCGTCAAAGTCTTCGTCTTCAACAGTCAGCCCCACATTGGTCGCCACATCAAACAATCCAAAGACACCGAATGTGCTGTTTAATAAGAAGCGCGACAGACTCGTAAAACCCGCTTCCCCTTTACCTTGCAAAAAGTTATTCACCATATTGCCGGGCTCTTCTAAGTTTTCCGCAGCATTAAGTAAGCCAGTCCTTGCAAAATCGGGCATCACAGTGGTGTAGGCAACAGATGCCGGCCTTAACAGATATTTATCAAGGATGTCCCAGTTTATATCCCAAATAACACGGTTAACGGGCTCTAGAGGGTCTCTTGGATCACTCTCTGAGGCTTGATTTTGTGTTGCCGCCGCTTGCTGCTCTGCTGTGTTTGCCGCACAACCGCCCAGCCCCATCAACGCACCTAACAGCACGAGTGTATAAAAATGCTTCACTACTGAATTTCCTTGTTAATTTCGATTGTGTAGCTGTTTGGCCCGGTTGCAATACTTGTGATCACGAGATTTCCCTCCAAGTCACCTGCCTGAGCGCTAACATCTGGTGTATTGGATATTCTCGCAGTTAAGTTCACCGCATCAAAGTTAAAAAGTGTTAATTCTGGTAACATTGCGTCACTGTCACTCAGCGTTAGCGTGATAGGGAAACCTGTTATCGCTTGTCGCTTCACGGCAATTGGCATGCCCTGCTTAGCCTCACCACTCCGGGCAAACACCACCAAAAAGCCGCTCTCAGGAACCTGTCCGCGAAGTGCCTCAGCAATGTCAACCGTGATTTCAAGTGCTCTGTTGTCCTGATCAGCCTTGGCAACACCACCGAGCTCCGCCAGTCTTTGCTCAAGCGTTTGGCGCATGGGGTTATCAGGGGCTAGCTTGTCTTTAATTTTATCAAAATTGGCCTGTGCAATTTCAGCGTCACCCAACTGGGCGGATGTGACTGCCATCATAAGCGCTAAATTGTCATTGTCGGGCGATTGCGCCAACAAAGCAGATAGTTCATTTTGTGCCTTTTTAAGCGACGCTTCCTGATTAGTCATCATAAGCGCCTGAGCATAACTCACTCTGGTTGGCGTATTGTCAGGTCTTAGTTGCAAAGAACGCTCATAAGCGGCAACGGATTCTTCCAACTGACCCAATGTTACCCTGAGTCTTCCAAGAAACATCCACCCTTGGGCATCCTCGGGCTCGTCTCTCAGTCTCAGCCGTAGCGCCAGCGCCAACTGTTGGATATCATCTGGTTGGATGGTTTGTGCCAGTTCAGGATCAAGCAATTTGGCACTCAGACTTTGTAAGTTTTCTGGCGCCTGCGCGGCATCCATAACGCCGTCTAAGTGATTGACGTTTGCATAGACCCAAGCACCCACACTAATTGCGACCAATGCGCCAAATAGCATGACACCCACACTCACAGAAGACAGCGCTTTGGTTTCCTGACGCTCATCCACCAAGGCAAGCTTCACTTCCTTTTCCGCATTTGCCTTATCTTCCTTGCCAAGCACGCCCTCTGCGACTTCGCGTTCTATTTCTTGCAAACGCCCTTTTACCAATTGTGCATTGGTCAGTGCATCGCGCGCTTTACTGCTGCGCGCAAGCGTCAATGGCAACACAATGATCACAATGGCCAAGACCACAAATGCCGCAGCAAGTGCGTAAAATTCGCCTAATGACATACTGTTTATTTTTCCTCTTCCAGTATTCTATTTGCTTCGGCCAGCGCCATCGCCTCGTCGTTGCCTTCCTGCTCCTGTTTATCCGTTGGACTGTAGAAACGCCTAGCAATGAAAGCCACGCCGCCAATAAGTACAAAACCTATAGGAATGAGCCATAACAATGAGGTAGCAGGGGTAACAGGCGGCTGGTAATGCACAAAATCACCATATCGTGCACGCATGAATTCAATCACTTCTTGCTCTGACTTCCCTTGCTGCATTAATTGATACACCTTGCGGCGCATGTCATGGGCAATCATGGCGTCGGAGTCAGCGATATTTTGATTTTGACACATGGGGCAGCGCAGTTCGGCAGTCAGCCTGAGAAATGTTTCTCTTTGTTTTGGGTCTTCGAACGCGTAGTTGTCATCCGCTGCATATGCATACCCACCTGACAGCAACACTATCGTAGTTAGGACTACCGCACAGAAAAACGTTTTCATGAGTCGCTGCTCCCCATTTCACGTTTTAACTGCGCAACAACGGGTGCAATTTTATTTTTCCATACCCTTTCATTAATATCACCTACGTGATGCAATCTTATAACCCCGTGCTGATCGATCAAAAAGTGCTCCGGTGCACCTGTCACCCCTAAGTCGAGCGATAAATCCCGATAGACATCAAAAATGTTAAAGGAGTATGGATTACCGAAGCGATTGAGCATGTTTTTTACTTCTTGCTGAACACCAGTTACGGTTTTTGTGCCAAAGTCAGGGTCTAGATCCTGATCGTAATAAAGTCCGACAATGCGCAGGTTTTCTTGCTCAACAAGTTGTGTCAGGTATGGCAACTCTACAGCACAAGTAACACACCACACACCCCACACATTGAGCAGGGTTATCTGGCCTTCAAATACGGCAGGCGTGTAGTGCAAATCAGGATGCATAAGGTCGGGTAACGAAAATGCAGGTATGGGTTTATCTACCACCATTGAGCCCCGTTCACGGGGGTCTGAAAACAACCCCTGAAACAAGAACACCACAAGGCCAGCGAACAACACCAACGGAATGAGAAACAAAGTAACCTTTTTCATGAATTCACCGCCTGCTCTACCGGCTTTGCTGAAAAGCCGAGCTGCGATTTGAGCCGCGCTACCTTGGTCAGTCTGTAGCGCTTGTCACTGATTGACAATACGCCACCGAGAGCCATGATACCTGCGCCCAGCCAAATCCATACCACAAACGGTTTGATATAAACGCGAACCGCCCAAGCGCCATCATCCAGCGGCTCGCCCAGCGCAATAAATAAATCTTTGGCCAGCGTTGAGTGGATACCCGCCTCTGTCATCGTCATACGTTGTACTGTATAAAAGCGCTTTTCCGGCTCTAAATGCACGACAAATTCACCGTTTCGGTACACATCAAAGATGCCGATTTCAGTGGTAAAATTTGGACCTTGCTTGGGTTTCACGCCGGTGAAATCAAATTCATATCCACCCAATGTCACACGCTCTCCGGGCAACATGCGAACATCACGTTCCATCTCGTAATTACTTACCAAGGTAATGCCGATTAAGGTGATTGCGAATCCCACATGCCCACACACCATGCCCCAGTGACTCGGGGTCAGTTTTTTCAGTTTGCTCATGGTGGAGTCTTGCGGCATAGATTCAATGCGCTGCAACACTTCTTGTACCGTGGTTATCAGGATCCAAAAACTCAGGACCAAACCAAGCCCCGCCATATAAGTTGGTGAATCATAGCTCAGATTAATCAGTACACCTGCACTCATCGCCAGCCCAAAGGCGAGCAATAGCTGCTTTTGTAATGCTTGTGCAGATTGTCGCTTCCAGCGCGTCAAGGGCCCTAGACCTAAAATGAAGACAAAGGGCACTACCAACAGAGTAAACATTTGGTTAAAAAACGGGGCGCCCACTGAGATGGTTCCCAATCCCAGCTCTTTGTGCACTAATGGTAAGAGTGTGCCAAGCAACACAACCAGTGTCGCAGCACACAAAAACAGGTTATTCCCCACCAGAAGCACTTCCCGCGAAAAGAGTTTATATTTTCCGGTACTTCTCAATGAGCGTGCCCTGAATGCATACAGACCCAATGCTGCACCGCTCAGGGTAACCAATATTCCCAAAATGAATAATCCACGTGTTGGATCGCTCGCAAACGCATGGACTGATACAATGACCCCAGAACGCACTAAGAAAGTACCTAATAGACACAGAGAAAAGGTCGCGATGGCCAACAGGACCGTCCACGATTTGAATACCTTGCGTTTTTCGGTGACCGCCAGCGAGTGCATTAAGGCTGTGCCCACTAACCAAGGCATAAAGGAGGCGTTTTCAACAGGGTCCCAGAACCACCATCCGCCCCAGCCTAGTTCGTAGTAGGCCCACCAACTGCCAAGCGCTATACCGGCGGTGAGAAAGGCCCAGGCTGAAATAACCCAAGGTCTTGACCAGCGTGCCCAGGTAGAATCAAGTTGCCCAGAAATAAGTGCGGCCGCGGCAAAAGCAAAGGCGACGGAAAAGCCCACATATCCCATATAAAGCAAAGGAGGATGAATGATCATCCCGAAATCCTGTAGCAAGGGGTTCATATCACGCCCGTCAACAGGGAAGAAGGGCAACATGCTGTCGAACGGGTTAGAGGTCAACAACATAAACAAATAAAATCCAATACTGACCATACCCAATACGGCTAGTACCCTGGATACCATAGCCTGAGGTATCCCACGGCTGAACCAGGCAACCGCCACTGTCCAAATCGACAACATCAGGACCCACAACAGAAAAGAGCCTTCGTGCCCCCCCCAAACCGCGGTTATTTTGTAATAATCGGGCAACAGTGTGTTAGAGTTCTGCGCCACGTACGCCACGCTAAAATCGTCGGTTAAAAAGGCGTAGGTCAGGCAAAAGTAAGCAATGGCCGTAAACGTAAAAAGTCCGACCGCAAGGGGTCTGGCGGTAGCCATGAGCTTTGGGTTATTGGTCTGCGCGCCCCACAATGGATACACTGACAGCAAGATAGCCATCACCAGGGCAACCGTTAGCGCAATATTACCTAATTCTGGGATCATGGTTTAATACTCTGCTTCACTTGGCTTAACATGCTTAATGCCTTTTAGCTTTTCAGCCAATTCTGGCGGCATATATTCTTCGTCGTGTTTGGCCAGCACTTCATCTGCTGTAATGGTGGTAGGCGACGTTAAGGTACCTGTAGCAACAATGCCCTGCCCTTCTCTGAACAAATCAGGCAGGATGCCATTGAATCGCACTTCAACCTGTGGTCCTGTGTCTATTAGCTTAAAAATCACCGCAAGGCTCTCTTGATCCCGAGATACCGAGCCCGGCACCACCAAACCGCCAATTCTCAAACGTTGACCAACGTAGGGCTTCTGACCATTTTTGCCATCAATAATTTCTGTTGGGGTATAGAACAAGTCTATATTTTCATTTAGTGCATACAACATCAGGCCGATGGCACCGCCAATTAACACCAAGGCTGCCAGTGCTATGGTCAAACGCTGCTTTCTTCTTGGATTCATAGCCCCTCCTTCGCAGCAGCGCGCATTCTGGCTTTTCTGGCGTGGGTATCTTTTATCTCTTTTTCAAGATGCTTAGTATCCAACGAAGACTGTACGACTAGTAAAATCATGGCACCTAAGGTGACACCAAATGCCAACCATACAAAGAAGCCATAGCCTCCCATCTCTAAAAAGGCAGACAAACTGTCAAACTGCATGCTACTTCTCATTCTCTAAAAACAAAGACTTAATCCAGGGACGATGAATTTCACGCCGAACGATTTCGTTGCGCATTCGCTTAATGGATACCGCTGCCACAAAAAGCGCAAAACCCAGTAGGTTAATGAGCAGTGGCCACAGCATCTCGGGCGCAATTGAGGGCTTATCAAACTTGGTGATCGTGGCGCCTTGATGCAGAGTGTTCCACCACTCAACCGAATAGTGAATAATGGGAATATTGACCACGCCTACCAAAGCCATAATGCCTGCAGCTTTGCCACCCTGTTGTTTATCGTCGAAGGCGCTGTATAACGCGATGACTCCTAAGTATAAAAACAGGAGAATGAGTTGTGAGGTTAGTCTCGCATCCCATATCCACCAGGTGCCCCACATAGGTTTGCCCCAAGCAGCCCCTGTAAATAAAGCGATAAAAGTCATCACAGCACCCACAGGTGCAATCGCGATCATCGCCATATAGGCGGTCCGCCACTGCCACACCAGCCCCACTAAGGCGGCTACCGCCATAGCTACGTAGGCACTCATTGACAAAAGAGCACTGGGCACATGAATATAAATAATGCGAAAGGAATCACCTTGCTGGTAATCTTGCGGCGCGAACACCAGCCCCCATACAGTACCCACCAGGATCAATAACAACGAAGGTAACCAGAACCATCTGAACAGAGTGCCACAAAGCTGGTAGGCTTTTTCTGGCTTTGCATATTGGCTAAACCACTTCCACATTAGTGTTGACTCACTTTTAGTGCATAGGAAACCGCAACAGGCGCTAGTGCCGCGGTCAATAACAAAATTGCGCCCATAATAGCAAGCTGGGGCAGGTAAGGTAATCGCATTGACGCACTTTCGATGGCTGATGTGGCAAAAATTAGCAACGGTATAAATACCGGTATCAGCAACAGTGACAGAATAAGCCCGCCTTTGCGTAATCCAACGGTTAACGCCACGCCAATAGCGCCTAACATCGACAATACGGGCGTGCCAATAAGCAAGGTAATCATCAGGGCGACTGTCATGTCCCAAGTGAGGTTCAAGAAAACCGCGAGTAACGGCGTAAGAATGATCAAAGGGACGAAACTGACCAACCAGTGACAAAAAATCTTTGCTGCAGAGACCAACACCATTGGCATACCACTAACCAACATTTGCTCTGTACTACCATCGTGATAATCGTCCCTGAACATTCGCTCCATTCCCATCAGACCTGACAAGATGGCAGCAATCCAAATGATCCCTGGGCCAATGCGCTGCAAAAGTTCAGGAGAAGGACCCACACCAAGCGGGAAAAGGGTCACCACCATAAGCACAAACATAAGGGGTTGAGCCAATTCCGCCTTCTGACGAAACGCCAGTATTAGGTCTCTTCTCATCACGCCATTAATAATGCTAAATGACGAACTCAAAACCGATACTCCAACATAAATTCACTTTTCAAAGGGTGCGGCTGCAACGCCTGATGCGATGTGATCAGCACACTGCCCCCGGACTCCGCGTGTTCCTGTATTTTCTTTTCAATCAAGGCCACACCCTGAACGTCCAGTGCAGTAAAAGGCTCATCTAACAACCAGATTCTTGCCTGTGATTTAAGCCACAATCGCAACAAACTTACCCGACGTTGCTGACCGGCAGACAAGTGCGCGACAGGCAAGTCCTCAAGCCCTGCTAGTCCGATCATACCTAAGAGCGCAATAATCTCGCTTTGCGATATATCAATACCGTGCTGATTTGCCCAAAACTGGGTATTTTCAATACCCGTTAGCGCACTATTCAAACCACTTTTATGCCCGATGTATAAGGTTGACGTATAAAAGTCATGACCTGCACTTTCTATATTCTTTTCTTTGTATTTCACGACACCTTCAGTGGCTGTCGCTAATCCGGCTAATATTCGAAGAAAGCTGGTTTTACCCGCGCCATTCGGACCTTTAAGGTGCACAATTTGCTTTGCGCCCAACGAAAAATCCAATGCTTCAAACAGCACTCTGTCTCGCTTTATGCACATCAGTTTCTGCGCGATTAAGTCAGCCACTGTATTTGCTCACTTTTTCAACAACCTACGACTAAAATAAACAGTGCAAGTGTACCATAGTTGATAAAAGCGTGTGACTGCCGATAATACCAATATGCAAACCTTTTTATCATCCATGCCGCCTGCCGACAAAGTGCTTCCTGTTAACGCACTAACCGAGCAGCAGCTTAGCCAGTTGTCTCTGCTATTGGCGGCATCAAAAGTGTCCGTTCAACAGACTGACAAGAGCCAGCTTATTCTTCAATTGCCCACAACTAAAATAACCTTGCAAACAGACGCCGCTAAGGTAGTGCTCCCAGAAGGCAAAAACCAGCAGTTTTTCGTTGCGTCTTTGTCTGACTCTACCGACGCTAACAAGTCACAGAATGTGCTTGTAAGCTATCAACGAAGCAGCAGTATTGTTAAACCCATGTTGCAACAAAAAGAAAGCTTTACCTCTCTCCTCAGTGCGATCAGGGCACGCGTACCTGAGTCAGCTGAAGACAGAGTCAGTCTTAAAGTAAAGGTAGAAAAAAGTACGCCTTCTGTTTTAGTGGTTACGACAAAAGACAAAACTGCTGTGCCATTAACCATACCGGTAGATAACCCGCCAAAACGTCCGCGAAGTGGCGATACCGTCGATTTGATATTTTCTCCCTCTGGCAAACAACTTTCTGTGATGTGGGAAAACCCCGGAGAAAACCAGGTAAAACTAACATCGTTGTCATCACGTTCTAGCAGTTATGACGCATTGATGCTGCATTTACTTAAAACATCCGGATTAACCTTGTCTTTGCCAAAATTAAAGACACTTCATACTCAACCGTCAGCGCCAAACGCACAGGCGTCGCTGTTAAGCCGGGTACACATCAACGAAGGTAAAATGGCACTGAGTCAGTCTGTCACAACACCCTTACTCACATTTCCTCAGGTGTCCCCCTCCATATCACCCATAAATGCAGACACTTTGCCAAGTATTGCAAATGCAAATCTGTGGAAGGCTACAGCATTGGCCAATTCATTACCCGCAGCTAAGGTGTATAAACAAGAAAATGTGAATGCTATCGAGTCTGTATTTCAGGGCCTGTCCAAGAGTGGCCCATTAACAAAAGCAGATTTGCTCGCCAATATGTCTGTCGACCAAAAACAATTGGTTCATGGTCTACTGGTTCCACTCATTAGACAAACACTACCGATGCAGGATAAACAGGTATCAATGGAGTCTATAACCTCGATGACTGAACGGGTATTAAAAGCACAAACAGTACCAGTTAAACTCAAAGAGAGCCTTGCCCAATGGACAGCGAAAGAGATAAATGTTCATTCCGTTTCAGAGGTAGTGCCCCAGGAATCAAAAAAATCTGACGCCACGATCAAGGCAGCTGAGCCAGTCGGCACTGAGAGCATGCTAAAACGTATTCTTACCACTGACGCCCTGCCTATCAGTATGAATGCCATTAACGCGGTTTCTGCACAGGCAAATACCAGTGGTAATTTTGTTGCCACCCTCCTCGTGATATTACAAGTTTTCACGGCAAACCGTACCCAAACCAGAGCCTCACAGGCAATGGCTGATGCGCAAGCGAGCAATGGGGAAAAGAAAACCACTGAAAAAGGAGGGACAACACAAAGGCCTCGTGCAGAGACAACCCCATCTGCCAATGAGTCCAGGCTGTTAAAACAGATAGCCAGCCTGCTAGCTGGGCACCAACAAGCAAAACTGAGACAAGCCGATTCGTCCTTGAATGGTCAGGACCAATTGCACTATGTACTGCCTGCACTCTTTGGCAGTAAGTCGCCTGTAGAATTATTGATAAAACGTGAATACCAAGATGAAAAAGACAGCGAGAAACGTCAGGTAAAACAAGCCTTTTGGCACTTGACCATGAAGCTTGATGTAGGCGATCTCGGCAGTATGCTAGCCAAAACCCGGCTACAAGGCGACACAGTGTCAATAGACTTATACACGGAATCTCAGCCACTAATTAAAAAAATAAAAGCGACCTTGCATCAGCTTGAACAAAGATTGAAAAACAAAGGCATAAACATTAATACTGCGCGTGTGCAAACGGGCGTGATACCCGCTTCACTGGCCGACAAATCCATCCAGTTACTGGAAACACGGGTATGATCGAAAAAACAAAAAGAGCCATCGGCCTAAAATACTCACCCGGTTCGGGCGAAGACTACGATAAGAAGGTGGCACCTAAGGTTATTGCCAAAGGTGAAGGTAAATTGGCTGAGTCCATTCTCGAATTAGCGCAGGCGTCTGGCGTATTAGTACACGAAGATCCCTATTTGATGGAATTTTTATCCTTGCTTGATTTAGGCCAGGATATTCCAGAGGAACTCTATATGGTCATCGCCGAACTCATTGCCTATTCTCACTATTTGCAAGGCAAGCACGACACAGGTTGGGAGGCATAAAAAAGCCCACCGGGCAAGTGGGCACAAAGAGGAACGGGGAAGTTCCGGTTTTGTTCTTACAAGAGCTCTTCTTTCGCTTCGCCTTCTTCATCTGCAATAGTCTTGGACAATAGCAATGTTTCACGAATGCGTTGCTCTAGTTCATTAGCTGTGTCTGGGTTCTGACGAAGGTATTTAACTACGTTCGCTTTACCCTGACCAATTCTATCACCGTTGTAACTGTACCAAGCACCGGCTTTTTCAACGAATTTTTGGCTCACTCCGATGTCGATAAGCTCAGCTTCTTTGCAAATACCTTCGCCGTATAAGATTTGGAACTCTGCCTGTTTAAATGGCGGAGCCACTTTATTTTTCACCACTTTAACGCGCGTTTCGTTACCGACAATTTCATCGCCTTCTTTGATTGAACCTATGCGACGAATATCCAAACGAACAGAGGAATAGAATTTTAGAGCATTACCACCTGTTGTCGTTTCTGGTGAACCAAACATCACCCCAATCTTCATACGTATTTGGTTAATAAAGATACACAGAGTGTTAGACTTTTTGATGTTTGCCGTTAATTTTCTCAGCGCCTGCGACATAAGTCTGGCTTGCAGACCCACGTGTGAATCACCCATATCACCTTCAATTTCGGCTTTTGGTGTTAGTGCGGCTACCGAGTCAACAATCACCACATCTACCGCACCTGAGCGAACCAACATGTCACAAATCTCTAGCGCTTGCTCGCCAGTGTCTGGCTGAGAGACAAGGAGCTCATCAATGTTTACACCCAGCTTTTCTGCGTAGATGGGATCGAGAGCATGCTCTGCATCGACAAACGCACACGTTTTTCCTTTCTTTTGTGCTTCAGCGATCACCTGTAAAGTCAGGGTGGTTTTACCTGAAGATTCCGGCCCGTAGATTTCAACAATACGGCCACAGGGCAAGCCACCAATACCCAACGCGATATCGATGCTAAGTGACCCCGTAGAGACTGATTCTATATCCATGGCTTGGTTATCGCCCAAGCGCATGATAGTACCTTTACCAAATTGTTTTTCTATCTGACCTAATGCAGCAGAGAGAGCTTTAGATTTATTTTCGTCCACAGGGTGTCATCCGTATAAATGCGTTAATGTCGTGAGTGGGTAACCACGTTTTTGCACAAGATACTGTATAACCATACAGTTGTAAACAGTGGTTTTGTGATTTCTTTTACGTGCAAAGGTATTGTGGTGTCGAGAGGCCCATTATTCAACTAATCCCTGGATCAGTTTTTGTATCGCAAAGTCAATTGCCTGCTCTCTGACCCGTTGCCGTCCACCATCAAACACCTGCTTTTCGCACAGTGTGTAGTCTGCAAACGCAAAACCGAACCACACCAGTCCCACCGGTTTTTCTTTGCTTCCCCCTCCGGGTCCTGCGATGCCACTAATCGACACGGCGATGTCTGCCGCGGCCTCGCGTCTAGCCCCAGTGGCCATTTGTTTTACGGTTTGCATTGACACAGCACCATAGCGTTCGATGATGTCCTCATCGACGCCCAAACGATTAATTTTAGCGTCATTAGAATAGGTAACCCAACTTTGGGAAAACCAGTTTGAGCTGCCTGAAACAGACGTAAAGGCAAACGCTAATCCACCGCCTGTGCAGCTCTCGGCACAGGTTACCGTCCATTTTTTTTCACTCAAAGTTTGTGCCAGTACTTCAAGCTGTTGTTGCCGCTCCTTTAGCATGAACATTTCTCCTCGACTTAAGGGGTATTGCCCCTATTAGGTTAATTATCTGCGCGGTGTGCACCTTGACCAGCCAGCTTCTTCTCGCGTTGTTCAAGGTTTGCGCACGATGATTTGATTTTATAATAAGTACTTCGTTTTTTCTTTAATCTGCATACAATAGTGCCATTGCAGTTTTCCTACGAGACACAATGAGCGCCGATAAAAACAACAACACAGTGACGCCCATGATGCGCCAGTACCTGGCGATCAAAGCCCAGCATCCCAATATTCTACTTTTTTATCGCATGGGCGACTTTTACGAGCTTTTTTATGAAGATGCCAAGAAGGCGGCTGAGCTATTGGACATATCTCTGACTGCTAGAGGAAAGTCTGGCGGTGAGCCCATTCCCATGGCAGGGGTACCTTTTCACGCGGTTGAGGGCTACTTGGCAAGGCTAGTGAAGTTAGGCGAGTCTGTGGCGATCTGTGAACAGGTGGGCGACCCTGCCACCAGTAAAGGTCCTGTTGAGAGACAAGTCCAGCGCATTGTTACGCCGGGTACGATTACCGATGAAGCTTTACTGGAAGAACGTCGAGACAGCTTATTATGCGCTGTATGTTGTCATGAAGCACAGTTTGGTATTGCCGCGCTGAATTTATCCAGTGGCCGATTCAGTATCATTGAAGCCGCCTCTAAGGAAGCATTCAGCACCGAATTGCAACGATTAAACCCCGCTGAATTGCTTTATCCTGAGGACTTCACACATTCGCCACTGATAGAACAATACAAGGGCCTGAGACGACGCCCCGTCTGGGAGTTTGATGTAGATTCCGCCCAGCAACAGCTGTGCAAACAATTCTCTGTATCTGCGCTTGATGGATTCGGCGTCACCAATGAGCGTTTGTCTTTGGGCGCGGCGGGCTGTGTTTTACAGTATGTCAAAGATACCCAACGCGCGGCGTTACCGCACATTCGAGCGCTCACACCAGAGAGAACAGACTCAAGGGTGCACCTTGATGCTGCTACACGACGAAACCTCGAGCTGACTCAAAACCTGTCTGGCACACAGGACTTTACGTTGTTTTCAGCGCTTGATACCTGTTCAACCTCAATGGGAAGCCGCCTTTTACAACGAAAAATACACAGTCCCATCACCAATCAGGAACACTTAAATAACCAATACGATGCGATTGAAAGCTTACAGCAAATCAATTATTCGGACTTGCAGGATTGCCTAAAACGCATTGGAGACGTAGAGCGGATAATGGCACGCGTGGCATTGCGTTCTGCACGTCCACGAGACTTAGCCAGGTTGCGCAATGCGCTGTGCGAGTTACCGGCTTTGCAAGCTGAGCTGTCACAAGCGCCGGAAGACCGCTTACTCAACACCTTATCTGCACAAATCAGCACCTTCCCAGCACTTGCCGATCTGTTGCAACAGGCCATTATTGACAACCCGCCCGTCGTATTGAGAGATGGCGGCGTCATTGCTGATGGATACTCATCTGAGCTCGATGAACTTAGAGCGCTGGCCACAGGTGCAACAGATTACCTCAAGGAACTAGAGCAAAGAGAAAAAGAGAGAACCGGCATTTCGACGCTAAAAGTGGGTTACAACAAAGTCCACGGTTTTTACATCGAAACCAGCCGAGCCAGTGCAGAGCAGATTCCTCCAGAATACATCAGGCGCCAAACACTCAAGAATGCAGAACGTTATATTCTGCCTGAGTTAAAGGAACACGAAGATAAAGTGTTAAATAGCCAAAGCAAAGCGCTGGCGTTAGAGAAATCCTTGTATGACGGCCTTTTTGAGCCCCTGCACGCTCAGCTCAACGCACTGATGACCTGTACAAATGCACTGGCAGAACTGGATGTCATGCTTACATTTGCAGAGCGAGCAGAAAACCTGAATCTGTTCCGCCCGACATTAACCCAAAGCAGTGAGCTTTGCTATGACAATGGTCGCCACATTGTCGTTGAAAGCGCCAGAGATGAACCCTTTATTGCCAATTCGCTCACCCTGGACCCAAAACGGAAGATGTTGATCATCACAGGGCCGAATATGGGCGGTAAATCAACCTATATGCGACAGACTGCGCTCATTGTTTTAATGGCGCATATTGGTTGTTTTGTACCTGCTAACAATGCACAAATCGGCGTTTTTGATAGTATATTTACCCGCATTGGGGCTGCCGATGATATTGCATCAGGCCGTTCGACGTTTATGGTTGAAATGACAGAGACAGCCACCATTCTCAATAATGCAACGGCAACGTCTCTTGTGCTAATGGACGAAATTGGCCGCGGCACCAGTACTTATGATGGACTGTCATTAGCGTGGGCCTGTGCCGAGTATCTTGCGCATACACTCAATGCATTCACCTTGTTTGCCACCCATTATTTCGAACTCACCGAATTAGCGACACAGTTGCCTAGCGTAGACAACGTCCACGTCAATGCGATTGAACACAATGATACAGTGAAGTTTTTGCATACCGTAACCGATGGTGCGGCTAGCAAAAGTTATGGCCTACAGGTTGCTAAACTGGCTGGCGTGCCAAATCGCGTGGTGCTTGCAGCCAAACAACGTTTACACTATTTGGAAGCCACACACGCAGCGGACGAAGCAAACAAACAGGTAGACTGGTTATCTCAGCCAATTGAAGCAGAGGCTGAATCGCCTCACAGTAAAACACTCATGGAAAAAATCAGCCAGGTCGAACCTGACAGCATGACACCGCGCCAGGCACTGGATTGGGTATATGCCCTAAAACAGGAATTTGAGCAGAATAGCGGGAAATGATTGTTATACAACCCGCTTTTGCCTATACTATCACGCCATCCAAAGAACAAACTTTCAAAGACCAATTGCCCACCCCATAAGGTATCAGGGACGGGTGGTTTTTGTGTTTGTTTGGTATAAAACAGTTCAATTACAGCCCTAGGTTTTGCATGACACATTATATTTTTGTCACCGGTGGTGTGGTTTCATCATTGGGTAAAGGCATTGCAGCTGCCTCTCTTGCCGCTATCCTTGAAGCGCGTGGTCTTTCTGTCACCATGCTTAAACTCGACCCTTACATCAATGTTGATCCGGGCACAATGAGCCCGATCCAACACGGTGAAGTTTTTGTTACCGACGATGGCGCAGAAACAGATTTAGACCTTGGGCACTATGAGCGCTTTATTCGTACGCATATGACTAAGCGCAATAATTTCACCACTGGGCGTGTTTACGAAGAAGTACTCAAACGCGAGCGTCGTGGTGATTTTCTTGGTGCAACCATTCAGGTTATTCCTCATATCACTAACGAGATCAAACGTCGTGTTATTGAGGGTGCAGAAGGTTTTGACGTCGCTATTGTTGAAATTGGTGGCACAGTAGGCGATATCGAATCTCACCCGTTCCTGGAAGCAATCAGACAATTGGGTACAGAACTTGGCCGTGAAAGAGCCATGTATATGCACCTGACTTTGGTGCCTTACATGGCAGCATCGGGCGAAGTAAAAACCAAGCCAACACAGCATTCTGTAAAAGAGCTTCGTTCCATCGGTATCCAACCTGACATTTTGGTTTGTCGTTCTGAAGGTCCACTGCCGACTACAGAGCGCTCAAAAATTGCTATGTTCACTAATGTTGCTGAAAAAGCGGTTATCGCACTGAAAGACGTTGATTCCATCTACCGCATACCGGCCACCCTAAAATCACAAGGCATGGACCAATTAGTCGTTGACCGGTTCGGCTTTGAATGCCCTGAAGCTGATTTAACCGAATGGGAACAGGTACTCTATGCAGAGTCCAACCCAACAGCAGAAGTGAACATTGCCATGGTCGGCAAATACGTAGAATTGCCCGATGCCTACAAGTCGGTGAATGAAGCACTGAAACACGCTGGCCTAAAAAACCGTTTTACTGTGAACATTCATTATGTTGACTCGCAAGATATCGAGAGTAAAGGCAACAGTATTTTAGACAAATACGACGCCATTCTTGTGCCAGGCGGCTTCGGCGAGCGCGGCATTGAAGGAAAAATTTCGGCAGCCCAATACGCACGAGAAAACAAAGTCCCTTATTTGGGTATCTGTTTGGGCATGCAGGTGGCCTATATAGAATATGCCCGCAACGTAGTTGGCATGGAAGACGCAAACAGTACCGAGTTTAACCCAAATACCCCCTACCCTGTTGTAGGTTTGATCACCGAATGGCTGGATTCGGATGGCAGCACTGAACAACGTGACGAATCGTCTGATTTAGGCGGTACTATGCGTTTGGGAAGTCAGCTTTGTCACCTTATCCCCAATACCAAAGTGCATCAGGCTTATGGCAGTGAAGCTATCCACGAACGGCATCGTCACCGTTACGAGGTGAATAATAATTTACGTGGCGAGATAGAAAAAGCTGGTCTTGTAGTCAGTGGTTTGTCTACCGACAAGCGACTTGTTGAAGTTATCGAAATCCCTGACCATCCTTGGTTTGTGGCGGGCCAATTCCACCCGGAATTTACCTCCACACCGCGTGATGGACATCCTTTGTTTACGGGTTTCGTGGCTGCGGCCGGTGAATATCAAAAAGAAAATCACTAATACAACTAAGATTGTTGAGGAATTGAAATGGCGAAAATCGCTCGTATAGTTGGTCGTGAGATTATGGACTCACGTGGTAACCCCACGGTTGAAGCTGACGTATATTTAGAAAGTGGCGCTATGGGGCGCGCTGCAGCCCCCTCAGGCGCGTCTACCGGCTCAAGGGAAGCCTTAGAGTTACGCGACGGTGACAAGAGCCGTTACCTTGGAAAAGGCGTTCAAAAAGCAGTAGATGCCGTAAACAATGCCATTGCGCCAGCACTGATCGGCAAAGATGCGCTTGCACAAGCAGACGTTGATCAAGTCATGCTAGATCTAGATGGCACAGAAAATAAAGAGAAGCTCGGTGCCAATGCAATACTGGCAGTATCGTTAGCAACGGCAAAAGCAGCAGCTATTGAAAAAGGCGTAGCCTTGTATGAGCACATCGCGGACCTTAACGGTACCTCGGGCCAATACAGCATGCCTGTGCCTATGATGAATATCATCAACGGCGGAGAACACGCCGACAACAACGTTGATATTCAAGAATTTATGGTTCAGCCCGTCGGTGCACCAAGCTTCAAAGAAGCCTTGCGCATGGGTGCTGAAATTTTTCACTCACTGAAAAAAGTATTGTCGGCGAAAGGCCTTAACACAGCGGTAGGTGATGAAGGTGGGTTCGCACCTAACCTAAGTTCGAATGAAGAAGCCTTAGCGGTGATTGTTCAAGCTGTGGAAGCAGCGGGTTATAAAATGAATGAAGATGTTACGCTGGCTCTGGACTGTGCGTCATCCGAGTTTTACACAGACGGTCAATACAATCTGTCTGGCGAAGGTAAGTCGTTTAATGCAAATGGCTTTGCTGACTATCTTGCGGGCCTTTCTGAACGCTATCCTATTGTTTCTATTGAAGATGGTATGGATGAGAGCGACTGGGATGGCTGGAAAGCATTAACGGAAAAAGTGGGTGATCGCGTGCAGCTGGTTGGTGATGACTTGTTTGTTACCAATACCAAAATACTCAAGCGTGGCATCGATGAGGGTATCGGCAACAGTATTCTGATCAAGTTCAATCAGATCGGCTCATTGACCGAAACCCTAAATGCGATCAAAATGGCGAAAGACGCTGGCTTTACTGCAGTTATCTCGCACCGCTCTGGTGAAACCGAAGATGCCACTATTGCTGATTTAGCAGTAGGTACTGCAGCGGGTCAAATTAAAACAGGTTCACTTTGCCGTTCTGATCGCGTAGCAAAGTACAACCAGCTACTGCGCATTGAAGAAGCCTTGGGTGATGCGGCCATTTACCGCGGACGTCAGGAAATCAAAGGGCAGTAAACAACTGCATTAAGTAGGGCTATGAGCGATAAACAATCTGATTTTTTCTCATTTGTTCAATCGCCAAGCCCTGCTCATAGCGACTTTGCTGAAATCTGTAACGCGCTCTACGAGCGTGAACTTCACAACCTGGCCTTTTCTGGCCCCAAACAACTTTCATTAATGCAGCGCCGCTTGGCGGGTTTAAGTCACCACGTAAAGCGCATTGCCTACTTCCTTTGTGCTCAACAAAATGACAACGCATGGCCGCTCGATGTTGATAGTCACAACGGCTCTTGGCAAAGCAAGCAGGCGGCCAAGTCGCCCGGGCGTAATGTCGATCCTGAGCGAACAAAACACTGGTATCAACAACATGCAGCACCCGGCCTAGTGGTGCCCGTTAGAACAAGAGAGCTGGATAAAGAAAGCATCGAATTAGACTGTATCGATAGAGTCAACACGGCGTCCATGCAAATCCACTTAAACAAATATGGCTGGTTCGATTACAGCGGCACAAATGCTGAGCAACGCTTTTCCCATCTGAACATACTGCTGTTAAAGCCAACCAAAGCCATAATGCAAGCGGCGTGCTGCGGACACAGCTGGAATCATAAAAGCAAAAGTGCACCACAAGCGTTAACACTCAGGCAAATGATGCTGTCTACGCAAATAGACTGGAAGCATTTCAAACTAAAGCCTGTCAAACATTAGACTTTTATTCGCGCGCTTATAGCAGTCTGTTTTAACTAATACCTAAAATACTTTGCATTTCTGGTTGACCTCTTCTGCCTATTCAGATTACATTTACTGGACCAACGACAGTGCACGAAAAGAATAATGAAATTTGCATCGCTTCTCCTTCTACTCCTTATGGCAGCAAGACTGCACGGGTAGATTGCGACTGTCGCAAAAGAACAAATAAAACCCGTGCACCGCACGGGTTTTTTTATGGCTAAAAAACATCTAAACAAAGTAGCAATGGAGGAAACATGGACAATCGAATTATCATTTTCGACACGACATTGAGGGACGGTGAGCAAGCACTGCCTGCCAGTCTCAGCATGAAGGAAAAGTGTCAGATTGCCCTTGCTCTGGAACGTTTAGGTGTGGACGTTATTGAAGCCGGGTTTCCGGTATCATCTCCTGGTGATTTCGCCTCCGTTCAGGAAATAGCCAGAGTTGTTAAGGACAGTACCGTATGTGGCTTGTCCAGGGCACTGGAAAAAGACATAGATGCATGCGGCGAAGCCTTGCGTGTTGCCGAGCAATTCCGCATTCATACCTTCATTGCCACTTCAGACATTCACGTTAGTAACAAACTGAAAAAGTCACAGGACGATATTGTCGACATGGCTGTTGCTGCCATAAAACACGCTCGCCGATTTACGGATGATGTGGAGTTTTCCTGTGAGGACGCGGGTAGAACCCATATAGATTATTTATGCAGAATGGTGGAAAACGCGATCAAAGCAGGTGCTACCACAGTGAACATTCCGGACACGGTTGGCTACACTACCCCCACTGAATTTGGCGGCATTATCGGTCAGCTTTTCAATCGCGTGCCGAATATTGATAAAGCCACTATCTCTGTGCATTGTCACAACGACTTAGGTCTGGCTGTGGGCAACTCACTGGCCGCTATTGAAAATGGCGCGCGTCAGGTTGAATGCACCATTAATGGTATTGGAGAGCGCGCGGGTAATTGCTCATTGGAAGAAATAGCCATGATTTTAAATACCCGCAAGGCCAAGTTTGGTCTTGAGACCAAAATAGACACTCAGGAAATTAGCCGAACCTCAAAATTGGTCAGTCAGTTGTGTAATATGCCTGTGCAGGCCAACAAAGCCATTGTGGGTGCGAATGCGTTTAGTCACTCCTCGGGTATTCACCAAGATGGTGTGTTAAAAGCCCAAAATACCTATGAAATCATGACCCCGGAAAGTGTGGGTATTAACAAAAATAATCTAAACCTGACTTCGCGCTCGGGTCGCCACGTGATTAAACATCGATTAGCCGAACTGGGATATCAGTCTCAGGACTACGACTTGGAAAGTATCTATACACTGTTCCTAAAACTGGCTGACAAGAAGGGCCAAGTTTATGATTATGATTTAGAAGCTTTACTGTTTTTCGATCAGCAGAAGCAGGAATACGCGCACTTTAAGCTGTTGGCATTACAGGCTACCTCGGGTAAAGAAATTATCCCAAGCGCCACTGTTCGGTTGCAAGTAGGGGAAGAGGTACACACCCGTTCAGCCACCGGTAATGGCCCCGTCGACGCCTCTTTTAATGCCATTATGACCCTGTTTGAACACGATGAGCACTTTTCCATCGTAGACTTCAAGTTAGATTCTAAAGGCGAAGGTGCCGACGCACTGGCACAGGTAAGTGTTATTGCTGAATACCGCGGCAGACGCTTCCATGGCATTGGTTTGGCCACAGACATTGTAGAGTCGGGTGTGAAAGCCCTTATCTATGTATTAAATAATACCTATCTGGCCGACCAGATAGACGAACAAAAACAATCACGTGTAGCAGGAGTATAAATGACAACGTATAACATTGCCGTATTAGCAGGAGACGGTATCGGGCCAGAAGTAATGGCGGAAGCAAACAAAGTACTGGATGCTATTGCTTCTCGGTTTTCGTTGACATTTAACCGTAACGAGTACGCGGTGGGTGGTTTTGCGATTGATACACAGGGCGAAGCCCTTCCACCCGCTACCTTGGCTGGCTGTGAGGCCGCTGATGCCATTCTTTTTGGCTCTATCGGTGGACCTAAGTGGGATACGCTGCCGCTTGAGAAACGCCCAGAGCGAGCCGCATTATTAACATTGCGCAGCCACTTTGATCTCTTTAGTAATTTGCGTCCTGCTAAAATTTACCCCGGTCTGGAAGCGCTCTCTCCTTTGCGCGCCGACATTGCAGCAAGCGGTGTTGATGTATTAGTTGTACGTGAGTTAACCAGTGGCATCTACTTTGGTCAGCCTAAAGGCCGTGAAGGCGAAGGGGATGACGAGTTTGCTTACGATACTATGCGTTACACGCGCGCGGAAATTGAACGCATCGCACGCTCGGCCTTTGAAGCGGCTTCACGTCGTAATAATAAGGTAACCTCAGTAGATAAAGCCAATGTGTTGGTGACCAGCCGTTTATGGCGCGAAGTCACTGAAGAAGTAGCAAAAGACTATCCTCAAGTAACACTGGAACACATCTACATTGATAACGCGACCATGCAGGTGATGAAAAACCCCGCCCAATTTGATGTGATGCTGTGCTCAAACTTGTTTGGCGACATTATTTCAGACGAATGTGCCATGATGACCGGCTCCATGGGCTTGTTAGCCTCTGCGAGTATGAACAGCGCCGGGTTTGGCCTTTATGAGCCGGCGGGCGGCTCAGCACCAGACATTGCCGGTCAGGGCATCGCCAATCCTATCGCACAAATATTGTCTGCCGCCATGATGCTGAGATTTAGCTTTGATGAGGCAGAAGCAGCCGATGCTATTGAGCGTGCCGTTGTTGCAACGCTTGAAGCAAAAATCCTCACCGCTGAGTTGCGTATGCCTGGTGCAACGGGGCAAGCCGCCACAACCCAAAACGTGGGTGATGCGGTTGTAAACCATATTCTTTCGGAGCAAAACTAAATGGCTAAAACTCTGTACGAAAAAGTGTTCGACGCTCACTTAGTCGCCGAACAGGACAATGATTGTCTATTGTATATAGACCGTCATCTCATTCACGAAGTGACCTCTCCCCAAGCGTTTGCGGGTCTAGAGGATAAAGGGCGTAAGGTACGTCGTCCTGACCGCACCATAGCCACTATGGACCACAGCATCTCGACGCGATCCTTGGCATTGGATGCCTGTGGCCCGGAAAACTATAAACAACTGCAAACGCTTGCTCAGAACTGTCAGAAGCACGGAATTACGCTTTATGATGTGGGTCATCAAAAGCAGGGCATTGTGCATGTGATGGGGCCGGAACTGGGCATCATTCAACCTGGCATGACAGTGGTGTGTGGCGATTCTCACACCGCCACCCATGGCGCTTTTGGAGCCTTGGCGTTTGGTATTGGTACATCTCAGGTCGAGCATGTTCTGGCAACGCAAACCTTAAAACAAGCCAGAGCAAAAACCATGCGGGTCACTATTGAAGGTGAACTGCCCGTTGGCATTACTGCCAAAGACATTGTCCTAGCGATCATCGGCAAAATTGGCCACGCTGGCGCTACGGGTCATGTTATTGAATATGCTGGAACAGCCATTCAAGCGCTTTCTATGGAAGCGCGTATGACCATTTGCAATATGAGTATTGAAGCGGGTGCTAAGGCGGGTTTAATTGCACCAGACGACACCACTTTCGCCTACTTAAAAGACAGAGAATACGCGCCCAAGGGTGCAGATTGGGAACAGGCAGTGTCTTATTGGAAACAGTTGCATACTGACAGCGACGCCGTATTCGATACAGAAGTGGTACTAGCTGCACAGGACATAGAGCCACAAATCACATGGGGTACAAATCCGGGTCAAGTAGTGGGCGTGAATACGCCAGTACCTGCGCCAAACGACTTTACCGACAATGTCGAAAAAGCCTCTGCCGAAAAGGCATTGGCTTACATGGGTTTACAACCCGGTCAACGCCTAACAGACGTGAGTGTATCCCATGTGTTCATCGGTTCTTGTACCAACAGCCGAATTGAAGACTTGAGGGCTGCTGCACACATTGCCAAACAAGGAAAGGTAGCCGACTCTGTGACGGCTATCGTAGTGCCTGGCTCTGCGCAGGTAAAAATGCAGGCTGAACAGGAAGCCCTCGATAAGATATTCATTGAAGCAGGTTTTGAATGGCGTTTACCCGGATGTTCAATGTGCCTGGGGATGAATGATGACTTACTGACCGAGGGCGACCGCTGCGCCTCAACCAGTAATCGTAATTTTGAAGGGCGTCAGGGACGGGGCGCTAGAACGCATTTGGTCAGCCCAGAGATGGCCGCTGCGGCAGCCCTTAGCGGGCGTTTTGCTGATGCAAGAACCTTTGGAGGTGAAAAATGAGTACGGGATTTTCAACACACACTGGTAAAGCCGTTCCTCTGGACCAGGCGAATGTGGATACCGACCAAATCATACCCAAACAGTTTTTAACGTCGGTATCGCGCAAAGGCTTCGGCAAAAACCTGTTTTTTGATTGGCGCTATCTCAACGCAGATGCATCGAGACCAGACCCAGACTTTATACTTAACTATCCTCAGCACCAGGGTGCAAGCGTGCTGCTAACCCGAGAAAACTTTGGCTGTGGTTCCAGTCGTGAACACGCCCCATGGGCTTTGGGGGATTACGGTTTTAAGGTGATCGTCGCTACCAGCTTTGCAGACATTTTTTATGGCAACTGCATTAACAATCAAATTTTGCCCATTCAGCTGTCATCTGAACACATAGACGCGCTTTTCGATGCGGTAAAACGCGATCATGAAACCGAGTTTAAGGTGGATTTACACGCACAATGCCTGGTGGTAAATGGCGTTGACTATTCTTTTCAGATTTCAGCACCGCATAAGTTTACATTGACGTCAGGATTGGACAGCATTGGTCAAACTTTATTGCATGACGAAGCCATAACACAATTTGAATCTAAGCAACTTTCATGGCAATAGCACTAATTGGATATAAGTGTGCTAATCTTTTGTTTAAGTAAGATTACACAGCGCTTTATATCCGTTTATGCTCAAGATACTGTCTGTCGATGAACTAGTACCTGGTCACTATGTTAACCGTGTTGTAGCGCAACAGGGCAACGTAGTGATGAGGTCAAAAGGCCAGGTTAAAACGGCTGTTGGTATTGAAAAAATCAAGCAACAAGGTATCACCAAAGTTGAGGTGGACCTGAGTAAAAGTCGTATCGAAGCACCGGCAGAGAAGGAACAAGTTGCCGAGCCCGAATTATCCTGCAAACCACAGAATACCGAAGCCAGCGGTGAAGATTTGCACAAAGCCAATGATTTGTATCTTGAAGCCGTCATGATACAGGGTGAGTTTCTGTCTAAGCTCAAATCTGGTGCTGCAAACGATATCACCCCAATACAGAATATTTCACAGAGCATTATTGAAAGTGTGTTCGATAATCCCAGTGCTATGTGTTGCCTGACCATGATTAAAAACGCTGATCAATACCTGCTAGAACACGGCATAAATTGCAGCGTGCTGATTGCACTCTTTGCTGATCATTTAGGCTATGACAGCGTGATAATTGAAGAGTTGAGTTTGGGTGTGATGTCTATGGATTTGGGTATGACCTGGGTTTCTCCTGAAATTCGCAACAACAATGTGTCATTAACTCAGGATGACTGGGTGATGATTAAAAATCATGTTGAGCATGGCCTGGACTTACTCGAACGGTGTGGCGATATGCCCACCATTTCTAGAACCGTTGTGGAACAACATCACGAGCGCGTAGATGGAAGTGGCTATCCCAAGGGGTTGTCGGGCGATGACGTCTCGCCTTTTGCCCGTATGGCAGCCATTGTTGATAGTTACGATGCCATGATTTCAGAGCGCCCCTATCAAAAAGCACTGCCACCCGCGGTGGCACTAAAACGCTTGAGCAAAACGCCAGGCTTAGATTCGGAGCTTGTTAAGCAATTTATCGCTTGTATCGGTATCTATCCAGTAGGTTCATTGGTGAAATTAAAAAGCGGCCGTTTAGGCTTGGTGGCAAAGCCGAACCCTGATGACATGCTCAAGCCCGTCGTCATGACGTTTTACAGTGTGGTGGGCAATCACCACAGTGATATTAAACGGATTGATTTAAGCAAAATTGACGATGAGATAGAAGCCAGCGTACAGCCGGCAGATTTCAATATCAACCTTCCTCGCTTCTTCCGCGACGTATTTGTGCATCAGGTATAGCGCAACGGCGATATTGCGCTTCACATATTGTCGGGGTTAATGCCCTGACAGTGGGACATTTGAGCCTGTATGGCTTTAAGATCATCCTCTACCTCACCAGTCGGTGAATAAGCCGTCAGTACCTTGAATTGTTTGGATTTACTGTCAATACCAATGGGAATGACTGTCGCGTTGGCGTTGCAGGCCAGCCGCAGGAACCCCGTCTTCCAGCGCGTAGTTTTTTTGCGCGTGCCCTCAGGTGCTATGGCAATCAGTGTTGCAGCTTGTGTTGACATCAGTTGCTCGAGTGATGTCAACACACCTGAAGGGTGTGCCCGGTCAACAGGAATACCGCCAAGTGCGCGCCACAGTTTTGCTACCCCTGGTACAAATATTGTGTGTTTGCCTAGCCAATTGACTTTCAAATCCAGTGCCAACACAAGATAGAGGCCAATAACAAAGTCCCAGTTTGATGTATGCGGCGCGACAGGCACCACATACTTACCCGGCTTGTCTGGAAACGCCCCCGTTAAGGACCAGCCAGCTCGCTTAGCTAACCATCGCCCCAAGCCAATAACCCAGGCAGGCCTGCCCGCCTTGAAGTGTTTTGGAATATCAAATGCTGACGCAGTCATTCATGCTACCAGTCTGTCAGTGCTGCCATGCTGAATACTTCATCTTGGTATTCGAGAATAACGCGCTGTGCCTCTATGTTTACTATACGTACCTTGTCGTCAATCCAGTCGCCCTCCTGCAATCGCAGTCCATTCACCCTCACCCATCTATCACTGGGTCTTGATGCATACATATGAGCGCTAAATGTCATGGTGGGCAAGGTTGTCATTACCCGCACGGGTAACTGATCAATGCGTTGTACATCGCTACCCTGTCGAACAGCGACTTGGGGCGTTTCATCCCGTGAGCTACTTTCGTTATCCAACGCTTCGACGGCTTGGTTAAACCGGCGTAGAATTTCAGGTGACACTTGCACAGGTTCGTCGTCAGGCGTTTGTGTAAGCAAGGTGCCTTCGCTGATATCATCCTCGGCCTCTTCGATTGCACGAGGCGTTTCCTCTACAGGCTGCGCAGGTACTGGTTGAGTGTCTGATTCAGTGGGCTCAGTATTTACTGTTTGCGTGGGCTTTCCTGTTGCAATCTCCGTGGGTATGCTGGGTGCAGCTTGCTGCTCAACAACAGGCGCTGATTGCTCATATAATGGCCACCACAGCGTGTAGGTTGCCCCTGCAAAACCTACTCCGCCCCCAAGTAGCACAATCATAATGATCAGCAATGACTGGCGAAAATACACCATCCACATAGACGGAATACCTTGCACGCTGGGCAAAAACAAGTTGCGGTTGAATTGGTCTGCAAGTTGATTGTCATAGTGCCCCTGACGATCATATTGCCCTTTCAGCAAAGCTTGGGTCTGTGTGCTGCCTGTAGGCTCAGCGGTAACGCTTTCAGCTTCAAGTTCGACAGTTTGCTCGGGGTCAATTTCAACCGCAAGCACACCCATTTCAGACAACCCTCTGATCATATCGTTGCTGGTAACCAATCCCGATTTTTTAATTTTTACCGGGCCATTTTGCTCTGTGATACGCACAATGACCATGCCGGGCTGCAGCTGAGAAACACTGATACATTCAGACATAAGCTGCCCCTATGCCATAACCCAGCGCAATAGATAACACAAATAACCCAATAAGAATCGCTCTGGACTGACTCTGCAGCCTTTGCGCGACAACGTCAGCACCGAGTATTTGTTCTGCCGCCGCCAAAAATACCGGCTTTTTAACCGTGGCGCTCTGCTTGGTGAACGCCAGTGTTAACGCGCGATCACACAACAGGTTTATCACTCTTGGAATGCCTCCACTTATGGCATGAATTGCTCTGAGCGTGCCTTCACTGAATATATGCACATCACCGTTGGCTACGCTTAGTCTGTGTCCAACATAAAGCTTCACTTCATTCGCATCTAGCGGCAGCAAGTGATATCGAGCGGTAATACGCTGGGCCAACTGCCTAAGTTCGTTGCGTTTCAACAGCTGTTGCAATTCGGGCTGGCCAATGAGCACAACTTTCAACAACTTTTCTCGATTTGTTTCTAAATTGGTCAGCAGGCGTAATTGCTCCAGCACCTCTGGCATAAGGTGTTGCGCTTCATCGATAATAAGTACCGTGTTTACGCCAATTTGATGATTGTCGGCCAGTTTTTTAAGAATTTTGTCAGAAAAGTACTTCAGGCTGCCTTTAGCCGCCTCATAGTCAATGCCCAGCTCATCACAAATTGTCGCTAGCAGTTCCAATGCTGACAATGTGGGATTTAATATCATCGCCACCTGGGTATTGTCTGGCAATTGTTGTAACAACTTTCGTGATACTGTGGTTTTGCCGGTACCCACTTCACCGGTCAACATGACAAAACCACCGCTTTCTCGCAAGCCAAATGTCAAATGCGCCAGCGCCTCCTTATGGCGCGGACTCATATAGAGATAGTCCGGATTCGGCGCAATGGAAAACGGGTTATCCGATAACCCAAAATAATTAAGATACATGCCTGTTAACTACTGTTAAATGTCGGTCTCTAAACTAGCTAGATGTGGAATTATTGTCAAAGTCAAAAGCAAATTGATTTATGATAGTGACAGGGATCCAAATGAAGACATACATGATTAAAAACGCCAAGGTGTACCTAGTAGGTGGCGCAGTGCGCGACAGCTTACTCGACATTGACGTAAAAGAGCGGGATTGGGTAGTAGTGGGCGCGACCCACCAGAACATGGTAGAGCAAGGTTTTATTCAGGTAGGTAAAGACTTTCCCGTCTACCTGCACCCTACCACTAAAGAAGAGTATGCCCTTGCGCGTACAGAAAGAAAAAGTGGTCAGGGCTACACGGGATTTACCTGTGACGCGTCTGAACACGTTACGTTAGAAGATGATCTGTTGCGACGAGACTTAACGATTAACGCCATCGCACAAGACAGTGAAGGTAATCTCTACGATCCCTATCATGGTCTGGATGACATCAAGCTCAAAAAGCTGCGTCATGTATCACCCGCCTTTAGTGAAGATCCGCTTCGTATTCTGCGTGTTGCGCGCTTTGCAGCTCGGTTTGCTCACCTGGGGTTTACCCTTGCAGATGACACACTGCAATTAATGCAAACCATGAGCCGTGCTAATGAGCTTACTTCTCTAGCGGCAGAAAGGGTATGGCGAGAGACCGAAAAAGCCTTGTCAGAGCGACGCCCGGATATTTTCTTTCAGGTGCTTGCTAACGCCAATGCCATCTCGCCTTGGTTTACACCGCTTTACCCTGACATAGCGAAAGAGGCGCCATTACACCTACTGCAAAAAATCGCCAGCGAACATGACAGTGATAGTGTTAAAAGGTGCTGTATTGCCATCAGTCTCATACTGCCCACAGGAAATGCCTCAACATGGTTAAAACAAATAAAAGCCCCTAAAAAGCTCTGTCAGTTTAGCCATACCGTGGATAAGGTTAAAGACACGCTTTCCACAATCACGGACAATCCGTCATCAACATTGGCCTTGTTCAACCGAGCCGACGTGTGGCGAAAAGAAGAGGAATTTTTGTTGATGTTGGATGTGATGAGTCAAGTTTTTGAACTCAGTGATGCAGCCTGGCCTGAAAAACAACACAAAATTAAGCACGCCCTTGATGCCGCCAAACAAGTGTCTGCAAAAGCGTTAGCTGAATCTGGCTTAAAAGGTATGGCAATAAAAGAAGCACTTGAACAGAAACGCTTGTATTGCATAGGCGAAGTGCTAAACCTTTGATAAACTAACCACCTTACTTTCTTATACTCAATCCTATGCTTTTTAGCGAATTAGAACTAGACGATGCGTTGTGCCAAGCGACAACCGAAATGGGTTTTGGTACACCTACCAGCATTCAACAGCAGGCCATACCCATTGCAATGGAGCAACGGGATATATTGGCGTCTGCGCCAACTGGCACAGGAAAAACAGCTGCATTTTTGTTGCCTGCCTGCCAGTATCTGCTTGATTTCCCTCGCAGTGAACCGGGCCAAACGCGTGTACTTATCCTAACCCCTACCCGAGAGCTAGCGATACAAATATACGAGCAGGCGGTAAAATTCACGCGTTTTACCGCTTTGCAATGTGGCGTCATTACTGGGGGCATTAACTACGGCACCGATAAAGAAACCCTGTCGAAAAATTTGGATATCCTTGTTGCGACCCCGGGTCGGTTATTCGAGCATATTGAAAAAGAGACCGCCGACTGTCGTGACATTGAGATCTTAGTGCTTGATGAAGCAGACCGTATGCTGGATATGGGCTTTGGCGGTATCGTTAACCAAATAGCGGCTGAAGCGCGATGGCGGAAACAAACCATGCTTTTCTCAGCCACACTAGAAGGGAAAGGCGTTAGAACCTTTGCCGAGGAGATACTTGATAATCCAGCAGAAATTGAGGCGTTCCCCTCTCGTAAAGAAAAAGCCAAAACGTTGCAATGGTTTCATTTGGCCGATGATCTCAACCATAAAACTGCGTTGCTGGCCCATATTCTCAAAGAACAAATCACTAATGCGATAGTCTTTGTGAAAACCCGAGAGCGAGTCCAGTGGCTGAAAGACACCTTGCAACAACAGGGAATTGAATGCTGCTGGTTGCAAGGTGAGATGCCTCAGGACAAACGCAACCAGGCGCTGGCTTCGTTTAAATCCGGCAAAATAAAAGTATTAGTGGCCACAGATGTCGCCGCTAGAGGCATCGATGTCCCCAATGTGAGTCACGTGATTAACTTTGATATGCCGCGTAAAGCCGATATTTTTGTACACCGCATCGGCAGAACAGGAAGGGCCGGCGCAAAAGGTACTGCCATATCTCTGATCGAGGCCCACGACTTTGACATGCTGGGTAAAGTGAGCCGTTACACCGACACGCTGATAAAACCCAGAGTGATTGACGGCCTTCGGCCCAAGCACAAAGCACCGAGTGCCAGTAAAAGCAAAAAGAAGAAAACCAAAAAGAAAAAGTGATAAGTAATATGAAACAATTGGTTTTAGCGTCAGGTAATGCGGGTAAAATTCGCGAATTTTCTCAGATCTTCTCTGCCTGGCAGGTAGACGTTATTGCGCAAACAGCGTGTGGTGTGAGCAGTGTGCCTGAAACAGGCACGACCTTCGTTGAAAACGCTATTATTAAAGCTCGTCATGCAGCCAAGGAAACGGGTCTGCCGGCATTGGCCGATGATTCTGGTCTGGTGGTCAATGCGCTCAAGGGGGCACCCGGTATCTTTTCATCGCGCTACGCAGGCGTTGATGCCAGTGATACAGACAACGTGAATAAGCTACTTGATGCGATGGAAGGCATGACAGACAGAAAGGCGCATTTTCAGTGTGTATTAGTGTTCATGCGCCATGCTGATGATCCTATTCCTGTTATTGCACAAGGCCAGTGGCATGGTGAAATCGCCTTAACACCGCACGGAGAGGGAGGCTTTGGTTACGACCCTGTTTTTTGGTTACCCGAACAGTCCTGCACAGCTGCACAACTGGATAAAAAAACCAAAAATACTATCAGTCACAGAGGTCAGGCTGTCACCCTACTGCGTGAAAAAATGAGTCAACTCCTTGGTTAGCGTTCCGCTCTCACTGTATATACACATTCCCTGGTGTGTTCAAAAATGCCCCTATTGTGACTTTAACTCTCACGGTCAAAAACAAACGTCGTTGCCTGAAAAAGCGTATGTGGCTCATCTTCTTGACGACTTAGCGTTAGATGCCCAGCGAATAGGCGAGCGGCCTGTCGAAACCATCTTTATTGGGGGTGGCACACCAAGTTTGTTTAGTGAGCAAGCTATCGAACGACTGTTACAAGGCGTCCGTGAGCGCGTAAATTTAGCCCCTGATGCAGAGATTACGCTAGAAGCCAATCCCGGCACTGTCGAGGCCCATCGCTTTGCAGGTTACGTTGCGGCTGGCGTCAACCGCTTCTCTGTTGGTGTGCAAAGTTTTTCACCCTCGCATTTAAAAGTGTTAGGGCGAATTCACAATGATCAGGAAGCTGAAAATGCACTGGCATTGGCACAAGCCAGCGGGGTCAACACCTTCAACCTGGATTTAATGCACGGCTTGCCAGAGCAATCTCTAGAGCAGGCAATGAACGATCTAAAACGCGCAATAGCACTCAATCCACCGCATCTAAGCTGGTATCAGCTGACCATAGAGCCTAACACGCCGTTTTATAGCCGCCCGCCTGAACTTCCTGATGACGATATTTTATGGGACATTCAAACCCATGGTCATGCATTATTAGAAAAAGCGGGGTACCGGCAATATGAGATATCCGCTTACAGTAAACCTAATGAAATGTGCCAGCACAATATCAATTATTGGCGCTTTGGTGATTACCTGGGTATTGGCTGCGGTGCCCACGGCAAGATAAGTAACCCACTCACAGGAGAAATATTACGCACAGTCAAAGTAAAACATCCACGCGGTTATATGACTCTGGACAGGCCCTATTTAGACCAGCTAACACCGGTTACTGCCGAAGAGCGGCCCTTTGAATTTTTTATGAATCGGTTTAGATTGCATGAACCGATATTAAAAGACGCCTTTGAGCAGGCGACATTTCAACCCATGGATTCAGCAACAATACACATTATGAATAACGCTGTACAAAAGGGATTGGTGGAGGACACTGAACACGCATGGCAAGTCACCCCCACAGGGCGTCGTTATCTGAACAGTTTGCTCGCGGAGTTTGTATAAGCCTACCACACTGCCAATGAGACATAGGTCTGTTCAATCTCTCTAAGCTAGAGTGACTCTAACAACACGCCGACTTTTTCTAATTCTGCTTGCGACATTTGCTGCGTAATGGACTGCAGCACGGGCTCTTTATAAGTATGCTCCACGCCCGAAAGCAGCACTTCTTTATAGGCCTTGAACAAGTCTTTCTCAACCCCACCGCCACCTTCAGCGTAGATAACCCCCAAATTGAAGCGAGCCCTGGCGTGGCCCTGCTCGGCCGCTTTGCTGTACCATTCTAACGCCTCAACACGTGCAATCGCTATGTTTGCTTCGGTATTTCCTTTTTGTTTAACAACGCCCATAGAGTACTGGGCAGCCGCATAGCCAGCCTTGGCTGATTTCAAATACCACTTATAAGCTTCTTGGATATCTTTTTGCACAGCCATCCCTAGTTTGTAGCTATGCCCCAAATAATACTGAGCCTGCGCATGTCTCGCCTTGGCCGCAGACTCAAATAACTGAAAAGCCCGTTTGACATCTTTTTCTACGTGCGTCCCGTTGACGTAAAACTCCCCAAGCAACACCTTTGCATCATCAACACCCTTTTCTGCAGCTGTCGCAATATATTGAATCGCTCGTGGTATATTTTGATCAACATGTGAGCCATGTAAATGCAACTTACCAAGTTCGAACATAGCATATGAATTGCCCTGCTCTGCAGATTTTTCATACCAGCGCATCCCTTCCGACACATCTATTGCGACGTAGCCTGTGCCTTGAGTGTAGTGTTTTCCAAGTGTATTCTGAGAATAGGAGTAGCCATGCTTGGCAGCTTTAAGAAAGTTGTCATGCGCTTTTTCAAGATCCTTCTTAACCACCTTCCCTTCAAAATATTTTCTTCCAAGCTGGTGATACACTTTAGCGCCATTGCGTTGAAAATTCGCCAAATGTATGTCGCTCGCCTCGACAATAGCGCGATTGACCTGCTCCGGGCTCATTTGCTCCTCTAGCAAAGTAATTGCTTTAAATTTACGTACACTGTTTTGGTTTGACGCAAGCGATGCGTAATACCACATGTAAGCTTTATATCTGGCACTTTCTTGGGATTCATTTGTGAGTTTGAGAAATTCATCATCTGTATATAGCTGAACCAGAATATCTTGAGCATCAGAGTTTCCTCTCCGTGCATCCGTTTCTAACAATTTCAGCAGCTTGTTGTGATCTTTTTCGATATTGAGTTCCGGGTGACCCTCAGTGTAGCTAGCGATAAGGAAGAGCATTGACACCTCATGCCCGGATTCAGCGCAACGAATAAGCTGGTTTTTAAACTTCTCAATAACAACGGGGTCAAGCTCTTTAGACGAATCGCCTCCCCCTAATTTAATATCACTACAATCTTCCAAATTGGCGAAACACCATTGAGAAGTAAACAACAGGGCAGCGGCGATAATGCACTGTAATTTGGTGATATTCGTGCTCATAACTGTGCTCTCAACTTCTTAGCCAGCTCTAATGAAGTCACTAAATAATTACCTGGCTCTGGCGATTCCCATTTATTGCACCTATCCCTTCGACAAGTACTGCGACTGATTCTCTCGTCAATACAATATTTTTGCGGTGCCCGTTTTTTGGTGTGCTTACCAGTGGATTGATAAACAAAGTATTGCTTCCCAGCAATGGAGTGCTGCACTGGCTCATAAGGAAAACCCCAGCTGAATTCGCCGAATGCATTACAGTGCGGTAACTTCGGTCGAATCTGATAATCTTCAGTATAAAACTGCTGAGTTGGTGTTGACCACCAACCTTTGCTTAAAAGCATTCCTTTTTTGTAATAGTTTGGATAGATACTCTCGACAACAAAAATATTGACATAATAGTTTCCATGTTCATCTTTGTTTCCTTTGACCACGACCTCTGAAATGCCTTTACTTGAAACAAGGTAGAGTGCATCGGGTGAATCTATTTCAGCGTATGAAGTGGAGCTTATACAAAAAACTGCGAATACTAAAAGTAGGGGCTTTAAATCCATTTAAATCGTCCTCAAACTATTATGATAATCCTGATTTCAAGCTATGTAGTGAAGCTAAGCTTGCTAGCTTTTTAAAGCGAGGCTACCACAAACATTCCTAAACAGTAGCATAAACCGCCACAGGGAACATCTCTTGTGGATAAACTTAATTAATTAAGAATGGCAAATGCTGGAGCATTGACTGGTCAAAAATTTCACTCAGAACGGCGGTCAATAATCACATCGTAGGGTGTTAGGCCTCTAACTTTTGACAGCAATGCGTCTTCGAGTTTGTTGAGCTTATATAACTTCTTGCAGGTAATATGCGCACGTTTTCTCAGTTCACTGGTTTGCTCTGTTTCACTGCTACTGTCAAACGTACCAATGGCTGTAACTATACCACTCACATTTGAAAAACCGGTTTCAAGCTGAGCTTCTAGACTTGTGGTAATGTCGTCTTCGCTCTCTACTTTGCTAGGATTAATGTAGTAATAGTTATACGAGCGGCCAAACTTATGTTTAACCTTCTCTTTAACCTTTTTCATTTGTGACAACAAGCGTTGTGCACTCTCGACTTCAGCGCCAACCAGACCAGAATAAATACGGGTAATGTTGTCGGTAACCAAGCCCACACCCTCTTTTGCTAACAAAGTCACTTCTGGCACAACATCGTGAAAGCCACGAGCATATGCATACAGTAAGTCTTGTTGTTCCTGATCGAGGCGTTTAAGTTTGCCTTCAATAAATAAATAGCGGGCACGGTTAATTTGAACAACCGTTCTGTCCTGTTTTAAAACACGGATATGGTCGTCACTAACTGCAACACCGTAGCGCAAATCAAAGGAGCAAGAGTAACCCGCTTGCACCTTCATTGAGGTACCCAGCAACATTAGCGAAGAAAAAATAAAAAACATCAACTTCATTTTCATACTGCATAGTTTGAACTGAATGGCGAATAATGTCAGAAGAATAGAGATGTATGGTATAAAAAATGCGCCCATTGCCGCAGGTTAGGTACTGCACTGAGACAAAACACAGAAATTATCCGTTGTTAATGCGCTCTTCTTCCTCAGAGCGCAAAACCTGTAGAGACTCTAATTGCTTTTTACTGCCAGCCACATCAGTCATGTCGTAAATCATCATGCTGATATTATCTACTTTACCGTTGGCTGACACCAAAGGAGACAAGGTTATATTTTGGTACATAAAAGGTTCAGTGCCAGTTATGGGCCGGTAATTGGGAAATTTAAACAAATAGGGACGTTGTTCCCAAGTAATAAAAGTTCGGGTTTTTAATTCGAATACCGGCCGACATTTCTGCGCAAACCAGTCTTTTTTTATTCCCGGATACAAGGAGAACAAAGACTTCAATCTGACATCACTGGGCAAAAGTCCACTGTGGCTCTCCATAAAGCCGTTCCACACTTTAATTTTAAACTCCCTGTCAAATACCACTATGCCGACATCAACCGTCTGTAGCATATCCATCATCCAGTGAAATTCTAACAGCTCATCTAACGACTCTATGCTCATTAATCATCCTCCAGCAGGTGCGCCAGTTTGCTGTTCATCGTCGTCATAGACTCCTCAGTAAACAAAAGAATCAGGTCGCAATGTACATTGTATCCCTCAAGCCCATAGCTAATCTCTATTGCCAAGGTGCGTCGCCATTTCACCTTATTCAAAGCAATGAGGTCATTGACACTCTGGTGCTGACCTAGTACCACCGGATGGCCCTGACTAAAGTGCAAATCCATTTGTTCGCCTAAGGCAGTCAGACAGGTTCCAATGAGAATACTGGCCGCATCCATTACCATTTCTAGCTGAATCTGGTCGTCAACTTCTTCCGTCACTTTTAAAATACGGGCGACATCACTAAAGCTGCTGTCACTCAATATACATAAGGCTTCGCCACTTACACCAGCACCCAGGAAGCCCTGACAAACGGCGGTGACTCTTTCATGTGTTTCTATATCTGACAGCATCATATGCAGCTCAGACACTTCAATTAAGTTAACATTGGGGATAGGTAGCTTAACAAATACATCCATAATGCGTGCTAAATGGTCCCCTGCCCGGCCCATCGCGATATTGGTAATTTCCTGATAGCAATCGCGAATGTCCTGATCCAGACTTTCGGGTTCGATTTCTTGGTTTTCTTCCCCGGCCATCAAATTGTGCTTAACCAAGGTTTCACGCAGTATTTCGCCATTCACAGGCTTTTTGATAAAATCAATAGCGCCGAGTTTTCTAACCCGTTCATTGGCTTCCGGTTGGATATCACCCGATATCACAATGACTTTGGTATTCAGATTGAGGTCGTTGATGGCCTGAAGGGTCTCATAGCCATCGAGAATGGGCATATTCAGGTCGAGCAACAGCAGATCGCCCTTTCCTTGATCGAGCTGATTTAGCGCTTCCCTGCCGTGCTTGGCAAAATGAACCGACACATGCCAATCCTGCGGCAGGCATTTAGCAACTTGCTTTCTCGCCACTGACGAGTCGTCACACACTAAAACAGAAAACATTCAATCACAAACCCATCTATCAGAGGTTTAACATATCACCAAACGTTATCGGCAACGGTTATGTAATGCTCAATTGTTTTGATATCTTTTTTATCAACTACTTAAGCATAGTCATTGTTGTAAAGTTTTCCTTTTTATCTTTCCATTCGCCAATCATTAGCTCAAAACATAAGCGGCAGTACAATTACTGTCATAATCCCATTTAAACACAATGCCATTGATGCGCAAGCCCCTGTTGTAGGATGATCAGAAATGGCCTTCGCCGTGCCAACGGCGTGTGCTACTGTGCCAAGTGCAATTCCCTGTGCGCGTTTGTCGTTAATATTGAAAACATTAAATACGGTATTGGCGGCCATTGCCCCGACAATACCGGTAATAATTACAAACACGGCAGCCAGTGCCGGATCGCCGCCAATGGCAGTAGCCGCCTCCATGGCAAAGGGTGTTGTGATTGATTTTGCTAACAATGTCAGTTGGATCACCACAGGTCCATTGAAAAGCCATGCACACCACCAAGCTAGTGCAGGGGCCACCACACCTCCAACAATAATGCCCAAAAGCATCGGCAGGCCCTGCTGCCGGATTGCCCGCCACTGCTGATACAAGGGGATAGCGAGGGCAACTGTAGCCGGGCCTAAACTCCAGTGGATCAGTGCCGCTAAGGTTTGATAATCACCCACAGAATATGGCAATAACGCAATGCCAGCCCCCAAGGATAAAGCCGTTAACACTAAGGGGTGCGTCAATGAATAAGGTAGCCACTTTTTGTGCACAAACTGAAAAAGGACAAACAACAATACCGTTATAAATAGGGCCAGAATACCGGGCAAGGTGCTAGCAGACTCCAATGACGTCTTTAACAAATCAAGTTCCGTCATTATTTCTCCCTTTGCGTGATGCCAATAAATACTGCGTAGCAAGCCCACATAAACCTAAACAAATAATGGTACTGACCACTATTGCCATAACCAGTGCAAGCCAAGCTTTGTTGATCATGCCGGTATAAGCCACAACACCGAGCACAGCTGGAATAAAAAACAGGGTCATGTTTTGTAATACGGGTTGAGCGGGGAGCAATATCCAGTTTGCCAGTTTACGGCTGCAAAACTGACTAAATAAGAGCAACAGCATGCCGCATATTGCGCCAGATAAGGGTAAATCCAGCCATCGCGACACGGCACTACCAATTAGAAAATAGCCGCAAAGCACAAACCAGCAAGCGATCACTTTTGCTATCCACATTACCTTGTAGTTATCCCCTTGTGTTAAAACAACAAACCCCGCTGATTAGCGGGGTTTGCTGTAACTTTACTCGCATGGCTACTATCAAAAAGCGTTGTCTTGATGCACTTTGATGAACAACGAAGTACCCACTTTAGAATAATCAATTTTGAATTCTTTGCCGTTCAGTGTTTGTACAAAAAGCAAGGTTTTTTCATCGCCAAACACTTCGCCTGAAGTGATATCCACCATTTCCATATCCATCATTTTAGCGTCGCGCTTATTGTCAGGGACATTGCCCGTATATTCTTTTAGCCCCTTGTGGGTGACTAATACTGGCGGATAGTCATCGCCGTTCAATAATAGTAAATCTAACTTTCTAACTTTGTGGATAATAGTGTTGCGGCCACTAACCAGAAAAGGCTTTTCTGTCATTGTAATATTCTCCAGGCGAGGCACATAATCGTTTAAAATCAAAAGATAGCAAACATTGCGGCACTATGCACTACTCAGGAACGGCAAAAGGCGCACTGTGAGCGGGATTGGAAAGAAACTGGTCATCCGTTAGGCTGTGTAAAAACGCCAATAAGGCCTGTCGTTCTTCGTCATTCAGCGCAAAGCCTGTAATAAAGGGGCTTTTCCGAGGATCATATTTTCCTTCTCCTCGCCCGCCATTTTCATAAAATTCAATAACTTGCTCAAGTGTTTGCAAGCTGCCATCGTGCATGTAAGGTGCAGTTACCGCAATATTTCTAAGTGTAGGCGCGCGAAAGCGCCCCAAATCATTGGGATCGCGGGTAACATCATACAATCCCGTGTCGCCTTGCCCGGTGAAAAACCCTGTATGATGAAAAGGTTTGATCAGCACTGCCTGAGACGTGTGTCGGCTGGACTGGGTAAAGTTAATACCGCCATGACAGTGAAAACATTCCAGCCGTTCACTAAAAAACAAGTTTAATCCAGCAAGCGCTTGTTCACTTAAAGCGTCATCATCCCCCCCATAGGCATAAGCATCAAAGGGCGAGCGAAACGAGACCAGTGTTCGAACAAAACTACTTAAGGCTAAAACGATGTTTTGCCAAGTCGGCTCAGGGTTACCAAACGCATGCTCAAACAATCTTTGGTACTGTGCTGACCGCAACCTCTCAAGTATTACTGCTTCATTGCCCGTTACCCCCATTTCGACTGGGTGTTCATTGAACAACGGCAATAAAATTTGTTGCTCTGGCTGGGTGATACCGTTGTGAGCCCAGGTCAATGTAGAGTGGTAGGCCACATTAACCAGTGCCAGCGCGTTGCGCTTGAGCACTTCGCCTTCTGCGCCGACTGATTTAGCTCTATTGTCTGCAAAGGCTAATCCCTGCATATGGCAACTGGCACAAGCCAGAGTTCCGTTTCCACTTAGCCCAGTGTCGTAAAACAAGTGCCTCCCAAGCTCAACACTGGCCTGCGTCATTACTGCTTGCTCAGGTAATGGCGGTGGCGGAATACTGTCTGGCAAATTCCATTGGTAAGGCGTCGTATCCTGACCACTGCAAGCAACAATGGCCGCCAGTAAGACGCCCAAAAAACAGTATTTTATCGATTTAACCATGTTATCCAGGGCTGTTGGATGTGATTGAGCAAAGGTTGACAGTCGGCTTCTTCGGGGAGGTGAAACATACAGCCCGTGCTGTTATCTAGATTGACATCGTTAAGCAATTTCTGAGCTTCAACAAAAATATACCCATCGTTACTGTCTTTTTTCATACTGATAGTGACTTGATTGGGGCTTGAACAAGGTTGTGTAGGCGCTCTGAGCGCAGACGCTGAGGTACACCCGACACTGCCCAAATGAAACGACCATCCATGTCCCGTATCATTGTGCTGCAAATCCCAACGCAAAAATTTATAACCTCGCTGCCATGACCAGAACATACTGCTTTCGTTCAAGGGTGCAGGCTGCGTAAGCGGGTCTTTGTGATTGTGAGTAAAAGGCACGCCAATAGCAAAGCGGATAGCCTCTGCACTCGAAAAATGGTGATACCCAACGGCCAAAGGCACTTGCACCTGTGTTTGAACAGAAGCATCGTCACAATGTGGTGTCAGATCTATCATCGCGGTATGCTCGGCCTGATACTCTGTGGGAAAAAAATCTACAGGCTGCCACTGTTCATCAATCAACAATTCCAGGCCACTGATATAGAAGGTGAACTGACGTACCTGATAGTCTGGCTGTTTCGGCAAGGCTCCACAAATTTGCGGCGTGTGCAAATCTGATACAAAGGTCAGTACCGCTGGCTGACGGGAGCATGCAACCAACCCAAACAAGACCATGATGACAAAAACCGTCAGATAAGTGCGTTTATTCCTGATCAATATATGTTCTCGCACAGATAAATTGTTATTATTTGGTTAAGATAACGCATAACTGGATGTATATGAACGGCTCGACTGCAAAATTAAAAGGACTTGGTTGGGCAACGTTAGTTGCCGCTTTTGGTCACTTCTGTATGAATTATGCCTTCGCACACAGCGAGCATGACAAAGGACGCTTTGTCTCCTCACAAGGTGTTGATACCGGTCTGTGCGATAATCGCTTTCGTCCCTGTAGGTCAATTGCCTATGCCGCTGCACAAGCAAATAAAGGCGATGTAGTGTTGGTGGCGTCGGGTCAATATATGCTTCAAGAAAGCGATATTGCTTATATCGCCAACAATCGTGTCCCTGTCAGAGGGGGCTACACCACACAAGATCATTTCACCACACAACATCCCTCACTGAATGAAACGCTGCTGTTGGGATTGCCCGAACAGCATCACGACCATGTTTATCAAAATGGCTTTACTGTGCTACATGATGGTAAGGGACAGCGCATCCCGCAATTAACAGCAGCACAAAAGCCAACCATGGCGTTTGGCAAGACTAGCAAGGCCAATACATGTTCTAACCCACGTTTGGGTGATCTGGAGTGCGAGGGGATTTCTCTTGTCGGCCACTTATACCCTGCCGAACTTAGAGCAGGAGCAGCGGAAGCCAATGACATTTGGGGTCATATCGACCTTAATACTGGCAAAGAGTACGCCATAGTCGGTCTGAGTAACGGCGTGTCTGTAGTAGACATCAGTGACCCCGAAGCACCGCGCGTTGTCGGTTCATTAGCCGGTCAGGTTACCACTTGGCGCGACATCAAGGTCTATCAAGAATATCGTCCTGCCCTGGCTAGGTGGCAAGCCTGGGCGTATGTCACCGCTGACGGAGCCTCAGACGGATTGTTAGTCGTCGACTTAAACAACCTTGAAAATGGTATTTCGGTGGCTACGCGCGACATGACAGATCCCAGAGCACACAATGTGTACATCTCGGGCGTAGACTATAGCTTGAATATTGCGAATACTGACATCGCGCCTCAAATCCACGTAATGGGTGCAAACAATTTCGGCGGCGCTTTGCGCAGTTACAATTTGCTGGACCCAAGCTCGCCGCAGCCCAGTTATGTGCCAAGTAACCTCAACAGAAGTGACTATGCGCATGATGCCAGTTCCATGCTGGTGCAGGATGAAAGAGCCGAACGCGACTGTCCAAATGTACAAAACGGGCAATGTATCGTATTGATTGATTTCAATGAAAATGCATTGCGACTATGGGATAACACCACTTTGACCTCGGCAGCAGAGTTATCACAGACGCCCTACCCAAATGCTGAATATGCCCACAGTGGATGGTGGAGTGAGGATCGCCGGTATGTCTTTTTGCATGATGAACTTGATGAATCACGGTTGGGATTAAATACCACCATCAATATTTTTGATGTGAGCGAGCTGACCGCGCCCCAATTAGTCTCTACTTGGACTGGGCCTACACGCGCCATTGACCACAATGGGTTTGTACGCGGGAGTCGTTATTATATGTCAAATTATGAGCGTGGGCTTACCATTCTCGACATCAGTGACCCCTTAAATGTTACCGAAGCGGGTTTCTTTGATTCATACCCCTTGGCAAACGGCAGTGCATTTAATGGTGCCTGGGGCGTGTATCCTTTTCTACCTAGCGGCTTAGTCCTGGTCAGTGATATTCAAAGCGGGCTGCTGATATTACGTGACAACACCTTGGCCGAACAGGCAAATGTTGGCTTCGCACAGTCTCACATTGAAGTTCGTGAAGGCGAGACCTCGACCATCAGCGTGGTTAAACAAGGTACCGATGCGATGACTGTCAATTACACCATGGTATATGGCTCCGCTGATCGCATCGATGCTGAAGAACTTAAAGGTGAACTTCGCTGGGAAGCCGGCGATGAAACAGAACGTACGCTTTCGTTGACGATCAATAGCGATGACGTGAGTGAGCCTGAAGAATTGTTGTTTATTAGGTTACATACACCACAAGGGGGCTTTCTGTCGCCACAAGAAAGGATGATACAGGTATCGATTGCTGGTGATACCAGTGCACAAGGCCAGGCGGTGTTTGCCAACGCTACGCTACGTGTTTTGGAAAATCAGCAAACCGCCACCATCGAACTCGTCAGAAGCGGCGGCGATACGGGTGAATTACGGGTTCCTCTATCCTTTGTTCAAGACGATGCAAGTAGCGATCTTACGCTTTCGGAGCAGGAAGTAGTGTGGCGTGATGGTGAATCGCAAACACAAAGTATTCAGGTAACCATTGTCGATGACAATCTCACTGAGGAAACAGAAGTGTTTACTTTGATGGCCGGCGCGTCTTCCATTGCCATCTCTGTAGCTGATGACGAGAGTAACTTACCCCCCACTGTCAATGCGGGTGATGATATGTCAGTAAACGCGAGAGCCACCGTTGAATTGAGGGGCTCAGCGTCTGATCCCGAAAGCAACGCGCTAACTGTTAGTTGGACACAAACCGATGGGCCGTCGGTCACGCTCAATGATCCAAGTGCTGACACTACACAATTTACCGCACCGAATCAGCAAGCCTCTCTCACGTTTTCGTTTACTGCAACGGATGAATTTGGTGTTCAGGTAGCAGATACAGTAACGGTAAGTGTGGCAGCCCCAGTTACTGCGCCGCCACCACCACAAGCGCCTTCATCGTCAGGTGGTGGCCCGTTAAATTTATTGATGCTTTTGTATGTAGGCCTACTCGCACTCAGTCGTAGTGCTTATCGATATAACTAAGCTTCTTCTCAAACGCTTCGAGGTCCTTGGCGGCCTCGTAATCGAAGTGGTAGGTATTGTGAAAGCCAAAGCTCATTTTTACCTTGGCGTCTTCAAGATAAATGGTATATCCGTCAAAATCCGAATAGCCAATCAGACCTTCTAAATGAAACTGTTCACCTTCACGAGTGCCGTGAACACGCACTTTTTCAAATACACGAAGTAACTGCTTTGTATCTAATTCGTTCTGCACAAGAAGAGCCCTTTGTTTTTTACATTACATACGACGCCACTCTGCAGAACGATTACATCGACTAATTAAAGTTATAGCGGATGCCTACATAAACCGCACCCGTACTAAAATCGTCCTCACCAAACATGTATTCGCCTTCGAGTCGCAGCATGGTATTTAAACCTAGATGATAATCAAAACCCAGGCCGACGACACCCGCGAAGACGCCTTCATCAAATCCACAGACATCAACCATATCGGCTGTCTGTCCAATAACGCCGCCAACCTCGCACTGATCATCGTTATTTACCAATGCCTGACCTTTAAGATCAACATTTGCTAGCCCCATCCGGTAAAAAAGTTCACCGGAACGATTGGCCGCTTTGCCCAGCGCAGATATAGACAGTGCGTCTGCGGTTAACCCGGTTCCCGGGCCGTCTCCGCTGTCATCCACCAGTTTTTGATAACCCAGCTCGACGTACCACTGACGGTCAAACTGGTGCCCCAATGCCAGGCGATAACTTAAATCACTTGTACTGCTATTAGCGATTTCACTGTCGGCATACCCTAACCCCACAACGCCATACATACGCTCTGTGGCGGACACTGACATAGCGCAGCTCATCGTTAACGCCAGTGCAGCTAGCTTTATAGCCTTTGTCATACTTCAGCTCCTAGAAAAAATACTCTACGCCAAACTGGATGTGATCATCCTGACGCACAAAATACAGGGGCTTCAAAGGATCTTCAGCCGCGAAGAAATAGCCCTCAAGTGTCCAACGCCAATTTTGCGTCATACGGCTGGAGGCTTCAATAAAGCCTCCTCTCGAATTCGTGTCGTCAAGATCCTGTATGAGTGCGACTAGCACCTCAGTAGAATCCTGATCATTTAAAGCCCACCTTACTCCTAGCATAAGATCATTCTGAGCAGGGGCAAAGAAATTGTTATCCCTTTCGTCATATTGATATTCCATCAATATACCCAGGTCATAGGTCGTTTCCATAAAACCAACCAGGGTATATTCGAACCCACCCACAGCAGCAAAGTAGTCTATCGCCTCTGATTCTGGAGTTAAGGGTACACCCATGGCAGGACTGATGGCGTTGTCTGTTTCAGCCGCCCTGTAAATTGCTTCAAACTTCCAAAGCCAGTCGCCCGATACGTTTAATACATCGATGCCAACCTGGTTAATTTGACGATAAAATGGAAGCAACTCCTGCTCACCCATTTCGTTCAACGTCCCTATCAACTCTGGCTCTCGATTGGTCCCATGAAAGAAAGATACCCCCACTTCCCAACTGTTGATCGACTGCTGCCAGCGAAGTGCAAAGTCAACGTTGCTCTCCTCATCGTCAGATTCAAACAGGGGTTTGTCGGTGTTAACCGGTACCGGCGGCCGTAGTCTTCCTTCTAAGCCAGAAAAGGTCCGTTCTCTGAAGTAAGGCAGAACATAGGCACTCAAACTGCCATATTCGTGCAACCAGGTGTAACTCACCATGGGTTGACCCAGTTTATCCTCTCCATCGACCGACTCCACAGCATCAGTCTGATTAATGATGTCAACCAGATGCAGTGATTCGGTTTGCCCCCAAAACACCTTACCAATGCCGACGCGCAGTTCCCAGTTGTCAGCAGCATGGAGCCACAGCAACTCGCGAATATCAGCATGAGAGCGCTCACTGTCTTCCTGGTCAAGACGAACGAATGGCGTAAATACCAGACTGTCATAGCCCTCGTTCCATTCAGTATATAAGGAAGGCTGCAGAAACAGCGAGCCCTGCGCCCTTGGCTGCGTAGGATACAAAGCGTCTTGTAAATAGTAGCGTTGCTGCACACCAAATTCGCCAGAAAAAGTCACGTCAGCCGAGGCTGATAAAGAAAATGCGCCAGCGATAGCCCCCATAGCAAGGGCTATATTAGCGCGCACGTCTAAGCTTGCTTTTGTCAAAATCGGATTCCTTTACACCTGTATCAAATTCAAGTTTGTTTGTTATAAGCCGGGTACTCTTTCCCGTTTGCAAATTGATCATTTCAGAGCTGTGAGGTCGCCAGTACTTGTCTTTATACAAGCGAAAATCTTCCAGCACGAGTATCTTTAAGGGTGCCCCCTTTCTATCAAAATACTCAATTTGACGAGCTCTGTATTCAGATTTATCGACCCATACCAGCGTTTTTGAATAGCCTGAAAAGTCGTCTTTTGGGGTTTGTTCAATAACCCACACGGCTTCACCGTCAAAGGTGTCTTCCCGTATTAAGTCATAATCGTACTTTTCAACCTCAAAGGACGTCATGTCTTCAAAGGCAAACTCACTTCCGACAAAAGGCCCAGACTTGTTTTTAGTCGCAATGCGCTTTACCCGTTTAATTGCGGGCAGATAAATCCACTGCTCATCCGGCTCCCTAGCATGAGAAAAACTTAAAAACGCAGTGCCAGCCACATCTTTGGGAGAATCGAAAATCGTGAGTGCCTTGTCACCGTCTTCAAGCATCTCAAATGATTGCATCCTAAGTTCTCTGGACGCCTCCTGGCCACTGGCATTGCGCAAAATCATCGTTGCCTCTGCGCTGGAATCGCCCCAGCCCATGTCTCTGGATTTTCTTTCTGTTGCTATCTCAAGGCCCTTTAGTTTAGAGGCCTCATCGGCATGCGCATAACTTCCTGCACACAGCAAACTCACGCAAACTAACATTAACGACACTGTTCTAATTTGCATATGACTTTTCCTTTTGGTTGTTTGCTTTATCTAACCACAATAAGAAGGCGGGTAAAAAAAGTAAATCAACAATTAACGCTGCAACAATAATAATCACCGTCAGCAGCCCCATATCAGCATTCAACGCAAACGATGAGAAGGTCAGCACACCAAAGCCTGATGCCAAGACGACTGTCGTGGTGAATAAGGCCATGCCTACCGTACTAAACGCATAACGAACACACGCTTCTACAGATTTATTTTGCGCCCTCGCTACATTGTATTTCGACAAAAAGTGAACCGTGTCATCAACAATAATGCCTAAGGTCATACTTAGCACAACAGACAACGCCAGGTTAATTTCTCCCGAAATAACGCCCCAAATACCAAAACCAATCCCCGCGGGAATAAGGTTGGGCAATAGGCTAATAACGCCTAGTCGCCAAGACTTGAGTGCAAATACCAGCATAGCTGAGATCAACACCAGTGCAACCAGTGCACCATTTACCATGCTTCGCATATTGACTTCACCAATGTGCGCAAACATCAGTGGAGGGCTTGCAGCAGACAAGGTTGCCTGAGTATCTAAGGACTCAAACCACCGCTTGGCCCGTTGCTCAAACTCAGTAAATTCTTTACTGCCTAAGTTTTGCAGGGTTGCCACAACACGCGTTGCTGCTTTATCAATATCAATTTGATTGTTAATGTCCAGCCCATAGGTGAGTGACATTTCATACAGCAATAAAAACTGGGCAGCTTCTTCCTGAGTCTGCGGCAAGATGTAAAAGCTATCATCATCGTTATTCATATTTTTATTAAGCCGCTTATAGGTATCTGCCATGCTAAACACATGGATTACCTCAGGCTGGGTGCGAAGCCAATGCGTAAATGCCTCTAAATCCTGCAGCACATCCGGCGAGTTAATGCCCGACACAGATTGTGTATCTATCACAAAATCGATGTTGGTCATGCCGCCAATCAGTCTCTCCTGCGCATCAACAGCCTGCCGCAGCTCGCTACTTTGGTCGAAATACTTCACCACAATGTCGTTGAGCTCGTTTTTATTCACAAAGTAGGCAGAAATCAGCAACACCAGCACACTGACGGGTAAAATCATTTTGTAGTGGACAATGACCCATTGCCCTAGTTTGGCAAAAAAGTCATTTCCCTGCTCTGTCTGACCAGCCAAATTCACTTTACATAAACGAAAGAAGGCTGGTACTAAGGTAAGTGACAATGCACAAGCAAGCATGACACCTAAAGCGGTTAAATTACCCAGGTCGGCGAGTATGGGAACTTCGGAGAAGTTCAACGTTAAAAACCCCACTGCTGTAGTAATACTGGTAATAAGAACAGGCTTAGTATTGATGTTCAGACTAAACTGAATAGCCTCATCCAATGACATACCCTGTTTCATCCCCTGGCGTATGCTCACTACTAGATGCATACAATCAGCCACTGCCAATGTGGTCACAAGCGTGGGGACATTTACCGTGGCAGTACTTAAAAATAGCCCAGCATACCCCGCTGCCCCCATGGTAATTACAACTGACAACGCGACCACAATCATAGTTGCCAGTGATGCCACCGCAGAGCGCGTCATCAATACAATAGCTATAGCGATAATGGCAAACATAAGGGGCACAAGCGTAGACGCGTCTTTTTGTGCCTCTTCGGCAAAGGCGTGATTCATCATAACCACCCCTGACAAATAGATAGTGTGACCAGGATGTGCCGCTTCCATTTCAGCTTTTAATTCACGCGCGTAGGCAGCTATTTCAGCCACTGCCAGAGTATGGTCCCCTTCCGGTAAATTGACGGTCACTTCAACCACGGCGGCATCACCCTGACTGGCCACAAGTCGATTATTTATCTCTGGCAGGCTCATTGCGACTTGCTTTACCCGCTCAATATCGGTCTGGCTCATACGTGAAGGTTCAATAAGATCCTCCACGATTAAATCGTCATCAAACGCGTAAGTATGCTGAAAGTTGACCAGAGACTCAGCGCGGCTAGACATTGGCGTTTGCCAGGCGCCCTCGGTTAACGCAATCAACAAACTAAAGGTGTCTGCATTGAATACGTTTCCACTGTCGGGGACCACTAAAAACGACACGTTCTCGCTTTTACTAAAGACTTCCTGCACATTTTGAAAAGCAAGTAATTGCGGATTGTCATCTTCAAAATACACGCGATAGTCACCGCGAAAAGTCAACATACTCATGCCAATGCCGAGCAGTAGTGCAAAAAACGTCCAGCCAGCTAATACCAGTAAGGGGCGGTGTTGTAGCATGCTGCTATCCCTGCCATCTAAATAATGGAAAATGAAAAGTCTCACCTAGTATAGGCGTGTCCCTATCAGCTAACAACAAATACATTAAATATCATATTGTTAACTGTTCGCTGGCAGCCTAGGTATACACCTCTATCTGTACGTTTTTTAAACAATACCATAGGTATGTTGAACTTCCGTTAAAAAGATGTATCATACATTTCACCCTAACTGGTCAGATGAGCGGACAAGTATTATGAGCTTACGTACAAACCTAAAAAAAGTCCTACCCCCGATTTCTGTTACTGAACAGGAAGCGCTTGATGCAGGTGACGTATGGATCGAATCCTCTATCTATCAGGGAAAACCTGACATGCAAGCACTTCGCGCTGTTCCAACGGCGAAGTTAAGTGCTGACGAACAAGCCTTTATAGATGGCCCTGTTCAGACGTTGCTTGAAATGATTGATGATTTCAAACTGGGCAACAGTGAACATATTCCTCAGGACATCTTAGATTTCCTCGGCAAAAACCGTTTCTTCTCAATGATCATTCCCAAGAAATTTGGTGGTCTTGAATTTAGCCCTTATGCAAATTCAACCATAGTGTCTATGCTGGCGTCGAAAAGTGGTGCCGTGGCAGTAACAGTAATGGTGCCTAACTCCCTTGGGCCCGGTGAGTTACTTATGCACTATGGTACTGCTGATCAACAAAACTATTGGTTACCGCGTCTTGCAGATGGTCGCGATATTCCTTGCTTTGCCCTTACCAGCCCTGAGGCAGGTTCGGATGCCGGTGCAATTCCTGATGCGGCAATTGTCACAAAAGGTACCTACAATGGTGAAGAAGTACTTGGCCTAAGCGTGAGCTGGGACAAGCGTTATATTACACTTGCACCTATCGCGACCGTACTTGGTCTTGCATTTAAAGTGTTTGATCCCGACGGCTTATTGGGTGACAAAGTAGAACTTGGTATTACTTGTGCCCTGTTACCAAAAACCCACCCAGGTGTAGAGTTGGGTAACAGACACGATCCTATGGGCGTGCGTTTTTACAACGGCACAACACGTGGTAAAGATGTATTCATCCCGTTAGATTTTATTATTGGTGGTCAGAAAAACATTGGTCGCGGATGGCAAATGCTTGTTAGCTGCCTGGGTGCAGGTCGTGGTATTTCACTACCAGCAATGGGTGTAGCTACCGCACAAACGTCGTTCAAAGGCGCAGCTGAATATGCCTTTATTCGCGAACAATTTGGTTTGCCAATCGGTCGCTTTGAAGGTATTCAGGAAAAGCTGGCGGACATTGCGGGTAAGAACTTCCTGCTTGAAGCCATGCGTGTATTAACAACAGAAGGCTTGGGCATGGGCTTGAAGCCCTCTGTAATTACTGCAATTGCCAAATATCACATGACCGAACTTGGCCGTGATGTGCTTAACTCAGCGATGGATTTACAAGCGGGTAAAGCTATCCAACGTGGTCCGCAAAACACCCTTGCCAGTGGCTATCAGGCCATGCCAATTGCGATTACCGTAGAAGGCGCGAACATCTTAACGCGTAACCTGATGATATTCGGTCAGGGTACCATGCGTTGCCATCCGTATCTAAAAGAGATGGTTGACCTCATTCACAGTGATGACAGCAGTGCTGATGCACAATTTAACGCCGTATTGCGCAAAACAGTCAGCTTTAGTGTGAAAAACGCCTTCCGCAGTTTATTCAACAGCTACCTGACGCCTATTCGCAAGGCCTCTACAACCTTGCCTGAAGTGAAGCCGTATGAAAAACGTGTTAATGCTCTGGCAGCAAAACTGGCTCCACTCGCTGATTTGTCGTTGGCTGTGCTAGCGGGAGATTTGAAAAAAGCAGAGCTTTTGTCAGCGCGTTTAGGTGACGTGATGAGCTACTTGTACGGTGCCATGGCAGCTATTCGCTTCTACGAGCAGCGTATAGAAGACCGTAAACTTGCGTTACCGTATTTTGAATACGCCATGCAATGGTCGTTGCAGCAAGCTGAACAGGCTATCGTTAATTTCGTAAGCAATTTCCCCAATGCGCCAGCACGTGGATTAATGCGCTTACTGACCAACACTTATACAAACAGTGTTACGGGCATCAGTGACGACTTAGTCCGCAAGCTATCTTTGGCTGCCATGCAAGACAACAGTGTGAAAGACCAACTAACACACCTTGTTAAAGTGGTACCTGGCGATGGCAATGACATTAACGAACAGGCCTTTAAAGCGAAACACGCTGTGCTACCTCTACTGAGTAAAGTACAGAAAGCGCTGCGCAAAGAACCTGTAGTGCCATTTGTGTCTTTCGAAAATGCAATCAATAAATTGCAGGAGAAGGGCCTTGTCACTGCCGATGAAGCTGCCAAGTTGAACGATTACAACGAAAAACGTAAGTTGGCGGTTCGTGTAGACGAGTTTACCTTTGATATGGACTTGCTGAGCCCAGAGGAAACCGACCCTACGAAGCAGATAAATGCAGAGAAAGACGAAAGAAACGCTGCATAAATTAACGTTTCGTTGTATTGTCTAAGGGTAGCCTCTGCGCTACCCTTTTTTGTAAGTAACAGCCGTGAATAAGGAATAAGCTGGTTTTGTCTCAACAATCGCGTCCAGCCCCCATCAGTGAGACGCAGACACTGCGCCAAATGATTGAGCTTCTGTACCAAAGTGCGGGGACTGCTATTGTCTTAACCTTTGTCGCTGTATCAGTTGTTACTTTTCTAATATCTACTGAAGTCACTAACACACTTAAATATGATTTGTGGGCAGCCATGGTAGTTACTTTGGCGATACGCTCCTTTGATTTGGTGTATTGGGCATTTACTGTTCGGGATACGGATTTTGAACCCAGCCTTACCTACTACCGATACGCCGCCGGAGTAGTACTGACCGCAGTTGTTTGGTCAGCTTATGTGGTTCTGCTATACGACGACTTTGATATTCTGTCACTCTCAGCGTGCATTATTGTTACTTGCGCGATGACAACCGGTGCAAGTTCTATCCTTGCTCCGAGCCGAAAACTGAGCATTACCTATTGCACTTTGGTGCTCTTGCCTTTCTGTGTTATTGCTCTACAAGACTCGCGTATGCATTATTTCTCTCTCGGCGCGATTGGCCTTGCATATTGGTTTGCGCTGATAAGCCTAGCATTAAAAAGCAACCGCTTTGTTAATGAAACCATAGTACTTAGAAATGAAAACCAGCAGCTTAAAGAGTTAGCCAAGCATGCCCATGAAGAAGCCAGCAGTGTTAAAGAAGAATTGCAGCGTTCCAACGAGGCGCTCGATCACGCTAATGCGTCTTTAGAAATTGAAGTAAATAAGCGCACAGACGATATTCACCGTCTCTCCAATCGCGATCCGCTAACCGGACTAATGAACCGAAATGGCTTTATGCGCTTGCTCAACAAGCAAATTACCGCATCAAAGCGAATGAATAACAAGTTTGCTATTTTGTTTGTTGACCTTGATGGATTTAAACAGGTTAATGATAGCTTAGGACATCAAGTTGGCGACAGAGTATTGGAAGAAGTGGCGAGTCGCCTTGCGCGGTACAGTGAGGAAGACAATTTGGCAAGATGGGGAGGTGACGAGTTTGTCATGTTGTTACCCTATGCCAATGACGACACTGCGATGGCAGTAGCCAATGCAACACGAAGCAGCATCGCCTTATCGATAGACGTAGAGTCATACAATATCTCTCTCGATGCCACTATCGGCATTTCCTTGTTTCCTGATCATGCTGACGATGCCCAAGGCATGATTCAGCTTGCCGACTTAACCATGTACGAGCAAAAGAAAAGAAAGCCGGGTTCGTACGCGGTATATAGTCAGGAATATTACGATGCGCTGCAGGAAGAACTCATGTTGCGTGATGGTTTGAGAAATGCCATTGCCAACAATGAGCTTTCACTGTGTTATCAACCAATAATCGAAGCAGAAGGTGATGCTATCTGGTCTGTTGAAGCCCTGTTAAGGTGGAATTTTGACGGCAAGCCGGTTTCTCCTGCGGTATTTATTCCTCTAGCTGAAAAGTCTGGGCTTATTAGTGATATTGGCAATTGGGTATTACACAGGGCCTGTATCGATGCAGCGCAATGGCAATTTACTCGTGCCTCGGTGTCAGTAAATGTATCAGTAATCCAACTCATGGATGACAGTTTCATCAGCTCCCTAGACAAAGTCCTCCTGTCGTCAGGACTCGCCCCAGAACGCCTGCACATTGAAATTACTGAATCCGTTTTTGCTGACAATCAGGAAAAAGTACTGGCTCAAATCAATGCTGTTAAACAACGCAACATTCAAATTTCTATCGATGACTTTGGCACTGGATTTTCGTCGCTCTCGCAGCTTCAGTCATTGAGCTTTGATCACATCAAAATTGACCGCGCTTTTGTACAAAATCTCGAAGAAGGCAGCGACACCATTATTCGGGCAACGGTATTTATTGCCAAAGAATTTAGGTGTAAAACGGTTGCTGAAGGTATAGAAACACAAGCACATGCAGAACGCCTTAAATCAATGGGCGTAGACTGCTTACAAGGCTATCTATTTGCCAAACCTATGACCAATAACGCGCTTCCAGAATGGTGTAAACAGTTCGCTAAACGCACAAAAAATTAATTAAAAAAGCAACTCTCTCATGGCACAACTCTATTTCTATTACTCCGCAATGAATGCGGGAAAGTCTACGTCACTTTTGCAATCAGCTTACAACTATACTGAACGGGGCATGCGCACCTGTATCTTTACGGCCGCATTAGATGACCGCTATGGCCAGGGTAAAGTCTCGTCACGAATTGGGTTGCAGGCCGATGCACAGCTGTTTGACTCCCAAACCAATATGTTTACTGTGTTGCATGAAATGCACAGCAGCGCCCCGGTAGACTGTGTGTTTATCGATGAAGCGCAATTTTTAACAAAACAACAGGTTCGACAACTCACTGATGTTGTTGACGACTTGAACATACCTGTTCTAGCTTACGGCTTAAGGACAGACTTCATGGGTGAAACCTTCGAAGGCAGCCATCATCTGTTGGCCTGGGCAGATAAACTGTTTGAATTAAAAACGGTTTGCCATTGTGGTAGAAAAGCGAATTTTGTTGCCCGTCTTGACCAAAACGGCAAAGCCATTACCGACGGACAACAAATCGAAATTGGCGGTAATGAGCGCTATGAATCCCTGTGCCGCAGTCACTTTAAAAGTTTAGTTTGGAAGGATTAATTTACAGTTAATCTCACTCACCATGAACATATTTATTTGGTTTCTACTTATGCTGGCATTACTATCTACCTATAGGTAGATAGTCACATTGTAATTGGAGTTAAGAACCATGCTAAATACAGACTTTTCTAAACGCGTGGTCATACGCCCCAAAGATTATCAATGGGTTCCCTCTCCCATGCCCGGTGTTGAGCGCATGAAACTCGACCGATTAGGTGAAGAAACAGGGCGTGCTACTTCGCTGGTGCGCTATGCACCGAATACTGAATTTAGCCCCCACATTCATGATGGTGGTGAGGAATTCTTTGTTCTAGAGGGTGTGTTTGAAGATGAGCATGCTGCCTATCCAAAAGGGACCTATGTTAGAAACCCCATAGGCACCTCTCACCGACCTAAAGTTGGCGAAAAAGGCGCAACCATATTTGTGAAACTCCATCAGTTTTCTAAAGGCGATACTCACCAGTTTGCTGTAGATACTGAGTCTACATCATGGCACCCAGGACTGGTTGAGGGCCTCACCGTTATGCCACTCCACAATTTTGAGGGAGAAAATGTTGCCTTGGTAAGGTGGGCTCCCAACACGCGCTTTTCACCTCATCAGCACTGGGGAGGTGAAGAAATCTTGGTACTTGAAGGTACGTTCTATGACGAACATGGCACTTACCCAACAGGAACTTGGATCCGCAGTCCACATTTGTCGGCACATCAGCCTTATACCAAAGACGACGGTGCGTTGATTTATGTAAAGGTAGGACATCTAGCACCCTAGCCAAAACCCATTACGATTGTCGTTGACGTCATCAAAACAACTCAGCCACCGATGCGAACAAAATTTCACCAAACGGAAAAATGTGCTGGATTTGCTAATGACAATAAAATAAAAAGTGCTTATACTTCGCACCGCATTTCTGATGTGGCCCTTTAGCTCAGTTGGTTAGAGCACCCGACTCATAATCGGTAGGTCCCCAGTTCAAGTCTGGGAGGGGCCACCATTTTTAAAGACTTCAAGCGATAGTAAATACTTACAAAAGACCAACTCCAATCCTGCGGAACGGTAGCGGATCGGAATTTCATTGTTTTTTAATCTTCGTTCTTCAATTTCTCTTTCAAGAAGAAAGATCATTATTTCAAGTCTCTCATTGATTTCGACTAACGATTGGTTAATTTGCTTTTCCATAATTATCAGTGTTTAGCAGGCAACGTAAATAAAGCCTACTTGGCTGAGTGGTACTAGAAAACTGGCATTAAGTACGGTTTTTTATAGAGCCTGAAAATACCCTTTTTATAGTTTATTTACCTTTACGCGCAAGAATGCCGAAAATACCCATTGCTATGTTTAGAAAATATAGCGGGCAAGTTCTTTAAATTATGAATTATGCTGAATGGAGTTTGATGTTTGGCAAGCCTTCGCACTTAGATAGCCCCCATAACCCCGAATAGCCTGCATTTTGTAAGAAGCGGAACAAGGCCTTACGCGTCCATGGGTTGCCCCTACTGGTTTTTATTCCTTCCTCATTGAGATAAAACACTATGCTTTTATAACTTGGTATCTTGTAGGTGTCTCTGACTTTCAGATAAACCAACTGTAAAACATACTGGCGTCTTTCTCTCTGCAACTTTCTGTTCATTTTGATTAGCCCTACTTGATTGAGAACCAATATGCTGTTTATAGGTAATTTGAATTTTCTATTTCCCTTTACACCTTTATTATACCTAGCATGGTATAAGCTAAAACCCTTGTTTTTCTTTTGTTTCAAACAACTTTAAACCTTTACAGTCAAAATTAAGAGATAGATGGACATAGAGATAGATGAGCTACTTTTTTAGGTTAAAAAATCAAAAATATAGTATAAAGGTATAAAGATACGTTCTAACTCACAATTTAAAGGGATCTGCGTTATACCTCGTTAGGTATAAAGAAGGTATAACGAACTACTGTCCAACTTTTTGAACATTCTTGCAAAAAAACTCAGTTTGGCATTACATGGAGAATATTTATGTATAAATTAACAATCATTTCTTTGGCCGTTTTTCTAACTGGCTGCGCTACTTCATACGGCGAGAGATCTTTTTGGAATGATGGTGGCTTTTCAGAAACAGAGATACAGCCCAATGTTTTTAACGTTAGATTTCTAGGAAATGAATTTACATCAAAAGAAAGAGCATCTGATTTCGCAATGCTAAGGGCTAGTGAGCTATGCTTGAGTCGTAATTTAAATTATATGGAGGTTGGCAACGTCGCTACTGAAACTATAAAAACAGCTCACGTTCCGGGTTCTAGTACGACAACTGCAAGCGCTCAAGGTTTTGGCAATTCTGCATTTGGCACCTCAACTACAACATATACTCCCGGCACTGACCTCTATTCCCCTGAATCTGGATTAACTGTCAAGTGCGTACCGAAAAACTCAGAAGGATCATGGGACGCGAGTTTCCTTTCAAGATCACTTAAGACAAAATATCAAATGAACGGCCAGTAAAAAAAAGCTTGGCGGGGTTGTTGTAAACCCTAGCCAAGCTGATTTTTTTATGGAACGCCTTCTTACTTTTTTTTCAAAATATACCGTGTTTTTCTGCCATCCTTGATCAACTCTATATCACCAATTTCCACCATTCGCTGAATGATCAAATCAAAAGTATCGGCCTTATCTGAAGCCCTGGCCCTTTGCTTCTCCACCAACTTTTTTAGTGGCTTGAAGCATTTTAGTACAACCTGCTTAAGCTGGCTTGGTGTCTTCCCTTGAGGTAACTTCAATTGACGCTTGATTGACTCCCTAGCATAGTTTGCAATTTCTGCGATACTGGCATCAGCCTTTAAAGCTGTGTCTTTTTGCACTAAAAATGCAATATCTTCAGTACAACGGCTAACAAGCGCAAAAGCATATGCTACGTGCTCAACAGTAACGGTTCCCTCTTCTAGTGCTAGTAAACTAGCCACTTTTTGCACCTGCTCCATTACGCGTGCGTATATTGCGCCCATAACAGGCGCATTTAAGCGTTCATCTTCATCATAATAGACTTGAATAGCTTCAAGCATTTGCAAGGCTTCTGGCGTGGTTTTTAACTCACTTTCGATATTGTCCTTAATATCTCTAAGCCTATTTTCGACTCTGTAATCAAAGAAAAAATCTCTTTTCTTTGCGCGCTGCAGTTTCTCTCGCATTTCAGCACAACGAATAACAATACAACGTCCTATAAGCCCAGTCCCAATATTTTCTTCAGTAACTAAACTATCTAGCCCGGTCGGTGTTGAATGCCCCATTATTGAAACAATAGGATTAGGCCAACCATTTTCAATGTAACCCCGTTTTTTGAACAACCAGCGCAAAAGACCGTTAAGATTTTCGATATTGACGGTTTCGTCTTCAAGCGCTGTGTCACCTTTTTTAGCGTCTTTTGCTTTACCTATCCGTTTTTTAAGTTGCTCAATATCATGGTCTATTTCTCTTAAAAACTGGCGGCGATGGTTACCTGAAAACATAAACACATGAGACGTTGCAAGGGTTAATATTAGGTCACCTATTTTACTTTCATATGTATTGGCGTTTTTGCTTTTTATTGCGTTAAACAACCCTTGTATTTCATCAATTCGATAACAGCATCGTCCGTCCGCTTCGATGAGATTTCGGATCATATCAACATCAGAAGAAATACCACCAGCAATACGACGGCCCAACTTTAGATTTGCGGCTGTTTTAGCCAACCAAGCTTGGCCGTGTTCTTTTCCTGCAGCACTAGGCGCAATTGCAAGTGTTAAAAGATTTAGCTTTATACCGTTAATTCCCATTTTATCGCCTGCAGCAAGAGAGATAGCCTGCAACGCAACAAGCGGATAAATAAGCGGTGTAGGTCTGTTTGCTGTCCGCAACAAGTGGTCACAAATCAAACCAGCAAGCCCCGGCGGCTTTTCTAAAATGACACTTGAAATGTCAACGGGTAATGATTCGTTGCTTGGAGGTTCTTCCTCTTGAGTTTCGAGAAATAGCGCAAAAGCATCTTCACTGGCGCTCAAACCTAAAAGCTCGGCCGCTGCTTTTACTGCTTCTTTATAATCCCCTCTATGCTCATCTATACAAAACAAATCAAAAGAATCATTGGCCTTTCCATAGTAAGGGCTGCTTGAGTTGTGCACATACAGCCGTTCGCGTCCGTCTCTTTCGCTTGTTAATATTATTGCACCAGCAATGCCGCTTGTGCTTTCTGGAGGTAAATAACGGTCGTCGCGCACGTATTTAAAACCTCTTTTATGTAGCTCCCCCCTTAACGGAAAACGCTCACAATAACTATGTATAACACTTTCTCCTTGCTGGGTTTTATATGGTTGCTTTGGTTGTTGTAGTGGATGGACATGCTCCTCTGGCACGTGAAATGGGTGTCCTGTTTCATAACTTGCAGAGTAGTAACCCCCTTTTCGCCCTTCGGCTATGCGTGGAAAGTACCACGGTTGTGAAATGGAGTAGTTTTCTTTGACTGGTGCAACCTTTACCTTTGCTAAATGCAAAATATCAATAATTGCTTCCACACCTTGCTTTAGGTTTTTTATTGTCGCATTGCTTGGGACGAGCAATCGCCATTTATAAAACTCCGGCCCCTGCTTGTTGTTGCTATGGCTTGAATAGATTAAGTGCTCAACATTCGCAGACTTCATTGCGTTATGCACTAGCTCAGGGTTAGGCGCACTATCAATTATCTCTCCGTCCTCGGAAATAGACTTGTCGCCATCAATTACTATCAGCAGATTCTTCGATTCAAGCATAGATTTATCGTTACGACGGCCGTTGCAATAGCCCCTTAGAAAATAGGGACCATCTTTTTGTCCTTCCGACACTTTGGAAAGACTCACCATATCTGCAAATTCGCGTATGGTTAGTTCAAAAGGCTGTACTTCCGTATTGCTATACCCTCCTTGAAATGTCCGCGATAGCTTAAGTTTTGTGCTATTATGAGGTTGTGCGCTTGTCACGTTTTGAGTCACATTCAATGCCCCGTTAACCTGCCCAGTTTCGGGGTTTTGTTTTATAAACTCAGCCATGTTTACCCCCCTTATACACATACAATCCTTGTTTATGTTTTTTTCCCGCTGAATCAAAATCAAACACCCAGTGCATTTCTATTTTATGCCCCTCTTGGCGTAACTCTTTTATTCTCCCTGCTGGGTGCATTATCGATAGCAAGTGCCGGGCTTGTAACGTGGTGATTCGTCTATGCTCCTTCAAATAAGTAAGTAAGCGCGCCATTTGTACAGCTCTACTTTGTGATACTGCTGAGCTATACTCTCGTTGCTGATTTGATTGCATTGGTGTGCTGTCGATTGGCATTTGCTGACCAGCAGGTGCAACTGCTGGTTGGCCTCTACGATTAATCATGATCAAACCTCCTGACCAGATAAAAAAGCACTAACTTTTTCTGCTGGCCATAGCAGACGACCAGATGGAAGCTTTATTGGCCTGATTCCATAAAAACTTCCTGCTTTGCATAGGCGTGTTCGGATAGCTCCGGGCTTGTAACAAATAAGCTCGGCAAACTCTTCAGTGGTGTAGTTTTGTGGTGTTATTACTGCGTTCATACTAATACCCTCTCGTTAGTTGGCATTAGCAATATGGCAAAGGTTAAAACGAATTAAAATGCACGACGATCGTGACGTTAATTAATTCTTTTTTGGCCTACCTCTTTTTGGAAAAAGATAAGCATATTTCGGCTCAGTTAGTTGTGTTCTGATGTATTTTTTGAAAGTACGAAAATTTTTATCAGCATTTACAATTCCGCATTGCCCCCTTAAAACAATGTCTACTTTTTCTTTTCCGTGAATCTCTTCTAATTGGCCATGAACTTTTTGAGCAACTTTTGAAACATTCCATACTTTTTTTGTATCTTCCATTAAGACTTCCCTTGCTAGTTTACCAACGTACTCTTCAATAAGTTTTTGGTTCCTCTTTCTACTATTCAAACCAGCTTGTTCACTTTGGATTTGTATAAGTGATTCAAAAAATAAGTTTTCGCGCTCTGGCTCAAATGCTGACAGTTTTCCTGCTGCATAGCCCAAAGAATAAGCATCTATTGGATCATAATCAGTTGTACTCGATATTGCTCCATTGTTGTCAAAAAATTTATTGAGTTCAATTGCTAGATCTCTCCACAGATTTCTATAAGTATTAATCGAGGCTACCAATTGATCAGTGTCAATTCCAGTGACATTGTTTCCTCCTGCCTCTCTAGCCACAGCCAACAAACCAATGAGACGGTACAGACTGGCATCTGTTTTTTGTATTTTTGTGAAAGGCTCTTCATTTAAATCTTTACAGTAATTTGCTATTTGCTCAAACTGGTGTTCGATAATTTCAGTAAATGTTGTAGTCTTTCCACTTAATAATTTACTTGTATCTAAAAGCATAATGGGTGCGTATTTATACGTCATGGACACCACCTACAACATTCAATCTCTGCACCGGCACTGCTGGTTGTACTAACCCAGCCTGTTCTAATATCCAGCCTTCTAATTTAGAATGCCATTTTCTGAGTAGGTCTATTGGACGTTGCTTGTAGTGTTTCTCTGCAGTAGCGCTGGGCTTGTGTCCCATTATCTGCGCTACTACTCCAGTTGGCACTTCAACCCATTCGGAAAGCGTTGAAAAGCTGCGTCGCAATCCGTGTAACGTGATTTCAATTCCAGCTAACGCCTTTGCTTGTTGAAAGCTTTTTTTTGGCTCCTGCAGCCTACCTGATGCACTTCTAGGACTTGAAAAGACCCATTGGTTACGGCGTGGTAAATTGATTAAGAGGCTAGCGACATATGGGGTAAGTGGAATAACTCTCAATCCTGCGTCTTGCCCTTTGCTGGTGGCTTTATCTCGTATTGCTAACGTACTCCAAGTAAAGTCAATATCTTCCCATTTTAGCCCAGTGAGTTCGTTCCTACGCGCGCCAGTGAGCAACAGTGTTTGCAGGTAAGCAGAAACGACTGGATCGGATATTTGCCGTACATAAGTAAAGAAACCTGCAAGCTGTTCTTTTTGCAGAACATCACTTTTCGGCGCTAGCTTTGGGACTCTCTTTTTTATAGCTTTTGTTTTTAGCTTGTCTGGTTTAATTAGTCCTATATATTGCTCTTGCTCACTTGCCCAGTTTAAGCAAGCAAACAACATACGATAAGTTTGCGCGGCAACACCCGGACGGGTTTTGCTTTCTTCTCTTAACCATTGCTCAATTTTTCGGTCGTTAAAGTCTGCTAGCTTCGTACTAATAAGCGAATTTAAACACCCTGCTTTGGTTACTCCTTTACCCCTTTTCAATGGTAACCCAGGCTTTTGTGTTGCTTTAAAGTGGTGTTCAATATGACGGTCGCCCCAGTCGCTCTTATTCGCTTTTACATACTCTTCCCATACTTCGCCTAGCGTTACCCTACCTCTAAGTAATTCACGCTCTTCTGCGCGCTCTGCGGCTGCCTTTTCGCGTTTAACTTTAGCTGGTGGAATATTCTGGCTTGCTTGAACCGCAAGCTTTTCAGCTTCTTTTCTCGCTTGCCCAATATCAAACACTTCAGATGGACCAATAACAGCCCGGCGGGTTTTGCCATTTATCCAAGCTTGGTAAATGTAAGTTTTCTTACCTGACGCAAAGGCGCGTAAGCCTAGCCCTTGAGTTTTTGCGTCCCATAGAAACGCTTCTCGCTTTCCTTCGGGACATGAAAAATCTGCCACTCTTCCGGCTGTAAAGTTTACTTTCGTGCTAGTATTGGCTGAAGCCATTTGAACCCCCTATTGGTTCACTTGGTAAGCTCCGTTTGTGTTGCAGCACATCGGGGCTTTTTTTTTGCGGATTATTCTGCGGATCGGCTGCGGATCGTTATTTGGCTAATATATACCAATATAAAACAATGTGCCACCTTACAATAAAAATCAGTAACCCAATGTTTTTATTATAATTAGTATATTTTGGTATTGGTGCGTATTGGTTATTTTTCCCGACTCATAATCGGTAGGTCCCCAGTTCAAGTCTGGGAGGGGCCACCATCCGATTACTGGAACCCCTTATAAATCAAGGCCTCCAGAGGTTTTAAAAAGATTTTGTTCCACTTTTGTTCCACTCTTTGATGATAAGTATTGAGTTGGCAATGTCAAATTGTTCCACTCATTAACAACTAATACAAAGTAATATGTAATCGAACCGCACATAAAAAATAGCGTTAGAAGCGTAGCATTTAACATTTAGCGTCTTCCGGTTTTGGCAGTAACTCATATGCTGTGTTGGAGCCTTGTCTTACTCGTAAGCAATCAGCTTTTCGATAGCGCTTAACAGTATATGTTGATTTATGTCCCAATAATGCTGCCAGAGATTGGTCGTCCATATGAGATAATCTATTGACAAGTGTTTCTCGAAAATCATGAAGGCGATACTTATATTCCTTCTTTCCCTTTTCATTTATGATATAGAAGCCTTCAATATTTCTTAACGCATTCCATTCATTATCAAAAGTTTCGCGATGACCACTTTTAGATTGTGTTGACGGGAACACAAATTCGGCACGTCCATATTCTTCACGATGTGACGTCATTCTTTCATAGACTCTTTTACATACCTCTTTATGCAACGGTATGGGCTTACTATAGCCGTTGCCGCCTTTCGGTGTAATCGTCACGCTATGATTGTTAAAATCAAATTGTGAGTATTTTAGTCCAATCGTCTGTTTAGTTCTGAAATGACCTGTTGCTTCAATCAATAAGAATAAAGCAAATTCTGGACTTGCTGATTCGCTTATGTGATGAAATATTCTTTTCATATCCTCATTACTGATCACTACGTGCCTTTCCTTGTTTATCCTAGTTGCACTTGTATAGGGTAATGATTTTTTATGGCTGATGAGTCCTTCTCTAAGGCAGTAGTTAATAGCAGCTTTTATTCTCGTTACAATCTTGTCATGTACGCCATTGTTTTCTGCATAACTTTTTAAGTAAGCATTGAATGTGGCAACAGAAAAGTCAGTTAAACGTTGCTTGGTAAGCACAATAGATTTTCTACTCCCATTAGGCAAAGTGACCTCTTTGGGTTTAGATAGGTGGTTTTTTATCAGGGCCTTTATAGTATTATATTCCTCAGACCCTTCTCCTTTGGTCTCTGAGATATTAAACGCTAAGTGAACACTCAAAACATCACCTAACGTCTCAACGACGCGATTCTGTAATTTAAATTCTTGAGTTGTTGGCTTTCTGTCAAGTTCAGATTGGATGCGCGTGTAGCTTTTCAAAGTAGCTGTGACTTCATCCAAACTCGGAGGACAATCTAAGGGCCAATCTATAAGCGCACATCGGCTGTGATCTTTGTTTTTATTACTTTTGACAATTATTCTTCTTTTTGATTTTGTTAGCTCCAATTTAAGTCCTGTTATACCTGTCCCATCAATTTTTATATTCCTCTTTCCCTCAGCCAATATCGCACCGGTTATCTCATTGTTGAGAATATGCTCAAAATCGATAGCCTTGTTTCTTAAAACGGTATCCAAGAGACTTTTTTCGGATTTATCCTCTATATGCGCAACTGTTGGCTCATCAACTAGCTTTGTCGTGCTTTTGACCTCAGTAGCGGGCAGTACCTCTCCGTAAGCGCAATGTTCAGTTTTTGGTTGAGAAAAGCGTTTATTATCTTTTTCATAGCCATTACTGATGACGGGATTCTTTTTTGGATGAAATTGAGTTCGAGTTACAGTTTTGGCCTGCTTTTCTGACTCTTGCGGTGTTGTCATTTCTAGTTGGTCAAGAAAGAACGTTACCGCGAGTGGATGAAACTTGTACTTGTTCGATGACTTAAAATATCTACCTCTCAACTCTCCTGATTCAAATAATTCAACAACATCTATGAACTCTAAATCAAGCTCGTCCATGACATGCTCAACAGAGAGCATTCTATTGGGGTGCGTATGCACAGTAACCCCAACTGCACCATTTAGCGCAGTTACTGATGTATTATCAGAGTATTGGGTTGCTGACATTGCTCAACTCGTAGTTATCGACGAGCTTTAGGTTAGCCGAAAACATCTCTTTCAAAAAAAGTTCGTTATGTTTGAAAACCTCAATGTTTCTTTTTGCCCAAAAACATTCTTTCTTTGGTAGTAAAAATGTTTAAATAATTAACTAAATAATGGGATAAAAAAGCCATAACACTCTGTATTTGGCCTCACCGAATATTTCTCCTCCGAAACACCTATTAGTAAATAAGTAAATAAAAACAGGGATTCCAGATATGGAAAATCAATACGTTAACGCTACGTTGGCGGAAAACTTTTTTATTCGGCTGGGCAACATATTCCATTGCGAGTCAGATTTTATCAACGCATTGCATATTCGCACTGAAGGCAATAACTACGAGGCGCTCTATGCGCTATTTGCACAACATGCCGCGCTCAACTTTTCAAATGAAGAGTTAGTGTTGCTAAGAACGATACTCTCCGTGGTTTGTTCAGATACTGCATTGCATGGTGAGCCTGGTGATGATTTAGAGGAGTCACATTTGGATGACGAGCCATTACAACTCCAATTTGACTTTGGTAGAGACAAAATTCCCTTTTGATGCGCCTTGTTATCTCTGAGTACATCAATCGGAGATAACTTATGAAGGCCAAAACAACGAGTATTATCAGAAAATACAAACGCAGCAGCCGCTCACCGTTTTCAGGTGATGATTCAACTATTTTGCTGTTTGCATCAATTGAGAATGTAGAGTCACTGCAACTGCGTTTTGACAGGTACGTGTATTTGCATCGAGATGAAGTCGGTAGATGGTTGGGACTCAGTCTCAGCAATCAATTAGTCGATGAACTTGACGATGGCAAAGGCAAGCACAGAAACGGCATTGATATGATAGAGGTCTTATTTAAATTGAAAGATGAGATTGTCGCGTTTCTCGCACACTTTTCTGATGACATCTGCGCCATCATGGGACTTGATGCGGTTAGTTGGCTCGAAGCCGCATCACCTGGATGGCACAAGGACTTGCGTGATGCAGGTATGTTTAGCGACTCTTAATGAGTCGCTTTTTTATTAAAAAAAGAAAAAAGCCAGCAACTGCTGGCTCAAGGTTTTAGCACTGTTTACTTCTCAACATCTTAACTTGCTCTATTTATTCCGCGAAAAAACGCGTGAACAGAAAGGTTTAAGAATGCTTCAAAATAGCAGTGGCGGTGCTCACATTGTGTGATGTATGAAACTATGTCCTTTTCAAAAGGCAATAAGGCAGCATACTCGTGTATCAAAAAAATGCGCTTGTCATACAGCATGCCATGGCTGTTGGTAGTCGCTATTCCATATGACACACTGACGTATTCACATTGCTCTTGAAGATTTCTATGAAAAACAATGCTTACCTTTGGGTTATCACACTCAAACAGTGTAACGCTCTCAGGTTCAACAGTAGCTGTAAATCGGCCATCATCGGTTTGGCTTAGTGATGTCATCTCATATAATCCTTTGTTAGTTGTCCTCACTTTCACATAGGGCCAACAAAGGAAAAATATCTACACCATAGTAAGTTCAAGGTCTTCCTTGGGTTTTGACTTAGCATGGGGCAATAACAGCATCAACAATGTTTGTTCGCGTCAATTGTCTTTGTGATTAGTGATCCAACTTTTGAAAACGACACCGCTCTGGCATCATAGCCATTGACAGACCAAAGCAGGGAATTAGCAGAATGAGAATGAAAGGGAAGTTAGTCAAATGGGACACTGAAAAAGCCTTTGGTTTTATCGCGCCTAATGGTGGTGGTAACCACATCTTTATTCATAAAACGGCGTTTTCAAATCGAAAACGAACGCCCCAGTTAGACGATGTTATTACATTCACTCTTAGCAAAGATAAGCAAGGACGTAATTGTGCAGCAGATGCCATGTACTCGGGTGAAAAGATCCAAGTAAAACAAGCCAAAAGCGTTAGTAAGTTTTCAATCTACTTATCGCTTCTGTTTGTGAGCGCAATGACTATTGCTTCTATCCTAGGTAACGTGCCATTTAAGCTGTTGTATGTCTACGTTGGGCTTAGCCTAATTACATTCACTATGTATTCATTTGATAAATCAAAGGCGCAACGAGGAGACTGGCGAACACCAGAGAGTACATTACACTTTTTGTCTATTTTAGGAGGCTGGCCTGGTGCAGCGATTGCTCAGCAAATATTAAGACATAAATCCAAGAAAAAAGAATTCAGGTTTATATTTTGGATAACAGTAATACTAAATGTCACGGCACTTGCTTGGTTATTGTCTTCTCATGGTGTTCATTTCATTGAAATATTTAGATAGAGGCTTTAGGTAGCTTTAAACGAAGAGCGGACATTACAGCTATTCGAGGAGGTCTTAGACTCACTTAGCTTATACTTACAGCCAACTCCAAACACGTTGGATTTGAAGCGCCATACAGTAAGCACAAATGTTTTAGTCAACAGCAGTACAACGCGAACCGACAAACCTTAGCGATGTCTAGTCTTCAAGTAATTTTAAATTGTACTGCCCCGCATAGTCTGTTCCATAAATCCTCAGTGTATATTCACCTGGTTGCGTGACGCCTATCCCCCAATCCATTCTATTTTTTGAGTACATTCTTCCGGTTTTAAATAGCTCATTTCCAGCATCATCAAGAATCTGTGCAACATATTGAACGTTTTGGCGCTGAGGCTCACTGACAATCCGATAAGCCGTATTACCTCGTGCGAGGAACTTATACTCAGCATAGGTTCCCCTTGATAATCCGCCTGTAACTGTACCATTCGTTCCAATGATATTGCTGTCAGAGACTAGTTCTTCTGGCGTGGCAATAGTCTTAACCGTAAAGTGGTACTGGCCCGCATAGTCTGTACCATAAATCTTCAGTGTATATTCACCTGATTGCGTGACGCCTATCCCCCAATCCATTCTATTTTTTGAGTACATTCTTCCGGTTCTAAATAGCTCATTCCCAGCATCATCAAGAATCTGTGCAACATATTGAACGTTTTGGCGCTGAGGCTCACTGACAATCCGATAAGCCGTATTGCCCCGTGCAAGGAATTTGTACTCAACTGTTTCCCCGTTTGACAGCGAACCACTGAATACCAAGTCTTCGGTTGGCGGTTGTGCGGGGGCATGATTGACTGGAGCTTTTGCATTATCTGACGGCTTTTCAGGCATATCAACAGGCAAAGTAGCCCTCAAATCGCCAAGTTCAATACGCTCTTTGTCCGTGGCATATCTTAAGATAACTCTCCTAGATAAGTCGGCCATAGTGTCCATTCGTAGAACAGTGCCAACGTCATCGTTAACCGACAACAACATACCAATAGGGTAATCCCCTACGGTAATTATTGACCCACTCATGCCTTTACGAAATTGCTTGCCATCTTTTAATTTAATAGAGAACGTGCTGTCGACAGCTTTATCTGTGATATCAACGTCGAAGACTTCAAGGCGACCTTGCTGATGCTTATAATTTAACCGCCCACTTGAAATCACACTGATAATAGCTTCAACGCGCTCACCACCATCTTTCCAGCTATTGCCTTGACATGCGCTAGCATCTCTTAGCTTCACAAGAGCCAGATCTTGCGGGTAGGTATTAATTAACTCTCCCTTTAAGTTTTTTCTTAAACGAGTTTCAACCAGCACTCCTTGTGACTTGGTTACTACATGTGCAGGAGTGTATAAAAAGCATGATTCACCGATAGGACGGAGAATCCCTTGCCCTTCTTGGTGAACTGTCCGAACATACGCATCCGATGCAAAGACCGATTGCCCCCAAAATAGACAAAGTAACATCGTTACTGCGCTTTTTATTTTAATCATTGGAAATGCCCTTATTATCCTTAGCACTCTTTTCATGAGCGCCATATGGCTTGGGAATAAAAGTCAGTCGGATGAGTGTATTGATCAAATACATAAGTAATTGAATGACGATAAAACTGGCACTTATTGCAATGGCAAGTGCGTTATCGCTGTATAGCCGTTCGAAAAAGCTAATTTCGATGGGGTCGCCATCATTATTAGCAAACGGTTTTACAATTCGGACTTGTCCACCTTTTTTGGTAAACACGCCTTCAAAAGCGGTATCACCATGGCTAATGGTAACAAGACCAATGGTTGCGTCTTCCTTATCAGCAGGGAAGACAACCGTATCACCTTTACTGAGCTCTATATCGGGCAAAAATATGGTGTCTTCAAACCAAAAACTTTTGTCCTTGATTGCTATTTCACCTTCCTCCAAGAGCAATGGAGTGGTTTTTGTGTCATAACTTAATTGCTTCCCGATTGTCACATCACCGATCAGAATCATTATTAATTCTGAATTCATTTCGCTCAATTTAACATTAATAACAACCTTCTCTTTTAAGACACAGCGACCTTTTGAAGTGGTTAGTTCAGCTGCTCGCTGACCAACTTCAATGGGCTCAACATTGATTTGAATCAGTGACGACTCCATAACTCTGACAGTTACAGTACTATTGGCGTAGAACTTCAACTCGCCACCTTTCAACCATTCTAACCGAGTTAAGCGAGGACATTTTTCAATATTTTTAACTAATTGGAATTCAGCTAGATTCGCTGTTGGTATTGATGAATTATTCGGTGAATACTTAATAATTTGAGTTGTCGCTCGAACGGAATATTCTGTATTTGCATCTAATTTCGAAAACGTCGCGTGACCAAGCGCAACAAAGAAAAGAATAAATACAAGGACAACTGCCACACCAAGGAATATGGTCGGGCCGGCTAAATTTTTTGCGGTTAGCTTTTGTAAAATAGCTTCCGTGGTAGATAACTCTTCTGCATCATTTCCCATTTAATGTCCAAATAATATAATTTTTCCCCGAGCTTTCGTATTCTGGACTAAATGTAACAATAACTTTTTCAGGGATAGACGACTCGTTAAACTCACATTCATGATTGAATACGCGTGTATACTTGTCATTCAGAATAGTGCAGTCTTTTGAAATCAATTCTTGTTCACCGTTTCTGAATGTAATATTAGGGTTTCCCCCCGCGCTATTGATGTAGAAAGTAAGATCATTTCCACTTGGTTCTCCCCAAGATGTAGGAAATACCTCTTGGACATAATTTCCAAACATATCTTCGCTATCAGCAAATGCAAAAGCGACCAATCGATCCGGAAAATATTTGACGAATTGGGATTTATACTGAGTTGGTATCTTTAATTGCACCCATCCAAATTGTTCGCGGGTCAACTCAATTTGAGCATCCGCTGTGTATCGTCCATCAATACTAGATAAAATGATATTTAGCGTTGAAATAGAGCGAGGAACATAAACAAAGAGTTTGTCAGGAGAGACATATTCCAAGTTACCTGCGACGAAAGAAGATGCCAAAACAGAACCGCTGACCTGAACGTTTTCTGCATAACTTTCAGAAAAGCTATTTGCTGGAATATTTATAGTAATATTTGAGAATGCAGGCATTGACACTATAAAACAAGCGAGCATGCTGCCAATCCATTTGAATTTCATTACGTTCATTGCCTTATTGAGCGTTCTTTTTAAGATATATCCTTCGTAGTTTTTGTCAACTATAGCCAATTCTGAACTTGGAATTGGGAAATCGAAAACGGATAAACGCTAGAAAAGATGGTGTGCCAGGATTAAAACCTGCCTGTCTAACAGCTCGATATACAATTTCCTGGCGATTTAACTTGTGTCCACTCTAATACTCTTATTTTAAGCTTTTGACCTTACAGGCCACTTCAGATAAGGAGCGGACATTCATAGTTAAGACATGCTTTACATTCTATACAGTATTGTTTTAGTTTAGTTTTTTAGTTACAAAAACTTTTAGACAGAATGTAAATGGACATACGTAATATTCCAAGGTACGCGATATTTGGTTTTTTCTTTTTTATCACTTCGTGTGCTACCACACTCGCACCAAATATAACGGATCGTTCTACTAGTCAGACTAGTTTCGATGATTTTGTTTCGAAAACAGTCGTTTTGCCCAGCAGTTCCCCAATTGATGCTTCGGTTTTTGATTCAAGTATCTACCTTCAGAAGAATGGAAAGTACATTGCAAGTACTCTCTATTTACTTGAAATGATGCCTGATACAAATCTGACATGGCATTATTTAGGTGAAAATGCCGAAGCTCTTGGGCTTTATGATGCCGCAGCTTATTATTATATGAAGTCCGATGAAGCACCTTGGTATTCACGTTTCTGCTCTTTCGAGAAAAATAGAACTGAAGGTATCGCTGCGAAATACTGTAAAAATTACGCACCTGATGAAAACGTAGCTAGAGTTAGTTCATACGCGAAAAACAATGACATTTTATGGAGAACTGCGCAGAAAGAATGGGAAAATGAGATTCGTTTAGCAAATGAATATATTAAAAAAGACTTGATACGGTTTCAAAATATCAAGGAGTTTCATGAGCGAATGCTCGCTGGAGAACCCGTTTATAGAAGCACCAAATCCGGTAATGATTGGTCTTGGGGCGACGTTGTAGTAGGAATTGTTACGATTGCAGCCATTGCGGCGGGCATAGAGTACATCGATTCCAATCCGCAACAAGCAGCAAATATATTTAATGGTCTGTCTCAAGCTACTACTTCTTTTGCTCCGACTAGCTCGAACTCTGTGTCTGACAGGCAAACAGCTAGAAAGTACCAGGAAGTATTCAGTCAATATTCTGTAATTTCTCTCAACGAGAGATGCACAAGTGATTATAGCTGCGACTATGGCCTCAAATGTATAAAGGCATTTGGAAAAAACCAAGGTGTGTGCATGCAACCAACGAACACAATAGGCATCAAGCAGCCTTATGAACCTAATAGCCAAAGTATAAACATTAATACAAACACGGCTCAGCAATGCTTAACAAATGTTGATTGCCCCATACTTTTTCGTTGTCACTCAGAATTGAAGGTTTGCTATAAATGATTTGTAGCAGAAGACGTGTTGGCTTTACATAACTTGAGTTGTGCTAGCTTAAACGTATGTTTAATTCTTAGAGCCAATCCAAGTAATACGGCCGCTAAACACTCTTTTTACCAAGCCTTAAAGAAAATGCCAGATTAAATGAGACGATTCCCTACTATGTGTTGATTGGAACAAATTCACATTCGATCAAATTAATTACTGAAGCGACAGTTTCAGTACTTAAACTCATAACTTTTGCACCTCCTTTTTTTCCTTGCTCAATTTCAAACCCGTTACTTTCAAGGAATTCTTTTATATCATCATAAACACCTTTGCTTCGACCAATAGAGAGGTGATGCTTACCGGACTTTCTTGCATTTACATAGTAAGTTAGCTGTTTTTCATCACTAAAAAACGTAGGTCCCGCAATCCGTGAACTTGACCTTAATGGCTTATCTAATAAATCCGAAATTTCGCCAAGTAAAATATGGTCAGACTTTTGTTTAGCTTCTACTTCTTTACGAAGTACGCTTTGGGTGTATGCATCATTACTCTGTTCAATCGGCAATTCTGAAGCACCAATAAGGTCCATAATTGGCTGCATTCGCTCAGCTAGAGTATCGTCTTTATCTAAGAACCATTCACCTTCAACCCGACTATCATCTAGGAGCATATGTAATGCGTTTTCAACGGCCCTCGCATCATGATGCTCCCAGGCAGCTATGCATTGTGCTTTTATGGGCGACTTAGTGTTGCTAATCTGTTGTAACCTAGAGCTTAGGCTCGCATTTCCTGCCCCTGTTATACCCACTTTCTTATATGGAATATCAACGTTCCCGCCAATGTCTACGTGACGCATTACATAGATAATATTTTGCATTGTTTAAGCATACTCCAAACTAATATCGACACGTAACAGCTCATTCCAAGATTTTAACAGTAGTAATCGAGTCTACTAAATACACGAATAGCATTGTTAATTTTGCCTAACCTTTGTCATACAAAGCTTTCAGTAGGACTGATTCTACCTCGTTAATAAATGCCTTTTCTTTGCCCAGCATTTCGTCAATATCTTTTGCGAGCATACCCAAGTCGTCGTATTTCTCATGGTTCACATTGATACGATGTGAGTGAGAATGAACAGAGCTCCACTTTAGGCCTTTCGGGTTCTTAGCGCCATCAATGGTTTTAAGGGCATTTATCATTTTCTCCCGAGAGGACTGAGGTCCAGGGGAAACAACGCAGTTTAGTGTCATTACTTTGTTGCGGTAGATAACTTCAAACAGGAATCCTTCACCATTTCGCCATCCCCCGTCCTGCCCTTTGGGGATAACAGTGTCAAGTTTTGGAGTCAGAAAACGTGCATAACCTTTGCCCAGTGAGCCCAATACATAACCCGCCTTTAGAACAGCATCCTCTACAGTCTGCTTAACCTCAAGAAGCCGGTCTGGCTTATTTTCAAAGATAAAATCTAACGCTTCTCTATGGTTGTTGTATATTTCACGAGCGATGGTGATAGCTTCGTCATCTTGCATCACGTATCTCCTAACGACTGAAATGTAATCCTGAATATATGCACTGACTTTGTCAGATATTGATTGGCCGTATGTCTGCATGATGATTTCCAGAATACGGATAATCGATTCGTAGTTAAAAAGCACATATGTTTCGCGATCTTCATCTTGTTCAGGTGCCTCAGCGTAAGGAGTTAGAAAGACAAACGCATGTTCCCGTTCAGGAAATTCGCGTTCTACCACGGCTTTGTACCTAGACAACTGGTCAGAGTGCTCTTTTGACCAGAGCTTGTTCTCGATAATCACAACAAAGTTAGGAGTTTCTAATAATAAGTCAATGCTCTTAAACTCTCGGTGTATCGTTACGAAATCGGTATTCAAGCTGTCGACTCTGAACTCGTTTATCCAAGTCACTTTTTGATCGCTGAAAACATCCTTTAAGAACCACTTTAAAAATATATCACCCACCCTGTGGCTTTGGTGAGGGTCGAGGATCCACGCTAGAAAGTTGGAGTGGCGTATCTCCATGTGAGACAAGCCCAAAATCTCGAAAAAGTTGGGCTTTAATAGCGTTAAGTCGAGACGCTCAAGCTCCGGATCTTTGATCAATCCACTTAATTTTGAAACTATGTCTGCTGCCATGTTCTTTTTGAGTAATGGCGTACCGCTTTCATCGTTTTACTTCCTTAACAATAATTAAGCGTTCATTTAACAGTTGGATAGCTGGACCGAACCATTTCGCCAATTAATTTAAATTATTTGGCCAGACTAACATGTAACCCTTTAATTACAATCGCTGAATCAGGTCTGCTTTTGAGGACGAGATAATGTTTTTTATTTGGTACCGACAGACTGCTTACGTCCATTTCCAGTCTAAGGTATTGATTTAACTTAGCGGCTGAGTTACGTCCATCTGTCCAACTCAAGGTGCAATGCTGCACAACGAACTCTATTAGTAGCAATTATGTACAGCTTCCGTACTTTGGCCTTTGAGTTCCTAAGGCAACGAATTCTCAACCAAATAATAGTGCCACAACACCTGTACTAGCTGCCGTCACACCTGCTGAATTTATGATATTTTTGCCGGATTTAGAGTCAACGTCACCATTCATCATAAGAACAGCTTCCCTACCCGCCGCAATGACAGCGGCAGCAATAGCAGCCTCCTCCACTCTGGATGTGACATCCCCTTGCGCTAACGCTTCGGTTGTACTGTTTATTTCGTTGGTAATATCTTGATTGCTAATTCCAGTACTATCGACACCAGTTATTTTTCTAGAAACTTCATCGGTCGACAGTACTTCAATATCAGGATACTTTTCAAAGTGATCACGAATAATAGCATCAGAGCTGCTGGCCTTTAGTTGATACTCTCCGATAGTTTCATGCGTTGTGCTATTGCGAATGATAACATCAGAGCCTGCATGGTTTGTGCTCTCATGAATTTGAGCATAGGTATCTGTGTGCTCAGTATTATAATTGTCAACGTAAAGTAATTCGTGGTAAATGCCTTTGGCATTGTTGGCCAATCCTCGCATCTGTTCGTCATTAAATGATGCAAGTGTTTGCCCTATTTCAGCGTTCGGCGTGTCTTCATTCCAGTCACTACGGACTCGTCTAATTGCCTCTAAAGCTAATTGAGTTTCTTTAGAGTTATCCAGCTCAAAATCAGTCAAGAGCGCAAAGATTACACCTGCAACTGCAAACTCTGGATATCTCTGGCGGCGTTGCTGCGCTTTTTCTTTGATAAAAAACTCAAAGCCTTCAATGACCTTTTTTTGAAAATCGATAAGACCATGTTGTTCATATGCTATAGCGTTTTTATTATCTAATCGCTTACAGATAGTGTCTGAGTGCTCTTTCAGCAATGCATGCAAAGGTTTTAAGGTTTGCTCAAGTAAACACCGCGCGTCATCAACTGAAAATGCCAATTCTTTATTTTTTAACACATCATTTAATGCAGCAATTAGAAAACCTGTTGATTCCAAGATTCGTTTTTCTATCTCATTGAGGTCACTTTCTTGGCGAGCTTCAGAGCCGATTAGCTTGTACACCCCATACCCAACAGCTAAAGAGAGCCCTCCTGTAACAAAGGCACCTGTCGCCATTCCGCCGCCTAATAAACCTCCCACCCAGGCAAGTGACGCATTAGTGGCAGCTGCTCCTGATAAAGTTGAAATTGCGGTTCCCGTACCGGCTGTACCAAAAGTGCCGGCTAAAGCAAGTAATGATCCTGCTGAAGCGACCCCTGCTATCTTAGAAACAACAGCAGAGCCAAACTTATTGGCTAACGCTTCTGCATCATTGCAGCTTATCTGCAATATGCAGGCGTTGATATAGACAAGTTCGTCTTTGGTACTTTGCAATAATTCCTGAGGTGTTTCTGGAGCATAATAGGGTTTTATAAAAGACCTTACCCTACCGTATTCTTTTGCAGCCAACTGGATACCATCATTTAAAGAACCTTTTACGCCATGTTCGTCAATTAAATCACTCACAGGATTAACGATATGACGTCTCGCTGAATCTTTTACTGTAGCTGTAATTTGTTTTACCTGCTTGTACTGCTGTGTGCTTGTAAGCTCATATGCAGTGTCAGAGGCGATTTCTAACCCTCTTTTTGCCGTATCTATTATTGATAGCTTTTTATTTAAATCGCTGGCAACTTTCTTTGTTTGGTTTGCTGCTAAATTATATTTACCTGACAAATCAAAAGAAGTGTCTAAATTCTCTGCTGTTTCACCTGTTTTTTTCTTAGTTTTTACCCAAAGATTTTTAAGTAGGCTTTCTGTGTTTTTCTGTAAGTCCGTTTTCTTCTTCATAGGATTAAGTAACAAGCAGTTTCATGAGTTTAGGCTAAAGAACAGACTATCTTGTTCGTATTTTTTTGCAAATGACACTTTTAGTGAGAGATGATTTGTGTTCGCTTGGTTTTTGCTGTACGAATCTTGTAGACCCTCAGGAACTTCGTATCAGTTTTATTTACATCTAAAAAGTGTGCAGTTGGACTTACATCCATCTGCACACTGATTCTTTACGACTCTTTGATGACTACCGCCATTTCGTCTGCATCTCCATGCGGAGTACCACAAAGATCTTTATAGAAAGACTCAATAGTGAACCCATGTGATTCAATTTCAGTTCTCAATGATTCCTGACTGAAGTGTTGAAGCCAATTGTACACAGCCCATTGCTTACCCTTCTCAATAACTTCGAATTTATCAAGCCACACTTTCTCATCTGCATATCCATGAGACGTATGAATACACCAATAATCATTGGCGCTCCAAAATCCACCCATGTAATCTTTTTCTAAGGTAATGTTCTCTTGAAGCCCCTCAAATCGGGAGGCCGTAAAGACATCGAGTACAATAATACCGTTGGGTTCAAGCATGCTTTTGAATTTCTTGAGAAGATGACCTCGTTGTAAGGGACTCAGTGCGCAGAAATCACACATTACTAATGTAATTAGGTCATATTTATTATCGCTTTCAAAGTCCAGATAGTTTGCAAGGTGATACTCAATAGCGAGCGCTTCTTTTTGGGCTTGTTCTTTAGCATAACCAAGCGAAGACTGCGAAAAGTCCACCCCGACTACTTTACCTATGCCTCGTTGCTTAAATCGGTGGGTGTAGAGACCTGGCCCACACCCAAAGTCGATGACCTTCGATTCTTCTCCTAACTTGAACTCTTCTATCATCCAAGTTACGGACCTATTGATAAAGTCAAATGAACGTGAGGCAGCATTGATTTCTGGGTTAAGGTGGAAAGATAGCATTTGCTTGGCGATGTAAGCATCAGTCCAAAGCTTATCTGCGGTATAACAATTCCACAGTTTAGGTTTGGCAGTAGCGCCGTTTAATTCTTTGTACATATCGTAATTCCGACAAATAAATAAAAATGTCGTCCCTACGAGCTATAAATGTAAGAGTTGCTTTCTAAAACAGATAGGCAAGTAAGGACGGTGTAGATTTTGATTTTGTAGATAGACGATACATACAAGACACCCCCTTAATAGATAAATAGATAACTGATGCAAAATGCTACCCTTTATCTAAGTTAATGTAAAACGTGTGGGGCCACTTGGCGGAATTTTCAGCCGCACAGCTTTCATTTATCGCCTTAAAAAGAACAATTTGCAGCTATTCGATTCGGCGTAGGTTTCTAGCAAACGAATATTAAAAGTGTGCGAGAAGCAGACTTTTATGAGATTGGAGACTCAATAGAACGATTCAAGATACTCAAGCATTATTTGAAGAGAACCAGTAAGCTGTTGTAAATTGCTAAAAGTAATTGCAGAAATCACTAATATAGCCAAAGGAGTGAAAAATATGAGTACATGGAAGTGGCTAATTGGAGTAGTTGCTGGACTATTGATTGGCTATACATTAGGAATCAATAGTTTTGGTACTCAGTTAAATCCAACTCAAGAGCCTATCCATTCTGAAGCAGACCTTGTTGAGTTTCAGTCAATTCCCTCTATTGAATCAAATGAGCAACAGACACAGGAACCTTCTCCAAAATCCACACAGTTTGAATCACGCGAAAATGCAAACACTGGACAATGCGAATCTGAAGCCTATCAAGAAAGTTTAGACCGCTACGAAAGACTGAGTAAAACCTATTCTGGGAGCCTAAATCAAATAAGTGAATTAATGCATTTGTTAAGGGAAGCCGGTGTGGCTTTACCTGACAACCTGACGCAAGACGAAATTGATGCGGCTCTTCCCCATCCATTTACAGATACTATAACGTACGCAGGTTTAATTACACGGCAAAAGTACAAGGAACACTTAGACGCGGAGCGAGATTATTCTTGGGCTTTGAATAAAGAAACTCAGATAAGTGATTTTTTGAACTTTCACGATGATGCAAATGGCTTTTTTCTAGACAAAGTGACATGTAAGCAAAGTAGTTGTGAGGTTCGTTTGTTTGAAACGATCTCGGATACCTCTAGCCAAGCACATAGTGATTTGTATTCACAGGACTTTCTGCGTAATGAAGGAGCAACTGGTTATGGAAGTAGCAGCGCTTTTTATGGTGAAGTCGATGGTGTGGATGTAGTTGGTTATCGATATATATTTATCTCATTTGAACGAAATGGCTAAATGCCTTTGTAACGGGCAAATATACACTTCCACAATTACATCAACACGTTTGCTAAAGACTTTTTTAATGGGATTGACCTAAATCCCAACGACCGTTTTACGCACATTACCGCCCCAGAAACTCTATTCAGCAATGTTTATTCAAAAAATATCATTGGAGGTATCACTAAAAATAAAAAGCGAGGTGGAAATCTTTGTAAATGTTGGATATTTCCCTACCTAGAGACTACATACCTGTGTAGGCATCACATGAAGCCTCACTAGGACAAATTGACAACGATACTGGCCGAAACATGCGCCTAGCGCACCTGCCGCGCATTAGCGATTGAGTCAGGTAATATTGGCAGAACGAATATTACGTCGTAATCAGCAACCACAGCGTTCTGATGGAGTCACGTCGTTGCAGGAGACGTCGCGCAACCCTCGTGTTGAAGACAAATACTTTTTTGGAAAAGGCGGGCTTATGGTCCGCCTTTTCTTTTTTGGGTTTATTCCGTTTCACTCTTTTTGTTGTCATTTTCCCCTACGACGCACCTACTTACCTATGCATTTGACTAACTTTAAGGAGAACAATGCATGAGGACATATAAATACGTTTTAATAAGGGCACTATGTAGTTTACTGGCAGAGGTGTTAACAGTATTTACTTACGGCTTTCTCATTTTGTATGGGATAAGGGCCGTCTGTGAGATTCCGCTACATCCTGCACTGCCTGTTAAGGATGAGGGCTTGCTACTCTTATCATTAACGGCGGGGGTTTTATCCATCGCGCCTCATGCTGTGAAGCGAAGGTATGGGTACACGCCATGATTGAAGCGCTCGGATGAGCGCTTTTTTTATGGGTAGAATGTATGTTGCAGCTCATCACAAAACACGGTTCTAAAAATCAGGTCTCGCTCTAACCTCTCTATATCGGACAATGTCAGTGACACTCCCTTTTTAGATTGGGTTTGTGCATGCCGCTCTGCCTCAAAAATATCGTCATGAAGCCGCCTGGCATCATCAAAGATTTTGCGTTGCTGCGAGAACAAAAACACTTTGTCGTAACAACCGCTTTTAAGTGCATAAGCATATTTCTCCAAGATGGTTTTTCTTAAAGCCCGACTTTTAAAACTGTTTTCAAGCTCTAGAGCCGCAAAGCCTGCCTTCTCGTTAACCTCTCTGACTAGTCCATCTACGGTGCGAACAAGATGTGATGGATAAAGCCTGGCAAATTCCCGCTCAGTGACAAACCCGCTCCACAGGGGATTGGGCTCCCCGTTTCTATTAACGCGATTAACCCCGCGTAAAAGTACATACGCATTCATTAAGTCATGGGCGATGGTGTTGTGATTTACCTGGAGTGAGGGTGAGGATTGGGAACGAAATGGAATGGGGTATTGAATAAGCTCAGAGGCATAGGCGGCCCCATCTCTTGTTAATACATAAAGCCGATTATCGATGGCACGGTGAGTGTGAAAGACAGACAGATAGCCAAGGCCAACAAGGCTATTTAGGTGCGTCAGTGCAGCGCGCTGGGTAATACCATAAAGTGGCCTAATTAGCACAGGGGCTATCATGGAAAACCGACCTGCGATGGATAGGCTCAATGCCTTTCTGTGCGCCCCAATTTCATAATTATTTCTGCCATGGTGGTAGCGCATATCGATACCGGATAAATGATTGAGTACCTCATGGTCGTGGGGTGTTAGTGTCATGCTGTTTCCTTTTTTGATTGCGATATCACTAAAAAGGAACAAGACAGTGAAATTTTAAGGCCACAAGTCTGCGCCATACACCCTGATTTTCATCAGGAGACGATGTAAAGCCTACAACCGAATGAATGTCGTGACGATTGTCACAACACACTCTGCCTGTCGGCAGTTGCCCTCACTGCACCGCACTGAGAGCAAATGGACTGGTAAGGCCCGTCAGCTCTACGGTCAATCATAATTGACACGCTGACTGAAGGTGTTTTTCTCACCTTCACCTTTCCATTCCAGGGCCATTGTCCGGTTGCACCGTACTCCCCCCATTAACGCCTCATAACACTGTGCCATTTATTTACACGCGTAGTGTGTTGGCGACATGCCGCTTTTCTGCTTTGAGAAAAAGGTGGACTGTCTGCTTATAGCAGCCACCCCATTTTGCTTGAGGCAAAACGTTAATGAGGGGAGTCCGCTGCCACGGACAATGGCCTGCTTCAGACAAACACAATGTCATTGTCTTTCTCTTACGCGTTTTATCGGTTTGTTTCACAAACGCTGTTTTTGCAGTTTGCGTGTTACGCAAATGCGAGTTGTGCGCTTCGCACAGGCAGAGCGCCTAGCCTAATCAAGTTTTTGTCGCACAAAATGCATCGGCCACAATATGCCTATGAAACGCTAGCGAGTGAGAGTCTGTGCACGCTCTCATCTGCTTAACCTTCATACGCTACAGCCACGGGTTCACCGAATTTAAACGCTGTCACCGACACATTAACGTGGCCACTTTTGCCAAGCTATCAACAATAAGGAGTGTGACTAAGATGCCACTACATGACACCAGTTAATCAATACGCTTTTTTTTAAAAGTGATGCACCACAAGGTGCAAAAAAGAAATGCAGTGCTGCCAAATGCCCATTTGGTCGGCACTTTTACCTGTCCAATTTTTACCTAACAATCTCTACATTAGGGCAAATTGTTGTTGCTGAGCATCGCAGTCAAGAATTTGAAAATTACCATAATTTCATTAATTTTTCCAGTGTAGAGAATCACTTACAGGAAAAGAAAACAATGAAACATGAATTTACCCTCGCCGGTTTTTTAGGTATCCCACCACGTCAAGATGACAACAATACATTTGAGGCCACTGATAGCAATGTCGAGCAAGATGATAGCTCGCCAACATCAACTTCAATCAACCCTACAACAGGCTTACCGCTAATAACGCCAAATGCCAGCATTGATGTCATGGGTAATGCCATAGGTCAACCCAATACGCCTGAGATAGAAGAGATAACAACCAGTGAGTCTTCAAGCGCATGTGACAATGACATATTTGGCAGTAGCATAGACCCATTCAATGATATTCACGACACCTCTGGCAGCGATAGCTTCATGGATACATGGTTTGACGCCTTAAGTGATGACTGGTGAGTAAAAACACCGCAGTGAAAGCACTTTGCATGGTCATTGGATTATTGCACGGCGTACTCATCACCCTTGCAATAGTCTACTCAGCCGCAGAGGTGTTGTTACTCAGTTGTTTGCTCAACGCCAAAGTAACATTCGGCATAAGACGTTATCGTGCTTGCTACGCCCAAAAGGGTGATGGTCGTGCGTTGCTATGTTTTGCCTTGCTTCGGTTCTATTAGTTTTTGTCCTCAGCCAGGGACGGCGAACTATCACCAGTAATAATGTTAGTTCTCTTGATTCTAAGATTGACCAGTATTCGCCAACAACTCTCCACGTTTGTTCAATGTCCGCTTTATCACGCTGACTAAATAAATCTCACAAATTTCTTGTGAATTCATGTGTTTTGAATACATCTTCTACTTTGGTATATAGTCTGTGTGTATATCGAATCCACAGGGACAGTTGTATGGTTCATACCAGTAACTTCGAATTTCTCAAATTACACGGCGAGTGGTTTTATAACCTGGCTGCCAGTGCAGAGCGAAATTTTGCACCCGATCCCAATACCACGCTTATCAAGATGAGACAGCTGGGAGAGGCTATTGCTCAGAGTATTGCGTCACGGATTGGTATTGAGTTTGGAAGTGATATCAGGCAAATCGATTTACTTAGAGACATCGACTATTCGCTCAGGCTTGATGATAACGTTCGCGATGCGTTTCACACCTTAAGAAAGCTTGGCAATACCGCTAACCATGAATTTATAGATAGCAGTAGTCACCGTGATGCACTTAAATCGATGATGGTGGGCCATGCGCTTGCAATGTGGTTTCATGCGACCTTTGGCGGTGAAAAAGCGAAAGGGTTTAAAGTTTCAAAATTCATCAAACCCGAGGATCCTTCTGCATACCTGCGTCAGATTGAAGAGCAGCTTGCACAGCTTCAAGTAGAATCACAACGCACAACAGACCGGATAAAAGTGGCCGAAGAGCTACGCAAAGTCGAGCATGAGAAAGCTCAAGCTGAGCGCAGACGCGCTGAGCATATGGCTGAAGAGCGTGAGGTGTGGCGACAGCTTGCACAGGAACAAGAAGAAGCGTTAATTAAATACCGTGCAGAACTAGAAAAGGCCAATCAAGATCACTTTGAAGCCTTCAAAGCAAGACCTAAAGAAGAACAAGCGGCTGAACTTAATCGTATTGAAAAATCACCCTTCGAGATGGATGAAGCAGAAACGCGTGTTGTTATTGACCAACAGCTGGTTGATGCAGGTTGGGAAGCTGACACTGAAAATTTACGATTCTCAAAAGGCGCACGGCCAGAACCAAACAAGAATAAAGCCATTGCCGAGTGGCCGACTAAATCAGGCCCAGCTGACTATGCTCTTTTCATAGGTATGACGCTGGTTGGTGTGATTGAAGCGAAGAAAAAAGCTAAGAATGTATATGGTGCAATTGACCAAGCCAAGCGCTACGCCAGTGGCATCGAGCAATTGTCAGCAGACATAGAAGTAACCCATTATGGTGAATTCAATGCACCTCTTACCTTCGCAACAAATGGCCGCGCGTACATTAAACAACTAGAGCAAGAAAGCGGGATCTGGTTTTTAGACGTTCGAGACAACACTAACCGTCGTAAAGCGTTAAAAGGCTGGTATTCGCCACACGAAATAAAGACCTATCTGCGCCAAACCCCTCAAAAAGCGAATGATGAGCTAGATGACATGGGCTTTGATTACGAACTTAAACTTCGTGACTACCAGAAAAAAGCTATTTTAAGTGTTGAACAAGCCATTAAAGACGGTAAAGACAAAGCGATGGTGGCAATGGCGACGGGCACAGGGAAAACAAAAACCTGTATTGCCTTAGTCTATCGCCTATTAAAAGCAGAACGTTTTCGTCGCATTCTATTTTTAGTCGATAGAAGTGCTTTAGGTGTGCAAGCTACGGTTGATTTTGGCGAAGTACGAATGGAAAACCTCAATACCTTTGCTGATACGTTTGAAGTGTTAGGCATCGAGCCAGAAAAAGCCGCCAAACCAAACCCAGAAGACGACACCAAAGTTCACGTTGCCACTGTACAAGGTTTAGTAAAGCGTATTATGTATCCATCTGATGATGGCGCTAAGCCTGGTGTGGGGCAGTACGACTGCATTGTTGTGGATGAATGCCATCGTGGTTACTTGTTAGATCGCGAACTCAGTGAAACTGAAATCAAATTCCGCGATCAAAAAGACTACATGTCAAAGTATCGCGCAGTCATCGAATATTTTGACGCATTTAAAGTCGGTCTAACTGCAACCCCTGCATTGCATACCAAAGATATCTTTGGCGACCCTGTGTTCACTTACAGTTACACAGAAGCCGTTATTGATGGTTACCTTGTCGATCACTTGCCACCAACTCGCATTCATACCAAGTTAAATACCGACGGTATCAAGTACCAAGTTAACGAAGAAGTGCAGGTCTATGATCCGCAAACTCAGCAGTTGGACTTAATTAACACGCCGGATGAACTCAACTTTGATGTTGCCCAATTTAACCGAAAAGTCATTGCACCAGAATTCACAAAAATAGTGTGCAAATGGTTGATAGAAAGTGATTCACTTAATCCGTACTCACCGGAAAAGTCACTGATATTTTGCGTAACAGACAAACACGCAGATGAAGTAGTAGAAGCACTGAAAGAGGCTTGTGAGAGCTACCACGGCGAAGTAGAAGACGATGCCATCCAAAAAATCACGGGCGCATCAGACAAACCGCTAGAAAAAATTCGACGATATAAAAATGATCGCCTCCCCAATATAGCGGTAACGGTAGATTTACTTACCACGGGTGTTGACGTTCCATCCATATGTAACCTTGTGTTCTTGCGCCGCGTCAACAGCCGCATTTTGTTCGAGCAAATGCTGGGCCGTGCTACTCGCCGCTGTGACGATATTGCTAAAGAGCGATTCCGTATTTTTGATGCTGTGGATATCTATAAGCAGCTTGAAAAGGTCAACAGCATGAAACCTGTGGTCACCAAAGTGGATATTACTTTTAAGGAGCTAGAAACAGAGATCACGCAAAGCGCCGACCCCAAACTGCAACAGTTGGCAAAAGACCAGTTCCTCGCCAAATTACAAAGCAAAAAGAATTATCTTTCGCCAAAGCAAAACTCAGACTTTGAGCGCATTGTTGGCAAGCCACCCAAAGAGTTTGCTCAAGAGCTCAAGGGCATGAAGTTGACTGACGTTGCCGATTGGTTTGTCAATCATCCTGGGTTAGGTGAACTGCTGGATATAAAAATGCCAAGTTCGGGTAGAGGTACTACCATAGTTATTTCCGAGCATGACGACGAAATCACGGGTACGTCTACGGGGTACGGCAGTGCTCAAAAGCCAGAAGACTATCTCACCGCATTTTCCAGTTTTGTGAATGCTAACAGTAATCGCATGGTAGCCATTCAAACCGTAATCCAACGCCCTTGGGAGCTAACCCGTGACAGCCTTAAAGCGTTAGCCTTAGAGCTTGAGAAAAACGAATTTCGTGAGCAAGACCTAAAAGAAGCATGGAAAGAAGTCAAAAATGAAGATATTGCTGCACGCATCATAGGCTTTATTCGTCAGGCAGCTATAGGTGAAGCACTGGAGCCTTACGACCAACGCGTAGATAGAGCACTCGACAAGATACTTATCAGCCAACCCTGGAAAACACCACAGCGAGAGTGGCTCGAAACCATCGCAGGGCAAATTAAAGCCAATATCGTGGTAGATAAAAGTAACCTTAACGAGGGGATTTTTAAAAATATGGGGGGAGTTAAACGTGCCAGCAAACTGTTTGACCAACCTGTCACAGAGATTTTAAATCAGTTTAATAAAGCTATTTGGTCAGATGATGAGCAACAGCAATCGGCCTAACCCTATATAATATTGAAATCATATAATTTTCATATTACTCGGACGCTTTGATACACAGCTTCCAAGCCGACTTAAAAGAACAAAACTAGAGCAACTAAATGAGTACACAAGATTTAATCAACAAACTCTGGAATTTATGTAACCTCCTTCGTGACGACGGCGTTACCTACCATGAGTACCTTAACGAGCTGACCTATCTTATCTTCTTGAAAATGATTGAAGAGACCAGTCAGGACGAGCTTATCCCCGAAGGCTACCGCTGGTCAGACATTGAAAAGTTTAATGCCGCCACACGATTAGAAGAGTATAAAAAATTACTGATCCATTTAGGCTCACATGGCTCACTAATTACCAAAGCTATCTTTGCAGATGCGTCTACCTGTATTCGTAAGCCTGCGACACTAAATAAACTTGTTACTGAAATAGATAACCTCGACTGGTATTCAGCCAAACAAGAAGGTTTGGGAGATATGTACGAAGGCTTGCTAGAAGTTAACGCCAGCGAGAAAAAGTCTGGCGCGGGTCAATACTTTACGCCGCGCGTGCTTATTGAGGTAATGGTTGAGCTGATGAAGCCTAACCTTAATGATGTCATCGTAGATCCTACCGCAGGCACTGGCGGTTTTTTAATAGCAGCACACCATGAAATCGAAAAACACAACGACATAAAACTGCTCGACGAAGCCGCTTACGACAAATATCAACATGGCACATTCTTTGGCATGGAGCTAGTGCCAGACACCCGTCGCCTAGCCATGATGAATTTGATGCTGCACGACCTAGCGGTAGACGATACCAATGCAGGTGTACTGTTTGGCGACACCTTATCAAACGAAGGCAAAGACTTACCAAAGGCAAGTTTGATTCTAGCGAACCCACCCTTTGGCACTAAACAAGGTGGTGGTGTACCAACAAGAGACGACCTTGTTCACTACACCTCTAACAAACAACTAGCATTTTTACATGCCATGTATCACAGCATGTTGAGGCCAGGTGGTCGTGCCGCTGTTGTATTGCCAGATAACGTATTATTTGAAGGTTCAACAGGGCGTAAAATCCGCAATGACTTGATGGAAAAGTGCAACCTACACACTATCCTTCGCTTACCCACAGGCATCTTTTATGCAGCAGGTGTAAAAACCAATGTGCTGTTTTTTGATAAGCCAACCGATATCACCAAAGATAAAGGTAACACTCAGAAAGTATGGGTATATGACCTTCGAGCCAATACACCTCAGTTTGGTAAGCGTACTGTTTTAACCAAAGCACACTTTGATGAATTTTATGAAGCAGTTGGCAGCGATTTGACTCAAGTTGACGAAGCCAAACGTCAAGCCTTCATTGAAAATCACAAAAACGGTAGCGAAATTGGCGATGTGGATACGTGCCGTTTACGTTGTTTTACCCGAGAGGAAATTGCCACTAAAGACGACTCACTCGACCTTGCTTGGATTCGAGATGAGAGCATTGAAGATTCTGCCAACTTACCTGAGCCTGATGTTTTAATTAATGAGGCTATTGAAGAACTAGCAGGTGCGATTACCGATTTACAGTCAATTTTGGTTGAGCTAGATGCAGCGGAAGAAACGGATGAGGTTGTTGCATGAGTCAGTTGCCTCAAGGTTGGACAGTTGCAACTATTTCTCAAATTACAAATGGTGGCTTACTCAGCGATGGAGACTGGGTTGAGAGCAAAGACCAAGACTCCAATGGTGTAATTAGGCTAATTCAGCTAGCTGATATTGGCGATGGCTTTTTTAAAAATAAATCTCAGCGATTTATGAATCACGAAAAAGCTGAGCTTTTGAGGTGCACATTTTTAAAAGAAGGAGATGTGTTGATTGCTCGAATGCCAGATCCTTTGGGCCGAGCCAGTATATTTCCAAAACTAGATAGTCAATCCGTAACTGTTGTAGATGTATGCATAGCAAGAGTTAATGACGACTCAATATTAAATAATCGCCTATTAAAATATTGGATTAACTCTCCTGAAATTCGTCAGCAAATCCAAATGCAAGCAACAGGAACTACGAGGAGAAGAATTACAAAGAAAAAACTGTCTTTGTTGGAGTTACCGATTCCGCCAAAACAAGACCAAAAACACATCGCAGATAAACTGGATTCGTTATTAGCCAAAGTCGAAGCAGCACAAGCACGCCTCGACAAAATCCCCACCATCCTAAAACGTTTCCGCCAATCCGTCCTCGCAGCCGCCACCTCCGGCGAGCTTACTAAAGATTGGCGAGAGGAGAATGACGTAGAGTCTGCGGCTAATTTGCTGGCACAATTTAGCGAAGAGAGGAAAAAATTACTAGATGCAGAAATAGCCGATGGAAATAGGGAAACTAAGCGACTAATTTCCAAGATAAAAAAACATAACCCTTTACTCCCAGACGCAGGTTTACCAGCTGGCTGGGTATGGACGTCTTTTATGTCATCAATGGTCAAAGTGGTTGATTGTCACAACAAAACCGCTCCATATATAGACACTGGGATACCATTAATTAGAACGACTGACATTCGAAATGGAGTCATATCACTTGAGGGGGCTAAGTATATCAGTCAAGAAACTTACGATTACTGGTCTCGCCGATGCCCGCCAGAGCCAGGCGATATTATATTTACGAGAGAGGCTCCAATGGGGGAAGCTGGAATTGTTCCGGAGGCTGTCCAGTTATGTATGGGGCAAAGAATGATGTTACTAAGGCCCGACCCTCGTTATGTGTCGCCCGATTACCTTGTTTTTAATACATTATCTTTCGACTTTAAAGAACGTATGAATGGCCAAGCTATTGGAACAGGTGTAAAGCATTTGCGTGTAGCGGATGTAGAGGCATTAACATACCCGCTCCCACCGTATGAAGAGCAATTAGAGATTGTTGAACGAGTAACTGAATTATTTGAGCACGCTAATACTGTGGAAAAGCAATACAACGCCGCCAAAGCTCGTTTAGACAAACTCACACAGTCAATTCTGGCTAAAGCTTTTCGCGGTGAATTAACGAAACAATAAGGACATTTCATGAATAGCAGTTCTAAAACAAAAATTTGTTTTGTAATTATGGGTTTTGGTAAGAAAACTGATCCAGATCTTGGTAAAACTTACGATTTAGATAAAACCTATAAAAACATTATTAAGCCCGCTGTTGAAGAAGCTGGCTTTGAATGCGTGCGCGCTGACGAAATAAAAGATTCAGGCCTTATTGATAAGAGTATGTATGCCTTGTTAATGCAAGCTGATTTAGTTGTTGCAGATATCACGACTTTTAACCCTAATGCTATTTATGAGCTAGGTATAAGACATGGCGTGCGGCCTTACTCAACTATAATCTTGAAAGAGAAAAGCGGAAAGATACCTTTCGATTTAGATCACAATAGAATGTGCATGTATTCTCACCTTGGTGAGGATATTGGTGTTGATGAAGCTGAACGATGCAAAAAATATCTTGTAGAACTTATTGAAAATGTGGTCAAACAAGAACAAGTTGATAGCCCACTCTATGAATTTATTCGTGAAATTAACCCACCGATTTTGCCGGAAAGTGAATACGTAGAGCTGATTGAAGATTTAGCTGATAGAGAAAAAGCTATTTTTGCTTTAGTAGAGAAAGCTAAGCTAGAAATGAGTAATAGCAACTTTACCCAAGCGGCAAAGTTTTGGGAAAAGGCTGGTAACAATAGTCCGTCAGAACCCTACTTTATACAACAATGGGCATTATGTACGTACAAATCGGCACCTAGTGATGTGACCAAACTTTCTGATGCTTTAAATATTATTTCGCTGCTTGTAGTGGATGATCATCAAACTAATGATCCTGAAACGTTGGGCATATCAGGTGCGATATACAAGAACATGTGGTGGGCAACGAAAGATCTTTCTAGTCTAGACAGAGCTATCGAACACTATGGTAAATGCTTCAACATTACTAATGATTACTACAATGGAGAAAATTACGCCTTTTGCTTGGGTGAGAAAGCAAAGACTGTTGAAGATGAAGAAGAGCAAATTTATTCAAAGTTTGCAGCAAAGAAAGTTAGACAGCAGATTGTTAAGGATTTAACTGATTTAGTTGAAGTTGGTGATTTTGAAAGCCGAATAGACAAAAAGTGGGTCTATGCCTCTTTATCAAATTGTAATTTAGCTATTGAAAATGTAAGTGATGCAGAGAAATACGAACAGCTATTTATGAGTTTAAACCCTGAAAATTGGGAAGTAGAAACATTTAATAATTCTAAGAATAAGATACAAGGAGAGTAACATGGCAAGGCATAAGTGCTTTATTTCATATCACAAAGAAGATGCAGATGAGGTTAATCAATTTATTCGTACCTTTAATGATGGCAGAGATGTGTTTATTGCGAGAGGGATTGGCGAAGAAATGCCAGGCGACATCATTGATAGTAACGATGCCGATTATGTTATGAGAAGAATTCGCGAGCTTTATTTAAGGGACTCTACTGTAACCTTGGTAATGTTAGGTAAATGTACTTGGGCAAGAAAGTACGTAGATTGGGAATTACAATCATCCTTAAGAAATGGGCAAACTATCACCCCAAATGGTGTTCTCGGCATTAAGTTACCGAGCTACAACAAGCAAAGTTACCCGAATCGCCTGAATTTAAACCTTAAACAAACGGATACTCAGGTTGATTGTTATGCTCGCGTAATTGATTACCCTAATAGAAAAGGTACATTGACCAATGCGATTGATTCAGCCTTTAACAGACGATTCACTCACATCAATTGGATAAACAACCCAAGAGAACGGTTTGTTAATAATAAGAGTTGCGGATAATGGCTAAAAAGAATGTATTTGTAAGTTATGGCTATGACAATGACCGTAACTATAAAAACTTACTAAAAGCGTGGGATGCCAATAGCCAATTTAACTTTAGCTTTCATGATCATTCGGCTGATGTATCTATCAATAGTACAAACGCTTCTGCAATAACACGAGCAATTTCAGCGAAGATAAATAATGCCGCTACTTTCTATATATAGTTGATAAACACACTCATAAAAGCTTTTGGGTAAAGTGGGAGATTGGGAAAGCTGTTGATTTAAAGATGAAGATAGTCGCAGTAAAGATAGATAGATCAAACAAAACACCAGATGAACTGTATGGTGTGGTTGAATTAGTACGACGAAATCGCTTGGTGTTAACAGCTGAAAAGAATTTAGCTCAAATCTAATCTGACAGCGGCACCTGAAAAAACGGGTAACTGTCAGATCAAGTCTGAGCTAGTACATATGACAGTACATATGACAGCTCAAAAAAAGCCACTAATGACGCAAGCTTCATGAATATCACTATAATGCTCAACTGTGAAGGGCTGCATGTATTTTCTTATGCTGTCGTCAGTTCGGGTAGCAGTTGCATTCAAAACACCTACCACCTTCTATGTGGATAAATTGCCTCATACCACGACCCTTACAACGATGACATTCTGATGCTCCTTGGATAACTATTTTTTCTTTTAATACCATCCTTTCTCTATTCAGCTTAATAAGTATTTGCCTAGCCTCAGGAGAAGATTTGTCAACAATACTGGTATACAGTTCTGCTAAGTTGCGAAGGCGTCTTTTCAGTTTTCTATATACGTTTGGGCTTTCCGCACGATTTTTCACTGAGTCGAGAGCTGCATTGAACTGCTTTTTTGATTCTAGTAATGATGTTCTTGGCATTCCTTATCCTTAATGTATCTTTGCTACGGTTATTACGATGCCATCAGAAACTACTGCATAACTACCCCTACACTTTTCAACATCCTTAAGAGACTGGCCACAGTCACGAAGATGTTGGCAAGTTTTCTTAGTGCAAGTGTAAACGAAAGCACCTTTTGAATGTCGCTCCTCGCCATAACGAATTATTAACTCAACTTGATTTAGGCTAAAACCTCTCTGTTTCATCCTGATTTTTGCGTGTGTTGAAAGCATTATTTTCTCCAACCTAATGTACTCGAAGAAAACAATAGCCTGCAAAAATCGCTAAATAAAATATCAAATATGATACTTTTTTAATTTATTCTTGAGCTGTTATTATCGAGAAATATTAGTTAGGAGCATTAGCAGATTGATTTTTGATATAACTGATGGGGTGCTTCGAACCTCAGGTGAAATGTGGTCTAAACTGCGCGAACGAGCTGGTTTGGGCCGCAATGAGTGGCATTCCGAAGCCAGCAAACATACCAATAGGGTTTTGTCTTCTGCCAATAATTTGTCTGCTGTTTGTAAAGATAAGAGGAATATGCCTTTACATGACATTGTTCCAATGTTGAAGGCATTAAGTCTAAATGAAGTTTACTTAAATCATTACGTTAGAGAGTTTTTAAAAAGGCAATTGCCAGCAGAGCTGTCGATATATTTTAATGCTCCAGACCAATCAAGGGAGTCTCTATTATTACGTGAAGTTAATGCATGTATGGAAAATGTACTCCAAAGACAAAGAACAGAGTGTGAAATGGATCTTGTTATTGGCAATGCTATGCATGCAGGGTTGCCTGAAGAAGAAATTTATGACCCCAATCAAATTTGGCATTTGTCTATGGAGCATGGCCAGAGTCAGCTCAATAATCGGCGAGCTTTTTGGAAACAGTTCGTAACTATGTACTACTCATACTTATTTGAAGGAGAAAAAGCACCAATACAACAGTTAAATCATTTTTTATCAATTGCATTACCTGAAAATTGGAAGAACGTTTTAGAAAGTGAGCTGAATTGCAATGTTCTACAACTTCAAAGAGTTGACGCCTCATATTTATCCACAAGCTGGATCGAAAACAGCCTATCTTTTCGACCGCTACGCTCTATACTCGCTCACCTTTTGGAAAATTGGCAAAAAGCATTTCCAGAAGATTCAGAACGGCACATCTCCGCTTGGTCCTCGATTCCACTTGGTATTGTTGAGCAAAAACAAATCAATGAGTCTAATATAGACGAGGCAATTAAAGATTTTTTCTCTGAAAATCAATGGGATTATACAAACGGGTTTTCAAAATATTTAGAGCGGTATATTGGGAATTGGTTGGAAAATTTTCATCTTGGCTTTTCACGTTGGAACCCCTTACGTGACGTTTATGGAGTAAATTCATATGAGAAAGAAGTGATCTGTAACTACGTTAGGTATGCCCAGTTTTCTTTTTCTAACTCTCTTAGCTTCCAACAATATTGTGACTTTGGCTTTCCTAAAGCTAAACAGACAAATTACTTAGCACGAGAATTCTGCGAATTAATCTTATTTTCAACTTTAAGAATTGAAGTTGATGAACTAGTGAAATCAACAATTTCTAAAGGGATTGAATCAGAAACCATCAGACAATGGTTAACTGACCATAAAGCCGCTCAACGAGGCATTAATGCGGCTATGCTGCTACCAGACGGAGCCTCTGTGACTGGATTGACTCCAATGACTGTTGTTCGTGCGATTGATGAGAATAAGCAGGCCAGATATTTCAAACGTCTCTGTGCATCTATTCGCAAAACAGCATTGAAAGGTAGTAATTTCATTAATGTAAAGGCTGCGTTAATAGATGAAGTGTCTTCCATTATTGCCGAAAATCACCACACTATTGTTGACAGTGTCAATTCAGCTCGGCAAAGAGAGATGCTATTAGAGCAGCAAATACGTGAATTCGACGAGTTCTTATAAATGAATTAACGTCACACGGGAAGTAGCTAGTAGCGACGATACACCTGTGCAAAAAATGACATTCGAAAACAGATAAATGAAAATTTATCGGTATTCAGTAAAACGAGTAAGGTAAACTGACACCGTTAGAGGAATTTGTTATGCATTGGGATATTAGACATAAAAAGCGCTACAAGTTAACGGAAGGTGGCGCTATTTATACCGCTATGTCAGGCGATAGATACCTAGTAATAATTGATGAATCAATGATGGCAGAATTCATGGAAGACGAGGGTGATATTGAACTTGTTAACATCGTCGATTTTAATAGTGAGTCTGAACGGGAAAGTTATCTGAAACGTCTTTTAAGTTAATTCAAAATACAATTAAGGGAATCAAATGGCCCTAACGCAGATCCAAATTATTCAGTCACTCGGCGAAGCCATGTCTTGGCTAGACAAAGAACTGAGCTGGGGTGTACCAATAACCGAGCTAACGCATCTAAGTGGCAGGATAGGAGAGCTATATGCAGCGTTACTCACCAATGGACAAATGGCCGTAGACGTTAACCAAAAAGGCTATGATGTCGTAAGTGCAAGCGGAGAGAGAATTTCCGTCAAAACAACAGGTAGAGCAGGCTCTAGTGGTCAGGTTTCATTTAATTCTCGAACGCTAAATGAGGTTGATCGCATAATGATTTTCAAGATCAATATTGAGGAAATGCAAATAGAAACTCTTTTTGATGGCACGACTGAAGAAGCCAGGGAGCTAATGTTTCAACCATCGTCAGATGCAGCTTGCAAAATTGCGATGAGTAAACTTGTTCAGCCAAAAATTGTAAAAAGAAAACTAGAATCAGTCCAACAGGTAACCTGGAAAGAATATACAATAACAGAGCTTGAGAATGGAACCATTGAAGTTACGAAAAGCGAAGAACTTCAAACACCAACAAAGCCTTATTTACGTGAAATTGCAGAAGCACTATCGATTTCAATTACAAATACCAATGGCAATCCTTTAAACACTCGGCAGTTGGGCACATCTATAATTCGGACAATTGGTTCAAGGTGAAATTTTTTACTATTTGAATGCTATTCATGGTCAAAACATGCTTGCATTCACTTTAGTGCTCCGCTAAATCTGATTGAGAAAACTACACTTTATGTGTGACGTTTTTTCGCATTTTTACGATGATTTGTCACAAAGAAGATTTCTCTAAGATCAATAAAATCAATACTTTGCATCATTAGAACAAGGCTGGCACGGATTGAAAATCCATGTGTTTTTTAAATCCCTTTGAATGCGCCAACTAGAGACTCTCTAACCTGCTCAATATTAGTATGAGCATAAATCATAGTGTGCTTTAAAGAAGTATGGCAGAGAGACTTCGATACGATACTAATATCCGCACCAGACTGAATCTGCCAAGTTGCAAAAGTTCTTCTTAAATCATGAGGTCTAGGCCGAATATTTGGATTTTCGTGATAAAGACCTGCAATTTTAATCGCTTCCTTCCAAACATTATCTCCACCCGTGATATAGCCGTATTTGGACTTATTTAAAGAAGGGAAGACAAATTCTTTTGATAAAGGCTTTACCGATCTGCGCTTGAGCAGAACCATGACCCTGTCATGCAGAGGAATTTCATAAGTCAGTCCTGTTTTAGTGTTTGTTGCAGGTATAAACCATATCGCTGAGTAGAGGTTCAGATCTATCCACCTCATCTGTTTTATATTAGAAAGTCTTGCTCCTGTAAATAAGGCTATTCTGTAAATGTCGGCTACATGCTGATTTTTTACAACCTCCAATGCTGATAATAGCCGTTTTGCCTCTTCATAGGTCAAATAACGATTTCTAGACACCTCCTTCATTTTTTTCATGCGAGCAAAGGGATTTATTTGAATCTCCATTTGCTCTTCATAGTCGATAACATAATTGAAAGCTGATTTTAAAACACTAAGTGCTTTGTTATGTACGCTATATCCTTTTGATTCTAGAGTTTGGAAGAATGACCGGATTTCTTTTTTTGTAAGCTCGGCAACCAGTTTTCCACCAAACGGCATTTTTACATGGTTGCGATATGCCACCTCCAATCCGTGTGCTCTGCCCGCAATAGTTTGTCTTTTTCGTAGTTCGTTGTCTCTATAAAGCTCAAAGACATCATTAATGCAATATTGCTGCTTAGTTCTGCGAGCTGAACTGGATTTTACTGTTGTGTCGCCGTCAAATAATTGAAGATATTCTTCTACACGTAAAAGTGCAGAGGCCAAGCTAATTTTATCAGTATCACCAATCTTACGTTTTACATCTTTACCACCTCGTTTACCGCGAAAATAAAATGATTTTCTGCCACTCGGGCGAACTATCAACTTTAGGTTTGGTTTTCTTGCATCGCAGTAAACAGTTAGGTTAATTGGACGCTTTATTGAATTAATAATTTTGTCTGTAAGGTTGATTTGAATTTCAGCCATGTTCCACTTTTGCTCCACCGTTTATTTTTTAATCGGAGTGGAACAAGGTGGCTCAAAACCCTATAAACACTAGAATTAGATAGCCCTATAAGGCTTTAAAGTCCCGTTTTTAAAGCTTTTTTTAAATAACCTATGGTGGGAGGGGCCACCATTTTCAAGCGCTTAAAGCCGAAGTAAAGAGGCTCTACCCCATAAACGGGGGATCAGCATTCACCTTACACGATTGATAACACCATCCCATCCACAATGGGTCATCACTCTTATTCGATAATTTTCAAAGTTTCTAAAACCATAAGCTCGTCTCGTTATCATTTCCGTCTCGTTATGGAAGCCCACAGAAATTTCGTTGTTACACGTATATCGCTACATAGCCACTCTTAACACGCCTATGATCTTTTGTATTCCTCCGTTAATGACTATGCTTAAAAAGACGTAACGCACGACGTTAAGGCTATGAAAAAACAAATCAAGCTAGAGTTAATTTGGACCTTTTTAGAGGTTAGCAAAGACGGCTATGCAATCTTTGACGCAGACGATAAGCTTATTTACAGCAATGATGTATTTGCCGATATTTTTTGTTTTACCTTTGACCCAAACCACCCTATTTCGTTTGACCAAACCGTTCGTAACGCTTATAGCAAAAAGCGGGGAATAAATATCGAAACAGATGATATTGAGGCTTGGCTCGGATATGTCGAAACCGTCCGGCGTCAGAGAGAGTTTCGCTTGTTTGAAGTAGATTTAGTCAATGGCCGATGGATGTTGTTTTCAGAGCAATTGTTACCCAGCGGAGAACTGCTGGTACAAGCCAAAGATATCACCACCCAGAAGCTGCTCGAAAACCAACTCTCAAATTCAATACAAACTCTAAATGATTTGGCGCTAACGGATGAACTAACTCAACTGCCAAACCGCAGGAGTTTTGTCCAGTCAGTAGAATCTGAGCTAAGTCGTTGTGCGCGAAAAAATGGCGATATCACCATGTTAATCTTGGACCTAGATCATTTTAAGTCAATCAATGACACATTCGGACATCCAGCCGGAGACGAGGTACTCAAAAAGGTGTCACAAGTACTCCTGACAACATTGCGACAATATGACATCATCGGTCGAATAGGAGGCGAAGAGTTTGCAGTATTTCTTGGCACCTCTTCGCAACTGGAAGCCAGTGAAATCGCAGAGCGATTGCGAATGCAGATTGCAGCAACAGAGTTTTACTACAACACCGAATTAATTCCATTGACAACCTCAATAGGAATGACGACTCAATCCTGCAAAAACAGTTTTGAACAACTTTATTCCAGTGCCGACGAAGCATTGTATCAGGCAAAGGCTCAAGGAAGAAATCAAGTGAGGACCTATACACCTACTCCATAATGATTTAACGCTAGCCACCCTCTTTACGCTAAAAAGCGCCATGACATCGATGAGGTTTCCACTAATAATCCAAACAAGCGCTGTCCATCGTAAATAAAATGCCGCAAATTTAAATAAGGAAAGTCCTAGAGACAATTTGGAAACTAAAAAAAGGCAATTCACCATAAAAGTCGTAGTCAATAGCCAACATTTTGGTTTAAATTTGATACCGAACATTGCTAAAGGGAGTTACAGCAAATGAATGCAAGAGCAATTGTAATCACTTCGGTATTATTCGTGATATGTGCAGTGTCATGGTATTTGCTCGATATCAATGAAACTACTACTGCTATTGATAATGACATTGATTTGAGCAGAAAAGTTAATCAGGCTAACGACATCCTGAACCTTGCTGAGACAAGTAGTGATGATGTTCAGTCTTCACGCTCGACACACTCTGAACTTGAGATGAGTTCCGCCAACAGTATTGTCAATGAAGGCAATGTTGATGACAAAAAGTCCTCTATAATAGAAGGGTTGCTAAAAAATCCTCCCAACGATGAAGCGTATAAAGAGCATCTGGTAAAAGAAGCTCAACATGCGGCTCTCGAAATTTCAGAACATCTGCAATTAACCGCGGAGGTAAGTGGTGCTCTGAAATCAATACTCGAAGAGAAAACAATAATTGAATATGAAATCATAAAGCAGGATAGACACTACACCGAAACGATTTTTGAGCTTCAAAAACATCAGCATAACTTCGAGGCGAAGATTAGAAACGAATTAGATTCCAATGAAATACTTGCCTATGAGCAATTCGAGTTTAAAAAAGCGCTTAAATTACATCACAAAAGGATTGCAGCTAGCTTATCTAAGAAATTGGCTACAATGGAGAGTCTTTCTCAAGCTCAGCAAGAGGAAATCACACTCGCTTATAATTCAATAGACTTGCCTCCTGATGAGAGGTTTTCTATAGGAGTTTACGGCACCTATTATGGAAAATTCAGATCCATGGTGTTAAACCGAGGTTGGTATAGAAAAGAATTAACATTGGTCAATAGCAGGTTTGAGTAGTTTAAAACCTATTGCCAAGGGCGATATGCAAATGCTCAAAAAATTATTTTTAGTTTGCGTCGTTGGGATGGCTTTAATTTTTTTCATACAGATTTTCAATTCATATAATTATAAAAACGCTGGTGATCATACTGAAGATGCAATATCAATCCGATTCATTGTTGTTCTTGCAACAAGGTGGGCATTTCATCAACAACAAGTAGCAATCAAAAAACAGCGTTTTACTTGGGTTCCAATGACTCCGCACCACTATCGACTCAGCCAATTTGAACTGTGATTAATCCTCAATTGAGTTAAACCGTCAATTTTTGTTTAAGCTGGTCTTTATAGCGGCGTGAAACGGCCAGTGTGGCACCGCTTTTCAGTGTTACCTCACCATCGCCACTGGGGCTATATTGGATATGTGCTATCGCCCTGTGATTAACCGCATGAGAGCGATGAATGCGAGTAAACTGGCTGTCTAGTTTTGTCGTTAATTGGCTCAGTGTACTGCGCAGCGGATAAATACGTTCCCCTACATACAAGTTGACATAGTTCCCAGATGCTTCTAACCAATCCACCTCATCAATTTTAACTAAAAACTCTTTGTCGAACTTTTTTACCAATAAATGTTCTGGCGGTACATGTGGTGCTGAAACAGCTTCTTTTTCACTGTTGGCGATAATATTTGCCTCGCCAGAAACACGGCTTAATACACGATGATAAATGTTAAAAATGAACAGAAAGAAGAGGTAGCCCCATACATCTTTACGGTATTCGTAAAAGAACTCCCGCAATACCGGGCCAAAATCGTAATTGCCACCTGCCAGCGCATAAACGCCTTCTCGCATCGCCACCATTAGGGATACATGGCCGATGGCGTACAAAAGACTTACACCAAAATGCATTAACAATTGCCGGTATGGGTGCGAAAAACGCAAAGGGTGTTGTTGCCAGACCAAAAAAATAAGCGGCAGTAATGCAATGTTAGCGAGCAGGCTAGAGTATTCCCAGACAAACAATTCCCACAGGGCAAACTCGGGTTGCCCATCACGAGTGATTTCCATCCATACCGACGTTACATTAATGGTGTTGTTGATCAACATGTAGATAAAGAGCGCCAGCACTAAGAAACGGTTCGGTCTTTCGGTAATCATTTTCATCCAAGGCTGCAACCGCGACGGACTCTCATCCCTGTTATCCACCGCTTGTCCCTGCTCCCCGTCCACATTGCTATTTTGGGCTGTTTTCATTGCTACAAATCATCCATTGTCGATGGCCCAAAAATAAAGGAGATCGGCCCTAATGACAACTCAACAGCGACGCTACGACATTGACTGGCTACGTACCTTAGCGTTTTTTATATTGATTGCTTATCACATTGGTATGTACTACGTGTTTGAATGGGGCTGGCACATAAAAAGTGAACACCAGAGCGTTTGGCTTCAGGATGTCATGATACTAAGCAATCAGTGGCGAATGTCATTACTGTTTTTTCTTTCCGCCATGGCGTTAAGTTTGTTTCAACTTCGGTATCCTGATCAGGGCGTAATTACGTTGCGGAGTAAACGACTACTGGTCCCACTGATTTTCGGCATGTTGGTTATAGTGCCGCCGCAGCTTTTCATTGAACTGCATGAAACATCCGACTACAACGCCAGTTATCTGTCTTTTTTAGCGGATTACTACAACCTAAATACAACCTTGGCAGAAGAGCGTCATTCGCCATTAGGATTACTTACGTGGAATCATTTGTGGTTTCTCCCTTATGTGTTTGTTTACTCTGTTTTCGCTCTACTTCTGCGCCCGTTCTTGGTGAAAATTTGTAAGTTGAACACGCTACAAGCTGCGTCATTGTGGTCCTTTGTTGGCGTGTTAGTGGGAGTAATGTCAGTGATTTGGCTAACTATGCGACGCGAATTTCCCGTCACCCATGACTTGGTTAACGACTGGTATAGCCATGCTAAATATTTTTGGGTGTTTATCGTTGGCTATTGCCTACCTCATTTAGGTAGTTTGTGGACCGAAATAATTCGTCGCCGTTGGTATCTACTGAGTATTGCTGTTAGTTGCTATGCATTTTTAATTGCCGATCGGCACGATGCCTGGTCATTACTCGCCGATCAATTTGAGCACAGTTTAGCCGTGCGAAGTTTATATGCAGTCATTGTAACTTTGAATCACTGGGCTTGGATATTATGCCTTGTTGGGTTAGCTGGTGCTTACTTGCGATTTTCCAATCGCCTCTTAAAATACGCCAATGAAGCCATCTTACCTTGGTATATCATGCACCAAACGCTAATTATCGTTGCCGCTGCATGGTTAAAGCCTCAGTCTTTATCAGTTGGCGTAGAATTACTACTAATCACGAGCTTTACACTAGTGGGTTGTGGGTTAACCTTTGAATTAGTCAAACGCGTTAACGTCGGACGCTGGTTGTTTGGTCTGAAATAGGCACCCTACTTTGACTCGCCGAGCGAAGGCAGCAAATTAGTTAACGCAACTAAAAAAGTGACAACAAGGTGTTATAGGCCTGCTTAATCGCGTCAAATTGTGCTGCATCACCTTGTTTGTCTGGATGACTTTTATGCACCAATTGCTTATACCTGCGCTTTATCACTTCTTGGGTTAGTTCTGGGCAGCCAGTTAAACCCAGTGTTTTAATCGCCTGTGCTTTTTTATCAATCGCCAGATACCGCTGCCAGAACTTCTCTTGCATTTTATGGACCTCGTCCTGGGATAAATACAGGTTATTGATATCTAGGTAAAAGGCCTTTAGCGGATCCGTTTGGGCTAAATGATCAGACTGAATGTTTAACGGCGCGACCTGAATCGATAACGCATTCACACTCAAGTGTAACTTCTGCTCTGATAGGCGATGCTGAAGCCGATATAAATGATGGAATAGCCAAAAATGCTTTTGATACAGAGTATCTAGTGGTGGCTCCAGTTGAAAGAATTGGGGTATCTCTGCCTTGATAATACCGAGCAATTCATACTCTGATAAAGCGCCTCCTTTCTCACCTAACCACCCCATCAGATTTGATGCTAATAGTTCAAGGTATTGCGGTTGGTGTTCGTGGTTCATATGTTTTCCTTGAATCAACAACGTTCGGCTAGAACGCTTAGTCGTCTAATAACGCTCGTGTGCCATCATCTAATAATCTGTATGCTTGGCCATCTTTAAGAAGCAGTCCTTCCGATGCTTTAAACGGGAAGTTATCAGTATAATCTTCAGGATGCTTAACATCGACTGCATAAAGTTTTCCGTCAAACTGACTGTTAACAGAAAATTGAAGCGTATGCCCTACTACAATAGCTTTGGCATTGAACGCCGTTAAGGTTTCATCCATTTGTTTTTCGCTGACCTCGTCTTTAAAGTATCCGCGATACCATGCTGGGCCAGTCTTATTTGAAATTAGCAGATGTTGATCGTGGCTATAGTCTTCACGGGGGTAATAGTATTGGCGATATGCACTGCGTATAGTTTGATTAATGTCATCCAAACTCAACCCTAGTGCAGCAATCTCAGGATGTATGCCACCATGAGTAAACAAGTATCCATTGATGCTCTCTACCACATTTTTACTCGCCAGCCAGCGACCGATTGCCGCGTCCTCACCAAACAGTTCAGCATGATGTTTGCCCAGCATACCAGCAATGGGGATATACTTGTTGGCCGCTGACTTCATATTTCCCTGCATGTTTTTGATTTCGTGATTGCCAATGATCATATGCACGCTGCCCCCCGCGAGCTTTGCTTCTTGCTCTAATTTATAAATGAACCACAGCAATTGCGTTGTGGCGTAACCTCTGTCTACCATGTCTCCCAATAACACAAGATGCCCTTGCCCAAATTGCCAGGTAAGACCTGCATCAATGACATTGTGTTGTAGTAAGAAATCCCGAAATGTTGCTAAGTTACCTTCCAAGTCAGACATCACAAAAATTGGTTGCGCATCATTGTAGTGAGAGGCCGGTGTCTCATAATGAGCTGTAAACGGCAAGCTGAATCGACTGCCATCTTTGGGAAAATACACTTCTATATCAATGGTTTCATTAGAAGAAAAGTGCGTCTTTTCAATGGAAAATCCCGTTTCCCGGTTTCCGCGAATGTACATGACGTCCAATGAATCTTGGTTATGAAAAATATGCGGTCCTTCATCGCCAACTTTGTATGCAAGTTCATCGGTACCAAAAGCAATACTTCCTTGCATCGCAACCAAGCTAGCAAAACCGGTTAATAACAATAGACATGTCACTACAATGAAATGCTTCAAATACAGGAGTATCGTTTTCATCATGATCTCCTTATGCACCGCGAAATACGCGTAAAATCGAATAGGTTAAACGCAGAATAAGAAAGCCCGCGATTACAGCAACAGGCACCAGCCACATTCCCAAAACATCTTCGCCTTGTTGCAAGGGGTTATTTACTATCGCAATGACAATGCTGTTACCGTTAGCGCTTGACCAAACCCCTACATGCTGTGGCGCAAGTAGTTTTGCAAAGGCCAAAAGGATTAGAGCGGCCCCCACGCCGTACCCAAAACCTGCTGTCGCCCAGTAAAGTCCTTTGCTAGCGCCACGCTTTACTACTTCAAGTGCTGAAAAGCCTGGTGGAGGAGGCGTTCCGTGTAATATATGGCTCACGTATTGTTCGGCCAGCTGTCTTGGCGGACCAAAACCAGACAGTATGCTGTCGATATCTACGGGCTCACCTTTAACTTCTTTAAGATCGATGGCGTCGAATATGTGGCTTTCTATTTCGCGCAGTACCTCTTCAGATTCGTAAACCTCCAGGCGTGATAAATACTTACCTAGTGTTTTTAAGTAGGAATGAATTTTCTCTCGTTCCTGAGAGTCGGATAATCTAGACATTGCTTATTCCTCATCGTTGAGCGGTGCAGGGCCGGGGTGTGCCAACAGATGATTGATATCTGATACAGCTTGTTGCCATCGGCGACTCACTGCTGATAGCTTGTTGCTCCCCAACTCAGTTAATGCGTAATATTTTCGAGGTCGGGTCTCACCCTCTTGGCGCCACTGCGCTGTAACCAGACCGTCTCGCTTTAGTCTGTCCAGCAGTGGGTAGAGGGTGCCCTCAGTAATGCGTGTTGTCTCAAACTTGTGCAACAACTGCAGTAGTTCAAGGCCGTAAAGGGTTCTTCCGTTCAAGGCAGCGAGTACTACGAGATCGAGTGTCCCCTTGCGAAGCTGCACGTCCCATTTCGACTCAAGATCTTTTTCATTTGCCATAGTAAGAAGCCATTTTGTTGATCAATTTTACTGCTTTCATACTTTATAATACATTATACCTTGTTATACAAGGTATAATGTATTGCATAACCTTAAGCCTATTTGCGAGGAACTGATTACGCTTTAAAAAAGAAGAAGAGAATAAAAAAGCCGGCTTATCGCCGGCTCGTTTAACTATTTTGAAAAGTGGTACTCCCACCACTCAGGCTGGTCTTTCAGGTGCTTGTCAAAATACGACAATATCGTCGCCCACCAATGGAACGTTTTATCTCGTGCGAGTATATGGTGGTCATCGCCCAAATACTCCACTAACTCCACATCTTTATCTAACAGTTTAAGCGCGGTGTAGAACGTATGGCTCTCGCCAACAGGCACATTAACGTCACTGTCACCGTGAATTAATAAAATAGGATTAGTGACTTTATCAGCGTGATAAATCGGACTGTGATCAGTGTAGAGCTCTGGATTGTTCCATGGAAAGCTGTTTCTTGATGCAACCCCGGAATAGAGCGCGCCCCACCAGCCTTCGCCCCAGTAGGAAGTTAATGTTGAAATGCCGGCATGTGAGACAGACGCTGCGAAAATATCGGTTTTCGTCGCTAGCAGCATGGTCATAAAACCGCCATACGACGCGCCTAAATGACCAACTCTATCAGCATCGACAAACGGATGCGCTTCTAAGAATGCTTTGGTACTGTGAATGATGTCGTCAACCGTATAATCGCCCCAAGCATTAACGTGTTTAGCAGAGAAGTCTTGTCCATAGCCGTAAGTCCCTGTGGGCTGCAAAACGTAAACAACATAACCATTTGCTGCCCATAGATTAAAAGGATAACGCCCTTTAAATCCTCGGGTAACGGTAGCCGTACCGCCATAATAATAAACTAGCGCGGGGTATTTTTTGGATGCATCGAAGTTGTCTGGCAAGTAAACCCGGCCATCAATGGATATGCCGTCTGGATTTACCACGTCAAAATCATTCAGCTTAGCGATACTGGTATTGGCAAACGCCGCACTGGCATCCCATTGTTTTTTGGCCTTGCGGCCAACAACCTGGGTATACAGAGCCTGAGGGCGTGAGGCATGGGTTGCTGCGTACATAATCTGGGCTTTTGCGTTGTCTGTACTTGCCCACGATCTAACGGTATCGGTTTGCTCACTCAGCTTAATAAAGCGCGCCTTACTGGCATCATATTGATACAAGGGCACCCTGTCTTTTTCGCTGGCTGTAAAAATAACATCGTCATTTTTAAGGACATGAATACCGTTGATAGCAGGGTCGAATGCTTTAGACAGCGCCTGAATATCTTCACCCTGCAAGTTCATATGATACAACTGGCCATCGTAGTCGTTGGCAACCAGCCCCTCGGATACGTTCAAGCCTTTGCCTCCGGCAAAATTGGGCCCACCGGTAACATACAATCCTTTGCTGCTATACCGCGCAGAACTAAATGCACGATAGTGCCCTATTTTCCGTTCTTCACCAGTCTTGAGGTTCAGTTCAAACAAGCCAGTAGCGCCATGAGGTGGGGCTGAGTAATCAATGAGACTACGACTTATTAGCAGGGTATTTCTTGTTTCATCAATATCCAGCAATGTGCTGCTGGCTTCATGCTGTGTGAGCTGGCGGATAAAGCCAGTGTCAATATCTAACTGGTATAACTGACGGTTATCTCGCCAACTACGCCACCTGTCCTGCAATGCCTGATAACGTTTGGCTAGATCACCGTCATCGTCACCCTCTTTATTCCAAGAAAACACCAGGCTTTCATTACCAAAAAACCTAAAGCCACTGGCGTCTTCCAATTCTGCGCTTATCGTTTCGGTTCTCAACGTGTCGATGTTTAGCTGGTGAAGTTTATTATTATGAAAATAAACTAATGATTGATTGTCTGGTGAAAACATTGCGCTGCGAAGGCCGTTGTCCCAAGTGTGTATCACTGACAAATCACCCACATTGACCAGCTCTGTGAGTGTGACAGCCTTATTGCCAGTGTCCTGGTGATAATGCCGTTTCGCGATAAGGGCATATTCACCGTTATCTGACAGCTCAACGCTTGAGATAGTTTCTGAGTCAAACAGCTGCTTAGCCGCCAAGCGCACTTTGCCACCTTTATGCAGGGTCACCTGATCATGTTCGGCTTTACCTTCAAAGCTAAATTGAATCTCGGTTTCTGCAGCGCGCTTTGTTGCAGTAATAAATACCGCGTGATCACCGGTAGGTAGGGCCAGTGAGTAGCCTTTTTCGCCTTTTTTCGCTTCAACCCCGGCAACGAATACATTTAGCTTGTCTACGCCTTCAACGACTAATTCGCCTTGAGTAAAACGATCAACACTTAAGGTGAACCGATACAAGCTCAACGCCGTTTCTTTGTCCTTATTAAATGTACTCAACGGCTGCCAGACATATTCTTCACCAAAAAGATTTAGCTTGTCGCCACTTTTACCGGCCACTGCAGACAGGCTATCAAAGACAGATTCTGCTTTGGGGCTCTCAGTAAGCAACTGAGGTGTACTGATGTCAATTGGCCCTAAGGCCTGTATATTTTCTGATGGAAGTGTCGCGGCACACAAGCTGCCACTCAGTGCAGTTAACAATGCACCGGTAAGTAGGGTTTTATTCATGTTTATCCTTTGCATATACGGCATAAATAAGAAAATTATCAACGTATCTTAGCAAGCTTAATCCCTCAACTGAAAGTCACCCAACGTAAAGCCGTTTTATGCATAAACATTGATGCCGACTATACTTGGGTCGAAGATGTATGAATTCTCTGATAATTTGGGGAGATTAAATGAAGATATCCAACCTTCCCATTCGTACAACACAAACGAGAAGCTAATTATGTGGTGGAAAAGAACGGAAAAAAATAGTGCTGAGCAAGCTGCCAAAGAACAGGCGAACGCTGATAACCTTGCCATGCTTTCTGCGATCAGCAATAGTCAGGCGATGATTCAATTTTCGCCTGACGGCACTATTCTGTCCGCCAACGAAAACTTTCTCAACGCAATGCACTATGACCTGAATGAAATCAAAGGCAAACATCACCGCGTGTTTTGCACTTCTGACTTTGCAAAATCACCAGAATACAGCAGTTTTTGGGAGAAACTGTCTCAAGGTATCCCCTTCTCATCCAGTATCCAGCGCGTAAATAAAAAGGGTGAACTGGTGTGGTTAGAGGCCAGTTATTGCCCGGTTAAGGATGAGAGCGGCTCGGTATACAAAGTTGTCAAATTGGCCTCAGATATCACAAGTTTGATGAATGAAAAAAGTGACATGCAAGGTAAGTTAGAGGCATTGGGCCGGTCGATGGCCACAATCGAATTCAACGCAGATGGCAGTATTATCACTGCAAATGATAATTTTTGTGCTGCCTCAGGCTACTCATTAAATGAAATTGTGGGGGCACATCACAGTATGTTCTGCCCTTCACACATTACCAATAACAATGAATATAATGCATTTTGGCAGGCTTTGAACCGAGGAGAATACCAGCATGGCACTTTTGAAAGACAGAAAAAGAATGGTGAACCTTTGTGGTTAGAGGCTTCTTACAATCCGATTTATGACATCAATGGTAACCTCGTTAAAATAATGAAAATTGCCTCAGACATTACGCAGGTAGTCCTGTCCAGAGAACAAACTGTGAATACAGCACTGGCCGCATCTAAAGAAACTGACGACATCGCCAACGAGGGAAATATTGAGCTTAAAAAAGCAATTTCATCGATGGAAGTAATGCAAAGTGAACTCTCTGAATCTGCCGGCAATGTCAGTCAATTAAGTGCTCAATCCCAAGAAATATCCAATATTGTGCATACTATTCATGAAATAGCCGACCAAACTAACCTACTTGCATTGAATGCCGCTATAGAAGCTGCCAGGGCCGGCGACCAAGGCAGAGGCTTTGCCGTAGTGGCAGACGAAGTGCGCCAACTTGCTTCACGTACGTCGGCATCTACTTCAGAAATAGAAAAAATGGTTGAAGAAAATCAAAAATTAACCAGTGCCGCAGTAGCAGAAATTGCCGCCATTCAGAATCGTACTGAAAACGGCCTTGAGCTGATCAAACGTTCTGGTGATTTTATTAATCAGATTAACGAACGGACCAATGAAATGGTCGACATCGTGAGTCAAATTTCTAAATAACAGTCACCATGAGTTATCTACAACAAGCTTCTTAGATTGTTTGCTATTGCAGACGGTGTAAACTGTATCTAAAGAAAACAAGTCGCAAGATGTATTTGGCAGATGGTTAGAGTGATTTTTTTGCAGTTCTGTACTGCATTTTATTTATTGAGTGGCAATGGGTTTGCACAAACCAAAGACGACTATGAAACCGCGCTTGAGTCTTTTCAAAAACAGGATTTTTCAGAAGCCTATATCTACCTGAAAAATGCGCTTCAGGGCGACCCCGAACACCTTCCATCTAAAATTCTTATGGGTGAAGTGCTACTTACTCGCGGCTTGCCCTTCGATGCTTTTATTGAAATTAATGAAGCCATTGCCATGGGTGCAGATGTCAACTTAACCAGCGTGCCACTCGCGAAAGCGCTTTATTTACTGGAGCGCTATGAGGAAGTGTTTCAAATATCTGAACAGCCGCTTATCCCGCAAAATCGCAAAGCATTAATGTTGGTTAAGGCTGATTCGCACTATCAGCTAAATAACGTCACGAGTGCGTTGGCATTACTTGAGCGCGCCAATCAAAACCATCCTGACGATGTAGATATTCTTAGTGCCCTGGCTGATTTTCACCTCAGGCAAAATGATCTTGCAGCAGCCAAAGGCTTTCTGGACAAGGCCATGCAACAAAAAGACGAACACTTTAAAACGGAATATTTACTCGGGCAGTATTATCAAGCAATGAACCAGCTTGATAGCGCTCTCAACCATTATCGAAAAGCATACCAACTGAATGCTCGGGATTTACCGCTTAAGCGTTCTCTGGTCAACGCTAATTTACGCGCAGGCAATGTAACACAAGCACAGCAACTCAATGATGAATTATTAGCTGAAACGCCTAATGACCCTTTTGCACTTCTGATTAAAGGGCGCCTATTGATGATGAATGATCAGGAAGAAAGTGCACAGGCAGTTTTTTCTGAAGTTGACAGCTTAATGTCACGACTGCCTTCTGATGTGAAGGCGCAAAAAAGTGAATTATTGTTGGTGAGTGCACTCTCTTCGTTTTCTCTGGGCAATTTTGAAGGGGTTGCTGCGCAATTAGAGGCGTATATTGAAGACAATACGCCAGACAGCAACCAATTATCCATGCTAGTTTCTGCTTACCTTAATACTGAACAGGCTGACAGAGCGATAACGCTATTGGAAAAATTCCCCGATGTTGTGAGTCAAAGTGCGCCACTTTCGGGGCAACTTTGTGAGCTATACATTTCCACTAAACAGTTCCTTAGGTGTAGGCGTCTGATTAATGACTTAAAGCAAATTCACGGAAACAATGGACAAATCGCGTTTATTGAAGCGGGTTTACTCATAGCAGAAAACAAAAACCAGCAAGCAATCGAATTACTAAATCATTACTTTTACAATTCAGACAATCAGGATATTGCATCACTCTTTTCTACTGCATACCGTTCACTGGGACAGTATGACCAAGCAATCGATAGCCTTAACAGAGCGTTAAGCTTGTCACCAGAAAATCAGGAACTACTCATCTTAAAGTCGAACTTGTTAATCGCAAAAGGCCAGTTAGATGAGGCAGCGAATACGCTGGCTCCGCTATTGCGCTCGTTGACACCGCCTTACCCAGCGAGGCTAAACAACGCCAAACTACTGTTTTTGCAAAAGAAGTCTGATAGTGCACTGATTGAATTAGAAAAGCTTACTACATCTCACCCCCAAAAGGCGGACGCATTATTGCTCAAAGGTCGCGTGCTGGCGTCGAAAGCACGCTACGACGAAGCGTTGGAAGCGTTCAACAAAGCGCTGACAATCACACCCGACAGTCGGTATGCTTACGAACTGATTGCGCGCCTTTTTGTTGAGCAAGAAGAACATAAAAAAGCACTTTCCACACTGGATACCTTACTAAAACAAAACAGGCTAGAACCTCGCTATTTGCAGGCCAAAGCCGAAGTATTACTGGCCATGGGGCAAAATGATGAGGCATCCCGGCAACTCAATATCCTTTACGGCATCTGGCGTGAACAACCTGAATACCTGTTTTCATTGAGCCAATTACAAACCCGTGCGCAAGACAGTGCAAATGCACTTCGCAGCATCAAAACTGCTGTCGAAATAGAACCCGATAACCTAGCCTATAAGCTTGAACTGATAAGAGTGAGCTTAATTGAAAATGCACTTGATGATGCCAAAAAACGTACCACGGAGTTACTAAAAACACACCCAAAACATGCTAGCGTATTGATTTTAGCTGCTCAAACCGAATCGGCGCTGGGCAATATTGAAAATGCGAATACCTACCATCTCAAGGCTTTTTTCGCGCAACCAGACAATCAGGTTGCGGCATTTCATGCCTATCAACAAGCCATTGCGGGTAGTCAGCAACAGCCAATTATAAAGACACTTGAGAGTGTGTTAACTCAAGCCCCCTCTCTGCATTTTCAACGTAGTTTACTGGCTAGGTTATTCATGCAAAATCAGGCGTTTAGCAAAGCCCAGTACCACTGGCTGTATTTGTTAGACAATGCAGCATTAGACGATAAAAGTGATATTCATTTTCAACTTGCCCGCTCATTGATGACGACGGACAGCGCTGAGGCCAAAAAGCATGTACAAAAAGCCAGTTCGCTTCAACCGCAGAAAGCGCAGTACCTAAGTTTGCTAGGTTGGCTCCAGTTTCAGGAGCAGGCATATGAGAAAGCACTAAAAACGCTGCGCGATGCTGGCGCCCTTGATTCAGTCAATCCAACGAATAAATACAGACTAGCCAGTGTCCTCATTGCTTTGGGGCGTAATAAAGAAGCCAACGCAGAGCTTAGTCGTGCGCTTGCATCAGACCTCTTCTTCCCGGAACGTAATGACGCAGAACAGCTTTTACAGCAAACTCGCAGTTAAAGGCAAAAGAGTGTCGGTTTTTTTTACACAGTCTAAACGACGGATTTATAACCAACTGAAATATATGGATATAATTTTTGGAATGGTTTTTGCTCAGTATTTCGGTATAAAATATAGTTATGAAGTTAATTGGCAGATGCAAATGAAACCACTTATTACATTGATGTTTATTGCTATGGCAGCGGTGCCTGCTACTGCGCTGGCAGGAAAGCCTGAAAACAAACCAGGCAAACAAGCCGAAACGGCAGCTGCAGCTACGTGTCAAGCTAACGATATCGTAATCAATAGCAGCGGCGATACTTCATTCTCGTTAAGCGCAGGTGCATGTCTGACAAGTTCTGACTTGTTAGCTGCTTACCAGGGCAACGGTAGCGGTGGTCATAATGATACACATTTGCTCAATTCGAGCGATTTAGGTGCGCTGGAGTTGTGGGACACAGACGGTTGGTTAACCAGCAATTCTCCCGACACAGACCCGGCCTCGTCGTGGACATCGCTTGGAAAAATCAACCCAGCTGGTGGCTGGACTGCCACTCCGCTCGAAGGTTCAGCGTCGTCATCGATTAACGTTACACCTACCGATGGAGGGTCAGGTGGTTGGACAAATGCAGGCTTCGATGTTGATCTAAACGGCATTAAACCGATGTTTTTTGACCAAATCATCTTTTCTGTAAAAGCAGGAAACGAGTTTGCCTTGTATCAGTTTGATTTAAGCAGCCTGCACAATGTTTACGTGTTCGGCGGTAGCATCAAAGTATTCAATGGCAAAGACACCTCCCATATCACGGCTTGGTTGAGACAAAGTACGCCAACGGATGTTTCTGCACCAGCGGCTATTCTGCTTCTGTTAGCAGGCACTGCTTTCATGGCTTTACGCAAAAGAAAATAGTCTCGAATAATCATTTTAAGAAGAAGCCTGACACTGTTCAGGCTTTTTTTTACTCTTCATTTTACCTTATCTTAGCCAAGCAGTGGCGTGTAATCCCCTAGCTCCCTGATCCAAGTCAAATCAATAACTGCCTAGTTTTGCTCTAATGAAGACCTCTTTTTCTATTACTCCTTAGGAAACATGGGCATTTTTTTACCGTTTAAGGTAGGTTTAAACGCTGTTTTTTTCTGCCTGTTATTTGCATTTCAGAGTATCGCTTTTGCCCAAAGCGATATCAGTTGGCACGCATATGGTTCTTTACGCTTGGGATTGGAGCATATTGATGCCGACATCAAGGGTGATGGTTGGTACTGGCGCGACTACCTGAGCCGAGTGGGGATTAAACCAGAGTGGAAAATAGATGAAGATTTATCTTTTACTGGTCATGTCGAATACGGCTTAAAAGGCCAGCTTCTGGATGAACTTCACAATACAGATGCCTTAAAAAAACGACTTTCCTATTTGGGTATCTTGTACAAACACCACTCACTTTTCTATGGAAGACAAAATGTGGTCTGGCATCAGTTTGTCAGAACCAATTATTTTCTGGGAGGCTTAGATACAGAAAGGCAAGGCGTGCTGCGTGATGACAATTTACTGCAGTACTTCTATCACAATAAAAACAGCCGCATGGGTATGGGTATACGCTTTGATGAAACGCAAACATTAGGCCTACGCAACGTTCAACTTGGCGGACAAACCTCCTACCAGAATCTCAAACTGCAAGTCGCGATTATTCGCGACCAGTTTGGTTCTCATCAAGGCACCCTAGTGGGAGCCAAGCTATGGTACTACCTCGATAAAAATTGGACTCTGTCCGTATACGCTCATAACGCATCATCAAACTTCGATGAATATGCAGGAAGCAGTTCAGGTGTTGTCAAAATTCATCAGGCAGAACCCGCTACTCTGATCAATGCTATTCGGACGTGTGCACAAGAGAGACGAACCAGTTATGGTGTGTATGGCGGCTACCAATGGCAAGCACACAAAATCCATGGCAGAGCGGCTGCAGACAAATGTAAAACAAGCGGCGAAGTCGATTCGTTAAGAGTGGAATATATTTATTCAATTAGAAGCGATATCCGTCTATGGCTGTCCATAGAACGCCTCAACTATCTAGCACAGATGCGTTCACCACTGGCTGAGGTGGACGATGTCTATCATTCACAACTTGGTGTAAGGTATGATTTTTGAGTGGCTCAATCATGAAGATTTACTGGAGGAAGCTTTACATATGGAACAGCACAGAACGTGAAATCAGCGTATAAGTCCACTTTCAAAGTACAAATTGTCACTCCCATTGATCATGTTTACTCAGGATCAATTGTACATTTATCGGTTAAGGGCTCAGAAGGCGATCTCGGTATCTGTTACGGTCATGCGCCCTTGCTTACAGGGTTACTTCCCAGCATGTTAACCATGGTAAAAAAGGGGGGAGAAAAAGATTCTTTATACGTTGCTGGTGGGTTTATGGAAGTGCAGCCGAACAACGTATCTATTCTGGCTGATACTTTGATAAGAGCGAAAGACATAGACGAGAAAAAAGCGCAGGAAGCACGTAGGAACGCAGAAAAAAGGCTACAAAATTGTGATGTTGATCAACTCATCAAATGTGAGTTGCAACTCATGAAAGCGATAGCTAAGCTACGTGTAGCAAGAAGTGTAAAGCAATACTAACTTACCCTATTCATTCAGGGTGTATATGCCCATACCAAAATAGGCATTGTTAAAAAATAAGAGGAAATGACTATGTCTGGAAATAACGTCAATATCGTTAATCTAATTCTTGCGATTTTACTTCCGCCTCTGGGGGCTCTGTTACAAGTAGGGTTCAGCAAGCACTTCTTTATCAATATTATCTTATGCATCTTAGGATGGCTTCCAGGCGTGATTCACGCTGTTTGGTTAGTTGCCACCAATAAAAAGGGCTAGCGGGCTCGCAAAGACAAGGTATCAAGCACACTGACCGAATGCTTGTCTGTATTGCTTATCACAATACTAACTGGTTGCTTCTTTTGTACGTTAAACGCAAGAGACAAAGGTGAAAATTGTGATGAGACCACTCTGGCTTGTGCCAACACATCGCCTTTGGTATCGATTACTGACACGACTGCGCCCGCATCGCCTGCGATCTTTTTCGCAAAACCAGTTAGCGTGTAAGTGCCTTTGCTGGGCAGCACAAGCGCCTGCATGGCTCGGCTGTTAGCGCCAATTTCAAGGGCGTAGGAGTGAGTAAATATGCGATTCGGCGTGCTGACGAAACGAGCATTGGGGCTGGAAAGACGCCAATGGCGAGCTTTGTCGTCTCCTTCAAAATCAGGAGCCCTAAGTAGATTGTTTGGCGCTTTTTGAAGAACATAATGGCGCATATGGTCAATTTGCATATCGCCTTGCATCGCCAATACCATGGCTTCATCTGATCCTAGGTGCATATCGCTTTCCAATATAACAGGGCGCCCATCCAGCGTAATCCCTATCTTATTGGCTGACTGCCGCCAAATTCCTAAGGTTATAAACTTGGTTCTGTCGGTTTTTTCTTGCGACCAGCCCGCATTGCTGCTCGCAATCTGAAGCGCGTCACAATTTTGCTTTGGGAAACGCTGAACACTGCCTTCAACGCTGTCGCTACTCATATTGATTTGCAACCCAGTTAAACACCCCGTGACGGTTTGAAGTGCTGGCAACAAAGCTAATTGACCGTTAAAGGTAGGTAATATCGTTCTTAAACGCCATTCGGTATATCCGTTGCTTACCGGCTCTGCCGTTCTAATTGCATTTAATCGGCTTCGCCCTCCTAAATTAATCACACTCTCTGCTATTAAAGCCTTAGGATTGTTTTCACTGGAGATATACTGCCACTTAGCAGTGTCTAAATAGGGCGTTGTAAACTCATCGGAATGTTTAGGAATTAAACGCCATTCGTAACCAACAGGGGCATCTGGTAAAAAACTGGGCCTGCGCTCTTCATTCGCGTTATCTGGCTGCTTAGCCGGAATTTTAGATGGCGTAGGTTGCTCAGAAATGGGCACTGTGCAACCAAATAGTAATAAAAGTAGTGCAAAGAATATGAAAAGTTTAGTAGCAGAATGCGGCATCGGTTTTCCTTCCTGAAGACGCCGCGAGCTTAGCACAGTCTGTGAATTAAATCCCTCCTCCCTGCTCCCACGCAAATAGTCCATCAACCTCCCACACTTTGGCCTCCTTACTCGAAATAATGGGTTTTTCCAGCGCTAACCAGCGATTAAAACCACCGGCTACAGACCACACTTTGGTCAGCCCCATAGACTCCAGCGACTTGGCGGCAAGAGCAGAGCGGGCACCAGAACGACAATAAAGGTATACCGGTCGTGTTGCCAGTGCTGACAATGGGTCCTGTTCATGGCTAATTGCATCAAGCGATGTTAATTCCATTTCTAATACCCCCCTTGGAATATGCACCGCGCCTGGGATCATACCTAAATTCACTTCTGCCTCTTCACGAATATCAATAACGATAGCGCCTTGTTGAAGGGCTTCGCTTAAGGCTTCACAGTCACACTGCTGAATTTCCCCTTGAATTATACTGACTAACTGTCTGCCATTTAAAAGCTTTGTCATAATCATATACCTGTGAACAATTGACTAAGTGAATGAGTGAGTACGCCTAAAGCAATGAAAAGAATGAGCCAGGCAAACCCTTTTTTCAGTGTATGTTGGGGAAGTTTTTTCGCCAGAAATTGCCCAGCAAAACTTCCTGCAATGCCAACCACTGTAAATATCAGTAGAACCTGCCAGTCGATTTGATTAATCAACACAGGATTAGCAAAGAAATGATAGCCAAAACCCGCACTGGCATTGAAAAAGATAACCGTTAAGCTCGTATTCACAGCCAGTCGCATAGGCACGTTCAGTAATGTTACCAAGGCAGGCACAATGAGAAAGCCACCTCCAACTCCCACTAGCCCAGTGGTCCCGCCCAGTAAGAGGCCGGTAATAAACAAACGTCCCCGACTTGACGTTTTGTATTGCGCCTCAATGTTTGAGGCAGCCAGCATTCTCCGACCAGCAAATAACATAATGATAGCTAATAATAAAAACTGCAGATTTCCGCTTATCCAGTGAGAAGCACTTGCCGCTAACGCACTCCCCAACATACCCGTAACAGAGAGCCAAGCGGCAGCATTAAACGCGATTCGACCGCCACGTAAATTCATCAAAACGGTGCTTAAGCTTATTGCTGCCACAATAAACAGACCGCCAACAATAGCTTGCTTCTCTGAGAAGCCAACGCCATAGGCAAGCATGGGTACAGTCAATATAGAACCACCGGCACCGAGCAGCCCTAGACTAAGCCCTATGAGTACAGCACTAATAATAACGGTTAACAAAAGTCTTCTCTTTATTTGTATATCTTATATTTATAATATACGATATATAGAAATAAATGCCAGAGGTAATGTTGTGATTTCTATAAATGCCTTTTTTCACCAAGCCAGTTCAACCATAAGTTATGTGGTCTATGAAACAGCCAGTCGTGAGGCTATGATCATAGACAGTGCACTAGATTACACAGCGCATTCGGGGAAGCTTTGGACAGAGTTTGCTGACAAGCAAATAGCCTTCATCCACGAAAATAATCTCCATGTTACATGGATCCTAGAGACTCACGCTCACGCTGACCACATCTCTGCCGCTCACTATTTAAAAACACAGCTAGGTGGAAAGCTTGCTGCTGGCGCAGGTGTTGTACACGTGCAAAAAACATTTGTTGATTTTTTTGACCTGTCTGAGTCACACATCCCAACTGATGGACGTCAGTTTGGCCACTTATTTGAAGATGGTGATTCCTTTTCATTGGGAAATACAGAGGTAACTGTATTGAGCACGCCCGGTCATACGAATGACAGCGTGACATACCTTATCGACGGCAATGCCTTTGTAGGCGACACCTTGTTTATGCCAGATGGAGGCACGGCACGTTGTGACTTTCCTGGAGGCAGTGCAGCGGTTCTATTTAAAAGCATAGAAAAACTGCATCAACTTGCCGATGACACTGTGCTGTGGATGTGCCATGACTATCAACCGAAAGGCAGAGCACTGCAGTATCACTGCACTGTTGCACAGAGCAGAAAAAACAACATCCACATACACACAGGCACTACCTGTGAAGCGTTTGTGCAACTGCGAGAGAGCCGAGACGAAACGTTGGATATTCCGCGCCTCCTTTATCCGTCAGTTCAACTCAATATTAGCGCCGGTCAGTTGCCGCCCAAGGCAGCAAATGGAAAACGTTATATCAAACAACCCATCAGTTTTACCCGAGGAGATGTAAAGTGACACAATTCTTTGAGCCCTTGGCTGGGGGCGTTATTTTAGGCTTATCAGCGCTGCTGTTGCTGATAGCAAGTGGCAGAATTGCCGGCATATCCGGTATTCTTGGTAACCTATTGACGATACAACCCGGTAACGGCTGGCGCTGGATGTTCGTGCTGGGATTAATTCTGGGTCCTATCATTTTAAGTACAACAGGATTCTCACTGCCTGCAATAGAAGGCAGCTGGGCGATGATGATAGCCGGCGGCTTACTGGTTGGTTTTGGCAGTGCCTATGGCTCAGGATGTACAAGTGGCCATGGTATTTGTGGCATTGGTCGCCTGTCTCCGCGTTCGATCACCTCAGTGATGGTCTTCATGATCACTGCGGCGATCACCGTTTTTATTGTCCGCCACGTAATGGGAGTTGCCTAATGAATTTTTTGTTTGCGTTACTTGCCGGCATTGGGTTTGGTATGGGATTGACGATATCAGGCATGGTCGACCCACAAAAAGTATTGGGCTTCTTAGATGTTGCTGGAGACTGGGATGCTAGCCTGGCATTTGTTATGGGCGGCGCGCTGATGGTGTTTATCCCCGGTTTTCAGATTGTGAAGAAACAACTTACTAGCCCGTTATTCGAGAAGTCATTTTTTCTTCCTTCCGCCAATTCAATTGATAAACCATTAGTCATTGGCGCTGTTTTATTTGGTATTGGATGGGGCTTGTCCGGTATTTGTCCGGGTCCGGCCATTGCGAATATCAGTGGTATGGAAGACAAAGTATTTGGGTTTATTCTTGCCATGTTAATTGGCATGATAGTCGCCCGTCGAATCAACGCTAAATAGGGCGAATTGACACTGCTTATGCAAGACTTTGCCAAAATGGAAGCCAATGCCCAGCAAGCCATCAATTTATTGAAGGCGCTGGGTAATCGCTATAGATTGATGATTTTATGTGTGCTGCAAAATGGCGAGCTATGTGTGTCTGAACTGAATGACATTATTCCCATTCCCCAGTCTTCTTTATCTCAACACCTTGCTTGGCTGCGCAAAGAAGCCTATGTCACGACACGACGGGATGCGCAAACCATTTATTATTCACTCAACAGTCATGAAGTGACTGAAGTGATTGCTGTATTGTATAAGTTGTTTTGCGCCGACGACCCACTTTGAGGTAAATCAAGTTTTTTTGTTGAGGTGTCAGCTACAGTATCGTAACAACCCGATGCTGGAAGCAGAATGTGTATCGCCTTGCACTGACAAAACAAGGGCAGCTTGATGCCCTACAGAGCCTAACAGGCGCTATGCTAGCGCTATTTCTTTGGGTGCATCTTATCTTGGTGTCGTCCATTTTGATAAGCCAGGACGCCATGCGTTGGGTTGCCAAAACCATGGAACTGGCATTCCTTACTGAAGACGGCTCAGGTTTTCCTGTTATCGTGTCATTAATAGCTGCCGCTATATTTGCATTGTTTGTTATTCACACAGTTCTGGCATGCCGAAAGTTACCCAGTAGCTTTATTCAATGGCGAAAATTAAGACAACAAATGCAGATTGTCGACCACGGAGACACCCGTTTCTGGCTGGTACAGGCCATAACGGGCATAGTCATTTTATTTCTTCTTCCCCCTCATCTTTTTGTCATGCTAACGCAACCCGATTCTATTGGTCCGGTTAAATCTTCCATTCGGATTTATGAACAAGGGTTTTGGTTGCTATACCTACCACTGCTTGTCGCAGCAGAGATACACGCTGCAGTTGGGCTTTACAGGGTGTGGCTAAAATGGAACCTAATACCTGTTAACTCACCGCATTTCAGACCTCGTCTAGCAACGGTTAAAAATGTCCTGTCATGTGTATTCATAATCATTGGTTGTGCGGCACTGGTGCGGTATATACAAATTGGGATGGCATCAGTATGAGAGTAGAAGTTACTGACAGTTTGATCATAGGCGGCGGGCTGGCGGGTTTACGCACGGCGATTGCTGGGAAAAAAGCTGGTTTAGCGGTGATTGTCCTGTCGCTCATACCTGCAAAACGCTCTCACTCGGCGGCGGCACAGGGCGGCATGCAGGCTAGTCTAGCCTCTGCTTATAAGAGTAAGGGTGACAATGAAGATGTGCATTTCGCCGATACCGTACGTGGCAGCGATTGGGGGTGTGACCAACATGTGGCTCGCATGTTCTGCCATGTTGCCCCCAAAGCGGTGCGAGAGCTGGCAATTTGGGGCGTGCCCTGGAACCGAGTAGCAGCAGGTAAACGCGACGTTATTGTAAACGCAGAAAAGCAAACCATTGAGGAAGCACAATCTGATCACGGTTTGATCACTGCCCGTGACTTCGGCGGGACCAAAAAATGGCGCACCTGTTACACCTCTGACGGCACCGGCCACAGCATGCTCTATACCATGGATAATAAAGCCATTGAACTAGATATTCCGGTGTGGGAAAGACAACAGGCATTGCGTCTTATTCACCACCAGGGAAGATGTTTGGGCGCCGTTGTTCGGGACATGATAACGGGGGAAATATATGCCATCGTTGCCAAAGCAACTACCATAGCGACTGGCGGCTTTGGGCGGATTTATGAGATTTCTACCAATGCGCTCATTTGTGATGGTGTCGGTGCAGCCATGGCATTGGAAACAGAACTTGCCCCACTGGCCAATATGGAAGCTATTCAGTTTCACCCAACCGCCATTGTTCCAGCGGGCATTTTGACCACCGAAGGCTGTCGCGGGGATGGCGGGGTTTTGCGTGATGCAGACGGGCACCGTTTTATGCCCGATTACGAACCGGAAAAAGCCGAGCTCGCCTCCCGGGATGTTGTGTCGCGACGCATGACTGAACACATGCGTAAAGGCAAAGGCGTAAAATCACCTTATGGCGACCACCTTTGGCTGGATATTACCCTGCTGGGTCGCGAACACATTGAAAAAAACCTCAGGGAAGTAAAAGAAATTTGTGAACACTTTCTGGGTATCGACCCAGCTGTCGATTACATCCCGGTAAGACCCACACAACATTATTCTATGGGAGGTATTCGCACAGATCATCGGGGTGAAAGTATCGGCCTGAAAGGGTTATTTTCTGTTGGCGAAGCCGCCTGTTGGGACTTACACGGGTTTAACCGGCTTGGCGGAAACAGTGTAGCAGAAACTGTGGTGGCTGGCATGATAGTGGGTGAGTATATAGTCGAGCATTGCAACGCAAACACCTTACAGGTCGACACCAGTATTATTGAGCACTTTTGCCAACAGCAATCTTTACAGATCACCAACATACTCAACCGCACTGAAGGTGTCAGCGCCCAAACTTTAAAAGCTCAGATGCAGCGTATTATGTCAACCAAAGTGGGTATCTTTCGCAATCAAACAGAACTTCAGCAAGCCTATGAATCATTGCAAGCGCTTTACCAACAGTGCGACAACATTGCAGTAAGGAATAAGGTCAGTCACTGTAATCCTGAATTAGAAGAGGCATTACGTGTACCTAAAATGTTAAAGCTTGCGCTATGCGTAACACTTGGCGCACTGAAGCGGACAGAAAGCCGTGGTGCTCACTCCAGAGAAGACTATCCTGAACGCAATGATCGCGATTGGCTGAAACGTTCTATTTATCACTGGCGCAATAACCAGGTTGCAATATCGTATGAAGACATCGACGTAAACAGTATGGAAATTCCCCCGGGGTCACGGGGTTACGGTAATGCCAACGTGGTTGAGCATCCCGAAACAGCGAAACGCAGTGCAGAGGAGAACTCCCCTATATCCCTTGATTTGCCAGAACGCTACAAGGCTGCTAATCAACGTATAGGAGACGCCTGAAATGAGAACCCTCACCTTCCATATTTTTCGCTTCGATCCTCAGCTTGAAAACGATCAGCCTCGTGTAGAACAGTATCAGCTTGAAGAGACAGACGGCATGACATTGTTTATTGCACTCAATGCCATCCGGGAACATCAGGCTCCCGACCTTAAGTTTGATTTTGTCTGTCGCGCCGGTATTTGTGGTAGCTCGGGTATGGTGGTCAACGGTACGCCTGTTCTGGCCTGTCGGACACTCACTTCTCAGTATACAGACGGGCATATACATCTGCATCCGTTACCCGGTTTTGAACTGATTGGCGACCTGTCTGTAAATACGGGTAAGTTCATGCGGGCATTGTCTGAACGCATTGGAGCCTGGCTGCATTCCCACCATGAGCAAAGCATCTCTATCCATCAGATTGAGGCACGTATGGAACCAGCTAAGGCTGAAGCCATTTATGAACTGGACCGTTGTATTGAATGTGGTTGCTGCGTCTCTGCTTGCGCCACCAAAGCAATGAAAGACGAATTTATTGGTGCTGTTGGAATGATAAAGCTGGCACGATTTGCGCTCGATCCTCGTGACAGTCGCACGTCAAAAGACTATTACGAGGTGTTAGGCAATGAAAATGGGGTTTTTGGCTGTATGACGCTGTTGGGCTGCCAGGATGTATGCCCGAAAAACCTCAGCCACCAAACTCAAATTGCATATTTACGACGCCAGATGCTGACAGCCCTCTAATGGAGTTGCTAACTAAATCATCATACCAGTATAAGGCGCACCCACTTTAACACTTCGCGTGGCAATTGCAGTATTGAACCGCTGCACCCCCGGCAGCTGGCTAAGCTGGTTTCTTAACAGTTCGTCAAACTGTCCCATGTTGGTAGCAAACACTTCGAGTACATAGTCAAACTCACCGGTTACCGCCTGACAGGAACGCACCTGACGGTGGGCAATGATCGCTGATTCGAAAGCCTGATACTCCGCAAAATCCACCACTACGTGAACAATGGCCTTTATGTGAATGCCGAGCTTTTCCGGATCAAGTCTGGCGCCATAACTCTGCACTACACCGCTTTCATTCAGTGCCTTCACTCTGTTCCAACAGGGCGTTTTACTCAAACCCACACATTCGCCCAAGGCTGAAAATGACTGCCTGGCATCATTTTCTAAGGCCGCCAGCAACTTTTTGTCAATAGAATCCAAAACAATAACCCTATTTAAACGTAAATTTGAAACAATGTTCCAAGAATAAACCATAATAAAGAATATTTGGAACAATGTTTGTGAGTGAGTTGTTTACGATAGTCGAATTATTTTCCTGTGAGTCACGGCCCTATGTTCCGAAAAAAATATCATCACATGCTCAACAACCCCGAAATGCTTGACTATGGCGTGTATCTGCAATGTGACAAATTGCTGTCCAGTCAAAAACCGCTGAACGATTTGTGCAATGCAGACGAACTGCAGTTTCAGATCGTGCATCAGGTAGAAGAGTTGTGGATGAAACTCATCATTTACACGCTGGTTGATGTACTTGAATACATGGAACAAGAGAACACCCACAGAGTCGTGACCTTAATGAAACGCGTACATGGTCTGCAGCGTCTTATGATAGAACAGCTCGATGTACTGGAGACAATGTCCCCAAAAGAATATCAGCAAATACGTTTGCAATTAGGAAACGGTAGCGGGCAGGAATCACCAGGTTTCAGAACCCTATTAAAGATGCCCAATGACATGTGGAAAGTATTTGAAGACAAATACCTCACCGGGCGCGGAAAGACAGTGGCCGCAATATACAATGAAGAGTATGCGCACGACGACAGCTATGTGGTGGCCGAGGCCCTCATTGAATTTGATGAGTTAATGCAGAAATTTCGCAGTAATCACTTATTCCTTATTCACCGTTCAATTGGTCTAGGCTCAAAGTCACTAAAAGGCAGACCTGTTGAGCTCTTGCAGTCAGGCACCCGTCATCGCTTTTTCCCGGCGCTGTGGGACATCCGTTGCGAAATGACAGACCGTTGGGGCGGTGAATACGGAGAAGTACGTGAATCCATATCAAAAACAGTTTAATTTACCCAAGTCGCCTTATTTTCTGAGCCACTCAGTAGGCTGCTTACCTAAAGTCAGCGAGCAGGCATTGCACGATAACTACCTTAAGCCTTGGAAACAGCAAGGCGGTGATGCCTGGCCCACTTGGATGGGCGTAATCGATCACTTCCATCATCAGCTAGCCACACTTCTTGATGGCAAAGCCGACGACTTTTGTGCTCAGGTTAACTTGTCCAGTGCTCTGACAAAGATATTGGTAGCTATGTCGCAAAATAGCGACAAAAAGATTGTGCTGATGCATGCTGACGCGTTTCCATCCATGGGGTTCGTCGTCGATGCGCTTTCTTCCGCAGGCCTGCAATTGCAGTTGATAGAGAGCCAGCGCTCAGCCAGTGATCCTGAAGCGTGGCGAGAAGCAATTTGCAACAACACCCTGGCGTGTTTGATCACGCATGTGCACTCCAATACTGGCGTGTTATCCCCCGTTCAAGAAATAGCAGAGCTATGTAAAGAGCGAGGCGTGTTTAGCATAGTCGATATTGCACAGTCCGCAGGGATCATTCCCATTTCTCTTCGTCAGTGGCAAGTTGATTGTGTTATTGGCTCATGTGTTAAGTGGTTGTGCGGTGGTCCCGGCGCGGGCTATCTCTGGATAAACGCCGATGTGTTACCGTCATTAAAACCGTCCGACGTTGGTTGGTTCTCTCATCAAGACCCCTTTGAGTTTGATATCAGACATTTTGACTATGCTGAATCTGCAATGCGCTTTATGGGCGGTACCCCCTCTATTGCACCTTTTGCTGTGGCCGCAACCAGTATTGGTTGCATGCTCGAGATCGGCATAGACACGATATTTCAGCACAATCGCAAGTTACTCAGCTATGTGCTCAACAGTATAGACACAGCCAATATTAAACCCGTCAATTTAGATGCCAACGGCGGCACCTTGTGCCTGACGTTGGAAAAATACAATGCGATTAAAACAGCGAAATTACTCACTGAACAACACTGCTTCTTTGATCAAAGAGCAAATACACTTCGCCTGTCGTTACATATATACAATGATGTTCAAGAAGCGGCACAGATTATTGATGCCTTAAACGCTACATCGCTATAAACGCGCCATTATTTTGATGCGCCACCTCACGCATCAAGGTAGAAAAACGCATCATGGTTGATTCAAGTCCAAACGCATTGGGCTTGAATCCAACGCCGTGAATGCGGGCAATCTTGTTGCCATTTCCTGCATCATTCAATTTATTAATCGCACTCAGGGTTTCGTCATAACTGCCACCTGAGTAGTCATCGCCTAACACGTATAAGGCTAAATCTCCTGCCTTCCCCCGATATACCCGCAAAGCCGATTCAATGCCTTCAACCGGGGAGCTACTTGAACTGCCATTCCAGTTGCGCATTTGCGAAAGTGCGCGTCGCCGCTCTGTGGGGCTATCTTGACGCCAGCTGCCAAGTCTTCGCCCCCCTAACACGTCGCCGTTATCAGAAATAATTTGAAAACCCTCCACGTCGGGATGGGTATTCAACAAATCATTCATTGTCTGCATAACGCGAGGCCACATGTTTTTCATCGAACCTGATGTATCAACAACAAATACTACAAAATTACTATCAACTGGGATCCCCCCAACATTTTCATCCCTTCGTTCATTCTGGTTCACCGCAATGGCCGCTCTCTCCCGCTCTAATAACACCTGTTCAAGTCCACTGGCCTGATCCTCCAACATACGCTGCTCATTCTGAGCCTGAGCCAACTCAGATTCCAACACTTGCAGCTGATCGCGACTGCGCAACACTGAAGCAGACAGTGCAGCTAAAGACTGCTCAGTCGAGGTGTTTTGTTGTTCAAGCGACTGACGTTGTTGTTCTAACGTGTCCAGTTGAACGATGAGCTCGGCGATAGAGGAAACGTCCGAGAGTTCACCGTCGTCGCCATTTTTTGCTAGTAGTATTAGCATAACAACAGCGCCAAATGCACAAGAGATAATGTCGAGAAATGACAAGCTGAATAGTGCGATGGGCGCGCGTGTTTTTTTCATGGCCAGTTCCCCGCAGGGCTTATCATGGTGCCGCCTGAGATATCAGCCCAATCCCAATAGGCGGCCTGTGCCTGCGAGTCGCCTTCTAAGGGCAGCAGAACAATACTGGTAGGCACTTTGGGTGCATGCTGCTTAAACGCGTGTAAAAACAGCCGCATACGGCAATCCCCAGTGATAGTGGTATCATTTCCACTAACTGGCCTGCATCCGCGGCTTTCCTGAAATCCACTGCCCTCTGACAGCAAAGTAGGTAGACCATCAGTGATCACATAAAGATGGCTCAAGGTTGGCATTGCGGCTGTGATGGTTTGAAGCGCCCTACTCAAGTCGGTGCCATGGGTTGGCACGAGTTCGTCTATTTCACTTAATAAGGTCGCTAGTTGAGTGCTGTCGTCGGCTTGGTTTATCTTATTCTGACCCAAAACCTTTGCTTCTTTGTTAAAGGACACAACGCTGACATTCGCTTGCGTAGGTAATCTGGCCAACATCCATTTTGCAACATTCACTGAACGCTTCCACTTTGGCCCCTGTTTCTTAACCTCATCATTGGCAATTTTTCGCCGAATAATACTCACGACATCGTCGTCGGTCATTGACGCACTGGTGTCGAGCAAAATGCCAATGTTTGTTCCCTGGATACTTAAGCCAATCAGGTATTTTTCCTCTCCTTTGCTGACAAGCTCTATCGGGTCATCAGCTTGTTCGGGCGCGGCAGCGGCAATAGCTTGCTCTAATTCAGCGATTATGGCTTTTTCATCGTTAATGGCGTTTTGAGTATCTTGCAGTTTTGACCTTAGAGACGTTATTTTTTGAGTAAGATCATCCTGAGTAGCAGTGGCCTCTTTCAGGCTTTGACGACGCAATGTTAATGCGCTTTGCTGTTGAGACTTTTCTGCTGACTGCGCCGCTAAGGCCTGTTCCAATCGCTCGACCTCAGTGTCAGGCATACTGGAGTGGCCCTGAAACTTCACCAGGATCAAAATCATCAATACAGCACCGAGTCCGCATGCCATAACATCCAGAAAAGAAAGATTAAAGCCCTCTTCTTGTCTTCGCTTGACCATTGGATGATTACTTGTGCAAGTGCGTCAGCAGATGTGTTTCACAATTGATTTTTGTCTTCAGCACCATCTCATCCTGACGGTTATTCAGCAAGTGCAGCATATACATAAGGATGATGGACACAACCAAAGACACCAACGTAGAGTTAAACGCCACACCTAGCTTGTCAACCATACCAGCAATGTCGCCATTTACAGCCTGTTCAGCTTGTGCCAATGCGGCACCTATTCCACGCACTGTGCCCACAAACCCAATACTCGGAATCGCCCAAATAAAGAATCGAATAAGACTGTTGCCCGACTCTAACTGTGCGGCCAAGGATTCTACACTGTCGGTAATTGCCTCTGCGGCATGTTGCACATTTTTCGTGTTTTGATAGCGGCGCAAACAGTTTATCCAGGTGGCGATTGAGCTGTTACTGGCATGAGCACTACTTTGCAAGGTCTGCATAGCTTCTTCTACATCAAGCGGTTGGTCTTTTGGCAAGTGACTCAAATAATCAAAGGTAAATACAGGCTCTTCTTTAGCCACAATACGGTAGTATTTGTAGCCCATTAAAATCAGGCAAAACACCCCTAAAGAAAGCACGATTTGTTGTTCCATGTCTTTAAGGATGACCCAAAGGTTTACTGTTGCTCCGGCACCTTGAGCTGCAATAGCCGCTTCAGACAGTGGCAGTACCAGCCCTTGGTAGAAGAGGTGAACAATCAATAAAACAGCCAGAAATACGCCCAAAGACATTAAAGGCGGGAAGTTCATTCTTGTACTTTCTGTGCCCATTTTCTCGTCTCCTAAATGTCAATAGGTAAAGGTGCAGGGGAGTTGAGGCTAATACTGACTGCTGCTGCACTTCCTGCAACAATCAACAACACCAGAATGACGAATATCCAACGTTTATTTATTGATTTCATTATTCGGTTCCTCTAGCTTTGCGCACCACTCTGAAGCCAATGTTGTCTGCTGGCCCTTCTCCCACAATACGCATAGCGCTGCGCAATGCTTTCAGTCTGCCAGAGTTGAAGTTACTACCTTTGACAACAAACTGCTGGCCCCTTGCCGGCCCGGTATAGTTCAAGTGAACCTTGTCCAAATCGGGAGGGGCAGTCGTGTAAAAATCCTGAACCCATTCACTTACGTTGCCGGCCAGATCGTAAAGGCCAAGACGATCAGGCTTGAAACTACCCACGGGTGACCGCCCCGCGAATCCATCATTAATGGTGTCAAAGAAAAACAACTGCTGCCCCTTTACTGATTGATCAGCAAAATTTCCCGCCTTTTCAGGTATCCTTTCACTGCTTCCCCATACAAACTGCGTTTCCGTCGCCCGGCGAGATTTCTTAGCAAGCCATTCCCATTCAGCCTCTGTTGGCAAACGGTAACCATCGGCGTTGTAATTAACCTCTACCACCCTATTCGCTTGTATCGCATACACAGGCGTTAATGCTTCTTTCTCGCTTAACCAGTTACAGTACTTCGCAGCATCGATCCAATCTACGTTAGTCACTGGCAGGTTTGAAATGGGCCGGTTGGCGTCATAGGCAGCAAACTGTGCTTCAGTAACCTCAGTCACCCCAACCCACAAACGGTAATCAAAATCGACATTTACGGGGTGCTCATGTCGCAATCTACCTGCTTCATTCTGAGGAGATCCCATGGTAAAGGCATCAGGTTTCACTAAGCGTGTTCGTATGCCTAAAACGTCAGCGAACAAAGCTTGTCCTTCCTGACGGCGCGCGTCAAACTCGGTCAGTAATTTAATATCAAGGTTTTGCATCTTTTGCGCATTTGGCGTCACCTTGATTGATTGTGCCCTGTACCCAGGCCGGCTAATGCGTAAGGTATGTGGCAGGGTTTGCAATGTTAATTGCAGCGGAGACTCTCCTTGCGCCACGCCATTTACTTCGATAAGCGCTGGCACATTAGCATTGATGCTGACCTCTCCAACACTTTTCTTCAGGACAATATCGAGTGCCTGTTCTGCTTTGTGCGCTAGGTTAACTTGTCTCTCGAACGAGGTGTACCCCGTCTTGCTATAGCGAACAAGGTGATTTCGATTGGCGTCAATGCTGTTTGTTCCCGGTTGCCCAGAAACCCCATTGATCAGTAGATCCCCACCCTCAGGCTCAAGCCTAATGGACAGTTTGGCCTGCTCGGGGAGCAGCTGATAATTACGTGTTTGCATTGGCGTAAGCTGATTAATAGACAAGGTTTCCTGCGAGGTTTCAAATCCCTTGAGTTGCACAGCCACTTCATACTTTCCCCCCTCTAACGATAGTTGTATGGGCGTTGTTCCCACTTCCTGTCCATTGAGATATAAGCGCGCACCCGACGGTACAGAAGCGACATCAATGCCACCTTGTACCGGCTTTAAACTGACATCCAGCGATTGCTGGCTGGCACGTTTTACTACTAGGGCAGTTGAAAATGGCTGGTAATGAGGGTGGTCGGCACTCAGAGTATATTCGCCAGGCGGGATGAAGGTGTCTAAAGGGTTACTTCTCGCGAGCGGTGCGCCATCGAGAAACCAAGATACGTTGCTGTCGTGTAAAGAGGCGATATTGGCCCTTACTCGCCCTGGTTTTGGTGTGAGCGTTACGGTAACAGCACTCGGTGAATCGGTGCCAATTTTGACTGTTTGCGAGGAATATTCAGGTGAAGAAATCAATAACTCGACGTTAGTACCAATGCGGTAGAGACTATTCCCTAACATGGTTGCCAGCCCTGCTTTCACCTGAAAACTGCCAGCGTCTGCAGCCTCTTTAGGCAACACCGTAATACTGTGTCCTTTGACAACAAAAAGCCAAAGTACAAAAGCCACAAGTACGCATGCAGAACCCAGCCCACCAGCGATGAGCCATCCCAAACCACTTTTTTGTCGCGCTTTAAGCTGCCTGTCTAAACCTGTCATTGTTTATATCCTTTTTTCACAGGCTATGTGCAGCATGATAGGGTCAGATGTGGCTTCAACGCGCAGGTCTTTTTGTATAGTCTGATATCCGTCACAGCGGCCTTCAACACGATAGGTACCGGGTAGCATTGTCTTATCTGTCCGTTCAAATTTACCCAAACTGGCTTCTTTAAATATAGTGACATGGGTTTTTCCATCTGATGTCAGTGTAACCATTACGGGGGTTTCCATCTTTTTTAATTTATCCCGTATAGCTTCAGCCTGACCGGCTAGCATTGCGGAGTGAGAAAGTAGGTGTTCATTGCTCATCAACGCTTGTCGGACCCGTTGTCGGAATCCACTGTCGTAAAACGCAGTGGAGCGGGCCATAAACCCCTTAAACTCAGCGCTTTTAGCCACAATGTCGTTGGCCGTGCTTGCCAATTGCTTTAATGCCTTATTATTTGGATAAGTGGTCAACGCCGACTTAGCTAATGTACTAACTGCTTGCCAGTCATCAGCGTTAACGTTGACATCGAGTTCAGCAAGCAACTGAAAAAGCTGATCGGTTTTAGTGCGTTGCTCAAGTGCTTGCATGGCGGCGCGCACGCCAGCATCCTTGCTGTCCAACGTGCTCGCTTGACTAAGATGTTGCCGGGCTCTTTCCAGCTGATTGTTGGCCAGAGCCTTGTTGCCTTCTTCCACCAAAGCCGCCACTTTGTCTGTCCGCTCAGCAGCAGTTAATTCATCGATAAGCGGTTGTAACTCTACCCGTGCCGGATCTAACTGCAAAGCCCGAGTTAACAATTGAATCTGTTTACCCGTATTGTTTTCTGCAATTGCTGCACGATACTGCGCCAGCAGCTGCTCTACCTGATCATAAGCAAAAATGCGTCGACCCAGTGCTTTTAGCTTTTCCGAACCAGGGTTGCGTTGTCTGGCTTGTTGATATGCAAACTGTGCGGTATCAATATCGCCGTTAACAAAAGCCTGTGCCGCGTCCCGATAAAGCGACTCAAATGCCGTTTCCCACTGTGATAAATAAGCTTGCGCTTTGCTATCAGCTTCATCAATCGCCCGATTGGCAACCTTAAACTCACCACGAGCAAAAGCAGCCAGTGCTGCCTCCTTGGTATTTTTAATACGGTTATATTCATCCCGGTCAAAGCTTTGGATATGACTCTCAGCAAGCATGCTTTCTCGGCTCTGCTCAAACTCTAATAATGACTGCATAAAAGCGTCTCTGGATTTTTCTTTCTGTTCTGCGGTCAATACCGGCTCACGCGCAAATTGCCCAGCAGACTGGCCCTCGGTAAACAGTAATTGTGAGGCAAATACAGCCACTGCCAGCCCCGTCACTGCAAGACAAACCAAGGCAAGACGATTCCTTCGGCGCAGCCTGAGACGTCTTTGCTGCTCAGCGAGTTGTTGATCGAGACTTTGCTGAGACACGCTAATCCTGAATGTTTCCGGTTTCTAGTTCATACATCGACTTTAACTGCGCTTTCCATTGCTCATATTGCTGTGAAGCAGACCCAGTTAGTACCACTTCTTGTTCATTAAACTCCATCACTGTCGGGCTAACGGCAATGTCCAAGCCCTGCCCCATTTCTTCGATTACCGCAGACGCTACTTTTAGGTTTTGATTGGCTTGCCAAGCATCTTTTAACAGCCAAGCACTGCCCAGTGCACCCGCTGTTTTAGCAACATTGGTTCCCGTCGAATTACTTTTGTTCCCTAAGGTGGCAGCGGCTATTAATCCCAACACACCCACAACGACTTTTGTATTGCGCTCTGAACGGGCTTCTTTGGCACGGATCACTTCAGGTAGGGTTTCTTCCTGCCACTGTCTGTATGGAGATTCTGTGGTCTTATCAAACACATCAAACTGATCTTGAAGTCTGTCGACAAACAGCATGTCTTGCTGTCGCAGCACTTCGATACGCTTCAGCATAGGGTCATTCTCAGCGGGCAAAGCGGTAAGCTCGACTTTGTTATATCTGACTCCGCCTTTTCGCTTTACAGAAGATGTAAGGTAACCATCAAAGGCTTCCGGTGAGTAATAATGCGCATATCTCACCAAACTCGTGTCTTTAATGCGTTGTTTTTGTGCATCTGGAAGCCGTTTAACCAACTGATAAACATAGTAAGCAATGTCTTTAAACACAGGCTCATAGGGGTTTTTACCTTGGTTATAAGCATCACGAAAAAAACCTTCTGAAACTTGATGTTCAAAGGTTTCTGAGCCAATAATTTCTCCCGAGCTATCCAGCACCATAGCTTCAAGCTCAATAATTTCAGAGTCAGAATGCAATATGGTACCCAATACAAAAATGTCTGCGGTTGTATTGGCTGTTGGAACCACTGACACCGCACCAAACGATTTGGTGTCCTGCAGCGCATTGCGCGTTTGAATAGCAAATCGCTTTGCTTCGGCCCGACGCAATTGTGGCCAAATATCCATGTCATTCAGCGCTTCAAAGTCGATTTCGCCCGCAGCGTCCAGCGGAAAACCAGGGTTAAAAACAGGAATAGCGACGTCTAAATAGATATCACTGTTGTAGGCGTAAGTGCGCTCGATGTTTCCAATCTGAGATTGAGACAATCCCGAGCCTGGTCCGACTGAGAGCGTAGTGCCCCGATGACTTGTACTCTGACACCCTGCCAACACCACTACGGCACTGACGATCATCCAAAGCCACGTTTTTTTCATAATGATTCCTCGACCAACTTACTGACAACCATAGCGTTTGTATTCTTCAGATAAACGCTGTTGAGTTGTGCTGTCCTGTTCACTTTTAATTTCTTCATACAACAATTTACATATTGCACTGGCATTGTCTGCTGGCGGGATAACCTTGGGTCCGCGGCCATTCGACGTAACCGTTTTAGGTGGCGGTATTGACGGGGTTTGCTCAACGTTATTATCGTTTGTTTGTGATACTACCGAACCGTCCTTGGCTTGGCTTGCAGTGGCCGCACCGCCATCACTACCCGTTTCAGAGCCATTGTTGACCATGTCATCCTGCACCTTTTTCATGCATGAACTGTATTGATCGACACTGTCAATGAGTGCCTGTTGCATTAACAGCAACTTTTCCGCGTCAGTTAAATTGGCCTGATTCGCTTGTGATAATTCGACGCCCGTGCAGTCAAACGCCAGCCCTTTAATGGACGTAGCCATGGCACCGGAGGTTGAAGCCATAGAAAAAACAGCAAACCAAAGCGCCAGCTTTAAAACTTGTGTCATGCTTCCCCCTTATCTTATTTATAGTATTCTGCGTGTTCCTCGGTGAAAAGCAATGTGAAACACACTTTTTTACGTTTTATTGGAGACGCATTAATCAACTTAACCTCTTGTTTTAAAACATATAATAGCCATAGAGGCACGCTTTATTCGTTGACGAAATTATACAATTCCCTGGGCAATTCTACTCCGACTTTCACGCCTCCAAGTCAGACAGGCGGTTGATATTTTTAAACGGCGGCGACACGGGCAATTCAAAATGCAAGACGTTTTCTAGCCAATGATGTATCGCATTGTTCATGGTGTCGTTGTTAAGAATAGCTTCCAAATTTGTCAACTGACTAGCATCAGCATTTAGGTATATCGGTAAAGGGGAGCGTTTGTAAGTCACTGCCTCCGCTTTATTACTGTGTTGCACTAGCGTTACAAGATCTTCAGCGGTGGCAGAAGGGATATCTACTGGCACAATAAGCAAGGGAAGTTGGTGCACAGAAAGCGAATATCGGAGGGCTGCGTGGATACCACCAAGGGGGCCTGCATTGGGGTAAATATCGGGCAAAAATACGTAGGGTGGCGCTTCTCGGCCACACACAATCACCTCTTTTGCGCCAGCAGTCTTGAGTAGCGAGGCCATATGAGATAACCAGCTTTCCCCTTGCCATTGCATGGTCGCCTTGTCTCGCCCCATCCGCTCACTTTTTCCACCAGCAAGAATGACTCCCAAAAACGCCATTTGCATTAGCCTTTTTTTCAATATTTCCAAACTATTTAAAACGCATTCTCGACTATTAAAAATAGTAAGAACAGTACAAACAGGAATTATCATGTCGTTACCCACGTTAAAAATATTTATCTCCACTTTCGTATCAAGCCTTATTGCGGCGCTTGTCTTAATTAGTTCAACAACGCAGGCCGATGTTCACAGTGTGCATTTGAGCAAAATAAAGGGCAACGGCCTGACTATTCGTCACAATGACACAGACCACCCCACTTACTATATCAACGGGACAAAGTATGAATGGGATGAGCTGTCTGAAGAGCAACAGGCTAAACTTTCTGTCATTCACGAAGAGATGGCCATTGAAGAAGCAAAGCTGCACAAATTTGAAGAGACCATGGCACCTGTATTAAAAGAGATTGAGAGTCGTAGCCATGAGATTGCCATTGTGATGGAGGAAATGAAGCCTGAGTTGGAAGCACTAGAAAACATAGAAAACTTGACACTTAAAGATATCAGATTGAAAGCAGAAAAAGTGGAAGAAAAAGTGAGGCTGCATGAAAAAGAGCTTCGTACATCAGAGTTGGCGCTCCGTGAAAACGAGGCGCTCATCAAAAAAATTGAGAAGGACGTGCTTGGCGATACTCAAAAAATCAGTGCGGCTATCGAAAAACATGCAGCGAAAATTGTTGAAATAGTAACCGAAAGGTAAACGCATAGACTGTCGGCAAAGAAACTCAACGTTATCCTACCGACATGGAGCCTGGCTATTCCCACTGGTGCAGTTGCCAGGTTTCAACTATTTTGGTCTTTCGTTAAGTTGTCTCGCTACACTGCTAAGTTTTTGTTGGCTGTGTACCGATAAGTCGGTACTTTTTGGAAAATACTGCCGCAGTCATCGATTGGTGTTTTCATTGGTACCACGTTGCCACGGTGAGTAAGGATCGCAAAGATAATTATCTCTACTTTAAGCAGTATCAGATACTAAAAGTAAATGTCTTAACGAGGTTTAAAGCCGTACCTAGGAACTTTGAAAACCCAATAAATCCCAGATAAGATGACTAAAAGCACTGGCGCAAGTAAGATTTCGGTCTTTTGTAAAGGGTCTGGTAAGAGCCGTGCTTGTCCTAGAAAAAATGCAGCTGTAGACATAAACAACGGAAAAAACATTCTCCATAGATGCCTTACCAAGCGGCTGTTACCCACCGAACCGCCTTGATTGAGGTTGCGATAGTCACCAATACAGCAACACAACATCACACTGCCGAATACGATATAAGCCTCTACACCAAAGCCACCAAGTTTTCCTCCTTCCGCTTGAGTGGCTTGATAGCCATACCAAACAAACCCAAGGATTATGAAAGTTACGAATGCAAACAGCAGCTTATCGAGATAATTGATGCGTTTTGGGGCTTGCCAAATTGTGTTTAGAGAGGATAAAACAAAGTAACAGAGTACCAGTCCGTTCAGAATGGATAGCGGCACTTCTCTAAAAACAGCGATGTATGTCCCACTTAAGCCGAGGGATAGCATGCAAACAACATAGACTCGGCCTAGGTACTTGTGACCAACCTGTCCCTTTTTTATAAATATCACTACATATCCTGCCAATAGCCCAATTGCTCCGGCGCAAATATGAAATATCAATATGGATGACATCATCAGTTTGCTTCCTGCTGGCTCGATTGTTCAATCTGACAATCTGCGTCGATAGTTTCACTCTTAAAACCGACGACAAAAAAATAAACAGGTACAGCAATCTGAGTGACCACGAGAGGCAGTTGAATGATGGTTGGAATCGACAACTCGAAGAAGGTATAACCTACTGCTACCAGCTGGAATAGTGTGGAAAAAAGAGCAAAAACAGCTAGATAAACGGGTAGCATTGCAGCTCGATACAACAAGCCATAAAAAAATAACAAGCTTATGCTAGAAACAAAGATTGCGGAAAAGTGTGCTTCATTTCGCCCCGTAGCCAGCATTTGTTTCAAGTGCTCTAGCGTTGTATCACTTGATACTGGATCTACAGAATAAGTTGACGATAAAAAGGCTACATATTCAGAAAGCTTTGCATACTCGCTGGCGCTCATTGCAACCCCAATTGATGCAAATGCAATAAGAGCAATGAACATACCTTGATGCTCTTTTACTTTCGCTTTTGGCATCAACAAACCAAACGCTACGTTAAGGGAGCTGACAAACATTGCCAACAGGGTCGCACACCCCAAAACAAAGGTTAGTTGCTCTGCGGGTACTGAACCATCATATCTCAACAAGGGTTTTAAAAAGTGAAAGTTCAAAAGTATGCCTATGACCATTTGAGCGAGCATCAAACTCGCTAATACTCGCGCTAAACGCATATCTTTTTCTTGTTTCAGCATCTGCATAATAAGCTCCCATTAGTTTATTCAGGAGCTATGTTACATAGTGAAGATAGGACGCTGGGTAACATAGTGTAACAATCGCATCTAATAATTTGTTTTTAGCTTTTCAATAAACCACTATTGCTGTTAACCAACAGATACGTATAAGTAAATGAACAACATCTTAGTGATTGATGACGACAAGGACCTAACAGACAACTTGTCGGTTTTCTTTAAAAAATATGATTTGGATTTGGTTGTTGCCAATGAACCACTAGTTGGATTAAAACTGATAGAAGAATCAGAGCCAAAGCTCCTGCTATTAGACGTGATGATGCCAAAGGTAGATGGATTCACCTTATGTAAGCAAATCAGAGAAAAGTCGAATTTGCCGATCATTATGTTGACCGCCAGAGGTAAATTAGAAGACAAAATTCAAGGTTTTGAAATTGGCGTTGATGACTATTTACCCAAACCTTTTGAACCTCTTGAACTGCTGGCTAGAGTACAAACATTAATGCGGCGAAGCGAGCGTCAACCAAGGCCCGAACCATCTGAAAGCAAAGCTATTCAGTTTTCAGGGTTAGACATTCTTCCTGCTCAACAATTGGTTAAGGTTGACGGTTGTGAAATTAACCTGTCTGGCATGGAGTTTCACTTGCTTCATGCGCTCGCAACTCACCCTGGGAAAGTATTCAACCGAGAACAAATCACAGGTGCCCTAAAAGGCGTTGAAGTCGATTTATATGGGCGTGCTGTTGATATATTGCTGAGCCGACTTCGACAAAAACTCAATGATTCAGCGGCCTCCCCAAGGTTTATCAAAACCATTAGAGGTATAGGCTACACCTTTATTGCTGCCCCCTTATAAAGTCATCCATTATGAATTTTCCAAACACGAGCATTGCAAATGTGCGGTTTCCCAACCTGAATCTTTATACGCGATTCTTATTATTATTTACCGCCACCACTATTTTGCTGGTTATCTTAATTGTATTAGGCAGCTTTTCACTGTCAGAAAAAGACGCTCAAAGGATTGTTCTTGATCGCCACGAGGCCTTGTATGAAATGATGTCAAAACTAGTCGAAGGGCAAATAGACATTGAAAACCTTAAAACAGAGGCCAAGAAAAATCGCGTCACGATTCAAATTAAAAGAGGAGAGGAAGTTTGGAGAACCGGAAGCCCACTGCCAGAACCCTCGGAACTTATGGAAAATGCTGTTCCCCTTGGCAAACTGTTTTTCTCAAAAGTGGGTTCTAAATACTTTGTGTCTGCCACGTCCAACGACACTACCATTTCAGTCACGTCACAAATTGCCAATCTGATTGTATACCCTAACTGGTTAGTGCTTTGGCCATGGTTCGCCGTTTTAATAGTGTTGCTCATTAGCTACAAAGCTCTTAACGCTCAACTAAGTCCGATACAAAACGCTATAGAAAGTGCGTCACAAATTAGCAAAGGCAACCTCAAGCACCGAATTGAATCACACCCAGCTAATGACCTTGGCAAATTAACTAACGGACTAAACGGAATGGCTGAGAATTTAGAAGAATTGTTTGCCTCAAAAAATGAACTGTTGCTGTCGGTAAGCCATGAATTGAGATCGCCAATGGCAAGAATGAAGGTATTATTGGCAATTTTGGACAGTGGAGAAACGGTCTCCAAGCTAGGTCTAGAAATCAATAAAATGGATGCTATTGTCGAGCAACTGTTGGAAAGTGAGCGGCTTCGAGACTCACACAAGTTACTCAACCTGGAGTCCTACTTTTTCCCCAACGTAATGAACGACATCATTAGAAGTTTTGATGAAAATGAACAGATCAGCGTAGAAGGTGTCATCCCAGAGATCGTAATTAACATCGATCTCGGTCGGTTTACATTCGTGGTTCGCAACTTAATCGAAAACGCCATAAAACACTCTGCAAATTCGAGTCCGGTTATGATCACCTGTAAACAAGATGAAAACCAAGTTGCCATAGCGGTAAGAGACTTTGGTACGGGAATAGAACCCGAGTTTTTAGAAAGACTATTTGAGCCCTTTTCGCAAGCAGATAACGTGAATAATAGAAGCAACGATGGCATTGGTTTGGGGTTATTCCTATGTAAACGGATCGCGATGGCCCATGGCGGTGATTTGCTAGTAAAAAGCGAGCTAAATAAAGGTAGTGAGTTTACGTTTATATTGCCGATTGTTGGAATAAATACCTAGACTCCCAATCTTTAAAGCTCTTCCGATGGCGAATAAATGTTCATTAGCATTGAGCCAGTAACGTGTCTGCCGAATGACCGCTTAATGCCCTTCTGTGCAGTTGACTCAATAAAAACTGACCGGCAGCAATACACAAGAGACTGTCAGATTTGGTCTAGCTCTATCTGTGAAAATGTCAGGTTAAGTGACGACTAATCCCAAATAGTTGTTACACATTATAAAATGCCAAACTGATTACGGTAAGTAGGATAAAAGGGCGATTGATAAAATCAACGCCCATTTTTGGGTTCCACAACGTAAGGCTAGATTGGAATGCACTCCAAAACACCATCTGATTTCACAGTGCATTTTGTTTGCAGCCCATCCTCTGGAGCATGTTGCGGTGTTCTAACAGTAAGACCCATTCTACTAGCAGCTTGCAAAAACGCCACCAAAGTTGATTGACGAATAGCAGAATTATTATGACCACCGAAATATGCGCCACCGCCGGTGGCAGCCCCGCCAGCCATACTCTCCAAAGCATCAAGACTATTGCCAAGCCCATCTCTAGACTTTGCTATGTCAAGTTGAGCTGAAATAATAAACGTGTCTTCACTAATTACGTTGTAAACGAGTTCGAAATGCAGTTTGCCACCATCATCAGTGGTTAGCTCTATCGCAACAGGAACTCTGATGGATATAGGGGTATCAAATTGGCTCGTTAGGTTAGAAGCTCCAAGCCAAAGATTGGTAGTTAAACTTACATCATTTTTTATTAACTCCTGCAGGAAATTCACCGCTGGCTGACAGCCAACCAAGTCCCATACTGACTTTAGAGGCTGAAAAGTACTGCCATTAGGCCCTGCCTTTACGCACGGGTTGTCGTGATCTGAAAGCGTAACATTATGAGCTTGTTTTGCACGCTGGGGAAGTTGACTAAACTTTCCAACTAAATCACTAAAACTTCTCTGAAGAGCATTAGGAGTCTGTGTAGCAACAGCAAAATAAATTGAGGCTCCATTACGTTCATTTACCGTAATTTTCACCTGAAACGTTTCTATCGTACCAGAATAAAAATCAAGCACACTAACTAGGTCGTTCTCTTCTAACCCCATACTTTGCGCAGTTAGCCTTGCTTTCGTTGCAGAACTATCACAGTCGTAACATTCCACACCAACGCTGTACTGTGCGAATACCAATGAGCTAAAAGTCAACGAATAAAAAATTGTGGAGGTGAAAAATAGAAATTTAAATAACGATTTAAAATTAAAAGACTTTGTCATGTTTTACTCCATTAAAAATTGATTGACACGAGCATTTAACTAGAATTTTCTTTTAAATGACCTTGTGTAAGCAGCCGGATCCGAAGCGTGCAATTTGATGCTAACAAAGAAAAAACAAAATGCTAGTATGCTTTCTAAAAAGACTACAGGATTGTTTTTGATTAGCGTTGTCTCTATTAAAAGGTCTCTATGGGGTTTTTAAGGCCTTTCGTCAGGCAAGGATGAATACTTACCTTACCTCGAATCAATGGAGGGTTCTTTGTGAGTGTAAGAAAGATAAGAAGCGCACTGACAAAGCCATTGAGCAAATCGTTATCGAGTTCTCTTTAGCTAATCCGCACCTTGGCCAATCTCAAGTGTCGCGGCTCCTAAAATCAGAACGAAACATCGACATCGCGGCCAGTGGTGTTCGTAATGTCTGGCTAAGGGAGAAAATGAATACAATGGCTTTACGACTGGCAAAACTTGCCGAAGAGCAACAAACACTGGTAGTGTGACTACGTCAAAATCGCTTGGTAATTAGACCGTCAAGTTCCCTTGGTAATCACACTAATCCCAAATAGTTGCAGGGTCACCATTTGAGCTAGTACTACTTACTTCTACAGCCTGCATTAATCATTGCCTCTCCGGTCATAACACACTTACCACTGATGCATTGGTGAAGATTATTGTTAAATGCGTCCTCTTCGTGACTCCATATCATAAACCAACCTCCATCATCCCACACTGCCGTAGGCATTACACCTTGCTCTCGCTGAGATGCATATGTACTGTCAAAAAGGCGATACCATTCACGAGTCTGATTACAGTCAAATTTATCAAACTGCTTACCCCAACCATTACCCCATTCACCAATATAAATTGGCATATTATTCCCAACAGTCGCTGCCCAATGTTCTGCTTGTTCCATAGGTTCAACGATGTTTTCAAGCGTCCATGGGGCCGACTTGTCGCCATCTTCGCCGTGGAAGCTCCAGGGTTCGTAATGATGGATAGTTGCCATAATATAGGCATCTTTACCCCCTCCTATCGGCTCTAAGTCGGGCCAAGTGACCATTAACTCCTTTGCCGCAAACCATTGGTTTCCACCAATGATAATAATTCGATGAGGATCAACGGCACGAATTCTTTTGTAAGCCAGTTCGGTCATATAACGAATATGCTCAACCGGCATAGGGTCCGTATCGATGTGAGGCTCGTTGAGTATTTCATACAATAAGCGAAAATCTCGGTCTTTAAAGTAATTTGACAGATCAGCCCAGATGCGCTCAATCACCTTGTACTTATTGTCTCTTTTGAGTGTCTTTTCATGGTGGGCGTTTATCACCACATACATGCCCGGTAAGGACAAAGCGTAGTCAACAATTTTAATGAGTTCCCTTACTCTGGGATGATCAAAATTAACGTCTCCCACATCAGGATCGTTAACCATCATTGACCCATACATACTCTCTGTCCAGGTAATTGGAATTCTCACATTGCGGTGACCTAATGCGTAGTAGGCATCAATCTTCGGCCTAGCTTCCTCAAAGGAGGGTGTGTGTTGTTCATTTTCAAACATCTGGCCAATGTTAAACCCCATACCCATTTGATCAGCTGCAACTCTGGCGGTAATCGATGTTTGTTTGCTCGGCTCTAGAGACGGACTTGTGACTTGTGCACAGCCTATTAGGCCACCTGCAATAAGCACTGCCATCAATAGTAAAAATATTCCGCGATTTATGGCGAGCTTCATAGCTGTTTACTTCCTCTGAGATTTTCAGTTAATCAGAATCGTTGCGGCTCATTGGGCTTATTATCAACGATACTTTCAATGCTATTGATAAGTCCCGAATCCAATGGTTCTCGTGCCAGCGCGGACAAATTATCGGTTAATTGGGATAACTTAGAGACACCAAGTATTACTGAGCTGACATTAGGATTAGCTAAGACCCATTTGAGCGCTAAATGGTGAAGAGGAATATCATACTGAGAGGCGAGTTGACTTAATAACTTAACCTTTTGAACCCAACTGTCGTCCTCGAAGAACAACTCCTTAAGCCAAGCATACTCGGGTAAATCTAGCCTGCTGCCTTTGGGAATACCATTTGAATATTTTCCTGTTAGCCGGCCACTGGCTAATGGCGAAAATGTGGTTAGCCCTAATCCATATAATGCATAAAGTGGCCTATATTCACCCTCAACTTTGTCTCGTTTAAGTAAATTATATTCAGGCTGTTCTACTATTGGCATGTGCAGCTTATCGGCCTTAGCGACAGAAATTGCTTCCGTAATTTGTTGAGCGTTCCATTCAGACGTCCCCCAATACATCACTTTTCCTTGTGAGACTAGATCATGCATTGCCCAAACAGTTTCTCTAATAGGCGTGTCGATATCAGGACGGTGACAGTAATAGAGGTCTAAATAATCCACTCTCAGACGTTTTAATGCAGCATGGCAAGCATCAAATATATGTTTTCGGCTCAATCCTTTTTGAGTCGGTTTTTCACCGCCCCAAAAAGCCTTACTAGATAAAACAAACGTATCACGACTCCACCCTAACGATGCAATAGCATCCCCCATTAATCTCTCTGCCTCTCCTTCTTCATATCCTTCGGCATTGTCAAAGAAGTTGATACCTGCATCATAAGCTTCTTGCATAATTTGCTTTCCAGTTGACAAATCAATTTGCTTGCCGAAAGTTACCCAAGAACCAAGACCGACCTCACTTAGCTTAAGTCCACTGTTACCTAACCGCCGATATTTCATTTGTAAGTCACTTTTATCTATTCAAATATGTTTATTGCTTCAAGAGTAGCCATAAAGGTTATAAAAATACTGACGCAAGCGTTATTGTCAGGGCTTTGTCTATTTTTAACTGCTACCTTCATTAAATCGTTCGCTACCATCCCAATCACAATCTCCGTCAATAATGTGTTCCTGTACCGACCATTGGTCAGAGAAGTCACCTTGACCATTGCCATGAAATTCCCATTGACTGTAATGATGATAAGTTGCCATGACATATGTGGCCTCGCCACCACAAGCCATCAATATAGCGCATAAAGCAATCACTACCGATCTTTTCATAATATCTCCTGACCCATTTGCTGTGTGTGATTGAGGCAACTGTCTACAGGTGCTGTCGAGTATTGAGATTCAACATTATTCTTAAGCAGGTTTGCTACCACACTCAGACATCATAAAACACATTGTAAGCGCTTACAATTGGTAACTTGTAAAATTTAGAGAGTGCAATTTTAAAAAGCGTTATGCGTCAAAAGAATGTTCATTAGTTAATTTACAGGTAAATAAAAAACACAAAAATAAAAGTTGTAACCGCTTACAATTACATGTTTAGATATCATTCCAGACCTGCAGATTGAATAAAACGGAGCATCATAGTGTTAAAGTGTAATTCGGTTTTACCTATTGGAAAAAATGGCATTGCTGGCTTCACATTGATGGTGACATCACTCGCTGCATACAGTACTGGTCAGGAAGTTCAGAAAAACGAATTACAAACGCGTGCTGAAACAATTAAAGTCAATCAAATTGCGTATTTACCCTCTTTTCAAAAAATAGCAGTTGTCCCAAGCACACACGCTAATGCTTTTAGCATAATAAACGTCGATACAGGTGCCTCGGTCATTACAAAAGATTTGTATAAACCAAATTACTGGGAGCCTGCACATCAAGCAGTTAAGGTTGCTGACTTTTCTGAAATAAGTACACCGGGCACATACAAAGTCACTGCGGAAGGCACAGCCGATTCACCAAAATTCACCATCTCTTCTAATGGCTTTCTTTCCCTTCATGATTCTGTACTGAAGGCCTACTATTTCAATCGAGCTAGTATTGAACTGAAACCAGAGTTTGCTAGTGATTGGCATAGGCCACTTGGGCATCCTGATAACCAAGTTCTTGTGCATCATTCTGCAGCAAACAAACAGAGACCTGAAGGCACTGTGATAGCTTCACAAAAAGGTTGGTATGACGCAGGTGATTACAACAAGTATGTAGTGAACAGCGGAATATCAACATATACATTGCTGCAGGCTTATCAAGATTTTGATGAATTTTACGCAACACGTCACGGCGGCATCCCAGAATCAAACAACTCAACACCGGATATTCTCGACGAAGTGATGTGGAATTTAAGCTGGCTAGAAAGCATGCAAGATCCCAGTGATGGTGGTGTTTATCACAAACTCACAACGAAACGATTTTCAGGTAAAGTCATGCCTCATGAAGCAACTGCACAACGCTATGTTGTGCAAAAAAGCACAGGGGCTGCGTTGAACTATGCAGCTGTAATGGCGAAGGCTAGCCGGGTCTATCAATCTTTCCCGACATTTACATCAATGGCTAAGCGTTACCGGCAAGCCGCCATCCGCGCTTTCGAGTGGGCGTTACTCAACCCTTATGTCATTTATCAACAGCCTTCAGATATTCATACAGGGCAATACGATGATGATGACTTTACAGGTGAATTTGCTTGGGCCGCAGCTGAACTACTTTTACTCACCAAAGAAAAAAAATACCTAGACAAATTCAATCAATTTGTGGCATCACCAACAGTGCCCAGCTGGCAAGATACGATGGCATTGAGCTACATTTCAATACTAGTAAATGGGCAGACTGTTCTCTCAACAAAAGATTATGAAACGTTGAAGGCGCGCTTTTTGGCATTTACAAACAACATCATTGAATCTCACGAAACTTCCGCTTACCGCACAGCCATGCTGGTAGACGACTTTGTCTGGGGAAGTAATTCCGTCGCTATGAATAAAGCAATGGTAGTGATTCAAGCTTATCGCCTGACAGGAGATAAACGTTACTTGAATGCAGCAGTAGGTTTAATTGATTACGTATTAGGTAAAAACCCGACCAACTACTCGTACGTGACAGGTTTTGGCTCAAAGTCGCCCATGGATCCTCATCATCGTCAGTCTTATGCTGATTCGGTGGAAAAACCAATACCTGGTTTTCTTGTGGGCGGCCCACATGCCGGAAAACAAGATAATTGCAATTACACAGGTGTTCAACCAGCGGATACTTACCTGGATGATTGGTGCAGTTATGCAACCAACGAAGTAACAATTAACTGGAATGCTCCCTTGGTTTATGTTCTGGCTGCATTACACAATTCGCAATAGGGATGCAATAAAAGGCCGCCCTCAAGTTTTGCGTAACGCTTACATTGCTAAACATCACAATCTCTAAAAGCATGCTCTTTGAAGGATACTTTTGCTAGCCAAAGCCTCTAAAATCAAATGCTCAACCACCTACCACGTTAAATCAAGTCAAACAAATCATTGTAAAAAGCCTTATGTAAATGCTTACATTTTTGTTAATTATTTGTTGCATTATCGCATTGAAGCACATATCATCGTTCATGTAATTCTATTTAGCCTATTAGGCTGGACTTAGCCGCAGCCTGAATCGCAATAGCAGTTACAACTAAAAACACGGTCAGCGTTTGTTCTTTTGCACAAAAATGTAAGCGCTTACTTTACGGGAAAGAAATAATTTGCATTCAACAGCACCTTGTTTGCAAGTCACCTTAACTTTAGGAAGGGCAATGAAATGAGACACCGCAAGAGCAACAATGCCGTTCACGCTCAACGTATTGAATGGTCACCGTTTAAAAAGTCACTGCTAGCAATGTGTATAGGCGCTGCTGTTGTGAATGCACCAGTTTTTGCACAAGAAGCTCAAAACGCACAGCAAGAAAAATCGGATGATGTTGAAGAACGCATAGAAGTTCGGGGACAACGCTTAAGCTTGACACGAGCTCAAGAAATCAAACGCAATGCTGATACATTTGTGGATGCTATTTCTTCAGCAGACCTCGGAGCTCTTCCCGACGCCAGTGTTGTAGAAGCATTGCAACGAGTCCCAGGTATTGCCATTGAGCGTTTTGCGGCACCTGAAGATCCTGACCACTTCTCGACAGAGGGTAGTGACGCAACGCTGCGTGGTCTACCCCAAACGCGAACCGGCATAAATGGTCGTGATAGTGTGGCAGCAGACTCGTCTAATGGATTGGGTTTCGATGATATTTCACCGCAACTGCTGGGTAGCGTAGAGATTTTTAAAAATCAAACTGCTGACATGATTGAAGGCGGCATTGCGGGTACTATCAATCTCAATACACGTAAGCCATTTGACAGTTCTTCTCGTCTCATGAGTTTTGAAATCCAGCGGAGTGAAGGCAATTTATCTGAAGAGCCTGAATTTGGATTCTCTGGACTGTATTCAGACATTTTTGATGTTAAGGGTGGTGAGATAGGTTTTTTGGTCAGCCACAGTGACGTTGATTTAACCTTTCGTGCTGACGGCTCAGAGTTAGGCCAGCATAACCTTGTGGCTGACGCTGCTGGAGCAGGTCAAGACCGTTATGTACCCATAAACGCAGGGGTGCGTACCACAACCACGGACCGCGAACGTGAGGCCTCTTCTGCAGCAATTCAATATCAAAACACAGAAGAAACGCTAGTGTTAACGGCGGAATATATACGTTCGAACTCGGAGACAAACTGGCAGGAATTTGCATTCTTTTCTGATGACCAGGCGTATGGAAGTATAGGAGAAGATGCTTCATACGATGACGTGTCATTCCGTGGGGGCACTCTACTTAATATTCAAAGTGGCATTGGACCTCAGACTCGCCAGAGTCAAGCCGAGGAGCTGCTCGAGGAGTTTACCTTCAATGCCCAATACCAGGTAACCGATGCGTTACGCGTAGAGTTTGACATTCAACATGTTGAGGCCACTACCGACATTGTTGATTTGTCGATTTTTGGAGGCTTCATCCCGAGCTCAGGAAGTGGAATCAATATCCTTATTGACGCTGAGGGCGACACTCCCGTTGTAGATTTTTTGCAACCTAGTACGTCATCACAAAGCTTAGACGAATATTTTAGTGACCCCAGCAACTACTATTATCGAGCAGCGATGGACCACTTGGAAGAGTCTGAAGGTGACCAAACCGCTTTTCAATTTGACGTTGACTATGAGCTTGAACACGACTACTTAGACTCAGTAGAAGCCGGTGCCCGATATGCTGAACGCGATCAAACAACACGCTGGTCAACTTATAATTGGCAAAACCTCTCCGAAGAGTGGGCCGGCGGTTGGGTAGATTTCAATGGTGATAGGCGCGCGCCTTCATGGGACGGAGCTCCCTTTAGTGACATTGGGGACGTTGCAATGGCACCGCCAGTTCAATTTGGTTACAACGGCTTCCACAATGGAAATGCAGGCGGCGCCGTCAATGCACTCTTTGCTAACCCAAGTCTAGTAGCGAGCTACGGCAGCTTTATTGATGGTCTGTCAGGTTTTGCAAGACAACCTTTATCTGCCCGTGCGGGAGTTATTGAAGGTACAAGTTATTTGCCAGGTGAAGTTAATCGTGTTGTAGAAGAAAATACAGCACTGTACGTAAAGCTTAATTTTGGTGGTGAATCACGCTGGTCGGGCAATGTAGGCTTACGCTATATTAATGTTGACACAAGTGTTGATGGGGGAGAGAACTACCCTTTGCAGACTTCAGCCAATTTGCTATTGACGCCAGAACAAGAAGCCTTTTTCAACGGCGACAGTATTGTCGCGTCAACTAACAGCAGCTACTCGACTGTTCTACCGAGTCTTAATGTAAAATATCTTTTCGGTGATAATTTAGTAGCTCGATTTGCGTTTTCAAAATCTATTGCATTTGCTGATTCTGGAAACTTACGTTACAACTATAATTACTCTGCACTGGTAGAAAATACGGATCCAGACGATCCGCAGTCGCCAGTTGTACTCGATGATATTGAACGTCGCAGCGGTAACCCTTTTCTGGAACCAATGGAATCCTTAGACTTTGACGTATCACTAGAATGGTACTTTGACGATTCAGATTCGTTATCTGTTGGCTTATTCCATAAGTCGATTGAAGGTTTCTTTTCTAACGATACTTTCGTGCAGGATGTCACTCATAATGGCGTGACGTTGCCAGTCAATGTGTCAACAACGATTAACGTAGGCGACGGAAATTTAAGTGGTTTCGAATTGTCATACCAACAATTCTTCGATGAATTGCCGGGTTTGCTTTCTAATTTAGGGGTTCAGTTTAACGCTACATTACTAAAAGAAAGTGGAGTGCCTAACCAAAATACGCGACCAACCCAATCAGGAAGTACAGAGGATGTTTCCAGGTCTGAGTTGCCATTTGATAACTTGCCGTTACAAGGTCTTTCAGAGCAAACTTACAATTTCGTCGGCATGTACGAAGATGAGAGTATTCAGGCTCGTATTGCTTACAACTATCGTTCTGACTATTTATTAACAATTCGGCAGGTCAACCTAGGAGTACCCATTTACAATGAATCTCGTGGTCAAGTAGACGCATCTTTTTTCTACAACCTAACAGAAGATTTTCAAATTGGTATTCAAGGGCAAAATCTCACTAAATCCGAGTCAAATACACGAATGCAGGTCGATCAGGAGGGGAATACGGTCGTACGAAGCTCTTTCACTAATGACCGACGTATTGCGTTTATCTTAAGAGGCTCATTCTAATTAAGACAGTTTGGTTTTGGGGCGTAACAACGCCCCTCTTCTACCAAAAAAAATGACTTTAGATTGCCGTTCAAAAACTGCAAAGTAGGTGTTATGCAAGACAATTCCATTAAATCAATTGTAATCGTTGGTGGTGGCACTGCAGGCTGGATGACAGCTGCCGCGTTGGCGAACTTGCTTAAAGACACCAAAATAACACTGATTGAATCTGATCAAATTGGCACCGTAGGCGTTGGAGAAGCAACGCTACCTCATCTGCGTTTTTTTATACAACGTTTAGGTATTGATGAACACGCTTTCATGCGTGCGACCAATGCGACTTACAAAATGGGCATAGAGTTTATCAATTGGGGGGAAATTGGCGATGCTTACATTCATCCCTTTGGTGATTTCGGGCACCCTATCAAAGGCATCGATTTTCATCACTACTATGTCAAGTTGCACCAACAAGGTCTTAATAAGCCAATTGGGCAATACTCCTTGCCGGTAATGGCGTCAAAAGCGAAAAAATTTGCGTACCCAAGTACTGACGAAAAGTCGATATTGTCGACGTATTCTTATGCATTTCATATGGACGCGGGGTTATTTTCAAATTTTTTACGTGACTATTCAGAAACGCGTGGAGTTACCCGCTTTGAAGGCATGGTTACACGCGTTAATCAATGTAACGAAAGTGGGTTTATAAAATCAGTGACGCTCAATGATGAGACTGAATTTGATGCGGATTTTTTCATCGATTGCTCTGGTTTCAAAGGACTATTAATCGAACAGTGCTTAAAAACAGGTTATGACGACTGGCGCCATTGGCTACCTTGCGATCGCGCTATTGCTATCCCAACTCAAGCAACGTCAGCCCCCTTGCCTTACACTAAAGCCACAGCACGTAATGCGGGATGGCAATGGCGGATACCATTGCAGAACCGGGTAGGAAATGGGCACATATACTCAAGCCCCTATATGAATGACGATACCGCACTAGAAACCTTGCTTGCAAATATAGATGGAAAGCCTATTTCGGAGCCCAACTTTTTGCGATTTACGACCGGAAAACGAAAAAAAGCCTGGTCCAAGAACTGTGTTGCTATTGGTTTATCTGCAGGTTTTTTAGAACCCTTGGAAAGCACAAGTATTCATCTTATACAACTGGGTATTATGAAACTCCTCGACTTTTTTCCAGATAGAAATTGCGATGAAATTCGAGTGAATGAATACAACCGAATGATGCAATTAGAATTTGAGCGTTTACGAGATTTTCTTGTTCTGCATTATCACGCCACACAGCGAAGCGACAGCGCATTTTGGAATTATGTCCGCACGATGCCTTTACCAGCGGGGCTAGACCACAAAATAAAATTGTTTAAAGAGCGCGGTCGCGTAGTGCAATACAGCGAAGGTCTGTTTCTCAAAGCAAGTTGGTTAGCGGTGTATTTCGGTCAAGGTATTATACCCACACATTACGACTGGCAACTTGACACCATTCCAACAGAACACATTGTGAAGCAGCTTGATGATATTGAATCAGACATCAATTCGGCGGTACATCAAATGCCAAGTCACGCAGATAGCATTGCTCAACATTGTGCTTTAGCCAAGAGTTGGCGGACTCCACCGCCACGCGCAAGTTTTAGTTTGTATGGAGGTTGAAAATAAATGCAAACCAACTTGCCACTAAATACGATTGCTATTGTAGGAAATGGTCTACACGCATGGACGATCGCAGCCTGTCTGGCAAGAAAACTTCAGAAAGCGCCTACAGATATAGTGGTCATTACAGACCCAAACGCAGTACCAGACTCTATTGGTGAATCGACATTACCAGCAATCAACTATTTTCATCGCATACTTGGCCTCAATGAACGCCAACTTGTTGCGGTGACAAAAGGAACATATAAATTAGCCACTGAATATACGCCCATCGATACTGCTTATCAGAATGACAAACACCTAGCAAGAAACAGTTTCTTTCATGCGATGAGTCCCTATGGGGCTGCTTTTGACAATATTGCCTTTCAGCATCATGTGACCAAAGCACACTTAGCGGGTGTAGCAATTGACTTAAATCGCTTTTCCTTGCCCGCTATGGCTGCACAACAAGGCAAGTTTGGCATTCCCTCTTGTGATGAGCTCGATGTACCCTTTTCTTATGCTTTACATGTAGATACAAAGCGCTATGCAGCCGGCATGCAAGACTTTGCCTATAAGTTGGGAGTAAAACATGTTGAAGGTTCTATAACAGCTACTCAGCTTTCTTATCCTAATATTGAAGAAGACACGTCTCAGTTTATTCAATCTATAACGATAAACAAAAACCAAACCTTCAGTGCAGATCTTTTTATTGATTGCTCTGCTGATGGTCGCCTTATTCACCAAGCATTGGGAATCAATTATCAACACTTTGATACTCTTCTCCCCTGCGATCATAGTGTTCAATTTTCAACCCAGCGGCCACATGACCCTCGCGCTACGACTCAGATTAAACCTCATAGCGCTGGCTATTGGCGTAGCTTTCCACTGCAAGACCGTGGCGTATGTGAGTATCACTACAGTGGCGACTACCTTACTCATGAAAAAGTGCTAGGTATATTGAATCTTGGTAAGGAGGAAAGCAAAAGTGCAACGCATCAGCAACACAAACCCAGACAGATCAATACATTCTGGAGCGCAAATTGCGTTGCAATGGGTTCAGCCGCGGGGGAACTTGGGCGCAATGCAGTGAGTAACTTTCATCTTGTACAATCTGCCGTATTGCGATTGGTTGACCTGTTGCCAGATAACACGCTAAACCGCAATGCTGAGTGCCCCAGCCGTGATGAATATAACCATTTATGCGAGGAAGAGTACGCCAGAATTTTGGACTATCATTGCGCCTATTTCGCACTATTAGCGAAGCATGATTCGCTAAGTAACCTCCCCTTTTGGCAACAACAACAATCGACTGAATGGCCAGACTCGCTGACACACAAAATGACACTTTTCAAGCACACAGGGCGCCTGCCCTTTTATGAGCGGGAAACGTTCTCGGAGAAAACATGGTTGTCACTCTTTTTGGGTTTAGGGCTATGGCCTATGCAATATGATCGTTTATTGGATGTCGGGCAACGCTCAATTAATGACAGTTTGGTTGCTTGCGAAAAGTTTGGTGCGTCTATCCAGAGAATGTGCAGTGACATGCCATCTCACTATATGTTTTTACAGCGCTACTGTGGCGCGAAATAGGAGTTGAGCTTTCATGACCGATGAACAAGTCAGAGAGATTGTCATTGTAGGAGGCGGCACAGCAGGTTGGATGACGGCAGCTGCACTAGCAAAGAGCTTCTATAAAAAAGGACGTCGGATCCGCCTTGTTGAGTCTGACGAAATAGGTACTGTAGGCGTGGGAGAAGCAACTATTCCTGCAATTCGAACCTTTAATGAAGTATTAGGCATCGACGAAAACGCGTTTGTACGTGCGACAAAAGGAACGTTTAAACTTGGCATAGAGTTTGTCAATTGGGGGAACATAGGAGAAAAATATATCCACCCATTTGGGGTGTATGGATCACCAATGGCTGACAACATACCTTTTCATCACTACTGGCTTAAGCTCAGAGACGCAGGTTATGACAGGCCACTAAGTAGCTTTTCATTGGCAATTGCCGCGGCCAAACGCGGGCGTTTTTCGCGCCCCCAAAATATCCCAAATTCGCCGTTAGCACAGATGGCCTATGCCTTTCAATTTGATGCGGGTTTGTATGCAAAATTTTTACGTGAATTCGCTGAAAAACGCGAAGTACAGCGAATCGAAGGAAAAGTTGATTCTGTCGCACTAAGCCAAACGGATGGCTCTATTGAATCTGTTACTTTAGCCTCTGGTCAAGTAATCCACGGTGACTTATTTATTGATTGCACTGGTTTTCGGGGATTACTGATAGAAGAAGCATTGCAAACAGGGTATGAAGACTGGTCGCACTGGCTGCCATGTGATCGCGCCGTTGCTGTGCCATGTGAATCAAATGGCCCGCCAATTCCCTATACACGAGCGACTGCTCATACCGCAGGTTGGCAATGGCGTATCCCTCTTCAGCATAGAACTGGAAATGGTCATGTGTATTGCAGTAAATATATGACTGACAATGAAGCAACCAACATCTTACTTAAGAACCTTGATGGAAAGCCAATTGCAGATCCAAAACCGCTGCGTTTCAAAACAGGGCGGCGTAAAGCATTTTGGCATAAAAACTGTGTTGCTATTGGCTTGTCCAGTGGATTTTTGGAGCCATTAGAGAGTACCAGTATTCATTTGATTCAAACCGGGATCACCAAGCTGTTGAGTTTGTTTCCTGACAAACGCTTTAGCCAGAGTTTAGTAGAGCGCTACAACAAAATCACTGCGTGGGAATACGAGCGTGTGCGAGACTTTTTAATCTTGCACTATAAGGTAAATCAACGTACTGATTCAGATTTTTGGATTCAATGTCGTAATATGCCCATCCCTGATGAACTGCAAAATAAATTAGATTTATACATAACCGGTGGACACATTTTCAGAGATAACGAGGAATTATTTGGCATTCCCAGTTGGCTAGCCGTGATGGAAGGTCAAAACGCACATGCTACCGGTCACCACCCATTAGCTGAGTCGCGCGAAGCTGAACGCTTACATCAACATTTGACCAAAATGCAGCAAGTCATTGCTCACTGTGCTGAAAGTTTGCCGACCCATGCTGATTTCATTTCTAGGCACTGCGCTAGCGAGTCATGGCCACGTAACAAGATGGGAGAGTAATATGTTTTCTGGCATTTTCCGTTTGAATTATGCAATGAATCTACGAATCCCTTTTGCAGCAACGTTGTTTCGTACAATTGGCTCAGCCGCCATGCTTTTTTGCTTCACTTTATTTTCCATAAGCAGTGTTGCACAAGACAAGACTAGGGAAATCGATATTGTATTTGCCAAGTTAATTGCGGCAATGCCTGAAGAGGCGAAATTAATTGCCGCTCCCTATGCAGATAGACTTAATCACTATGGCAAAATTGCAACGGGAAGGGTAAATGCTAACAGTGATGCAATAGGTGGTACAGCATACGAAATCACCGTCAGTCAAGCTGGCCAACATGCTTACGATGCAGGAGCATATTTACCTATTGGTGGTGAAATAAAAAAGGGAGAAGTCATTTATGTGCTGTTCTTCGCACGTTTGCTGAGTGACGTCGGCGGTGCAGTTCGACAAGTTGGGCTTCAACTCAGCGAGCATCCATATACTCAAAGTTTTGCCCAGTCATTCACCGTAGCGCCAGATTGGTCATCCTACACTTTTGCCGGTAAAGCACACACTGACTACGCTAGTTATGAAGCACAGATCAGCTTTCAACTTGCCGCAGCGCAACAACAAATAGCAATCGGGCCTGTATACGTGCTTAAGTTAAGCGATAAAGTTACATTGGACACCTTGCCTTTTTTAAAATAGACAGCGGTTGCTGACTGCCACAACTGCGGAGTCCACAGCACGCACTAATAAAAAGTATGTAAGGTAGGTAACACCTTAGGCACTGCCTCATTCAACTTAATCTTTGCACTGTTTTATTAAACTGACCGAAATTTAAATAAAAGCCAGAGTCAATTAAGCACTTAGTTACCATGAAAGCGCTTACATTTTGACTTTACATATGCTATAAATAAACGAGTTCTAACCTTAGCTATGCGCATTGTGCATTCTGTATTTCCAAAATGGGCGAAACCAATGAACCTAGACTTGCAACTCCCTTCTCAGTCTCCCTTGATGAGCCCCTCATTTATTTTCGGTGTGGCTACGTCTTCATTTCAGATTGAGGGGAGTGCAGATCAACGTTTAGCGTCAATTTGGGACGCCTTTTGCGAGACACCTGGAAAAGTTGCTGATAACAGCAATGGCTTGGTTGCTTGCGAGCATGTGAAGCGCTTTCGGGAAGATGTAAAGCTTTTGGTTGAGTTAGGTGTGGACGCTTATCGTTTTTCAATTTCTTGGCCAAGAGTCATCACAAAAAATAACGAGCTGAATGAGTCGGGGATCGCATTCTATGAGGCGCTAATTGCGGCTCTCAGTGCTGAGGGAATAAGCGCTTTTGTTACTCTTTATCATTGGGACTTGCCGCAGCATCTTGAAGACAAAGGAGGCTGGCTTAATCGCCAAACTGTCTATGAATATGAAAAGTACGTAGACAAAGTGACCGCACGATTAGGTGACACAGTTGCTTCGTACGCGACGTTTAATGAGCCCTATTGTTCTGCCTATTTGGGCTATGAGATAGGGGTTCACGCGCCGGGTAAAACAGGCAGACTTAATGGACGCACTGCAGCACATCATATTTTACTTGCTCATGGTCTTGGTTTGAAAGCTATCCGCAAGCATGCAAAGAAAGCAAAAGCCGGTATTGTACTGAATTTCACGCCTTGCTATCCCAAAACAAATGGGCTTTCTGACATACAGGCTGCGAACAATGCCGATGATTACATTAATCAATGGTATATCAAGCCTCTGTTTGATGGCTGCTATCCCAGCGTTATTGACGAGTTGGCCGAAGAATACCGCCCACCAATTGAACAGGGTGATTTTGATATCATGCAACAGCCATTAGACTTCCTAGGTGTAAACTTTTATACGCGGCTAACTTATTCTGCGGCAAAAGATCCTAGCGAGTTATATGTCGAGCACCCTCATTTATCACCAAAAACCGATATTGGTTGGGAAATTTATCCTAAAGCCTTAACAGAGCTTCTAAAAACATTACATGAACGCTATCCATTACCTCCGGTTTTTATTACTGAAAATGGAGCAGCAATGAACGATAAGATGGTGAATGGAAAAGTACAGGATTCAGATAGGATTGAATACTTTCAAGCTCATTTGCAGGCACTACATGAAGCTGCGGAAAGCGGCGTCGACATACAAGGCTATTTTGCGTGGAGTTTAATGGACAACTTTGAATGGGCAGAGGGGTACTTGAAGCGATTTGGATTGATATATGTAGACTACGCTACTCAAAAACGCACATTTAAAGCCAGTGCACACGCCTATAAAAGATTAATTGCAAAGCGAAATCTTGCCAGCGAAGCATAAACCTAAGGACGCTTAGTATGCAAAAACCACAATTAACACTGCAAGAGAAGGTATCTTATGCACTTGGTGATGCCGCAGCCAATTTGGTTTGGCGCGGCGCTTTAGCTTATCTAGCTGTGTTTTATACCGATACTTTCGGGATCTCTGCAAGTGCTGCCGCATTATTGTTTTTGGTTGTGCGCCTGTCTGATGGGATTACCGATATTATTATGGGAATGATTGCCGATCGCACTAACAGCCGCTGGGGTAAATTTAGACCATGGATATTCATTTCAACACCATTTCTCGGCTTATTTATGGTGTTGTGTTTCACCACACCAGACTGGTCAGAGCAAGACAAACTCATTTATGCTTATGTCACGTACATTGGTTTAACGTTGGCATACACGTTCAATAACGTTCCTTATTCTGCATTGATGGGTGTTATGACTAGCTCAGATGTTGAGCGGACATCACTCTCTGGTTTTCGTTTTGCCGGAGCATTTCTTGGCGGTCTTTTTGTAATGGGTTTTCTGCCAGATATGGTTGCCTACTTTGGCAACGGTAATGACGCCCAAGGTTATCAATACAGTATGTATGTATTCTCTGGCATATTAATGTTTTTGATGTTAGTGACTGTAGTAGGCACTAAAGAACGTGTGAATTGCGTTAGCTCGAGCTCCCTGCCTCTGTCTCGCGAAATTACTGACTTATGCAAACAACTGCCTTTTATCTTGCTTCCTTTATTGGCAATTACGCTATTTTTCTATTACCGCAGCTTGCCAACTTTTGGTTTCCTAATAGCGGTAGGAATTAGCACCACCTGGGTTATCAAAAAGTTGTTGCATCAACCTGATGAGCAACGCTCACGAGCACAACAAGACATGGTGGATTTGTTGATGAATAAACCTTGGTTAATTTTGCTCGCAATGGGTTTCTTGACCATGATGTTTAACGGTATTAAATACGGCGTAATTGCTTATTATTTCAAATATTTTATCGGTGATGAGCTGCTTGCGGGAAAATATTTTGTTGCGCTGTTAGTCGTTTCTGTTGTCGGTGCCTTATGCACTGAGTTTTTCGTCAAGCTTTGGGGACGAAAATATGTTTTTATCATTGCTTTGTTAGCAAGCGCAATATTAACTTCTGCATTATATTGGGTCGGTGCTGATCAAATCGGTTTACTCTTCATTCTGGGGTGTGCTGCTGAGTTTTTTGCTGCGATGATGCCTACCCTTTTCTTTTCCATGCTAGGCGACGCTGCTGACTACTCTGAATGGAAGACTGGACGACGCGCTACTGGTCTCGTGTATTCAGCAGGAACCTTTGTGCAAAAAACGGGGGGTGGCTTTGCAGGGGCGTTAGTGTTAGTAGTATTGGCATCGTATGGATACAATGGCATGGACCCCGTTACAACAACACACGCGGTACCCGGAATGCTTCTATTGATGAGTTTTATTCCTTCATTGTTTGCAGTTATTGGTGCATGTGTAATGCTGGCCTACCCTATCGATAGTCAAATGCAATCGAAGATGACCGCAGATTTAATTTCTCGTCGAGAACATTTCATGCCATAAACTTAAAAAGTATCACAATAGAAAACGTTAAAAAAATGACGTCCTATCATAACAATTAGTGAAAGAGTGGTTTTGATTTAGGTCGATGTGATATAAGAGAGTGTCGACGTTAACTAAGTAATTTATGGCAACAATATACGAAGTGTCCAAACTGGCTGGAGTTTCTTTGGCAACCGTCTCTCGTGTAATAAACGATAGCAATGCAGTTAGGAAAACCACAAAAGACAAAGTTGAGCGTGCAATGAAGCAGCTTAACTATACGCCTAATTCTGCAGCAAAGTCTCTTGCGTCGAATCGCTCTGATTGCATTGGGGTACTGGTCAGCGAACTAAAAAGCTCTTTTTTTACCAGAATGATGGGAGCAATCGATACAGAATGTCGCCAATTTGAAAAACACATTGTTGTGACCTCAAGTGAAAATGATGCCTTACACGAAAAAGAAGGTATTGAATTTCTGATCAGTCGGAACTGCGATGCTTTGATTCTGCACGTTGAAAGTCTTTCCGATGAGTACCTCATTGAATTGAGTCGTGGGAAAGTACCTGTCGTTATTCTCAATCGCCAAATTCCTCAAATAAGTGACCATTGCATAAGCTTGAACAATGAACTTGGTGGATACTTAGCGACGAAAACGATGTTGCAATATGGGCATCGGGATATTGTTTATATTGCTGGACCTGAACATAAAAAAGATGCAATGCAACGCCTAGCAGGTCATAGAAGAGCACTAATGGAAGCAAATATCCCAGTAGAAGAAGCGCGTATCTTCAGTGGGGACTATCTCCAATCTGGTGGCCAAAATGGATTTAAGCATTTTCATAAAAGTGGCTTGAATTTCAGTGCGGTTGTTTGTGGTAACGATGAAATGGCCACGGGTGTGATGGCAACCGCAAGAGAATACGGCTTATCGTTACCAGAAGACCTGTCTATTATTGGTTTCGACAACGTATTGTTTTCACAATACACTTACCCACGCTTAACCACTATAGAAAACCCGATCACAGATATGGGTAAAATGGCAGCACGTATGATCATGGAGAACGTATACAAAAAGTCACTCGGCACAATACGCAAGTCTTTTGAACCCGTGCTTGTGCCTCGAGAATCAGTCTGCCATTTTGATGCCCAAGTTTAATTTTTAACCACTAAAAGCCGACTCACTTTTATCGGGTGTCTCCGATGCCGTCACCTTATTAGTTTCTATTTGTGAGGACTGGCTGAAAATTGTGCCCTTTTTCATACCGACTTTACTGAAAGCCGCTTCGCTGATATCGGGCGGACCTACCCTTTCCTCATTGGGGGCATCAATGGTTGCTGACATTCGCTCAATTGTCTTTTTTAACACCTTTTGCGAGCTATAGGTCGCTTCGCTAATATCAGGCACGTCGTTATCACTGGACTTGGCATTACCGGCAATTGCAGTAAAGGTCGAACAGCTTAGAGCGATAACAGCAAAGGTTTGGAACTTGGTCATAGAGTTATCCTAATTGATTTTACTTTTATTGATACGAGCAGAGCACAAAATGTATTACTTTTTTAAATGCTCTTTCGGCCACTTTTTAGCCGATTCTGGCATGAGATGTTTACACCTTAAATATTTGGCTTACGCTGAAAAAATATAGGTTCTATACCGAACTATACAATGGCAATATCACAGTAAGAGCATAAATGGTCAGTGTAATAGAATGAGCGGTGCTGTTCTGAATAACATTGGAAAGGGATATTAGTATCCAGATGATGAAGAGGTTACTGTTTAAACACAACAATAACATCAACACCCAAATTATCGGTTCGGTTTTGAATAGTAATTCTGGCTCTGTGGTATTCAGCAACCATTTTTGCAATGTACAAGCCCAGCCCGAGATGCGCTGACGCTTCTTGCTTGTCTTCCCTTACCGATACCATCGAATCCAAGAGCTGGTCCTGCATATTCTCGGGCAACAAGGGTCCTAGATTAGAAACAACCAGTTGAAGGTGACTGGAAACTTGCGACAAAGACAGTTGAACCGTCGACTCGACAGGGCTAAATTCAACGGCATTGGCTATGATTTTATCGAGCATTTGCGCCAACAATTCGGGGGAACCGTCTAGTGCGCTTTCACTCGTCTGGTCAGCAAGCAAAAAACGGTGTGATGGATAAGCAATGCCGTACCCCTCTACACACCCGGATACCACTTCAGCCAAATTGAAGCGCTCCCGTTCAGAGGTTTGCATAGCCTGTTCGAGGCGCGTGGCTTCACTCATATTACTCAGAATTTTACTCAGTCGGTGTATACCCAATTGTGCCCGCTCAATATAAGCCTGTTTTTCTGCTTCGTTATTCTCGCCCTGTGTTTCCATGGCTAAGTTCTCAAGCGATGACTTCACAATCGCTACAGGCGTGCGCAGCTCGTGCGATAACCGCGAACTCATATTTTCAAGGTAATGGTTATATTGCTGTAACTTATCCAGCACACTGTAGAAGGTTCTGGAAAGGTCACCAATCTCATCCTTGGTTTTTGAACGAGGTATATTGGCCAGAATTTTGCCACTATCGTCGATGGCGGATTCCGTTTCATTGCGTAGCTTACGGATGCGAAAAGAAATGCGAGTGGCAAACAAAAACAACGCCGCAGTGCCGAGTACAACGACAGCAAGGATCACGTGGAATAGTTGTTCAAGCGCTTGGTTCCGAAGCGTTCTGATGCCGTGGGTAGTTTGCTCAACGACTACGGCTCCCATTACCTGTTCGTCGATAAAAATTGGATGCGCGGCGGATAACACTACCGCTTTATTGTCAGGCGAAAGTCGCCATTGTGAACTTGCCGTACCACTAAGCGCGTTGTCGAGTTCGAGCTCCTCCAGTGCGAAGGCATTCTCGAGGGCATCCACAAAATCTGCGGGCGGTTTAGTGAGGATTTGGTAATACAGCGGGAACAACCAGGCTTCTTCTACGTGACGCCACCAGGAGGAAGCATCGCTTCGCACTGGGCTGGTCCTAATACCAGTCGCGTCCTGTATACTCCCGGAGCGAGCTAGTACGCGTCTGTGTTTATCAACCACCCATACTCGTGCGTTAGAATACTTCAAGCCTTTCAGAATTTTTTCAATTTCTGGTGATGGCACCAATACTGTGCCTAACGCATCGGATTGATTAGGGTTGGCTGTACCAATAGTGTATTTTTTTTGCCGACTCACTGGATCATCAACATCCACAATGGCAAACGCTATTTTGCTGGACATTATTTGAAGCGGAAAGCGCAGCTCTAAATTGTACCCAGTGGCGGTTTGCAGCCAGTGTCCCTGTATTGCCGTCTCTGGTGCCAGTGGCCGATATGAATCAGGATTGTCGTCCAGGCGAAATGCGTTCACCCAGCCCGACGTTTGTGGTGCCACTATATAACGCTTAAAGTCACCGGATGGGTCTGTAATAGCGATGACTAAATGATCGTTGCGATCGACCCTTAGGCTGGTGGAAGGCCTGAAAACCAGTACATCATCCAGCACCTCAAACTTGGCATAGAGAAACTGGTTGTACTGCCCTACCATATGCTGAAATTGTAGGCTGTCCGGCGAATAGGGCGTATTTTGTTCGACGAGATGGCGCTCGCCGTACTGCAAGCTTAAAGACTGATAGTCTGCCCAATCATCCAAACGTCCGTCTAGCTGGATGGGGTCGACAATCTTATGCGCATACAAATCGGTACCGGGCCTGACGTCTTGTAAATAGGATGACTGGCTATCGAACAAGGTAGGTCTTTCATGCAAAGCCGTTGCGACTGCCCGGGCAGTACCCTCCATCGTTTGTTCCTGACCAATCCGAAGGTAGGTTTCCAGCTCCCACACATATTTGTATCCCAGCCAGGGAATGGCAAACAGAAATAGAGACAATACCAATAATTTAAGGCGGATGCTGAAACGAACGTTTGGCATTAACTCGACTTCCAGCGATAGCCCATGCCGTACACGGTTTCAATGCGGTCAAATTGTGCATCTGTCTCAACAAACTTTTTACGAATGCGTTTAATATGTGAGGTAATGGTAGTGTCGTCCACTACCATTTTTGATTCGTCCATCAGTTGCTGGCGACTTTTCACATGGCCCGCATATTTTGCAATGGCGTGCAGCATCCAAAATTCTGTCACTGTGAGATCAATTGGCGCTTCTTTCCAGCTTACCGTCATTCTGTTTGCATCCATCTTAAGATCGCCAGTGTGGATTAAATCCTGTGGACTTTGCGGTTGATTGAGCAATGCGGTTCGCCTGAACAATGCGGCAATGCGCGCTAACAGGTGAGGCAAACTGATGTCCTTGGTCAGATAGTCATCCGCCCCCATCCGTAGCCCACAAATGGTGTCGTAATCATTGTCTCTGGCAGTAAAAAATATAATGGGTAGTGTGTTTGATAGCGAACGAAGCTGCTGACACAACGCAAATCCTCCATCTATCTCATCGTGTAAACCAATGTCTATCACGGCAAGATCAGGTAGGCGCTGTTTAAAGGCACTTTCTGCTTGGGTTCGGGTACTATAAGTTACCACATCATAGCCCTGCTTTTGCAGCGCCGAGGCATAGTTGTCTCTTATAGCGGGGTCATCTTCCACAATCGCAATGCGTTTAGACATAAAACAGTTACAGCGTTAAAAAACTTACTTGCCGTCACTATATCGCAAAAAAGTTAACCCCATAGTGCTTTTAACGCAAAAGTGTCAATTTCCATTTTTTCGCCACATTTGCTCGCCAGATTGCCATTTTTTGCTGCAAAAACAGCCACAAACCAGCGCTTTAATACGTGTCAAGCAAACCTAAACTCGTATTGGAGAACTACCATGAAAAAACAACTTATATTTTCACTTTCCGCATTGGCACTCTCTCTGTCGACTAACGCCCTAGCCAAGCCCACTGAAAAAGACGTGAGTGATGCTAAAACCAATGAACTCATTGGTTTTGGCTCTGGCGCCACTGTGGGTGCCGCAGTAGGCGGACCAGTTGGCGCCATGGTGGGCGGTATTTTTGGCTTATTGATCGCCGATGATGTAAATGATACCAAGGCATTAAAAAACAGTCAGAATGCATTGGCCCAGCAAAAGGACGCAATGGCGCAGCAGCATCAGGAACTGGCTTCATTGCAATCGCGTTATGAGAAAGCGCTAGCGGATAACGCGATACAGCGGGTAAGCCTTGACCAGCAAGTAGAAAAAGTCATGCAAGAGATCGCCTCGCATGTGCTTTTTCGCACGGCTTCTTCAACCATAGAGTCTCACTTTAAACCACAACTCAGCTTGGTAGCGAATGGACTGAAAACCAACCCGGAACTGGTGGTCACATTGTCTGGCTACGCTGATAGCCGGGGTGATGATTCCTACAATCAGGGACTTTCTGAACAACGCGCCTTGAGTGTTAAACAATACCTTCTCTCTCAGGGCGTTGACCCGAAACAAGTTATCACCACTTCTTTCGGCGAATCCGATCCAGTTTCAGCGCAACAGAATCATGAAGATCACTTTTTTGACCGCAGGGTACTGGTGCATGTAGCGCAAGGTCAGAAAGCCATGACTGCATCAAATCACTGAGGATTGAAGGCATGACCAAGCGCACACGTGTTATTGTCGTGTTGTCGCTATTAGCATTGGCAGGGGCGTTCCGTTTCGGTTCGCCTTTACTGCTAAGCAGCGACGCTCAGGCATCTCACTCACATCTTAAAATCGACCTGTCATATGAGGCCTCCACGCATGCCCCACCCCCAAAACGTGTCAGTCATTACCATGATGTTGAGCAAGGCAGCTTTTTTGTTAAAGAGGCCGGTGACAGTGGTTATCTCTTGTCACCGCTGCTGCACACTCAGGTAGATTTTACTGTCACAGGCTTGATTTCTCGCGCAGTGGTTTCACAAGAGTTTACTAATCCCAGTAGTGAGTGGGTAAACGGTGTTTACGTGTTTCCCTTGCCGGAGAATGCGGCCGTCGATCACATGAAAATGGTTATCGGTGAACGGGTAATAGAAGGGATAATAAAACCGAAAGAAACAGCGAAATCCCTCTACGAAGAGGCTAGACTCTCAGGTAAAAAAGCCAGTCTGGTTTCACAATCTCGGCCTAACCTTTTTACTAACACTGTCGCGAACATTGGCCCTGGCGAGTCGGTTAAAGTCGTGATTGAATATCAACAAGCAGTACACTTCGAAGACAATACATTCAGCCTGACCTTTCCGACCACAATTACCACGCGATATCTGCCTTCACAGCACAACACGGAACAACAGGTTGAAGTCAATGAACATGGCTGGGCTATCCCGCAGCCTATCTATACCCAACCTACGCCTACTAACAACAAAGTTGCCATTAATGTTGCCCTTAATCCAGGATTTCCTGTGGCAAGCATTACCAGTCGCCATCACCCTATAACACAGACAGAAGTCAGACCTAACCAATATCAAATAGGGCTTGAACAGGCGATGATGGCCAACGCTGACTTTACGCTTTCCTGGCAGCCCCAAGACAATCAACACCCCATAGCTGCGCATTTTGTGCAAAAGACTGAACAAGGTCAATACGGCATGATAATGCTTATGCCCCCCACTGCTGAAAATAGGGTATCTGCTATCGCAAAAGAGATGATCTTTGTAGTAGACACATCGGGTTCGATGCACGGTGAGTCAATACTGCAGGCAAAACAAGCCCTAACTTTTGCCGTTAACAAGCTCTCCAGCAATGACACCTTTAACATTATTCAATTTAATGCACACGCACGCGCATTGTGGTCAGAATCCCAGCAAAATTCTGCGGCAAACAGACGGGAAGCTAACACATTTATTGCATCTCTTACCGCAGACGGAGGCTCAGAAATACGCTCGGCCCTCGAATTGGCCTTAGGCCGACAACATGAAAATAGTGAAAGGTTGCGGCAAGTCATTTTTATCACTGATGGTGCAATAGGCAATGAAGCTGAGCTTTTTAACTACATTCATAACAACATCAAGCAAACTCGCCTGTTTACCGTGGGCATTGGATCAGCGCCAAATAGCTATTTTATGACAGAAGCCGCCAATATGGGAAAAGGTACCTACACCTTTATAAATACCCAGTTAGACGTGGCAAATTCCATGCAAGCACTGTTCGAGAATCTGGCGTATCCCATCCTGCGTGATATTAATGTTGCGTTTTCTGACCCCGTTGAAAGTTATCCCAAGAACCTGCCCGACCTATATAAAGGTCAGCCATTAATGATTAGCTACAAAACATCAGAGCCAGTCACGTCTCTCAATGCAACAGGTTATTTAGCTGAAGACATGTGGCAGCAAAGTCTGCCCTTGCAAAAAGGGGCGATGCAATCAGGCCTGGACACACTGTGGGCTAGGCGAAAAATCGCGCAATTGTCACGCAATAAATACAAAGGGATGGAGGCGTCAGAAATTGACCAGCAAATCCTTGAGGTTGCCATGGCACATCATCTGGTGAGTTCTATGACAAGCTTAGTCGCTGTTGATGTGACGCCATCGGCTCTCGGCACAAGCACAGACAGGCGCATTCACAACCTTACACCCAAAGGGCAGCTACTAGGACATTTACCACAAACGGCTACACCTGCGTTGCTGCATCTACTCATCGCAATCAGTTTAATGGGATTGGCGTTATGTCGACTTTTCGCTATCAAAAACCCCTGATAATACGTCTGAGTGATATGTTATGGGGCCATAAAATCATCGTGTGTTGTTTGGCCATGAGCCTGTACTTTTTTGGCTCAAGTGGCTACATACACGCCAAAGCCGTGCTGGCACAATACCTGATAAAAGACGCTTGGCAACACACGCTGCAAAATGGTCAACAGACACCACCATGGGCATGGGCTGACACGTTTCCTGTTGCAACACTGGACATCAACGGAGAGCGCCTGTACGTGCTTTCAGGTGCAACAGGCAGAACTCTGGCGTTTGCACCAGGCCACCTGCAAAGCACCCCTCTTCCGGGGGAACAAGGCAATAGTGTGATCACCGGGCACAGAGACACACATTTCTCTGTATTGGCCAGCGTACAGGTCAATGATGTCATCGCCGCGCAGACCACAGAGGGTGTGTCTTATTATAATGTTGTGTCTACCCGCATCGTCGATGAAAGCAACGTTTCTGTCATTCAGAATACATCGCAGGGCACATTGACGCTGATCACCTGCTATCCCTTTAACGGTCTTATGCCTAATACTCATCTCAGGTGGGTTGTCAGCGCCAAGCGTATGCCCTAAACCATATAATTTGGTCAGTCGTCTCATTAGTTGGGCAAGTAACCTCTATTTACTTCAGAAATTCTTGTTTGGCGATATTCTGATTAGATCTTTTTGCTTGCACGAGCAGAATAACAAAACAATAAAATCTAACTAAAAGGATGTCCATGAAGCCAATATCAAGTTTGCTTTTTGCCCTATTCTCGGCTGGCGCTGCCGCACAGCCTCTTGTCTTTCACCCGGAGATCAGTCCAAACGGCGACACTATCGCGTTCAATTATCAAGGTGATATCTGGACCGTTGATGCCAAAGGCGGTAAGCCTAACAGGCTGACTATCCACGAAGGGTATGACTATCGCCCAGCCTGGACTCAGGATGGATCACAGATCGCGTTCAGCAGTGACCGGTTTGGTAATGCTGATGTGTTCCTTATCCCCAAAGACGGTGGACGGCCAGAACGCCTTACTTTTCATTCGTCGTTTGACGCTGTAACCAGCATTACTGCTAGTGGTGATGTATTGTTTAACAGCCGACGCACCTACGCTCAGGTTGAAAGAGAAAGTGAGATTTATGCCGTTAATACTGCGGGCAAGCAAACAGAAACCCGTTTTATGGATGCGCTAGGTTTTGATGCTGTCGTCTCTCCGGATGGAAAAAAAGTGGCATTTGTACGGGGTACAAACCGTATTGCTCGCGAAGCTTACCGTGGCCCGGCTAATCGCGACATTTGGATTTTTGACAAAGAAAGTGGCAAATACACACAGATTACCGACTTTGAAGGTAACGACTTCCTGCCTAAATGGGTAGACAACGACACCCTCTATTTCTTGTCATCTCGCTCTGGCAAGTACAATGTGCACAAGGCATCATTGAACCGCCGCCTCAAGGCAAAATTCTCGCAAATAACCGATGAAAAAGCATTTGGCGTAGACCACTTCAGCGTATCCAGAGAAGGGATACTTGTCTATCAGGCGGCAGATAAAGTATATCAGCTCACGTCAGAAGGTCAGCAAAAGCAGGCAATCAATATCGACATCAAAGCTGACTTCAGATTTGACCCAGAAGTGACCAAAACCGTTACAAACAAGCTTGAAGAGTACGCGGTTTCCCCTGACGGTAAACTCACCGCTTATGCACATCGCGGCGATATTTACGTGACGCGAAATGATAAAGAAGACAAGCGCAGTGTGCGCTTAACACAAGGTGCAGCAAGAGACAGAGACGTCGTTTGGTTAAATGACGATACCCTGTTATTTGTTTCTGATCGCCATGCTCAAAACGACCTTTTCATGGTGAAATCGGCTGACGAAAACGACGCTAACCTATTCACATCCATGAAGCACACGGTTACCCGCCTTACAGATTCCGCCGAAGAAGAGCGCAATCCTGTTGTGTCACCTGACGGTGAAAAAATCGCGTATCTACAAGGCAGAGGCAAACTACTGACGGCCAGCATTGACGGCGAAGGGGTATTGTCTGATCAGGTCACTTTGCTGGACGGATGGGACACGCCAGGGTCTGTATCATGGTCACCCGATAGCAAATGGCTTGCTTACTCACTGTCTGATTTAGACTTTAATGATGAGGTATTCATTCACGCTGCAGATAACTCTTCTGCCCCAGTGAATGTGAGTATGCATCCAAAAGGCGATTACAACCCGGTCTGGAGCCCAGACGGTAGCAAGCTTGGATTCAGTTCAGCACGCAACAACAGTGATGCCGACATCTGGTTCGTTTGGCTAACGGAAGAAGACTGGCAGCGCTCTCAGGAAGAGTGGCGCCGTGACGAGCTATTGGGCAAAGACGACAAGAAAAAAGACAAAAAGAAAGACAAGAAAAAGGACAAAGACGACGCTGACGCTGAATCAAACGAAGCAGAAGATCAGGCTGAAGGCGACACTGAAGCCAAAGAAGAAGAGATGGCAATCACCATTGACTTCGACGGTATTCATGAGCGTCTGACCCAAGTTACCCGCTTTGCTACTAATGAAACACAGATGGTGTTTAGTCAGGACGGCGAGCACATTTACTATGTTGTAGGAGGCGCTGGCAGACAAAACTTCGACGCTGATCAAAACCTTTACAAAATTAAATGGGATGGTGAGGACAAAAAGACCGTAATGGGCAAAGACGCCAATGTATACGGTTTGAGTCTGGAAAAATCCGGCAAGCACGTGTATGTCCTGAGTCGTGGTGGGAAACTAAACCAGATTTCTACCAAAAATGACAAAAGCACCGCGCTGTCTGTGACCTCAAAAGTTAAAATCAACTACACCGAGGAGCTAGAGCAGATATTTGACGATGCATGGCGTGCGATTAATGCGGGTTTTTACGACCCTAACTTCCACGGCCAAGATTGGACTGCCCTACGTGACAAATACAAGCCTCTGGCACTAAAAGCATCCACTAATGAAGACTTCCAACGCGTTTTCAATAATATGCTAGGGCAGATTAATGCCAGTCATATGGGCATGCGTGGTGTAGAAAACCAAAAGCAGACACAAAAACAAACCACGGGTTTGTTGGGTATTGAAGGCAAGTCTGTCGCCAATGGCTTTGAGGTAGTGTCTATACTACCAGGAAGTCCTGCTGACAGAGTCGATAGCAAACTCATGGTGGGCGATGTCATCACGTCGGTAAACCAACAGGGTGTTGCCGATATCAACTTCTATGAAACCCTTACTGGTACAGCGAAAACGCCTGTATTACTCGGTATAGAACGTGGCGGCGAAAGCCAGGAAATGGTTATCTGGCCAGTCACATCACTGCGCAACGAACTCTACGATGCCTGGGTCGATGAGCGCAGAAGACTGACCGAGCAATATTCAAAAGGTCGCTTAGGTTATCTTCACATTCGGGGTATGAACTGGAGCAGCTTCGAGCGCTTTGAACGTGAATTAATGGCCGCAGGCTATGGTAAAGACGGTATTGTGATTGACGTCAGATATAATGGTGGTGGTTGGACTACCGACTATTTGATGGCGGTACTCAATGTTAAACAGCACGCATACACTATCCCGCGTGGTGCAATCGACGACATTAACGGCGACCACAGTAAATTCGAAAACCACTATCCGTTCTCTGAGCGTTTGCCGCTGTCTTCATGGACTAAGCCGTCAATCGCAATGAGTAATGAAAACAGTTATTCGAATGCTGAAATATTCTCTCACGCCTACAAAACCCTTGGCTTGGGCAAGCTGGTAGGGCGTCCTACCTTTGGCGCAGTTATCAGTACCGGCGGCTACCGTCTGGTGGATGGCTCCTTTGTACGCATGCCGTTCCGTGGTTGGTGGGTTAAAGGCTCTGGCGATAACATGGAACGCGTGCCAGCGATGCCTGACATCGAGGTATTCAATCCACCCGCCTATCGCGCAAATGGCGTTGACCCTCAATTAGAGAGAGCGGTAAAAGAATTATTGAAAGACCTATAATTTAACCACCGCAAGATATGTACCCGCAGCCCTTTGGGCTGCGGGTATTTTTTTACCTCAAATAACGTTTACCGTTACAAATGAGACAATGCTCATTTTTGGTCACTGCCAGCCGCTGCTGTTGAAATGAAAGCCCGTCATACATAAGCAAAGTATTGAAAACGGCGGTATGCCCCAAAATGATCTGCAATGCCATCGTCGCCTGTAAGCTCCCCATAATACCCAGCACAGGACTCAGCACACCATGGCTTTCACAACTCCCAGCAGATTCTGGTTTATCAGAGAACAGGCATCGATAGCAAGGGGAAGTGGGATCGGCAAAATTGAAGCTCACAAGCTGTCCGTGCATACCTGCTGCAGAAGCAGAAATCAGCACTTTTTGTTGTTGCACGCAGACTTGGTTGATGAAGTAACGCGTTTGTATGTTATCCGTGCAATCAAGCACAATATCGACTTGATTAACTAGGGACGCAATATCGACGTTCAATACGTCTGCCACACGCGTATCTAGATGAACATTAGGGTTTTGCTGTCTAAGGCGCTCTGCCGCCACATCCACCTTGTATTTGCCAATGTCTGACTCATTGAATAGAAATTGGCGCTGCAAATTACTTAGCTCTATTTTATCGTGGTCAATGAGGATCAAGCTCCCCACTCCTGAGGCCACCAGATACTGACTTACGGGGCAGCCTAACCCTCCTACGCCTACCACCATTAGTTTTGCCTGTGTGATGGCAAGCTGTCCCGCCTCACCGACTTGTGGCATCAATATGTGGCGGTAGTAACGAACAAAACTCTTATCATCCATTGGCGGTTTACCTTTAACTGTCATAGGAGCAGGTTGCCTGCAGATGGTATGACAACCTGTTAACCGTTAACAAGCCTTAACCCGTAAACGATCTCAAATGTGCTAATTGGGGTATATAAGCCCACAAGTAAACAGAGAAAATAGGCCGTAATAAAAGTGGATAGTGTAACCCAATTTGCGCTCGGTGCTGCCGTTGGCGAAGCCGTGTTGGGTAAGAAGATTGGCCACAAAGCCATGTTGTGGGGAGGGCTATGTGGCACCATTCCTGATCTGGATGTTTTTATCCCCATGGGCAATGCAGTAGCCGACTTCACCTATCACCGCTCGTTCAGTCATTCTTTGTTTGTATTGTTATTGCTCACTCCCCTCGTTGCCTGGCTGGCGATGAAAATCCACCAACAGCCTCAGAAAATGCGACAGCGCTGGTGGCTAATGATTTACCTTGTTTTTGCAACGCATGTTTTGCTCGATAGCTTTACAGCCTACGGTACCCAAATATTTTGGCCGTTTGTGACAACGCCAATGACATGGTCAACGCTCTTTATCATTGACCCGTTTTACACGGTTCCCCTGTTGGTTGGATTAATAGGGGTACTGGCCATGAAAAGAAACAAGCGCCGCTCGCATCGATGGAATCTAGCAGGGCTAGTACTTAGCAGTATTTATTTGATGTGGTCAATCGGCGTAAAAATTCATGTTGATCACAAGATACAGCAAGGATTGCTTGCGCAGGGAGTGGAATATCAACGACTGTTCACTACACCAGCGCCGTTTAACACACTATTATGGCGGGGCGTAGCCATGACAGAGGATGGCTATCACGAGGTATACTATTCCGTGTTTGATGATGCGCCACCTTCAACGAACCCCTATTATCCCAGCCAGAATAACTTACTTACGTCCCTACGTTCACAGTGGTCAGTGCAGCGTTTACAGTGGTTTACTAAGGGCTTTTATGGCGTCAAATTAAAAGATAACAAGATAATCATCAGCGATCTTAGAATGGGGCTTGAACCGGCGTATGTCTTTCAATTTGCTGTGGCAAAACAGAACGCTAATCAGGTGATGGCGATTGATGCAATGCAAATGCAGCCAGAACGGGATTTAAATGTGCTAACCAAAGTGTGGGAAAGAATTTGGTCAGACGATGTTGTGATATCACCAGCTGCGTAGCTGTCGTGCTTTGCTTCCGAATTGCCCTCACACCACCAACCTAGAGCAAGGGGGAATGCATGGTGCCCTTTTATTAAGAACCACAGCGCGCATTAATGCAGCAACAAGTTTTCCTGTTTTAAATCAACAATGAAGTGCAAAACCAGTCAGAATAGATGATTCTTTTTCTCAGTCATGCTACACCTAGATCACAAGCTATGTTCCGGAAAGGTAAAAGATGGAGTTTAAAAATCTACTTTGCGTATTAACCGCTACCCACAGGTGTGATGATGTGCTTTCCCATGCGGTACATCTGGCTGAACGCTATCAGGCTAAACTTAATGTTTTACTGGCGCTGGATTCACTGCCGCCGAATGCCAATATGATTATGGAGTCGGCAAACTATGTTGATTCAAAGATATCCATCGAGGAGCAAGCAAGAACCTGGCTAAATGCAAAAGTGGCCGAGTGGAATGAACGTTATCCAATCGATGGGCAAGTGACTATTGGCAACCCACTAGCTCATATCGAAGAAGCCACCCAAGGTGGCGTTGATTTGGTGATAAAACAAGCGTCAGACGACCTGCTTGATCGTCTATTTGGCACGGACGATATGCACCTTGTGCAAACCTGCGCCAGTCCTGTTTTACTCACCCATCACAAGCTTCCACACCAGTACAAACACATCTTGGTCGCGGTAGATGCCAATTACCACTACCCTCCCGAGGAAGCCGAGTCCAGAAAACGGATTAACCATCAATTAGTTGCTCATGGGCTGCAAATAGCGCAACGAGAAAATGCACAGTGCCATATTGTCAGCGTGTTTGACGTTTACCCACCTGCTCTGCTTGGAGACGGTTTTATCGTTATCCCCCAAGACGCCCTTGAAGATGAAGCGCAAGTAATAGCCGCGGAGCAAAGAGAAATACTGGATGAATTGGTCGCAAACTACGCGCCCACTCTTACCCCAAAGGTGCATGTTGTGCAGGGAAATCCACGCAGTGAACTGGCCGCGTTGGCCAATAACGTTAATGCCGATTTAGTAGTCATGGGCACCGTGGCTAGGACGGGGATATCTGGCTTGCTCATTGGCAATACCGCCGATGCAATTATTTCGCAGCTCAACTGTGCGGTACTGACATTCAAGACAGAGTTGGGATAGGCATTAACGGGGAGAGAATTTCAGCAACGCGTCTAAATAATTGCATTCGGGTGGTGCCACTGCGCCACACAATGCCAATTTCACGGAACCCTCTCGCCTCAGCAGGAAAGGCATTTAACTGCGTTTGTTTGAGAATACCTTGGTTTATGGCGAGCTCAGGCACGAATGTGTAACCCAACTTACTGTCGGCCAGCTGGACCAGTGTATATAGTGAACTGGCGGTCAGAGAACTCACTAAATCAGTGTGCTGTAAATTACAGGCACTAACAGCATGTTCGGTCATACAGTGTTCTTGTTGCAGCAAAAAAATACTGTGTTTAGGCAGAGATTTAAGATCTACCGGCGTAGCAATGCTGTTGCTGAGTTTTTCATGAGCCACCAAGTGAAACGGATCGTGCCCAATCACCATTTGCTTGCAACCAGGCGTAGCCATAGGTAAGGCTAATACCAATAGATCCAATTTACCGTCAGCCATTTGTTCGAGCAAATTAGCGGTGGTGTCTTCTTGAAGTTCAAGGGTTATGCCGGGCAGGAAACTGGCAAACGCGCCAATCATTTGCTGAAACAAAAACGGCGCAATGGTAGGAATAGTACCTAACTTCAGCTGACCTTTGTCCCAACTGCCGGCATTTTGGGCAAACTCAACCAGTTCACCTGCATTTTGCAAGAGCACTTTACTTCTGGCCACCACATCTAAGCCAAGTGACGTGAATACAAACGTTTTGTGTTCACGCTCTAATAATTGTGAACCGAAGTGCTCTTCAAGGTTTTGAATGGCTGTGCTCAACGTAGACTGACTGATGTTACAACGCTGTGCTGCTCGATGAAAATGCTGCTCCTGATGCAGCGTCACCAAATAGTGCAAATGCTTTAAGTTAGGCCACTTCATTGTATTCAGACACCAAACGCCAATCTGAGTATATAAAATATAATTAAAGACAGTACTGCACCAGCGGGAAGCGTGATCACCCAAGACACAATAATCTTTTTAACGATTGAGAAGTTCAGTGCAGCTATACCTCTTGCCAAGCCTACACCAAGTACAGCGCCAACGAGCGTCTGCGTAGTTGAAATGGGTAACCCAGTACCAGACGCAAGTACAACGGTTGTGGCTGCCGCCAATTCTGCGGCAAAGCCCCGGCTAGGTGTGAGGTGAGTAATGCCTTGACCTATAGTCTTAATTACCCTGTGTCCAAACAGAGCCAATCCAGCCACTATACCAAAACCGCCTAAAGGGAGAACCCAAGGAGCTAACGGTGCACTGGCATTGATCTGACCGCCTGCCTGTACAACATTCACTACCGCAGCCAATGGACCAATGGCATTAGCCACATCGTTTGAACCATGTGCAAAGGCCATACAACAGGCCGTCACAACCATGAGTACAGCAAACACCTTTTCAACATTTTTGGTTTGTTCTTCCGCATCATGTTCTGAGGAAAAATGCTGTCTGTCGATAAAGTATTTACCCACCAGAGCAACCGCGATGCCAATACCCACTGCCACCGCGTAGCCTGTGCTCGTTGATAACTCAAGCCCTACATGTTTTAAGCCTTTTTTAATCGTCACCAAAGACATAACAAAGCCAGCCAAGGCCATGTATATGGGTACGTACCGACGCGCTTTTTCAAAGGGATTTTCCGTGGTAAAGATAAGCTTGTGGGCAGACATAAAAATAATATAAGCAATGAGCCCGGATATTGCCGGTGTTACAACCCAGCTTCCGACGATTCCACCCACTTTGACCCAGGCGACAGCATCAACACTTATGCCCACTGCAGTAAAGCCGATAATCGCACCAATAATGGAATGCGTGGTAGACACTGGCCAGCCTTTGTAAGACGCAATCGCTAACCACGTTCCCGCCGCAAAGAGCGCCGAAATCATGCCCAATACCAGTAACTCGGGTACAGGAACAAAAAATTCTGCGTCTATGATGCCTTTGCGAATGGTTTTCGTCACTTCCCCGCCGGCTAGATAGGCACCGGCAAATTCAAAGACCATTGCGATTATTATCGCTTGTTTAATTGTAAGTGCTTTGGAACCGACAGAGGTTCCCATGGCGTTGGCAACGTCATTTGCACCTATACCCCAGGCCATAAAAAAGCCCACGACAGCGGCCATAATGATGAGCAGCATGCCGTAGGTTTCAAGCAATTCCATGATGATGTGTTCCTACTTATCTGTCAGTTAAAACCTGACTTAATGGACATAATTTGCCGATGATAGCGCATAACCAAACGGATCCAAACAAGAAACTTTGTCGCTTCCAATCAGCGCAAATCCTCAAGTTTTTGATGGATTGTTTCCAGCGGTGAATGCCGCACGTCTTTCCCTCGTGCTAGGTAAACGACGTATTCACACACATTTTTGCAGCGATCGCCAATACGTTCCAGCGAGCGCATTGCCCACAACAGCTCCAGCCAGTCCTGCATATTTTCAGAATTTCGCTGCATTTCATCAGCAATGTGACTTAACAAACGCTTGTATTCACTGTCGATTCGATTGTCTCTTTCATAGACCTCAAGTGCGGCGTAGTCATCTTGCCGAGCAAATGCGTCAAATGTCCCTCTCATCATATCGACGACGCGATCACCAATAAGCATCATGCTACTGATAATGGTTTCTGATGCCGGTAACTTATCTTTGGTGACCAACTTGGCAATCCGCTCTATTTCATCGCCCATGCGTTCAATATCGGTAGTAGCTTTTGCCACTGTCATCACAAGCCTTAGGTCTGTAGCCGTGGGGTGCCTCGTAGCAATAATCCGCATGCATTCTTCGTCAATCTGCACTTCCATTGAGTTAATCTTGATGTCGTTGAGAATAACTTGTTCTGCAAGGCCAGGATGGTTTAAGCGGATGGCCTGCAGGGTATCGACCATTTGCTTTTCCACCTCCCCCCCCATGGTTAAAACAGAATTTCGCAAATTCTCCAGTTCAGTATTGAACTTGGCGGAGATGTGGGTATTGAACGACACATTTTGCATAGTCATGCCTGCTATCTGATAGGGTTTTCTTAACCGTAGCGACCGGTAATGTAGTCTTCGGTTTGCTTTTTCTGAGGTAGCGTAAACAGTGAATCACTGTCACTGTATTCGACGACCTCTCCTTGATGTAGAAACGCAGTATAGTCTGAAACGCGAGCCGCCTGTTGCATATTGTGGGTGACTATCACGATAGTACAGCGTTTTTTTAGCGCACCCATTAACTCTTCAATAATCAACGTGGTTAACGGGTCAAGTGCAGATGTCGGCTCATCCAGCAGTAATATGCTGGGCTTCAATGCCAACGCCCTGGCTATGACAAGACGTTGTTGCTGTCCGCCGGACAAAATAGACGCAGGTTCAAACAAACGTTCTTTAACTTCATCCCACAATGCAGCATCTTTGAGTGCCTGCTCTACGGCATCGTCCATTTCACGCCTTACCACTCTCCCTTGTAACTTTAGTCCGTAGGAAACATTGTCGTAAATATTCATGGGAAAGGGGTTGGGCTTTTGAAATACCATGCCTACACTGGCTCGCAATTTAGAGACATTTTCTCGCTTGCTGTAGACATTGCGTCCATGTACCAAAATTTTGCCACTGACTTTGCAATCACCGGCCAAATCATTCATGCGATTAAAACAACTTAGCAGCGTAGACTTACCACACCCACTTTGGCCAATGAACGCCGTGATCTGATTTTTTGGTATGCGAAGATTGATATTGTGCAGCACCTGTTTTTTACCAAATTTTAAATTTAGTCCCGATACCTTGATAGCAGTTTGCTCATCGGTAAGCTGACTGACATCTGTTTTTTCGTAGTCAAAAAGTTTTAGCATAACGTTCTATTGATATCGCTCTCGTAAACGGGTTCGCAACACGACCGCAACAATATTTAAAATTAAAACAACCAGTAGCAATAAGCTACAAGCAGCAAACATCATTGCAGCGCCTTTGGTATCAGGCTGACTGTTAAACGCACCGTCATAGATTAACACGCCTAGGTGCATAAACTGACGGTCAAGATGAAAATAGGGAAAGGTGCCATCAATGGGTAAATCTGGCGCAAACCGCACCGCCCCAACTAACATAAGCGGGGCAACTTCTCCGGCAGCACGTGCGATCGCCAGAATTAATCCTGTCATCATGCTCGGACTGGCAATGGGCAGTACGGTGCGCCATACAGTTTCGAACTTAGTTGCACCTAATGCATAGCTTCCCATGCGCAAACTGTTTGGCACCCTGCTCAGCCCTTCTTCAGTCGCCACTATAACCACAGGCAAAGTCAGCAGTGCCATTGTTGCCGCGGCCCAAAACAGCCCCGGCGCCCCCATGGTAGGATTGGGCAAAGTGTCAGCAAAAAACAGACTATCTATCTGACCGCCAAGGGTATAAACCATGAACCCTAGGCCAAAAACACCATAGACAATAGAAGGCACAGCGGCCATATTGCTGACGCAAATTCTAAGCATTGCCGTAAACGGATTTTTTGGGGCATATTCATGTAAATACACGGCAGCAAGCACACCAAACGGCGCTACGATAATCGTCATCAGGAACACCATAACCACGGTACCAAATAGCGCTGGGAACACACCACCTGCAGTATTCGCTTGCTTAGGAGAATCTGTCAGGAAATACCACAGAGAAATAGCAGCCGCTTTTGCCTTATCGGGTAAAGACATAGTTGATGGATAAGTAATGCGCGCAATATCAGCCAGCTGAATGCTAAAAGTCTCACCATCGTAAAAACGTACGGTTAACGTGTAGGCTTGTTGCTTCTTCTCTAGTAGTCGTAACTCTTCTTGTAAAGCGGCGTAGGCTTTTTCAAGCTGTAGTCTACCTGGCGCTTCTGCCTCGACCTCTCGCCGGTTATAAATGGCAATATTCTCATGCAAACGGGCCAGCTCTACGCGCCGAATGTACGCTATTCGCCTATCAATGATGTCTTCTGACCGTGTCTGAACAGATAACTCAGAGAGGGGTAACTGCGCATTATTCACATCGCTTACCGCGGCAGGTACAGCCAGAATAGTCCGCCCGTCGACAAGTTCGATCTGTGCAGCTTGTTCCACTTCCTCGGAAAACAAAAACTGAGACGCATCCAGTATTGATTGTGTTTGATAGGGCCGGCTACTGGTTGATACGCTCAGCCGAACTGTACTGTTGTCTGCAGCGCCCTTATGCCACTGTGCGTAGGCTTGTTTGACTTCCCCGTCTGGCTCATTGTACTGCACAAGATAGATGGGATCTGGCCAGATAAAGGCGCTACCTCTCCAGGTCATATAACCCACCAGAGCGACCAAGGCCAGCAATAAAGTCGCGGTGGCAAATGCGCAGGCATTGATGACTAAAGACTGTCGCTGCTGTGGTGATATCGGCCTAATCATATTTCACTTTCTCGCGCATGCCATACCGCAGCCACTCTGCAACCGTGTTAACAATAAAGGTAAAAATAAACAACGTTAATGCCGTGAAAAACAACACTGAATACAAGGCCCCGCCTGTGTCTGCTTCTGGCAATTCAATAGCAATGTTCGCGGTTAACGCTCTGAGGCTTTCAAAGAGGTCCCAACTGGGAATAGGCGTATTGCCTGTTACCATTAGCACTATCATCGTTTCTCCAAACGCACGCCCAAACCCCAACATAACAGCTGCAATGAGCCCTGGCATAGCCACGCGCAACACAATGTTCCTGAGCGTCTGTAAACGCGTCGCGCCCAGAGCAAAAGATGCATTTTTTAATCCGCTTGGCACAGATTCTATAGCGTCTTCAGCGAGCGTGTATATCGTTGAGCTAATGGCCAGCCCAAGTGCAATAGCAACGATAAGTGTTGTCTTTGATGAACCAGAAAAAATCTCGATGGGCATAACGCTATCAGCGACATACAGGCTTAATCCCGCCCACACTAGTGTGCAAAGAGTTATCGCAGCAATATCAGCCCCAAAGCGCAAACGGGTTGGCATTTTCACAGCAATGCGATGCTGAAATAGCGCGACAACAAAAAGTAGCAAAGGCAGAGTCACGATAAACAACAGTAGCGACGTTAACAGTTTGTCTGCGACCGGTGCTAACGCGACTGCAGCAATGAATCCAATCACTACCGAAGGCACAGCTTCGAGCATTTCAATGGCTGGCTTTATACTTTTGCGCCACCTTCGCGTTGTGAAAAAACCTGTGTAAATGGCCGCACCAATACTCACAGGTATGGCCACAACCAAAGCGGCTAGTGCGGCTTTCAAACTCCCCATGAGAAGCGGAATGAGTGCATATTTGGCCTCATTAAAATCTCGGCCACTGGACGTTTGATAGACATGCTCAGGTCCGAGATAGCCCTCGTACCATTGGGGTACAAAGAGCGACGTTGGTGTATTTACCCCGGCTAAATTGTTAATAGTCCATACATCAACTTTACCGGGATAGACCAAATACAGGCGATTACCATACCAACTCCAGCTGATGGGAATATCAACCAGTTGAATGATGTCAAGCAACTCACCAGACACCCGGTTGAACAGTATCAATCGTCCCATGTCGGTTAAAACAAAGCCCGCATTCGTGTTAGCGTGAGCTTGAACCGTTAATGGCTGCTCATTGTCTTCTAAAAATAAGCTGTAGGTTTTTACATACTCAAAGCGGCCGCTTTTATTTACCACTACCCATCGCTCTACTTTTCCGCTGCGATCTGAGACATACAAACTACGGCTGTTTTCTATCCTGCCTATCCAATTAATGGGATAGTCATGTTGATAGGTTTGGCGGCTTTCTCTGCCTCTCTCTGTCAGCGCTATTTTTCGACCTTGAAATGTTACAACCTTTTGCTGTCCCGGTAACAAGACTACAGCGTCGCTTGCAGGGTATTCGTCTTTGTGAATGTCAGTGAGCCGACGTGTATCAACCCAAAAAATAAGGTGCTGACTTGCCGTCGTTACACGAATAGCAATATGCGGTAAGGAAATCGCATAGTCTGTCTCCAGGCGCTGCTGCCAGTCGGTCTCAGGCAACGCAAATGCATAGGTAGCGTTGTCGCCGTCTATCCCCTGAATTCTCACCTGCCCATTGGCTGAAATATCAAACAGCCAACGTTGGTCCCTCTCTTCTCTAATGGACAGTGAATGCGTACAGGGTTTCAGAATCCTATCTACCACCTTATTCTGCTCAGAAACCTGTGCAGTTTCTATCCCGCACGGGGACGCTTGCTGGACCAACAAACCATCTTCTAGAATATCACCAACACTTAAGACAATGCGGTCCGGAAAATCAAAGGTTTGGGCTTTTTCAAAACTGGGTGAAATAAAGAGGGGCGCAGTCTGTGAAACAAGGTGCCACACAATCACCAGTAACAACACTAAAATACCACCGCCAAATAGGGTCACCAAACGCCGGATTCGGGTGTCTTTACGCATTCTTTGGTCGTATTGCTGCGAGAGCGCTGTCATTTATTGAATGGCTGCATTTAAATCCTGTTGAGCAGTGTAAGTTGTGATATTTTAAGGTCAAGCAATTTACAACTTGAAATGGAGTGAGAATGAAACCTATCGTCATTACCATGGTTGGAAAAGACAAAGCAGGCTTGGTGGATTCACTGGCAAAACATATTTATGCTCAGGGTGGGAACTGGCTGGCGAGTAATTTTGCACTGATGGCTGGCCAGTTTGCTGGCTTTGTCGAAGTTCACATACCTCAAGAGAAACATGACACGTTAATTAAGAGTCTGGATGCGCTTGAAGGTATAAGTGTGCAGTCTGTAGTAGCCGGTGATTTGGAAAATCAGGCGCCCTCTGATTCTTTGGTTATCAATGTGATGGGCAATGATAAGCCAGGGATTGTTCAGGAAATCACAGCCATTCTGCATCAGTTCAATCTGAGTATTGTGAGCATGGACTCCTGCTGCGAAAGTGCGCCTAATTGGGGCAGTCTGATGTTTAAGGCCAATATTGTCATTGATGTACCCGTAGGTTTTGACAAAGATACCATTGCAGAAGCGCTTGAAAGTGTGGCGAATGACCTGGTCGTTGACATTTCGACGTATTCTTAACGAAGGTTTGGGTGCCTGTCACTGTGCTGTCACTGAGACATGGCATATTGAGTAAATTTTTGTAAGCGATGTTTGGCTAAATGGATTCACAACAACTTTATTACCCTAAAGAACTCAGCTGGCTCTCCTTCAATGAACGCGTACTTCAGGAAGCGGCAGATAAAAACAACCCAGCTGTCGAGAGACTTAGGTTCTTAGGCATCTATTCGAACAATTTGGACGAATTTTTTCGGGTACGCGCCGCAGATGTTAAGCGCCAGATTACCATTGCACAAAATGACGATAATCTTGAGTTGGCGGAACAAAACATCCAGCTAATGGAACAAATTCAGGACAAGGTAGAGGTTTTAGCTAAAAAATTTGATGCCATACACCGTGAGGTAGTCAGGGAATTAGAGCGCTACAACATCTTCATTTGCAGGGTAAAAGATCTCACAGCCTATCAGCGTGAATGGTGCAGTGACTTTTTTGAAAGTAAAGTACTGCGGCATATTGCCCCCATTATTGTCGATAAAAAAACCGACTTAGCCAGCCGCTTAAACGGCAGCGCTGTGCATATGTACGTGGCCTTAAGGCGAGAAGAAAAATCAACGAAATACGCGGTTTTAGAGGTGCCGACCTCTGAAATGTCGCGATTTGTACTTATCCCTCCAGAAAAAAGTCGCAAGAAAAAGAACCTCATCCTGCTCGATGAAATTATTGAATTGTGCCTTGAAAAAATATTTCGTGGCTTCCTGAAATTCGATGCCATAGAAGCGTACTCCTTTAAAGTTACACGTGACTCTGAGTACTCAATCAACGATGAAATTGATGAAAGCTATGTAGAAAAAATGTCTGAGAGCATGAAGCAACGCCTAATTGCAGAGCCCGTGCGTGTTATTCACGATGAGGACATGCCCGCAGATATGGTGAAAGAACTCAGAAAGCGTTTAGATATTGATAAACTCGATACGGTCAATTCAGCGGGGCACTATCGTAACTTCAAAGACTTCATTGGTTTTCCCAATGTTGGAAGAAGTTATCTGGAACATTCGCCATTACCGGCAATCAGTACGTCAGCATTCTCAGCGTTCGATACCGCGTTCGACGCTATCACCAAAAAAGATATCTTACTGTATTATCCGTATCACCGCTTTTTGCACTTTACTGAGTTTTTGCGTCAAGCTGCCTTTGACCCTGCAGTAAAGGCTATACGCATTAACATCTATCGGGTGGCCTCTAACTCGCGGATCATCAACTCGTTAATCGATGCGGTTAACAACGGCAAAAAAGTCACTGTAGTCGTAGAGCTACGAGCGCGCTTTGATGAAGAGGCCAACATTGAGTGGTCTAAACATATGACTGAAGCGGGTATCCGGGTGGTTCTTGGCGTACCCACGCTTAAAATCCACAGTAAACTGTGTATTGTCAGTCGTGAAGAAAAAGGTGAGATAGTGCAATATGCGCACCTTGGCACCGGTAACTTTAACGAGAAAACCGCCAAAATCTATACCGATTTTAGTTTGTTTACACGCAATCAGGAAATTGCCAACGAAGCAGTCAGCGTGTTTGATCTGATCCAGTATCCATATCGCAGATACAAGTTTCAGCATTTACAAATTTCGCCTTTTAATGCTCGCACTAAAATCCAGTCTCTGATTCGTCAGGAAATTCAATACCTGAAAGAAGGTCACCCAGCGCGTATCACGTTCAAAATCAATAACCTCGTTGACAAGGAACTCATTGACGATTTATATCGGGCCAGCCAAGCGGGCGTCAAAATTCGCGCGATTGTCAGAGGCATGTGTTCTCTGATCCCAGGAATACCTGGCCTCAGCGAAAATATCAGTATCATATCTATTGTTGACCGCTTTTTAGAGCACCCCCGCGTGATGATATTTGAGGGGGGTGGCGACAGAAAGGTACTCATTTCTTCCGCCGATTGGATGACGCGAAACATGGATAACCGCATAGAAGTTGGATGTCCAGTGTATGATAGAGAGCTGCAGCAGCGGATCGTTGACATTATAGACATTCAGTTTCAAGACACCACCAAAGCCCGAGTAATAGACGCCGAGCAGAGTAATAAATATGTAAAGCGCGGGAATCGCAAGAAACTTCGCTCACAATATGAAATATACGATTATTTAAAACGTTTGGAAGAGTAAAATTTGACGCCAGATCCCTCCACAACACTCGCAACAGCAAATACACGAGAGGCAATGAAAGTTGCTGCACTCGATTTAGGCTCGAACAGCTTCCATTTAGTGGTTGCCCGCATTGTGGCAGATTCTGTTCAACTTCTGCATCGAGTGAAACAAAAAGTCAGATTAGCTGACGGTCTGGACGGCAATGAAAATCTGACTGATGAGGCAATGCAGCGTGGTCTTGCAACACTTGAAGTTATCGCAGAGAGCCTGAAAGGATTCGAGCCAGATTCTGTGCGTATTGTTGCTACACATACATTACGACGAGCCAAAAATGCCAACCGTTTTATAAAAGCGGCAAAGGCCATTTTGCCCTATCCCATTGAAATTATTTCTGGCGTAGAAGAGGCCCGGCTTATCTATTCCGGTGTGGCGCATACCCACCATGCCACGGGACAACAACTGGTGGTTGATATCGGTGGAGGCTCCACGGAATTTATCATTGGTTCAGGTTTTACTCCGTTACTTTGCCGTAGCCTACAAATGGGCTGCGTGAGCTATAACAAACGCTTCTTTCCCCAGGGCGAGATTAAAGCAAAGTACTTTGACAAAGCCATAACCACCGCCCGTCAGGAACTGGAAATTATAGAGGACAAATATACCCAGTTAGGCTGGAAATCGGTGGTTGGCACATCAGGCACAATAAAAACACTGTTTGAGCTTTGTCGTACCGAAGACAGTTCGAACGAGCAGCAAATAACACTAAAACAATTAAAAAAGTTAAAAGAAAAATGCATTGCTGCAGGCCATGTAAACAGCCTGCCGTTTGAGCAAATCAGTGAAGACAGGCGCCCTGTTTTTTGTGCAGGTTTAGCGGTGTTAATCGCCATTTTTAAGGCTCTGCGAATAGAACAGATGCAGTTTTCTCCTGCCGCATTAAGAGAAGGTGTGCTCTATGACATGGAAGAAGCCCTTGCAGAAAGTGATATCAGAGAGCGGACTGCAGGCAGCCTAGTAACCCGTTACGACATTGATACACACCAGGCACAGCTTGTTTTGACCACGTGTATGGCACTCATTTCCGCAGTAGCCAAGCCCTGGGCAATTAATAATAAACGCCTGAAAAATATGCTGGGATGGGCAGCCATGCTGCATGAAATTGGTCTGCAAATTAACTCCCGAGGCGTACAGCGGCACTCCGCTTACGTACTGCAAAATATAGACATGCCTGGATTTAACCAGGAACAACAGGATTTACTAGCCACCTTGGTCAGATTCCACAGAAAGCGCATCCGCCTGACTGAGTTACCAGAGTTCGAACAGTATGACCGTCAGGACGTAATTAAGTTATTGTGCCTATTGCGGTTATCGGTTTTATTGAATATCAAACGCCAAGATAACTTTGTCCCGGAGATCAGCATTACCGCAGAACACAATACGCTAACCCTGAATTTCCCTAAAGGATGGCTAAATACCAAACCTATTATCAATGCTGACTTAGAATGTGAAATTGCTTATTTAGCTGAGTGTGATATTGAACTAGTCATCGTTGGGTGAGATACACCGGAGGTACATGCCACATTATTATGTTGGATAAACAGCGGCAAAAGCAATAGCCACTGCAAAGTTGCATTGTCTTTTTTATAGCACTAGTCTTCTGAATAATTCAAAAATATATGTCAATCGCATCGGAGCTTAATTGAATACAAAGGTGAACAAACTAGCCAAGGTAGGTTCATTGGCTTCCTTGTGTGTATGGATAATTCTGTTAATCGTTTGGATTGTCGCCACTCAGAGTTCTGGAGATAAGGCTACAGCCCTTGGCTTTATCTTTCTCCTACTATTCTTATTTTTATCAATACCCTTATGGTTATTGAGTGCACTAGGCACTTTTGTAATTAAAACAAGAAAACCGTGGCTTTTATGGGCATTACTTTTAAATACCTCTGGGCATTTACTGTTAGCCAACTATTCAGGGTTCTTTGACTCTGTTTATAAAAGTGTTACGCGTCAATTTGTAATACTAGAAAATCCACCATTGCATAACCTGCGAATGTCATTGGCCAAAGGCCCCATAGAAAACGATTTTGAGATACGTAAAGCGCTTAATGACGGTGCAGATCCAAATGCGTTTTATATTGAAAATAGTAATTTACCGTTAATTCACGTTGCAGCAATGAAGGCGGATTTATTGTCACTCAGAGCACTGATTGATCATGGCGCTGAAGTAAATCGCGAGGCGGGCACTACTGTCGGCCGATTTATTCACGCTAATCCTATTGATCTAACCTTGTTTTCTAGTATTGGCGAACCGCTTGCGAGTACCCAGTTATTAATTGAAGCTGGGGCCGAACTTCACAACTCACAAATACTCAATGGGGCTTGTTATCGAGGCGATATCAAACTATTTCAAGAATTTAAGCCACTTGTGCTTTCGACCGCATTTGATGACAAAGGTTATGGCTGTTTACATATGGCGTTGGAAAAGCGTCACTTTGAATTTATTCGAAAGCTGTTGACCCTTGAAGCAAATACCCTATGGCTACAAGAACAAATCAATTTTCACAGAAACAATGGTTCGACACCGCTTGACTTAGCAGTCGTCAATAAGAATTATGAAATAGCGTACTTGATATATTTAGCTGGCGGAAGAGCAAATCGCGAATGGACATACAGTCGAATCAAAGAAGCACAAGGCAAAACAGCCCAAGAGCAGGAGTCTTTATATGCGCTTAAATCCTTAATACATAGAGCTGAATTTTCTGACTAAACGTAACTTTCCTCAGTCTGTGAAATAGTGCTAAATGTTGTGAAACGCGCCAATAATATAATAGCCTAAAAAAAATTTGCCAATGAGGGAAACAGTAGGGCGAAACTCAACACGTTACTATCAGCACTCAGGTTTTACAGATATATTCAGTCTCATTTATTGCTGAAACAGCTTTATTGTAAGCAGACAAAATATACACTTCTTGAGATATCAATTCCTTAACCATCAATCGAAGAGCTTTTTGAGACTGCAACGTTGGTTTACCATCATTGGTCTGATAGAAAAATAGTTTGTCTATGATACGTGGAAACACTTGCTTGAGACTTTCTTCTTGTAATTTGTAGACTCGTGAGATTGTTGCAGCCAAACTGAAATCCAAATGGGACAAATTTCCTGTTTCGACTGCTAAAGACCATGCAGTATTATCTAATGTCACCATATAAAGAGGACGGTCAATGTACTGCATTGTGTCTGACTCGCCAACATTTTCTAATTCTTGAATAGCGCTTTCTAAATACGAAAGTATCTTTCTATGTCTAGGCAAATAATCCGATTCTACAAGGGTCAAATTAGAAACGAGTTCCTTTTTGACATTGCACATCATCACTTGAGTTCTATTCTCGATTTTATGTTGCTCTTCCCACTCGTTAAGCCAGAACGCAAGCAAAATACTGGCGCAAATTAATAACGACTCTATCAACCAGTCGGTCCACTTTTCTTTTGTTGTTTTATTAATTAATCTCATTTTGGTCAACGACTCTGTTGTTTCTTAGTTGATAATATCTAGGCTAATCCTTATCTGTCAAAATTACCGGGGGCAGGTCAGTCTGACCCCATTGCTATTTACCAAGTACAAACAGCACACCATCACGCATTCTTTCAACTGGCGACATCTCGAAGCAAACGTGACCCAGTGCGGCTAGTATCCACAGTAACATTATTTTGTTGATAGATACGTAACCGGCCTCCGCCAATAGGCTGTGCTTTTGTCATTTTATTAATATTGATGAGGTGGGAACGGTGCACCCTAATAAACTCTGATGGGAGCAACTTTTCAAATTCATTTAAACGTTTTCTGGTGAGATAGGTCTTTTCTGGCGTGACTATTTCAGAATAGTCTCCAGCCCCGCTAATGCAAATAATTGAGTCAATAGGAACAGCAAGAATCTCTTCACCTTCTTTGACCAATAGCTTCGATATATTCTGATGTGGATCTTTCTTTTGAGATTGGCTGGACAACCAGTTTTGCCAAGAAATAGTGACGCTTAACAACAAAAGATAAATCACCAGCCCTTGAAAAAACTGCCAAATAAAGGCGACAGTAGAAAATGGTTCCACTGAGAATGCCCCCATAAAATTTCCGTTTTTCCATCCGAAGATTACGGTAATGGAAAAATACCAAAGCATCGAAAATAAAAAGGAAAGCAAAATGTGCAATGGAACTTGTTTCCAAAAATGAACATGATTTATTAAGCGCTTTAAAATCGCTATCGCTCCGATACTCCAAAAAAGTAATGTTGCAGTGTTAATGAATGCACCAATAAACGCAGAAATAAACGATAAGTTGTTAGACAGCATGAACAACAATGTGTACGCAAAGAGGAAGAATGCACTAACGGAAACGCCAATTTGTACTGATAGCTGTTTGAGGTATGTCATTTTTAGTTAGTATCGTTATCTCTTTTACTTGAAGATTAAAGGCAAGCACGTTCGTGCGCAATCTGTAATATTGAATTGTCGTATATTTGGTTCGTTGACCTAAACAAGGTATATCGACAGTTGTTCATTAAAGTAAATCAATGTCATTTCACGGAAATTTTTCATTTATTCATCACTTGTATTCATACTAATGGATATGAGAACAGTTCGAAAACTAAGAAATCACAAGCGAGTATCCAAATGCAGACAATGAATTTCTTTATATGTTTATTGGCCTTCATAGCCACATTATTTTTTCTGCCAAATACCGTTTGCGCAAAAACCAGTCTCATACGAAATGTCACTGCTATTTCAATGCAGGAGCCCAATCAGCTGAATAACGTGGACATCTATATAGAAGATGGAGTCATTATCTCGATTCAGCCGACAACGACTAGCCAACAATACCAGGCCACTACCACATATGATGCGACAGGTATGTATGCCATTCCCGGCTTATGGGACTCACATGTTCATCTGATGGCGTTTGACGCAAGCCAAAAAGAAAATATAGAAAATACTCAGTTTACAGATATTGAAGCGCAAGCTATTGCGAACCTAGAACAAATGTTGTCAGCAGGCATTACGTCAGTCGTTGATATGGGAATGGATGCGAGTTTAATTCCTACAGCGAAAAAACTTCGAAAAAGACCGGACCTTCCTCATTTGACCTTTTCGGGCCCTTTAATCACCGGACCTAAGAGCCCTTGGTCAAAGCCAATAGAAACACATCTAGCAAACGCAGACGATGCAAAGACTATTGTTGAATCACTTCATCTTCAAGGTGTAGATTTCTTAAAAGTATATGATGGAATATCGGAAAGCTTATTGTTTGAAGTGGCTCGTCATGCAAAACGCCTAAATTTGAACATTGCAGGACATATTCCTTTTAAAGTTACGACAAAGAACGCGATAAAAAATGGAATTCGTTCTATCCAACACACGTATTTGCAGTTAGTAAAAGACTGTACCGACTTGGGGAACGAAGCCTCTCTTGCTCCTCTTTCAGCCTGGATGAAAGATGGATACGGAGGAAGGTGGCAAGTGTCATCTGAAATATATCGAGGTAGAGATAAAACCAAATGCACAAACCTCTATCGTGAATTGTCGTCAAATGACGTCTATTTAGTCGCTACACCTCAGCTTGACTTACCTCTTTATATGGTTGCCGAAGAGTGGGCCTTGGAGACCATGAGTGCAAAACTCAAGCAGGGTTGCAGTGTAACGCTTATGCAGCAATCAAAGGTCAATCAATCGATAATAGCATCGCGAACAGCAGACCTAGTTGAACATTATCGTGAACTCATTGATGCTGGAATGAAGTTAGTTGCCGGCAGTGACGCTCCGAATGATTGCATGGGGTTTGGCCGATCTCTTGTATCCACGTTAGAACTATTTGTAAGCTTGGGGCTTTCGCCTTTTGAGGCTTTACAAACAGCAACACTTAACGCTGCCGATATGGCGGGCGCGGCAGACCAAGGCAGTATATCTGTTGGAAAAAAAGCAGATATTGTATTGTTAAGCAATAATCCGATGGCAGATATTCGTGCATTACGCGACGTTCATGCAGTTATGCTGAATGGTGCTTGGAAATTATAAACGGCTAGACAGCTAACCAAATAATCTGAGGCAAACCTATGTTATTAAGAAACGCTACCCCGATTGTTTTTTACCTTTGTTTTGTCTTCATGCCGGTTTCAATGGCAGATGAATTGACAAATGCGCTACAAGAGTTCCAACATACTATTGTGATCAATGAACAAGGAGAGTTTGGAGGGAAAGGCGTAAATTTTCTATTGAACAAAGCGTCTGCGGCGCAGTTCTTCATGATCGGGGAAACGCACGGTATTGCAGAAAACCCATTACTTATGGCTCAACTATTCGAGTCTTTAGTACAGCAAGGTTATCAACACCTTGCTATTGAAGTATCTCCACCAATGGCAACCCACCTAAATCAAGTATTAGAAAGGGGTGGATTAGAAGCGTTAAAAGCATCTTATAGATATGGGTACGAGCCTGCTTTTTTTGGTATGGCTGAAGAGGCTGAATTAATATTTAGAGCACAAAAGGCTTCTCTGAATTCGCGGGCGCTATGGGGGCTTGATTATGAAGTCGCGGGTGATCGCCTACTGCTAGACAAACTCAGCCAATATAGTATGCCCAATGCTGCACAGAAAAATTTTGAGGTAATCGTCAAGGCTTCTGACAATGCTTGGGAAAAATACCTAAACACAAGAGGACCTCAGTATATCTATTCATTTTCGGGTGCACCTTCACAAGTGAAGGCTTTGATGGATAGCTGGCCCGACCGCACCCCTGATACGGACGTAATATTGAATACTCTGTATGAAACACTCGCTATCAATCGTCTTTGGGTTAGTGGAAGGGGTTATGAATCAAACGTGCGAAGAGCGCACTTGCTCAAGAATAACTTTTTACACTATTGGCGTGATAAGCCAACTGCAAAAGTTATGATTAAGTTAGGTGCATCTCATTTGATGCGCGGAGTGAGCTCAAATAACACCTTCGATGTAGGGAGCTTGGTTCCATCATTGGCAATGGTAAATAACAACCAGTCATTTAGTATACTGGTTCTTCCTGGCATCGATAGTAAAGTAGCGATTCTGGACCCCTCCGCTTGGGAATATAAAGCCGTATCGGCAAAAGACGGATATAGCGAAATGGCTGAAAGCTTCTATAAGCACCTCAATATAGAGGGCTTTACAGTTTTTGACTTGGCATCGTTGAGACAGACGCTTTTTAAGCCTCAATATGCTGACAAAGAGAATATGAGGAAGCTAGCTTTGCAGTTTGATGCGCTCTTAATCATGACAGGGTCTAGTCCCAGTAACCCACTTAATGTGACTGACTAGAGAAACAAACGCTAGTTACTTGCGGTTTACGAGTTTTGAAAAAATTGTGCAGAACAATTCGATTAGTGCAATCAATATGTATCTGTGTATGATTCTTCAATATGAAGTTTTCTGTATTGAGAAGGAGTACATCCAGTTATCTTTTTAAATGCTCTACAAAAATAGGAAGTATTTTCAAAGCCTAAATCGTACGCAATAGTCTCAATAAGTGTGTTAGTGTGTGTCAGTCGTATCTTGGCTTCAGTAAAGATTCGAGAAGTAACTAATTCACTAGCATTACACCCTAGATTTCTCTTACACAGATAATTCAAATGTCCGGGCGTAACTGCCAGCATATCTGCATAACTAGCCACTTTGTGATGAGTAGAATAGTACTTTTCCAATAATTGCCTGAATTTGCCAATTCTCTTATCTACGTAATTGACTTGTGTCTTACCCCAACTTTGAATATAAAATCGCTCCAAGCGCAGTAACAAATAATATGCACTCGCTAGAAGAATTTTTTGACTATCCGGCTGCAACCTATTCAGTTCCTTTTGCATGTCACCCAATAGACCAAGAATTAATTCCGCATCATTCTCATTTAGCAGGAGTTCGCCCGGCCCTACCTTGGTATGGAAATATTGTAAACGATGCAGTAAGAGGGGGTCATTAAAAGCGTTCAAAAAAAATTTGGCAGAAAAGAAAAAACAAATTGCCTGTAGGTCTTTTGCGTACCACCGCCTAATTTGACCAGGTGTAGTAAACAACAGTTGATTGGGACGCACTTGATATCTGGTCGAATCAAGCCAGAAACACCCGCTGCCGCCAGTAATAAGAGTAATGTCATAAAAGTTTAAAATATGTGGCAGTGAACTTTTGATAAAAGACGACATTGAATCAGTCGTTGCAACGTCTACCAATACTTCTCTTGAGTATTTATTGGTTCTAAAATCGAATGTCAGTAGATTTGGTCCAAACATGTACTTCTTGTCAATTTCTTCCTTTCTTTGAATCATCGAAAAGTATCATAATTTGCACAAATATTCCCTAGCCAGAAGATTTGATTTTCAATAGCCTAGCAGAAAGCCCTGCCAAGCTATCAATTAAATGACGCGAGACAATATGTTCAGGTATTTACAAGCTTTAATTTTACTTATGCTCTGTTTGATGCAGCAATATATTTATGCAGAGGAACTATTTGATAGTAGTGAATGGACTTTTTCAGAGTTGGGTGCAGAAGTCCTTGAAAGTGAAAATCAATCTTGGGTTAAGATGACTTCAGGACAAATATCTTCAGTTTTTGACCAGTTTTTAAATGGAACAATTGAGTTCGAGTTCAAACATGAGGGCAAACGTGCTTTTGCTTTTGTTTATTTTCGACAAGGCAATGGCAAATCAGAAACCGTCTACTTTCGGACACATAAGTCTAATGCTCCAGACGCTGTGCAATATTCACCGGAATTCCAAGATAGAAGCGCTTGGCAAATATACCATGGCGATAAGGGAACCACTGCGCAAAGTCTTCCCGAAAATACTTGGATAAAAGTAAAACTGCGAATAATAAATAATCGCCTTGACATGTGGATAAATGATCAAAAAGAACCAGCATTTGAAGGACTTTTACTCACCGGAGACAGACAACCAGGCAAGATTTCACTACGTGGATTAATTCCAAATGGCAGCACAGCCAGCTACAGTGCCATCTTCAAAAACATAAAAGTCATTCATAAAAAAATTTCTAATGAACAAATTGACGAGAAGATTAATCAACATAATTCGCGCCTAGAAAAAGTCAATCTTTCGCAAATTTCTGCATCGACCAAGGAGCCAATGATTCAAATACCCGATGCTATAAGAAACGGAAAGTGGACACAGGTAACAGCTCAAGATGATGGTATTTTTGAGTTTTTACGGCACCGAGCAATACCACAAGGTTTACGCAGTTACAGTGTCGTTGCACAGGTATTCTTAGATTCAGCAAAGCCGCAGACTTGCGTCCTTCATCTAGGTTACAGCGATGCAATAAGCGTGCTCTTAAACGAGCAGATAATTGCACACTCTGACGCTAGTTTTCGATACGCGAACAATCGTCAGCAAGGTGTTCTTCACGATAGGCAACTTACCATTTTCTTACCTATAAAAAAAGGTTCCAACACGCTGCAGATGGTCGTCTCGGACAGTTTTGGAGGTTGGGGATTAAAACCGACGTTAGAAGATTGTGATGCTGAAGTTCGATTGTTGTAGCAAAATATCAATTTTTGCTCGATTCAACAAAGGGTTTATGAAGGTAACAAGATGAGTTTATCATTTACAAATAAGTCGTGCTTTTGCCTTACATTTTTAATAAGTCTTACAACTAGTGTAAGTTGCACAAGCATCGAAAAGTCTGTCGATGTAGTGAATTCTGATTGTATAGGAGAGACTAAAAGGTTTGAAAATGCAAAAATCTGGCATAACAAAGAATTTAATGTTGGTAGCTTTGATGTCAACAATGGCGTCTTCATAAAAACAGATGTATGTGGACAACCTAATGAAATTGTAAATCTTGATGGCGCTTGGGTAACACCTCCGTTTGGAGATGCTCATAGCCATCAACTTGAAAGCGTGTTTATGTTTCCAAGGTTCAACCAAGAGTTGATTGCAACAGGTATTCTCTACGTTTTTAACCCCAACGCTGATCCACGCTTAATGTCAAAGATACTCTCACTCGCGAGCGAGCCTGGTACCGTTGATGTCAGAACTACATATGGCGGAATTACTTCGAAATATGGTCACCCTCAGGGCGGATTGTCGCTAGAGGTAGCAAAATTCTTATATCCAAATCAAACACGCGACCAAATGGATGGATATGTTTTTCATTCGGTTGACTCTATGCAGCAAATATCTTCGACAATAGATAGGCTACATGACCAAGGAGCAAAGTGGGTCAAGGTTTATTTACACAAATCAGAGGAATATGACCAACGCAAACGTTTAGTATCAACTCAGGCAGTAGAAGATGGTTTAAGATATTCTAAAGGTGAATACATGTTTGGACTTAATCCTAAATTATTTAAACCACTGGTTGAGGAGGCACACCGACGCCACATGAAGGTAATTGCACATGTTTCAACAGCAGAAGATCTTCGGATTGCGATAAGGGGGAATGTGGACGCTTTAGGTCATTTGCCGGGTGCGTATGCCGTCGATAGGAAAGACCTCGATAGTAAAAGACTTAGAAGAACAGATATCGAGTTATTAGTTAGTAAAAAGGGATTAAGTATTACACCCACTTTTGCTGCCAGGCCAGAATATACAAATGGTGAATTGCGAGATGAACTGATTAACATGCAAAGAGCCCTCGTACAAAAACTATACAGAGCAGGTGTTGATATTAATTTAGGTGTAGACAATTACTCTAAGAATTCATCCTCTGAGTATCAATACTGGTATGAAAATAATTTTCTTAATTCACGAGAGCTTCTGGCAGTTTGGATTAATAGCGGACAGTTTATTTTCAGCGATAGGAAAATTGGCGCAATAAAAACTGGATTCGAAGCGAGTTTTTTAGTATTCGAAGAAAACCCCGCTGAAAAGTTAAATGCTATAAATCACCTAAGGTCTACATATATCAAGGGGAGAGAAGCATTTAATGCTGAAAATTGATTGGAAGAGAACCATTCAAGTCATCACCTCGCTATTTTCAAGAGTTAGCATTGTATGAAAGATAATTTTCGTTGACGAATTTTAATTTACGCAAGCTATGCGTTGTCATATACGTCAGATTCTAACAGCTGTTTTACAATCCGAAAAAACGCCATTCGCATACAGGCAGTGTGTCACCTGGTAAATTCAAAGAAGCGTATTTTTTGGCACAACAGACTGTCTAGTAAAGTATGGGAAGTCCAAAACGCTCAAGTCGTTCCGTTCGCTGTCGCTCACTGGGACACAAACATGGCGCGCCTTCGGCTATTATCCCCCCATGTTTGTGCCCCTTAGTTCAAGCTTTGGTCCGTTTAGCCAACTGTTAGGGCAATAGTTTTGACGATCCGCTTCTCAAGACTCGTTGCAGACCCTTAGTTACCTTATAACCAACTTCCGGTTCACATACTGGCTGTGTGAAAACTATCGTTCACCTTTTGGTCTAAGTATGCGTTTTATTTCTTGCAAATCCAATTGGTTACGTTTATCCACCGTGTTCAATAGTCACCCATTTCAGTAATGTGTTGCTACTTTTCGATCGTTAGGTGTAATCAAAATTATGTCATAGTTTTTGATTACTTGAGTTTCTGCCTTATTGGCGACTAACTCACCTAGTTCAATTTTCTTTCTGAGTGGACGCAAGTCAATCATTGACCATTGGTTTGTTGTTCCCATCTTTATAAAGCTATGGTATTTAGAATGTTGTTTATTCAAATACATATCTTTGCCCTCCACAAACCTGTTTAAAAAACGAACATGAAGCGTTCTGCCCTTCATTTGACTAGCTTTTTCTGCTAAGTGATGACCGATATCATGAAAATTTAATGGACTACGATCGCGTCCAGAGTGATAGCTACCCATTTTCACAATCACTTTCGGCTCATTTTCTTGCTCTCTTCTGTATCTATCAAATTCCTTGTCAAACTGTTGTTTAAAGTTGTTTATTCGAATTTGATTGCTTTCTTTACTACTTCCGCTTTCGAAAAGACAGTAAATATTGAGGCTGCTCGATATTGCATCTACAATGGACGAAGAACTTCTGTCTTTGACTTTAAATATTTCTATAAACGCTAGAAACTCACCAGATTGCAGAATCTCGCAAGACAATGCATACGAACTGAATAGTTGAGCTCGCAAATTCTTCCAAAATAGCGACCTCTTTAATCTTCTATATATTTCTCTTTCACGTTCACTAATTTTTTCTCTGTATTGCTCATAAAGATCGTCAATGATGAAAGGCAATGCAAATACAAATTCTTGATCAAGGCCCCAAAGTTTAAATTTTCGCTTATGAACTTCTTCCAAAATCTTAAGGTCTGCTTGGCCTCCAAAAAAAGGAATTGGATATATGCCAAACATTTTATTTGAATATTCATCGTAAAAATGTGTCACGGCAGTTAAAGAGTTTGACGATAATTCATGTAATTTCTGAGCTGAATAGGGCCCCGTCTCAACAGCGAAGTGTTGATAACCGTATTTAGACGCCTCTGCAAGTAAAGCTACCGTAAAAACGCTTATTTGTTGACGATTGTGAAGTTCACCAAGAACAACAAATTGACTGTTTTCAACTTCTTTGAGAAATCTGCCTGCCCCCTCAAAAACTCCTTGATTTATTGAAAAAAAAGAAGTCAGCTCTTCTAAAATTTCTATGTCAATAGACTCGGTATTTGTTCTAGCCTCCACCATTGAGTTATTGAGAATTGCTGTAAAGTAAAAAAATAGTAGAGTAATAGAAAATCTGCGCATATCTGTCTACCTTAGGAAATAGAGAAAATGGGAAAAAACTGTACTTTCGACAACAAAGTTACCCACAATGATGTCGACAACCAATTTGGTGAATATAGGCATTTTGCAATGGAAATAAAATTAAATATTCAGGTACAAAATGGCACTTTTAGGATAAATAGCGAGGTCTGATTTTCCCGCGCAAAACACGAGAAAACTTTTATTTTTTTCAAATGGGCCATGAAAATAACACCTTTCTTTTTTGTTTAAAATCGTCATGTCGGCTTCATTGCTTAGTGACCAATTCATTGAACTGCATGATATTTATTCCACTTTGGCGTTTCAGGTATGTGTCTAACCAGGGTTTGTGGGCTGAACCAACAATGATAAGTACACGATCAACTCGTTTAAGTGCCATAATCTCTCTAATATTAGCGGTCATACGTAAATTTCTAGCCTCCCAAAGTGCGACCCTACTTTGGCCTAGTCTCCCCGCTTCTTGAGCAAAGCTGCTCCATTGGCCATCGACATCAACCGACCAAAATTGCGGCGAATTTAAGAATAAGTACCAATCAAGCACGGCTCCACTCTCTTTGGCTTTTTGACCCTGAACCTCTCTCAAGTTTGCAATCATGGGCGACTGCATGAATTGGTCCATGGTACCATTCTCAACAATTTGGTTAATTATGTTGCCCCTGTTCATTGCAGCCTTTTCGATTTGGTCATCAAAAGGATATAGTCGGGGGTGTTCCAGTTTTCTGGCAAGCTCTGCACCAATCCACTGTGTCTCGTTGCGGGATTTTGCAATCGCGTTGAGGTAGCGCGCAAGACCTTCAAGGTCTGCCTTTAATTGATTACGTGTAGCTTGGTCTAGTTGAAGCCATTGCATGGCCGCAGACTCAAAGTCATACGACGCAGCGAGAGATAAAACCATGTTACTTCTCCAGATTAAGTCATGTTTAGACTTCTTCATGAGTGAAGTAACATTTGCGTCAGCTTGTATAGAAGACATTGATAAATGCGTTTGTACAGCTTGGGCAATCTTAAAGCCTTCACCCACAACTCTATCCAGGATGCTTTCAAAGTAATCAGACTGACGAGAGTATATCTCGACCTGCCACACAGTAGGTTTTTCTATCAAAATTATTTCAGGTTCCCATTCCAAAAGCGTTTGGTTGATAGGGTTTAGCCAATCCTTTTCAATTTCTGGCCATCCAGAAAGGTGATTGGTTCCTAAAACTAGCACGTCAGTAGCAGTATCAACATGTTGTGAAACTTGCTCATAGGCCTCGGAATAGACTTCCTGAATAATCGATGACGATGGTGAATCAGTCTTATGTATTGAACAATTTTGGAGGCTCATGACAATAACCAAGGTTGTTGTTACGCGCGTGATATTTAGCATAAGAATCATAGACCTATAAATATGATCATCCTTCAATGGTTAGGAGACCGGTATACCATAAAAAACCTAAAGTTATATGTTAGAAATTAGGGAAGAATTACTTCAACCCAATCACCTTATATAGAACCCAACCGATATTACTTGTTAATTTCTTTTGCCCAAGTGACTAGAGTTTTACTCGTTGCATCATCCCATTCTCCAGGCTTTCCCTGGTAAGAATCTAGGGCACTTTCATGAATAGCGAACCAATGATCAAGACCAGAAACTTTAAGGATTTCTATATCTTTATTTCCATTTTCGGTCAGTGCTTGTTCTATCATATCAATATCATACTCAGACATTATCCAATCGTTACTTCCCCACCTAACTCTCGTAGGCATGGTTAACTTTGACCATTCACCTGCAAAGTTGAAATCTTGCATTTGATGATAAAACGCCATTGGCCTTCCATACATGTGATGGCTTGAGTGATAGTTATAATTTCCCAATAGTGGATTTTCATCAATCATGTCTTGATAGCTTTTTTTCTCAATCAACATGCCATAGTAAAGTGGAATATAAGCTTCAATTAGTCGCCTGTTTACTTCGGTTTGGTCGTGTCCGTTCATAGCTTGAATTCGGCGCTCAATTTCTAACATATGCTCAAACCAACTGCGATAAAAAGGACCATCTGAAATCACGCCATTCAATCCGTATTTGTTCGCTAAATAAGGTGCTAGAGCAGCTCCCATACTGTTGCCGTAAATAATCACTTTTTCAGGATCTATACGCTTATCTGTTAACAGTAATTGCAGAGCCACTTCGTACCCATTCAATTCCGTAACGAAATCCGTATCTGAGCATCGCCCCTCACTGTCTCCAACGCCTGGTTTTTCGATTCTCATCATTAACATTCCAGACTGCTGGGCTAAATCGCGTAATCCACGAATAAACTTTGAGGTTCTTCCAGGTAAATATTCCATACTTGAGCAACTTAAGCCTCCAACAACAAAAATGGCAGACAGATTACTTGCTACATCATTTGGGAGCGTTGTAATCAGACGTTGCTTAATTCCGAAGTCGCTCGTGATAAAACCGTATTCAACATTTAAATCTTCATACGATTCTTTGGGCTCTGGTTTAAATACCACCGTGGTAGAGTCAACTTTATTGTTTCTTTTGTACGTAATTAGGTATTTAGTTTCAGCTCTTAAGCTATTAGTCAAATCCCACCAGTGATTTCCGTCGCGCACAACTTCGTTATTAATCCCAATGATGATATCACCGACCTTCAAACCAGAAACACCAAGAGGAGACTCTGGTGTGATTTCTGTTATCTCACGTCCAAGGGGTTGAGCTGATTGAAAGCTTGCATGCCATCTTGCACGTCTTTCGGAATCGTCAGCCATCAGTTCAATAGTAAAACAAAAATACAAACACACACCTAAAATTACAAATGTAATCTTCATCACACTTCCTTACTCATTGTTTTTTGCAAATATTAAGTTCCAATTAGAGTGAATTGGCTGAATTTATGCGAATGACGGTAATTTCAATGTCGACAATCGTTTTGATATGATGGTGGCTCGTTACACACTCGTTTGTATACTCATGCTTTATTTTTTTAAGTCAAAAATTTTGAATCACGCAGCATTTTGGCTTAGTTATTACGTATTATTCAGCCTCATTTGGGCCACACCTGAGCAAGGATATTTTGCTTCATTTTACTTAGAATTTATTCTAATGCCGGTTCGTATCTTTGCCGTGTACTGTATGCTCTATTGGCTAATTCCTAATTTTCTGGCTCAGCGACAATACAAAATTTTTGTTTTGAATTATGCAGTTGTCATTGCAATGTCAGGTTTGTTGCAAATGTTCTTTAGCTACTTTTTCTATAACCAACTAATGCCAGAATTAAGTGCTCAAACTATGCTTTCTTTAAGTGGATGGTTTCGCAGTTGTATGTTGATTAATACCACTGTGATTCTTTTAGGGTCCTTAAAAATTTTGCAAATGAATATGCAACTGCAAGAAGAGCTAGCTCGAATTAAGAACAAGAGTGCGTCAACATCAGAGTATATAGAAGTAAAATCCAACAGAAAAATGTATCGTCTGAAAATCAACGATATTCTTTTCCTACAGGGCATGGGCAATTACGTTACCTATCATTTAGAAGGTAGACAAAAGCACATTGTTTATATGTCACTTAAACAAGCTCTCGATTCACTGCCAAAAACATTTATTCGGGTCCATCGTTCGTATGTCGTCAATAAACGAAAAATTGATTCTTATAATCAAGACGAGATATTTATTGGGGAGCAAACTATTCCAAGAGGTAAAGATACTTCAGATGAAGATTTGCGGATTGTCGATTAGTCAACACAACTCACTCGCCGTTTTTCGTCCGACTAATTTTCAGAATTATCGTTTTTTTGCTAACTGCTAAAAAACTAATGGCAGGTTTCAACAAACCCACCAGCGCTATTGATTCCAGATATAGCAAGTACGCCAAGGGCCAGATGGTCGGCAAAGTAATGGGATCAATACGTGCTTCTAAGGCGGCTAGTTAGGGGCATAAACCTATTGTGACCGCCCCCTGAAAAACACATTTTACGGTCAGTTATTGCAATACCATGGCTCAGGAACCTTTGAAATATACCGCAAAATTACCCAAACTGTTTTTTGATTCACAAGAATAGAAGAAGTAGATAGGTCGGGTTCAATGTCTTAGGTGAGTCTTTGATATTGATATTACCGAATGGAAATGTAAGGGCATATTTTAACAACCCGGCGATATCTTTATTGCTTAATGGATCGTTCAAAGAGAGCCTTCACATCTATCCCATACTCCCTTGGCATCACTGGCTTCACAACCTCTACATTTCGCTCTGTTGCTAAGTTAATGTCTTTACTTTCCAAGTAATGGCGATGGTTTGCAGAATAAAAAACCCTCACTCTGGGTTTCGTAGGATTGCCCTCGTTTTGTTGCAATACAAACGCGATGCGCTGATTTGATAACAGCACTAAACTGCCAACCGGAAATATGCCAACACACTTAATAAATAAATTGACCAAATATTCGTCATACTTGTGCGGGCAACCTTCCAGTATTATTTTTAATGCTTTTTGTGATGACATACCCGCTTTATAAACTCTGTCTGCAGTGAGCGCGTCATACACATCAACAATCGCAATCATACGTCCATGTAAGCTTATCTCATTGTCTGGTTTTCCAGCAGGATACCCCTTGCCATCCAGGCGCTCATGATGCTCACAGACAGTTTGAACAATACCTGAATCAACACCTATATCCTGAAGGGTTTCTGCACCGTAAGTAACATGAAGCTTCATGATTTCCATCTCATCATCTGTCAGCTGGCCAGGTTTATGTAAGATATTGTCGGGCACTTTTATTTTACCCAAGTCATGAAGAAAACCCGCGTATGCCAACTCATCGATATCAGCTCTGTCCATCCCAAATTCTCGACCAAAATGCGCAAGCAAAATCGAGACATTCAAAGAATGCTCGATGAGATATTCATCCTTTTCCCGAATTTTTGTCATGCAAAGCAATGCATTGGGGTTTCTGTATATTGAGTCAACAATGTCTTTAGAGAAATCTTTTGGTACGTGCTTCCCCAATAACGCATTTTCTTGGATCAGGTCGAGTAGCGTTTGCTGTATGCGCTTGCCTTCGTCGTGAAGCCTGCTCGCTTTGGCTATTTCATTTTCAAATGATGTTTTAGCAAGGACCTTGGCCGTTTCGCTTTCTTGAACTTGCTTTATAGGAGCTATTTCGTGCTGAGATTTGGATAGGTCAACAACAACTTTGCTTACGCCTTTCTCTTTTAGGCCCGCAATAGTCTCCTCTTTAAGTAATAGCCCCTGCGCTTTGATAGAGACATCATGTTTTTGCTCGGCTATTTGGTGTACGTACATGCCAAGTTGAAGCTCATCGATTTTGAACGTTTGAAATGATGAAGTCATACCGGATAATGTTTGAGACTCGTATTTGTAAGTATGAACAGTTCTGGCCATTGCACAAATACAGTCAGCATATAAAACAGGTTTCCATGCGTGTTAGCCAAGATCATCTACACGATATGAAAAAGCCGGTCTCCTGAAAAGACTGGCTTTAATTTAAGGCATAACGTAAATGTAACGGCAAATTTAGCTCAATGAAGCCTGATAAATACCTTCAATCGCCTCATTGAGCGTAGCATCAAACTCGGCGTCTGATTGCTTGGCTGACACACCTTCAGTAAGCGCACGTGAGAAGCTAGCAATCATACCATTGTTTTCAGACAACTTTTGATTAGCGTCAGCACGACTGTAACCACCGGAAAGCGCCACTACTTTCAACACCGCAGGATGATCAACCAGTTCTTTATAAAAGTTAGCTGTGTCAGGTAAAGTAAGTTTAAGCATTACCTGTACACCCGCCTCAAGTTGGTTTAGCTGGCTTATGAGCTCTGCTTTTAGCAAGGCTTCAGCCTGAGACTTTTCCGGACTGTTAATGTCTACTTCAGGTTCGATAATCGGTACTAATCCAGCAGCAAGTATTTGCTTACCCACTTCAAACTGCTGGGCCACAACGGCTTTAATTCCGTCAACATTAGCCAATTTAATCACCGAGCGCATTTTGGTACCAAACACGTCTTTTGCGACCGCTTTGGCCAGCAATTCGTCAAGACCAGGCATAGGTTTCATTACCTGAACACCGTTTTCCTCGTCTGCCAGGCCTTTGTCTACCTTCAAGAAAGGCACTACGTTTTTCTTCTGCCACAGGTATTGAGAGGAAGGTAAGCCATCAATCTCGCGATCCAGTGTATTTTCAAACAGGATGGCACCCAAAATGCGATCACCATTAAATGCAGCACTGGTAACTATACGCGTACGCATGGCGTGAACCATGGCAAACATCTCGTCATCATTTGCATATTCGCTTTCCTCTACACCGTATAAACGCAGTGCTTTTGGTGTACTTCCACCACTTTGATCCAAAGCAGCGATAAATCCATTTTCGGTTTTGATTTTACCTAACATGGCTTCTAGAGCTTGCGATGCCATTTTATTCTCCTGAGTAGGGTTAAACTAAAGATTGTGTTTTTATTATTATTGGTTTTTCTCTTCTAATATTGCCACAGCGGGTAGCGTTTTACCTTCTAAAAACTCTAGAAAGGCACCACCGCCTGTAGAAATATAAGAAATTTTGTCAGCAATACCATACTTGTCAACGGCCGCCAGTGTGTCGCCACCGCCGGCAATTGAGAATGCATTGCTTTGCGCAATCGCCACGGAAAGCGCTTTGGTACCTGCACTGAACTGCTCAAATTCAAATACACCCACGGGGCCATTCCATACAATCGTACCCGCATTTTTTAGTATTTCATTCAGTGCTTCACTGGTTTCTGGGCCAACATCGAAAATCATGTCACTGTCGGACACATCCGCCACATTCTTTAATGTTGCCGGGGTATTTTCATCAAATGCTTCGCCTACCACTACATCAGTTGGTACAGGAATATTACCGCCACGGGACTGTGCTTGTTGCTGCAGTCTTGTTGCTTCTTCTACCAGCTCGGCTTCATAGAGTGATTTACCCACATTGTGGCCCTGAGCTGCAATAAAGGTATTGGCTATACCACCACCAACGATCAGCTGGTCGACTTTTTCTGCCAGTGATTTCAGTACCGTCAGTTTGGTCGACACTTTTGATCCACCAACAATGGCCACCATAGGACGGGCAGGATTGTCCAGTGCTTTACCCAAAGCATCCAATTCTGCCGCGAGCAATGGTCCAGCGACAGCCCGAGGTGCATATTTAGCAACACCGTGTGTAGATGCCTGTGCACGATGGGCTGTACCAAACGCATCCATCACGAACACATCACATAAGGCAGCGTACTGCTGTGATAGTGTGTCATCGTCTTTCTTTTCGCCGGTGTTGAAACGCACGTTTTCAAGCACAACACACTCACCCGCAGCAACTTCAACCCCATTCAGATAGTCGTTAACCAGTCTGACCTCACCATCCAGGCAATCATTTAAATAATCAACCACTGGGGATAAAGAGAAGGCCTCGTCATATTCACCTTCCGTAGGACGCCCCAAATGCGACATTAACATTACCGCAGCCCCCTGCTCCAACGCGTATTTAATGGTGGGGAGCGACGCCTTTATCCGAGCATCAGACGTCACTTTGCCGTCTTTCACAGGTACATTTAAGTCTTGCCTGATAAGTACACGTTTCGCATTAATTGACACATCGTAAATACTTGGGATAGCCATAAAAATTCCTTAATTGTTAAATTGTGTCGCTGCCATCGCATAGGCAGTATCCAGCATACGGTTTGCAAACCCCCACTCGTTGTCACACCATACTAATGTTTTTACCAGCTGGCCGTGACTGACCCGCGTTTGGGTACCATCTACAATACAAGAATGGGGATCGTGATTGAAATCTACCGAGACCAACGGCTCTTCGGTGTAACCTAAAATACCGGCTAGCCGCCCCTTCCCTGCCTGCTCGAATGCCTGATTCACTTTTGCTATGTCAACATTATCTGCAATGGTAACGCTTAAATCCATGGCAGTTACGTTAACCGTTGGCACGCGCACTGCAATGGCTTCAAACTTACCCGCAAACTTTGGCAAAATACGCTCAATACCTGCCGCCAACTTCGTGTCGACAGGAATAATCGATTGACTGGCCGCACGCGTTCTTCTCAGGTCGGGGTGAAATGCGTCAATAACCTGCTGATCGTGCATGGATGAATGGATAGTGGTAATGGTGCCGCTTAAGACGTTAAAGGCCTCATCAAGGGCTTTAATCACAGGTACAATACAGTTAGTTGTGCACGAACCGGCTGACACTATCTTATGTTCAGGTGCGAGGCTGTCTTCATTGATACCGAAAATAATAGTGTTGTCGACATCTGCAGGGCCAGGCTGAGAAAAAAGCATTTTTTTTGCTCCCGCCTCAAGATGCCGTTGCCCGCTCTCCCGATCACCGTATATGCCCGTGCATTCCAACACAATATCCACGTCATGGACTGCCCATGGCAGGTCTTGAATGTTCTGATGATGTGTCAGCTGTATCGCGTCACCCGCAACGTTAAGCACATCACCTTGGTGGGAAACCGGAAAAGCAAATCGACCATGGGTCGTGTCATATTTTAATAAATGTGCCATACCCTTTGCATCGGCAACTTCATTGATGGCAACCACTTTCATTGAGGACTCGCGCCCGGTTTCATACAGCGCGCGAAGTACGTTTCGGCCAATGCGACCGAAACCATTAATTGCTAGTCTTATCATTCCGCCTGGTTATAACCCTTTCGCAGCGTCAACCACGGCTTGCGCCGTAATATTGAAGTGGGCAAACAAATCACCCGCTGGTGCAGATTCACCAAATGTTTCCATGCCCACCACAGTACCTGCTAAGCCGACGTACTTGTACCAACTATCTTTTGCCAGCGCTTCAACCGCAACCCGTTTGGTCACAGTAGCAGGCAAAACAGATGCCTTGTAATCCGCTGATTGCCTATCAAAAACATCAGTGCTTGGCATTGATACCACACGCGTGGCAATTCCAGATGCCGATAATGTCTGTGCGGCTTCCACCGCAAGACTCACCTCAGAGCCTGTAGCAATCAAAATCACCTCTGGCTGACCGTCACTGTCGATAAGCACATAGCCCCCTTTTTCAACATCTGAGACTTGCTGTGCAGTTCGCGTCTGTTGTGGACATCCTTGACGGGTGAAAATAAGTGTTGATGGCCCGTCTTTCCTTTCCAATGCAGCTTTCCACGCAACGGCCGACTCTACCTGATCACAGGGCCGCCAGTTATCCAAATTAGGGGTAGCACGAAGTGCAACCAGCTGCTCAACCGGTTGGTGCGTCGGACCATCTTCACCCAAACCAATAGAATCGTGTGTGTAGACAAATATAGCAGGCTGCTTCATTAGTGCAGCCATTCTTACTGCATTACGGGCGTATTCCATGAACATCAGGAAAGTGGCGCCATAGGCTTTAAAACCTCCGTGCAGCGTGATACCGTTCATCATCGCCGACATGCCAAATTCACGTACGCCGTAATAGATGTAGTTACCACTGGCGTCGTCTTTCTCGACACCTTTGCTGCCAGACCAGATAGTCAAGTTAGAGCCTGCGAGGTCAGCGGAGCCACCTAACAGTTCAGGTAATAAAGGACCGAAAGCGTTAAGTGCATTTTGTGACGCTTTGCGCGTTGCTATGTTCTGTGGATTAGCCTGTAAGTCGGCGATGATCTTGTCAGCTTGGTCAGAAAAGTTTTCAGGCAAATCGCCAGCAACACGACGCAAAAATTCTTCAGCCAATTCAGGGTATGCCGCTTTGTATCCGTCAAATAATGTATTCCATTCAGACTCAAGTGCCTGACCTTTTGCTTTACCATCCCACTCGGCATAGACGTCTTCTGGAACTTCAAAGGCAGGATGAGTCCAGTTTAATGCGTCTCTCGTTTTAGCGATTTCGTCTTCGCCCAGCGGGGCCCCATGACAAGACTCAGTACCTTGCTTATTGGGTGAGCCAAACCCAATCACTGTTTTACAACAAATCAGCGTTGGTTGGTCCTTGTTGGCCTTAGCCGCCGCAATTGCCTTTTCGACTTGCTCTGGGTCGTGACCATCTACGCCCGTAATGACTTGCCAACCATAAGATTCAAACCTTTTTGGGGTATCGTCGCTAAACCAACCTTCGACTTCGCCGTCAATTGAAATGCCATTGTCATCCCAGAATGCAATGAGTTTATTCAATCCAAGGGTGCCTGCTAAAGAACAGGTTTCGTGGGAAATACCTTCCATTAAACAGCCATCGCCCAAGAAGGTGTAAGTGTAATGATCAACAAGGTCGAAGTTGTCACGGTTAAACTGCGCCGCGAGTACTTTTTCCGCCAGCGCCATTCCTACTGCGTTGCTTATTCCCTGTCCGAGTGGTCCGGTAGTGGTTTCAACACCCGGTGCGTAACCATATTCAGGGTGGCCCGGCGTTTTTGAATGCAATTGTCGAAAGTTTTTTAACTCTTCAATCGGCAAGTCGTAGCCTGACAAATGTAGCAGTGAATAAAGTAGCATTGATCCATGACCGTTAGATAACACAAAGCGATCGCGGTTTGCCCAATTCGGGTTTGCCGGGTTGTGCTGCAGATGGTCGCACCACAATACTTGTGCAATATCTGCCATTCCCATAGGGGCACCAGGATGACCTGATTTTGCTTGTTGAACGGCATCCATACTTAATGCTCGGATGGCATTGGCTAAAACTCGACGCGATGGCATGTTATCTCCTGCTACTATTTTGTTGTTGATTGGCTGGCCAACTGGGCTGGCTATTCTTACGCACTCACTGGGCTAGTGCAATGGTTTTCATGCTCAGTTTCCAATCAATGATTAAATAACTTCACGCAACTGCCGTTATGCTATTTAGTTATGCAGTCCAGCTTTTTATTTAGCTGAGTAATATAATCCAAAAGCAGTCCTAGCGCGTTTAAGTGAGCCAATTGTTGCATTGAAGTCACGAAACAATATAGCCATTTAGACGTCCAGAAGTAAAGACTGGTATTTAATGGTATTCTGGATTACACTACGACGGTTATAAACACGCACAAACGACAGAATTTTTACGTGGAGAGATGATGGCAAAACAGCTATTTACTTCTGAATCAGTATCAGAGGGACATCCGGATAAGATCGCCGACCAGATTTCTGACGCCGTCTTAGATGCAATTCTTGAGCAAGATCCTCAAGCCCGTGTTGCTTGTGAGACTTATGTGAAAACCGGTATGGTACTCGTTGGTGGTGAAATCACAACGTCTGCCTGGGTTGATATAGAAGAATTAACCAGAGACACAGTCAAAGAGATAGGCTATACCCATTCAGACATGGGCTTCGATGGCGATTCCTGTGCAGTATTAAACGCCATTGGCAAACAGTCCTCAGACATAAATCAAGGCGTTGATCGCGAACGTCCAGAAGACCAAGGTGCCGGCGATCAAGGGCTGATGTTTGGTTACGCCAGTGATGAAACTGATGTATTGATGCCTGCCCCTATTACCTATGCGCATCGCTTAGTACAGAAACAAGCAGAAGTGCGTCGTGAAGGTAAACTGGATTTCTTGCGTCCTGACGCAAAAAGTCAGGTTACCTTTGTCTATGAAAATGGACAGCCTGTGGGTATCGATGCGATTGTTCTGTCAACACAGCATTGTGATTCAGTGAGCACTGAGACACTACGCGAAGCGGTAATGGAAGAGATCATTAAACCTGTACTACCAGCGGAATGGTTAAACGCAGATACTCAGTATCACATTAATCCAACCGGGCGTTTCGTTATTGGCGGGCCCATGGGTGATTGCGGCCTTACCGGCCGTAAAATTATCGTTGATACATACGGCGGCATGGCACGCCACGGTGGTGGTGCTTTCTCTGGTAAGGACCCTTCAAAAGTTGACCGCTCGGCGGCCTATGCTGGTCGTTATGTTGCCAAAAACATTGTTGCAGCAGGTCTTGCTAAGCGCTGTGAAATTCAAGTGTCTTATGCCATTGGTGTTGCCGAACCGACGTCGATCAGCGTCGAAACGTTCGGTACAGGTGTTGTCGATAATGCCACCTTGGTCGGTCTTATCAGAGAACATTTTGATTTACGCCCCTATGGCTTGATCAAGATGCTCGACCTGGAACGTCCCATCTACAAAAAAACGGCGGCGTATGGCCACTTTGGTCGTGAAGAGTTTCCTTGGGAAGCAACGGATAAAGCGGCTGCATTAAAAGCAGCACTGTAATTGGCGCATTATTATAAAAAGCCGGTTGGCCACCACCACCGGCTTTTTGTGTTTACATTGGCGGGGTGTTCTCTACAAAGGTCTTTAACCCCTGTAACTGCTGTCCCTGTACTTTAGCCACTACAGGCGCAAGCTTTTCAAACCCCTCTGCATTGAAGCCTTGAACTGTGTAAGTTAATGTGATGGTTGTTTTGTCATCTTCACGGCTAAATGTCCAATCAAGCGCACCATACATTCCCATGCTTTGCAGCGGTCCCAATCCACCTGTCATTCTCAGTAGTTTGTTCGGCTCAACAAAGGTAATGCGCATGTGTTCGGCAGACCTATTGTTCGGCGCACTTTCACAAAAGCATCCCCCCGCATTGGGTTCAATACTGAATGTACCTTCCTTTCCCCACCAAGAATGATCTTTAGGCCACCAGCGATCCACATCATTCACTAACGCTTGCCACACCAAGTGCGGGTCGGCGTGTGTTTCAACCTCATTTTTCACTACAAAGCCCTGTTCTGAGATATACATAACCTCAGTGTTTGCAGCAGAATGAAAAAACAGACAACCAATAACTAAACACGTTTTTATCCAAGTCTCGCACATACCTATCATAGAAAAACGACCGGCTTATTTAACTTTAAACTGATTGGCCAACTGCTCTAATTTATCAGCGGTTGTTCTCATATTCCCTGCTGATGTAGTCATTGAAGATAACTGTGCCAAGCTATCTTGACCTGCACTAACAATACGGTTGATATTATGGCTAAGTTCCTCTGACACTGTACTTTGCTGCTCTACCGCTGTCGCAATCTGTGCAGCCATGCCTGTGATATTTTGTGTTGAATGGAGAATACCACTGATAGATTCACTGGAGCTCGACGCCGACTCTACAGAACGCTTACTTTGATGCTGGCTGTCTGACATGACATTAACAGCAGACTTTGCGCTCGACTGAAGTTTGCTTATGGTGCTTTGAATTTGAGTTGTGCTTTCCTGCGTTCTGCTGGCAAGCGCTCTGACTTCATCGGCAACTACTGCAAAACCTCTTCCCTGCTCACCTGCACGGGCTGCCTCTATTGCAGCGTTGAGAGCTAACAAATTAGTTTGTTCAGCTATACTAATTATCACCTCTAGTACGCTAACAATGCCTTCCACATCAGTTTCTAGCGACTGTATTACCTCTGTTGCTTTGTCCAACTGGGCTGATAGTTCGTTGATTGATGAGACTGATTCACCGATAACATTGGACACCTGTTGAGCATCGTTACTCACTTGTTCAGCTGCGTCAGCGGTATTTTGAATGTTTTGTGCAATCTCACGTGAGGCTGAAGACATTTGGGTAATAGCAGCGGCCACTTGGTCTGTTTCAATTTGTTGCTTTTCAATGTGACCTTTCCCGATGGTAGTGCCATTTTCTACTGACAATGCATTGTCACAAGCTTCAGATATTGACCCTTGTATCGCGATGACAAGATCCTGGATTTTGGAAACAAAGTCATTAAAAGAATGGGCAACTTTACCGATTTCATCTGATTTCTTGACCACAATACGCCGGGTTAAATCACCTTCCCCTCTGGCAATGTTCTCAAGTGCATCAGCAACTTCAGCAAGAGGTCTTCGCACGAGATATTCAAACAACAAATATAAGGATACGATTAAAAGAACAGACAATATCAACCCTTTGAACACTGTGATAGCAGCAAGACTACTTAGATCTGATTCAACAGGAGAGTGGTCAACATGAATGTTAATTTCTCCAACATCCGTTTCTGAACCACCATCGTCAAAGCGTAAATTGAAAGTGCGTATATCCTTACTGACAGTACCTTGTGTGGCATTAACACTTTCACCCGAATCGTTGAATAACTCTAGTTTCGAGATGTTTTCAGATTTGAGTTCTGCATCAAGAATACGCGCAATCTGCTGCTCTTCGAAATTCCAAATAGCACCCGGCAGATTTAGCTGAAGTCTGGCTCCGGTCATTGCAATTTGCGTTTCTAATCGTTCGTTGAGACGGCTTTTTTGCGACGTATACTCAAAAACACCTGACACAACAATCACAATAACAATCACCGCTAAAATAGCGGTGATCAGTTTGAAGGATATTGAATTTGTCACTTTCATTAATCAACAACTCCCAACTGCAAACAACTAGCGGTTCAAATATTCAGTCATAACGGCTTCAATATCTACTTTGCTCAAACCTTGATTAAATATGGATAGCCATTTTTGACCTTCGGGCGTATTTTTAAAGGCGATATACAACTCTTTTTCAACCAACAATTTTTCGTTCATTTGAAGCTTGTTCGCTACTTTGGAAAGCCCAGGTTGGTTTTCGACCAAATACTTAAAAACATTAGCGTCGATGACCGCGGCATCTATTCGCCCAGCGGCTACCTTGAGTAAATTTTTGTCGTCAGACGTCACCGTCTGGGACGAAATTGCTCCAGACGCTATTCTTTCATCTAACTCTTCCGTATTGACGTAATCCTGAACTACCCCAATGGTGTACTGTGAAAGGTCATCATATGATGCCCAAGAAATTGGTTTGTCAGTCGATTCAACCAACCCCAAAGGCCCAGTACCCATTGGTGAGGAAAAAACAAAAGTGTCACTTTCGTACAAATACTCGGGCATGTAACCAATGTATTTGCTTTTTGGGTCCTCAGCTAATTTGACGGCTCGGGTCCATGGAAAAAAATCGACTACCAACTCGTGTCCCATTTCGGCAAAAGCAGCCTTTGCAACCGCAACCGAAGCCCCTTGCTCTGCCAGTTTTGGTTCAGAATAGGGAGGCCACGCCAGCGATGTCAGGTAAACCGTTTCGGCGTTGATTTTTTGAGCAGGCATCACAAACATGACTGTTAACACCGTTAAAATCATTCTGAATTTCATTGCTATTCCTCACACGTCAATTTTGCGTACATTGAGTCGGCACGGTTTTATATTTAAAGGTCTAGCTTGAGTATAGACACTTGGTAAGAAAAGACCGTTTTTATTAGCCCTATGGCGAAAAAAGAGTGAGATTTTGGAAAAGTCGCGTTTATTCAACTATTGTCTTTCAGTGATAACACCTTGTTAAGGTCTTATCTAAACAGGCGTGATGATGCCATTGAATGGCCATAAATTGTGAGAGACAAATGAACAGATCTAAGATGATATTTGTATTTATTTTAGCGCTCGTATCTAAGAGTGTACTCAGCGACACTGTCACCATTCGGGCAGATGAGTGGTACCCGATTAATGGAGATCCGAATTCTAATAAACCTGGTTTTATGATTGAATTAGCGAAAGCCGTATTGGAGCCAGCTGGTCATTCAGTCGATTATCAAGTCATGCCATGGGAAAGAGCGCTTGATTCTGTGAGAAAAGGGTCGCATGACTGCGTTGTAGGTGCCTATAAAGAAGATGCCCCTGATTTTGTTTTCCCCAAAAATCACTGGGGATTAGACAGTACAGGTTTTTTTGTGAACAACGACAGTGATTGGAAATTTGATTCTCTGAATTCACTGTTAACAAAGAAAGTTGGGGTGATAAATGGGTATGCCTACGGCGAAGAGTTAGATGAGCTGATTTCAAACAACCCCTCGGTTTTCAGTGGGTTAGGAGGAAATGACGCGCTGGAAAAAAATATCAAAAAGCTCACCGCTGGACGCATTGATATCATTATTGAGTCGCCCAATGTTATGCGCGCAAAATTAGAAGAGCTGAAATTAAGCAATGTTAAGCAAGCTGGTACGTTGGGTGAAGCCTCCCCCATGTACATTGCATGCAGTCCGGCTAAGCCAAGTTCAAGCAATTATGTTGAGTTAATAGACAAGGGGACAGACGCACTTCGAGCCTCAGGGAAACTGAGTGAAATATTAGCGCGGTATGGTATGTCCGACTGGGAATAGCTAAGTTCCTGACAGATTAAGTGAAAATATTAAAGGCCGGTACGCCCCCTGTACCGGCTTTTACATACCTACCATTTGAATAACTAACACTGATGCCTTGTGTCTGTTCAGACACAGTTTTCATACTTCATTACATTTGTTTTTTTAACAAATGCAAAAAACTCTGAAACAATTAATGTGGACGTTGCAGTATCACGCAACAGGCATGAAGCCTAGCAACAAACACAGTTGCTTAAATTGGACTTAATGGTATTCGTCCAAATATTGTTATTATGAATAGAGGGATCACAGATATGAACAGTCGTCACTTTACACACACCGTAAAAATGTTTTCTGCCGCAACGCTGATGAGCAGTCTCATTGCACTCAATGCTTTTGCTTCAGACGCAACGAGTCAGGTTCAAAATGAAAAGGCATTACAATCTGAACAAATGCAGGTTAATGAAGAGCTTTCGCACGAAGAACTTGCCGCTGAACTTGCCAAAGACATTGAAGTTATCGAGGTTACGGGCTCAAGACCTCTCGGGTATTTTAAGAGAAAATCCCAGCTTGCTGAACTTGAATTCTATCAAGCATTTAATGACTACGTAGATGTAGACAAATTTAAAGTGAAATGCCGCAAAGAGTCGCCACTGGGCAGTCGTGTACAACACACTGTTTGTTACCCTCAATATCTGTTATCAAAGTTGGCAAAAGACTCTAACTTTGCGCTGCAGGCCGGCTTACGTACGCCTTCTGCGTCTGAAACAGACATAGTGACCACTAACGAAAAAGCAGAATTTGCAAAGTATTCTGAAGAGTTGGTCAAAAAGCATCCAGAGCTGTTGGCAAAGCTAGTTGAATTCGGCGATGCCAAAAAAGCCTATAACGAGAGAAAAGGTCAATGATGCCGCAAAATAAGCCTTGTATGGCATCATTGTAATAATATGAAATGTGATTAATGGATTGGAAGGCTACTGCCTACTAGCAGGCCTTCCTTTTTTGTTCATAAGGCTTACTCGCATAATAAATAGCTAATCCCCCCATCACACCGGGTGCAATCCAAACCGCTAGCTGCCAATAACCTTCTAGTTGAAGCATAGACCGTGCACCAAAGGTTAAAAATGCGGTGTGTGCGCCAATACCAGAGCCAATCATGGCGCCAATATGCTCAACAATTCGCTCACGCTTTGTTGAGTTTCCTCGCAAACAAAACCGTAACTGCCCCAAAGCAATGGAAATACCCAGAATGCCGAATATCATCGACAGCCACCTTTCATACGCAACGCCAATGGCAAAAATACCAATTCCCAAAAGCAGAACGACAACGATAGGAAGTAAATACGTCCAAGTGTTTAACACGTTGTGTGTCTTACTATGAAGTACCGCATTGCCATGTTTAATTAACAGCCAAGTAAATAAGCCAAGGTAAAGGATAAACGCCCAAAAGCGTCTAAGTTGCCATTCAATTTCATAGACTGCTTGAGTACTCATAGTGGTATCAAACAATGTGGGTTTAAAAGTTTGGGGCAAGAGTATGTTGCCGATAGCTAGTACTGCACCTGTGCCAATAGCCAGATACATCGCCTTGCTATACAGTGTCCCAGTTCGTCTGTGATTAATCCCTCCCTTTTGGGTGATAATCGGTAGCCAGAATAACAACAGCGACACCACACCTGCTGCAATGTGTGTGATTAATAAAAGTCGATTTATGCCCAACATGTCAGTCACTCTTTCATTGAGGTTTGATAATGAGCAAATAATAAGCAGGATGGCATGTCGTCAATAGTGCCAAAAGTCATGGACATGATGCTCGTTTAAAAAGGTGACTTTTGTCCTATTGTGGGAAAAGGCAAACTCAGAGATCATGAGTTGGCTAACGAGAGATGAAATAGAATATGCATAACCGCCTTAAAAACTTTAGCTTTTTACATGCCGTAGCTTTTTTGACCTGGGCTGTGGTGGCTGTCACTAGCTTATTTTTTGTTTCTCATCCTAGTGAAACCTCTTCGCCTGAAATCCTGCTTGCCGGATGCTTGTTTGTCATTTTCATCATAACCTGGCTATTGGCGACTGAAGACACCCAAGTCAGTGATAAAAAAATGTACATCTACTTGGTTGTACAGTGGGGTTGTTTTACTACGCTCTTTTTTCTCTTACCCAATGCATACGTCGTTATTTTAAGTATTTTATGGTCAGCGGTGGTTGCTTATTTGGTATCTCTGCACCGCGCACTGATCATCAGTATCGTGGCTATTTACGTACCTTTTACCTTGATTTATTCCCTACATTGGGGCCACAGCTGGGTCTTTATCAATGCAATACTTTTTTTCACCTTCAACATATTTGTGATTGTCACGCTGCAAGTCAGTGAAAAAGAAAAACAAGCGAGAGAACTTGCAGAATTGCTGAACGCCGAACTCACAGCTACCCAAAAAATACTGCAACAAACCTCTGAACAAACAGAGAGGATCCGGATCGCAAGGAATATCCATGACTTGCTTGGCCATCATCTCACCGCTCTCACGATAAAGTTACAATATGCCAGCCATAAAACCGACATGGAAACCAAAGCCACCATTGATGAGTGCTTACAAATTTCACGCCTTTTATTAAGCGATGTACGCGAAGCCGTGAGCGACATGCGTGAACTTCAACCGATTGACCTTTACAAAACACTCAATGAAATGATTGCTACGACGCCGCGTCTTAAGATTGATTTGTCGATGCAAACTGATATCAATACTCCTGATCCTGCGGTGGCCCAATGCATAGTCCGTAGTGTACAGGAGAGCATCACCAATACGCTCAAACACAGTCGAGCCGATAAAATGACCATACAAGTGACGAGCGACGCAACACATATAACGCTGATACTCGAGGACAATGGTGCTGCGACCAAAGACTACACGGAAGGTAACGGACTTACTGGAATGCGTGAACGGCTGGCGCAAATTGGCGGGCAAACAAACTTTGAAATAACGCAAACCGGTTTTAAAACACACTTGCGCTTTCCATTGGAGGTCTCGTGATATCTGTATTATTGGTTGATGACCAACAACTTGTAAGAACCGGAATTTGCAGTTTGCTATCACTCACGGACGACATTGTTGTCGCCCATCAGGCCTGTGATGGTGAGAGTGCTATTGCACAGCTGGATGAGCACAAGGTTGACATCGTGCTTATGGACATACAAATGCCCAAAATGGACGGCATTTCAGCCACTCAGGTTATCAAAGAACACTACCCTGATATTCCGGTTATTATGCTGACAACGTTTGATGATAAATCACAAGTGAATGCGGCTATACAAGCCGGTGCAAAAGGCTATTTATTGAAAGATGCCTCACTGGAAGACCTGACTGACGCTATCAAACGCGTATGCGCCGGGCACACCCTAATTGCTCCACTGGCTAAAGAAAAAATTACCCAAGGCTTACAGCAGCTCAATACGCCTGTTACGCATGAACCCGTCATAGAGCCGCTCACGCCAAAGGAATTGGAAGTATTGCGACTTATGTCTTCCGGGTTTAGCAATCAGGAAATCGCTGATACTTTATTTCGCTCAACGGGCACTATTAAAAATCAGGTCTCAAGCATTCTTGCCAAACTGGGTACACGGGATCGCACCCGTGCCGTTATTAAAGCCCTTGAGTTAGGGTTAATTTAATTAACTGCAAAAAGGGTTATGATGTTGAGTACACGTTCACCTCGTTATCACTTTTGAAGGAAGGTCACAAATGCTGAGTCTTTTGTGGGATATAGCGTATATGAGCGCACTGGTGTTTGTGTTGGGCTATGGTCTTCATTACATCGCCTACATGAAAAACCTGGGTAATGAAGCAGACATCGTCTCTGCCAAGTACTTAAAGCGCGATGAAAACGGAAAAAAACGCAAATTTAAAACGGGCAATGCGTTGCTTGATAAGTGGTTGGATTTTGGCGGTGGTTATTACGGCATTGTGGCCTTCATTAAGCTTATTTTTATTGAGATTGCACAAGTGCGCGAGTTTATACTTGAAGGGCCAGGTATCGTAGCATTTTTGCAAAGCCTAGGTATTGGAACAATAATTAGTTTTTTCATCGAGCAAATTACAAACTTCGTGTCCGCTATCATCTGGCCGGTCAATCTGATAGGACGCTTTTCTTTGCTTCAAGCCGCGCTGTTTATTGTGGTTACTTATTATGTGTGCGAATGGTCAAGGAAGCTGGCCCGCCAACAAGTTAACAAGGTACTTACCGTTGAGGAATAAAAAGGGCGCTGAAGTTCTTAGCGCCCCTATAGGTTAACTTTCACTGAGTTAGAAAACTAAATCAACTCCCAGCGTAATAGATTCGCTGTCACCCGCCACAGCCAAGTTAAAAGAATTGTCTTTTACTTTATCAAACTGCACTTTGAAAGCGGCCGACGGCACAAAATCCCAGCGTAATCCAATAAATGTGGTGTTGTGATCTTCTCCATCACCGTCATCGGCGTCTTTTTGCTCAAAGGTGGAATAGCCAATATAGGGGGTTAAATCATCATGACGATAGCCCACACTCACCATGGCAGTATCTAAATTACCGCCTAGGTCCAGACGGTTAAATTCAGTAAGGACAAACCAAGTACCCCAGTCAGCATTTGCCGCAAGACCATAAAACTTGCCATCGCGCTCTGTGCTACCATCGAACAAGGTTTGTTCACCGCTTCTGAAGCGTTCGTTAGTATAGCGCATATGCGTCAGTCTTAGTTCTAACCAGTCTTTGCTGAGGCCGAGAACTCCCCCCATAATATCCTTCCAAATTTCACGCGTTGGCTCTTGGAAGAAAAACTCACTAAGTAAGCGGTTTTCTTTGCTGTCTTCTTTACCTGTATACAGATTTCCAGTGACCGACCAGTCTCCCCATTGCCCGTTATACAAGAAATTAACGCCTTCATAGTTAAAAATCTGCCACGTGTAATTGTCTGCGGGCGGACGCATCCAAACATATGCATAGCCCACATCATAAAAATCTGAATAGTAAAAAAGTGGTAATCGTTTTTTGCCTGCCTGAACTGTCCAGGCGTCATTGATAACATAACTCAGATACGCCCACTCGAATTGCGCATCATAGTCATCAGCACCCCTAGCAACAATTTGAGCAGTGGCAGATAGCCCTTCTCCGATATCGGCATAAACTTGTAACCCAAACAGACTCTCTGGACTAAAAGAGATGTCTTCATCGTAGGCTGACACAATTGGATAATCCGCCAAAAATGTAGGTTCAAGACCAAATTGGGGGACACCAGACCCGCTTAGTACCTTACCGGCATTAATACTGGCAAAACCACTGAATCGCACTTCAGCAAATGATGAGGCTGAAATAAACAAACTGCATAAGGCAAAAATTATGATGCGTTTTTTCATTTTTTTGTCCCGAACCTGAATGTGAGCTTTTGTTTTTACAAACATTAGTTTAGTAAATGAACGACAGAAAGCTAATTTTGGTCATGAATCTTTACATAAAGCAGCATCCATGAGCAGGATCAGGTAAGTGCCGGAGCGTTATTACTGAAGAGAATTACTGGCAGTCAGTAAGTGCAGCCTCTAGCATTTCTTTGGTTTTGCTGTAGGTTGACTGAACCAGTTTGGCGTCGTTACTCGCTCGGTGTCGGCGACAGTCTTGGCGTTTTAGCATACTTTCCTTAACCCTATGCCATATCGACATTTGGGCCTCACTGAGAATTAACTCCAGCGGGCTCACATGAAATACCATATTGACGCCAACATCACCGAACAAGCGATTTATCCAGCTTGAATCTACGGTCCACCCATCAGAGTAGACCGTAGTTGTATTTAAAAAAGCATTTAATTGATGACAAACTCGGCGCGGATCTTCACCATGCTGAACGAGGTCTTGTTTTGAAATTCCATGTAGTCCCTCAGCTTGAGGATCCCAATGAGACCAATGTGGTAGCGGCTTTATCAAACGACAAAATCGTCTGCCGTCTGCCGTAATAACGCCCACTTCAATCGGATAGCTTTGACTACCAAAACCGCTAGCTTCAATATCGATGATCGTTGGCGTCATTATTGACATGAATTAAACACCTACCAATGTTACCAAAGTGTTAACAATTTATTACAGTAGCAGGCTTTGCAAAAGGATCAATCAAAATCCGCTTTGCTGTGGCGCTCAGGCAGCTGTTCAGATTCATCACCCCAGGTTTTATTCACTCTTAGTCCTCTTTTCGCTGCGGGTCTTGCATCGATCTCTTTTGCCCAGCGAACCACATGGCTATAACTCTCAACCTGCAAAAATGTGGCTGCATCGTATAGCCTGCCTAATACCAGAGCACCGTACCAAGGCCAAATAGCCATGTCAGCAATACTATAATCATCACCAGCAATAAACGGACGCGTCGCGAGTATTCTGTCGAGTACATCAAGCTGCCTTTTTGTCTCCATGGCATATCGGTTAATAGGATATTCATATTTTTCAGGTGCGTAGTTATAAAAATGACCAAACCCACCTCCTAGGAAAGGGGCACTGCCCATTTGCCAAAATAACCAGTTTAGCGTTTCTGTTCTTCCCGCGTGATCGCGTGGCAAAAAGGCCGAAAATTTCTCTGCTAAGTACACTAAAATAGCACCCGACTCGAATAGGCGGGTTTCGGGATCCTTGGTGGTATCAACAAGGGCTGGAATCTTTGAATTGGGGTTAATACTGACAAAACCACTGCCAAACTGATCACCCTCACCGATATTGATGGGAAAGGCATCGTACTCAGCATCGCTAAAACCCTTCTCAAGCAACTCTTCAAACATTAACGTTACCTTCACCCCATTTGGCGTCGCCATGGAATAAAGCTGAAACGGATGCTTGCCTCGTGGTAACCCCTTTTCAAACCGCGCACCGGCTGTCGGGCGATTTATCGCACCAAAAGTACCGCCATTCTCTGAATCAAACGCCCAAATTTCTGGAGGGGTGTATGTTGAATCTGACATTGTGTCTCCTGTTTACGCAGCGCAGGCACCACAGAACCTTTTTTCAAGCTCTGCAAAATGTTTCTCTGCGTGCTGTTTCATTATTTGACTTAAATGTGAGCGCAGCCAGCATAAACCTGCATCAGTTTCTTGGCGTTTGTGCCAAAAACTACCTATATGTGAACCAGGAATAGGTAATGGTGGCTCTGTTACGGCTACTCGACCACTGAAGATAGATTCTTCTAACGCAGTGGGTGGAACCACAGCAATCAAATCACTGCTTTCGATAAGACCGGGAACCGCCGAAAAATGATTCACCGACATTGCAATTCGTCGTTTTAAGCCATGCTGAGCCAGTACCTGATCTGTATACCCGGTTACGTCACCAGAGAGAGAAACCAATAAATGCGGAGCACTGGCAAACTCTTCCAGTGTAAGATCTTTTTTAGCCAAGGGGTGACCTGGCCGCATGATGCAAACATAGCAGGGGTTAAAAAGGAATTCGCTATGAATAACGGGCGACATCATGTTACCCATGGTACCGATAACTAAATCGACTTCGGCATCAATGAGCACTTTTTCGCCATTAGCAATGGTGTAGGGTATGGCGTGGATATTCACATTCTGCGCCTGTGCTTCAATAATCGCACGCAACGGTTTCCAGGCAATATCTACACCAGCGCTTGCGACTGCTATCCTGAAAGTTCGCGTTGACGTTGCAGGGTCAAAATCTTGCGGATCAACAGCTTCACTTAACGCTTGCAATGGAGTACGAACTTGCGTCCATAAATTTTGCGCAAACAACGTGGGCTGGATACGTCTGCCTTCCTTCACAAATAGTTCATCTTTCCAAACCATTCGCATGCGCGAAACGGCATTAGATACGGCAGGCTGTGTCATCGCCAAGCGTTCGGCCGCTCGGGTGATAGACCCTTCGGTCATGACAGCATCAAATACCATCAGTAAGTTTAATTCCTGAGTCCGCATAGGACCTCCCCGATACATTCTAAAAAGTGATGAGTTACATACTTTAATATAATTATATTTATTTTAATTTAGCCCTCATACTTGCCGCCGTCAAATCAAATTGGACTTGTTGAGGAGCAAACCATGAATTCACTTTCCCATGCTATTAAAGTGGCCACGTGGGCATCTATGACCCTTTTACTCTCTGCCTGTGGTTCACAGACAGAGTCAACGCAGATGCCACCAGCTCCAGAAGTGTCAGTCGCACAAGTGGTGAGTGAAAGGCTTACTGAATGGGATACTTTTACGGGCCGTCTTGAGGCGCCTCAAAGCGTGGAACTGCGACCACGTGTATCAGGATATGTAGATATTGTGGCTTACGAAGAGGGTGCCATCGTCAAAGCCGGTGACCCGCTTTTTTTCATTGATAACAGAGCCTACAAAGCCGAAGTCAAAAGGCTTGAAGCTGCTTTGAAAACCGCTAAAGCACGCTTCGTTTTGGCTGAATCCGAGTTTGCACGTGCACAGGATCTGGTCACGCAAAACGCCATCTCGATAGAACAGCTAGATCAACGCTTAGCACAATATCAGGAGGCAGAAGCCAATATTGCTGCCACCCAAGCTTCACTGGAGCTTGCTCGCCTTGAGCTCAGCTATACGCGTGTTGAAGCGCCAATTGCCGGGCGAGTATCTCGGGCTTTGGTGACTAAGGGCAACTATGTCAATGCCGGTCAATCAGTTCTGACCAACCTTGTCTCAGTTGGCAAAGTGTACGCTTACTTTGATGCTGATGAACGAACCTACCTGAATTATGCAAAGCTTAATAAAGAAGGAGCACGTCCGAGCTCTCGTAACCATAAAAACCCTGTTCTCATGGGCTTAGCTTCCGATCAAAATTTCCCCTATCAGGGCCACATTGACTTTGTAGACAACCAGATAAACCCTTCCAGCGGAACCATCCGTGGCCGGGCGGTGTTTGACAATGAGCAAGGCGATCTTATTCCCGGCCTATTTGCACGACTTAAGCTCGTTGGCAGTGCGGCTTATCAGGGCATTCTAATAGACGATAAAGCCATCGGCACAGACTTAAACAACAAGTTTGTGCTGGTATTGTCTGAAGACAATACTGTGCAATATCGTGCCATCACACTGGGTGATAAATTTAATGGCTTAAGAATCGTCAAATCAGGGTTATCTATAGACGATAAAATTGTCGTAAATGGCCTGCAACGCGTGCGCCCGGGTACACCCGTTACCCCAAAAATCGTTACTATGACGACAGACGCCAAACTGACCGCCATTAGGCATGCTCAGCATTTGCTCGATACGTTTGCAGTAACTGCAAAAGACAAGTCAAAAATAGCCGCGACACAACAAGCCCCAGATAGCGTAGTTGGAGGCTAACATGAATTTTTCAAACTTCTTCATTAGCCGGCCTATTTTTGCGGGTGTATTATCACTACTGATATTTATTGCTGGCGCGTTGGCACTAAACAAGTTACCAATCACCGAGTACCCTGACGTGGTGCCTCCCACTGTTGTTGTCACAGCCAGCTATCCAGGCGCAAATCCCAACGTCATAGCAGATACTGTAGCCTCACCACTTGAACAAGAAATCAATGGCGTTGAAGACTTACTTTATATGTCGTCTCAGGCAACGTCTGACGGTCGTATGACGTTAACATTAACGTTTGCCATTGGTACAGATCCAGACCGCGCGACAACGCTTGTTCAAAACCGTGTTGATCGTGCCCTACCACGTTTACCACAGGAAGTGCAAAGACTTGGCGTGGTAACCCAAAAGTCATCGCCCGATTTAACCATGGTGGTTCACGTTACGTCACCTGATGACGCATACGACATGCTTTACCTTTCAAACTATGCCCGACTAAATGTCAAAGACGAACTGGCCCGCATTGAAGGAGTCGGTGACGTTCAGCTGTTCGGTGCTGGTGAATTTTCTATGCGCATTTGGCTGGATCCCGAAAAAGTCGCCAACTTGGGCTTGAATCCTAGTGATATTGTTGCCGCAATCAGGGAACAAAACCAGCAAGCAGCGGCAGGTTCTTTAGGTGCTCAACCCTCTGGTAATAACGATTTTCAGTTGCTAATCAACATGAAGGGCCGCCTGGCAAGTGAGCAGGAATTTGGCGACATTATTATCAAAGTAAATGAAAACGGCGGTCTTTCACGCCTGCGTGATGTTGCCCGTATTGAACTGGGTGCCAACAATTACTCTCTGCGTTCCTTATTAGACAACAAACCCGCCGTTGCGCTGCCTATATTTCAAGCACCTGGCTCAAATGCGATCCAAATATCAGACGACGTGCGTGAGCAAATGCGCCTGCTGAAGCAGCGTTTTCCTGCTGGCATAGACTACAGTATTGTGTATGACCCCACAGTGTTTGTTCGCGGTTCAATCGATGCGGTACTCACAACGTTACTTGAAGCCGTGCTACTGGTTGTTCTCGTCGTCGTACTTTTTCTGCAAACGTGGCGCGCATCAATCATTCCCCTTGTCGCAGTGCCCGTGTCATTGGTTGGCACGCTGGCTGTCATGCACTTATTGGGCTTTTCTTTGAATGCGCTTTCCTTGTTTGGCTTGGTTCTGGCAATAGGGATAGTTGTGGATGATGCCATAGTGGTGGTAGAAAATGTCGAGCGCAACATTCAAGAGGGGCTGACCCCTATCGCAGCCACGCGAAAGGCCATGTCTGAAGTGACCGGCCCCATTTTCGCCATTACCTTAGTCCTGATTGCTGTTTTTGTGCCTACTGCTTTTATGTCTGGATTGACCGGTCAATTTTACAAGCAGTTTGCGCTAACGATTACGATTTCAACGGTGATTTCTGCTGTGAATTCACTCACGCTTAGTCCTGCACTTTCAGCGTTGTTGCTGAAACCCCATGATGCACCTAAAGACTGGCTGACTCGGATTATCGACAAGGCATTTGGACGGTACATTTTTACGCCCTTCAATCGCTTGTTCAAACGTTCTGCTGAAGGCTACAAAAATGGTATTGAAAAATTGGCTCGCACGAGTGCCATCATTCTGGTCTTGTATGCCGGGCTTATGGGATTAACCTATCAGCAATTTGCCAGCACGCCGACTGGCTATGTGCCCAGTCAGGACAAAATGTACTTGGTGTCTTTTGCCCAACTGCCTGATGCTGCATCGTTGGACAGAACTGAGGCCGTCATTCGAGATATGTCATCTATCATACTCAAACATCCAGGTGTCCGTTCGGCCGTTGCTTTTCCTGGTCTCAACATAAATGGTTTCACTAACAGCTCAAGCAGTGGCATTGTATTTGTGTCACTGGATGATTTTGATAAACGGCAAAGTCCGGACCTTTCTGCCAATGCCATCGCGCAATCACTAAACCAGCAATTTGGCAGTATTCAGGGTGCTTTCATCGCTATTTTTCCACCGCCGCCCGTGCAAGGCCTCGGGACAATTGGCGGCTTCCGTCTGCAAATTCAGGACAGAGGAAACTTAGGGTATGAATCGCTTTATCAGGTTACGCAGCAGGTCATGCAAAAAGCCTGGATGACACCTGAGCTGACGGGTGTATTCAGCAGTTATCAGGTGAATGTGCCACAACTTGACGTAGACCTTGACCGCACCAAGGCCAAGAGCCAGGGGGTTAACATTGATGATGTGTTCACCACAATGCAGGCCTACTTAGGCTCACTCTACGTCAACGACTTCAATCAGTTTGGCCGTACTTATCAGGTCAACGTCCAGGCGGAAGACAGTTTCAGGCAAGAACCTGAACAAATTACCCAGATTAAAGTAAGAAACGCTTATGGTGAAATGATCCCGCTGGGTTCCTTTGTTAATGTTGTACAAAGTGCTGGTCCAGACCGCGTTATGCACTATAACGGTTACACAACAGCCGAAATTAACGGTTCACCCGCAGCGGGCTTTAGCTCTGGTCAGGCACAGGCAAAAATGGCCGAGATACTTGAAGAAACGCTCCCCATAGGCATGGACTATGAGTGGACAGAACTTACCTACCAGCAGATCCTCGCTGGCAATAGTGCTCTTCTTATTTTTCCGCTCGTGGTCCTATTGGTATTTCTTGTGTTAGCTGCTCAATACGAGAGCTTGTCTATGCCCGTTGCGATTATTCTAATTGTACCTATGACTCTATTGTCAGCGATGACAGGCGTTATTCTGACTGGCGGTGATAACAATGTCTTCACCCAAATTGGGTTTATCGTTCTGGTTGGTCTTGCCATGAAAAATGCAATATTAATGGTAGAGTTTGCCAAAGAACTTGAAGACAAAGGCATGGCTGCCTTGGCAGCGATAAAAGAAGCAGGCAGGTTGCGATTGCGTCCAATTCTGATGACGTCCTTCGCCTTTATTATGGGCGTATTGCCTATGGCTATATCTTCAGGCGCGGGCGCAGAGATGCGTCAAGCAATGGGCATTGCCGTGTTCTCTGGCATGATAGGTGTCACGGTATTTGGTTTGCTGTTGACCCCCGTTTTTTATTACTTATTACGCAGAAAGCGGATAAAAAAGGCAGTTAAGCAAGCCTTACCTGCCTAGGGGTTTAGAGGCCCTTACACATGAAACTTGCTCAAACATTGTCTCCTCGACAAGTGTAAGGTGCCTCTCTTCATTGTTAATTTAATGTAAATGCTGCACTATGCTTTCCATACTTGTTTCAAGATGGAAACGAATATGTCGTTCATTCTCGCTATTGATCAGGGCACTACCAGTACCCGTGCCATTATATTCTCTTCCAAAGGGGAGCCTTTACACACTGCGCAGCAGGAATTTCCACAAGCTTTTCCTTGTGACGGCTGGGTGGAACACGACCCCGAGCAAATTTGGCAATCTGTACTTAACACGTGCCGCGAAGTATTGGCAAAGTCAGGTATTTCTGCGAATCAAATCAATACTCTGGGGATCACCAACCAGCGGGAAACAACCGTCATATGGGACAAAAGCACTTCTGTGCCCATATACCCTGCGATCGTATGGCAAGACAGGCGCACAGCCCCCTATTGTGAATCATTGAGTCAGGATGCTGAACTCGACGAGTACCTGCGCCAAAAAACAGGTTTACTGCTCGACCCTTATTTTTCTGCCACCAAAATCAAATGGATCCTCGATAATGTTACTGATGCAAGAACAAGGGCTGAAAATGGGGGATTAGCCTTTGGTACCATAGACACTTATCTTATTTGGAAGCTCACCGGAGGACGCTGTCACTATACTGACGCGACTAATGCATCAAGAACCTTATTATTTGACCTGGAAAAACAACAATGGGACCCACACTTACTTGAAACATTTTCAGTCCCTCAGACTTTGCTTCCCGAGGTCAAAGACAGTGCCGATGAGTTTGGCCTCGTCGACCCCACACTGCTCGGCGCCCCCATTCCCATTCAGGCCGTTGCCGGTGATCAGCAGGCCGCGCTGTTTGGGCAGACCTGTTTTGAAAAGGGCATGGCAAAAAGCACCTACGGGACAGGCTGTTTTATGATGCTAAACACAGGTGAAACACCACTTCGGTCAAACCACAAATTGCTAACTACCGTTGCCTATCGGCTCAATGGGCAACCTACCTATGCACTAGAAGGCAGCATATTCATGGCTGGCGCGACTGTGCAATGGTTGCGAGATGGGCTGCAACTGATCTCTCATGCCTCTGAAAGTGAAGCGCTGGCTAAAAAAGCCAGTAAGAATAATGGCGTATTCCTAGTACCGGCTTTCACAGGGTTAGGAGCACCCTATTGGGACCCTGACGCCAGAGGTGCCATCATGGGGTTAACCAGAGACACTGGTATTGCCGAAATCGTCGCTGCCGGACTACAGTCGGTTTGCTATCAAACTAAAGACCTGCAAAAGGCAATGGAAAGTGATGGTGCCAGGCCAATCACGCTGCGCGTCGACGGAGGCATGAGCAATAATGATTGGGTGATGGCCTACTTGGCTGATGTGCTAGGTGCACAAGTAGACAGGCCGAAGATTACAGAAACCACTGCATTAGGTGTCGCCTATCTCGCTGGACTGCAAGCGGGTATTTTTGAGAATTTTTCCGCACTCACCTCACTGTGGAAAATTGATAAATCGTTCACGCCTAAATTAACCAAAGCAGAGCGGGATGCGGCATATTCAGGATGGTGCCAGGCGGTTGAACGAGTGAGGCAACATTAGCCTGGATGAGCCCCTTAGCTAGTGCTCGTCAAATAGCGACTTATTGCGAATGTACTTTCGCATGTAATGGTAGGTAATCGGTCGCATTAGCCAGCTTTGTAATGACTTCAGAAAGCGCTCGTGAGTGGGCGTATTCTCATAAATTTGATCATCGTGCAGCCATAACATCTTTCCAACATGCCAAAAGTAGAAGGGAAAAGGCGGCATAAAAGTCACTATATCTAAGTCACAACAAATGCGGTACGTTTTATGATGGAGTAGGTAGTTTTTATACCAGGCACGACTTCCAACGGCGGGCTGGCCAAAGGTCACCACTCGTTTGACCGCTTTTTTGTGTGTCCTTTCGTAATAGTCCGCCAACAGCACAGCAACTGCGCCTCCTGAAGAATGGCCAATAAAAGTAAATCGCTTGCCCTTCGCTCTAAGCGGTTCAAGAACTTTGCACAACAACTCTCGCAAAGGCAATGCTTCATCAATTGTTTTTGTACTGGAATACATCGGCAGATTAAGAAAACGACGAAACCCCCAATGCACATGAAAATGGCAATCTACCTGCTGAATTTTAGCCGGTAAAAAAATCAGGTTTGCCAACCAATCTTTTACGCCTAAGGAGCCTCTGAAAACCACGATGACTTCCTTTTTATCCTCCATCCATAAAATTCTGACACTCTTTCGACCATATTTATCGACCAACTGACGCTCATGAAAGGGTGTAAGCACTTTTTGATAATGCGCCTCTGCATCTGGGTAGGCCAGTTGGCAAAGTATGGCATACCGCTCGTATTGATAACGTTTGAGCTTTTTCATCAACAATTGGGCTGTGAACATAGGTTTTATAAATTGGTGTAAATTAAGTCTACGCGCGTTGTATTGCATATTTATAAAAGTGTCACATTCTTATCATATACCCAATTGGCTTTTGAAAATTTGCCCCCACTTTTCAAAAAAAACCTTATTCGTCGTGCAACTATGACTTTGGCAAGCAAATTAAAAGCTATTGTGGAATCAACCCTGTTCCAAAACACTATCATTGGGTTGATTTTATTTAACGCCGTAACGCTGGGTTTAGAAACTACGGCGTTAGGTAAGCAACATATGGCTACCTTGCATATTGTGGATGTGGTTATCCTGTGCGTTTTCACTATTGAGCTGATTCTTAAGCTTATTGTTTACCGCAAAAGCTTCTTCAGTGGGGGATGGAATTGGTTTGACTTCATTATTGTCACCATTTCTTGGATGCCCACGAGTGGTGCCTTATCGGTATTACGGGCTTTCCGTATATTACGTGTATTGCGACTGTTCTCTGTGGTTCCGCAGATGCGCCGAGTGATAGGTGCGCTCGGACACTCATTACCTGGCATGGCGTCAGTCGTTGGCGTGTTAGGGATTATTTTTTATGTCTCAGCTGTACTGGTAACAAAACTATTTGGCACCCATAGCGACCCCAATATGCAAGAGTGGTTTGGCAGTATTGGCAGCTCTGCATATACCCTTTTTCAGGTGATGACACTGGAAAGTTGGTCTATGGGCATTGTGCGCCCTACTATGGAGATCTTTCCCTGGAGCTGGGTGTTCTTTGTACCCTTCATTATTATTACCAGCTTTGCGGTGCTGAATTTATTTATCGGGATTATTGTCGATGCAATGCAGATCATGCATGAAGAGGAAGATAAGGCCAAACCCGCACATGCAACGCAAGAAGACATCCATATGCTGCAAAGACAAATTGAACATTTAACAACCTTGGTTGAGCAACAAAAAAACAAAGCAAGTTAGCGCATTGATTTGAGATGTGGCCACCGGTGACCCTACACCGCTGGCCTTAGTCTAAAATTAGCTGAGTTATTTAGCTTGTTTTTTTATGTTGCATTGAGTTTGTCATCTGCTTTTTGTAGATTTTTTTGAAGTATATCTCTTAGCCTATGATTGTCCTCGCCGACCAAAGATAGTCCAGCTAAAAAGTTCGCTTTAGCCTCTTTGGGCCTGTCTAACTTTAACCAGACTTCCCCCAAACTATCTAGCGCGTTGGCGGAGTTTGGATGCAGATGCACATTGAACTGCATGATTAACAGTGCTGTTGCAGGCTGCTGTTTCTGCATGAGATAATCATACCCCATCCCATTTATTTGTCCTTCGGAAAGTGACAAGGTGCGCGCAAACGCTGTCATCTGGGAAAAGAATGTTGATTGATGTGCTTTCAGCGATTCCACAGAGACTTTCTCACCAACATTATCTAGCATACGGGTCATTTCAGTCATAGCGGCCTTAAATACCGTGCGTCGTTTTTCTCTGACTATGCTAGCTTGCTCAGAGGCCAATGCCACAGCTTTGTCAAAAGCTTCATCCTTGCTGACGCTAATATCAGGGACCACACCTGTACCTTCCCAATTTGTGCCAGTAACCGGGTTAATAGCTTTACCCGTCGCGATGAAAACACCAAAATGGTCATTGACTCGAAACATGCCTCCAGGATTGGCGCCGCCTCCCGTAGTTTCGCCAATAAGGACAGCCCGTTCACGAGTTTTCATGTTGTAACTGAATTCCTCTGCACCAGAAAACGTTCGACGACTGGTAAGCACATACAGTGGTATTTCTGGCAATTTTTGACCATTGACACTCTCTAGCGTCCAAAACTCATCAGTAACGTCACCCTCCCGCCAGTACAAGCTATTAAGGAGTAATTTTTCATCAAAGAAATAGCTGCATAGATACTGCACTGTAGAAGGTGAACCGCCGCCATTTTTACGTAAATCAATGATTAAGGCATCAGAAGATGCAAGCAGACTCATTGCTGCATCAATTGGTGCCTTTGCATTCGAAAGGTGCTGAAAACCGGTTAATTCAAGATAGCCAACATTCCCTTCAAGTTTGCGAACCTGATGAACGCCGTTATTTCTGTATCTGTCTCGTTCCTGTCTATCAAGCTGCTCATTAATTAGGTCTTCTTCCGTATGATGTTTACCACCAGACCTAGCAGCTCTGACCCTAAGATGTTTGTCACCGGTGACTTCTCTTAATGTGTCAGTAATGGTGTCTGCAAGTACCTTACTATCTGTAATATTATTGAATGCGCCTTCACCTAACTTATTGATGAGAAGCTCTGCAGTTTGCTTACCTTGTTCAGCAGACACATAATTGTTTTCCATTAATTTGCCCACTTGATGAACGGTATCCTCTATTACCGATTGATCAATTTCCTTTGCCGTCGCCATATTGCACTGTGCTATTAGCAACATACCAACACCTGTCAGAGAAATAAACTTCTTCATAATTAACCTCAATAAGCCATGAACAGATAAAAGATAGCAATATATGATTGATAAAAATTGTAAAAAAGTTAACGTGTTCAGCTTGCAGTTCGGGGGACATAACCGGCATTTAAACGCCGATTAATTTGATGGACAGAATCTATTTCAAGCAGAGAATCTCGCTTAATCAATTGCGAAGGTGTCAGAGGAAAAACCGACTTAAACTCCTTTATTAGATGTGCTTGATCATAGTATCCGCTAAGCAAACCAATGTCTGTGAGACTGTAATGAGGATACTGATATTGTAATAGTAAACAGTAATTTAACCGCCAAAGCTTTGATAGCTCCTTTGGTAATATTCCAATGGTAGATAAAAAATGATTACGCAGGGTCACTTTACTGACTTCAAATTGCTGGCATAAATCAGCAAGCTTTAAATTTCCTCTTTGCCTCATAATCATATTGCTGATGGATCTCACTCTTTTTGCGACCTGAAAATCATCCATAAATAGGTCTCGAATAAAACGCTCCAACAGCATTAAACGTGTTTTAAAGTACAGCCGCTCTTCAACGTGCCTATCAAACAAATACTCCAATAGTTTTGAACTATTTGCGCAGGGAGACCTAGTCAGTTCTTTCAGCTCTACAACCTTATTTTTTAGTTCATTGGGAGAGGCATTTAAACATGAAAACAGGGCAAAGGGCTTGATACGTGCTCCCCACACTTCCGTTTTTTTATCACATTGCCAAAAAAAGCATCGAGTTTGCTGTCCAATCAACCATACTCCGGGTGGCAATATTTGATTTATAAAAGCCTGTCCATTGAATGCAGAAAAAACTAACGCTTCTTTAGTGAAAATAAGTTCAAAGGTGCCTTGCGGCGGCTGAATAGCTGGCGTGTGACATGTGGGTGAAATCTGTTTAGACCAGAAGCACTCTATATGAGAAGACAACTCAGCACTGGGAAGCTGCTCCACATACATAATTGCTTACTCCTTACTAATCCTTCATCCAGAGCCTTATCATAATTGACATCAAACAAGTTACCAGCTTTTTACTATACCAATATGTAACATTTCATGCCCAGCAGACACAAAAAACGCCCACGTAAGGGCGTTTTCAAAAATTTGAATTAGAGTAGCTTATATCAGTGGCGCATCTTCCATATCAAAGCACCGACACCAATCAACAAAGCCCCTGATGCAGCCCCGAGCGGATTAGTTGCAATAAACGCCCAAGCTCCGCCTGCAAGCAATAAATATGGTTTTGAACGATAAACTGGCTCTGGAACCCAATAACCAAACATAAGCCTTCTCCTCTAAAAACTGGAATACTCCCTTTCCGCCTTAAAGTATAGACCAAAAAACGGACAGGGCAAGAATAGGCGAAATGTGTTTGCGTTACCAGCTTTATTTACTTTTCTAAGAAGGCCTGTTCAATAACATAGTGGCCCAACCGACGACTGTTTGCTTTTGTAAAACCCCAATCATTTAACAACATCATTAGGTCTTGCAGCATATTGTCGTTGCCACATAACATAAACCTGTCTTCTTCTGGCGAAAGGGAAGGCAGGACTAAGTCACTCAGCAGTTTGCCGCTCGTCAATAAATCGGTTATCCGCCCTTCATGCACAACCCCTTCATACTGATAAGGTTCTCTGGTAACGGTTGGGTAATATTTTAGCTTTTCCCGCACCAAGTCACCAAAATATTCATTGTTGGGCAATCTATCTCTGATCAGTTGTTCATAGGCCAACTCAGATCGCCAGCGCGTACCGTGAACCAAAATGACTTTTTCATACTGCTCGTAAACATCAGGATCCTGAATGACACTCATGAAAGGGGCTAGCCCTGTTCCCGTAGACAACAGGTACAATCTCTTTCCTGGGATTAGGTGTCCAGGAACCAATGTGCCTGTGGGCCTTGAACCAATTAGTATCTTGTCTCCCACCTTAATATTTTGTAGCTTTGACGTCAGGGCGCCGTCAGGTACCTTAATGCTGAAAAACTCGAGTTCTTCTGCATAGTTTGGACTGGCAATACTGTATGCACGTAATAGTGGTTTTCCATCCACTTCTAGGCCGATCATAATAAATTGACCATTTTCAAAGGTCAGCGTTTGCGAACGGGTGGTGCGAAAGCTAAACAACGTGTCATTCCAGTGGTGGACGTATGTGACCGTCTCAGTATTGGTTTTTCTCATGAATCCTTACTCTGTTTCCTTTGTTCTATTTCAGCACGCCGCATCGGCATCCTATCGATATCGCGGAATATTTCCTGCCACACTAAATCAGTGTAGTGGTGCTTAATTCCACCGTCTAAGCCTATCAGCAGACTTTCACCAGGGGAGACAGCATACGCGTTGTCAGGTTGAAGTGTAACGTTATCACCGTTATCGGGAAATCGCCTCACTGTCTCTTCAAAAACAACGATAAACCGCAACCGCCTCTCACTAAACGCCCATTCATATTGGTGCGCGTTAACAATGGATGCAGACATATCACTCTCACTTTCGGCATAATAAACAACAATGCGTGACTGCCATTTATATTGCGCCCAAAAGGGCGTTGCGGAAAGCGGCAAAGTCAATACGTTCAATAATAGAATTAGTGCGATGTTCTTCATGTTGATTTGATACGTAAACATAAGATACTTAGATTGTTGATAGTTGATGAAAGTACCTTGATGAATAAATTTTTTGTTATCACATGGCTGCTTTTTAGTGTGTGTTTTTCTTCAATGTCACTAGCAAGCGATTACGAAGCAGAAGGACCTCACATTCAAGTTCGCTTGCTTGCAGAACACAGTGGCCTCAAGCCTGGTAGTGTTCAAACACTGGCCATAGAAATGCGGCCTGATCCAGAATGGCATACATATTGGTTGAATCCCGGTGACAGTGGCGAGCCACCTGCAATACAGTGGCAGTCATCTGAAGCAATCACGTTCGGCGACATTCTGTGGCCAGTCCCGGCACCTATCCCAGTCGCGCATCTTGTGAATTACGGGTATAGCAATGCGCACTTGCTGATGGTGCCAATCACTGTGCCAAACACACTCACAGTGGGTGAAGTTGTTACCTTGACAGCAGACCTGACTTGGCTGGTTTGTAAAGAAGACTGTATCCCTGGTTCGGCGCAACTACGGTTATCGCTGCCTGTCACAGCGGAGTTGGCAAAATCAGTTCACGCTGATTTATTTGAACAGGCGCGCAAGGACTTGCCGCATGAGGTCACGTTGCAAGGTACGTTAGAAATAAACCGGGACAACATAGCGATCAGTTTCAATGCGCCGTCTGGATATGCGGCATCTCCCGAGCGTTGGACAGTACTGCCATTCCGTGGAGATGTCATTGACCACGCGGCCCCACAAAGCCAGGTCAGCAGCGAGGGGAAAATCAGTCTAGCGATACCAAAATCAGACTATTTCCCCAGCAAGCTCAACCAGGCCCGTTTTCTTGTAAAGCAAGGGAATAAAGGGTTTTACCTCGATGTATCCCAGGCAAACGTTGATGAAAGTAATGTTGAGAATTCATCCAGACATTCTTCTCTCACCCTTTCGCAACTTTTATTGTTGGCGGCAATGGCATTTGTAGGGGGGCTAATATTAAATATTATGCCCTGTGTATTACCTGTAATTTCAATAAAGGCCATGGCGCTAAATCAAGAGGCTAGCTCGCGTATACAGCAAATTGCCTACTTGGTAGGGGTGTTGCTCTGTTTCAATCTGTTTGCGCTCACGGTAATTGTTCTTCAGCAATCTGGTGAACAACTCGGATGGGGCTTTCACATGCAATCTCCATCAGTCATTATTCTGCTTGCCTTTTTGTTTACCTTTATTGCGCTTATTTTGTGGGACGTATTTACCGTAGGCACTACAATGTCTGATATTGGCGAAACCTTAGTGACAGGACACTCTGCAAAAAGCCATTTTTTTACTGGTTTACTGGCTGTTGTGGTTGCCTCACCCTGTACTGCGCCTTTTATGGCCTCAGCGCTTGGCGTTGCCATGGTCAGCGACACACTTACCACGCTTGTTATTTTTAATGCCCTTGCAGTCGGGTTTGCTTTGCCGATGACCTTGCTCTTTATGTCGTCCAACATACGTGGCTGGCTACCTAAACCCGGAGCGTGGATGCAAACGTTCAAGCACCTTTTGGCTTTTCCAATGCTCGCCACGGTTGCCTGGTTGTGTTGGGTGTATGCTGGTCAACAAGGCAACCAAGCGCAGTTCATCTTGTTGGTTTGTCTAGTGGTTTTTGCGATGTGCGGTTATCTGCTAGCACAGCTTAAAACTCTCGGCAAAATAGTATGTGGGTGTGTCATGCTGGCTTGTGTCCTAGCACCAATATCCTTGTATTCGTCCACCAATATTGACAAGTTAGCCCCCACCTCCGCACAGGCTTTTGATCCTGATTTGTTGCAAAGGCTAAGAAGTAAAAACGATATTGTTTTAGTTAACATGACAGCGGATTGGTGCATTACGTGTAAAGTCAACGAGCAAGTAGCGTTGACGACGCAACAGGTAAAATTAGCGTTAGATGCAGAAAATGTTCATTACATGGTAGGTGATTGGACTAACCGCAACCAACAGATTTTAGAGTACCTGCAACAATACGATAGGGCCGGCGTGCCTTTGTATGTTGTCTATGCAGGAAGCAATAAAGGGCGGGTGTTACCGCAAATATTGACCCCAGGGCTAGTTGTTGATGCCCTAACGACAGCCAAACAGGAGCTAAACAATGTCAATTAAAACTCTACTCGGCGCTTGCTGCGCGTTGTTAATCAGTGCCCAGGTATTTGCCAGTGCAAAAGTGGGTTCCACGGCCCCTAATTTCACACTGAAGGATAGCCATGGCAATACTGTGACTTTATCAGATTTTGCGGGCAAGCACGTTGTACTGGAATGGACTAATCATCAGTGCCCTTACGTTGTTAAACACTACGGCAGTGACAACATGCAGTCTTTGCAGCGAGATTATACGAGCCAAGACGTTGTATGGTTATCCATTATTTCTTCTGCACCCGGTAAGCAAGGTCATGTGAGTGCTGATAAAGCTAACGCGCTAACCTCATCTCGTGGTGCCGCTCCCACCCATGTACTGTTTGACCCTGAAGGCACAGTAGGCAAACAATATGCAGCAAAAACGACGCCGCATATGTATATTATTGACCCACAAGGAGTCTTGCAATATGCAGGCGCCATTGACAGCATTAAGTCAACTAATCCGAAAGACATCCCCAAGGCTGTTAACTATGTAACAGCAGGCATGATGGCTCTTGAAAAAGGCCTGTCACCTGATCCTGACCTTACAATCCCTTACGGTTGTTCGATTAAATACAAAAGCTAGCGAATAGGCAGGCTTGGAGAGCTCACTAGGCCTGCCCTATCAACTTACTGTCTTAGGTATTGATAGTGAAAGCGCAAATGTTCATCAATAAATGTTTGAATAAAGTAGTAACTATGGTCGTAGCCAGGTTGCATTCTTAGAGTGATGTTCACACCACTCTTAGTTGCCGCACTCTGCAACGTCTCTGGCTTTAGTTGCTCTTTTAAAAACGTATCCCTGTCTCCCTGATCAATCAATATGGGCGGCGCAAGGTGGCAATTTGCCAGCAAATGACTAGCGTCATACTCTTGCCACTCACTTTGGTTAGCCCCGAGGTATGCAGTAAATGCTTTTTTTCCCCATGGGCACTGCGTTGGATTACTGATGGGACTAAATGCAGAAATGCTTTGATACTGGCTCATATTACTCAAACCAATAACTAAAGCACCGTGCCCACCCATGCTGTGCCCAGCCAGTGATTTTCTGTTCGATACCGGAAAATTGGCTTCAATCAAAGCCGGAAGTTCATGGGTAATGTAATCATACATCTGAAAGTGCTGTGACCAAGGCGCTTGTGTCGCATTGACATAAAACCCAGCGCCCTGACCCAAATCATAGCTTTCATCATCTGCAACGCTCTCGCCTCGGGGGCTGGTATCAGGTGCGACTATCGCAATTCCCAATTCAGCTGCCGTACGAAATGCACCTGCTTTTTGCATAAAGTTTTCGTCTGTACAGGTAAGACCTGACAGCCAGTACACCACGGGCACACGATTATTTTGGCTGGCCTGCGGCGGTAAAAATACCGCAAACCGCATGTCACATTGACACCGGGATGAGCTATGTGTGAATTGCTGATGCAGCCCATCCCATACTTTTGTTTCGCTCACCATTTCCATCGCTACTAGTCTCCCTGCTGTAAATGCACGACTGAACGAATACTTTTACCTTCATGCATCAGGTCAAAAGCATCATTGATCTGCCCAAGGGACATGGTATGGGTAATAAACGGATGCAGGTCGAAGTCACCGGCTAGGTACTGTTCAACAATGCCCGGTAGTTCGGTTCTTCCTTTCACGCCACCAAAAGCCGTTCCGCGCCATACGCGACCGGTTACCAACTGAAAAGGTCGGGTTGAGATTTCTTGCCCCGCTCCCGCTACGCCTATAATTACTGATTCACCCCAGCCTTTATGGCAGCATTCAAGTGCTTGGCGCATAACATCGACATTGCCAATACATTCGAAAGAAAAATCTACGCCACCATCGGTCATATCAATGATGACGTCTGTAATTGACTGCTCAAAGTCTTTAGGGTTAATAGTGTCGGTTGCACCAAGTTGCTTGGCTAACTCAAATTTACTGGTATTAATGTCTACACCGATGATGCGACCGGCACCCGCCATTTTGGCTCCGATAATGGCAGATAAACCAATGCCACCCAAGCCAAAAATCGCAACAGAATCGCCCGGTTGTACTTTAGCGGTATTCAATACAGCACCCATGCCTGTGGTCACGCCGCAACCTAACAAGCACACTTCTTCCAACGGTGCCGTCTTATTCACTTTGGCCAGAGATATTTCTGGCAACACAGTATATTCAGAAAAGGTTGAACAGCCCATGTAGTGATAAATGGGCTTGCCGTTTTGGCTAAACCGGCTGGTACCATCTGGCATCAGGCCCTTGCCCTGAGTTTCCCTTACTGCCTGACAAAGATTGGTTTTGCCTGACTGACAAAATTTGCACTCCCGACATTCAGCGGTATACAAAGGGATCACATGGTCGCCCACAGCGACACTGGTCACGCCCTCGCCTACCATCTCAACAATGCCACCACCTTCATGGCCCAATATGCTAGGGAAAACCCCCTCTGGATCGTCCCCTGAAAGCGTAAACGCATCAGTATGACACACTCCCGATGCCACGATGCGAACTAACACCTCACCTTTCTTAGGCAGTTCAACATCAACATCTTCAATGGATAATGGTGCGCCTGCTTTCCAGGCCACGGCAGCCTTGCAGCGAATAGATGTTTGTCCTGGTTGCAATGATAGTGTCATAGGGTCTCCTGATTATTGCAGATTCTTGGGAATTTTTAATGTAGCTGTTGCTACGCTGACTTCCATTAAAAAGGCCACTAACCCGCCGGTAATAAATGAAATACTTAACATAAACATAACCATGAGAACGGTTTCCAGGTTATAGCTAACCAAGCCACTTAACATGAGTAAAATAATGTCCATACACACGATCACGGCAGCCGTTGTTAGAAAGCTAATGGACCAATTGGCCATTTTCAAACGTTTGTCCAACGAACTGAGCTCTTTTTTGTTTTGCGAAGACAGCTGAAGATTATGGTGTGATATTTCGTTTTCGTACCAACGAGCGCGATCAATGACTCTGGCAACACGTCCAGTTACCACATTAATCATGGTACCAATGGCCACCAGCAGGAATACTGGTGTTAATGCCAATTGAATAATCTCAACTATGTTTTGGGTATTTTCTAAAGCCAAATGCGCTGTCCAGGTTCAATGGTCATGCCTGAAACATTACAACACTACGCGGTTTTTTCCCATGGATTTAGCCTGATAAAGGTTAGCATCGGCCGTGTTGAGCAATTCCTCTCCGGCGGGATACTGATCGAACTGGTGATTCAGGGCGAGACCAATACTGACGGTCACCTTTTCTTTAAGTGTTTTGTCTGGCCCGTTCGCCATGTGTTCAACGCCAGTAAGTATGTGTTGACACATGGCGAGTGCTGACATTTTGTTAGTATTTGGCATAATACATACGAATTCCTCACCACCAAATCTTGCCACTATATCAGTGGGGCGTTTTAGACAGTGGGTTACCACCTTGCTTACCTCCTGCAGGCAGCGGTCCCCAGCCAAGTGGCCATAACGGTCGTTGTAATGCTTAAAATTGTCTACATCAATCATGATCAAGGCCATTTCGGTGTTTGACCGTTGAGAAAAACTAAGTAAAGACGGCATGACTTCATTGAAGTAGCGTTTGTTGTATACCCCTGTTAATCCATCTCTGAAGGCCAAATCCTCAAGCATTTCATTGCTAAACTTTGAGGACAAGTGAGATTGAAGGCGTCTTATCAATGTTTGGGTATTGATAGGCTTTGTCACAAAATCAGACCCACCAGCGTCCCAACAAGCATTTTCAGCTTCGATTCCGGTATGCGCCGTGATAAAGACGACAGGCACCGCATGGGTACTGAGACTGGTGCGAATTTTTCGGCAGACTTCCAGTCCGTCTATACCTGGCATCTCGACATCCAACAACACAATATCGGGCTTATAGACATTACAGTATTCAATGGCTTCAAGCCCTGAGTAGGCTTGGTCCACCTCAAAACAATGACTTAGCTGATGAGCAATAAGCTCTCTTGTGATCGAGTCGTCATCAACCAACAAAACGGTTGCCTTTTTGACGCGTTGGGTAAGTTTGGCACTGAGCTGCCTGATGAGTAGTGTGTCGAGTTCTTTTAAATTATTCATGGTTATATTTTTAGGGTGAAAAATACCGTTTTATTCACCCGCTGCTGGGCCAATTACCTACACATCATAGAGGTCTGAACAAAGCGTTTTCACGCTGCCCGCTTGTTCACTATACAATTGTGTTTAAGTATAGTACTTATATCGGCTGTAAACGAAAAAATACAATATATTTTCAATTTTTGATATTTGTTAACACAGTGAGAATCGCTTCTTCCCATCTATAAAAGGATGAGTACCGACCAATACCGTGCTCAAGTTCTGGGGTGCCCGTGATGAAATATAAATATGCGTCGCCCGTTTCCCGGTGATAAAAAAAGCCTGATAACAGCCCATATGCTTCACCAGTATGGCCTTTAAGGCCGCCATTGTACCCCTCAAATGGCATGTCTCCGCCTTGCTTTGTATTACGCCCGATTAAATGATGCACAGACAATCCATAGGACTGCATCAACCCATAATAGGTGTCGCCATTGGCTTGTAAGCCTTCATGCCCATTGAACCGCCAATTCACCTTCTCCATCGCCGACACAGTTTCAGGTTTCAGTATCTGCACACCATTATAACTACCTTTATTAATCAGCACTTTTGCCAACTTAGCCAAATCTGCTATTGAGATGCGCAGTCCTCCTTGGGGTGAAAAGAAGGTTCCGTTTGTGCCTATTTTGTAGTCCGCCAAATCAAAATGTTCCGTATCAGCGGTGCTTTTAGTGTCTGGGTTTTCAGTTTGAATAGTATTGTCAGGCCTGACTCCGTGATAATTATCAACCTGAGCAACCCATTGATTATCTTGCTTCCGGTAAAGAGGGTGCACTTCATTAAAGCCCTCATCTGACATCAAGCGAACGTTAAATGCAGCGTCAATAGATAGCGGTTTAAAAAGGTATTCGTCCATATAAAGGTCAAACCGCTGACCGCTCACACGTTCAATTAAGGTACCCAACACTCCAAAGTTTAAATTTGAATAATGAAAATAAGCTCCCAAAGGCAAGCCATTTTGCTGAGTCGAATCGGCAAAGTGAGCGCCGTTATCCCAGTATTTACCTGATGGCTCAAAAAATGACTGAATAGTATGGTTTGGCCCAATAGAATACTGTTGGCCGTCAAGGATCCCAGAAGTATGAGACAGCAACATTCGTGTAGTAATCTGTTGTTGCGGATAATGCGGATTTCGCAATGCAAACCCTAAGTACTCGCTTACGTCGGTATCTAAGCCCAGTATACCTTGCTCAACTAATTGCATTACGCCAATCGCGGTGACTAATTTGGATATAGATGCAATGCGAAATTTACTGTGTTCTGTGTAGCCTTTGTCATGAGCGATGTCGGGGTGTCTTTTGGCATATACGTACTCCACCTCGCCGTCTGACAACTTTAGGGCGACCAGTCCTGCGATCGCCGCATCTGGGTTATTCCAACCTAACAGTACCTCATCCAATTGCTGGGTTGCTGAATCATGGTTACCAGCAAAGGCTGAAAAAATCATGCTCAAAGACACTATGGTGGTGAGTAATCGCATTTTCATCACATTCTAACTTCAAGGTTTAACCCTACCATACCACTGGGAGTCAGAACCCAGCAACTAGGCTACCAAGGGGCTATTTTTCAGCAAAGCTCAACGGCATAGAAGCCAGGGCTGACGCGCGAGAATTGATTGCTCCTGATTGCGTCGCCACTCTATGTGCTAATTGCTGATTAGCATTTGACACTTCATTGATCGACTCAACATTTTTGGCAATTTCAGCTGCCACTACACCTTGCTCTTCTGCTGCGCTCGAAATTTGTATGGTTAGGTCTGAAATGTGAGAGACATCATTGTAAATCTTCTCGATTTTTACCAGGGTGGCACCCGTTTCAGAGACACATTCGTCGGCTTTAAGCTTGCTTTCCCGCATAGTCTCAGACCAGCTCATAAGTGTTGAGCGAATATCGTTCATCGATGATTGTATTTGCTCAGTCGCTGCATGAGTCCTGGACGACAGCGCTCTTACTTCTTCAGCAACTACGGCAAAACCTCTGCCATGCTCACCTGCTCTGGCCGCCTCAATAGCAGCATTCAATGCCAGCAAGTTGGTTTGGTCTGCAATACCTTGAATCTCTTCAGTTATGGTGCCAATTTGTTCAGCTTCCGCAGACAGTTCATTGGCAGCAATGGAAGACTGTGCAACATCATCAGCTAAGGTCGCTACAGCTTGTCGTGTTTGTTCCATAGACTCTGTGGCTCCACGACAATCCTGGTGCACCCCTTCCACCTTTGCTGCCGTATCAGAAGTATTTGCTGCCACTTCTTTTATCGTGACGGACATTTCCTCCATGGCTGTTGCCAGCTGATGTAGCTCGTTAGTTTGCTGCTGTACGCCATCCAGGGTTTTAGCAGAGACATCATCAAGCTCTTCTGAACTACTGAGCAAAAGCTTTGCACCATCCGCCACTCTCCCCAAAATGGTTTTTGTGCGCCCTTGATGAAGCGATTCATGAAACGCCATGATGCTCACTGCATCAGTGCCTGAGTAGACTAGGCGGGACACGCTGTCGTATTTTTCTTTTTTTCCGTTAAGCGCTCTGGGCAGGATAAACAGCTCTTCCGCAAAACAAAGCAACGCCAGTAGCGGAATGAAAAAACTCATCAGTGGATAATAAAGAGCAGAAAATGCCACCAGCATAGAAAGTACAATGAACCCTGCACGGCGAAACTGCATTTGCTGCCAAATAGGCTGCTTCGGCAAGCCTTTGCTGTTTATAGAGGCATATAATGTTTGTGCACGTTGCTTAGTTTCTGGTGGAAAAACCGCCCTGACCGACTGATAACCTGTGAGTTCTCCATTTTTAAATACAGGGGTAACAAAGGCATCGACCCAGTAGTAGCGACCGTCTTTGCAACGGTTCTTAACGGCGCCACGCCAAGACTTGCCTGCTTTGAGCTTTTCCCACATATCAGCAAATGCCGCTTTAGGCATATCTGGGTGCCGAACAATATTGTGGTTTTTGCCAATCAATTCACACTCTGTAAAGCCAGCAACACGACAAAACTCGGGATTTGCGTATTGAATAACGCCCCGAGTATCGGTAACAGACACTAACTCTTCATGTTCACTGAAGGTGACTTCTTCATTAATAATCTGCTGATTGCGCCGCACTGTGTTCCTCCATCGAGTGGCAAAAGGTCTCTATTATCTACTGATAGATGTGAATAATCTTTAGAGAATAGATAGGTGTAATATTGTTGTGATAATTATAAATGAAAAAATAAATTAGTTAGTGCTACTTCTTTAAAAAAGCAAACAAAAACAACGCTTTTAATTGACATAAAGCCAGCTTTTTATGACCACAGCGTAGATTGATATTCTATATACAACATGGGTAAGCAAAGATGTACTGCTGTAAATGGAAATTGCTTCTTGTGGGATTTTCATTTGTCAGTCTCATGCATTACACTGCGCCCTCACAAAACATTTGATAAAAAAGGAATTCAGCGTGTTATCTAATATCAAAAAAGCATTCAAACTGGCAGCTCTGCCTATCGCTCTCACTGTGAGCAATGCTGTTTGGGCAGATTCATCAGTGTGGAAAGTCAGTAAGGGCGATGCACATTTGTTTGTGGGCGGTACAGTTCACCTATTGCCGGCCGATCAGTTTCCTCTGCCTGAAGAATTTGAAAAAGCCTATAAAGCATCTGAATCAATTGTACTTGAGGTCATCGACCTTGACCCGCAATCGCCTGAAATTCAGCAAAAGATAATGGCTAATATGATGTACCAGGATGGTCGTACTTTACAGTCTGTACTGTCTGAAGAAACCTACCAGCAACTGGCCAAAGTCTGTGCTGAATATGGCATGCCTATAGAAAACCTTACTATGTTTAAACCCGCACTAATCAGCATTATGCTAACCATGGCGGAATTCACCAATTTGGGCATGGCGGGTGAAGGTGTTGATAAGTTTTTTGAAGAAAAAGCCAAATCAGACAACAAAGCACGCAGTGGGCTAGAGACCATCGATTATCAAATTTCTGTGATTAGCAGCTTTGGTGAAGGTGTTGAGGAAGATTTTGTCAAGAAAACGTTAGCAGATTTGCCTAAAACCAAGGAAATGTTTGGCGGCCTGATAAAAGCCTGGCGCGCCGGTGACATGGATTCACTCCATGCCATTATGGGCGAAGCCATGTTAGGTTACAGTGAAGAGCTTTATTACAACCTTTTGGTCAAGCGTAACAACGATTGGGTTCCCAAAATAAGTGATATGTTAACCACAAAAGAAGTGGAATTTATCTTGGTTGGTGCTGGCCACCTTGCAGGCGAAGAGGGCGTATTGCAACAGCTTATTAATAAAGGCTATACCGTAGAGCAGTTGTAAGCTAACCCACATGACGCCAGTGCAATACTGCGCTGGCTATTCAGGGCTTGGTGACTATTGCCATCGGGTCCCATATTTTGCGCAAACCGTACTTATCAACATCAAACAAGTCCTCAGGATAGTACACCTCAGTATTAAATCCCGCCTCGCGATAGCGATCAAAATAGTCTTTGCCCGGCTGATGTACGTGATTCATTTTGTCTGGAGAGAGAGGGTACAAATCAGCCGTTTTTTCTATTGGATAAATGGGGACACTAAGCGCTGCCTTAGCCCCTGATTTGAGTACCCTGAATATTTCACCGATAGCTTTGCGATCATCAGGAATATGCTCTAAAACATGTGCACAATAAATAAAGTCAAAAGTATCATCCTTGAATTCAAGCTCCGTTAAACTCATTTTTTTTACTTCAATACCTTCAAATCTAGCATCAATGTAAATGTCTATTGCTGTGTACGATTGCGCGTTTTCTCTCATTCGAGATACTAAAAAAGGCTCGGGCGCAACATGCAAAATAGCCTGATTTGGTGCCGGTAAGTTAAAGTGGTCAAGCGTTAACCAAGCACTTCTATGGCGGTGATGGCTTTTGCAGCTAGGACAAGTGCAGTCTTTGTGCAATTGGCGGGAAGGATCATCTTTAAACTTTAGATTTTGAGGTAAAAACTGATCGCCTTGCCAGCCGCATATCGGACATGTACGCATAGATGCTTTTCTTTTTGATGAAAAATTTGTTGAAATGATAAAGCGTTGAAAATCAAGCTGCAAGCTCCACTAAACACTGTCAAAGTGCATATCGACTATACTCTAAATAATTTAAAACTTATTAAAGATATCAACGTATTAGATTATTAATTCTTGTTCTCTTTCAATGCAATCAAAAATGTACAAACGAAAACTGTTTTTCTTTGGTGCCACAACTGCGCTTATTCTTTTTATTGTACTTATTTCTACTGCGGCCTCGGCGCACCTAATTCGTGAAAATCTGCAGCAAAGTAGTATCGCGCAACGCTTGCTATTAGAACATCAGCAAATATCCAGCATTTCCTACCGGCTGTTTAAACAGCTAACTGATGAAGTCATATTCGGCGATACAGCTAATCAGGCACATGTGCGCAACAAGCAAGCCCTTATAAAACAGTCGATGGAGAACATCCGCCAGTTAGAGATCGAACAAAGGCTAGCCTTGGGAAAGCAATTTACTCAGGGCAGCGTTGAAGATACTGATGAGCTTGAGAGCTTAATTAATAATATTATCGATGAGTTTCAAGAAGTGTTAAAACTCAATGGTTCTGCGCCACTCAGTAAACAAGATCGTCTGCGCAGTTTATTAGAAGTAACTATAGATAATGAATTTAGGGAGTCAATCAATACGGCTGTAGCCAGACAAAGTAGTGTTGTTGCCGCAATCAATGCGCGTATCGCCGCGGTAAATAGCAGTATTGTATGGTTTGCATTTGGGTTAGGCTGTATCGCTTTACCACTTCTAACTTATGGCTGTTACTGGTTGTTTAACCAGCTTTATCACCCACTTGTAGTGTTAAAAAATGCCACTAACGCTGTCGCCGCGGGCGACTATGAACAGCCAATTTCAGAGAATTTGGACCAGGAATTCCAAGAGTTATCATCCGCGATCAACCAGCTTGCCAAGCGACTTAGACAACATGAATTTGAAGCTGAAAAATCCCGAAAAATGTTGAAGTATGAGGTTGAACAACGCACGAGTGAACTGACTAGAGCCAATCAACAACTGACTACAATTGATGTCAGAAGAAAGCAGTTTCTTGCCGATATTTCTCATGAACTAAGAACGCCGTTAACTATCATTCGAGGGGAAGCTCAGGTAACACTACGACTTAAGTCTCCTGATATCGATGACTATAAGGAAACTCTAACATCGATTTTAGAGCAGTCGGTAAACCTTACCCGTTTGGTCGATGATTTGCTCTTACTTGCTCGGGCAGAAATGAATCAATTGCAACTGGCCATCATACCGGAACCAATTATTCCTATGCTTGAAGCCGAAACAAGTAAATGGCAAAAATTATACACAGACAGAGATATCAGACTTATTGATCAGACAGGCCATGCTTCAATTAGCATTTCTATTGATAAGCTTCGTATTCAGCAGGTCCTGTCTATATTAATTGATAACGCTGTTAAATATTCAGCGGCGGGCCAACCTGTGTTATTAACAGTGAATCAAGAAAATAGCTGGTGCACGATTGCTATACACGATAAAGGGTGCGGTATTTCTGCCACAGAAATCGAAAACGTATTCGAACGCTTTGTTCGCTTTAGTAAACATAACGATGGTCTGGGGTTGGGGCTACCTATTGCGAAAGCTATTGTTGAAGCGCATGACGGTTATATTCATGTTGATTCTACTCAGGGATCAGGTTCCACTTTTTCTATTCGGCTGCCTGTTTTTGAAGGAGAACAGCAATGAATATACTGCTTGCAGATGATGAAGAACCACTATTAAAATTCCTCAATAAAGGGTTGGTCGCTGAAGGCTATACATGTACCACTTTGACGATGTTGCATGAAGTACTTCCTTTTGTTCGAAAACATACTCCAGACATCCTTGTACTTGACCGACTGTTCGGCAATGAAGACAGCGTAACAATATTACCTTCAATAAAATCTTTACCCTCTCCCCCACTAGTGCTGATGTTAACAGCGTTAGACGAAGTAAATGAGCGCGTTAAAGGATTACAAGATGGCGCTGATGACTATTTGTGTAAACCATTTGATTTCGACGAATTATTGGCGAGGATCACCGCACTTGGGCGCCGTTTGAGGGCAGCACCAACTCTTCATGACAAGTCGATTAGTGTCAGCAACTTAACACTTATGACCGAAGAGCGTGTCGCACACTTGTTTAATAAAGAACTGCCCCTTACCAGGATAGAGTTCGAATTGCTGCTTTATCTGGCAGAAAACCAAAACAAAGTATTGTCACGAGAACGAATATTGAGTCGGGTTTGGAGCACGCAGAGTGACCCACACACTAACATCGTGGATGTATACATAAGTAGATTACGAAAAAAGCTCGCAAATGATACAAACTTGAATGTTCAAACGCTTCGAGGTAACGGTTATAGACTTGACTGTGCGCTGATCCAATGATCAGGGTGCTTTATTTGCAAATTTTAATGTTCTTTTAATGTTGGGTTAAAGTCTTTTTCAGAAGACATCAATACAATCTTTTCCGTCTTAAGAAAACGAGAAAGGTTGTATTAATGAACACATTCAAGAAACGGTATATATCTGCGCTGCTTGCAGCGTCATTCACAGTTGCCCCTTTCGCTCAGGCCTTTCAAGAAGGCGATATACTTGTTAGAGCAGGCCTCGCTACCGTGGTACCCGATGACGCTACATCTAATGTTTTCGTTGGCAGTGATCTAGGATTCGGTCTTTCTGTTGATAACAATACACAGTTGGGACTTACGTTCGCCTACTTTTTCAAAGATAACTGGAATGTGGAAGTTTTGGCGGCTACACCGTTCAAACACGATGTTAACTTTGCAGTAGCAGACCCACTTGGTACAGGCAATCAGCTCGGGGAAGTTACCCATTTGCCGCCAACGGTTACCGTTAACTATTACTTCATGGGTTCCACAAGTGCGTTTCAGCCCTATGTAGGTGCAGGCATAAACTACACCATTTTCTTCGATGAAGAATTCACTGACACAAACAGCGGTGCAGGCCTGCAGGACTTATCACTGGACGATTCATTGGGTTTGGCTTTTCAGCTGGGAGCCGACTACAAAATCGATAAAACCTGGTTTATCAACGGTGCTATTCGCTGGATAGACATTGATACTCAAGCAGAGTTCAACCTAAGTGGCACACCGGGCAGAGTGGATGATATTCAAATCGACCCTATGGTGTACACCTTGTCTGTAGGATACCGCTTCTAGCGGATTCTCACTCGCCCCGCCGATTAGGGTTGCGGGGTGATTTATCAATAAAACATAAATTAAAGTATTTAATTCAGTCATTGGAGACTATCATGAAAAAACTAGCTCTTAGCACATTGGTCGCGTCTTCTTTCGCAGCCAGCAGCGTATTCGCCACCCCCATTACTACGGCTGAAGTTGAAGCTGCGCAAAAGGCCTGGGGTGAAGGTATTGTCAAAATTGGTAAAGCGCGAGACGCCAAAAAAGCGGCAATCGCACACATCGACGAGTTTTACAACTTCGACCATGGTCAGGTTTTATTTAAGCCAACACTGGCTTCCGTAGACCAGTTCCGAGGAACTAAAAAGGAAGCATTGTCTTATTTCATCGGTCAGGATATGGCTGAAGACAAGGGCTTTGCCCTGGCGCCGTACACGAATGTTCGTTGGGAAAACGAAGGCATCATTACTGATGGTGATTCTGCCAAAGCAATGGGGAACTACTTCTTTACCAAGACAAATGGTGACGTAGTGAAGGTTGAGTACACATTTGCCTACACAAGAGATGACGAAGGAAACGTTAAGATTAATGTTCACCACTCATCATTACCATTCGCGGTCAACTAGGGACAGACAAACAGCATAAAGTTACACAAATTTTGAAAAAATCCCGATATATTCAAAGGCGCTCAATAGAGATTAGGCGCCTTTTTACTATAAAAGTTACTGACAAAAAGTGACTTGGAAGCGGGCCCCAAATTACCTAAACACAGGGTTGCAACTCTTTCTTTTTGACATTGACTTCTCCTATTCAGACAATTGCAAGCGATTGAAAGACTTCATCGTTGTTAGTCGCTCTCAACACCCTACTTTCTGCCGGTAAAAAACAGTCTTTACAAGGACAAGGGTAAGTCTCAACATGTACTTCCATAAACCTTAGCCATTGGTTTTGGATATTGCGTTTTCTAAAAGCTCGGAGCATTCATGAATTTTGTTATTGTCGGAACCAATTTCATAAGCGATACCTTTCTAGAGGCAGCTAACACGCTTTCAGATTTCCATCTATATGGCGTCTGCTCTCGCCAGCGGGAAACGGGCCAGTCTTTTTTGGCTAAGCACAATTGCGAACATGCAAAAGTTTTTACTTCCGTTGAACAGGTTTGTGCCGACCCGAATGTTCAATGCGTGTATATTGCCTCGCCCAATAGTTTTCATGAACACCAAGCTGTGATGTGTTTATCAAGTGGCAAGCATGTTCTTGGTGAAAAGCCGTCTGCCGCCAATAGCCGTCAACTGGAGAATATCATCAAGGCTTCTGAATCCAATAATTGTCTGTATATGGAAGCCTTAATGACAACACATCTTCCTAATTTTAGGCGCATCGAAGAGGCCATTGTTAAGATAGGTAAAGTGCGCAAATACATTGGGCAATTCAGCCAATACAGTTCCCGTTACGACAAACATAAGCGGGGAGAAAAGGTCAATACGTTTCTACCAGACTATGCCAATGGCGCGCTAGTAGATATAGGCATCTATCCGCTGTATACCGCAGTGGCCTTGTTTGGAAAACCGGAAAGCGTATTAGCCAGCGGTCTAATGCTGGATAGCGGTGTCGATGGAGCAGGCGATCTGATCCTGCACTATCCAGATAAACAGGCAGTGATCAGCTATTCAAAAATAAACAATGGCGATAACATATCAGAAATTCAGGGAGAACTTGGACGTATCCAAATTAGCGGGCCTTCACTACTTGAACAAGTAGACCTGTACCTCAATGACGGTACACATGAACGGTTATCAGAACAATGCAATGACCATTTCATGGCTCATGAGGTAGAGCACTTTATAGCGCTGGTTGCCGCCGGAAAAACACAGTCTCCAATAAATACCTTTGAATTATCTCGCCAAGTAATCGCAATACTAGATGATGCACGCGCCCAAATTGGCGTAATTTACCCTTCAGATAGCGAGTGAACAGCGCTTTTTGGCTATAGCTAAGTTTCAAATGCTTTGATTAAAGTGTTTGAAAAGTGGAGTTAGCTGCGCTGCTGAAGGTCCAATACGCGGCATCCCGTTTTCATTAGTTTTTGTCTTGCCCCCCTCTTTTCAACACCTTAGAAAATATTTTTATATTGAAGATATAAGTTCACACTAAACAATTTTTTAAATTAATTAAAAAAATTGTGTGAGGTTTTTGTCGAGATTGCGAATCATTGGTTAACTACATTAATTTGGGAATAAGTAAGCGCCGGTGATGAATATGGATACTGCAATCATTTAACAGGCGAATAAGGCATTTAGACTTGAACTATGAACAGGGCCAAACAATTGAGACAAGTTAAATGAACATTGATCGGCATAAGATGTACTTGGACATCTTAGAAAAGCACAAGGGCATTGTGTTTAAAGTCGCTCGATCATATTGCAGCAATGAATTTGACAGAGAAGATTTAGTACAAGAAATTCTCGCTCAAATTTGGCGCTCGTTAGACACCTATAATGACAACTTTAAAATTACGACCTGGCTGTATCGAGTAGCGCTAAACGTTGCCATTTCCTTTTACAGAAAAGACAAGTCGTCCGCATACAAACACACAGAAATGGAAGACAAATTGCTAAGTTACGACATGAATAAGGAGAGTGAGCATGAGCAGAATTTGAGTGAATTATACGAATTCATTAACGGACTAAACGACATAGATAAAGCAATATTAATGATGTATTTAGAAGGTGAAAGCCAGTCTGAAATTGGGACAAACCTAAATATTACTACTTCTAATGTCTCCACCAAAATCAGTCGAATTAAACAAAAGTTAAGTCAGAAAAAGGCTTAGTGACAAGAGGAAATCTGGTATGAATTTAGATCAAATGCAATCTATGTGGCAAGTACATAGTGAAAGACTGAATGAATGTATGAGTCTGAATAAAACACTGCTTCATAAGATACAATCAAAAGGTCACAAAAGTGAATTGAACAAGCTGATTTTTACAGGAGCAATTGAAGGTTTTGTATTTTTCTGCATTGTATTTTCATTGGGTAGTTACATGGCCTTGTCTTGGGGTTTAACTGCACCGGTCATATCAGCCTTTGTACTCAACGTATTTGCGATAGTGGGGTTAGCTGGGAGCGTCGGTCAAATCGTGCTGTTAAGTAAGATAGACTTTTCCAAACCGATTAAAGAAACACTAAACGATCTTATTGCTGTAAGGACGCATAGCTTGAACGTTTTCAAACTGCTAATTCTATCTGCACCATTCTACATGGCTTATGTATTTTTGGGGTACGACCTTGTTTTTGGTGTTGATTTATTCACTCATATGACTAACGAAACAAAAATTGTATTCGCAATAGTTGCCCTTTTACTTGGACTTCTGGTGGTGCTTCTTATTAACAAGCTCAAACCAGAAAATCGGGGTAACAAGTTAATTGGTTGGTTATATCAGGAAGTATCAGGCCGTAGGCTAACACACTTGTTAGACCAGTTCGAAAATATGGAAAAAGACTGAATCGTAAGGTTAGTTAACCTGGTTTTTAATATAGTTTATCAGAAGAGGTATTTATGAGCAGTTCAGTAATTGGTGGTGTGGTGGTAGTTATGATAGTTGTAATAATTGCTATTGCAGCGACAAAACGTAAAAAATAGCATCTACTGTATTTTTTATAATATTCAAATAGTTAGCAAATCATCGCGGTATTTAAATCATAGCCTCACTGCCGTCGGTTTTAGCCACGCACGCTTTGCTCGTCATTTGGAATTTATTTCATCTATCGGGTTAATTGATGTGCTATACGATGAGGTTGGAAAATTTTGGCTAACGATGTAATAAATTGGGTGAGCTTTACGATACAGATTGTTGGCTTATTGTTGATTACTATTGAACTCTACTTGCCGCCTTTGGCTGAACGCCTAAAAACCTTCCTGGAAAGTGTACAGTTTCGATTATTTGGTAGACCAGCAACAACACAATACTGGAATTGGGTAGCGATAGGTTCATACATCGCTATTTGGGTAATTTCAGTAGCCACGGTTTCCCTCATGGAGCCCTCAATGAGTATCGTAGCAAATGTAGCGTTTACAATATTCACTGTGTTTTTAGGGACAGTGTTTTTTGTTAGTAAAGTGTTTGTCAAACTAGGCATTGTATTAGGCAGGGGAAACGCAATAGGCGGCGTTGGACTCGTTTTGGCTTTAATGGGATTCACTATAGAGTTGTCTAGAATGTTTTTTGTTTAGAAACTGGACAATGATATTTAACTACAGGGGAAGTACTTGACTCATAGCACACGGAAAATACATGTGAAAATAATGTCAGTCTTGGTAACAATACTAATATTGATGAGCCTTTTGGGTAATACCGAGGCTGCTGATGTGCGTGAAAAGCCATTATCACAGCAGGAAATCACTACAGCTGTAAAAAATTTAATCAGCTTGATTGAGCAGGATTATATTCATGAAAATCTAAGTGAAAAGGCCGTTACAGTATTATCGGCAGCACTTAATAGGGGTGAATTTAATGGATACTTTCCTTATCGACGCTTTAAAATCAAATTAGAATCTATGTTGTTTGAAGTTACTAGAGATTCTAACTTTGAATTACGCTTTCGTTCCGGGTTGTCAAAAACGAATGTAACGGCTGATGAAATTATACCGGGCGCAATCCATACAATGATGCTCGATAATAACATTGGTTATCTGGCGGTCGATGGCGATTTAATCGATGATTTTTGGCAAACAGAGCTGGATTTTGCTATGACTGCGTTGTCTGACAGTAGAGCGTTAGTTATCGATGTAAGAGATGCAGGGTTGAGTACACTAGCATTCTCTCAACATATCCTAAGCTATTTTCTGCCACCAAGTCAGTTTTTGTCTAAAGTTTCTCTGGCGCATCAAGAGCATATTGAACTGCGATCAAAAGAAATCGAAAATCCGATAAATCAGAATGTTGAGGTCTATATTGTGACCTCACCTTTTGTGGCTGGTGCTTGGGAATTTATTGCCTATACCCTACAGCAAGCAGGTCGCGCAACTATCGTTGGAAAGCCAACTATTGGATTGGGGTTTATGACAGTTACGAAGCCACTGAGCGAACAATTAAGCATAAAGATGGCATATGCGAAGATGATAAATCCTAAAACGCAGACTGATTGGCAGGAAGAGGGGGTTGTGCCGGATGTCCAATGTGGAGCCGAAGAGGCAATAGCAGCAACCCTTTCATTAATTTCTCAAACCATACCTACTCAATGTGATTGAGCAAAAAAATCACTTTGGCCTTTTCGTTAATCTGAAGAAGCTTCGCAGACTATCGTCTCCGCAACCTGACTAAAGCAATGACTAAACCCAGCATAACAACAGTAGCAGGGGCAGACACTACCGATGTTGTGAAGCTTACATTATCCAGTGTAGCGTTGAAATAAAACAGATTATCTTGCTGTTCAAAACTAATTCGAACACTTTGGCCCCCTAGTGGCTGTAAGAGAGCAGTGAGATCAAAGCTTCTATTATTTGGGCCTGTTTGTAGAAGAACATCATCTGGGTTGGTAGAAAATACCTCGCCAATTAATCCACCGTTGAGGTCTTCTACAAGAACTCGCCACTCTTGATTAGGATCTGAATAAGTTCCAGCAGCATTTCTAATGCGGTCACTCCAGCTGAGTGTGGCTGATGAAAACAGTGACGGCAAATTTACGATCTGATACAGATTGTGAAAACCACCTCCACTTTGGAAGCTCACAACATCAAAAGCACCGTCTATAGGCGACAATGGAAGACCTGGCCCAGTAGGGTCAAACGTACCATTGTTGATAGCCCAACCACCTGAACCAGTGTTAACGTTCGTCCACCCTGTTAAATCACCTGTTTCAAAATCACCATTAACAATATGCTCTGTAGTAATCAATGAAGCGCCGGCTGAAACTGGAAGCAGTAAAAAAACAAACATTGCTATTAACTTTTTCATATTAATTCTCTTATAAAAGTCGAAGAGCTGAAATTGGCTATCGCTTGAATAATTATAAGCACATTACATGCCACAGAAAAAAACAAGATAAAACAATTACTTAAAAATTTACAAATAAGAAGGTTTAAAACTGTGTAAAAAATATTGACAAAAACTTAATATTTTAAGTCTGCAAAACTCTCGCGTTTTGGGGGCATAGCAACATTGGATAGTGGAGTTGGCCGATAAGCCGGGTTCTGTCGTGGGCAACCATTCCTCTAGACCAGCCATTGCTGACTGGTTCAAGCAACCTACCCGCTTTCCGCACGGGCCGTGCGTATTGAAAGCCTATTTGGTCTTGCTCCGGGTGGAGTTTACCTCGCCACAAACTGTTACCAGTTGCGCGGTGCGCTCTTACCGCACCCTTTCAGCCTTACCGGCGGATTGCTCCGCTTAGGCGGTCTACTCTCTGCTGCACTTGTCGTCGGCTCGCGCCGCCCAGACGTTATCTGGCACCCTGCCCTGTGGAGCCCGGACTTTCCTCCCCTCCGCTACCCAAGTTGTTTTGTATTCAACATCGCACCGAAAGCGCTTTGTCAGTACGAGGCGTATACGATTTATAAGACGCAGTAAACCCATCCATGGGGGCTCTGCCTCGGCATCCATGCCTCGGAAGCTTATAAATCGTATACGCCTCTCCCTGACACACTTTCGGGTGTTAAGAGTTATTAAAAAACAACTTGGGTAGCGGAGCAGCGGTTGCCTGGCCAACTCCGCGGTGGATTATATATGAAGGTGGCTATGGGTGCCTAACTTTCTATACACACTTTTTTCAAAGTACGAAATTTCATCACATTATGTCTTGCAGTGATCACCAACTGGGCTATAGTGGTTTTGAAAATACTTTCATTTCACACATTAAAGGGAATTAATATGAAAAAACTCCTGTTTGTTTTGTCCATTACCCTCTGCGCTTTTGCTTCACATGCCAAAATAGAAAAAGCGCAATTGCCATTTATCAACTATGTGTCTTTACCGGTGGAAGTCGCGCCTGGAGTCAACATCACCACTGCTGGCCAACTTAGGATCCCCAGAGATGCAAAGGGGCCCGTACCGGCGGTAATCCTCTTACATACCACTGCAGGTATCGACAGCACAGGCAGCTTTTACGCCAAGAAATTGAACAACGCGGGCATTGCCACTTTAGAGCTTGATTTGTGGGGTGGACGAGGCCTTAGTGGCGGCGCGACAAGCCGTCCTGCTGCTCCCCAGGAAACGCTGCCCGACGCCTACACGGCATTAGCTTATTTGGCACAACGCCCAGACATAGATGCCAACAAGATTGGTATTATGGGGTTTTCATGGGGAGCAGTAGTTACTATGTTAACGGCAACTAAGCAATATGATGATTTAGCCGGTCTTCCGTTCAAATTCGCCGCTCACGTGGCACACTACCCCATTTGCTATGGCTACAACAATGTACCCGGTTTTGAATTTGAAAACCTAACCGGCGCGCCTGTGCTAATACAGTCAGCCGAGCTTGATCACTACGATTTTCCGGGGGCCTGTCCACTTATGGTGAGTCAGATACCTGAAGCTGACCAAGCAGTGGTTGAAGTGATTGAATATAAAAATGTGTTTCATACCTGGGATCGCCTTGAGCCAGAAATTGAGGTGTTTGACCCGGTAGCATATCTTGGCGTTGGCGGTATGGTGACGTTAGCGCCAGATAAAAAAACCGCGCGAAAATCGCGTAAGAAAGTGGTTAAGTTTTTTACAGAAGTATTCGAAACAAACTAAGCAGTGCCAATAAAAAAAGCCCTCACTACGAGGGCTTTTTTATCGTTGAACGCAAAAATAACAACGTTTAATTTGGCACTACGGCGTTATGGTATACATCCTGAACATCGTCACAGTCATTTAGCATATCCATGAATTTTTCGAACATGGGCATGTCGTCTTCGCTTATATCGACGTGGGTTTGAGGAATGAAGCTAATCTCTTCAGCATCAAATTTAATATCTTCCATCGCATCTGTCAGGGCAGTTTTAACCGCGTAAAATTCTGTGTGAGGTGCATAAACGGTGGTTTTTCCGTCTTCTACCTCAACATCGGTTACGTCTACATCTGCTTCCATAAGAATTTCAAGAATGCCGTCTTCATCATCGCCTTCAAACTGAAAAATCGCTTGATGATCGAACATATGTGACACCGCACCTGGCGCACCAATTTTAGCTCCAGTCTTCGTGAAGCAGTTGCGTACATCTGTAATAGTGCGGTTGTTATTATCGGTAAGGCAATCAACGATGACCATGCAGTTGCCTGGACCAAACCCTTCGTAGCGCGCAGGCACAAAATCTTCACCCGCACCACCCGCTGCTTTGTCAATAGCTTTGTCGATCACGTGACCGGGCACCTGATCTTTTTTAGCTTTATCCATTAAACGACGCAATGCTAAATTGGCATCGGGATCGGTGCCGCCGTTTTTTGCACAAACGTAGATTTCTTTTCCGTACTTTGAGTAGACCTTTGTTTTTGCGCCGGCGGTCTTCGCCATGGCGGCTTTTCTTACTTCAAACGCTCTTCCCATCGGGATTCTCTTCTTTATGTAGCAATGTTAATCGATTAGCACGTAATTTTACCCAGTGCAGGCACCTTAGGGCAAATGCTCTTTCTTTAAATACTCTGTTGATTGCATCTCTTGCAGTCGACTCAGGCAACGTTTGAACTCAAACGACAAGCGCCCGTCCGTGTACAAGGATTGCATTGACACCTCTGCAGACATAATGAGTTTGACATTACGCTCGTAAAATTCATCAACCATAGCGATAAAACGTCTGGCTACATCGTCATTTTTTTGCCCCATCTGCTTCACATTCGCCAGCAACACAGAATGGTATAACCGACTCAACTCAATGTAGTCAGACTGTCCACGTGGCCCGTCACATAGGCTTTCAAAGGTGGTCATCAGCACACCATCTGCATTTCGTAGGGTAGCAATCGGCCTGTTATTGATCTCAATATCTTTGCCCACGGTGCCTTCTTCCGGCGCCAGCTGTGTAAAGTATGTGACCAGATTAGTCGTAGCAACTTCGTCCAGCGGATGGTGATAAATCTCAGCCTGTTCAAGGGTGCGCAAACGATAGTCAACGCCGCTATCAACATTCACAACATCAGTATATTGATTAAGTAAATCTATTGCGGGTAAAAAACGCGCGCGCTGCAAACCGTTTTTGTATAGCTCATCGGGTACGATGTTCGATGTTGCCACTAACACGATATTGTATTTGAACAATGCCTCAAGCAAAGTGCCAAGGATCATTGCGTCGGTAATGTCAGACACAAAAAACTCATCAAAGCAAATAACCCGCGCTTCCCCCGCGATTTTTTTAGCGATGCTCTGCAGCGGGTCCTGTCTGCCCGCGGCGTGTTTCAATTCGTCATGAATACGATGCATAAAACGGTGGAAGTGCACACGCATCTTTTGCTCGAAAGGCAGGCACGTATAAAAGGTATCAACCAAATAGGTTTTTCCGCGTCCCACACCACCCCAAAAGTATAAACCCTGAATTGGCGTGCTTTTCTCTTTTTTTCCGAACAGCGCCTTTATCTTCGCGCCAAATTCCATTTTTTCTTGCGGCTTGCTCAAATCTTCATATAAACGCTGCAGGTGTTTCACCGCATTTTCCTGCGCTTCGTCGTAACTGAAATCGTCTCTTTTTAAATCAGACTGGTACTTTTCCCACGGCGTCATCGCCTTCTTATCTCCCACGTTCAGTTATTTTATTTGACCAATTTAGAAAAGAAGTGGAAGAGGCTTTCTTTTTTACCTTTCCGGGACACGGATGCTGAGGTGGCGCCCCTATAGATGGGTTCACAGCATGGTAAAAAAGAAAGCCTCTTCCACTTCTTTTCGTGTTTCTGGCCTAAAATAACTAGAATACTGCCCCGACCTGCTTGAAAACAAGTTGATTGGCCTTAATTTATCACGTATTCAGGGTAGAATCGCCCTATGTTATTTGTGGAGTACAACACAATGGAAATTATTATCTCTCTTTCCCTACTGATTGTCGGTGGTGTGATCGGCTTTTTCGCAGCGCGCTACTGGTATGGCAGAGGGCCATCACAAGCAACCGTTCAACAGGCAGAGAATAACCTCAAGGCCCTGTTGGCACAGCAGGCCGAGCATCACGTTTATCAAAGCAGAGCGCTGATCGACACCGTTGAAAAACAATGTGAAGCCATGAAAGAGCAGTTGAACAATTATGAATCTCTGTTGCGACCTGATGAATCAACACAAGCACCCGAAGTACCTTTTTATGGTGAACATGCTAGCACCTATTTACGTAATACTTTAAATCGAGATGCAAAATTGCACAAAGCGTCTTCTACAGACACACAGCCGAGGGACTTTGCCGCAGCAGGTTCAGGTTTGTTTGCCGGTGACTCATCGAAACAATCTGAAACAATTACCGATGAGGCAAAGGGAACAAAATCCTAAATAAGGCGTCTGTTAAAAACACAGTTGTCATTACGATTCCGATACTAACAGGAGAAGTTACGTCGATGATTAAGCATTTCCGTACTGGTTTAATTGCTACAGGTTTAACAATTTGTGCCGCCACCCTGGTTGCGCCAACTTATGCAGCACTGCCTTTTTTCTCTTCTGATAAAGATGAAGTGCCTTCACTGGCCCCAATGCTACAAGAAGCGACGCCAGCCGTAGTAAGTATAGCGGTAGAAGGCACACAGACCTCGCGTCAGCGCGTACCTGAAATGTTCCGCTATTTCTTTGGCGCTCCGCAGGAGCAGGTTCAGGAGCGTCCATTCAGAGGGTTAGGGTCAGGTGTCATTATTGATGCAGAGGAAGGCTACGTTGTCACTAACAACCATGTCGTTGATAATGCGGACGAAATCACGGTTAAGTTAAATGACGGTCGCGAATTTAAGGCCAAAAAGCTGGGCGCTGATGAACAGAGCGACATTGCACTGCTAAAAATTGATCCAGAAGATCTTACTGAATTACCACTGGCTGATTCTGATGCACTGTTAGTAGGCGACTTTGTTGTTGCTATCGGCAATCCTTTTGGTCTCAGTCAAACGGTAACATCAGGGATCGTCAGTGCACTGAGCCGTTCTGGCTTAAACATCGGTGGGCTTGAAGACTTCATTCAAACTGATGCCGCCATCAACCGAGGTAACTCAGGGGGCGCACTGGTTAACTTAAAAGGCGAACTGGTGGGTATTAATACCGCCATCTTTGGTCCCAATGGGGGGAATGTCGGGATTGGTTTTGCGATTCCCAGCAACATGATGAAGCGCCTGGTGGACCAAATCATCGAATTTGGTGAAGTACGCCGTGGTCTGTTGGGTATTCTGGGCAGTGATGTCGATGCAGGGCTTGCAGAGGCAATGAATTCAGACATTAATAAAGGCGCTTTTGTCAGCGAAGTTCAGCCTGACTCAGCGGCAGAGAAAGGTGGTCTGGAAGCAGGCGATATTATTATTGCTGTGAATGGCAAAGAGCTAAATAGTTTCCGTGAATTGCGGGCTAAAGTGGCCAGTATGGGTGCCGGCGCAGAAGTCGAGCTGACCGTATTGCGACGGGGAGACAGTATTGACCTTAAGGTTGTGCTGGATGATGCATCAGACGTGCAGATAACGGCAGCAGAGATTCTACCGGCACTGGAAGGCGCGACTCTAGCAGCAGGCACTGACGCTCGCGGCAACGCAGGGATAGAGGTAACCGACGTCGAACGTAACAGCCCTGCCGCTCGTTTTGGGTTACAGCCTGAGGATGTAATAGTTGCTGTCAACCGTCAGCGCATTACTAACCTTACAGAGTTCAGAAACGCTTTGGATGGTGCAAGTGGTGTTATTGCTTTAAATGTTAACCGCGGAAGCACGAGTTTATATCTGGTTATCAGATAGATAAGTAGGATGAGCAAAACGCCAGCTTCGATAGCTGGCGTTTTCATATGTAGAAAACCAGTGCTATTATCCGACAAGGAATCTTGGCCCACAAAATAGTAGTTAATCCATTGCGCTCACCACTTGGCTTTTTAATCCGTTCTACGTTACTCGGCATTATCGTTGCCGCCTTACTTCTATTACTAATACCTGAATTGCGTAGTGGCAATAGCCTGGTGCAGGGGTGGCTGAACGGGCCAGACCCTCGAGAAGGACGAGTCACCTATCATGATGCTTTGAGCCGTGCTGCGCCTGCGGTGGTTAACATTTATAGTATTTCCATTGAAAATGGCTCAGGCCTATTTAGAAGGCAACCGAGGGAAAGAACTAACTTAGGGTCAGGTGTAATGATGACGTCTTCAGGCTACTTATTAACCTGCTATCATGTGGTGCAAAATGCAGACAGCATTTATGTTGCCTTACAGGACAGTCGTGTAATGGAAGCGCAAATAGTGGGTTTTGATCAGCTAACAGATTTAGCAGTCCTCAAAGTTAGCGCAGACAACCTCACGGTCATCCCGCAGCTAGAGACACCAGACATTCGGGTAGGCGATATGGTCATGGCCATTGGTAATCCTTATGACCTTGGACAAACAATTACCCAGGGCATTGTAAGTCGGGCTGGGCACAATGGACTGTCCAACTACGTAGACTACATTCAGACTGACGCGGTATTGAATCAAGGTAATTCCGGCGGCGCGTTAGTCGACAGTAAAGGCAATTTGGTAGGTATCACCAACGCTAACTTTCAAATCAGAGATCGCCGCAGAGGTGTACGCAACGTTGATGGCATTAACTTCGCGGTACCTTATGAACTGGCCAAGCGCGTAATGGATGAAATCATCACCAGTGGCAAAGTAACGCGTGGGCAGTTAGGGTTCGAAGGTAGAGAGCACACTGATCGTCCGGGAATTGAAGTCACCAACGTTGCACCAAATAGTCCGGCCGCATTGGCAGGGTTACGACCAGAAGACATCATATTAGCTATTGACGGTGTGCGTCTTGAAAGTGCGTTAGAAACGCAAGATATGATTGCAGAAACGACACCTGGAACGGAAATTGAACTGGTTGTTAGCCGGGATGGCGACCTGCTTACTATGACAGCTGTGATCGCCGAATTAGACGTGTAACCCTCACAGAGAGAAGGTACTATTCTTTCTCTCTGTGAATGATTGCGCCAAGTTTGCTGAGCTTTTCTTCAATAGCTTCATAACCGCGATCTAAATGATAGATACGATTAACATGGGTCTCACCTTCTGCCACTAAGCCCGCAATAACCAAACTCGCAGACGCGCGAAGGTCGGTTGCCATCACGGGTGCGCCTTTCAATTGAGAATTGCCGGGTGACACTGCATTGTTACCTTCCAGTTCTATTTTTGCTCCCATTCGCTGTAGCTCAGGGACATGCATAAAGCGGTTTTCAAAAATGGTTTCGGTAATAACCCCAGTTCCTTCAGCGAGGCAGTTCAACGTAACGAATTGAGCTTGCATATCCGTGGGAAATCCAGGGTGTGGTGCAGTTTTAAGTTTAACGGCTTTCGGTTTTTTGCCCCGCATGTCCAGCGTAATCCAGTCTGCACCTGTCTCAATGTCAGCACCAGCCTGACGCAGTTTATTCAACACGGCTTCCAGTGTGTCTGGTGCAGCGTTTAAACAACGCACTTTACCACCTGAAGCAGCCGCTGCCACCAAAAAGGTGCCGGTTTCTATCCTGTCAGGCAAAACCTTGTGGTCAACACCTGTTAACTGTTCTACGCCCTGTATAACTAAGGTATTGGTGCCCGCCCCTGTTACATTGGCGCCCATTTTATTCAGACAATCTGCTAGGTCGACAATCTCGGGCTCTCTGGCCGCATTTTCTATCACTGTTTGGCCTTCTGCCAGTGCTGCGGCCATCATAAGGTTTTCTGTCGCGCCTACACTCACCATATCCATAAAGATATGCGCACCTTTAAGGCGTCCATTCACACTTGCGCGTATATATCCCTCTTCAACTGTGATGTCTGCGCCCATCTGGGTTAAGCCCTCAAGATGGAGATTAACTGGTCTGGCACCAATGGCACAGCCGCCAGGCAGAGATACATTGGCCTTGCCTTGTTTTGCCAGCAAAGGGCCTAACACTAAAATTGAGGCCCGCATTGTTCTGACAAGGTCGTAAGATGCAGTAACGCTGCTCAGGGTAGCGGCACAAATAGTCAAGCTATTGGCATCGTGCTTTTCAACAGTCGCCCCTAATTCACTCAACAATGAGGTAGTGGTGTTGATATCTCTCAATGCAGGCACATTTCTAAACAAGCAGGAGTCGTCTGTCAGTAAGCTCGTCATCAACAGAGGAAGTGCCGCATTTTTGGCACCTGAAATAACGACGTCGCCCGACAACGCCGGGCTCTTTTTAATTACTAATTTGTCCAAGTCAACGCTGCCTTAATTTAACGGCTCGTGAAAACTACGCTCTCTTGCCCAGTCCTCAGGGGTAAATGTTTTAATCGATACTGCATGCATAGTACCGTCTGCGACTTTTTCTGACAGCGGGCCATATACCGCTTGCTGACGTTTCACGCGGGATAACTCTGAAAAAAGATTGCCAACAGCAATAATTGAAAAATGTGAGCCATCATTTTTTACGTAGACTTCGTCTAAATCAAGGGCCGCTAAAAGCGTTTGTTTTATCTCTTCGTTCGTCATGTTTAATCGTCTTGAATTGGAAGTAATTCAGCCACACTAGACAGTTTGGCCAACTGGATAAGTTTTGATGGCACCTTGCTCAAGGTTGGGGTAACCCCTTTTGCAGATGCGTCTTTTATCCAGTTTAACACCCAAGCTAGGCCAGCACTATCCACATGCTCAATTTGCTGAAAAAGAATTTCTACCCGCCCAGCCTTAATGAGACCGTTTTGTTGGCTATTCGACAACATTTGCCAACCGTCTTGCTTAAGGCTGTTGCGATCTAAATCGCCACTAACCGTCAGTTGCGTGTTGTCTAGTTGCAACGCTACTTTCATTCTGCGCTTTCCGCTTTGGCCTTCTTATCGTCAGCATTCAGCTCAATAGGGCGTTCAATCTTGTCTCGCATAATGGCCAATACAGCGTCAATACCGTCCTGACGTAATATCGACTCAAACTCACTGCGCTTGGCATCGATAAGGCTGATCCCTTCTGCCACCATGTCATAGGCTTTCCATTGGTTGGTATTACTACTTTTTCTCACCTGAAATGCAATTTTAATATCGGGACGAACAGGATCTTTCACCACAGCACGCACAGTAACTGCTTTTTTACCGTCAATACTGCCAGCTGGCTCAAACTGAACAGTTTGGTTGTCGTAGTACCCCATGGCCACAGCATAAGTGGTAATCAAGTACTCTCTAAACACCTTGACATATTCAGCTAGCTTCTCTTTAGGTACTGAACGAAAATGCTTGCCAAGCACTTTAAATGCCGCGAATTGATAATCAATATGGGGCAATAGTTCCTGTTCCATTATTTGACGTAAGCGCTCTGGATCTTGCTCTATCGCTGCCTGCTCGTTCTTCATTCTGTCAAAGGTTTTCATGGCAACCGATTGAACTAGTTCGTAGGGATTCTCAGCGTTTTCCTGCGCCGCAACCATACTTGATGCAGTCAGTCCAATTGCGATGATTAGGGTGGTAAAAAACTTCATCATAACTCTCTCCGTCAAAACTTAATCATCACCTCGACTGAACAGAAATTGTCCAATCAAATCTTCCAGTACTAAGGCAGATTTCGTATCTGCGATATAGTCACCGTCTTGCAAGTTTTCAATACCGTCGATTGAAAAACCCGGTTGAAAACCTACATATTGCTCACCCAATAACCCAGACGTTAATATCGAAACCGAACTGGTTTCGGGAAACGCTGAATATTGACTGGAGATACTCAAAGCAACAACGGGTGTGAAATCCTCTTTATCCAGCGAAATAGAGGCTACGCGACCAACAACAACCCCCCCTACTTTCACCGCTGAGCGCGGTTTCAACCCACCAATGTTGTCAAACTTGGCATACAGCGTGTAGCTTTCACCATCGGTTGACATATTTTGGTTTGCCACTTGTAACGCCAGCAACAATCCCGCCGCTATGGTTAGTACGACAAACAAGCCAACTAACAGTTCCGTTTTTGCTCGATTCATCATTTACTCCAATTATTCAATTCCAAACATAAGGGCGGTAAGCACAAAGTCTAGCCCCAACACGGCCAAAGAAGAGTACACAACAGTTTGTGTAGTGGCCTTGCTTATCCCTTCAGAGGTAGGGATACAATCATAACCTTTAAAAATAGCAATCCAGGTAACAACAATGGCGAAGACGATACTTTTAATAACGCCATTCATTACATCTTTGTCCCATTCCACCGTTGCTTGCATGATAGACCAGTAGCTTCCTGCATCGACGCCTAACCAGTCGACACCGACCAGATAACCACCGAGAATGCCCACCGCGCTGAATATCAGAGCAAGCATTGGCATAGAAATAAAACCAGCCCAGAAGCGCGGAGAGACTACACGTCGGAGTGGATCCACCGCCATCATCTCTAAACTGCTCAACTGTTCGGTTGCCTTCATCAATCCAATTTCAGCAGTCAGCGCTGAACCAGCTCGTCCGGCAAAGAGGAGTGCGGTAACGACAGGACCAAGCTCCCTTAGCAACGACAAGGCCACGAGCGGACCTAAACTGCCTTCAGCACCATAGCCGACCAGTATAGTATAACCTTGCAGCGCCATTACCATGCCGATAAATAATCCCGATACGATAATGATCAACAATGACTGTACACCCACAACGTACATTTGCTTTACCGTGAGATGCACGTTTTTTAATGTAGGCAGCGCAACTAGCGCACCGAATAACATTTGGCCGGCACGTCCAAACGTTGCGATTTTACTGAGTGTCTTTGCACCTATCGCTTGAATTGCGTTCATGCCTTCGCCCCTAAAAATGTCTCTTCAATGTCCTCTGCGGGATAATGAAAAGGCACAGGGCCATCAGCCTGCCCCTTAAGAAATTGCTGAACTTGTGCTGACGATGAGTTGATAATTTCATCTGGCGTGCCCGACCCAATAATGCGTTGATCAGCTAAGATATAGACGTGATCAGCAATACTGAGCACTTCGTTGACGTCGTGGGTCACCACAATACTGGTCAGGTTCAGTGTTGAGCCAAGTTCGCGAATAAGCTTAACGAGCACCCCCATGGATATGGGGTCCTGCCCAGCGAAAGGCTCGTCGTACATAATAAGCTCAGGGTCCAACGCAATGGCTCTGGCCAATGCCGCACGTCTGGCCATCCCGCCTGAAAGCTCACTGGGCATAAGATACGCCGCGCCGCGCAGGCCCACCGCTTCCAATTTGAGCTTTACTATTGTAGCAATAAGACTTTCGCTCAAATTAGTGTGCTCACGTAATGGATAAGCAACATTGTCAAAAACCGATATATCAGTAAACAGCGCACCACTCTGAAAAAGCATGCTCATGCGCTTGCGATTTTTGTACAACTGCCCTCGTGACATTTTGGGAATTGATTGCCCATCAAAACAAATGTCGCCGGAATCAGGCATCAATTGCCCACCAATAAGCTTTAAGAGTGTGGTTTTTCCAATGCCGCTTGGTCCCATCACCGCAGTAATTCCGCCTCTCGGCACCTTCACGGATATGCCATCGTAAATAGTACGCTTCCCTCGGCTAAAGGACATATTGTTAATTTCTACCAGTGTTTCCAAATCTGATTACCTGTAAGGGAATTGTGTCATAGGATTTTTGTTGGCCTCTATATTTAGCGCTAACGGTATCCTGTTACGCTTATTATACCAATTCCAACTTTGTTTAATTGCATCAAGAAATGTAAAATTGTGTATCTGAATAAGAAGTAACCATTGTTATTTCTCGATATTTTACGCACTAAGAACGCTTTTTTCTCTATTATGTTTCGAATATGACATTAATTTCATGTTTTATGAGATAAAGTGCGCTTAATTTCCCTACAAACAGCATTTTTGCAATGTAAATGCGCTTGAGTTTGACGCATAATGTGGTGGTAAGAGCATGATAAGGCAACACATGACAGGGCACCAAACTACAGACAACATACTTGTTCAATCGGCAAAACGCGTCATTGAAATTGAAACTAAAGCTGTTCAGCAGCTTACTCATCGCCTCGACCAATCGTTCATAGACGCATGTAATCTTTTGATGCAGTGCAAAGGTAAAGTTGTTGTAACTGGTATGGGTAAGTCAGGTCATGTGGGCAACAAAATAGCTGCTACTTTGGCCAGCACCGGCACACCTGCTTTTTTTATGCACCCGGGAGAGGCCAACCACGGTGATTTAGGCATGTTATCCAAGGATGATGTGTTAATTGCGATATCAAATAGTGGTGAAACAGCCGAAGTACTCAATTTATTACCTGTTGTAAAACGTCTGAGCGTCCCTGTCATTGCCATGACTAACAGTACGCTGTCTTCTTTAGGGCAGCAGGCGAATACCGTCCTTGATATCAGTGTAGAAAAGGAAGCCTGTTCGCTTGGCCTTGCCCCCACCACGAGTACGACTGTGACCTTAGTATTGGGTGATGCGCTGGCTGTTGCGCTATTAGATGCAAATGGTTTTACTTCTGACGATTTTGCTTTATCACATCCCGGCGGTAGCTTAGGTAGAAAACTGCTGCTTAAAGTCTCGGATGTCATGCTAACCGACCACGCCATTCCAAAGGTGACGCACACAGCGACTATAAAAGAGGCCTTATTTGAGATTTCAGAAAAAGGCTTGGGCATTACCGGCATTGTCAACCATGAGGCTGAGCTAATTGGCATTTTTACGGATGGTGACCTCAGAAGAATACTGGACGACAGGTTGGATATTCACACGACGCACGTGTCGGATGTCATGACAAAGAATGGCATAACCGTCACAGCAAACGAGTTGGCGGTAAACGCACTGAATATCATGGAGAAGCACAAAATTAATGCTTTATTTGCGATTGACGAGCAACGCAGGATCCTGGGTGCCTTTAACATGCATATGTTGCTAAGAGCGGGAGTGGTCTGATGCCTTTTACTTCGCTTTACACTCAGATTAGTGACGAATTGGTTGAAAGTCTGAAACAGGTACGCATGTTGGTATGTGACGTGGACGGCGTATTCTCTGATGGCCGTATTTATTTAGGCAACCAAGGTGAAGAACTCAAAGCCTTTCACACCAGAGATGGCTACGGTGTTAAGGCATTATCAGTCAATGGGTTTACCTTGGCAGTCATCACGGGTAGGCGCTCGCGCATTGTTGAAGACAGAATGCGGGCACTTTCGGTGAAGCATATTGTCCAAGGCGAAGACAACAAAAAGGATGCATTGAAGACCTTGATGGCACAAGAACAACTGACGTCACAACAGATTGCAGCCATTGGTGATGATATGCCAGATACAGGCATGTATGACCTGGCCTCTGTGCGTATCGCTGTGGCTGACGCACACCCTGTGGTAAAAGCCAAAGCTAACTGGATCACCACTATGCCTGGAGGATTTGGCGCAGTGAGAGAAGTCGCAGATACACTGTTGCAAGTTCACAATAAGCTGGCCGGTATTCAGGGCATGAGTATATGAATCGCCTTGGCTTGAGCATTGGCTCATTGTTTATAGCAGCACTGTTACTCTATCTACCGAGCTGGATGGATGAGTCAGAAGAACAACAGAAGAAAACGGGCCTGGATGCCCTTGAGCCGACTTATCAGGCAAAGAATCTGACCACAAAACTGTATGATGCAAAAGGCAACTTGACCCATCAGGTTTTCGCCAGAGAAATGCAGCATTTCGACCAGCTTGGTTTCATTGTATTTGAACAACCGCTTTATACCCTGTATTCAAGAGAAAATACCTCGCCGTGGCAGCTCAACGCTGCAGAAGGCACCTTGTATGATAACCAAGTGATTCAACTGGAAAATAATGTCACAATCACCAGCTTGGGTGACGACGAATACGTAAAAACGATTCAGACAGAGTTCATCAATGTTGAGCTAGAAAATCAAACGATGGCGTCAGATCAGGAAGTTATTCTTTCTGGTTCACGGTTTACCATCACCAGTATCGGATTTAGCGCAGATTTGCGTTCAGAATATTATGAGTTACAAAACCATGTTAAAACCGTCTATTCACCTGTTATTAAGTAGCCTTTTGGCCATAGGGCTGGCATCGCCGAGCCTGGCAGGAGAGGAAGATTTTGAAAAACCAGTAGAAATCAGCTCTGACCATCAGTTTGCAGATGGTAAAGAAAAAGTGTCTTTCCTGAGAGGGAACGTGGTAATAAGACAAGGTTCGCTATTAATAAAAGCCGATGAGCTGGAAATTGATGCCAGCCAAGGTGAAGGCAAAGAAGTGTTCACAGCAAAAGGCTCTCCGGCCAGTTATTCACAACAACTGGACGATGGTCAGACAGTGAGTGCAAAAGCGACAGAAATCACCTACCAGCTGGATACGCGTATTCTTTCACTCGTTGGCAGCGCCGAGTTAATCCGTGACACCAGCTCGGTGTCTGGCGGTGCAATTACCTTCGATATGATAAACGAACAGCTTCTGGCTGACGGCACAGGCAATGAAGACGGAAGGGTCACGACAGTATTTAAACCTGGTGCCTTGCCGGGTTCAAAGAAAAAAGAGAAAGAGGAGCCGCCGGCACAATGAGTACCTTATCGGCAACTGGGCTGGCAAAATCCTACAAATCTAGACAGGTTGTACGCGACGTAAGCTTGTCGGTATCTACTGGACAGATTGTTGGCCTGCTAGGTCCAAATGGTGCAGGTAAAACCACCACGTTTTATATGATAGTGGGCCTCGTACCCTCTGATCACGGTGAAATTTATATTGACCAAACCGAGTTATCTCAACAACCTATGCACGAAAGGGCGCGACATGGAATTGGCTATCTTCCCCAAGAAGCGTCTATTTTTAGAAAACTGACCGTCTATGAAAACATCATGGCTATTTTGCAAACCCGCAAGGAGTTATCTAATACGCAGCGTGAGCAGGAAGCCGATGATCTGCTAGATGAATTCAATATCAATCACATAAGAAATAGTCTGGGTATGGCGCTGTCAGGGGGTGAAAGGCGGCGCGTAGAAATCGCCAGAGCGCTTGCCGCAAGCCCTAAGTTTATCTTGCTGGACGAGCCATTTGCGGGTGTAGACCCCATTTCGGTTAACGATATCAAAAAAATCATTACGCATTTACGAGACCGCGGTATTGGTATTTTAATCACCGACCACAATGTAAGAGAGACATTAGATGTTTGTGAAATGGCGTACATTGTCAGCCATGGTGAACTCATCGCCCAAGGCGATGCGGAAACCGTGTTAGCAAATCAAAAAGTAAGAGATGTATACCTAGGCGAACAATTCAGGCTATAGTTAAGGAAGGACATTTCATTTGTGACCAATGTCATACTATCAACACAGCACAAGCTAGAGCGTAACAAGTAAAACAAGACGTAGATGAAACCATCATTACAGCTTAAATTCAGTCAACAACTTACAATGACTCCTCAGTTGCAGCAGGCGATTAAACTGTTGCAGCTGTCAACGTTAGACCTGCAACAGGAAATTCAGGAAGCGCTTGATGCAAACCCTTTGCTTGAAGTTGACGAAGCGGATGTCCCCTCTGGTGAAGAGAGCCTCAATACAATAAAAGAAACAGCCAACGGTGAGGCCTCACCAGACAGTGAACCTGTGCAGTCTGACAGTATCGAGTCAGGTGATGCGCTTGAAAAAAACGATTTACCTGATGAATTGCCAATTGACAGTACCTGGGATGAGTATTATTCGGCATCATCTTCGCCAGCACCCGGTCCTGCCACAAATGATGATGACAACATCTATCAAGGTGAAACAACCGATGATATACAGGAGCACCTGCTCTGGCAGATGAGGCTAACGCCTTTTAGTGAAGTGGACAGAGCCATCGCTATTGCGATTATTGATAGCATCGACGAATCCGGTTACCTCACAGTATCGCTAGATGAAATTTTAGAGGCCGTAAACAGCGATGATTTACCAGTAGAAGAAAGCATTGAAATGGACGAAATTGAATGCGTACTCAAGCGTATTCAAATGTTCGATCCTGTTGGAGCAGGCTCAAGAACACCGCAAGAGTGTCTGTTAGTTCAATTAAATCAGTTTGCAGCTGACACACCATGGATAGAAGAAGCCAAGGTATTGATCAGGGAGTACAGTGATCTGCTTAGCAGCAAAGATTACAGAACACTGATGCGCAAGTCTCGTCTCAAAGAAGATGAATTACGCGAGGTGATGCGTCTGTTGCAAACCCTGAACCCACGTCCTGGCAGTGCACTGATCACCAAAGAACCAGAGTATGTTATTCCCGATGTATCGGTAATGAAAAAAAATGGTCGCTGGGTTGTGGAACTAAATCCAGAAAGTTTACCCAAACTAAGTATAAATCAACAATATGCAGCGATGAGCAGACAGGCTAAAAACAGTAACGACAGTCAGTTTATCCGCTCGCACCTGCAAGAAGCAAAGTGGTTTATTAAAAGTTTGGAATCGCGCAACGACACTCTGATGAAGGTTACTAATTGCATTGTTCAGCAGCAGATAGGTTTTTTTGAACATGGGCCTGAAATGATGAAACCCATGGTGTTAAATGACGTAGCCGAAATGGTAGACATGCACGAGTCCACTATTTCCCGTGTCACTACACAAAAATATATGCATACACCGCGTGGTATCTTTGAGCTTAAGTATTTCTTTTCTAGCCATGTTGCTACTGAATCAGGTGGAGAGTGCTCTTCGACCGCTATTCGCGCACTGATCAAAAAACTGGTGGCCGCAGAAACACCCAGCAAGCCACTCAGTGACAGTAAGATTGCCCAATTGTTAGCCGACCAAGGTATTAAAGTGGCTCGGCGAACAATAGCAAAATACCGGGAATCATTATCGATCCCACCGTCAAACCAACGCAAGAGCCTGCTCTAGGCTCCCATATAGAAGGAAGACGTCTATGCAAATAAACTTGACCGGTCATCATGTAGAAATCACGGACTCACTACGTAACTACGTTGACACTAAGTTTTCCAAGTTGGAACGACACTTCGATCACATATCTAACGTGCATGTGATCTTAAATGTCGAGAAACTCAGTCAGAAAGCAGAAGCTACTATGCACTTAAGTGGAGCTGAAGTATTTGCCTCATCAGAAAACACTGACATGTATGCCGCCATCGACAGTATGGTAGACAAACTCGACAGGCAGGTCCTTAAGCACAAGGAAAAACTCAAACGCCATTAAGATGAATCAATGGACATACAAGCAATAGTCAGCCTGGACCGCACAGAATGTGCGGTCCAGTGCAATAGTAAAAAGAGAATTTTAGAAATTATCAGTGATATAGCGGCCAGCAATAATCCACAGATTGAAGCTGCCACTGTGTTAACCAGTCTCTTGGCACGCGAAAAGATGGGCAGTACAGGAATAGGTAACGGGATCGCGCTTCCACATGGCAGACTGCCCGAGCTGGAGCAAGTTATCGCCATTATCGTTACCAGCACACCCGCCATTGATTTCGACGCCATAGACGATAAACCCGTGGACATTTTCTTTACGTTGTTGGTGCCTGAAGCGCAAACCGAAGGGCACCTGCAAACACTGGCCATGGTAGCGCAAAAACTCAGTGATAAAACGATTGTAAAAGCCATTCGCAATGCGTCAACAAGTAGTGATATTGTAAGCGCACTTCAGTAAAGCACTAGAGGGATACTACGTGAACTTAATCATCATCAGTGGCCGTTCCGGCTCTGGCAAGTCAGTCGCCTTGCGCGCATTGGAAGACTTAGGGTATTACTGTGTCGACAATATCCCGGTAAATTTGTTGCCGACACTTACCCATACTGTGGTAGATGAATATGATCAGGTTGCGGTAAGTATTGATGTTAGAAATTTACCCAAAGAAGCGAATGAGCTTAATGAGATCCTAGATTACCTTCCAACATCATGGAAGCTAACCATCGTTTACATCGATGCCAGTGATGATATTTTAGTGAAGCGCTTTAGTGAAACCCGACGCCTGCATCCACTTACCAAACACAATAAGTCATTGGTCGAAGCCATAAAAGCAGAGTCTGATTTGCTTGCGCCCATTACAGAGCGGGCCGATCTCTATGTGGATACCGATTCCCTCTCTGTACACCAGCTTGCTGAACTTATCAGGGAGCGTATTTTAGGTAAAAAAAGTTCCCGCCTAGTGCTGGTATTTGAATCTTTTGGCTTCAAACACGGTATTCCAAAAGACGCCGACTATGTTTTTGATGCCCGTTTTTTACCCAATCCACACTGGGAGCCCGACCTTAAGCCCCTGACGGGCCTCGACAGTCCGGTAGAAATATTTTTGGGATCACAGCCTCTGGTCACAAAATTTATATGGCAGATTCAAAACCTGATCACTACCTGGTTGCCTCACCTAGAACGCAATAATCGTAGCTATGTTACCGTAGCCATTGGCTGTACAGGTGGTCAGCATCGTTCCGTCTTTATTGCACAGTCGTTGTCAAAAACATTCAGCGATATCCACCCCGATGTTCAAATTCGGCACCGCGAACTTCATAAGTAGAGGCTGAAACGTGCGAAAAGAAAAAAACATTACCATAGTCAATAAGCTTGGATTGCATGCCAGAGCGGCGACTCAGCTAGTACAGGTTGCGCAAAAATACGACGCAAAATGCACAATTTGTAACGGTGAAAAGCAGGCCGATGCGTCCAGCGTCTTAGGTTTAATGATGCTGGAAAGTCACCAGGGGCAAGATGTTAAAGTAATCTGTGAAGGCCAAGACGCAGAGCATGCGCTTTCTGCAATAGAAACCTTGATTGTCGGTAAATTCAACGAAAACGAGTAACACTTTCCCATGAGCGACAAACGGTTATTATGCACATCACGTTAAGTAATTTACGTGCTGTTTACACAGCCATTTTTTGTTGTCTATTCACCATTGGATGCACGTCGAAGCCCGATATACATATATATGCCAAGTATTTAAGTGATGAACAAAAAGCGACCTTAGAACGTGGCTTTGATAATGCCAACTACGATATTATTTTCAACAACTTAGACTTTCCATCATCAATAAATCAAAATACGATTATTTATTCTTTATTGTTATCTGATCCAGACGTTATCTCGCTTGCAGAGCGTATTTCAGACCAAAACAATCTGCCAGTTATCAACACCCAGGCGCTCACAAAGGGCAATCACTGGTATACCACAAATGCTATTGCTGTGTTTCTTATTCCCGATAATCCAGCAGGCCAAACAGATGTTTTTGTCGAGGACTTGATCCAGACATATCAGGGCCATAAGTGCCCTCCTAAACTCACATTAACGCTCAAGGCAAATGGCGCATATCAGTTTTCCCACTCTACAGAGTTAGCTTACGGTACAATGAAACTGCAAGGGAAATGGAAATACCGTCAGTTTCCCTACATTGAATTTTGGGCAGAAGGTGACACCTATGCATCACAGTATTTTGAAATCAGGAAATCATTCGAAAAAGATATAGTCGGCGAGATTTCTTTTATCGATTTATTCCCGGCAAACACAGGATATTTCCCCGCTGGCTGCGTATTTCGCCACGGTGTTCGGACTTAACAGAGTAATTTTTCAATGGCTAAATTTACCTATCTGAGTTAGGCTATTCCTAACTAGTTTCAAGTACTTGCGTAAGGTTTACTGTGGCCGAAGCTCTAGCAACAAAACATACGCAAAATCAACTTCGCACAATAAATGATGCCCTTGCCGAGGGTCGGTTTGTCTCTGTCCGCAAATTATTGCACAGCCTGCAGCCCAGTGATGTGGCGCTCCTCCTCGAATCTAGCCCAACCAAAACCCGTGACGAGTTGTGGGAGCTCATGGACAGTGATTATCACAGTGACGTGATAGAAGAGCTCTCGGAGGAAGTTCGAAACGGCATTATCAGTAAAATGATGCCTTCAATGGTAGTTGATGCCCTTGAAGAAATGGACACTGATGATCTGGCTGAAACCTTAAGTACCCTACCAGATGAAGTGCTACAGGATATCCTGCAGTCAATGGATACCCAGGACAGGCATAGAGCAGAACAGGCACTGGCATACGGAGAAGACACCGCCGGTTTTATTATGAACACAGACACAATTACGTTGCGAGCCGACGTGTCTGTTGATGTTGTGCTTCGTTATATTCGCCTTAAAGGAGAATTGCCTGAAAATACCGATACACTCTACGTGGTCAATCGCACTGATAATTTGATGGGATTAATTCCCATAGTTCGTCTATTAACAGCCGACACTGATCAAACGATCCAAGAGGTTATGGTTGATGAAGCTGAGGCTATTCCTGTAGATATGCCAGAGCGCGAGGTGGCCAGCCTATTCGAACGTTATAATTGGCTTTCTGCGCCAGTAGTAGACGACAAGGGTCGCTTAGTTGGTCGTATAACGATAGACGATGTTGTAGACATCATTCGCGAAGATGCTGAGCACTCTATGATGAGTATGGCCGGTCTTGACGATGAAGAAGATACCTTTGCCCCTGTACTGCAAAGTACCAAGCGGCGGTCGGTATGGTTAGGCGTAAACCTGATTACCGCGCTAATGGCAGCTGCAGTAAGTGATATGTTCGAAGCTACCCTAAGTCAGCTCGCGGTATTAGCTATACTAAATACCATTGTACCCAGTATGGGTGGCGTTGCTGGAAACCAAACCTTAACCTTGGTTATTCGCGGTATGGCACTGGGACATGTCAACCAAGACAACTCTCGCTATTTAATAAGCAAAGAGTTAGCGATAGGCTTTTTTAATGGTGTGATCTGGGCGGTATTAATCGCTACTGTTATTGCGCTGTGGAAACAAGACTATATGCTCGGCGTCATTATAGCGTTTGCCATGATGATGAACATGGTTGCTGCCGCCTTGTCTGGAGCGACTTTGCCTCTGATCATGAAAAAATTAAAAATAGACCCCGCACTCGCCGGCAGCGTGATATTAACAACCATTACCGACGTTGTGGGGATCTTTGCGTTTCTGGGAACCGCTACGCTGTTTTTACTTTAAGTATGATTACTTAATGACTTTTAACGTGGGCTTCCCGCTAGGCCTTGGTGGCTTAGTATCTGACTGTTCAGGTGTTTGCTCTGAAGCACTATCAACCGACTCCAGTTTAGTATCGGCAGTGCCTTGAGACTCATCAGTAGTCGCTGACTCACCTTCTGCCACGAAGACTGTACCCGCGCCATTTTCACGTGCGTAAATGGCTGAAATGGCGTTACATGGCATAGATATAAATCGCGGTGTGCCGCCAAACCGAGCCTGAAAAGACAATATTTCTAAATCAAGGTGCAAACTGACACACGCACTCGGCGAGATGTTCAGAACTATCTGACCGTTCTGAACAAACTCTCTGGGCACATCAACGCCGTCTTTGTTTGCGTCAACCACTACATAAGGCGTTAGACCGTTATCGACAATCCAATCGTAGAACGCTCTCAGCAAGTAGGGCTGATTAGAAGTCATGTCTTTCATAGCGGGTTGTGGATTTCCCTTTCCTGATCAGTCAATGATGCCTTAAATGTCGGACGTTCAAAGATATTATTCATATAGCCTAAAATCTCTTTGCTTCCAGCGCCATTCAGGGTAATCCCGAGCGCAGGTAAACGCCACAGCAACGGCGCAAGGTAACAATCAACCAAGCTAAATTCTTCGCTCATAAAGAATGGCGTTTCAGCAAAGATCGGGGCCATACTTAACAGCGCTTCTCTTAACTCATTGCGTGCAGCTTCTACATCGCCTTCACCACGGAAAATGCGTGCAGCCAAAGAGTACCAATCCTGCTCAATACGGTGCATCATCAAGCGACTTTGGCCACGAGATACAGGATAAACCGGCATAAGTGGAGGATGAGGGAATCGCTCGTCCAAGTATTCCATAATAATATGAGACTTGTACAAGACCAGTTCGCGATCAACTAATGTTGGCACGGTTCCGTATGGGTTGAGTTCAAGTAACTCCTCGGGCAAATTACTAGGTTCAGTGTAACTAATTTCAACACCAACACCCTTTTCAGCAAGTACGATCCTGACTTGATGACTGTAGATATCAATAGTATCTGAGAACAACGTCATGATAGAACGTTTATTCGCGGCAACGGCCATGTATTAACCTCCAAAAGGTAAAAAAGGGGCATAGCACGCCCCTTGCAATAATATAATCTTGACGTAACTATTTAGTGGACGTCACGCCAGTATTCTTTCTTCAATAGATAAGCAAAGATGCCAAACACAACGATAAATACGAGAACCCATTTACCTATTGCCTCTGACTGAAGCCTTGAAGGCTCGCCTGTATACTCCAAGAAGTTAACCAAGTCATGCATCGCTTGGTCGAACTCCTCGGGTGACATGGAACCTGTGCCGTCTGATTTAATACCATCTACATCTTTGATTACTTCACCGTCTACCATTCTTTCTGTGTATGAAATGCGCGGTGTACCCTGCAGCGGCTCAAGCACATGCGGCATGCCCACATCGGGGAATACTTTGTTGTTCACACCAAAAGGACGGCTTTCATCTTCGTAAAAAGTCGTAAGGTAAGTGTATAACCAGTCTGGCCCACGTACACGAGCAACCAAGGTTAAATCAGGTGGTGGAGCACCAAACCAAGTTGCTGCAGATTCGCCTGGCATAGCACGTGTAATATAGTCAGTAACCTTCTCACCGGTAAACTGAAGATACTCTTGACCTAACTCATCTGGAATGCCCAAATCGCTGAACGTGCGCTGATAACGCTGATACTGCATTGAGTGACAGCCCAGACAATAGTTCATAAATATCTGTGCGCCGCGTTGCAATGACGCATTGTCAGTCAAATCAATGTTGGCTTTTTCCAACGGATAGTTGCTGCCCGCAGCCAAAACTAGCTGAGGAAACACAAATGCTAAAATACATATCAATTTTTTCATTTAGGGATCCTCGTAGGTACAGGCTTGGTCTTTTCGTTTTTGCTGTACAAGAAGAGTGCAGCAAAGAAACCAAAGTACATAACAGTGGCAATTTGCGACGCTGTAATTTTCCAGTTCTCCTGCGGTGTGCCGCCGAGGTAGCCTAAGAAAATGAACACAATTGCGAATACGATCAGGTTTGCTTTGTGCAGACCACTGCGATAACGCCACGAGCGAACATTACTACGGTCTAACCACGGCAATGCAAACAGCGCTGCGATAGCTGAAAACATAGCAATAACACCGAAGAGCTTATCAGGTACCGCTTTCAAAATGGCGTAGAAGGGCGTGAAGTACCAAACAGGGAAAATATGCTGAGGCGTTTTTAGCGGATTAGCAATTTCAAAGTTAGGATGTTCAAGGAATTTACCCCCCATTTCTGGCGCAAAAAACATAACGTAGCAGAATGCGAATAGGAATATGGTAAAGGCCACTAGATCTTTCAATACAATGTGCGGGAAGAACGGCAGAACGTCATCGGCAATGTCGTATTTGCTTGTATAGTATTCGTGAATTTCCCACTTGGTTTTTTCATCTTCAGACAAAGAACCTTTTGGATGTTTGATTGGAATACCGTCAGGGTTGTTTGAACCCACTTCATGCAAGGCAATAATGTGCAAGAACACCAAGATAACAATGACCAGAGGAAGCGCAATAACGTGCAGCGCAAAGAAGCGGTTAAGCGTAGCGCCAGAGATAACGTAGTCGCCCTGAAGCCAAATAACCAAGTCTTCGCCGATAACAGGAATTGCCCCAAACAATGAAACAATTACCTGAGCCCCCCAGTAAGACATTTGTCCCCATGGCAACACATACCCCATAAAGGCCTCAGCCATTAACGCGAGATAAATAAGCATACCAAACACCCACAACAATTCGCGGGGCTTCTGGTAAGAGCCATAAATCATGCCTCTGAACATGTGAAGGTAGACAACCACGAAGAAGGCCGACGCACCGGTACTATGCATATAACGGATAATCCAACCATAATCCACTTCACGCATAATATATTCAACAGAGGCAAACGCACCTTCTGCTGACGGAACAAAATTCATCGTTAGCCAGATACCAGTAACTATCTGGTTAACCAGAACAATGGTTGCCAAGAAACCGAACACGTACCAGAAGTTCATGTTCATGGGCGCGGGGTATTGTATTGCGTGCATGTTTGCAACACGCATCAAAGGAATTCGATATTCAATCCAGTCCATCAGTGCTTTCATGAACTATGCCTCCGCTTCAGAACCGATGATGACTGTAGTGTCATCAACAAATTGATAAGGTGGCACAACCAGGTTCAATGGAGCCGGAACGTTCTGGAATACACGTCCTGCCATATCGAACTTAGAGCCGTGACAAGGACAGAAGAAACCGTCTGTTACGCCCTCTGCATATTCTTCCATCGCGCCGTTTTTCAAATGCTGTGGTGAGCACCCTAAATGCGTACAAATCCCCACCAAGATAAGGTATTCATCTTTCAATGAGCGGTGTCTGTTTTGTGCAAATGTAGGTTGTTGCTCCATTTCCGAATTGGGGTCGCGGAGCTGGTCTTCATGCTTATCCAGTGCGGCAAGGATTTCTGGCGTGCGTCGCACTATCCACACAGGCTTACTACGCCACATAACTCGAATTAACTGACCCGGCTCAACAGCGCTGATATCGACTTCGACGTCAGCACCTGCGGCTTTGGCTTTGGCACTTGGGTTCCAAGAGCCGATAAAAGGAACGGCTGCACCTATCGCACCGACACCACCAATAACCGAGGTGGCAACCGTCAGAAACTTACGACGATTGTTGTTATCGGGCTGGTCTTGCTTAGCAGGCGCAGATTGATTCGCATCTACTGACACATTACTCATCCACATGTCTCCAGAGTTGGATTCTCGGGCGCAAACAGCAATATTTGAACTATCACCTGATTAACGCCAACAGGCTTATTTTTATATTTGTTTATCAATAGCGAATGATAAAAGAAAACCCCTTATAAACACAAGGTTTTACTTGTGTAGAAGGCTGTTTTTAGTGCAGAAGATCAAAGTCTATGTAACAGAAGCTGAACGCTAGTGTTAGTAAAATGTACGATCAAAAAAAAGCCCGGTGCAAAACCGGGCTTTTTGAAAAACACATATAAAACGATTAACGTTTCGAAAACTGTGGTTTCTTACGCGCTTTGTGTAGACCCACTTTCTTACGTTCAACGCGACGTGCATCACGCGTAACAAAGCCAGCTTTGCGAAGGTCTGAACGAAGTGCTTCGTCATATTCCATCAAAGCACGAGTGATACCGTGGCGAATTGCGCCAGCTTGCCCACTGATACCACCACCTTTAACAGTGATGTATAGGTCAAACTTTTCAGTCATCTCTACAAGCTCAAGAGGCTGACGAACAACCATGCGTGCAGTTTCACGACCAAAGAACTCGTCAAGAGGACGCTGGTTTACAGTGATATTGCCTGTACCAGGACGCAAGAAAACGCGTGCGGTAGAGCTTTTACGACGGCCAGTGCCGTAATATTGAGTATCTGCCATGAGTGTCGTTCCTTAAATATCCAGTACTTGAGGTTGTTGTGCAGTATGCTTGTGCTCAGCACCGGCATACACCTTCATTTTACGGAACATCGCACGCCCTAGAGGGCCTTTTGGCAACATACCTTTAACTGCTTTTTCAAGCACCATTTCAGGCTTGTGAGCAAGCAGTTTTTCAAAGTTGGTTTCTTTTAAACCGCCTGGGTAACCAGAGTGCGCGTAGTACATTTTGTCTTTCGCTTTGTTGCCGGTTACGCGGATTTTATCAGCGTTAACAACAACAATATAATCACCTGCATCTGTGTGAGGTGTGTATTCTGGCTTATGCTTGCCGCGTAAGCGATGCGCAATCTCAGACGCCAAACGTCCAAGTACTTTGTCAGTGGCATCAACCACAAACCAATCGCGCTGAACCGTTTCTGGTTTGGCTACAAAAGTTTTCATTTATATATACCCGAAAAATAAATTCGTCGTTACTTGAGTTTACCCACTCGTCACGAGTGTCAAACTCGCCATATGACCGCAATACCACCCCTTCGAGTGATGCTGATCTGCCGCCTTGATTGGGAAAAATCAGACGGACGTAACTGGGCAGGGCGCGAATTATACAGATTTTGAGTGAAAAGCGAACCTCTAAGCGAAAATTTATTTCAAATTAAGCAGCATTTTTTTATTGCCCACTGTCATACATTGGCACTGAACTCACTTTTATTGTTACTATTTTGTTAAATACCTTACAGCATGTGTTCAAACCGTATGCCACAAACACATTATTCCACTTGTACACTTTGTGAAGCCATGTGTGGCATCGAAGTCACTACCGATGGCGACGCGATTTTGTCCATTAGAGGTGATAAGCAAAACCCATTTAGCCAGGGTTACATTTGCCCTAAAGCCGCTACCTTGAAAGACTATTACGATGACCCAGAGCGCATTCGCCAGCCGCTAAAAAAAGCCAATGGACAGTGGGTGCCTGTTAGCTGGGAACACGCCATTGACACTGTCGCCAACAGGATTACTGACATTCAATCAGAGTTTGGTCTCAATGCGGTAGGCTTGTATTTGGGTAACCCCAATGCACATAATCTTGGCGCCTTGCTTTATGGTCCACTTTTTTATCGCGCATTAAGAACAAGAAACCGCTTTTCTGCTACATCAGTTGACCAGCTTCCTCATCATATCGTGAGTCGGCAATTGTTCGGCCATCAAATGCAAATCCCTATTCCTGACATTGATCGTACCGACTTCTTCCTGATCCTTGGTGGTAATCCATTAGCATCAAATGGCAGCATCATGAGTGCGCCGAATATAAAGCAACGTCTTAAAGCCATTCAGGCAAGAGGCGGAAAGGTTGTAGTCGTTGATCCCAAAAAAACAGCGACTGCCAGCTTGAGTGATCATCACTATTACATAAGACCAGGGTCAGATGCCCTACTATTACTTGGCTTGCTCCACACGATTTTTGATTTGAACTTACAAAAACCAGGTAAATTGAGCGAACTTGCTCCAGAGCTACCTGTGTTAGCGCAATGGGTAGACGACTATCCGCCTCATAAAGTTGCTGGCTATGTCGGTATGACGCCCGAACAAATTATTCACCTAGCCAAAATGTTTGCTACAGCCAAAACAGCAGTTTGCTATGGTCGCATGGGCGCAAGTGTCCAGCAGTTTGGGACCTTGTCACAGTATCTGATTACGCTGCTTAATATTATCACGGGCAATTTGGATGCTCCTGGAGGGGCTATGTTCACACAGCCAGCCGCAGATACACGCAACCAGAAAAGCCGGGGTGGGTTTGGCAATCACTGTTCACGAGTGCGAAAGCTACCTAGTTTTGGTGGCGAATTGCCAGTAGCCTGTTTGGCTGAAGAGATTATGACGCCAGGTGAAGGTCAAATAAAAGCCATGATCATCGGCGCGGGAAACCCTGTTCTGTCTACCCCTAATGGTCGACAACTAGACGAGGCCTTTTCCTCTCTGGCATTTATGGTATCGGTTGACTTTTACATCAATGAGAGTAACCGGCATGCAGATATCATTTTGCCCCCAGTTACCGCACTGCAAAGAGACCACTACGATATTGTTTTTCACAAGCTTGCAGTGCGCAATTGCGCGAGTTTTTCTCCCCCCGCCATTGCGCCCAGAGACGACGAACTTAGTGATTGGCAGATATATTTACGTTTGGCTGAAAAGTTCGACAGTCACTATGGCGCACCTACAGCACATTACGCATCATTGCATGCTCAGCAACCGCGAGGTGTAGTTGATACCCTTTTAAAAGAGGGGCGCTATAGTGAAAGCCACAAACTCAGTATCGATACCTTACTCAACCATCCTCACGGCGTAGACTTAGGCCCCCTGCAAACCGCATTGCCAGAAGCACTTTTTACCGAAGACAAAAGAATTCATCTGTGTTTCGACTTTTTTATGGCAGATTTAACACGGCTGAACGCGCATTTTTTTGCTTCTCCCGCCGCAAAACACGTGGTGCTTATTGGCAGAAGGCACATCAAATCAAACAATAGCTGGTTGCATAATAACCCTAGAATGCTCAAAGGTAGCAACAGATGCACTGCGCAGCTGCATTCATCTACCGCAGCGTCGCACAACATCACCGATGGCCAACGCATTGGTGTGAAGTCTCGGGTTGGAAATATAGAAATTGATGCCGAGGTAACGGACGACATTATGCCCAATGTTGTTTCTATCCCCCATGGATGGGGCCACACACATCAGGAAATAAGTTCAACTGTGGCAATAGCGCACCCTGGTGTAAGCTGCAACGATCTGACCGATGCCAGCGTTGTGGATGAACTCAGTGGCAACGCCGTACTTAACGGTGTGCCAGTTGAGATTTATCCCATTACTGCCTAGTGCAGCACCCTCACTTGGTTTTTTCCCTGGTTTTTAGCCATGAAAAGGGCATCGTCTGCTTTGTGTAAAATATCATTGAATGTCATGCCTTTCGACCAGCTACTCAGGCCAATACTTACCGAGAGAGGATGGTCCATATTAAAGGTTCGCCTTTCGATAGATTTTCGCATCAACTCAGCCAGCTTCATTGCCTCCTGTTCCGACTTGGCAGGACACACAACCAAAAACTCTTCCCCTCCCCAACGTGCGACCGCATCACTTTTACCGACACAAGATTTCAACACCTGAGCCACTTCTTTGATGACTTCATCACCGATTAAATGACCATACAAATCATTCAATTGTTTGAAGTTGTCCAGATCAAGTAACAATACTGACATCGCAGATAGCTCGCCCCTTTCAAGTCGATCAAGCGCATGCTTGCCTACTTGGTGCAACTTGCGACGGTTGTACAAGCCTGTCAGAAAGTCTGTTTGTGCATAGCGCTCTAACCGTTGCTGTAACTTTTTCATCTCGCGAATGCGTCTGAAGGCAAAGAATGCAGACGTAATGGATAAGGTAAAGGTTAGCACCAACAACTCATCCAATTCCCAGTTTTCGTGACTTCTCGAATACTGATAAAACCATTCAAACGCATCGAGGTAAGCCAATATTGAAAATGCGACTAGATTGACAGCCACTAACAATATAACGTCGGTAGATAAACGTTTATTGATCACCTTATTGATTAAATTCTTGGTTAGATGCTTCATATACTCCCTGAGCCTTGCATCGCTGAACGACAGCGTTGTCACTCGAAAATGAAGATCCGTGCTTTTCCCTCAACAACTTGACTAACCTTGTCAAACTACCGGCTCTGATAAATATTTCGCATGGCACTATGCACCATTTTGGTGTGTTAAGTAAAGCTGACAATTCAATCCGCACTGCACGAAGGGTCGGCGGCCACGAGTTCTTTGTCTTTGATCACATTGTGCAGACTGGGTTTGTCAATTTGAAATACGCGCAGATTGTTAGGTATGTGCGGTTCAAGTAGTACTTCAAATTGCGCAGTATTGTGCTCGTTTTCGTTTAACCAGGCATTTAATAGGGCGCTATCTTGCGGCATGATTAGTGGCGATGACTTTGCATGGTATGGCCTGAGTTTAGGATGCGGTGGCACAGTGATCACCGAACACGACAAGGTTATTTCTCCCGTCGCCTTATTCATCCACTCCCGATATATACCGCCCATCAATAATGCGCCCTGCTCAGCAATAAAATCGTGGTAATGCACTGGCTTTTTATTGATAAATTCACTCTCACCGAAGCCCATAACGGGGATCACGCAACGGGACTGCCGAAAGGCTGTAAACCCGGCACTCCCGGGCTTATTTAGCTTGTCATAGCGGGTATTGAAAGAGGTGTATTTGGAGGGCTTAAACCCCTGTTCCGCAGGCTCAAGCAACAACCACCAAATAGCATCGTCTAAACGGCGGGTGCCGTCTTTGTTGCGAATAATACTTATGCGGTCAGTCGCCCGTTTAAAACGGCCAGTACGCAGCTGCGATGGCCCAAGCGCAATGCCCAGGCCTTCTATAAGCTCAATGAGCGCCGGATTGTCGACGACGTTTAATCTTCCGCACATAGCCTCTAATTGTTTACTTTCAGCATGTATTCTGCAACCGCTAAACGAATTTCAGGGCTTAAATAATCCTGTGGTGGCATTTCCGGATAGTCATCGCGCTTTTTCACCGGATTGGCGATGTAGTCTGCTAAGCCCTGGGGGTCATCCATGTATAATGCCTGTATAATTTCCACTGGCGGTCCTATCATTCTGCCGGTATATGTATGACAGCCTGTACATATCCCTAAGTAGGTCACCTTGCCTTGTTCAGACTGGTCGATATCTCTTGGCGGTACTGGCTCATCGAGCAAATAGTCGTCAATGGCATCGGTATTCGTAAAGTCACATTCATCCCAGTCACTTACACCCACATGCACATAACGATGCCGGTTGATAATGCAACTGCCTCTACTCACGCCAACTCTAACAATATCTGCATTATCACGCGTTTTGAATTCTGTCAGCATTAACGCTTTGACTTCATCGATAGTATCAAACCCATTATTCATCATTAGGTTATCTAAGATCATCACTTCGTCAGAGGCTGGGTCAGACTCAGGGTCTATAGTGGTATTCGGTGCGTTGTTGTGGTCAGTAATAATGATACCCGCTGTTTTATTACCCGTAATGATATTGCCCTCCACAATGACCTGATCGGCAGCCATAACCAAAATGCCTGTTCCAGCGGGGATGCCAGCGACGGTTGAACCCGGTGCAGCGAAGTTTGGCGTATTATTGTTGACCACAAAGTTATTGCGAAAAATCACGTCGTACGTGGTTTTTATCGGCAAACCAGGGGTGATAAAAGCTAACAATCCGCCCGTATTGTTATGCACATAATTGTTCTCCACAATGGCATGACGGCTGTTTTCTATTTCAATACCCGCAACAGAATCAAAGACTTCGTTGTGCGCAACGTGGATATTGTCGCTCATGCCAACATAAATGGCTGCATCTTCAATGCCTGAAATAACGTTGTGCTCAACCACACCGTTTTTACCCAGTTGGGGAAAGACACCATAAACGCCAGTGTCGACAATGACATTATTGCGGATTTCAAAATTATTGCCCGCCTGCCCCATGATCGCGTTGCCCTTGTACTTGGTGATAAGCAGGTTTTCTACCACAACATTATTTCCCGAATACAAGATGGCGTCATTCAAGCGCCCTTCTCCATGTAAAGTTGCGCGTTTACCTTCTTCAATCACACCAGAAATGCGTATGCCGTCTTTATCTATGTAGACAGTTTCATGATACGTACCGGGCATAATTTGAATGGTATCTCCTGGCGCCGCCTGCTTCACTGCATCCATGATCACATCGCCATCTTCAACAACCCAGGTTTTTCCCGAGCCCGCCAAAACAACGCCAGACGTGTTGTCTGACATGGCCGTATCGGCAGTCTGATCGTAACCACCGGAATACGTTGCTCCACCCGCACTTGAAGTGAATACTGGCGCACGATTTTGCGCGCCATAATAGGCTCCACCGGCAAAAGCGCCAACAATAAGCACCGCAGCTAAGATCTTTGTTTTCATCATTCTTCTCCTTGAGCTGTTCGCGCTTGCGAATCAGTAAATAGGGTGGATTGCACCTGTAATGCCTGCGTGACCGAGCGGCCCGAGGGCACTTTGTCAGGAATGGCGGGGATTAAACTTTCATCTGTCAATGTGCCCAAAAATTCAACAATGAGCAGCACCTCTTCCCGGGTCAAATTAGGCTCCCAGATATGCCAGTGCAATTGAAGTGTCTCGTTTTCAGGTACCGCATGGCCACGCCCTTTGGTATAAAACTCAACAGATTCTTCAAGCGATTCAAAATTGCCTGCATGCATGTATGGTTCGGTTAGTGTGATGTTGCGCAAGGTTGGGACCTTAAATCCCCCGCGCAATTTTTTGGCATTAAACGTAGCCTCGGCGCCTGCGTCAAAAGGGTCACCGTTTTTTTCAGGCACGCCGATAACCGCTATCTGATTATTGGTAAACAAAGGGGGCTGATGACATTCAGCACAGCGGGCCACAAAAGAACGAAATACGTTCATTCCTGCAATTTCACGTTGAGTCAATGCGTTGTGATGTCCGTGGGCATATCTGTCGTAGCGGCTGTTAAGTGAAATCAGTGAAACCTGGAAGCCAGCAAGTGCTTGGTAGACACTTTCCAATGCAATGCCGTCTGTATCGGGAAAAGCCTGTTTAAACAGCGAGACATAGATGGGATCTTGGTTAAGCGTGCTTAACAGCTGAGCAGGTGAATTGCCCATTTCCACAGGACTGAATAATGGGCCAGCCGCTTGCTCCTCCAGAGTATTTGCCCGACCATCCCAGAAAAACCTGTCAAGGAACGCTACGTTCCACAATGTCGGTGCCGAGCGCTGCCCTCTTTTGCCCTGAATGCCTACACTCTTACCAAGGCCATCACTAAAGCCTTTTTCTGGCTGATGACAGCTGGCGCAGGATACACTCCCGTCTTTAGATAAGATGGGGTCAAAAAACAGCAGTCGCCCTAAATCAATTTGCGCCGGGGTAAAACCATCCCTATGCGCTGGTAACGCAGTGCGTGTACCGCCAACTCCCCTATCCTGTACGGAGGTATACCATTGATAGCGGGTGACCAACCTGCATTTACCCTGTTCATCCAGGTCAAAACTTGGCGGGCAACGTTCAGACAAGACAAACTCAGAAGCATGAGATGTGAACACCGTCATCAGCACTAACATACTCAATGTTCTCTTGATGGAAAGGCGCAACACGTCTTAATCCTGTTGGCTTATAAACAGCAAAATATCATGCAGTTGTTCATCTGAAACAGTTCGCGACATGGCTGCCATCTGACGTCCAGGTTTATCAGTTTTGTCTGTACCTCTTATGCCCTCTCTAAAATATTGCATTTGACGCTCAATATAATCGGAGGATAAACCAGCAAGCCGAGGCGCTTTAAATGCAGGATTGCCCTGTGCTTGCCCACCATGACAGGCTCCACACTTGCCCTGATAATAAGCATACCCTTTTCGCTCATCCCCGCTTCTCTGTTCTTCCGAAACCGAGGAAGGCAAAGATGATAAGTAAGCACTCACTTCCTTAAGTGCATTATCGTCCAGATTTGCAACCAAAGCTGTCATCTGTGAACCATAAATATCTGCGGGGTGCTTGCCACGAAGACCCGTTTTAAAGTGTGTCAATTGCCGCAACAAGTAGGCTTCTGACTGCCCAGCCAATGCCGGTGACTTCATCGCAGTATTTCCTTCGGCATTTACACCATGACACGCCACACACTGTTGATAGATGGCTTCTCCCTGATTGGCATAGCCGCTGTGACTAACAAAAATTACGAAGAACAGGGCGCATAATCGAAGTGTAGATTGAAGCATTAGTATGTCTCTTAAACGCAATTGCTATTAACTTTAATCTTCAATGCGTGCCGCGACTTATTGATTACTGAAAAAAGCTGACGAATTCTAAAATCCATCAGCTTTTTGCCAAATGCGTGTGCCTGTATTCGGTTGGTGTCATGCCGTGTGTGGCTTTAAATGCCTTATTAAATGAACTTAAACTTCGAAAGCCACTTTCCAATGCCAGCGTTAACACAGGAATGTCTTTTTGCTGCGTGTCTTCCAACTTTTCTGACACTTCTTTGATGCGATAGTAGTTTAAAAAATCATTAAAGTTTCTGTATTCAAGCTCACCATTAATCAGCTTGCGTAATTTATATTCATGAATAGCCAGATGTTTTGCCAACACACTGATGGTCATGCCTTCTTCCCGGTATAACTGCTCCTGCGTCATCGCATTGACTATGCGTTTCAACTCAGGTGACATACTCTGATGTGTGCTCTGCTCTTGCGACGAAGACTTAACTTCATCAAATAAGGTCCCCTGACGAAGGGTAAATAAGAGCAGATTTATCCAAATCATCATGGCGCCCAAAAGCGCAAACTCCAATGGCCTTAACCAAGCCCACTCCACATTAAAAAGCTGTTCAATCAGAATGATACCAAATACATAAATACCGGCTAATGCAATAATGCTCCCTCGCATGTAGCGTCTTTCCTGTACTAAATCGTCTTGCCAGTTTTTCATTGCAACTATCATGGCATAGCAAATAAGTGCCAGCTCCAATGCCATTGCACCGTACTTGGTTAACCCGTAAAAAGCAGGGTAGCTGCGCAAATCAAATGCAAACACAAGTTGGACAATCAGTGTGAGGAATGGAATAAGTAACGTTGATGAGGCCAACCAGTATTGCCAAGGTTTGAGGACTTTATGGTCGCCAAAGATGCTCAGTGACACTAGCCAAAACACACCGGGTAAGGCATTACCTGACAAATAATCCACCCACCACAGAAAATCCATGTCGTTCAATGGACCAAACAAATCACTGAGATGGTAGCCGCAGCCCAACAATAGCAGGAGTGAAAATAACGCCGCAGACTGATTTTTTCGCCACACGGGGGCTAAAAGAACCGAACAGGTTGCCATTTGGATAAAAGCGAAGTGCGCCAGAAATTGGCTAAATGAGGTCATTTATAGTCTTGTTGTTGTTTCCCCTTTTTCACAATATAGCCTGAAACAAAAAAGCCCCGCAATAGTACGGGGCTTTGAAACGGTTTAATTAAAAACGGTATTTAAAATCAATACCCAGTTCTCTACCTCGATTTATGCGAGCAAACGGCGTGCCCAGCACCGAGGCTGTTCTGCCCCCCAAACTCAGTACATAGCGCTCATCTGTAATGTTACGAGCCCACAGGCCCACTTCCACTTTTTCGTCAAAATCAGACCAAGAGATACGGCCATCTAAATCTCTAATATCTTTAAAATAAGCGGGAACTGCTAGTTGGAAATCCTGAATGCCTGGATTTTGGTCATTGGTGTTTTCCTCAAAGCGATAGTTAAAGTGCACATTAACTATTCCCCATGGGAGGTCAGGCGTCCAGTCAAACATCAGCGTGTAATTAGTGTCGGCGTCAAATGACTCTTTGCGCGCCGCAACAAGCTCACCTGAAGCATCGTAGAATTCAGGTGTCTCAACGTCAGTGCTGCGAATTTCAGTAATCAAACCCAGCCTCACTGAATCGGTTGCCTGCCATACTACTTCGGCCTCAAACCCCTTAATCTCACGGTTTTCGTTAATAATAGAGGGAATAGCCTGATTACTGCCGGGTTGTCGAGACTCAATAGCCACTTGGAAGTTATCAAGTTGAGTGTCAAAAAAGGCGAGATTAACTCTAACACTGTCCCACAGCGTAGCTTTGTAACCGACTTCAAAATTGGTAGTATCTTCCGGTGCAAAGGCGGACTGCCCAATAGACTGATCAACCGGAACGAGCGAGTCAAAGCCCCCCGATTTATAGCCAGTAGAATAAGAGGCGAAGATCATTTGATCATTATCAAGCTGATAATTGGTGACGAGCCGCCCCGTCACTTTACTCCAACTATCCGACGCAGCTATATTGACCTGTGGGAACAATTGATTGGCCACACCGGGAATAGTTTGCGCAAACGAATTTTCAGGTATGAACCAGGTAAAGTCTTTGTCGTCAGATGAATAACGAATACCCGCAATAACATGCCATTTCTCTGTAACAGCATAATCAATATCAGCATACACACCAATATTGGTAAACGTCCCGGTATTAAACACGTTCTCCTGCCAGAACTGACCGGCATAACTAGGCCCAAATATAATAGGATCACCTAGCTCTGAGGCGACCAGATCATAGGTTAAATCGCCGAGTGCATTGACGACAAAGCCAGTCAGGGGCGCATCGGGAAATCCAATAGCGGCCATAATATCGCCCGCAGCACCAAGCGCTGTCAGCGCGTTCGCCCATTCATCGGCGTTCCACATATGGTCCATGGGAAAACCCAAGCCCTGAAATTGTTGGTCTACTACGCCTTCGAACGTTGCACCAGGCCCAAAAACGGCAGCCACAATATCGTCTGATGTACCACCCAGCGCCGCAGCGAGCTGGGCGGCCACCTGGCCGCGCACCTGACCATTGATTTCGCCCGTTACCAAACGGGCAATCGTATCTGTAGTTAGGTTGAGTTCGGTTTGCTGCGAAACGTTTTCTTTTGAATACGACACACCGGTAACCGCATTTATTCGATCACTGACATAGGAAAATTGCAGTTCCGAATAGAATATGTCGGAGTCTTCGTTGTTTGACGTATCAAAATAACGGGTAATATCAGCGGTACCATCTTCATCTTCTCGGTTAACGGTTTGCCAGTCTCGTTTACTGGCAACAAACTTCATTGACCACTGGTCGTTGAAGTCGTGCAGAACCTTGCCAATCACCCCGTACATATCGCGCGATTCGACGCCTTCTCTCACATCATTTTCAGCTTGTGCAGTAAAAGGGTCAGTACCACCAGCATAAGCGAATTCACTCGTACCTACCGCCATAGGAGGACCTTGTTCCAAGTCATCGTGATCATAAGACAGATAAACTTGTGTATCTGATGACGCTTGCCATAACAAGGATATTTTTGCCGCTAAGTGTTGACGTTCTCCTAAATCGTAAATCGTATTCTTCTTATTCCATTTTGGCCTGGCTATATTTTCGACAATACCATCTTGTTTGTTACTCAGTAGATTGGCACGCATAAATAGAGAGTCGGATAGCGGGGCATTGAACATACCTTCGAGTCGAACGAGGTCATCGGTACCTAAAGACGCTTTGACGAAGCTCTCATAATCTTCTTGCGGTCTCACAGGAATAACACTTACCACACCCATTGCAGCATTTCTGCCAAACAAAGTACCTTGTGGACCTTTTAGTACCTCAACCCTTTCAATATCTGAAAACAGTACATTTTGAGCCGCACGGGGCATGTAGGTGTCATCATAAAAAGATGCGGAGGAAGGGTCGCCGCCCACACTGATATTAGGGCTGGATATACCGCGCATTCTAATCCCTGCCTGGGTCATATTACCGTCAGAGAACTCAAACCCTGGAACAAATTTGTCTACATCACTGAGTAAAATAGACGCACTTTCTTCTAGTAACTGTGCACTGACAGTACTAACAGTAACAGGCACTTTCATCACATTCTGCACCCTCTTTTGCGCCGTTACCTCGATCAATTCAAATGCTTGCTTTTCTTTGTTCTCTTCGGCCAACTCCTGTGCTGATACTAGGGGAGACGAAAAGCAGAGCGCGGCAATTACCGCCGTGCAGACATAGCTTGGTGTGCCAATTGTTATTGGTTTCATTGCGTTCCTCGTTGCTGTTTGCAGCTTTTTATAGTTTTCTAATCAGCACTATATAAATAGTTGAAAAGCAAGACTTACGCATTATGGGAAATGCATGACGGATTCTAAAAATAAACTGACGGATTATTGTAAACAGTATGTTAACACTAATGCTCCACGATAAAGACAGCAACTAAACCTTTCTCATTGACAATGCACCACTGTCGTTAATTCGGTTTACCAAAAGACAAAAAAACCGTTGTTTTTAGGTCAAATAACCGTAGACTCATCATCAGAAAAAGTAAGGAAACGTATCGAGTTGTCTACCAAGAGCATATACATTTTGTGTCTTCTGCTGGCGTTGCACAGTGGTGCTATTGCATTGATACAAAATAAGCATATCGCAAATTTGCAACACAATGCGCCTGCAGATATAGAACTGATATGCACCGGCTCAACCATGAAATGGGTGTCTGTTTCAAAAACACAGGCCGCAGGACAATTTGTTTTTGTTGATTTTCAACCAGATAACAGTGATCACCCTTCGCCTTTATTAGACGTAACCTGCCCAGTCGCTACGCTTGCTGATAATCAGTCACAAATCAATATTACAATTGACACTATTCAAATAACTAACCTCATTTTTTTAGCCATTGTGGAGTCGCTTTACCAGCGCCCCTACACACTGTTTGCCTACCGAAAATCACAGCCTCGCTCTCCCCCTGTTTCTATTGCAATTTAAAGCATAAATAGGGCCGGCGCTGTGCCGGAAAATCGAGTGCGCCTATGCGCAAGTATTACGAGAGCAAAGATGAAAAAAATACTTTTTGCGGGTCTTAGCGTGACCTGCTGCAACTTTACATTTACCGCCGATGCTGAAACTGCTATTTCCGAAAATATTGAACGCATCAATGTTATCGGCTCGCAGCAAGCCACCGTGGCTCAGCTATCGCTCGATGACATGGTCTCCAGCGAAGTTGATTTCAGAGACGCTATGAAAAAGCTACCGGGTGTGCACACCAATAATAATGGCCCCGTTACCGCCGTAACTCAGTACAGAGGCCTGTTTGGTGACAGAGTCCCCCTATTATTCGCAGGTTCGCCACTGGCAGGGGCTGGTCCAAATGCTATGGATTCTCCACTTTCCCATGTTTTTGCCATGCCGGGCACAAGTATCTCGCTACATCGAGGAATAGCCCCTGTGAGTCATGGCGCAGAAACCTTAACCAGTAACATTAGGGTCAATGTTTTTGATGATGCTGCGTTTACCTCCGAGAGTGAGTGGTTTAGTAAACTGTCTGCCGGTTTTGGGGAACAAGGGAATGCACGAAATACTTCACTGATGGGGGGCTATGCCAATGCCGACACTTATTTGCATGGTTTTATTGCTGACCAACAACAAGACGACGTCGAAGACGGTGAAAACGGGCGAATACCCAATAGTTTTTTTGACCGTCAAGCATTCGGTCTAAATACAGGCTGGCGGACCAACAAACACCAGTTTAATGGGCATTACCAGGTAGTCGATACCGGGGAAAGCGGTACGGCGGCGTTGGCGATGGACATTATCTATATAGACAGTAGAAGCTACCGTCTGCAATATCAGTATGAGCCTAGTCTGCATTCTCAATTGACCCTCTCAGCCAGTGGCAACAGCAATCAACATGGCATGAACAACTTTTCCTTCCGGTCAAGGATGGATCCCATGGCTCGACTCAACACCGTTGACAGTCTTTCCAGAGGGTATAATGCTCAATGGCTACAGCACTTAGACGGCAGTGTTTTAACCGCTGGAGCCAACTGGCATTCGCAGTCACACAATTCGGTTATCACCAACCCTAAGCTCAATAACCTGACCATCAATAACTTCAACAATATTGAGCGCACACTGGCAAGTGGCTATCTTCAATGGGACACAAATGTGTCTGACATTACCTATTCAGGCGGCATGCGTTATACCCGCGTAGAAATGTCAGCTGGAAATGTCAGTAACTCAATGGCAATGATGAACCCCATGGTAGCCACTCTGGTCAACCGCTTTAACGACGCTGATCGCAATAAAGATTTCGACTTTGTCGACCTGACTTTGCATGCGACTTCTCCTTTGTCGGATAACTGGTCATGGCAAATCGGTATGGCGCAAAAAAATCGGGCTCCGAGTTATACCGAGATGTTTGTCTGGCTTCCATTAGGCATTTCTGCTGGTCGTGCCGACGGTAGAAACTATCTGGGTAATCTAGATTTACAGCACGAGACCGCTTCACAAATCGACCTAAGCGTAACCTATGCAAACGATAAACTGACTATCGCTCCTCGTTTGTTCTATCAGCAAGTTGCTGATTTTATTGTGGGTGATCCCTCTACTGATATGCCCGCGAATAGGATTTCCAACATGATGACAGGTAATATTCCATTACAATGGCAAAACGTCGATGCCACCCTTTATGGTGCTGATCTTGAAGCATTGGCTAGTATAAATAAACACTGGTCAGTGCAAATGATTGCTTCTTATGTAAAAGCTGAAAGAGACGACAGCAATACACCACTTTATCGCATCGCCCCCGCCACATTGATAACCACATTGCAATGGGAGACAGGTCAGTGGCAACTTGCTCTGGAATCTGAGCTCGCCGCCCGTCAGTCAAGCGTGTCTGAACAGCAAAATGAGCAGCGCAGTGCCGGGTACGGCGTATTTAACGCGCATTTCACCTACAATATAAATAAAAACCTAGCCATTAAAGGCATTGTGAGCAACTTATTTGACAAACAATATCAGCCACATTTGGGCGGCATTAACCGGGTTGCTGGTGAAGCGCTTCCCGTTGGTGAAAAGCTCTTTGCTCAAGGCCGTGATATCAACCTAACAATAGCACTTCAATTTTAACGCTAATACGCCATTTAAAAACACAGACGTGGACAACCTGTCCACGTCAATTCTTCATTCACCCTATTTCAGACTAGAAATTGCGCTAAACCATTGCAATACTAATAAAAAAGCGTCGGCCAACAGCGAGAATTATTATGTCAAAACAGGTTAGCTCAAGAGATACCAGAGCCAAAGCCTTACGGGTAAATTTGGATGAAAAGAAGTACGGCACTATTGTGGAAATTGGTGCCGGACAGGAAGTTGCCCGGCAGTTCTTTCTCGCAGGCGCAGCGGCGGGTACGATTGCAAAAACGATGTCAGCTTATGACATGAAGTTTTCTGACGCTATCTACGGCGTCCAGCAAGACAGACGTTATGTCAGTAAATCACGCGTACAAGCCATGATGGCACAAGAATTTGACTTAGTGATTGAACGCATTGCTGATGTCAGGCCCAAGTCTTCTCGTTTCTTTTCCTATGCTGCTACAGTCGCCGCTAAAAGCTTCAAAGGGAACAACGAATGTCATGCGTGGTGTGGTATTAGAGTACAAATGTATCCGGGCGCAGAACCGTCGGATATTGTGGTTCACGTACGAATGTTCGACGACAACGCAGAAGCTCAGCAACAGGCGTTAGGCGTGTTGGGTGTGAACCTTATCTATGCGGCCTATTATTACTTTGAAGACCCCCGCAAGATCATTGATTCACTCACAGATGGCATGAAGCCAAACCGGGTCGAAATAGACTCGGTTGAATTCCACGGCCCCTATTTTGATGACTTAGACAATCGTGCAAAGAATATTCATTTAATACGGAGTTGGAAAACACGCGCGGTAATGTTTAAACCCGACGGCTCCGTCGCTATACCGGCAGACATGCTCTATAAGAAAAATGTGCTCACTATTCGCGGCTCGTTCAGGCCAGTGACTAAATTGAATGTGGATATGATTGAGCAAGGAAAAAAGGCATTTTTTGCACAGCAAGGCGTGGATGAATCCAATACGGTAGCCATTGCAGAAATCTCGCTTAATGATGCTTATGGAAACGACGCCAATTTTCCGGAAGCCGATCTTATCGAACGTGTGCAATTGCTTAATAGTCTTGGATACAATGTGATGATTTCAGACTATACACGTTACTTTTCACTGCGAGCCTATTTCCGCCAATATACCAAGATGCATATTGGCATTGTGGTTGGCATGATTAATATTAAGCAAATCTTCGATGAAAACTTCTATCGCGGTGTGGAAGGCGGCATACTTGAAGGCTTTGGTAAGCTATTTCCCGACAACACACAATTGTATGTGTATCCAGAGAAAGCTGAAGACGGGCAGCCGACGCACTTTACCGAAGTGAAAGTACCCAATCACCTGCGTTTTCTTTACCGCCACCTGTTAGAAAATGATTTTATTGCCGGTATTGATTGCAGCGACCCCGCACTCTTCGAAATTTTCTCTAGAGAAGTGCTAAAACAAATCCCCTCCGGCTCCAAGGATTGGATGAATATGGTACCTGAGAAGGTCGCATCAGAAATTGTTGAACAAAAACTTTTTGGTTATAAAGGCTAGCACTCGAGTTAGCCAACCTCTTTCAGCACATCTTTCCAGCGTTGATGCCAGGTATGCTTTGAGTGCACGCTCTCGAACCCTGATATCTGGTGTTCTCGGTAAGCCTCATCGGTCAGGCTGGCGTAATTATCCATCGTTAAGATGCCTTTAGGAAATTGCCCATGAATATACTCACTGTCGGCAATGACTGGCGTACCAACAGAAAGGGGGGCCACAACCCTTTCATGTAAACCAAGTTCAAAACCTGGGGAATTATGCAGCACAAAATCTGCGTTTCTAATACGTTCCACCAGCATAGGGTAGTCTGATGCATCTTCATAATGATGCATCGGAAAATCAGCCGCATACTTGTCTGAGCCCTTTCCCACAACCGTCAGCTTGATCCCTCTTTGCTGACATGCTTCCAATATTTTAGTGCGACTTTTGGCTCGCAAATAATGGTCAACCCAAACGGCAATCCTACGAATGTTTTCATCCAAAGCGATGCTGGCAGGACGGCTTCCCATTGGTAACACACCCAAAAGTTGTAAAAAGCGCGTTACTGTTGTTGCCTGCTCGGTTATTGCAGCTATTTGATGCCATACCGGCTTTAGCGTTTCAAAGGCATTGTTCAGGTCAAAATATGAGACGGGAAACAGGATTTCACCCGACTTATTGGTTCTATCTTTAATGGCTTTGCGGTCAAGCGTCTTTGCACTGACAGCATGAGGGAAGAAGCGCGCGTTAAAGCCACACAATTGGCAGAATGACACATGCTCCTGATCGACACACAATATTGTGGCAGGTATGCCAACAAACCGCTTCATGAGGTGGATAGGATGATCGACCAAAAAGATAAAAAGTGGACGTCTTTTCGCGTAGTCAGACAAACGAGTGTTGTCCAGTTTAATATCCTGACCTACGCCGTTAAAGGATACAATAAAGTCATAGTTGTCTAATTTATCAATATTAGTGGCAGTGGCTTCAACCGTTTCCGGAGAAGAAAAGTCCAATAAATCAACAGTGACACCCGATGCCAATAAATCTGTCGCCATACCTTCGAAAAAATGTGAAACCACACCGTACTGATTGGAACCGAAAATCAAAAGGGCTTTAGCCATCGTTAATCAGCAACCTTGCTGTTTGCATATTCATTTTCCTTGTATCGGAACCTTTGCTGAGGACTTAACGCCTAATTTATCTCTTTGATAAAAAACTGTATTTACACCACGTGCCCATTACTTAACCTGTAATCATAGTTTGCGCTTTGTTAGTTTGGGTGTAGAGTTTAATGTTTGATATCTCTATCTTTACATTCGCACAGGGCAAGATTATGACGGCAAGATTTCTTAACAACCTGATGCTATATATCGCTATGTCGATTAGCATCCCCAGCGCAGCAGTCGCAGAAACACCTGCACAAGAACCGATGTGGCCGGGCGCAAGTTATGACCCTGCTATACCCACATTTGAAAAGGTATTGGGTTTTTCACCGGGCGAACGTATTTCAAATTATCATCAGATACAACGTTATTTTGAGGCCCTACAAGAAGCAGCACCAGACAGAATTAAGCTGCAACAATACGCCACAAGCTGGGAAGGCAGGGCGTTAATCTATGTCGCAATTGGGAAACCCGAAAATCTTGCTTCACTGGATTCCTATTCAACCCGCATCCAAGCGTTAGCTGACCCGAGAAAGACCAATAAAACACAAGCTCAACAGCTCATTAACATCTTACCTGCTGGTGTATGGCTACAATACGGCGTGCATGGTAATGAAATTAGTAGTACTGACGCGGCCATGTTTTTAGCTTATCACTTGCTTGCTGCTCAAAATGATGCAATTACGCAACAGATTATGGACAACACCATTGTGTTCATCGATCCGCTGCAAAACCCAGATGGCAGAGCACGCTTTACATCCCGTTACTACGCAACCGTTGGCTTGGAACACAGCGGAGACAGACTGAGCGCTGAGCAAAATGAACCTTGGCCAAGAGGACGTTCGAACCATTATCTGTTTGACATGAACAGAGACTGGCTTGCCGCTACCCAGCCAGAAACCAAGGGCAGAATTGCGGCAATTAACACCTTCAAACCGCAGGTTATCGTGGATGTTCACGAGATGGGCGGTGATCAAACTTATTACTTTGCACCGGCAGCTAAGCCTTTCAACCCGCACATGACCGCGACACAAATTGCGAATATGGATGAGATTGGTCGCAATCACGCCAAGCACTTCGATGCGCTGGGTTTTGACTATTTTACCCGGGAAATATTCGATGCATTTTACCCCGGTTATGGCGACAGCTGGCCTACCTTCTATGGGGCATCGGCGTCAACCTATGAAGTTGGCTCAGCAAGGGGGCATGTTTTCCATCGTCGAAATGGAGAGGTACTTACCTACCGAGATACGGTTCAAATGCAATTTGTCGCCTCATTGTCTACTGCAGAAGGTACCGCAATAGGCAGAGAAAAATTACTTAACGACTTCTATCAATACCAGCTTGATGCGATCGAAGAAGGCAAGGACAACGACGCCAGAACCTATATTCTAACCAACGAAAAAAATCGTCATGGTACACACAGGCTAGCCACATTGATGGCTGAGCATGGCGCTGAAGTCAAACTGATGGAGGAGTCTTTTAAAGCGTGCGGCAGGAATTTCAAGGCTGGCAGTTATGTTATCGATACAGCGCAACCCAGAGGAAAATTTGTCACTACCGTGTTTGCCGAACAGGTTGATATGTCTGCTGAGTTTATCGCTGAACAGGAAAGACGGCGAGCGCGTAATTTAGGCGACCAAATTTACGATGTGACTGGCTGGTCATTGCCGATGATGTTCAATGTCGACACCATCGCCTGCGACAAAGCCATTAAGGCGAAAGGAACATTTATTTCACCCAGTCATGCGTTGGCCGCTAATGTGACCAATATGGATGCTAAAGTCGGGTTCATTGTGCCATGGGGCGATATGGCAGCGGGGCGTTTTCTAACGCACGCGCTTCGCGCGGGGATTTCACTTAAAAGTGCTGACGAAGCCTTTGTGTTAGAGGGTAAGCGTACTTATCCAGCCGGCTCATTGATTATCGAGCGCAGTAAAAATAAAGATGATTTAAACCTTAAGATCCAAGCTATCGCTGAAAAAACCGGCGCTATTGTCGAGGGAACAGACTCAAGCTGGGTAACCAAAGGACCCAGCTTTGGCAGTGATAAAACCGTTACAATGAATGCTCCCAAAGTGGCTATTGCTTGGGATACCCCGACCAGTTCGCTAAGTGCAGGCAACACACGTTTTGTGATAGAAAGGCAGCTTGGCTACCCAGTCACGGCCATTCGAGTACCGATTTTGGCTCGAGCCGATCTAAGTGGATACGATGTAATTATTCTGCCTGAGGGCTACTACGGACGAGCGCTAGGTCAAGCTGGTGCCGATAACTTGCAAGATTGGGTAAGCAAAGGTGGGGTGCTCATCGCTTTAGGTAGTGCTAACCGCTTTTTAGCCGACGAAGAGTATGCTCTGCTTGACGTAAAACGTGAATTAGCGCATAGAAACGACGATGACAACAAAGCACCTGATGATGCAGAAAGTGATGATAACAAGGTGGAAGGTCAGTTGTTTACCAGTAAAGATGACTTATCCAATGCGATTATTGAAGCTGAAACATCACCTAGCTTCGTTGCGGGTGTTTTGGCTAATGTTGAGGTTGATCAAGAACACTGGCTTACCGCTGGTGTTGACGAAAACCTCGTCACTGTCGCTTATGGCAGTGATATCTACACACCGATAAAGCTAGATTCTGGCAAAAACCTGGTCTGGTTTTCCGGCCCGGAAGACGTGTTGGCCAGCGGTTACTTATGGGCAGAAAACAAAGCGCAATTAGCCTATAAGCCGGTGTTAATTCACCAGCCAATGGGGCGCGGCATGGTAATTGGCTATACCCAGTCTCCTACATTCAGAGCGTACCTGGAAGGCATGAATGTTTTACTGACCAACAGTATTTTTAGAGCAAGCGCCCATACCAAGAATTAATGCCGCAAGGGCGGGTGTACCAGCATCCGCCTTACTCCTCTCTGATGGCCCCTGTCTTGAAAAAGTAAGCGTAACCATCTGTAAGCTAAAATAAAAATCATTCTGGTTTTGGCGAAATCCACAGAAGTGTACTAGCTTTAAAGTGTGTGTTTTTTAACTAAACTCTACAAAGAGAGTGTGCGCTTATGAAGAAATTTTGCAGTTTCTGTTTTATTTTTATAACTGCTGTCGCATCAGCCGATGTCGCGGTAATAGTCAACCCGTCTAATGCCAGTGCTCTGACAGATAAAGATATTCAAAGGATTTTTCTTGGCAAGGCAAAGTCCTTTCCCGATGGCGGTAACGCAGCACCTGTCAACATAGTGACAGCAGACCCCCTGCGCGAGGAATTTGATGACAAAGTCCTTGGTAGAAGCTCCAGTCAGGTGACTGCCTATTGGTCAAAATTGGTGTTTACAGGTAAAGGCGTGCCACCCAGTGAAGTGAACGATGCATCCGCGGTGATCGCCGAAGTTACGAGTAAACCGAATGCCATCGGCTATGTCGACGTCGCCGCTGTTACTGATGCAGTTAAAGTGGTAGCCACATTTTAAGGAAAACCAGTATGAAAAATTTGTATTTAGCGACCGGGTTAGCAATGGCATTAGTGCAGCCAGCCAGCGCAGAAGTGAGAATCAATGGCTTCGCAAATTTAGTAGGCGGTATTACCAGCAGTGATGACAGCCTGTACGGTTTTAGCGACGAAATAGACTTCAGCGAACAAAGCTTGTTTGCACTTCAGGTAAGCAGTAATGTCAGCGACAAGTTAACGGCCACAGCCCAATTACTGGCTAGGGGTAACGAGGATTTTGATGTTGAATTTGAATGGGCTTACCTCAGCTATCAGGTGAATGACAAAGTAGCAATAACCGCAGGACGGGTTCGCACTCCATTGTTTCGCTATTCGGCATCCTTAGATGTGGGGTATTCTCAACACTGGATCTCTGCACCAAATGGTATGTATAACGTCCCTGCCAACAACCTTGACGGCATTCGAATCGACTACTCAACGTTTCAGGGCGATTGGGAGATTTATTTACAGGGCGCCTACGGCACGTTTAGTAACCCCGTATTTGGCGGTGATTTTGAAGGAAAAAATACGTTCGTTTTGACAGCCGAAGCCACCTACGACTGGTTTAAGGTGCGAGGTGTATATGGTGTCGCCAAAAGCACGTTGAGCGGCATTGCAGAGGCAGAAGCGGCGTTACAGGCAATATCTACGGCGTCTCAACCGTTGGCGGAATATCTCAGGCTGGACGATGACACCAGTACATTTTCTGGCGTGGGCATTGATATAGACCATTTCACCTGGTTCATTGGGTCAGAGTACACCCTCATCGACATTGAAGATTCTTTTTTCTCGGAGCAAACAGCCTTCTATGTAACAGCAGGGATAAGACGGGGTAAATGGACACCGGCTGTAACGTATGAAACTTTTGATTCGAACAACGATATCAAAGGCCTTAGTTTTTTAACGCCGTTCCCGGCCCCGGTTCAACAGGCTTTGTTGCCAGCTGTAGCGGGAGTACAAGTTGTTAATATGAGTGAGTACGACATTTTATCTGCCTCTGTGCGTTATGACCTTGAAGCAAATATCGCGTTAAAAGCAGAACTGACTAAACGAAACGATGACTTGGATAGTCAAGGTGATGCGACCTTGCTGAGATTCGCCGTGAATTATGTTTTTTAGTAAGTAAGCGAAAGCCTGCTTCAAGCAGGCTTTTTAATCAGTGGTGTAATAACTGTGTTGCAGAAAAATGGTACTGCTTAAGTGCAGGAGTATAGCACTTGCTGTATTTTTTAAAGTCAATATGTTGCCACTTTTCCTGAGTTAGAAATGCAGCGTACCGGTCAATATTGTCACGGGTCAATGCTTCCAGTTGTGTATTAAACTTCACACCGATATCCTCAACAAAATCAATACCGTTGAGGTAATCGACAAGCATAATCAATGCCCACGCCCCTTCAGCAAAATGACCGCCATAACTGAGCACCACCTGCTCCTTTTGCATCATATCCACGACGTCTTTAGACCAGTCAAATGTGCCAATGCGCATACTCTCTCGTCGAGCGGCACTGATATTCTGCAACGCAATAAAAGCCCCTTTTGCAATATCTGGCCCAGCTGTCCAAATGGTATCGATATCGGGTAATCGTTCTAAGGCTTTATCAACGACCATCCGACTGTTCTCTGGCGTCCAGTCGGTAGAAAAACTGGGCATAATGGTAAAGCCAACGGCATCAGCGGCCGCCAAATAACCCGCTTTACGATTGTTGCTCACCGCAGACTGTAAAGCCCCTGCAATAGCAACCAAGGCTGCTCGTTCGCCTGGCTGTCTATTTAATTGAACGGCAAGATCATAGCCCCCCTGATAGTCATCCGGTGCCATGTGTCCCAACCACTGAGCATATCGTTGGCGAGGTAATTGTAACGCTGCCCAGGTTGGCTCATCGAGGCTAGTATTGACGGAAAAAAATGGCACTTGATACTGTTCGAACAGCGTTAGCAAATTTGCTTCGCCTTTGGCATAGAAGATACCAATAGCAGCATCAGGCTTGTTGTCTGAGTCAAGGTGACGTTTTACCAAGTCTAAATAAGCAATTCTATGACGGTATTCTTCCTCTATCGCCACACTAATCAGATTAATCCCAAGACTTTTTGCTGCTGCTTCAGTGACTTGTTGGTGAAGATGCCAAAATGATTCATCGTGATTGTTCACGTAAAAATACAGAATATTAATTTTTTTGTTGTCGTGAGCCGGCATGATATTGCATTGTTGACTCGACCCGTTAGCCAATACCTCTGTCGGCAGAATCAGGCCTATCGCGACAATAACAGAGCTTAAAAAACTACGAATTCCAATCATAAATTATTGCATTCCTTAACAGTAGTTCATTAAAAACTAACATTTGCTAGCTGTTAGCATAGTGTAACAACTAGCAAAGCAGAAAGTTTTTGTATAAGAAACACACAATCTGATTCGAATAGGGCGACATTTATGTTTACGCCCTGCCCGCTGTTACTCTGGTTTTAGATGCCTGTCAAAGAAACGCGTGATCGTGTGGGCTAAATGAACCTGCGTATTTTTGCCCCGCAGAGAGTGTTTTTTACCTGGATAATCCATCACTTCAAAGAGTTTTGCGTTGTCCTGCAGGTGTTTGTACAACATAGTGCTATGCGTAAACAACACATTGTCATCTGCCATACCATGATAAATAAGCAAATCACCTTTGAGATTTTTGGCATAGGGAAAGACTGAAGACGCGGTGTAGGCCTCGTCCACCTCAGTGGGGTTACCCATATAACGCTCGGTGTAGTGAGTATCATAGAGCCTCCAGTCCGTTACAGGGGCGCCTGAAACACCTGCCTGAAAATAGTCACTGGCACGGAACATGGTCATGATCGCCATGTAGCCACCATAACTGTGTCCGTAAACTCCGATGCGTTCACTATCGACAAAGGGTAAGGTACGAAGAAATTTTACGCCCGTCACCTGGTCCTCAACCTCAACATGTCCCATTTTTTGATAGATGTGATCTTCAAATGCTTTTCCTCGATAATGTGAGCCTCGGTTATCCAGCGTGAATACCACATAGCCTTTACTCACCCAGTGCTGAACAAGTAAGCCTCGTCGCCCCCAACTATTCGTTACCATTTGTCCGACCAATGGGCCACCATATAAATAGACGATCACAGGCCGCTTTGTGGATATATCGGCCGGGGTGTACAGCCGATAGTGTAAAGGCGTTCCGTCATCGGCGTTAATAGTGCCAAATGTGGGTGCAATCCAGCTATCCTGATAGGCATGCAGCGGATGTTGTTCGTTGATCTCATTCTGCTCCAGCCAGGTTACCCTTTCGCCATTGGCATTGTGAACGCTCACTTGTGGCGGTGTATTGGCCGTTGAAAAGGTATCAACATAAATCGATGCATCGTGACTAAAGGTTACACTGTGCATACCTTCGCGTTGACTGACACGAGTGACAGGGCCGCCCGCGAGTGGCACCCTATATAAATGACGTTCTATGGGTGTGTCTTTTCGACCACTGAAATAAAGGAGGCCAGCGTTTTCATCAATTGCTTCGACCTTGTCGACCACCCAATTACCCGCAGTGAGTTGCCTCTCTATCACGCCATTTGAGTTGTACAGGTATAGGTGTTTGAACCCATCTCTCTCCGACGCCCAAACAAACTGCTTGCCATTGGATAGGAAGGTCAAATCGTCATTGAGATTCAACCAGGTTTTGCTTTGCTCAGTGATCAGTACGTTTTGCGCTAAATCGGCAACATTAACCGCTCGAAGCTCCAATGTTTGCTGATTTCGGCTTTGCCATTGATAGGTGAGCATTTCGCTACCTGGATGCCAATTTACACGAGCGAGATACATGTCCTTCTCTTCACCCATATCCACCCAGCGTATTTGTTTATCCGATAGAGCGAGCACGCCCAATTCAATCAATACATTGGGTGTACCCGCCTTGGGGTAACGCTGGGTTATGGTTTTTATGTCGTCTGCATAAATCTCTGAGCGGGTGATTTCTATCACAGGAGATTCATCGACCTTTGTGAGCGCAATATGTGTTTCATCGGGCGACCACCAATAACCGGTCATGCGCCCCATTTCTTCCTGCGCAACAAACTCAGCCATGCCAAATTTAATGGCACCACCGCCCTCCTTCGTGAGCTGATTTTCCTCACCACTTCTGATGTCTAAGATAAACAGATTCTGGTTTCGAATATAAGATAAATAATTACCTTTGGGCGAGAGTCGCACATCGGTTTCAAATTCGGGCGTATCAAGCAGCTTTTGTGCTTTCTTATTGCCCAGCTTAAAATAATAAGCATCGCCACCTAGAGGGAATAGCAGCGCCTGCCCGTCCTGAGACCACTGATAGCTCATGATCCCACTGCCAAACACACGCATCCGCTCGCGGCGCGCTTTTTCCTCATCCGACAGCACTTCTTCCCCGCTGTGCAAATCGTTGGAGTCAAACAACATTCGGGTGGTTTTACTCTCTAGGTGATATTCCCACAAGTCATAACGCTCGTAGTCATCCTGTTTACCTTGGATAAAGGTGACTCGCTTACCATCGGGCGACAGAGCGACCGCTTGTGGTGACTTGCCTGACAGTGACGGTGAATCGTATATGCGTTCTATGCTGAGTTGTTCGGCCTGTGCAGAACCGAACGCCATGGCACAAAGTAAAAGAATTTTTTTCATGTTTTTTAGTTATTTGATGAATGCTGGGCCAGTGTATTACGAATAGTGGGAGAGTGACAGCGTCAGTTTTAACCTGGCGCTGGCAAAGTTTAATGACATATGGAACAGACGAAGTGAGTTGTCTTTCAGCGCGGGCTTGGCTACTTTATGTACACGACGCGTAAGAAGTCGTCACTAGTGCGGGAGCCACAATGAGTAAAAAAATAACCATTAATAATCAAAGTTACGACATCGACGTTCCAGAGAACATGCCACTCTTGTGGTTTTTGAGGGATCGTCTCGAATTCACCGGCACAAAATTCGGCTGTGGAAAAGGACTCTGTGGCGCTTGTACCGTGCATGTAGACGGTCAAGCTACCCGGTCTTGTGTGATGCCGGTAGGTGCACTGGCTGGCCGTAATGTGACCACCATTGAGGGCTTGTCTGATAATGCTGATCACCCGCTGCAAAAAGCGTGGTTAGAGGTGGGCGTACCTCAATGCGGTTATTGTCAGGCTGGACAGATTATGAATGCCGCCAGCTTACTCGCAAACAATACGTCGCCATCAGATCAGGATATCGACAATGCGATGCAAGGCAACATTTGCCGTTGTGGTACCTATCAACGAATTAAAAAGGCCATCAACATTGCCGCTTATGAACTTGCCAAGGAGGTATCCTGATGCGCCCTGATATCGAAGCGCTGCTAACGGCAGAACGTGCCAAACAAGACTCTCAAGCTAAGGCTTCCTCTTTTTCGCTGAATGTCGACAGGAGGCAGTTTCTTAAAGTATCAGCCCTGGCCTCAGGCGGATTATTTATTGGATTTTCTGCTGCACATGCAACGCAGTCTGCATCGAGAGCATCGGAATTTAACCCCAACGCATTTATTCATTTGCAGGAAAACGGTGACCTGCTGATTTACAGTGGTCGTTGTGAAATGGGTCAAGGGATTAGTACCGCACTGCCTTCGGTCGTGGCCGATGAGATGGAAGCTGACTGGTCATTTGTCAGGGTGGAACAAGCAGAAGGTAATGAAGAAAAGTTTGGTTCTCAGGCGACCGGCGGCTCGGCCAGTATTCGCACTATGTATGAACCTATGCGTCAAGCAGGCGCTGCTGCGCGTGAAATGCTAGTGGCTGCTGCAGCGAAAGTGTGGAACACCACAACGGATAACTGTTATGCACAGCAGCATCATGTTTTTAATAAAACAAATGGTAAAAAACTCGGGTATGGCGAACTCGCACCTATTGCAGCCACACTGCCTGTGCCAGAGGCGCCAACCTTAAAATCCAAGTCAGATTTTAATTATATTGGCAAAGCGCTACCGCGACACGATGTCGGTATGGTGATAGAAGGTAAGCGCACATACGGCGTTGATGTAAAAGTACCAGGAATGCAATATGCAGCAATTGTTCACTGTCCGGTAATGGGGGGTACTTTAAAATCACTGGACAAGACTGACGCATTAAAAGTTCAAGGCGTAACGGCCGTAGTAGAGGTTGCCCCACTTAAAGTACCGTTTGGCTCTCTAGGCGGTGTAGCGGTAGTCGCAAATAACTCTTGGTCCGCGCAACAAGGTGTTGAGAAACTCAAGGTTGAATGGGACAGAGGTGAGCATGGTAGCTATGACACCGACGTATATATGCAGGAGCTAGTTCGCAATGTTGAAAAGCCCGCAGAAAAAATCGCCGAACGCGGTGATCTTGAGCGAGCTTTTAAAGACGCTAAACACACAGTGTCTGCAACCTATACAGAAGGCCACCTGGTGCATGCACCTATGGAACCTAACGCGAGTGTTGTAGCGGTTCACGACGGGCACTGTGAAGTGTGGGCGTCAACTCAAAGCCCAGATGACATTCAATCTGTGTTGTCTGGCTTCCTGGGTATAGATAAGAAAAATGTCAAAGTGAATGTCATGATTTGCGGTGGTGCGTTTGGTCGCAAGTTCAAGTGCGACTATGTACAGGAAGCTGCAGCCATCTCAAAAGCAGTAGGTACACCTATCCAGCTCACTTGGACTCGGGAAGAAGACACCCGGACAGGCTACTACCACTCGAACAGTGCTCAACATATTGAGGCATCATTGGACGAAAATGGTGAGGTTACGGGTTGGCTTCACCGTGTAGCCTTTCCTTCTATCAATACCTTGTTCAATCCAGCAATACAGTTTGCACCGGCAAATGCCGTCAGTGAAATCGAAACGCACCCCTTTGGCATTGCAAATCTTCGCAGTGAATCTGGATTGGCACCGGCCCATACCCGTATAGGTTGGTATCGTGCGGTATATGCGATTTTCTGGGGCTTTGGATACGGTGTATTTGCTGATGAATTAGCGCAAAAAGCAGGTGTTGACACTGTCACCATGCTCAATCGACTCTACGATGGCAATACTAATCCTGAACAGGCTGAACAAGTGGCCCGTTCTAAAGCAGTGCTTGCGCTCGCAGCTGAAAAATCGGGTTTTGGCAAAAAACTGCCCAAAGGTGAAGGTATTGGTATTGCAGTGCATTACAGCTTTCAAACTTATGTTGCCATGGCCGTTCATGTCCGCATGAAAGGTGATGATTTTGAAGTCGTACGAGTTGACTCAGCGGTCGACTGTGGTCAGGTACTCAATAAAGATGGTGCCACTGCGCAACAAGAAGGCGCGGTTGCTATGGGCATCTCACTGTCGAAGTACTGTGAAATCAAATTTAAAGACGGTGCCGTAGTAAACGGAAACTTCAATGATTATCCTGTAATGCGAATTGCAGACATGCCCGAGGTTCACGTGCACTTTGTTGAATCTGACGCCAGTCCAACAGGCTTGGGTGAGCCAGGCATGGCCCCATTTGCGCCAGCATTAAGTAATGCTCTTTATCAGGCTTCAGGTAAACGGCATCGCAGTTTACCTATCCAGCCTCTGCGCACGTAGCGCAAGACCAAACGTAAAGAGGGCAGCAGAACGCTGCTCTTTCTTTATTTGCCAAGTACTCATTTGCCGCTTATCTTTACAATAGGCAAAATATTGTTACTCCTTCAATCATACAGGAAGTTAAATCGTGGCAATAACTATTACCAGTAATGAAAAACAAATACTGCAGTCGGTCACCATTCCACCGCGCCCTGAAGCATTATTAAAAGTATCAGAAGAAGCGAAAAAGCCTGAACCCGATCTAGCCATGATAGCCCGTATCATTTCCTCTGACATCAGTATTTCTGCAGCCGTACTTCAGGTGGTAAATTCCGCAGCATTTCGCAGAATGAAGGAAATCGAATCGATACAACAAGCGGTAATGACACTCGGACAAAAACGGGTATTACCTCTGACAAAATCAGTTGCACTTAAAAGTGCCATGGGGCAATCAGACAAGCTTGCCAGCTTTTGGGAAGAAGCCAGTACAGTAGCCGCTAGCGCGTCTATTATTTCGCGCTTAATCAATAAGCTAGCCTTGGTCGACAATGCTTACATGCTCGGCTTATTTCACAATGCAGGCATTCCAATTATGATGCTGAAATACGACGATTTTGATGCCATCCTACAAGTAGCGAAGGAGAGCGGCTGAAGCAGAACGTCAACGTTACGGAACGTCACATCCCACCATTAGTGCCCTACTTGGCCAGCAATGGAAATTGCCAGCGGTAATGACAGAGGTCATCTATTATCAACTCGATACAGACGGTTTATTCGACTCCGGAGAGCTTTCTGACGTGGGCCTGGACTTACTATGCATCCTAAAACTGGCCAGATATGTTAGCTTTTTAAAGTCGCAACCAGAAGCGCAAAGCAATGAATGGCTTACTGTGCAGGATGATATTCTTGGTCGCCTCAACATGGATGAACAAGACCTAGAAAATATGTGTGAACAGACCTTAGAGGAACTTTCAGAACAATAAACCTAATGACACCAAAAACACCTTTATTTATTGCTAGCTTTATTCGCTGCATGAATAGCTAAACCTTCGACCACCGAGTTGAACGCATCGCCCTCCAAAAGCGGCAAGTTACTCGGCAAGTTATCCTGAATAGCCTGTCGAACTATAGGCGATAAGCTCATGCCACCCGTAATAAAAAGCTGCTGTGGAGCTTCTCTGCTGGCGTCAACGCATTCATCAACCAGTTTTTTGATACGGCGCAACCAAGATTGCATGGAGCGATTTAAATCACCTGTGTTAATGACAACGTCGTAGTCAGGCTCTATGTAATGTAATGGAAGGGTAATTTCTTCTCTGGACGATAAGAGTTCTTTTGCCATTCTGGAGGAGTTCACCAGACGCGCTGACAGCTTTTCAGCCTGAACCGTGAGTAGCCTCTCCATGGGTTCAGCGTTTTTAACAATTGACATAGTTTGTGCGATATCAAGGCCATAATCATCGGAAAAAAACCGGTTGAGCTTTGGAATATCGTCCACCGCGCACATGTCTGAGTAATAGGTGGGCGGAACAGGAAAACCATTTTGCATAGTCAGTCCCTGGCCCATTGTAGGTGCAATAGACTTAATGATCAGGCTTTTGTCACATTCCATTCCGCCCAGTCGGGTACCCGTTACTGACAATACATCTTGCTGACGATCCCACACATTCTGCTGCTGCGGTGATAATTTAATGCAACAAATATCCGTTGTACCACCGCCAATATCTACCACTAAAACATCGGTAGGTTCAGTCAATGCACGTTCAATTTTGTAAGCCGCAGCAATGGGCTCCTCCAGAAAAGATACTGAGGAGAACCCAGCTTGCGCAGCCGCTTTTTCCATAATGTCTATTGCTTGCGCGTTGCCCTCCTCCCCGCGAGTACCATGGAACCTTACAGGCCTGCCGATGACAGCAGTATCAACGGGTTGCTGTAATTGTTGTTCAGCCGATGCGCGGAAAAACGCAAGTTGTTTTGCAATCATCCCCACGAACGCTTCCTGCTGACCGGCCACCAAGCTGGCACCTAAGAAGTTCTTAGGGGAATAAATAAGTCGACCTTTTTCTGGCGATTTCAGGTAACGCTTAAACCCCTCTTCACCAAACGCAAATCGACCGGTTTCTACAAGCTGCTTTAATGGCAAGTCTTGGACGGTTCGGTCTTTCATTAGGAGTTGTATTGCGCGGCGCTGCAACAAGGGGCGATTGTGAAACTCTGCTCTTAAATTGTCGACTTTGTCACTGTAAAGTTTTTGTTCACGAGGATCACTGGCTTCATAATAGCCTGATTTGGCTTTTTCAATTTGCTGCTGAATTGCCTGCTGTATATGTGAAACTTTGGTTTCAATGACATCTGCTGGTGGCAACGGCAGGTCGTCTTCATAATAGATGAAAACCGAGGAGCGTATTTTATTAGCTTGCTCAATAGCCGGATCGAGCTTAATGAAATGGTGCTTTTCACCGTCAAAATAAGCGACTTCTGAATTAGACGTTCCGTAATCTATACCAATTGCTGCCATGGCATCACTACATCCAAATAAAACAAGAGCCGGATTGTAATGGACAATTTAATACAGCACCAGAAATTGACCGTAATTGACTTACTTTGCTTTCAGGCTGATGGACAGCAGCATTTCATCCAGAACAGATTTTAAGTCTGATAACTTATCTGACGTGATAAATATGCTCATGCTGGAACGAACACTCACAGATTCAGTCCCCGCGTCGAGTGTAAACGTGTTATCAAGTTCATTTTGCACTCTATCAAACAAACGCTTTGCACTGCCTTCGTCGATATTGGGTAGACACAATATAAATTGCTCAGGTGCAAAGCGACCAAGGATATCCGAGTCTCTGGTTACCTTTGTTAGCGTATTAGCAATTTGACTAAGAACAAAATCGCCTTTAGTAGGCCCTACCAAACGATTGATTTCTCTAAAATTGCCCAGATCGAAGATGGCAAGGGCGATAGATTTACCCTGGTCAGGCGCTTCCAAGCGCTCTATGCGTGCGATAGCTGTTTTAGCATTGAGCAAACCTGTGTCTGGATCAATGGCTAGGCGAGCAAGTTGCCGCTTGCGCAAAACAAAGCCAACAATGGTAATCGATGCAATGAAAACAATAATCACGGATATCAGAATGTTGCGCTTGATCTGCTCAGCCTGAATAGCTTGAGATTCCAACGAATGTATTTTGCTATACAAGTTAGCCACACTGAGAATACTCGAAGAATACTGTCTGCGCTGTCTGCGCTCGCTGATACTATTGGCATACGCTTCGAAGGCGGCCTTTGCTTTATCAACATCTTCAAGCACTAGGTACATCTCCACCTCCAGCGCCAGATACTGAATATTGGTCCAAAAGTATCTGTGTTTCTCTGGCCACTTGGCTTTTACGTCAGCCAGATAATCAGAAATACAGCTTTTATCGCCCTCAGCCACACAGGGCACAACCTGATACCACTTGAGCATGGCATCAGTAACAGGACTACTGATTTTTTGTGCAGCCAGCTCCAAATCAGGCAAGACTTGCTTCATTTCGTTAATCTTTCCGGTGCGATAGTAGTAACCCGTTAGCGCATGATAGTAATAGTAGTTGGTCAGCGGTGTGGCCACATTTTGGTTGATAGCCTCAAATTCCAGAATAGCGTCATAAGCTTTGTCAAACTGTCCACTGGCAAAAAGCGACGTAATAGCGCTAATAAGAATGGTGAGCTGATTGCTTCCTGTGTACACCTTTAGCCCCATTTCGTGGGCCTTTAAGTATTGTTCTGCAGCCAGCACATGTTGGTCTAAGGTTCCATAAACCAGCCCAATATTATTGTGGATATGCGCCAGAGCCCCGTAATCTTGTGATGCTGAGTAGCGCTCAAGAATACTGAACATCATCCCCAGTCGCTCAGCCACTTCAATACCGGCAACACAATTTGTGATGATACCTAACGACGCACTTAAATAAACGTCGCTGTGTTTGTCTGCTGACAAAGCCTTGGCGTTCTCATAGTACTCACAACGCTTTGGATCTTCTTTGAAGTCGTAAGTAAACCCAATTTGGTAAATTGCAGAGGCATAGGCATAAGACCGCTTATCTATGCCGTCTTGTGCCGTAAGTTCGTAGAGCATCTTTTGCGCTTGGGATGCCTGCCCCTGGCAAATCATTATTTGCGTTTTTGATGCAATGAGAGCGAATCGCTGTTGAGCAGTCAGCTCGGCTGAATCCAAATACTCTTCTAACTGAGGAAGATAGCCTGAATCCGGGCAATCATACGTGACGGTTTGAACCTGTTGAATAAAATTATCGATTTCTTCAGTAGCCTTAGCTGAAAATGCTGAAAGCCCGAAAAATAATGAAACCACAGGGAGCCAAATCGTTCGCATATTCTTATGTTGCCCGTCACTTTAGTGCTCTAGGATACCTGCAATCATGCCCTGAAACTACCTCTATGCTGATATCCATTACCTAAGTGCACAAAGCGCAACCATACGGCTAAATGTGATTAAGTGGTAATGCAGAAGTGTATTTGATCTTTTCCATTGAAAAACTCGATGTTACATCCGACAACTCAATACCTGCGACCAGTTTTTTATAAAAGTGATCAAACGATGCCATATCCGCTACCATGACTTTCAACAAATAGTCATACTCACCACTCATTCGGTGAATTTCCGTTACCTGTTCAAGCGCTTGGGTATGTGCAGCAAACTGCGCAAGCCATTTGTCGTCGTGCTTGAGCGCTTTTACCTGAACAAATACAGTAAGGCCAACATTAAGCTTATTGGGATCTAACAGTGCGACCCGGCTTTGTATAACACCTTTTTGTTCCAGCACCTGTATTCTTCGCCAACAGGGTGTCTGCGTCAGGCCAACCTGCTCAGCGATGTCAGAAACCGATTGCCCCGCATCCACCTGCAAAAGACGTAAAATCTCTTTATCCAACTTATCAAGCATATTTATTTCACTCTTTAATACTCATGTAGAAAAATAAACTACTTAATCAAGTTTTTCGAGTGATTCTTAGAAAATATATTCGATGTAACATGACATCATACATACAGTTATTCATTCAAACAGACACATAATATGCTAGATCACGTAACACGAATTTATGATGACATCACGCAAACCATTGGCAATACGCCTTTGGTAAACTTAAAACGGTTCGCTGCCGACCACCAAGCTTGTGCTAACTTGCTGGGTAAAGTCGAATATTTTAATCCTGCGGGCTCAATTAAAGATCGTCCAGCCATGGCGATGATAGATGCATTGATGGCGTCAGATGTGTTTAGTGACAAAACAGAAATTATTGAAGCAACGTCGGGCAATAACGGTGTTGCCTGTGCGTGGATTTGTGCAATGCGGGATATTCCAATTACCATTGTGATACCTGAGCACATGTCCATTGAGCGACGGAAGCTCATCCAGTTGTATGGCGGCAAGGTTGTTACTACCCCTAAACACTTAGGCACTAAAGGCGCTATCGACAAAGCAAAAGAAATGGTTGCTCAACGACCACACGCCGTGATGCTTGACCAGTTCGCTAACCAAGCCAACCCCAACATGCATGCAGTCAGCACCGCCCAGGAAATTTGGCAAGATACAGGAGGTAATGTCGATGTTGTTGTGGCGGGCGTAGGCACGGGTGGCACCATTACAGGTATTGCAGAAACGTTAAAGCGCGCCAATGCTGATATTGAAATAGTGGCGGTTGAGCCAGCCTCCTGTCCCGTCTTAACCGAGGGTAGAGCGGGCACGCATAAAATACAAGGATTGAGCTCGGGTCACGTACCCGACATACTCAACACAAAGGCATTAGATCGTATCTTAACCATAGACGATGATCTTGCAATCCACACTGCCAGACAGCTCGCTAAACGAGAAGGTCTGCCCGTAGGTATTTCTTCAGGTGCTGTAGCTGCCGCCGCCTTAGTGTTAGCAAAGCAACCCGAATACGCTGGTAAAAATATTGTGTGTATTTTAGCTGATAACGCTGAGCGTTATTTTAGCACTGAATTATTTGCAGATATTGGCTAGACCGTTGTCAGCCATTTCTAGCATGTAATCGCAGATTTTCCAGCTATCCGGGTTCCATCCAAGCAAAAATCGATAGTAGTCTGCCCAAGCAACTGGATAAAGCATGTGGATTTCGCGCTCAATAGGTTTTCTGTCAAGTTCGCACTGCCTGATAGTCAGAGCGCTGATGAATTCATTCAGGTATACATCAAGCATTTGGTCGCCGTGTTGATACAACCCCTCGTTATCCAGTGCGCTGGCAAGTAAATAAGCAAGATCTTTTACGCCTGGTCCTCTCCCCACATACTGAAAATCCACCGCCGCCACTCCGGTTCCCGACACATGAAAGCATAGATTCGCCACTTTGGCGTCACCGTGCACCAAGGTTTGAAATGATGCGTTATGTAGTGCTGAATCAATGGTTTTTGCATGCTGCTTCACCAATCCATCGGGCATGGCTTGCCACTCATCCTGACGCGTAGACAAATGCCAGTATGTGCCTATTGGCCACAGGCCTTCCCCTTTTGTCGCCAAAAATGTAGCGTGAAAATTCGCTAACCAAATGACAGCTTGGTGCAACCCATCCATAGTGGGCGACGTAGGCTTTTCTGTGTACCCCAATGCATCTAAATCTTGCATGATAAGAACGGAGCCGCCTGAAAACGACGTACTTGTCTGATAAGCGGGTACCAAACACTTGGCTGAAGTGAGGTGTGCGTATTTCTGATAGAAGGTAGCTTCAATGGCGTATGAACGTACCTTACGTTCATGACTGGTAAGCGTATTCCAACCTCTCGGATGCGCGCCAGGCGTTTCAGACGATACTACTTTAGCCACATAATGCTTTCCAGAATTCCGGCTCACCAGACGCACTATCTGTCCATAGTCACTCCACAGGCGCTGGATCTGCTGAACAAATTCAATAGAGCTGTCCTGCAATCCGTTTCTAATTTGTGCAAGCACGGCCTCTTCAAACAAAGTCTTCTCTTCCTCAAAGATTTGTGTGTGCACAAAGTGTAACTCAGTACTTCTTCACTTTGCGAATCTACTAGAACTGAGTACCGTTGAATACATGGGCCGACTCAGCGTTTTAAGGAATACCACAATTCGGGTCTGTCTAATGGTGTGCCATCGGGCAGACTGGGGTTGTCAAGATGGAGTACATGCCTGTTGTTCAAGGTTAGCGATTGTAATAGCTGACCAAAATGGCGATTAAATAGACGGTCATACTCCCCACGTTTAAGCAAGGTTTCTAGCCCCTTAGAGATTTTTTTTGCCAGAGCGTCATTGCCTTTTTGAACATAATAATAATGTGCTTTTGGATACAAAATTACGATATGTGGGTCAATAATCAGGTCAAGGTTTTGATGCTGACTCAGGTCCCATTGTATTTCTAATGCTGAACGAGGAAAGAAATCATACCGACCTTTGTGCAACATTTCATAAAGTCCATTAACATCGCTGCCACTGGCAACTGTCAGACCATTGTGACGCAATATTTTTGTATCACTCCAAGTGTGAAACTGACCGGCAATGAGCGTTTTTAACTGATCAATATGGCGAATATTCTTAAGAATATCTGGAGAGTGTTTGTTAATCAGGTTGAGTCTAAGCCCATAAAGCCCCTTAAAAATGGGAAAATGTACTGGCTGACTGACAGCGGTTCTTTCCTTTGTAGCCCCGCCAATGACAATATCAATTCCTTCACCTTTGTCCATAATTTGAAAGGCGCGGTATTTGGGTATATGTCCATTAAACATGTCCAGCGTAACGTCGTTTTCGGCCTCCACTTCCAACGCCATTTTCAATAGCTGAATTTCGTAGGTTTCTTCACCAACGCCAAAAAATATGTACCTTTCAGCCTTAAGCTGAAATGGCAATATTACACACAACAGGGTTAACACAACTCGAGTCATCACAATTACGCAGCACATAAAACACTGCGTAATTGTCTAATAAATATGCTGCTCGTGCAAAGGGGGTATGCGTCTTAGAGAGCGCTCTTAGGTACCAAAGAGGTTAAGCGCGTCACAATGTACCCAGCAAGTAAACTGCCCGCAACTGACGGCATAATAGGGTTGCCTAATGTGGCCATCCACTCATCTTGGCTAACTACCAGCAGGGATATACCCGATGCAGTAGCAAGCGAGGCGAGTGCGCCCTGCCAGTTAAAGGCGGGCCAAAAGCGCCCCAACACACCACAAACGAATAAGCCTGACAGCACTGTGGCAATCATTTTTGTAATGTACCCAATAATATCATCAGATAAGCTGGCAAGAAGCAGTGCTACCCCAACTATCAATAATGTTGCCAGTCGGGAATACCATACCGTCTTGGCCTCCTGGGGCACTTTACCGGTGAGCATAACACTGATATCTCGCATTACTGTCGCCACACCGGCTATAGCATCTGAACTGGCACTCGACATCGTGGCCGATAGCCCGGCTATCAATACCAATAAACCTATCAACAATGGGAGTGTTGAGCTTGCCAAAAAAGGGAAAGCAAAATCTCTGTTATCAAGTTCAGGATTGAGGGCAAACGCCGACATACCAACAATGGCTGGTATAGTGGTAAAAAGAAAATACAAGATACCTGCGCTGACAAACGATTTGCGAGCGGATGACACACTCTTTGCCGAATAAATTCGCTGCCTAAAAGACGGCGTTGCCAGTACACCGACCCCAATCACGATGGCCAACGACAGGGCGGGCAGCCAGCCTATTTTTTGATGTGCCAGAAACGAGGTATTTTCCTGAGGTTGTGCAGCGAGCATAGCTGAAAATCCACCTGCTTCATGCACAGCAAAGAAAGCAAGTAGAACAAACCCTGTAAATAAGACAATAGCCTGCAAACTGTCTGCCCACACAACAGCGATGTATCCACCTACCAGAATATACAGCGTGAAACCTAACGCTATGAGCACCTTAGCCGACTGAATATCAATATCCGTGATCCAGGACAGGTACATTGCCCCTCCTAGTATGTGCGCACCCAACCACCCAATGCTGGCAACCAAAATGAGACATGCCACTACGTTCTTCACTACGGGATGCTCGTCCACATAGTGTGACAATTCTTCGCTCATGGTCATAAACTGTTTATCTCTGGCAGGTGCAAACCACCAGGCACAAAGAATGAGGCCCGTCGCCCCACCCACGCCATACAGCGCAGCTGCCCAGCCATTTTCATAGCCAAATCCAACCGCCCCCATGGATGACCCAGTACCGACAAGCGTGGCGACCGTTGTCCCTAGCGTAAGCATAAATGGCAGCTGTCGGCTGCCTATCAGAAAATCATCGCCTGTTCGACGGTTTTTGCTGACATACCAGCCCAACAATAAGGTGAAAGCGATATAACCTATGAAAATCCCCAGAAACGCGGTGCTATCCATATTAGCTTTCCTTGTAGCACACCACGCCGACTTCTACTTTGCAGTCAACAACCAAATCAGCAACTTCACAAATACGGGCAGGAGGATGCTGCCCAAAAACGTCTGCAAATACCTTATTGAACGATTGAAAATAGCGTGCATCTGTTAAAATAACGGTCACGTGAACGACATCGCACAAGTCATAATTCGCATCGCGCATAATGTCGAGACAGTTTTGTATTGCCAGTCTTGACTGTTCAATGATGCCTCCCTCAACCACTTCACCGTCTGTCATGGGGGTTTGCCCTGACACATACAGCCAGCCCCCCGCCTGAACCGCTTTTGAAAAAGGTAGATGTTGGCCACCAGTCCCGACGCCACCTTCTGCACCATAACGAATTAACGCCATGAAAAACTCCTGTATACTCTATGAAACTGAAACACGTTTGATTAACATTCCGCCATTACTGGCTTCAACAACGCCCTTTTGATAACTCAATTTACCGTTGACCCAAACATGACTAATGCCTTTCGAAGGTCGCTGCGGTTGGTCATACGTAGCCATATCGGCAATACTGCTAAAGTCAAACAAGACTAAATCTGCCCAGTGTCCTTCTGCTATAACCCCTCTGTTGTGCAGACCAAATTGCGCCGCTGAAAGGCCTGTCATTTTGTGAATAGCAGTGGGTAGATCAAACAGTTTACGCTCGCGACAATAATGTCCGATAACTTTGGGAAATGTCCCCCACAGTCTCGGATGAGGGCTCGGTGTGCCGGGCAACCCGTCTGAGCCAATCATAGTGAGGCGAAATTTAAGAAAAGCTTCGACGTCTGACTCATCCATGCAATGATACACGGCGCCAGCTGGCTGCAACTTTTGTGCAGCTTCAATCAGCGATATTTGCCACTCCTGAGCAATATCTGCCAACAAGCGCCCAGCCATCTCAGGGTGGCGCTTTGACCAGGGAATAAAAATATCAATTTCATCTGTTACTTGGTTTAAATCTAATGTACTAGCACTGGCTGAATACGGGTAACAATCACTGGCCACCGTCTGTTGCTTTGCAGCGCTATCAAGTACATCAATAACCTCAGCGGAACGGCCCCAGTTAGCCTTTCCTGCACATTTAACATGGGACACTACCAGAGGAACCTTTGCAGAACCGGCCGTTTCAAAGGCCTCGTTCAATGCTTCCACGATAGCTTCAAATTCATTTCTCAGATGCGTGACATACAACCCATTGTACTTAGCAACAGTGGGCATTAAGCTCACTAGCTCTTCAGGCGGAGCATGCGTTGCCGTTGCATAGGCGAGCCCAGAACTTAAACCTATAGCCCCTTGGGCAAGCGAGCAGTCAAGCAACTCGCGCATTTTTGTTATTTCTTCTTCAGTCGCTTCACGTGACAGATCGTCCATCACATGAGCGCGAAGGGTTGTGTGGCCGATGAGTGCCGCAATATTGACATTGGGCATGGCCTTAGCCACGGCATCAGCATAACAACTGAATGTGGGATAGCAAAAAGCCTCCTTGTCACCCAACAGATTCATAGGGTCTGGTGGGTCCTGACACAAGGTAATAGGGCTGGCACTAATACCACAGTTACCGACGACAACCGTAGTCACGCCCTGGGTAACCTTTTCTTCCATCTTAGGTTTGCGAATGGCACTGGTATCATCATGAGAATGCACATCGATAAAACCGGGAGCCAGACACTGACCAAATGCATCGATGACAGATTTTGCCTTTGCTTTGTTTAGCTGGCCTACTTTTTCAATTTTGCCATCTGTTACCGCAACGTCAGCACGAAATTGTTCACGACCAGTGCCATCAACCACAATGGCGTCCTTAATCAATAAGTCATATTCCATGTAGAGCAACGCTTCCTTTTTAATCGCCTAACGGCAATCTGTCATTTCCGTGGAAATGATGATCTAGTGTAAGCTTTATGCGTCTAAGCTTTTCTCGTGATGTTCGCTTTCTCTTAACTGCGAGCTCGGTAACCAATACATCAATAGCAGCCAACATGGCATAGCGGGACGTACTCGGTGAAAAAATGTAGTCTGTTTCTTCTGTTTCTATCGGTATCAGAAAGTCACTATTTTGTGCCAGCGGAGATCCTTTCTGCGTAATAGACACGATAGTTGCACCGTATTGCTGAGCAATTTGCGCTGCTTCACACACATCTGGGCTACACCCACTCAGGGAAAGACAAAAAATGACGTCATTTTGATTGACGGTCGATGAAGCCATACGCATTAATACCGGGTCAGAGTACGCGGTAACCGAGAAGCCCAGACGAAACAACCGATACTGGGTTTCCTGCGCCATGATGGTTGATCCGCCCCCAACACCATAGGCAAAAACCTGTCTGGCTTCCTGAAACCTGTCGACGATTGTATTGATAAGGTCCTCAGACATGAGTTTGGCGTTATCGTCCAAATTCTTTTTTATTGATTCGTAAATACCAAAGATGCCAGAAGGCTCTACTTTGGATTCAGAGATAAACCGTTGCCCCACAGCAACTGACTGAGCCAGTTTCAGCTTCAAACTTCGAACATTCTTACAATTTACAGATTTCGCAAAGCGCGTGATTGTAGCCTCGCTCACCTCGGCTTTTGAGGCAATCTCTGTAATACTGGCATTAGCCGCAAACACTAAATCATCCAATATCACAGTAGCTACTTTCTGCTCTGCGTCACTTAGATGATTGTAAATTTCCGAGATTTTGGACACAACGTCAATTTCATAACTCATGTTGTTTCCTTTGGGAAAAACTTAACTTCATACCTATCTTCGACCTGCAATGAAAGAAAAAGCCACTAGAATATTCAGTCGATTTTTATTTCGTTTCGCGCAGTATGTTTGTAATTAGTCTACTTAATTTGTTACTTATTACCACCATAAAATGCATTTGATTGAAAATTATTTTCACCATTGATAGGATTTCTACCCCGTTAATTCAATGTAAATGTAGCGTATAGCGAATGAAAAAAGCCAACATACTTGATGAAGACTTGGTGTTACCTGCAGCGATTATTCTTGAGTCAAAACTGAATAACAATCTTGGTTGGATGCAGGCCTATTCTGAACGTAAGCGAGTTAGCTTAGCGCCACATGGTAAAACCACCATGACACCTGACCTGTTTCATTTACAACTCGATGCAGGGGCCTGGGGTATTACACTGGCAACGGTTGAGCAAGTTGCAGCTGCCTATAACCATGGTATTAGACGAATTCTTCTTGCCAATCAGCTGATTGGCAAAGCCAATATGCAGCTCATAGACGATCTGTTAGATGATCCTGAGTTTGAATTTTATTGTTTACTAGATTCAAAAGAAAACCTGGTTCAACTGGAACGTTTTTTTTGCCAGACACCACACACCTTAAATGTGTTGATAGAAATTAGCCCCCCTAAAGGTCGGTGTGGATGCATTAACTATGAGGAAGCCCTCGCTCTGGCGAACGCCGTCAAAAAGTCATCATTTACTGAGTTGGCGGGGGTAGAGTTCTATGAGGGTACACTCAGCACTGTCGATCAAGTAGATACATTTCTCAATACCGCCATGTCAATATTTGACGGGCTGTATAGCAATCACTATTTCACAACTGAAACAATACTGTTCACAGGCGCGGGAAGCGCATGGTATGACAGAGTGGCAGAAAAATTTTCACACAATCAAAAAGCCGATGTTACTTATTTGATTAGGCCAGGTTGCTACCTCATTCATGATAAGGGCATATACGAAGTGGCGCAAAACAAAGTGTTGGAACGCGATCACACCGCACAAGCCATGCCAACACAGTTACAGTCCTCGCTCGAAGTGTGGGCCTATGTGCTCTCTACGCCGTCTGACAGCAACAGAGCCATTGTGGGGATGGGAAAGAGAGATGTCGCCTTCGACGCTGGCTACCCCATACCGGTAAAGTGGTTCAGACCTGGCTGGGACGCCCCGCGCGAGCTCACAAAAACTAGAACCACTAAGGTAATGGACCAACACAGTATGCTGCACACTTATGCAAACGAAAAACTCATGCCTGGCGATCTGATTGGCTTTGCCACCTCTCATCCTTGCCTCACGCTGGATAAATGGTGTTCCATTCACTTGGTCGATGATTCGCTGACTGTGTTAAAAACCATGAAAACCTGCTTTCGTCCTGGAGTCCAATAACGATGCTCACCCGTTTTATTTTTATTTTTCTATCCTTGAGTATGTCAGGGGTGCTGTTTGCCTCAACAGAAAACGTAAAGCTGATGCCCTGGCCAAAAGAGATAAGGGTGGTTGATAGGGAAATACTAACAGGCAATGCACTTTCTCTTACTATCAAGGGCCCAAACTCACCGCGTTTGAAGCAAAGTACCAAGCGCTTTATCAAAAAGGCGACCCGCCACCTTTCCTCTGCAGGGGCGACTACCGCTATCTCTATCAACATCGAAGTGGAGAACGCAGTAACTCAAACTTTGCCTCATCCCACGCACGATGAAAGTTATACATTGAACGTTTCCGCGCACGGCGTTGATTTAACCGCAGACACAGAGTTAGGGGCAATGCGTGGTTTGCAGACACTTTTGCAACTATTTACAACAAAAAATGTAAACCAAATAAGCTTACCTCTTGTGCAGATCAAAGATTCTCCTCGTTTCAGCTGGCGAGGACTACTGCTCGACCCAGCTAGACGTTTTATACCTGTTGAAGACATTAAACGTCAGTTAGACGGTATGGAAAGCGCCAAACTCAATGTGTTTCACTGGCATTTAACTGATGACCAAGGCTGGCGTGTAGAATCAAAGCGTTACCCTAAGCTTCATCAGCTTGCCTCTGACGGTCAATATTACACCCAGGATGACATGCGTGAGATAGTGCAATACGCCTATAACAGAGGTATCAGAGTCGTGCCTGAAATTGATGTTCCTGGTCATGGCAGTGCCATTGCCGTGGCCTACCCCGAGCTGATGTCTGCGCCAGGCCCTTATAAAATGGAACGTCACTGGGGCGTGCATGAACCGACACTTAACCCAATCAACGACAAAGTTTATGCATTCATAGAGGGTATAGTTGAAGAGTTGAGTGGTATTTTTCCTGATCCTTATTTTCATATCGGCGGCGATGAGGTTAATCCCAAGCAATGGAATGAAAACCCTACAATCCAAGCGTTTATAGAAGCGCATGAACTCGTTGATTACAAAGGTTTGCAGGCCTACTTCAATCAAAAGGTTAACGATGTTTTAACGAAGCATGGAAAAATCATGGTGGGCTGGGATGAAATTTACCACCCTGATTTACCCCATGACATTCTGATTCAATCATGGCGTGGTCATGACTCAATTAACCACAAAGCAAAAAATAATCGACAGAGCATATTGTCGACCGGTTACTATGTCGATCAGCCTCAGCCAACCGCTTATCATTATCGCAATGATCCTATTCCTATCCCTGAAGTGGTAGAGGCCGCCCCCAGAAGTAATGAGACTTGGCAAACTTGGTCATTTCACATCCCACGCCTGCGTGGCGCTGCGATAACGGGCACGTTAACCCTGTTTAGCATAGAGGGTGACATTACAAGAGGCTTTATCGATTTCAAAAACCGTTCGAGAAAGCCTCTCAACGCGTTGCGCATTGTCAATAATGAGATACGCTTTGACCTCGATACCTGGATGGGCCCTTTTCAGGGTCAGTTACGCATTGAAGGTAATACGATCACGGGCACATCCATCGTTGGCAATGGCCGATATTCCTTTGACGGTAAGTTAATAGCGGGGAGTGCTATTTATGGTTCCAGCATTCCTAAAGGTATTCAACTGGCACCGCTTACTGAGGATGAACAGGCGCTGGTATTAGGTGGTGAGGCTACACTATGGGGCGAAATTGTCACACCGCAAAACATCGACCTTCGTCTCTGGCCAAGAACCTATGCAATTGCGGAGCGGTTATGGTCACCTCGCAGCATGCAAAATGAGGCTTTTATGTATCAGCGACTGGTGGCCATGTCAGAATTTGCAGACAGTATCGTCGGGTTAAAACACAATGCACAGATGGAAGCGGCCTTTAAAAGGCTGATGGGCAATCAGGATATTACGCCGCTCATGGTGTTGTCGGAAGCAGTTGAACAAGCGCAATATTATCATCGCCATCACGCAAAATCTCAGGCTGACGAGTATCATCAGCAAGCGCCGCTCAACCGTTATGTAGACGCATTACCAGCCGAGAGCCTTGCCGTTCGTGAACTGGAGGAGTGGATTGTCGCATGGCTGGCCAACACGGATAACGATACACTTAAAAACCAGATTGTTGCCAAGCTCAATCAATGGCATAACAATGCCACGTCGCTAGAATCACTGATAGTTGGCCACAAACCATTGGCTTCCCTCCTCCCTATTGTGAAAAGTGTTGCTGAAGTGTCTACTGCAGCAAAACTGCTTGTGGATATTATTAGAAACGAAGACTCCCTTTCACAACAAGGTTTTCAGGAGATTACGTCTGTGTTGAAGGAAGCAACACTCATTCGGGAGGAAATAGTGGTTTCCGCGGCCTACCCCATCGAAAAACTCCTGCATCGGGCGGCCAACGTAACCATCTATTACCCCAACGACACGTATTCCCAGGCATTCACAGCAAACAATCACTTCACTACAGGCATTGAAGGGCCTGCAGTAGACAGCAACGGCCTATTATATGCGGTAAATTACCAACACCAAGGGACGATTGGTCAGGTCACTAAGGCCGGGCAGGCATCACTATTCCTCTCACTACCCGAAGGCAGTACAGGCAACGGCATTAAATTTGGCAAAGATGGCACCATGTATATCGCAGACTATACGGGCCATAATATTTTACGCGTAGCCCCTGGCACTCGTGAAGTTGTTGTTCATGCGCACAATAGCAGCATGAACCAACCGAATGATATCGCCATTACTCAGGGTGACATTATTTTTGCCAGCGATCCAAATTGGGCAGCGGGAACAGGACAGTTGTGGAGGATTATGCCTGATGGCACAACACACTTGCTCGAGACCAATATGGGCACAACCAATGGCATTGCAGTTTGCACGTCCGACAGCGTGCTATATGTGAACGAAAGTGTCCAACGCAAAGTCTGGGCATACGACCTATCATCACAAGGCCACATTAGTAACAAACGCTTATTCTATCAGTTTAGTGACCATGGTCTTGATGGTATGCGATGTGACAGTCGGGGTAATTTATATATTGCGCGCTATGGTGCTGGGCAAGTTACCATTCTGCGCCCAGACGGAACCTTGCTTAAAAATATATCACTTGGCGGCCCTCATCCCACTAACGTCGCTTTTGGTGGCAAAGATGGCAGACAAGTTTTTGTGACCATGCAATCGAAACGCGCGGTGGAATACTTCACTGCTCCCTATCCCGGTCAACGTTTTTCATTAATAAACAATTAACAAGCCTTCCCAAGCAGGGCACCACTGGGTGCCCGATTTTTCTCAAAATCACCTCACCAACCAACACCTCATTTACATTCTTTTTACGCAATTTGAAAAAAACTATTGAAATTAAACCGCCGTAAATGGTAAAAAGTATCATAAACATCGTATTGGAAATGTTAGAAAGTAACAAAGCAGTAAAAATGCTATCTGACGATTTTCAGATTCATCGTTTGAGTTACTAGGAAACGTGGGACGCAATAATCATGAAAAATAAGAATGCCTTTGCGAGAGTGGTTGCGATTCGTCAAGAAATGACAACGCTGTCCTCTCAACAATTCAACAGTCGATTAGTTAAGGAGTAATCGAGATGGCTAATAAATTTACAAAAACAGCACTCAGTGTTGCCATAAGTGGTGTACTGGCTAGCAGTTTAACCAGTGTGGCGTTGGCACAAGAACAAACAGGTGACAACAACGCCGAAGAAAACACGGTTGAAGTCATTGAAGTTAAAGGCATTCGCAACAGTATCGCAACCGCGCAAGAATTGAAGCGTCTTGCTGACACGGTAAAAGATGTCATTACTGCACAGGATATCGGCGCATTGCCAGACAAATCGGTTACAGAAGCGTTACAACGTGTACCCGGTGTTACCATTGAGCGGTTTGCTTCTTCCGATGATCCTAAGCACTACGCTGATGAGGGTACCAGTGTTCTCGTTCGCGGCTTGGACAGAGTCCGCAGCGAAATCAATGGCCGAGATGCTTTCAGTGCAAACCCCTATGGTGGCTTAAGCTATGAAGATTTCCCCGCCGAATTACTGGGCGCTGTCGAGGTAGTAAAAAATCAGACAGCAGACCTGATCTCTGGTGGTATTTCTGGCACGGTTAACCTAATTACGCGCAAGCCGCTCGATTCTGATGAGCGCTTGTTTGGGATAACCGCAAAAGCCAACCGTGGTGATTACAGAAAAGAAACAACACCTTCATTCAGTGCCTTGTTTGCTGATAACTGGGACACAGACTCTGGTAAATTTGGTGTACTCGTCGCGGCATCGGCATCTGAATACCGCACTCGTGGCGATGGTTTCGGTTTGGGTAACTACCATAGTCGTGGTCCGCTAACTACCTTTTCTTATGATGAATGGTTAGGTGTTACACCGGGTGTCGTCGCGGGTCTATCCTCTGAGCCTTGCTGGCCAGAGGCCTCAGATTGGCGCTCATGTGACAATTTCCCAGATGCTAAAATTTATACGGCAGAAGATCAGGCAAACTTTGTTGCCCCCTATGAGGGTGATGCACTTGAAGGGCAGCCTGAAGGAGAAACCTGGTATGCGCCCGCCAACTACACGATTGCTTCTGCTGAAAACGATCGTAAACGTCGCGGCTTTACCACTTCATTACAATGGGAAAGTAAAGATGAACGCTTCTTAGCGACACTTGAGCACATTAACTCCCACGCTTCATTGGAGTGGCGCGAGTATGTAGTTGCCTCTGGTGATCGCGGATTCCTACCTTATGCGCCAAATGCATTTCAATGGTTCGACGAGTCAGAAGAAGGCCGTCCATTAACGGTTGATGCAAATGGCTATTTGACGTCTGGCGTGGGTCGATCAAACGAAGGTAACTTGCCGCTTCAGTTCCGTTCGCGTTACAACTATAACGAAAGTAACGTTGAAGACACGTCATTAAACCTTCGCTTTAAGGCGACTGACAGTCTGACAGTTTATTTTGATTATCAGCGTGTTGATTCCGACCAAATTGTTCACAACAACAATGTAACGTCTCGTATCAACGGTAACCAGACATTTGACAATGCACCCATTTTCCTTGATTTGAGGGGTGACACGCCGCAAATTGAGTTCTTAAATGCAAACACGTCTAACCCACCAGATGTTGAGCCGAATACCAACCCACTATTGCGAATCAGTAATGGGATGCAGCAAGAAGAACACAATGAAGCTGAATCAGACGCGTATCAGTTAGATTTAGAATACGTGATTGATGAAGGCATGTTTACCAAAGTCAGCGGTGGCATGTACTACTCGCAAAAAGAATTAATTGTACGCAATACTGAGTATGAGGGCTGGCAAGCACTGGGTACGCCCTGGAATGCACAAGCATCCTATAATGCTTCACCACAAGTTGTGCCAGAGCTGTATGACCGTATTAGTTTTGCTGACCACTACAATGGCAAGACATTCCTAGGAGACAACACCAGCTTCTTGTTCCCGCGAATGGATCTGGCTGAGAATTATGTGCAAACCCTAAGAGAAGGATGTGGCGACTGGATTGCACTAGGTACTGCGATGGACGGAAGTGGTCGCTGTGCACAAGCCTATGAAGACTTAGACGATAGAGTGTTTAGTCACTTTGCTCCACGTCATATCAGTTCAAGTAAGACTGATCGCACAGAGTTTTATGTGCGTGCAGACTTTGAAGTAGATTTTAACGACATTTACTTAGTGGGTAATGTAGGCCTGCGCCATGTAAACTATCAACTCGAGTCAACAGGCGGTATTACCTTACCGGCAACCTCAAGAAGGGGTGTGAATCCCACTGATTCACTGTATCAGGTAATGCTAAACCAATACCCTAGTATCTTTAATTTGGCCTCAGGTGAAGCGTTTCTCAATACCATTGACGGTGCGGACTACTCAACCCTGCTACCAAGTCTTAACCTAAACTTTGGTGTAACTGATGACGTCGTTGTTCGTTTTGGTGCATCAAAAGGCTTGTTTTATCCTAGCCTAGTCGATGCCGCGAATAAAATGGTTGTGTCATTAGATTATGAGGAAGTTCTGAGGTTCCCGAGTCTGGATAAAGATGAAACTACTAACCCTACGGTTGATTTAAGAAATATCGAAATCAGCGCCAATGCACGTAATGCCTTCCTTGAGCCCGAAGAATCGATCAATCTTGATTTGACCGCAGAGTGGTACTTTGCACCGACTGGCTCATTGACATTTGGTTTGTTCCACAAGAAGTTGTCTAACATCATTCGCAACCGCTCTTTTGCTACTGAACTGGATGTGAACGGCGAAACCTACCCGGTTGCTGCTTATGGCCCTGATAATACCGGTGACGGTACTATTCGTGGGTACGAGATAGCATATACGCAGTTTTATGACATGCTACCTGGCGCCTGGAGTGGTTTAGGTCTGCAATTGAACTATACCTACATTGATCAGAATGGATTGGAAGATCCGAATACGAACCCCACGCAGCCACTCACCTTTAATGGCGCAGGTGTTCCAATTACTGATAACCGTAACAGCTTCCGTCAGTTCACTGGTTTGCCGCTGCAGGGATACTCTGACCAAAATGTCAATATTGTGGGTATCTACGAATACGAAGAGTATACCGCCCGTATTGCGTATACCTGGCGCTCAGAGTATTTGTTAACACTACAGGAATCTGAAGAATTCGTGCCTGCCTATTCCAAAGCACAAGGCATGATGGACGCAAGCTTCCTGTATGCGATTTCCGACAACGTTCAGTTAGGTTTAGAAATCAGTAACGTGCTGGGTCAGGATACTGAAACTCAGTATCAACAAGACCAGCAAGGCACCTTAACTGATGCGTTTACCTTCACTACCGACAGAAGGTATTCGTTAACGTTAAGGGCATCATTTTAACCCCTTGCACCTTTATGGTGTATGTAATGGTGGAGTTTGTGGTAGCAATACCACAGACTCCATTATTTTATTAGCAGGCGACTTTGGTTAATATCAAGATACTTTAAACAAGGGAGCTGTTATGCAACATGCTTTGAGGTCTATTTGCATAGTAGGAGGTGGAACTGCTGGCTGGATGGCTGCAACTCTGCTATCTAACCTGCTACAACGGGCAAATATCCAAATTACACTGATCGAGTCACCTGATATCGATACTGTCGGTGTCGGCGAGTCTACCGTTCCTTCGATTATGGACTTTCTCAGAGCCTGTCAGATTGATTTGAAAGAGTTTGTACAGTCTACTTCTGCAAGCTTTAAACTGGGGATCCGTTTTGACGATTGGTTACGAGAAGATCATCAATACTTCCATCCTTTTGGTCGTGTAGGCCATCACATCAATGGCTTTGATTTTTATCAGGCCTGGCTACAAACAAAACAAGCCGGTGTGCAAACAACATGGACGGAACACTCACCTTGTGCGCAAATGGCAGAGCTAGGGCGATTTATTTTGCGACCGCGCCAACCGAAATCCTGGACCGAAGACAGCATTGCCCATGCCATCCACCTTGATGCTCTGCAGGCCGCTCGTTACCTTCGCACACAAGCCACAGAAAAAGGCGTTATCAGAAGCGAAAACACCGTCACCCAGGTTCATCAGAATGCAGAAGGTTTTATTGAATCGCTGTCACTATCAGACGGCAGCAAATTACAAAGCGACTTTTTTATTGATTGCACTGGGTTTAACGGGTTACTGATCAACCAAGCATTGCAGGTAGGCTACCAAGACTGGTCCAAATACTTACCTTGTAATAGAGCGGTAGTTGTACAAACAGAAAACATAGCGACGCCTCAACCTTTCACAGTAGCTAAGGCTCAGGCCGCCGGTTGGACATGGAAAATCCCTTTGCAACATCGCACTGGGAATGGCTATGTGTTTTCCAGTGACTATTGCAGCGATGATGAGGCAGTGCAAACCTTGCTAAGTGGATTGGAAGGGAAACCGCTTAACACGCCGCGATTTATTCCCTTTACCACCGGTAAGCGCGACAAAATTTGGCACAAAAACTGTCTGGCATTGGGACTGGCTGCCGGCTTTATCGAACCTCTCGAGTCGACAGCAATCCATATTATTTACAAAACGTTAATTCACTTTATTACCCACTTCCCCGATCGCGATTTTGAGCACTACAACGAGGCGCAGTTTAATCGCAAAGTAGATGCTGATTTTGAAGAAATTAGAGACTTCATTGTTATGCATTATTGCACCAGTGAACGCAACGACAGCGAATTTTGGCGCAGATGCACGCAGTCTCCGCTACCTGCGTCTTTGCAGGAGAAGCTCTCGCTATTTAAACAACGCGGCCAATTGCCACCGGGTGTAGATGAGTTATTTACCCATGAAAGCTGGTACTCAGTACTTGAAGGCATGCAGTACAGGCCTAAAAAAGTGCATCCCTTGATGGCGACCTTTAATCAACAAAAGCTGTCAGATATGATGCACGCAAACGTAAAAGGCATCAAAGAGGAAGTGGCAACAATGCCATCGTTACACGACTTTATACAGCAACACTGCCCAGCTAAAAGCGCACTGTAATGACTGATTTAAGAACACTGCCTAGTTACGCGGACCTCACCCCCGAACAATTCTTCAATGAGATAGCACCTGCACAAAAGCCTATTGTTATTCGCGGCTTTGCAAAACATTGGCCTATCGTTCAGGCAGCTAAGCGCGGCGAGCAAGACTTTTGCCAATATCTCTTGCAGTTCTACAATGGAAAAAAGACCGGTATGGTTGTTGCGCCACCAGCAGCAAATAAGCGGTTTCATTATAATGACGATTTGACCGGTGTGAATTTCCTGCAGGGTGAAGAACGTATAGACCTCTTTCTGGGCCGCTTGCTAGAGCTCATCGACCGAGACGTGTACCCGGCGATTTCTATGCAGAACACACGCTTAGAAGCGGTATTACCGGGCCTAGCTCAAGATAATCCCAGCACTTATTTTCCTGATTTACCACCGCGATTGTGGGTTGGTAATGAAGGTATTGTGAGTGCCCATTATGACGGGTCAGATAACATAGCCTGTGTCGTTGCTGGACGCCGACGCTTTTTGTTGTTTCCTCCAGACCAAACTCAAAACCTGTATCCTGGTCCTATCAATTTTACGCCAGCAGGTGCGCCTACAACTCTGGTAGATTTTAATCAGCCTGATCACGCGCGCTTTCCCCTGTTTAAAGAAGCGCTAAAGCAGGCCTACAGCGTTGAATTAGGTCCGGGAGATGCACTTTTTATTCCTATGCTGTGGTGGCATCATATTGAATCTCTTGAAAAAGTGAATGGCTTAATGAATTACTGGTGGAATGGCTCTTCGGCACCTGACGCCGTTGCACCCAGTGCCATCGATAGCTTAAATATTGCTTTGCTAGCAATGCGCAATACCTCTGATAAACAGCGTCAAGCCTGGCGCCACATGTTTAATCATTATGTATTTCAACAGGATATAAACCCCAGAAGCTACATTCCAAAACATCAGCAGCATATTTTGGGTGAAATACCCGATGACCAAGTTGCGCAGATCCAACGCTACTTCACAGAAAAATTGACACGCTAAGCAATAACCATGAAGCCAATATTATGACTACTCAATATAAACACGTTGCTGAATATACAGACTTGTCTGAGCAACAATTATTCAGCGAGATAGTCCCCGCGCAACACCCCGTGGTCATCCGTGATTTTGCGAAATCATGGCCAGTAGTGGAAGCAGCAAAGGCTGCCGACCAGACTTTCATTGAGTACCTGTGCAATTTCTATCAAGGCGACAAGGTCATGCTGTCTATGGCCCCTAAAAGTGCCAATAGACGCTTTTTTTACAATGATGACCTTACGGGTTTTACGTTTGCCAGTGGCGAAGAGCGACTGGACAGATTTTTAATGCGTTTACTTGAACTCAAAGGACGGCCTGATTGCCCTGCTCTGTCTATGCAAAGCGCGTTGGCACATGTATTGTTGCCAGGTTTTGAAAAGGACAACACCGCTAACTTTTTCCCTGATACACCGCCCCGATTGTGGCTGGGCAATCAGGGAATTGTAGATACGCATTTTGATGGAACCGATAATATTGCCTGTGTAATTGCCGGAAAACGCAGATTCACCTTGTTTGCCCCCGATCAGACCAGCAATCTGTATCCTGGCCCTCTTGAAGTGACACCCGCGGGTGTGCCCGTCAGCCTAGTCGACCTTCATCACCCTGACTTGAGTAAATACCCTCGCTTTGAACAGGCGATGCAGCAAGCCTACCAGGCCGAACTGGCACCAGGAGATGCGATTTTCATTCCCATGTTATGGTGGCATCACGTCGAATCCTTAAGCGATGTAAACGGCCTAATGAATTACTGGTGGAATGGGTCATTTGCAAAAGACGCCACCTCGCCCAGTTTCACTGATAGTTTGAAAATGGCGATTTTTGCTATGCGTAACATGAACCAACAACAGCGGGCTGCCTGGCAATGTATGTTTGATCATTATGTGTTTAGACAAGGCGTCGACCCCGCGTCATATATCCCGGAGCACCAGCTTCAACTCCTTGGCGAGATTGATGATGACCTCCTTCGAATGGCAAAAGAATTTTTTATTGAGAAGTTCCAACAATGAACGTATCCCCTTCCTCCAAGCAACATAGCATCCTTATTGTCGGTGGTGGCACTGCTGGCTGGATAGCCGCCAACCTTATCGCCTGCAAACTTCCTGACTTTGACGTGACCGTCATCGAGTCTGATGACATTGGCATTATTGGTGTGGGCGAAGGCAGTACACCACATCTCAAACTGTTTTTTGAAACCATTGGTATAGCTGATCATGAATGGATGCCACAGTGCAATGCGACTTATAAAAATGGCATTACCTTTTCTGGCTGGTCGCACAAACCTGGCTATGACAGCTATTTTCATCCGTTTGAAACACAGGTTGACGATCCATTTACCGTCCCTTTATTTTTCAAAAATATTCAGGCTCGTATGCAGGGTTTTGATGTCGATGCACGACCAGACCGCTATTTTCTTGAGAGCTTTTTGTCGCAGCATCATCTTGGCCCGCTACCTGATGACAGCTTTCCATTTGGCGTTGCATTTGGTTATCACTTTGACTCAGGGTTACTTGGCAAGTTTCTTACTGAAACAGCCAAAAAACGTGGAGTAAAACGCGTCGAGGGAAAAATATCGCATGTGCTCACGTCAGCCTCTGGCGCAATTCATCAGGTAGTGCTGGAAAACGGTGAATCCATTACCGCTGATATGTTTATTGATTGCTCAGGTTTTCGGTCATTATTACTCCAGGATACGCTTCACGTCGAATTCAAAAGCTTCAAAGAGAACCTTTTCAATGATGCAGCCGTGGTTTTAGCCACCCCGATCAGTAGCCCCTTGCCTGTCGAAACAAAAGCTACTGCGCTTAGCAACGGATGGGCATGGAAAATTCCACTGCAGAACCGTTTTGGCAATGGTTATGTCTACAGTTCAGATTACATAAACAGCACCCAGGCAGAGCACGAATTACGTGCCCATCTTGGTATGTTAGATTCTGATACGGAAGCACGCCATTTAAGTATGAAAGTGGGGCGTGTTGAAAAGCATTGGCATAAAAACTGTGTCGCTGTTGGCTTGTCTCAAGGGTTTATCGAGCCACTTGAAGCCACTGCAATTGCTCTGTCGCTTAACACAGTGTTGCAGTTCATAAACTGCTATCAGGAAGGCGGATTTACAAACCAATACGAAGATGTATTTAATCAGGACATCAACAAGCGCTTTGACGGTATCCGAGATTATGTAGTTTGTCATTATAAGGCCAATCAGCGCAGCGACACAGAATACTGGCGCGACAATGCTGCTAATCCGCATATATCTGAACGCCTTAAAGCGATACTCCATCTATGGCAAAACAGCGGTAATTTTGCAGCAGAAATGTACCAGCGAAACTTATATGGTAGTTATAACCCCAAGTCATGGGCTTGTCTGCTGGCTGGATATGGCGTATTCCCTAATCAGCCTTTGCGGCAAGTGCCTGACCCAAAAAGTTATCAGCTAGAGCTTGATAACGTTGCCGACTTTCTGCGCCGTTGCGGGCTTAATTTTAAACCTCACAGTGCTTTGCTTTAGTTTAGCGACATAGAAAGTTTTCAATGCGATAAGAAAGCCTGACAAACTCATACCGCTACCAGCTTTATTTATTAACGCTTTGTCCTACTATTAAGGCATGGTCTCATTAGAGGTAGAGATAAAAACCATCATGCCATTTAAATAAACCTTTTAATCAGCGTGCTTTTTACCGAAGCCCTGCGCCGACCAGTATAGTGCCAGCATCATTCATTATGAATGCAAAAAGGGTCGAAGAACGAGATGTGTTAAATAACGCTATTACAGCTTTTAAGGAGAACGGTCTCTACGAGCGCTCTTTGGCCATGCACCTTAAAGAGAAACCCGAATAATTACAATGAATCAAATGCCAGTGGCAGCAACTCACCTAAGGTGACTGTGCTCACTTCACCAGATCGCGTCACCATGTGTATTTTGGTTTCAGCAGTGCCGAATTCACTGATCTTTTGTCTGCAACCACCACAGGGTGGGCACACCTGATCATTCGGGCTGGCTATCATGATGTCTTCAATACGCTTTGCTCCCTGCATAATCATCATTCCTATTGCCGTGGCTTCAGCGCACTGGCCTAACGGGTAGGCAACGTTCTCTATGTTGCAGCCAGAGTAAGTATTACCGTCATCTGCAAAGATAGCGGCCCCCACTTGAAATGACGAATAAGGGGAATACGACTGTTTTTGGGCAGCTTGGGCAGCGTCAACCAATGCTTGGATGTGCTCTGTCTCTGAATTTGACAAGTAGGTTCCTTGAGCAAAAAAGTTAAAAGGCCAACAATCCTACCCGCCAACTGATTACCGATCAAATTTACTCGGTGCTTTCAGATATCGGCGTCGAACGGTTTACTCATTTCTTCATGAAAATATTTTTCGATCATTATTCTGATCAGCCGCGACTTTGCTATGCCGGATTTTTTAGCCAATACGTTCAATTGCTCTATACTGCTGGGGCTCAGTGTAAAGGTTGCCAATTTAAAGTTGCGATGATGACCATGACTTTCCTGTTGCGCAGACTCAATAACTGACTTTCCTCTGGCATACGCCTCAGCATCATTAATGAACTCGTCCACACTCAGTTTAGGTTTTTGCTTGCTTCCCTGTTTCTTTTTTAAGTCAGTTAAACTCATGACTTAAACCTGGGTCAAACGCCAGCATTTCTTCAACGATTGCGATTATTTCGTCTGCAGCTTTTCCACCTTCATCTAGCTCCATCACAGACATGCCATTTTCTTCGCTGTCGTCATAAATATTGCGATTGTAAGTAATGGCGTCTAGTACATTAATACCAAACGACTCACACACTTCTTTTGCCTCTAATATGCGCTTTGCCTGGCTGGGTAATGCAGGGCACTGGGTGATAACAAACGAGGCTCTCATTTTCGGATTAACCATTTTACAAGTTGTTAAAATATCCTCCATATGGGGCACAGTTTTGAGATCTCTGCGCTTAGGTCTCAGTGGAATAATAACGTGTTCAGCCACACTCATTGACGCACGCAAAGCAAGGTTATCTTGTCCGCCACAATCGACTATGACGACGTCATAGTTGTTATTTAGGCTGATCAACTCGTTGCGAATTTTTCCATACAGCTGAATACAATTAATAGTGGGCAATTCTGGATGCTCATTTCTCGCATGGATCCAATCAGAGGATGTTCGCTGAGGATCGCAGTCGACCATGAGTACGCTCGCCTTTTTGTGTTTAGCAAAATACACAGCAACATTTTGTGCAAGGCAGCTCTTGCCGCTCCCCCCTTTTTCGCCTCCAACAAGTACAATCATATAATCACCATTATTTCTGAATAAACTGCAAACCTATTTCAAACTCGTTGGTTTGTCGCTGTATACATCGCACAACTGTTGCGTTGAAAGCTTTCGCAGACACATTGTCCGGCGTGAGTTGCACATCAACAATCGAATCAACCTGCAAGGGTTCAGGAAGCAACAGTTTTAGTCCGCCCCTGGAAACATCAGAACAAACCACGCTGTGTTCATGGCGTTGGTTATTCTCATCGGTCCAAGAAAGTGAGATTACTTCTTGTTCCATATCAAGTCGTGCAGACGCACGCCGATCCGAAAAGCCGGGATCAGACATGTCACTTCTCCTTTTTATTGCAGCATATCGACAGTCATCGCTTCTAACTATAGAAAAAATCTGGAAAAAGAAAAGAAAAGACGATTTTTTAACCCATGATTTAAACCTTCCCATCAAGCACTGCGACAAAACAGTGCAGAATGATGGAGAAATCAAAGATGAAAAACGCTCAACGACTAAAACCTTTAGTTTCTTTTTTTGCCGTAGGCATTACCCTTGGCGCTATACACATGAATGTCTATGCCCATGGTAAAGACGTGTCTGATATGTTTGATGATGTTCATATTGAAGATGGCAGAAGTGTGGGTGAATTATCTGCACTCAATAGTGACATTGAATTAGGTGACAGTGTCACTGCGGCCTCCATCTCAACAGTAAACGGCGACATTACTATGGGTTACGGGGTTCGTATTCAGAGCATTAGTGCAGTGAATGGTGATATTGAGGCCAAATCAGACTTATTTGTTGAACATAGTATTTCAACGGTAAATGGCGACATTCAATTTTCAGATGGTGCGGAAGTGGGCAGAGATATCGAAACCGTGAATGGCGATATATCATTGGCACAGGTCATTGTAGGCGATGATATTGGCACTGTTAACGGCGATATCAGCTTAGCTGATGCAACCAGAGTAAGTGGCGACATTGTGTTTGAAAAGAGTAATAGCGACAACGATTGGAGCGACTCTAATTCTCCTAAACTCACTATAGACAGTGATGTAACGGTAGACGGCAGCATTATTTTGTATCGAAAGGTAAAGTTGGATGTTCCAGATCATTTACTCGATAAGGTAGAGTATCGCTATCAGCAATAGCTAACCAGACCAGAGCAGCAGAGGGCTCAGCAATCTGCTGCTTGGCATACCGAACACAGTATTCGAACCCTTTCTTATAAATTCACCTCAACATGCCGTATACTTAGTCATAACCTCTATCTGCCGATGAAGCATTGTTAGCAACCTATGACTATTTCCACTCCTACTGTATTTTTTCCAGGTACGCAATGTGACGAAAGGGTCTGGTTTGCGGTGTGGAAACAAATGGATATGGCAGACAGACGCTATGTGCCTTTGCAATGGGCTGAATCTCGCGAGCAGATGCTCGGCATGACAAAGCATACAGTGGGCTCTGATACGGTTCACTTGGTGGGTTTTTCCATGGGTGGCTTTATTGCCAGTCTCTACGCACTTGAGCATCCTGAGCAGGTTGCGTCTTTAACACTGGTTGGCTACAACCCTGCTGGACTTACCCAGGCCGATATTAAGCAAAGAAAGCAAATGGCAGCAGCACTTGAAAAGGGGCGATTTAGGCCAATGTCAGATGCTCGCCAGTCGCAATTGCTGTGGCGGCAGGGTCCTCACGCTGAAAAGGCAGTGGCAGTCAACAGGGAGATGGAGCACGATTTGGGTGGCGCGGTACTCAAGTACCATTTTCAAGCCACCTCTGAACGCCCTAACCTTGTATCTCGACTTGCTGCTACAAACATTACGATTAATTTGATAGCCGCTGAACACGACCAAATAGCGCCGTTTGCTGATATGCAGGCCGTCAGCCAACAACTATCTGCTTCAGCATTTCACCAGATTACAGCCAGTGGACATTTGTCACCGCTTGAGCAGACTGCACAGGTATCAGCGGCATTGAACCAACTTTTGGCATAGCACAGCTGATATATCAAAAAAAGTGATGGACCGGGTCAATAAAACCTATTGGCTAACTAAACCGGCTACTCGCTACACTCATTATAACGGTGTATGACCTGAGAATAATTATGACTGTGCTGCTTCTTACGTGTGTTACGGGCTCTGTGGTACTTGGCTTAACGCTGTCGCTGACATGCCAATCAGAAGACGCATCCATGCGTCTAAGAAAGTAGAGAATGTCTATCTACCTTTAAGCGTATGTGCCGCATTGAGTGTGCGTTTGTAATATTTACCTAATGCCTTGTCTGCCGCTCGCCGCTGGCTTAAAGAAGCCGTGTTGAACTTCTCTTCCTTACGCAACTTTAGGTAATTATCTAACCTACGTTGATCAATATCACCGCTAGTGATAGCCGCCTGAACCGCACAGTTTGGTTCCCCCTGATGCTGGCAGTCGCTGAACTTGCAGTGTTCTGCCAGCGCGGTGATATCAGCAAACGTTGTCTCTAAACCCGCGTCGCAATCGGCAAGCTGTAGCTCACGCATACCTGGCGTATCCAGCAATAATGCACCGCTTGGCATTGTTAACAAGGCGCGATGTGTTGTGGTATGCCGCCCTTTGTCATCATCCTCTCGGATACTGCCAGTAGCTTGAAGGCAATCGCCTGCAAGGGTATTGATTAACGTTGATTTTCCTACGCCAGAAGACCCTAACACGGCCAATGTCTTTCCTTCGATAAGCCAGTCTTGCAGTGCTTCACGAGCTTGAGAAGAACGACAATCCAGCGATATGACACTCAGTAAAGGGCTCAAAGCCTGAACCTGTTCAATAGCGTGAACAGTGTCATCACTCAGATCAGCTTTACTCAACACAACTACAGGCTCTGCTCCTGATTCATGCACCAAGGCCAAATAGCGTTCAATTCGATTTAAACTGAAATCGTCATTTAGCGAGCATACAATCAGCGCTACATCTACATTGGCAGCAATCAGTTGCGACTCCACTTTACTACCGGGTGATTTGCGCTTAAAACATGTCTGTCGAGCCAAAATGCGGACAAACGTTCCGAGATCGTCGAGTAACAGCCAATCGCCGACTGTTATAGCCGGCATAGCGGGTGTGATCGGCAGCGTTTGCGTGCCTTGGTCAGATGTGACAACGAGGCGCGATTTGTGTTGAGCGGTTACACGCACGGGCTGTGCAGTTTCCCACTCGTCGAGAGAAAGTTGTTGTTGAAAAAAAGGACGCCACCCAAATGTGGCTAAAATACTAAAATTTGTCATAGCAAACCCATAATTAAACCAGTAATTATTCTTAAAGGGGGCTTGAATGGCCCCGGCGAAAACCGGGTGACAAATACGTGTTTAGATTTGATACCCGGTTAGGTTTACTACAATCATCAATCTCTCCTAACCGTTATACATACACGGTGAAGTGTAAACGTACTACAAATAAAGTAAACAAAAAAGCGAGCCATATGGCTCGCTTTTTTTGATGCGGGAGTGTATTACAAATGTTTCTTGAGGAAATCTAAATACGCATTCTGGGCGGTAATACGGTTCGCTTTTTTACTGAAGCCATGACCTTCATCATCAAACAGGACGTACTCCACAGGGACACCGTTGGCACGAATGGCCGCTACCATTTCATCGCTCTCCACTTGCAACACGCGCGGATCATTCGCGCCTTGCACAACAAGTACAGGCTTTTGCACTTTATCGCCGTGAAAAACGGGGGAAATTCGGGTAAGTCTTTCTTTGTCTACAGCAGGGTCGCCAAGTTCATCATAAAGCGCATCTCGGAATGACTCCCACCAAGGTGGAATACTCTCTAACGTTCTGACCCAGTTGGTCACGCCAAAAATATTGATACCTAGCTGGAACTCGTCAGTAAATGCCATCGCTGCCATTGTCAGATAACCGCCGTAACTGCCACCCATAACAACAATTTTTTCATCATCTATCCAGTCGAGTGACTGTAAATACTTTTTACCGTATACCACATCCTGCAGGTCATCCTCACCATGACGCTTGTCGTCTAAGTGAAAAAAGGTTTTACCATAACCAGACGAACCGCGATTATTAATACCTAATACGGCATAACCGTGATTAACCAAATGCTGGATAACCGCATTATAACCTTTGCGTGTTTGACCGCCTGGTCCACCGTGGATCCAAATGATGCCTGGCACTTTATTGTCAGCACTTGCCTTGTGTGGCTTATACAACAGGTTAGGTATTTCAACGCCATCAAAGCTTTCGAATCTGACAACCTCACTGGAAACCAGATGTGACTCCTGTATTTCAGGATTCAAAGAATTTGATAAGCGCTTTGCACTGGCTGCCTCGATATCATAGGTGTACAGATTGGAAGGTGACACATCAGAATTGATATAAAAGACGATTCTCTCCTCATCATCAGAGAAGCTGACACCGCGAAGGTCACCCTCAGGAAGACCATTGAGCACTAATGGCGCCCCCGTTTCCGTATTAACGATATCTAGCTTGGTTTGCGAATCAGCGTTGATACCCGCAACACGGTACTTACCATTCTCCGAATAATAGAAAAAGGATACGTCCCAGTCCGCAGCGTATTCAGGTGCAACTTCACCGGTTTCTAATTCGTAGCTGTAGGCTTGTTGAAATTCACCCTCTCCATTTGAACCAAAGATGAGTTTTTTATTGTCTGGAGTAAAAGTATACACACTATGACTCACATAACCTTCATGGGGAGTGACGTGAATGAGGGCATTGTCATCACTGTTCAAATCGACAAGATAAATATCGTTGTCACGGTTGCTCAAGACTTTTTGCAACACTACCCAGCGCCCATCATCACTGATTGTTGAAAGATTCATGGCGTCGGTATTTTCAAATACCATTTCGCGAGAGAAATCTTCAATACTGTATTGATACAAATCCATGGCTTTTTGGTCGCGCTCGTTCGTTGCCACGAAAAAGTGCTTTTTGTCTTCATGCCAGCCATAAAAACCCGCTCTGTGTTTGTCGCCTGGCGTCAGGTCGGTAATACTTCCATCGAGATTGCGTACATATACATGACTCAACTCATTGCCGCCCTGATCAGACGAATACAAAATCCTGTCATCTTCTGGGAACCAGCTTGTCACCCAAACAGCATCGTCGGTAGAGGCGGTTAATTGCGTGGGCGCAGAGCCATCAAGTGGATATTTGTAGGCATTGAATACGCCACTTTCGTCGTTTGATACCAGTACTGCTGTGCCATCGTGATTAATTGAACTGCCAAAAATCGATTTGGTTTCATAGAAGGCTTCTGCAGAGTAAGTCTGAAGTCCTTCTGGCATCACTTTTTGTTGTTGTTTTTGTTGTTGCGGTTCAACGTCTTTTTGTGCCACTTGCTCTGTTTTATTGTCGCTACAGGCGCTCAGGGCAGCCATAGCTAACAGCGCAAACGATGCTATTTTAAATCCTTTCATGGTCTCTCCAGCGGAGTTAATTGTGAGTTTACGTTTGAATGATCTCGCAAAGTCAGTATATACAGGTCGTTGCTACAAAACCAAGTGACAAGACTGACTAAATGACCAAGACTGATACATTACTTAAAGTAATGCGTGGCGCACAATATTTCTGCTTTGTGATCTCCCGTTTGTGAAAATAAAATCGCGCCTCAAAATTTGACTTGTGTTAGCCCTTATACCGTTTGAGTAGTTCATATGAACACCGCAGAATTTGTACAGAAAAGAAAATTTATCGTCAAACTTGGCAAGATGCTGCACAAGTATGGCACGCCCGCTTATCGCCAAGAGGCACACCTGTTAGAAGTGGCGTCATACTTAAATCTGCATGCGTCCTACATCACAACGCCTACCTCACTGACTTTTGTTATCTGGAGCGATAAGCATGAGGATGAGTACACCCACGCTGCGCGAGTTCAACCTGGCGAACTGGATTTGGGTTCACTGTCAAAAACTGATGAGTTGGTGTCTTTGTTACTCGCCGACAAACTCAGCCTAGAGGAAGCCGATAAGCAACTGGATGTAATAGATAACGCACCCCACCCTTACAATAAAACTATTATCGGCGCCGCATTTGCAACGGCCTCTGCCGCCTTTGCACTACTCATGGGTACCAGCTGGAATGATGTTTTCTGGTCAGGTTTACTAGGATTAACGGCCTATTTTTGGGTACTTTGGGCAGGAAAATCAAAACGCGTAGCTACTATGGTCGAACCGGCTTCAGCACTCACTACGGGTTTTTTAGCGGTAGCCATTAGCCACAGTATTGATTCAGGTGTCAATATTTGGCTAGTAGTACTTTCATCGCTCATTGTATTTATGCCGGGGCTGGCATTATTTCTAGGATTGGCCGAGCTCTCAGCACGTCATTTAGTTTCAGGCACAGCGCGTATTATGGACGCCCTCATGATGCTGTTTAAGCTCTATTTTGGTGCTTTTTTTGGTGTCACGATTGGTGTGGGTGTCTTTGGTATACAGGAATTTGTTCAACCACAAGCACCAGCAAAGTGGTGGGCATGGATAGCAATCATGATGTTGTGTGCCTCGCTTATTCCGATTTTTCGCATTCGCGCCAAGCATATTCTTTGGTCTTTACTGTGCGGTTTTATTGCGTGGGGGATAACCTATTGGAGTGCCCAATATCTGGATTATGCGCTAGGTACTTTTGTTGGCGCGTTTGCAGTGGGTGTGTATGCTAACCTGTTTTCACGACTTGCCGATTCACCGGCAACGATTGTGACTATGCAGGGGTTAATTATTCTCGTACCGGGTTCAAAAACCTACATTGGTCTGAATTCACTGATATCAGGGCATGACTTTATACCTGCACCGCATATTGGCCAACAAACGTTTTTAATCTTTATGTCTATGGTAGCCGGGCTGATTTTTGCAAACGTAGCCTACCCAAGTAAAAAGGCCCTATAACCGTAGCCTGATTAGCTGCCAAAGTGGCTGTATACGAGCGCCAGTTGCTCATGCCAGAATTCCAGCTGTGACTCTCTGTCACCAATTTCATGCATTAACGTGAGCTTTACGGCATGTTCAAAGAAACTCTGGGTTGGCATGTGCTCATTGCGACTTATCACAACAGCACTGATCATAATACCGATACCGCTGTCGATAGTGTCATCGTAACTTTCATTCGATAACTCGTTTAACACGCGGCTGCAAAACAACCTGTCAGGCGGCGAGTCCCAGCGCATATCTGCCAGATTCAACAAGTCAGTGTAGGTAATTTGGGTTTGATTTTTGGCTGCTTCAAAGACGGCCTTGCGAATTATCTCTCGACGCTGCATTTTCACTTTAAGCAGCACTTTTACTCCCCCCGCTTCTACACCGAGAAATGTTTTGCGTTCAGGCTGCTTCAAGAAAAACGTTTTTTCTTTCAGTTCACCCAACTCTATCCGCTTGCGGATTGTGGGCATGGTTGTTTCCAGCAAGGTAATCACCCCTTGCATGGGAATAAACTCGGCAGAATCTTCCGTTACCTTGTCAGACAACAAATAGTCTCGCAGGTCTTTAGTTCGATGTGCTTTTTCCAATTTGGTCATACAAGTACCTAAGCGTAAATACCGGTCAAGAGTAGCAAATCATACGCGACTTTTCTATTTTACTTATATTTATGTAAACAATATTACTGCAAACAAAAATACAATAAACGTTATTTGCTTTATTGTTTTTTAAATTCAAGTGTGCAACACTGCGAACATACTCTGTTATAAAAGATAGATAACAGCATCAAAAACAAAGCAAGGAGATGCATGATGAAAAAGCACTTAAAAAAACTTTCTCAACTGGCTGTGATGGGTACGGCGTTAGTAACGTTAAGTGGTTGCAGTCTATTTGGCGAAAAGGTCACTATCGAACCCGCCAGTGTAGGCAAAGTGTTAACTAAGAATGGTTTTAAAGACGGAACCTATGGGCCAAGTAGATTCAGGCTGGACCCCTGTCTGATGTATTGTGACCGTTTAATTACGCTGGATGCATCTGATCAACCGCGCTTTGAGAAGTTCCAGTTGTTTATGCCCAAAGACCAGTTATCTATGAATTTTGATCTACGTATGACGGTCAGTGTAGACATGGACAAAATTGATGATATTTATAACCGCGTACCAGCAGAGAAAGGAAGAATAGACATATTAAAAGTGTATCAAACTTATGCTCAACCAATTATCAGGGATGTTGCCAGACAAATTATGGCGGAATACAGCATCAATGAGGTGGCCAGCTCAAGAGAACGCATTAGTACCGAGCTACAAAATGCAATTGCCAGTGCCCTTACTGATACACCGTTAAAGTTGAAACGCCTCGGGTTAGCAGATGTTCAATTTCCTGACATTATTACTAAAGCAAAAGAACAAGCTGCGGAAAGACGGGAGCAAATAGAGCGCGAACGTGCCCAGTTTGAAATTCAAAAAATTACCCAGGAACGAGAGTTAGCACAAGCCAAAATGCAGCGCGCTATCGATAGGGAAAAAGCAGAGGCCACGAAAGAGGTCAATGAAATATTGTCTACGTCGGTCACAGACAAATACCTTTCATACCGAGCATTAGAAGTGTTGGAAAAAATGGCTGAATCAGAAAACAAGGTGTTTGTGCCGGTAGAAGCCTTAGGCACTGTGGGCTTGCAACAAGCATTATTTGCAGAGCAAACGAAGAAAACATCCAAGCAATCTGCTAACTAGGAGGTCTGTATGAGCGCAATAATGGAAGCCTTACCCGAAATTTTAATCATTTTGGTGGTATTTGGTGTCATTTTTATGCTGGCCAAAAAGAAGCTGAGTAAAGAGAGACAAACTGAGATGCTTGTTGTTTTCACTGCGGGAGGAGCTATTGGTATATTACTGCTGCTGCAAAGTGGCACACCAGCAACCTCTAATTTGGAGGTCAGCGAGACGTTTGCGGCTACCAACGCCGCGCTTGCTGAAAAGAAGGACGCCTCACCCGAAACCTTAACCGCTGAAGAATCGTCGGCGCGTTTGGAAACCCTGATAGAGGAGCAAAAGCAAAACACCTCACTGTCCGACAAAAACGAAAAAAGTGACGACGAAAAATAGTAAGACGCTATATTGAGGCTGCACATCACTCGGTGGCATTGTTATGCTGCCGAGTGGGGTTTTAATGACTATTCTTCCCCAGCGTTATACACTAAGGTCATATTTTGAGTTGATGTGTTCGTCGCCACGAGCCAACCTGAAGTTGCTACAAAGTGAAAACTACACGCATTGTCCTGCTGATATTGTCGCTATTTGCCAAGTTAAGCCATGCTGAAACCATTACCATTGTGGCCGATGCCTGGCCGCCCTACAACATCACACCCAATACATCCTCACCGGGTTACATTGTAGAGGTCGCTGAAGAAGTACTCAGTAACGCAGGCTATCAAATAGAATATATCAAGATGCCTTGGAACCGAGCCGTCAAGGCAGCGCGCAGTGGGAAGTTCCACGGCATAATTGGTGCCACTAAACCCGATGCACCCGATTTTATCTTTCCGGATAATGAACAAGGCGTCAGTGAATATACTTTCTTCACGATAAAAGAAAGTGACTGGGTATATCGCAACATCACCTCGTTGGAAAACCAGCTTTTAGGTGTGGTCAGTGATTATAGCTATTCTAATGAAATAGATACCTACATTCAGGCACATAGTGACAACATCAAAGTACAGGTTGTCTACGGGAAAAACCCGCTGGAACAGAATCTCAATAAACTTATTGCCAACCGCATCAGTGTGTTTATTGACGACAGAAGAGTAACTAACTACTTGGCAACACGCTTAAATATCAGGAATAGAATAAGAGAGGCAGGGCTGGTTTCTCGTTTAAATATCTATATTGCATTTTCGCCTGCTCATGAAGATTCCAATAAGCTCGCCGACATATTGTCAGATGGTATGACGGAACTTAGAGCGAATGGCAAGTTACAACAGATTTTGGCGAAATATCAGCTCTCTGATTGGTCAAAGACTCCTTCACAGAATTAGCACGGCATCCATGCCGTTTGTACTAATGGGTCTTCAATTTTGCGAGCAGTTGATCAAGGGAGTTGACTGAATCGTAAATCTCTTTTGCACTGCCTGCGGATGCTGCAGATAACAACGATACCTCCTTAGTAATATCACCAATCGTGACCATATTCTTATTCAGTTCTTCACTTACCTGACTCTGCTGTTCAGCCGCTGTAGCCATTTGCATCATTCGCGCACTGATTTCTTCAATCTGCTTTGCGGTCGTTTTCATTTTACTAAATGACGACTGAGCACGCTCAGCAGCACTTTCAGCGCGTTTGGTGCCCTGCTCCATAATACCAACAGTGCGGCTTACTTCGCTTCTAAGCCCTCTGATCACATTGGCAATTTCATCAACTGAATCGGCCGTGCGAGACGCTAGCCCCCTTACCTCATCAGCTACTACGCTAAAGCCACGTCCCTCTTCACCGGCTCGTGCTGCTTCGATTGCAGCATTGAGTGCCAATAAGTTGGTTTGCTCAGCAATAGACCCAATCACATCCAAGATTTTCTGAATGTCTTCGGTTCGCTGAGACACCGTATTAACCGCCGAGGAAGCCTCGACCATATCGTCACTCAGGGCCCGAACAGACTCTGTGGATTCTGATACTTCTTGCTCTGTTTCTTTGACTGACTCGTTGGCTGTGTCAGCATTCGAAGCGGTATCGGCGGCGGTTTGGGCAACTTCTCTAGCAGCTTCTGACATTTGTGTAATGGCGGTCACCACACTGTCGATTTCAAGCTCTTGTGATCGAATTTGATTTTCGGTCTTATCGGCGTTTTCCTGAGTAGTCTTGCTGTTTCCAATTACGTCAGCACAACTCTGTTTAGCCTGATCAAGCAAGTCTCGTACTTTTTCACGAAACTGGTTAAACGCGGTACTCAACTGAATAAGTTCTGCATGCGACTCTACCTTTATTTCTTGGGTTAAGTCGCCCCCTTTGCCAGACAATTCACTCATTCTGTCAGCCACCTGCTTGACAGGACGAACTATGCTTCGAGTCAACAGAAGTACTACAAATAACGCCGCAGCAGTGGCAATAATGGCGGCCAATACTTGCGTTGTGATCATAGACACGGTTGACGCATCTATCTCATTTGTCACATTTTTAACCGGCGCTAGCGCAGCAGATTCATCAACCCCAACAACTAAATACCAAGTCGTATCAGCAAGCGCAATATTGATGGGAATGGTGACAAAAATCTTGCCATCGGCGGTCAGCGTTTCACTGCCCCCAGATAACGACAACAAGCTTTCACTGCGTGATTTATTTGAAAAAACTTCTGCGAAAGGTCGGGCAAGTTTGTCCTCATTGTCTGTGGCAGCGGCCAAAAAGCCTTTGTCACTGACTACGAACACCGTTGAACGCCCATTATACAAAGAGGTTTTGAGTTCATTCGCCCGCTGCTGCAGTATGGGCAAGTTGAGATCTGCGCCTACCACCCCCCTAAAGCGACCATTGGCAATAACGGGTACTGTCAAACTTGTCATTAATTCACTGTACCCGGGCCGAATTTCGTATTCATAGGGGTTAGCTACACAGGGACGCATTTGCTCTTTGTTGCACAAAAACCATTCTGCGGCACGAAATCCAAATTCATCGGTTGTGGTGTCAAACTTTTCAGCGGCATCGTCGATTGGCTCCTGCACAATTTGACCGTCTTGGTCGCGCACAAAATAGACCTCAAAGCTTCCGGTGCCATCAACGGAATGAGAAAAACCACTCAAGAAGTCATTCTGTCTTCCATCAAACTGACCCACTTCAAATTGCGCATACAAACTAGATGTATCACTCTCAGCCAACACGCTACGCACCGCAGCCTCTGCTTGCGCACGTGTTAAGGCATTCTGGCCACGGTTTTCAATACTGTTTTGTAGTATTGACGCTAACACAAATGGATATTTGTATGCTGCAGTAATGAGTGCTTCTGTTTGTGCGCTATACTCCGATGCTCGCGCCGTCACAGTAGCCTCAATTTGCTCACGTATCTCTGTAGATACTGTGTCACCTATCCGGCTGCCAGCCGATTTTTGCAAAACGAAACTGGCAGAAATAAAAATAAGCGCCAACATAATAAACAGAGCGCCTATGATAATAAGAAGTTTCGACGTTAACGAAGACGTTGAACTAAGCATGGTAACCGCGCTTTCCTTTTAGAAACTAAATGAACGAGATACCGTGCCCAACAGACGTGTTTCACCATAAGTGTCTAAATCTGTGCTATGAACGCCAATGGAAAAATCAAGACCTCGCCATTGGGTGTCTGCGCTCAGATAAAAGTGAATATAGGCTTCATCATTCCCATCCCACGTATAAAGATCGTCGTCCAGACTGGTGCTCATATTTATCCCCATGTTGAGCGTCCAGCTTTCACTGACGGGCATTGATTTATCAAGTGCAAGAATGACATGGTCGGCTTCAGTGCCAAAATAATCCCATGAATAGGAGGCACTCAAGGTAGTATCGCCCAAACCGAACGACACCACGAGTTCAGGGTAGCTACCTTCGCTACTTGTAGAGCCACCAAAATAGGCATAATAGAGCAACGAAACATCATAGGTAATACCACTTTCAAACTCGCCACCATACCCGGCATAAACATCGACTTCATAGTCTGTACCGTCACCAAAGTCGACATTTGAACTCCATGTACCGACATACCATCCCGATTCATCGGCATAATCGAGGCTAAACTGCAAGGCGGGCTTTTCGTCAGTTTGTGACACGCCGTTGAACAAATAGTCTGACGCAAAGGTAACAGAGCCCGTAGTTTCTGCGTTCACAAATGAGCTAAAAAAGAGTGATAAAACAAATACTCTGGCGATATTTTTGTACATAATTTTATTCCGTTTTTGTGTGTTCAAACAGAGTATAGTTGGTATTTTAAAAAGTGATGAATAAACGATTAATTAGTCAGCTAATTTTGGGTCACTGACAAAAAGAATATCCATAACGATGGCAGGCTCCCAAGCCTGCATTTCTTCTTCACAGCGTTTACGAATGGTGTCGAGTTCTGCAATCGTTTTTACAGAAAAAGAAGGGGCCACTATGATATGGACTAGTAAATAAATATTACGCCCCGCTTTACTTATCCTCACCTCAACATGTCGATAGGGTACGTCTGTCAGCGTATGGGTGAGGCGTTTCTCTATGGCCTTGGTTACTTTTTCAGGCGGCGCTTTGTGGATCACTTCATTGAGCCTTTCTAGCATAATTTTTACCGGCACAGGCAGCATAGCTATGCCCAGCCCCACGAGTAGGACTGGGTCTACAAAAGGCGACCAATGTGACAAACCATTGCGCTCAAAAAAATAGGCAATTAAAAAGCCAAGTAAAATCGACGCACTAAGTACACCATCCACCAACCACGTGTGTGAATCTACAGCAACCAAATCTGAACGGATGTGGCTGCCTTTGAGGCGCATAAATAAAGAAATTCCTAAACATGAAACCGTCGCCACAACACCATATATTATGCCTACGCCATATTCGGCCTCAGTACCACCAGCCATAAGCGCTGATATAGACGACACCACAGCGTACAAGCAGCCGACGATAATAATCAGCGCTTTAAACAAGTTTAGCGTGGGTTCAATCGCGGTATAACCAAAATGAAAACGGTCGTCGTCTGGTAGGTCTACCAAATCGGACACTTTTAAGGTAAGTAACGCCATAAAAAAAGCGATTAATGAGTAAATACCATCAAATAATATGGCTCCAGAATCGCTCAAAATAGCGAAACCGAAGGCTAAAATTACAAACACTCCTGCGGCCACGAAAGACAAACGCAGCAAGTTCTTCTCCTGCTGCTGACAAACGCCAACGACCATTTTTTAATCAAATCTAAAGAATAAGTGGCGGGAGTTTACGCCTGTTTTTTAATTAGTCTAGCTTTTTCAATTGAATTTGTTTTAGGTCGATTACTCAGTTGGCTCACGCTGCAGTTTTAGCGCTTATGTAACAGTTTTAGCTTGTCTTGACCGGCCAATTCCTCTAGTGCCACAAGTGACGAAGGCAAAGGCAAAACCGAGGAGTCGTTAATATCGCTCACGCCTACCCAGGTATTACGTCCAGACTGTTTCGCGGCATATAGACACTGATCAGCTGCGGTAAACATGTCGACAAGCGGCTCTTCACTGTGGTGCCCACAGGCAAAGGGGAAACAAGCAAAACCTACACTACAAGTGATGGTTTCTGATTTTGTCTGATCGAGTGTAAAAGGTGTGTTTTGAATATCGTTAATAATGCGTTTGGCAAGTACTTCAGCATCGGCGCGATTAACGAAACGTGCGACAGCAACAAATTCTTCACCGCCCCAGCGAACAAGGTAGTCTGACTCCCTAAAGATACGCTTTAATCGGGTGGCAGTTTGTTGCAATACGCGATCACCCGCGGTGTGACCAAAGGTGTCATTAATTGCCTTAAAGTTATCTAAATCAACCACATACATACACAAATCAGCGTGTTCGGGTAAATCACCATACTCGGCTTGTTTGTGCTTGCGAAGCACACTGGCAATGTCGGCATCAAGCTGATTCTCTATGAAGCGACGGTTGTTCAAGCCCGTTAGTTTGTCTGTCAAGCTAAGTGCTGCAAGTTCCTCATTGGCCTTTTTAAGTTCACTGGTACGCAGGGCTACTTCACTTTCTAGCTGTTTCGTATAGTTAGATTGTACACGTCGGGAATACAACAAAAATGCCACTACCGCCAGGCCCACTATACCGATAGCGAGCATTTGGCGATTTTCGCGTTCAGCTTTAGCCTGTATTTCCTGTAAAGCCTGCTGTTGTTTTAGCCGTTCAATTTCATTGGCGCGTCGCACAAATTCTGTTTGAGCTTGTGCAGACGCAAGTGCGTCTAAACGGGTTTGGTTAAATAATGTATCATCCAGCTCTTTTTGACGTTTTAAGGCTTCATAGGCCACGCTAACATCAGCTAGCGCTTCTGATGCTGTCACCTTTAATGCAAGCAATTGTGAAATCTTGTGTGACTCATTAATATTCTCAGCCAGCTCCATGGCGACATTAATGACATTTAGCGCCTCTGCGTACTCTTTTTTAAGTAATAAAATGTCAATCAGTGTTTGGTATACATCAAGTAGCAAACTGTTGTAATTATTCGCTTTGGCCCGCTCGATAATGCCCCGAGCCAGTGCCTCTGCGTCTGCCAGCTTGCCTTGCCGCATCGCCAAATCAGCAAGCCCTGATAGTGCCCAATCTATATCTCGTTTTGCGCCTATTTCTTGAAAAAGCTGATGCGCACGCTGCATAAACTGACCGGCTAACTCATAGTTACCCATCTGCATATTCACATAGCCCATTTTGTAACTGCTGTACGCAATATCTTTCTTGTTGCCGTTTGCCTCATCTATTTCAAGAGCTTGGGTAAAATAGTCCAAGGCTAACGCGTAATCGCCCATTACCCGTCGAATATCGGCCAGGTTATAGAGCGCAGAAGCAATACCCGACTGATCGTTCAACGCATAGTTAGCCTCTAGCGCTTGCTGATGATAGACCGTTGCCTCGTTAAATTGCCCCATTTTTTCCAACACCACGCCAAGGCTGTTGTTGATTGAAGCTAAATCCCGCGGTGAACCTTGGCTTTGATAAATAGCCAAGGCCATATAAAGGTATTCCAGCGACACGGAATAGTTCGATTGATAACGGTACGTTAACCCGATCTGGCGATAGGTTTTTGCCATACCCAACTCATCGCCGATTTCTTGGAAAAGTGTGCTTGACTGATTAAGCCATGCTTGTGCCTCAGGGTAGTCATTACGCTCCATGGCATTGCGCGCAAGCTGAAATTTCGCATTCGCTTCAAGTGAAATATCACTCTTTTCTGTAGCTGTCTGAAGCAGTTCTCTGGCCTTGTTGTCAGCAACAATGAGATCGCCCTTTTCTCGCGCTTGCTCAACCTCTTGTATAGACGCCGCCTGTAAAGGTGGCAGACTCAAAATTATTAAGGTAAACAGCGTAAAAACAGCACGCACTAAGGCTTTCATAAAGGAAACATCCGCTTTCTGTTAATTATGATAAGTCGCGGACCAGTATACGTGATTAGCACAGATTGTCTTGGTCTGATGTCTTGGCACCAAGGTGGCGGCAAGTAGGTTAGGAAGGTAATTAATGTGTATCGATAAACGATTATGAATAAAAAAGCGAGTACCACTATTGCAATACTCGCTTCTGATAAAATATTGACCTAGTTTACAACTAGAATTGCCGTACTCACTTATTCAGCAATATCCCTATAACTGTCCAAATCAGGACAACTACAAACCAAGTTCCTGTCACCGTACACATCGTCAATACGGTTTACCGTAGGCCAGAACTTGTTGCGGGCTACCGCTTCTACCGGATAAGCTGCGGTGTTTCTGTCGTAGCTGCGGTTCCAGTCGCTGTCACAGATATCAGCCAGAGTGTGCGGTGCATTGTGCAGTGGGTTGTCTGTGGCATCCCACTCGCCACTTTCTACTTTGGCAATTTCTTCACGAATTGAGATCATGGCTTCACAGAATCGGTCGAGCTCGTACAAAGCTTCTGATTCTGTAGGTTCAATCATTAGCGTACCCGCTACTGGGAAGCTCATGGTTGGAGCGTGGAAACCATAATCGTTCAAACGTTTCGCTACATCCATTTCAGTAACACCACTGGCTTCTTTAAGCGGGCGCAAATCAATAATACACTCGTGCGCCACACGGCCATTTGCACCGGTATACAGTACTTCAAAATGGCCCGATAGCTTCTTCGCCACATAGTTAGCATTCAAAATAGCCACCTCTGTTGCTTTTCGAAGGCCTGCACTACCCATCATTTTGATGTACATATAGCTAATAGGTAAAATAGACGCACTGCCCCATGGCGCTGCTGATACCGCACCACATTGTTCACCTGCTGTGTCTACGTTTACCACTGTGTGATTAGGCAAGAAAGGCGCAAGGTGCGATTTAACACCAATCGGCCCCATACCAGGACCACCGCCACCATGCGGAATACAGAATGTTTTGTGCAAGTTTAAGTGCGATACATCAGACCCAATGAAGCCTGGTGACGTAATACCCACCTGCGCATTCATGTTAGCGCCGTCCATGTACACCTGCCCGCCGTGCTGGTGAATGATGTCACAAATTTCACGCGCCGTTTTTTCATATACACCGTGGGTTGACGGGTAAGTGATCATGGCACATGACAAGTTGTCGCCCACTTCTTCAGCCTTGGCTCGCAAGTCGTTAAGATCAACGTTACCATCGCTATCACAGTTGACTACCACCACTTTCAGGCTCACCATTTGTGCCGAGGCAGGATTGGTGCCGTGGGCTGAGCTTGGAATAAGGCACACATTTCTGTGTCCTTCGCCGCGACTTTCATGATAGCGCTGAATAGCCAATAACCCTGCGTACTCACCTTGTGCACCTGAGTTTGGCTGCATAGACAAATTATCGTAACCCGTAATATTGATTAACCAGTCGCTTAACTCGCTGATCATCTCTTGATAGCCCGCCGCTTGATCAAGTGGGGCAAACGGGTGTAAACCGCCAAATTCAGGCCAGGTTACCGGGATCATTTCAGCTGTTGCGTTTAGCTTCATGGTGCACGAGCCCAATGAAATCATCGAGTGGTTGAGCGCTAAGTCTTTATTTTCAAGCGACTTGATATAACGCAACATCTCAGTTTCTGAATGGTACTGATTGAAAACCTCGTGAGTTAAGAAATCACTGGTGCGTTGTAAATCATTTGGAATAGATTCGATAGCTTGTGTGGTGACTTCGGCATCAAGCTTTTCAACGCTTAACCCATGCCCTTCGCTCAAGAAAACATCAAGTAATTGCTCAATATCCTGACGTGTAGTGGTTTCGTCAAACGACACACCTACGGCATTTTCCAAATCGGCACGCAGGTTAATCCCCTTGGCATAGGCCGCGTCCAGAATGGCTTGTTTGTTGTCAGTTTGCACTGTGATGGTATCGAAGTAGGTATTATGCAGTGTACCCACTTCTTTCACCGCCAGTGCACGGGCAAAGATGTCGGCAAAGCGGTGAATACGCTGAGCAATGGTTCTCAAACCTTGCGGTCCATGATACACCGCGTAGAAAGACGCCATATTGGCTAACAACACCTGTGCAGTACAAATGTTTGAGTTAGCTTTTTCGCGTCGGATATGCTGCTCACGGGTCTGCAACGCCATGCGAAGTGCCGGGCGACCACGGGTATCCTTACTCACACCAATAATACGGCCAGGAAGCGAACGTTTGTAGGCATCACGGGTAGCAAAGAAGGCGGCGTGTGGACCGCCATAGCCCATAGGCACACCAAAACGCTGGGCGCTACCGAACACAACATCAGCACCCATTTCGCCAGGCGATCTCAGCAACACCAAGCTCATTAGGTCTGCGGCAACAGACACAATGCCTTTTTTCGCCTGCACTGCCGCTATGATAGCGCTGATATCTTTAATTTCACCGGTGGTGGTCGGATACTGAAGCAAGGCACCAAACACATCATGCTCTGCGGCTTCTTCCGCCGGACCTGTTATAATGCCGAAGCCAAACATTTCTGCACGGGTTTCTACTACATCTCGGGTTTGCGGATGCACATCGTCCGCGATGAAGTACAAGCTTGCTTTGCGATTTTTTGAAACGCGTTTTGATAGCGCCATCGCTTCTGCAGCAGCGGTTGCTTCATCAAGTAGAGACGCTGACGCAAGCTCTAAACCGGTGAGATCGATAGTTAGCTGCTGGAAGTTTAGAATGGCTTCTAATCTGCCTTGAGCAATCTCAGGCTGATACGGTGTGTACGCGGTATACCAACCTGGATTCTCCAGTACGTTGCGCAAAATCACATTCGGCACGTGCGTATCGTAATACCCCATGCCAATGAACGAACGATTAATTTTATTCTTCTTCGCTACGGCCTTTAGCTCGGCAAGCGCGTCTACTTCTGTCGCGCCTTCGCCCACTTTCAGTGGCTCTGGCAACAAAATGCCCGCAGGCACGGTTTCTTGGATTAAGGCGTCCAAAGATTCAGCATCAATGGTATCCAGCATGACCTGCATTTCATTTTCATCAGGCCCAATATGGCGCCCAATAAAATCATTACGTTGCTCTAATTCAGTCAGAGAAAGTGGCGTATTTGACATAGCGTATATACTTCTTCGTTCGTTAAATGTGTAAGTGCTTACTTATTCATCATCCAAGCTATTTTCATAGCCTTCAGCGTCCATCAGGCTTTCAACTTCGCCCGCATCATCAGCCTTAATTTTGAACATCCATCCGTCGCCGTAAGGGTCGCTGTTCACCAATTCAGGTGAGCCGTCCAAATCCTCATTGACGGCAATGATTTCACCAGTTATTGGTGCATAAACATCAGAAGCGGCTTTTACCGACTCTGCCACAACAATATCGTCACCCGTACTAACGGCATCGCCTACGTCAGGTAATTCAACAAACACCATGTCACCCAACAGGTCTTGTGCGTGATCAGTAATACCAACCGTAAATACACCGTCGCCCTCGGGACGAACCCATTCGTGTGTAGAGGCATAACGTAAATCAGATGGGATGTTGCTCATGATTTTTTCCTTGCTGTTAAAAATTGATTAAGACAATACAGACTTGCCGTTGCGAACGAAGCTTGGCTTGACTACTTTTACTGTAACCCACTTCTTACGCATTTCCACTTCAACCGTATCACCCACATTGGCAGGCACACGAGCAAAGGCAATAGCATGGCCTAAGGTTGGGGAAAACGTTCCTGAGGTGATGATGCCTTCGCCGGCGTCACAACGAACATTCTGACCGGCACGTAATACACCTTTTTCGGTCATTACTAGGCCTACCAGCTTTTGGGTGCCTTCTGCTTTTTGTTTTTCTAGTGCTGCTCGGCCCATGAAGTCGCGATCACTGGGCTCCCAAGTAATAGTCCAGCCCATATTGGCTGCCAGTGGTGAGACTGTCTCGTCCATATCTTGACCATACAGGTTCATGCCCGCTTCCAGACGTAGCGTGTCACGGGCCCCCAATCCACAAGGTGCAACGCCTGCCTTGAGCAGTTGTTGCCACAACCCAGGGGCAGACCCTACGGGCACAATAATTTCATAGCCGGCCTCACCGGTATAACCTGTAGTAGCGATAAACAAGTCTTCTGCCTGAACACCGTAAAACGGCTTCATGCCTGCCACGGCCTCTTTTTGTGCGGCACTGAATACTGTAGCGGCTTTTTCTTTGGCGTTAGGGCCCTGAACGGCGATCATGGCAAACTCGTCGCGCTCGTTAATGTTAACGTTAAAGCCTTCTGCAACCTTGTTTAACCAGTTGATGTCTTTTTCACGGGTGGCAGAGTTCACCACCAAGCGGTAATTCGTTTCTTCAAAGAAATACACGATCAGGTCGTCTACCACACCGCCGTCTTCATTAAGCATGCCGCTGTACAACGCTTTACCTTTGTCCTGAAGCTTTAGCACATCATTAGCCAGTAATTTGCGTAGATAGGCTTGGGCATCTTCACCAATCACATCAACAATGGTCATATGTGACACGTCGAACATGCCAGCGTCTTGACGAACGGCATTGTGCTCTTCAATTTGAGAGCCGTAATTTATGGGCATGTCCCAACCAAAAAAGTCGACTAGCTTGGCATTTAGGTTGACGTGTTCCTGATAGAGTGCGGTACGCTGATTTTGCTCAGTGCTCATAGGGTCGCCTGTGTGATATTGTAGGATTTAAAAAACTTCAAAAGTATAGAAACAGTGTGACTAAACAACAAATTTGAAATTGTTATAAATACATTTACAATTCTTATGTATTAATACTCATTAAATTAAATTTACAAATCAATTGAGACAGCTTTCCTTAGACACACTGCGCACCTTCGTGACCATTATTCAACAAGGTGGCTTTGCCAAAGCTGGCGATATTTTAGGTCGCTCGCAACCGGCCATCAGCTTGCAAATAAAAAAGCTGGAAGAACAGTTAGACAAACGCCTTTTCGAAAAAAAGGGGCAACGTTATATTCCGACGTCAGACGGTAACTGGTTGTACAGCCAGGCCCAGCGAATGTTAGCCCTGAATGACGAGGTATTTGTGCATATGAGCGACGCGGGCCTCCGAGGACGAATACGTTTGGGTATTCCCAGTGAGTTTGCGTCTTTACTATTACCTTCGTTAATTGGCGAGTTTGCTTTGCAATATCCTGATGTCTCTCTGGATGTCACCTCTGCATTGAGCAGAAACCTGTTGGAAGAAGCAAACCGAGATAAGTACGACCTTGTATTGGCGTTGGTCGAAGACAAAAATGTAGCTCAAGCCCAGCATTGGGTCAGTGACCAGTTAGTCTGGGTGGGTGACGCTAACCACCTACCTACGTCTAAACAAGTTGATCTGGTGTTAGCCGCCGATGGATGTGTCTATCGTTCACGGGTGATTAGCCGTCTCAAACAACAAACTGTGCCTTGGCGTATTGCCTACACTAACTCGGATTTGGGTGGGTTGACTGTGGCCATGCAGCAAGGGTTAGGCATTACTGCACTGGCAAAGCGCAGCGTGCCTGAAAACTTACAAATACTCAGGCATAAACATTTGCCCGCTTTGGGTTACATTCATATCGGACTGTTTCAGCGTCAGCAAAATGCGCCGTCACTGCAACAGGCCGCGTTGGATACCTTAACCGCGTTTTTGGCCCGGCGACTGATGGGCGACTAAACAGTTCGATTTAAAAAAAGTAAGGAGGTTGCGCAGTGAATACCATTGCTCCGCATGATACATATTCTCTGGTAAACCAGCCGACGACACTCTTCATTGATGTACGCGAACCGGCAGAACACGCGACTGCGCACATTGAAGGTTCAACCTTGGCGGCACTCAGCAAGCTCGACAAGTTTATGATCGCCGATGGCATCAGCGACGTGGTAGTGTACTGTCAAAAGGGCATTCGGGCCGAAAAGGCCATTAAGCAATTGCAAATCCGTTATGCACATTTACGCTTTCACAACCTTAAAGGCGGCATCAATGGCTGGCAGGAAGCTGGGCTTCACGTAGTAAAAGGGCAACCTAAAGGCTTAACGCTCGACCGTCAGGTGCAACTCACAGTCGGAGCGGGTGTATTGATTAGTACACTGCTAGCCGCTACGGTTTCAATGCAGTGGTTATGGTTTACTGGATTGTTGGGCGTGGGATTATTTGTAACCGGTGCCACAGGCACCTGTGGTCTGGCTTTGCTCATGGCACGTATGCCATGGAATCAATAAATTCGTTTTTAAGGAGCATTTATGAAAAAGGTAGCGGTTATTTTAAGCGGTTCTGGGGTATTCGATGGTGCTGAAATTCACGAATCGGTACTAACATTGTTGGCCCTGGAAAGAGCGGGTGTGAAGTACAGCTGTTTCGCCCCCGATATCAACCAGTTGCATGTGGTGAATCACCTCACAGGCGAAGTAGACGAAAGCGATACACGCAATGTGCTGGTTGAAGCAGCCCGAATTGCGCGCGGTGATATTCAAAATGTGGCCGAGCTTAATGCAGATGAGTTTGACGCCCTTATGCTTCCGGGCGGTTTTGGCGCAGCCAAGAACCTATGCACGTTTGCAGTACATGGTAAAGACAGTGAGGTGAATGAAGATGTACTCGCCGCCTGTAAAGCCTTTGCCGATGCTGGCAAACCGGCGGCCTATGCCTGTATCGCCCCTGCCATTATCCCTGCCGTGTATCCTCAGGGTGTGAAACTCACTATAGGAACAGATGCAAGTACAGCCGAAGCGCTTAATGCTATGGGTGCCAGCCATGTTGATTCAAGCGTAGACGGCGTGGTTTACGATGAAACCTATAAGGTATTCTCGACACCTGCGTATATGCTGGCAGCTAATATTACCGAAGCAGCAGCCAGTATTGACAACATCGTTAGCAAACTGGTGGCTGCTATTGATTAAGCCTTAATCACATTCAGTTTTTTAACGATATAGCTGGTCGTGAATAGCAGAAAGAAAAGGTGCGGCGAATAGATGAGCAGGTTGTCAGGAATGAACACCATTACCGTAATCACAGCCGCACTAATAACACAGTTGAGCAACCAGCTAATCTCGTTCTCGCGGGTATACTTGAGCTCAAGTTCGCTGAGAGCCAACTTTACACGTAAATGTCGGGCATAAGCATACAGGGCCCAAAAGTTCACCGTTAACGCCAAGAAGCCGATAGCATAGAACAAAAACATCATTCTTAAATTGTCATAGCCATCAAGTTCTATACCCAACGGAAAGTAGCCGTCAGACACTATAAAAAACAACCCCTGCATCATCAGTCTTAGCGGGTACATGAAAATCAGGACTATGCAAATCAACACACTGCTAAGAAACACAGTCATACGATCTTCCAGGCCGTAATGACGTGACCAGTTAGCATGAATATGCCACACATAAATAATGAGAGCACTGCTCATCAGAAAGCTGGGAATATTCCTAATGGCCATTTTAAACTCGTCCATGTTTCGCGGCATGTCATCCAGTGAAATAATCAGCATAGTGATGGCAAAAGCAAACGCCGCTGCCACGAAAATCTCGATGCGCGTCATGGCTTCACCACGCATCTTGAATTGTTGCTTGCCCTGTTCGTCCATATTTGCCTCTGATTGCTGGCCGTTACACCTTTAACGTCGCAAGTTTTCCAAGTGGTTGGTCAATGGAAACGGGCGGTTCGGTAAACCAATGTGCCTGACGTTCCCCCATGTAGATACAGTCTTCTATCCTTACGCCAAACTCGCCCGGAAGATAAATACCCGGCTCATTTGACAAGCACATGCCTTTAGCAAGCTTGGTCTTTTCTCCCCTTACAAAATTGATGGGCTCATGGCCCTCCATACCAATTCCATGGCCTGTTCTGTGCGACAAACCGGGTAGTTTGTAATCTGGGCCAAACCCACTTCTTTCGTAAAATTGCCTGACCAAATCATCAATGCGGCCTGCGGGCGTACCGACCTGAGCGGCCTCAAAGGCAATTTGCTGCCCTTGCCTGACGGTATCCCACACCCGACGATGTTGTTTGCTGGGTTCACCAAACACCAAAGTTCTGCTTATATCAGAGCGATAGCCATGCACGTTACAACCACAATCCATTAATATGATCGATCCTTCTTTCAAGGTATGCGATTTTTTTGTACCGTGTGGGTAAGCACTTGCTTCGTCAAACAAGGCCATACCCCAAGCCCCGCCACCTCCTAGCGCACTCTGAGTAGATACCAACACACTTTTCACATCCGCTTGGGTCATGCCTGCTTCAAGTACACTATATAAATACTCATAAGCACGAAGAGTAACCTCACTGGCTTTGTGCATCAGGGCAATTTCATGTGGCGATTTAAACATTCTACAGGCTAGCGTCACGGGCTCTGCGCTGGTGTATGACATAGTAGGCAATAGCGACATAATGCCGTCGAGAACGAAAAACCTCACGCTGCTCTCAAAGCCTAACTTACCGCTGTTAACTCCCCTATCAGCTAACACTTCTTTTACCCGCTGATACGGGTTTTCGTCTTCCTGCCATAATCTAACATCGTCACCAAATACGAGTAGCTCTCTGATGCTGGATTCTTCAAAGAAAGGGCAGATAATGGCGATGTCACCTTGTCGGGGGATCACCACAGAAACCAGCCGTTCACTGCGCCACCACTGAATGCCAGTAAAATAGTCCATCGCAGGACCAGGCTCTAGCACTATGGCACTAATGTCTTGCTCGGCCATTACTGCTTGCGCTTTTTGGATACGTCCTAACCTCTCTTTTACAGAGATCGGTGAGACATTCATATCGACTGCCGGCAATTTACTGTCTTTTTTCGCTACCGGTGCCGACAAAGCAACTGTAGGTACAGAAGCCGCCGCCATTCCTAGGGCTGAGAGTTTCAGGAACGTTCTTTTATTCATTATTATGCAACCTGCAAAATTCCGTGAAGTTAAAGAGTACATGCCAAATAAGCAAGATAACAGTTCAAACTGGCTGTTGCATACGATGCTATGGATTGACGAATCTAACTACAACCGTTAATTTTGGTGTGTCGATATCAAAGTGTACAAGGAAGTATAATGAACAAAATCAGTCTGACATTGGTCGCACTGTGTGCCATAACTGCAGCATTCTTTGCGGGTAGATGGAGTTTTTCATCGCACCTCGAGCCTTTACCTATTGCAACTCAACATGTATCGCAGTCCCCATCTCATGCCAACATTGCGCCTCCCGCTATTACCAAATCCTGTATCCAAGATGTGATGTCTGAAAATCACGAGGATTCTGGAGCGCTCGAGGAAAACGAAAAGATAGAACAATTAAATGCACAGTTGCTTGTTGTGAAAGGACAATTGCAAAACGCTTACCGGAAAATAGACGAAGCTTATGCTCTTATGCAAGAAGCGGGGTTGCAGCAGCCAGATTCTTTTGACAACAGTATCATCCACAATAATCTTCCAGAGCCGTTTAAAAGTGCCATGCTCAGCCACGAATTTTCAATTAAAACATTCTTCGCAAAATACATCAGGGATAAACGCGATGAATCTTGGGCGCCCTACTTTGAAAATCAAATCCAAGACTTTTACACACTGCATGAATTGGGTCATCACGTAAAACTGGATGCCGTGATCTGCAAAACCACATTTTGCGAGATCCGAGGTTTTGATATCGAGGTAGGCGCCAACAACACCATACTGGAAGACATGCAACGCCAGAGTTGGTTTAACGCGCTTACGTCATCCATGACACAAACTGCGCCACCCAGTTTCAGGGAGCTTGAGTATATCAATCAGTTTCACATTCTTATCCAAATGCGAGACAAATAACCAGAAACACGCTTTACCAGCATGCTACAGGTGTTTTCTCTACCGCGTGATTAATAGTCAGCGTAGTACACCCATCATCTGCACGGCTTGCTAAACTTGACCCTTCTATCAAATTGGTCATCAACTGATACCGGCGTTGCTACAGTTACCCAAGAGCCTATTGTGTCTATCATTGAATTAACCAAGTAGGTAGTTATGGTGGCGGCGCTACACCCCTAACGCTTGTGACAACAGCGACCCTTTCAATAGATCTTGCTTGTTCACTAATGACAAACCACTGCTGCGAATAAGCTTTTTAAGCGGATGACTGCCTGTAAAGAGCTGATGGAAGCCTTCCATTGCAGCAATAGTCTTTACTGCATGGGTTTTGCGTGAACGTTCGTACTGGCGAAGATCGCCGTTTTGTAGCAAATAATCGGCCAAATGCCACACGTCACCAAAACCGAGATTGACGCCCTGTCCAGCCAAAGGGTGAATGGTATGCGCAGCATCGCCACACAGCACCAGATTATTGTCGAGCCATTTGCGTGCGTACTGCATTTTTAGCGGAAACGCCCTTCTTTCACTGGCAAGGCGAATCTTACCTAACACCTGATCACTGGTTACCATAAGGGCCTTGTTAAACGCGTCTTCGTCCAGTACCAGCAGTGCTTCACTAACTTTAGTGGTTTGAGACCAGACAATAGAGCATAAATGCGGGTCGCCCAAAGGTAACAACGCCAGCGGACCATGTTCGGTAAATACCTGTCGGGCACAGTTTTCATGGGGTAAAGTAGTCTTGATGGTTGCCACTATGGCCTGCTGGCCATAATCGCGAAACGTCAGTGGAAAATTGGCGATTTTTCGAACCAGAGACTGGCCACCGTCTGCTCCAACAATAAAATCGGTCGACAGCATTTGTTCGTCACTCAACACAATCGCATGCTGCTTTTCACCCAGCGACAGCTTGTCAATACTAACAGCGTCAAACACCTGCACATTACTCTGTGTTAACACTTCTTTTGCCAGTGCATTTACCAGTGCTTGGTTTTCCACAATGGTACCCAAATGACTTGCATTTGCTTCACTGGCAGTAAACGTAATTTTACCAAAACTGCGCGCTTCCCATACCAACATATCGTCATAAGTGCATGTACGGGTAGTGTCTAGATGCTGCCAAACATTGAGCGCTTCAAGCTGACTTTGGTTGTGTAAATTGATTGCTGACACCCGAAGCGTGGGCTCAGTAGGCAGCGATTGAGTCAAAGGTTCAGCCCCAATAAGTGCAATGCGTTTGTTCAGTGGCGCGAGCGCGCGAGCCAGGGCCAAGCCAACCATACCGGCACCCACAATACTAATATCAAAGTGCTGCATGTGATTTACCCATAGCGTTGTGCGCAAATGCTTTTTTTGCATTTGGCAGGAAGTTCAGCCCGGTCAGACCAATATTGCGGCCCATGACCAGCGGTAAATGTTGATTCGAGAAAAGGCGCACTAACGCATCGGTCATAAATACAGTGCGAGTTTTGTCGACATGACGTTTTTGCTGGTACGCCCGAAGAACACTGTATAGGCCAGCGTCCTGGGCATGTTCCTTTACCACTGACAACAAGTCACTCACATCGCGAAACCCTAAATTCACGCCCTGCCCCGCAATAGGATGTAAAGTTTGTGCTGCATTGCCTATTGCCACACAACGGTGTTGAAACACCGAGTCCAGTTGACGAAGCGCCAGTGGATAAGAGGCTCTCTCACTGATGCGTTTAATCATCCCGCAGCGATACCCAAATTGCGCCTGAAGATGATTGATAACCTGCTTATCGCTTTGCGTTAACCAATACTCTGCCTCATCAGAGAGGACTGTCCACACCACACCAAACCGGTGTGATTCTAGCGGCAATAAAGCCAAAGGCCCAGAATCAGTAAAGCGTTCATACGCCCACCCTCTGTGCGGCTCACTGGTCTCCAGAGAAAGCGTGATAGCCGTTTGTTCATAATGATTGTGCGTTCGCCTAAAGCCTAACTGCTCAGCCAGAGTTGAACGACCACCATCAGCCATAATCAGTAACTTACTAGTTAGCGTCTTGCCGCTACTTAATGTGAATTGGCAATGTTCCTGAGTACGCACTATCTCTGTAACCTCAGTTCTGTTCAGGTAGGTCAGGCGATCAGCAGTAAGATCGAGTGATTGATAAAGCTGCTGACCCAATTGTGCCAACGACACCACCAAACCAAACGCTTCGATGCCATAGTCGTTTGCGTGAAGCAACACCTGACCAGCATGCCCTTTATCACTAACGTGAATATGTTCAATGGGTGCGCTAACCATCTTATTCAGACTACATCCGAGTGCTTGCAGAATGCGTAAGCTTTGATCAGAAAGAGCGATGGTTCGTTGGTCAAAACCGGCTTGTTCACTATGAGGATTAGGGGGTTCACCGGCATCAATCAATACTACATTTAAGCGGGTATGACGCTGCAGTCCAAGGGCCATGGCACATCCAGTGGCTCCTCCGCCAATAATGGCTATATCATAGTTTTGCAGGCCCTGGCTCATTCAGAGCCCTGCATAAGGCTTTCTATTGCAGCAATCGTTTTCGGCGCATCCTCAGTGATGATGTCATTGCCGTTTGCGGTAATAACAATGTTGTCTTCTATTCTTATGCCAATACCGCGGTATTCATCGGGAATGTCTTCTTCATCAGGAATATACAGGCCGGGCTCTACCGTTAATACCATACCTGGTTGCAGAGGTCTGTCTTTACCTTGTGACTTGTAGTCGCCCACATCGTGAACATCCAGACCTAGCCAATGGCCAAGTCCGTGCATGTAAAAGCGTCGATAAGCTTTATCTGCAATGAGTTGATTGACCTCTCCAGACAGAATACCCAGTTCAACAAGTCCTGTGGTCAAAATCTCTACAACCTCTTCATTCGCGTCGTTAATAGTGTTGCCAGCAACCAGCAGTGACAGAGCGCTTTCCTGCGATTGCAGTACCAGCTCGTACAGGGCTTTCTGTGCTTTACTAAACGTTCCATTTATCGGGAACGTGCGGGTGATATCGCTGGCATAGCCGTCGAGCTCTGCGCCCGCATCAATGAGTACCAAGTCACCGTCTTTCATCGCATCGCGGTTTTCTGTGTAGTGCAAAATACAGGCGTTTTCACCGCTTCCGACTATTGTGTTGTAGGCAGGCGCCAGCGCACCTTGCGAAGCAAATGTATGGTGCATATCTGCCGCCAACTGGTACTCAAATTTACCCGGTTGTGAAGCGGTCATCGCACGCTTATGCGCCTCAACAGAAATCTTTGCGGCTTGTTTCATAATGGCAATTTCAGCACAGGACTTAAACAAGCGCATCTCATGTACAATCGGCTGCCAGTCAATAAACGCTGTGGGTGCGACTGCCGTTCTAGACGCTTTGAGTTGGGCGACAACGTCGGGCACCAGTTCATCACTTTGGGGGTGATGCCCCAATGAGAGATACACATGCTCGTGGCCATCTACCAACGTTAGCAAAGCTTCAGGAAGGTCATCATTGGAAAAGCACATATCCAACATAAACGATTCCTGAGCCCTATCTACACCCAGTCGACGCCCATGCCAAATTTCAGCATGCCTGTCGGTAGGCCTGACTGACATGGCACGAAACGGCGCGTCTGTATCGTTGCGATTAGACAAAATTAACCAGCTGTCGGGCTCGTTAAAACCCGTCAGGTAAAAAAAGTCGCTGTCCTGCCTGAATGGAAACTCTGTATCTCTGCTGCGAGTCAACTCAGACGCACTGCGAATAATAAGAATGCTATTGGGCAAACATTTAGCCAATAAACGAGATTGGCGAGTGACATATTCTTCTTGCGTAATCATGCATTAATGTACCGAGGGTGAAGGTGCATCATCCAGTAGTGATTTGCCCAATTCACTAAAGCAAAACATTGCTGACATGCGCACGTATTCAATCACTTCCTGAAGTGCACGTTCTGACTCTTCATCTTCTTCCATCGGCTCTTCCATACGCGCGATGTCAGAAAAATCGGCCATCACTTCTTTTACTTCATCAGAGCAGCCGGTAAGGTCATTTTGCTGCATGCCAAACCCCAGCATAAACCCCTGTACCCATTCAATAAGGGCCACACCTCGGACATTTAGACTTGCCTCGTCGTTGGGCAGCAACAAATTTAATCCAAACTGACCTTCAATTAAATCCTGACAACATTCATTAAACACCTGCGTTAGCGTGAACAGGGTTTGTTCATTAAACGTGCCCTCTTCATTACAAGTGTCTTGCAGAACATTGACCCAGTCGTTTTGTGCATGGCCCATGCCACCACTCAGTAATCCACATAAGATTCCATGAATCTCCGCAGGGTCTGCAATAACATTGTGCTGTTTTAATACGGCAGCAACGTCTTCATAGGTTTGTTTTTTAATCACACCAATACTCTTAATCGCTTTTGACGTCATGCTACCTAAGTTAAGTGCTATGATCTACTTCACGAACACGGGCGTTTCATATACCCTGACGCCCTTGGTCTACAAGTTTATGTTTCCTGAGGTGTTAGCCAGTTCATTCATGTCCCTGGCCGATGCTTTAAACCAAGGAAGCTGACACGCTGCTATTGTGCAAGCTCAGCGCGTACTGAGAAGCCTACGGTGGCGAAGAGGCTTCCGCCCTGAACTTTTCGGTTCACGGGCGAACAATGAACAGCGGCACTTTGGGAAACACCCTATTGGATAGATTATGACCATTTATAATTTAGGATCAGTCAATATTGACCACGTTTATCAGGTTGACCATTTTGTTCAGCCTGGCGAAACCATGGCATCTACTGCTTATCAACAATTGCTAGGTGGCAAAGGCGCCAATCAGTCTGTCGCCCTCGCTAGAGCGGGCGCCAGCGTTAAACATATAGGAAAGCTTTGCAAAAGCGATAATCAGTATGTTTCCATGCTGACACGCTACGGTGTTGACTGCGAACATATTGCGTTAGAAGAAACACCCTCTGGCCATGCCATTATTCAGGTCACGCCAGAAGGTGAAAACGCTATTGTGCTGTTTGGTGGTGCTAACCAAACTATCGCCTCTAGAGACATCGAGCAGGCATTAGCCACCGCCAGTAAGGATGATTGGTTATTACTGCAAAATGAAACCAGTGCCTTAGAGAGTGCCATCGCCATCGCAAAACAACGTGGCGTTCGTGTCGCTTTCAACCCTGCCCCAATGACAGACGCTGTGAAGGAGCTACCACTTAACGATATTGATTTATTGATAGTGAATGAAGTTGAAGGCGCCATGCTAACTGGATGCGACGATAAAGCAGGGATTTTGGATTATTGTAAGCAACAGTGGCCAAACAAAGATATTATCCTGACGTTAGGAAAACAAGGCGTATGCATGCTTAGCCAAGGTCAGCTCGTTGAGGTGGATGCCTTCACTGTAGACGCAGTAGACACCACCGCCGCTGGAGACACTTTTATCGGCTTTTTCCTTGCTGCGTATAGTCAAAACATCGATAGTCAGCAGGCACTGCAACGAGGCTGTGCCGCTTCTGCTATCTCTGTCACGCGCGCGGGTGCCGCACAATCTATACCCAACCAAAGCGAAGTCGACGCTTTTTTACAAAAAGAAGGTAACTCATGACCCACAAGATTATATTGGACACGGATCCGGGCATCGATGATGCGATGGCTATCTTTTTTGCATTTCAATCTCCCGATATTGAAGTGCTTGGACTCACAACGGTATATGGCAACGTGCCTGTTAGTATGTCAGCACAAAATGCACTAGCGTTGTGTGAATTGGCAAAAATGGACATCCCTGTTACCAAAGGTGTGGGGATGCCATGGGTGGGGCCTGAGTCAAGCTATGCCCATTTTGTTCACGGAGATGACGGCTTTGGCGATATCAATCATCCTGCGCCCAAAGGTGAGCTAGATCCGCGCTCTTCTGCCCAGTTCATTGTGGACATGGCGAGACAATACCCTGGGGAAATAACACTGGTTGCAGTAGGTCCTTTGGGCAATTTAGCGCTAGCCTTGCGCCTCGAACCCGAGCTGCCGAAGCTCATCAAAGGCGTTAATATTATGGGCGGTGCGGCATTTGTAAAAGGCAATGTGACCCCTGTTGCTGAGGCAAACATCTGGAATGATGCACACGCTGCCGATATAGTATTTTCAGCCGACTGGGATATTCACATGTTCGGCCTGGATGTTACCAATGCCGTTCCATTTGATCCTGCATTTGTCGATATTCTTGCTGAAAAAAACCCCGTACTTGGTGGCTTCGTTCAGCGCTCATCACAATTTTATATTGACTTCTACTCGCAGGGTCGTAGTGACCGCGTGTGCTTTTTCCACGATGCCTTTCCGCTTGCCCATTTAATTGAACCTGACTTATTTGAGTTCACAGAGGGACATATTCGCATTTCAACTGACGAATTGAACCGCGGGCAAACTTCTGTGGCCCCTGAGGGCACTACAGCTAGTCCGCTGTGGCTGAACGCACAGAAGGTGAAAGTTGCCGTTCGTGTTGACCACCCACGATTAACGCAACTGTTTATCGACACCTACGCACGATAACGTCTGCAAAACGCGCTGCTGCCACCTGTTTTCGCCACTATGTCTCACACTAATAGACAACACCTAAGAAAGCACTTTAAGGCAGCACGCGCGGCATTATCTGCCACCGCGCAACATCAGGCTGCAACGGCACTTTGCCAGCAATTACAGAGCAGTAAAATCATTCAGCACGCCCGCACGGTGAGTGTTTATTTGGCGCATCGGGGGGAAATAAACCTTACGCCTTTTATAACTTGGTGTTGGCAACAGAAAAAAATGACGGCATTGCCCGTATTGCACCCCTTTAGTCAAGGCTATTTGCTTTTTCAGGGGTATTCCCCCATGACACAAATGACTAAAAATAGATTCCATATTGAAGAACCCGCTTTGGCTTGCAATACCTTAGTTACCTTGGCTGAACTGGATGTGATCCTGATGCCCCTTGTCGCTTTCGACCAACACAAAAATCGTCTTGGTATGGGCGGAGGGTTTTACGACAGAACCTTAGCCGCAATAAGAGATAAAAATAAAAAAGCCATCTTCATAGGGGTGGCGCATGAATGCCAATACTACGATAATACCCTACCCGCTGAACCCTGGGACATACCGCTCGATTACGTGGTCACGCCAGAACAGATAATATAATTCACACTGCCCTACGGAGATACTATGGATCAAAACGCGAAAAAACAGGCTGTGGCAAAAGCCGCCCTCGACTATGTCAAAGACGACTGCATCATAGGTGTAGGGTCTGGTAGTACGGTAGGCTGTTTCATTGAGGCTCTGGCACCATATGTTGACCGTATAAAAGGTGCCGTTTCTGCGTCTGAATCATCTACGGCAAAACTCAAAGCCATCGGGATTGAAGTTTTTGATCTCAATGACGTCAGTGAACTGGACATTTATGTGGACGGCGCGGATGAGGTAACAGAGCACAAGCATATGATAAAGGGTGGTGGTGCTGCACTTACCAGAGAAAAAATCGTCGCTGCCGTCGCGGAGACATTTGTATGTATTGTTGACGACAGTAAACGTGTAGATGTTCTAGGCCGTTTTCCATTGCCTGTAGAAGTTATTCCAATGGCCCGTTCTTACGTTGCCAGAAAGCTGGTAGAGCTTGGCGGCGATCCTGAATATCGCCAGGGAGTGATCACAGATAATGGCAACGTGATCCTAGATGTTCACAACATGCGCATTTTGGACCCTAAAAAACTTGAGTCAGACATTAATGCCATTGCGGGTGTAGTAACCAACGGCCTGTTCGCCCATCGCGGAGCGGATATTGTACTGACTGCCAGTGAGAGCGGTATTGTGAAGTATTAAACAGTTGGAATAAAACTACTGAGAAAGGCCTTAATGAGGTGGGGTGGGCTTGATTACCTCTCCGAGGCGTGGATGCCGAGGCGGAGCGCCCAGGGATGGGTTCACAGCGTGGTAATCAAGCCTACCCTGGCTCATTGAGGTCGATTTCATTACTCAACGTCATAAACCTCTCTCAGTCACCCATTTTTTGTTCAACTATTTTTTAATAAGTCAGAAAATTCGCTTTTGTTACATCACGAGATCTGGTAACTTCTGTTCTCCGTTTAGCCGTCCAGATGTCCCAAAAATACGAGTGTATTCATGACTAAAGTTTCTTTACCCAAAGACAAAATTAAAATTCTCCTGTTGGAAGGTGTGCACAAGAGCGCAGTAGAAACCTTACAGGCCAATGGTTACCATAATATTGAATACCTTAAGACATCTTTGCCAGAAAACGAGCTCATTGAGAAAATCAGTGATGTGCACTTCGTAGGCATTCGTTCACGTACCCAGTTGACACAAAACGTGGTTGATGCAGCGAGCAAATTGGTCGCCGTAGGCTGTTTTTGTATTGGCACCAATCAGGTTGACCTTAACGCTACTCAAGCCAGAGGTATCCCGGTATTTAACGCACCTTTTTCAAATACACGTTCTGTGGCTGAACTAGTGCTAGGCCAAATTATTTTGTTGCTGCGCGGTATTCCACTTAAAAATGCAAAAGCACATCGCGGCGAATGGCTTAAAAGTGCAGTGGGCTCTTTTGAAGCACGTGGAAAAGTGTTGGGCATTATTGGTTATGGCCATATTGGTACTCAGTTGAGTATTCTGGCCGAGCACCTGGGCATGCGCGTTCAGTTTTACGATATCGAAGATAAACTAGTGCTTGGTAATGCCACACAAATTAAGAGCCTTGAAACACTCTTGGCCACCTCTGATGTGGTGTCACTTCATGTACCGGAAACCCCTCAAACGCAAAATATGATTAATGCGAAAGCGTTAAAAGCAATGAAGCCTGGTAGCATTCTCATAAATGCTGCACGTGGCACCATTATCGATATTCCAGCATTAGAAAGTGCGTTAGACAGTGGCCATATAAGCGGAGCAGCAATCGATGTATTTCCTGTAGAGCCCAAAGGCAATGACGAAGAATTTGAATCACCACTACGTCGTTTTGACAATGTCATTCTGACGCCGCATGTCGGTGGCAGTACACAGGAAGCGCAAGAAAACATTGGTGTTGAAGTGGCAGGAAAACTGACTAAGTACAGTGATAATGGTTCGACGCTGTCTGCAGTTAATTTCCCCGAGGTTTCTTTACCGGAGCATACCGGTCGTTCGCGATTGTTACATATCCATAAGAATCGCCCTGGCGTACTCACACAAATCAACCAGGCCTTTGCCGAGAAGAACATCAACATTGCAGCACAATACCTACAAACCAGTGCTGAGATTGGTTATGTAGTGGTAGACGTTGAAGCCGATCACGCGGACGATGCGTTCGAGCAACTACTTAAAATTGACGGAACAATTAAAACGCGGATCCTTCATTAATTCGTCTACCCATCGCAATTAAGTTCTGAACATAAGCGCCGGGCATTTTCTATCCCTAAAAATGGGGTGTTAAGTGCCAGCGCGCTTCTCAGTTGTTCTTTGGCCTCTTTATTCTGACCAAGTTGTTTAAGCGTATGAGCGAGATGATAACGCACCGATGCATTATTGGTGTTTCGTGCAAATGCCTGACGCAATATTCTTAACCCCTGTTCAGGCTGCCCTTGAGAAGCCAATAGCCACCCTTTTGTGTCGAGGAATGCAGGGTTGTTTGGCGCATTGGACAGCGCTTCTTCAATAAGCTCACTGGCAAAATCAAGATCAGTATTTTGCTCAGTTAAAATAGCAGCCATGTTATTGATAATGGCATTCCTATTCTGTTCAAAACCGGCATCAATAAGTGCAACATAAAGAGGTTTTGCCTCGTTTAAATTGGCGTTATAGAAATAATAGTCAGCCAAAAGATTACGCTGAAAATGCGCATCAGAAAACGCATTCAAATGAGATTGCATGAGTGTGATAAACCCTTCTTCATTCACCCCTTTCATTGCCTGGTCAAATAACTTCGAAGCAGCAACGTAATTACTGGGCTCAGACTGCAATGCCTTAATAAACATACTATTAGCCAGTGTTAGGTTACCCTCTGCTTCTGCTACCTCGCCGGAAACTATCAGACTAATTGCCGAGTCGGGTTGTTGCATTTTTAGGGCATTAGCCTGTAACTTCGCATCAGTAATATTACCCTCTTTCAACAATACTCTGGCAAGTTCAACCAAACCGTCAGTCAATTCTGGATTTACGTCGAGTGCTTTTTTCAAGGAACGTAGTGCCCCCTCGTTATCCTCTGCGTCTATTTGTAACTTTGCTAGGTTGACCAGTTTTTCGGGCTCCTGCAACCAGATACCATAAAGCTTAGCCAACTCCCTTTTAGCCTGGTCTTTGTCGCCAAATGCCAATAACAAGCTGGCTCGTTTTTTAATGTATTTGTCTGATAATCGATTCTTGCGAAGTTGCCTCTCAACGATTGCCAACGCTGAAGAATAATTGGCTTGTGCTGTAAATACTTCTACCAGCAGGTCAGCGGCGCTAAAGGATGAATCTTCCATAGGGTTAAGAATATTCTCAGCTTGCTTATAGTCACCCTGCATCAAAAGTGCTCTGCCTAGCAAGAGACGACTCGCCTCAGTCAGCGAATCAACGGGTAACGCACGCAGTAGACTTTCCGCACGAGCAGCTTCGCCTTTTTCTACGTGCAAATGAGCGAGAGCAACCTGAACGGCCAATAACTCTGGTGCCAGTTTTTCGGCCCTGAGTAGCAACTCTTCTGCCACAGCATACTCTTCCAGTTGAATGTGTAACTTAGCCTTATCGATTATAACTTCGAGGTCATTTGGAGCTGCGTCTAACAGATATTCAAAAGTGCTGAGTGCCTCTGGATATACGTGAGCATTCACCATCAACTGGGCTTTTTTGTGTAATAAAGAGGGCTCAGTTGGGCTGGGGAATGCATTGTTAAACAAGGTCAACGCATCAGCATGTCGACCTCTGGCCGTCATTACATTTACTTTCATCAGCTCAATAGTGGGCTCATTGGTAAACCGCATGGATAACAGTGTCAGGAGCGAATCACATCGATGAATGCGCTTTTGATGAATAAATAGCTCGCACAGCAAAATATTCACAGGAATATCGTTGTTGAATTTATGTCTTCGCCTGTCCAAAAGTTCAAGCGCTCTGCCATGGTAGTTAAGCTTAACGTATGTTTCGGCCAGTAATACCAAGGCTGTTGTGTCGTCTGGATACAGCTCGATCATGCGTTCCAGCAATTGTTGTGCTGAGTCGAAATTGTTTGCCGTTAAGGCAAGTAGCGCGTCAGCCGTTTTTACTTCTCGTTCAGTAATGACTGGATCTAATGTGACCTGACTAAGCTCATCGAGGACTTTAAGAAAAATGTTATTTTGTCTATTCTGACTATCCTGCTGTAACGCGAACACTCCCCGCAGCATAGCGGTATGAGGTGCATCTGGGGCAAGCTTAACAATACGATTTACCCAGGATTTCGCCTCCTCGAACTGATTCAAAGTAATAAATGCACTTGCCAAGCTGCGAGCAAGTAAAGGATTTTGTGGTGCAGCGTCAGCAGCGCGTTGCAGTATAGTTAGAGCAGCGTCAGCATCACCCGTTGCCAATAAATATCGCCCGTGAAGCTGAGCGACTGACAAAGCGTCAGGAGATTGCTCACGTGCAACATTCAGATACGCCTCTGCGCGCTGCAATTCACCACGACGAATATAAAAGTGTCCCATATTCAGCGCTGTATGAAAGGCATTTACTTGCATACTTTCGGCAGACTGGTACAAGGTCTCAGCATCGTCTAACCGGTCGAGTTGAACCAAGGCGGACGCCTTTATCACATTGAGTAGATAGCTATTTTCTTTGCTTAGTCGTGATGTCTGAAGTGCAGCAATGCCTTCAAACTGACGATTTTCCAGCATTGCTTTGGCGAGCGGAACACGTGCCAGATTGGGATCGGCACCCTGTCGCATTGCCTGTCTATACAGTTCAGCAGCCTCGGTGTACGATGCCTGTTCAAACAGTACAGTGGCCATCAGCAGCTGGGATGATAAATCGGCAGGGTCCTGCTCCAGCGCGTTTGATAAATGACTGAGAGCCTCTTCGATTCTCCTGTCATTGAAGGCTTCTAACGCCTTTTCATAGTCACGTGAGGATTGGGCCAAGACAGGAAAGGACAGCGAAAGCAAACAAGCAAGGCAAACGACAGCTGCTGCCCTGCGAGGAATATACATCGTCATTAAAAAGCTCATTAACGTTTGATACATGAATGCTAGCGTATTTTTGAGTGTGAAAACAATAAACTACCCTCTTTAACCTATGCAGAGTTGCAGAAAAAATTGTCACTTCTTTTTGTCCTGTACTACGCATTTTTTGGCCCTTGTGTTAAAAACGTCTCATACTCTCCACCAATACTGTCAGAAAAGGAAAACTGGGTGGCCAACAAGACTTTCTTTAACCTTGAAACAATCGCTGCGCTTACAGCCATTGTTGTCTCTATCGCAGCGTTATTTATAGCCTGGGATCAATCTCAGGTAATGCGAGCACAACAACATGCGTCGGTTTGGCCTATGGTAGACACGCGTGTCAGCATTGCAAAAGATGATAAAGCATATTTTCTATCTATCGACATCAAGAACGTTGGGGTAGGTCCTGCCTTATTGAATCAGGCAACGTTTACAGCACAGGATAAACCTCTGCTCACCTTTGAACAGCTTGATGAATTTCTTTTAGAATCACAATTTGAGGGTAATCGACAAATTCACTCATCTTCACTTTCGGGTGTACTCGGTGCTGGTGAAGCACGAGTTGTGTTAAAAGTATCTTGGCCGATAACAGATAAAAACACAGAAGCGTTCAGACAACTAGCCTCTAACTTCATGGGCGATAGTGCCGTAGATTTAGACATTAACCTTTGTTATTGCTCAGTGTTTGACAAATGTTGGAGAACCCAAGATGAAAGAAGTAGTCCGTCAGCTTTTGTAGGCTATTGCCCCGTTCAAGAAACGGATCCCATCGAGACATTGATGGGATCGTTATCATCTTCTCAGTCGGAATTAGAAGAAGGTATAAACCAAGGTGACTGAAGTTTCTGAGTCCAGGTTCTTACGTGTCTCTGGCACATCCGTATTGTGGTCGAGCTTGAGGGCTACTTTCATCGACAATGAGCCGTTTATTTTAGCAGTTAATGCAGTTTCTGCTCTGGATTTAGTGTTGTCAGAACCCACTTCTGTAGATAGCGTTTGAGTAAACTTGGCTGTGTCAGAAATATTCCAACGATAAGCAGCAGAACCACGTACGATAAAGCTGTCTGCATCTTCACCTTCATTAGTTTCCTGGAACGCATAACCCGGACCCACACTGTATTCAAAACTACTTACGTCGTTTTGCCATACTTTTTGGTTCCAACCGGCCGCTATTGTGGCCTGGTACTTGTAGGCACCCAAGCGGTCGTCTTCGTAGGAGGCAAAACCAAACAGACGGTGATTGGGGTTTTCTAATTTGTAGTTACCCTGGGCTGACGCAAAGAACTTTTGCGCTGAAACCTGATCAACGTCTTCACCATTTACCTGATTCGTTTCTTTTTTGTAAAGTCCCTCAATTAAATAGTCGTTGCTCCAGTTTTCGAGCTCTTGTTTGGCAGTCAGGCCGGCAGACACAGACGTAGTTTCAGTATTACCTGTGGTCAAAATTAAACCAAACTCGCCGTCAAGAGAGAACGTTTTTGCTTCTTCAGCAACAACAGGGGTAGCCATGAGGATAGCCAGTGATAACAGGGTGCGTTTCATAATAAGGATAGTTCCTTTGCTCAGTAATTAGTCAGATAAGGCTGTCAGAGCGCTATGGTAATCTGCAGCCTGACCATGTCAACTAAAAGAATTGATAAACCAAGGCTACAGACGTTTCCGTATTTAGTGTGGCGTCGTCAAGCCTAGGCGAGGTGTTGTGGTCTAGTTTCAGAGAAAGCTTCATGGCCAAGGCATCGAATATGTTGGCCGAAATAGAGGTTTCAGACCGAGAGCGGGTGTTTTCATCACCAGCCGCTGTGCTGAAAAACTGTCTAAGCCTCGCACCCGAGGTCCACTTGTAGAGGTATTCCGCCGAGGCCCGAACAATGAAACCACTGTTGTCGTCGCCATCACCGTTTTTTCTCTCTGAAAAATTAAAACCTGGCCCTATGCTATAGCGAAAAGAACTGGCATTGTCACGCCACTTCACATGGGCCCATCCTGTTGCAATAGACGCCTGATAGTCAAAGGCACTAAAACGGTCGTCTTCATAATCGGCAAACAAGAAAATGCGCTGTTCGGGGTTTAGTAATTTATAATCTGCGTGGCTGGACGCATACACCCTTTGCGCTGTAGTACGCTTAGCATTGTCTTGGTTGATTCGCTGACTGCGTGTATACAAGCCCTCAACTTCATATTGATTGCTCCAGGTTGCCGTTTCATGCGTGGCAAACAGCTTACCTTTCACTGATGTTGCATCTGTGTTGCCGCTTGCCATAATGAATCCAAACTCTCCTTCTAGGGCGAATCCAGGTTCAGCACCTTCGTTGCGACTATCAGAGAAATCTACCGCATACAGCATTTTTATAATGTCTTCTCTGCCGCCCGCTCCCATAGCAGACGCAGAAAACAAAAAACACAATAATAATGGGCACAGCCCTGCCCCAAAAAAAGTCCGGATATTCATCTTATTTTTTTAGAAATAACGTTGAAGGCGTTTTGCCTCTTTGTGACAAAACTCAATTAAATCATACAGCTCTTCTTCAGTATGGTGCCACATAGATAGCTCAGGTTCCAGCGAACTTAAACTGTGAAATTCATCGTGATCCTGGTGATGCATCACCAACTTAATGGCCAATTGAAGGACGGAGGCGTCTCTATCTTTGGCAGTTGCATCAAATACCTTAGACAGGGGCGCATATAGCCCTAGTGGAAGGCCCCACGCTTTACATATATGACTGCTGGCCAAAGGGAAAGAAAAATGAAAGTGTTGTTGCTGCGCCTGCCACGGCAGATACAATGTTTTGTCCTGCATGTATGCCACATAGTCAGCTTCAAAATTAGCTGCTACAACCAGTTCACTGAGATTACACAAAATGCCTAACACAAAAAAACGCTCTGTTCCTCGTATACGAAGCTTACGGGCAGTTTCTTTGGCCATAACGCCTTTGAACAAACAACGGTACCAGAAGGCATCTGTGTCCATAGTTTTGGGTTTAAAGGCCTGACGCATTTGACTGGCGGCATCTGCCATCACGAGGTTGTACGTTGCCTCCATACCCAGAATAGAGAGCGCTTTACTGATGGTTTCGACTTGGCTGGGAAAACGAAATAAGGCGCTATTGGCAAGTCGCAAGATTTTTGCAGACAACAAAGGATCAGCGGAAATCATACTGGCAATAACATCGATATCCACAGTGGGATTATCAATGGCCTCTCTCAACTTCACACAGACTTCTGGTAAAGAGAAAGTATTGGTAGCAGCTGCTATTACCTCTTCGACTTTCATTCTACTTCGCCCTAAAACAGATCTTGCTGTGCATTATAACCTTGCTCACTCTGTTCATTCTTTTTATTTTGTTTGTATATTGCATACGCTTTTCTGCGTGCGCAGGCTTTAATAATAGTGCGTTTCGTAGCGTCATCAACCTGAAGCCAGTACAAACGCTCTTCTCTGCTTCTGAAGCACCCTACACAATAGCCACGCTCGCCAGTTTGACAAACGCCAATACAGGGACTGGGTACGGCAAACATTTCAAGCTGAGAAGGCATATTGGCCATAATGATTCAGAGCAAAAAAAAGGGCAACAATTGTTGCCCTATTGTACTATTTTTTCTTCGCTTTGGGGTTGGGCATATCCGTTATGCTGCCCTCAAATATTTCTGCGGCCAAACCAATTGACTCGTTCAACGTTGGGTGAGCGTGAATGGTCAACGCTACGTCTTCAGCATCGGCCCCCATCTCAATGGCTAGGCCAATTTCGCCCAACATCTCACCTGCGTTTGTACCGATCAGAGCACCACCTATCACGCGACCTGAGTCTTTATCGAAAATAAGCTTAGTCAGACCATCTGTAGCGGCACTGGCAATAGCACGACCAGAAGCGGCCCACGGGAAGCTTGCTGCTTCATAGTTAACGCCCTGCTCTTTGGCTTCTTTCTCAGTAAGCCCCACCCAAGCAACTTCTGGCTCAGTATAGGCAACAGATGGAATGCAACGCGGGTCGAAGAAATGCTTCTTACCAGCAATCACCTCTGCTGCAACATGACCTTCATGAACGGCCTTATGAGCTAGCATAGGCTGACCTACTAGATCACCGATAGCAAAGATGTTCGACACATTGGTACGCATTTGCTTGTCTACATTGATAAACCCACGCTCATCAACCGTTACACCCGCTTTGTCAGCAGCAACAAGTGCACCGTTAGGCTTACGACCCACAGCAACCAACACTTTGTCATAACGCACAGGATCAGAAGGCGCTTTCTTACCTTCAAAAGTAACGTACAAACCATCTTTTTTCGCTTCAACCGCCGTTACTTTGGTTTCAAGCATCACGTTGAATTTGTCTTTTATGGTCTTCATGTAAACTTTGATGATGTCCTTATCAGCAGCTGGGATCAGCTGGTCTAAGAATTCAACAACATCAATTTTAGAGCCAAGAGCCTCGTATACGGTTCCCATTTCAAGACCGATGATTCCGCCACCCAGCACCAACATTTTTTCAGGAATATCAGCGAGCTCTAGCGCGCCAGTAGAGTCAATCACACGAGGGTCATCAGGGATGAAGGGTAAGTTTACGGGCTCAGAACCAGCCGCAATAATCGCATTGTCAAATGTGATGGTGGTTTTGCCATCTTTACCTTCAACTTCAAGGGTGTTTGAGCCGGTGAACTTACCGTACCCCTGAACGTGCTTCACCTTGCGCATTTTAGACATACCGCTTAGACCTTTAGTCAATTGACCAACAACACTGTCTTTCCAGTCGCGAACTTTGTCTAAATCAATCGTAGGCTCACCAAACGATACACCATGCGAAGACAGATGCTTCGCTTCCTTAATAACCTTTGCAACGTGCAATAACGCCTTTGATGGGATACAGCCTACGTTAAGGCAAACACCGCCAAGGGTTTCACGCGCATCAACCAAAACAGTTTCAATGCCCAAGTCTGCTGCACGGAAAGCGGCGCTGTATCCGCCTGGTCCAGCACCTAATACCACCAATTGCGTTTTTATTTCACTCATCGTGACCTCAAAATTCTTTTTGTTTGTAGGATAACAAGTCCAATTCTATCAATATACTTAGCGCTAGCAAGCCGCTTAGGCGGTTATCCATGGGAAGAGGGCGTGGTTTATACCCCTCTGAGGCATGGATGCCGAAGCGGAGCCCCCATGGATGGGTTAACGGCGTGGTATAAATCACGCCCTCTTTCCGTGGGTAGCCGTCGTTGCCCGCTAAAGCAACATATGTCTCAAATCACCCAGTACAGTTGACAAATGTACTGCAAAGCGCGCGGCAACTGCACCGTCAATCACTCGGTGATCATAGGACAATGACAGCGGCAACATTAGACGGGGTTCAAAGTCCTGTCCATTCCACTTTGGTTTTATTTCACTCTTTGATACGCCCAATATTGCCACGTCAGGTGCGTTTACAATCGGCGTAAACGCCGTGCCACCGATGCCGCCCAAACTGGATATAGTAAAGCAACTGCCCTGCATGTCTGCGGCTTTCAGCTTACCGTCTCGCGCTTTTTTGCTGATTTCCATCAGCTCTTCAGATAAGGCAAATATTCCTTTCTGATCAACATCACGCACAACAGGTACTACTAAGCCCCCTGGCGTGTCTACCGCAATACCGATATGGTAGTATTTTTTCTGAATTAAACTCTCGCCCGACTCAGAAAGCGAAGAGTTAAAGACCGGATACGCTTTTAGCGCATCGGCTACGGCTTTCATCATAAATACCAATGGCGTAATTTTAACCCCGGTGTTGCGTTTCGCAGCAATAGCATTTTGCTCTTTGCGGAATGCTTCCATGTCAGTGATATCCGCTTCTTCAAACTGCGTAACATGAGGGATAGTCACCCAGTTGCGATGCAAATTAGGCCCGCTGATTTTTTGAATACGAGTGAGTGGAACTTCTTCCACTTCACCAAACTTGGAAAAATCTACTTTAGGCGGAGCAAGTACCTGCAAACCGCCCGAACCCTCGCCTACGGAGGAACCTGGAGTCATTTTGGGACGCGACAATTCGTACTTAACATACGATTGTACATCTTCTTTTAAGATACGCCCCTTGTTACCAGAGCCTGACACTTGCGTTAAATCTACGCCAAACTCTCTGGCAAGGCGTCGTACCGATGGAGATGCATGCACCTTACCTGATTTGGTTCGCTCTCCGGCCGAAGGATGATGCGGTACAGGCGGAGCCTTAGGTGCAGGCGCTGGAGTGTCTGCTTTTGCCGGTGCAGCAGCTTTGGGTTCTGATGCAGGCGCGCTTTGTGCAGCAGCACCCGCCACCTTCATTTTACACACTAAGGTTCCCTGTGAAGCCTTATCACCCTGTTTGATTAACATTTCAGTGATAGTGCCAGCTTCTGGCGAAGGCACATCCATGGTCGCTTTGTCGGTTTCCAGAGTAATCAGACCGTCCTCGGCTTCGACTTTGTCGCCCACATTGACTAATACATCAATGACGTCAACGTCCGTATCGCCGCCAATATCAGGTACCGTCACTTCAATTTCTTTTTCTGAAGAATGCGCAGGTGCTGACGACGCTTCTTTCGCTGGCTCTGATTCAGATTTAGCAGGCTCTGCCTGTGCTGAACCGCCCACTTCAAGTGTGATCACCAAACTGCCTTCGCTGACTTTGTCACCCTCTTTTACTTCCACGCTCACCACTTTTCCGGCTTGTGGGGAAGGCACATCCATGGTCGCTTTGTCGGTTTCAAGGGTAATAAGGCCTGCTTCTTCTTCGATTTCATCGCCAACGCTGACCAATACATCAATGACATCAACGTTTTCATCACCGCCAATATCAGGGACTTTCACATCAATGACAGATGAAGAACTTGCAGACGAGACAGAAGTCTCCTCAGCTTTTTCTTCAACTTCGGGTTCAGGTGTCGGTTCAGCATCACCGGATGCTCCTGCTGGCTCCATAGAAGCCAGTAAATCACCCTGCTTGATTTTGTCACCCACTGCAACATTTAACGATGCCACCTTTCCAGCAAAGGGAGCCGGTATATCCATACTGGCTTTATCACTCTCAACGGTGACCAGTGAGGCTTCTTCCTCTACCTCTTCGCCCACTTCTACGCAAAGCTCGATGACTTCGACTTCGTCATCGCCCACGTCGGGCACAAATACGTCTTTTGTATCTGACATTCTCAGTTCTCCCTAATTATGCGTAGAGTGGATTAACTTTAGCTGGATCAATACCCAACTCGTCCATGGCTTTGTTCAGCGCTTTAGCGTCAAGGTCGCCAGATTTAAACAGCTCATACAAGGCAGCATAGGCAATATAATTTGCATCAACTTCAAAGTGACGGCGCAGGTTTGCTCTTGAATCTGAGCGGCCAAAGCCGTCAGTACCCAATACGCGATAGCTTCCTGGCACATAGGCACGTACCTGGTCCGAGTAGTTTTTAATGTAATCCGTCGCTGCGATGGTGGGGCCATCATTACCTTCACTCAACACCTGAGTGATATAAGGCACTTTTGGCTCGTCACTGTAATGAAGCATGTTGTGTCGATCGCAGTCCATACCATCTCGAGCTAGTTCATTAAATGAGGTAACACTGTATACCTCACTGGCAACACTGTACTTGTCTTTCAACAAATCAGCCGCTTCACGAACTTGCTCCAAAATTGTACCACTGCCAAGTAGTTTAACTTTCTTCTTCGACTTGGCTGAACCAACACTATCAAGTAAGTAGATACCTTTGATAATACCTTCTTCACTGCCTTTTGGCATAGCTGGTTGCTTGTAGTTTTCATTCATGACTGTCAAGTAATAGAAGACGTTTTCCTGGTCTTCAAACATGCGTCGCAAACCGTCCTGAACAATCACAGCCACTTCGTAGCCATAAGTCGGGTCGTAGCTTACGCAGTTGGGGATCAGGGCTGCCTGTGTATGACTGTGACCGTCCTGATGCTGCAGGCCTTCACCATTCAGCGTTGTTCTACCAGCCGTGCCGCCAACGAGGAAGCCGCGACACTGGCTGTCTCCGGCTGCCCATGCCATATCACCTACGCGCTGGAAGCCAAACATGGAGTAATAGATGTAAACCGGGATCATCGGTAAGTCGTTAAGACTGTATGAAGTACCCGCAGCAAGCCATGAGGCCATTGCACCTAATTCATTAATCCCTTCCTGTAACACCTGACCTTTTTTGTCTTCACGGTAATAAGCAACCTGATCAGAATCCTGAGGCTCGTATTTTTGCCCCTGGCTAGAGTAAATACCCACCTGGCGGAACAAGCCTTCCATACCAAATGTGCGTGCTTCATCGGGTATAATAGGCACGACGCGCTTGCCTACTTTTTTGTCTTTCAACATGGCAGTAAGCACGCGCACAAATGCCATTGTGGTAGAAATTTCTCGGTCGCCTGAACCTTTAGTCACGGCTTCGAAGGCTTTGAGATCAGGTACTTCTAGGTTTTCAGTACTCTTCGGCAAGCGCTTAGGCATGTAACCATGCAGCGCTTCGCGACGTGCGCGAAGATACTTCATTTCTTCACTGTCATCGTCAAACTTAAAGTAAGGCAGGTCTTCTAGCTTGTCATCTGCAATAGGCAGTGCAAAACGGTCGCGATAGTGTTTCACTGCATCCAAGTCCATTTTCTTAACTTGGTGGGCGATATTCTTACCTTCACCCGCAGCTCCCATGCCGTAACCTTTGACTGTTTTAGCCAGTATTACCTGTGGGCGGCCTTTGGTTTTAACAGCGCGATCATAGGCTGCATACATCTTAACCGGATCATGACCACCACGGTTTAGGCGCCAGATATCTTCATCTGACATATTGGCAACCATTTCTTTTAATTCGGGGTATTTGCCAAAGAAATTATCACGGGTATAGGCGCCGCCTTTGGCCTTGTAGTTTTGATATTCACCGTCAACCGTTTCATTCATTAGCTGTAGTAATTTGCCGGACGTATCACGAGCTAATAGCGCATCCCAGTAGCGCCCCCAAATGACTTTGATCACCTCCCATCCGGCGCCGCGAAAGGTACCTTCAAGTTCTTGGATGATTTTACCATTACCGCGAACCGGGCCATCCAAGCGTTGCAGGTTACAGTTAATCACAAAGGTCAAATTGTCTAAGCCTTCGCGTGATGCAAGGCCAATGGCACCCAAGCTTTCTGGCTCATCGACTTCACCGTCACCCATGAAACAATAAACCCGTTGTTCAGAACAGTCTTTCAATCCACGATTGGTTAGGTACTTTAGAAAACGGGCAAGATAAATGGCCTGCATAGGCCCAAGACCCATAGAAACCGTTGGGAACTGCCAGAAGTCAGGCATGAGTTTAGGGTGAGGGTATGAAGAAATCCCTTCGCCGTCTACTTCCTGACGGAAGTTGTCTAGTTGAGATTCGCTTAAACGCCCTTCGATATAGGCGCGTGAATAAATACCAGGAGAGACATGCCCCTGAACGAACAAGAAGTCCCCACCGTCTTTTTCATTTGGCGCACGGAAAAAGTGGTTGAAGCCTACATCATAGAACATGGCTGACGATGCAAAACTGGAAATGTGGCCACCCAGTTCTAAATCTTTCTTTGAGCCGCGCAGCACCATCATTAATGCATTCCAGCGAATCGCATTGCGAATCTTGGTCTCTATGGTCTGATCGCCAGGCATAGTGGGTTCCTGACCCGCAGGGATAGAGTTGATATACGCTGTTGTTGCGTCGTATGGAAGGTGAGCGCCATTTAGGCGAGCTTTTTCAATCAACGATTCCAATAGAAAATGGGCTCGTTCAACGCCTTCAGCGTCGAGGACCGACTCAAGGGCATCAATCCATTCCTGTGTTTCTTGTGGATCCACATCGTGGTGCATCGTTTCACTCATTGTACTGTCCTATCTTTATTAGACTTCAATACGTCGCAACGCTCGCTGAACACGGGTGTCGCGTTGATTTATTTTTAATAATGTCTTTTCTATAAACGCCAGATGGTCATTACTTGCCTGTCTGGCGGCTTCCGGGTCCCGCTTTGCAATAGCTCTAACAATGTCAGCCCGTTGATCACCGAGTTCAGTATCTACACTGGCGTGCCGACTAAGCAAATCCAAGTTGCGCTCAATATTGTCAATTAACATCGCCTGCATAGTTCGCATAACGTGTAATAGCACCATATTATGTGACGCCTTGGCCATGGTTAAATAAAATGCCCCCAACGCTTCGGCCTGAGCGCGTAGGTCCCTTTTTTCTGCCTGTGATTGCATTGCTTCCAATGCATCAAGCAGCGCGCGATAGTCTTCTGGCTGACCACGTAACGCAGCATAATAAGCCGCCATACCTTCAAGGGCATGACGGAACTCAAGCAAATCAAATTGTGTTTCAGGTTTATTGGCAACCAATTCAAGTAAAGGGTCGGTCATGGCAGCGTTGAGCCGCTTGCTGACAAAGGTACCACCACCCTGTTTTCGTTCGATAAGACCTTTTGCCTGTAAGTTTCCCATAGCCTCTCTAAGAGACGGTCTAGAAACATCAAACTTTAACGCCAGTTCACGCTCGGGTGGCAAACGTGAGCCTGCTACAAATGAGCCGTCGAGAATCATGGCCTCGAGCTTATCTGTAATCACATCAGACAATTTTTGCCGCGTTGCTTGCATGGCGAAACAGCGTCTCCTCTTTTAACTGTTGAATTTGTAAACAGTTAAAACAAATCAAACCTATTGGTAATACCAATTTACCTTTCCAATAGTGTAGGCGATCTTACGCCAATGAACAAACACCAAATAGAAAGTTTGGTTAATTAGTGTAGTACTAAAGTGGAAAAAAGCCCTTACGGTCAATATATTGAACTGTGTATTGAGACTGGTACGACGAGCTAAAGGTTGCTGTAGGGACCAACGTCAGAATGGGAGAGAGGGCTTGAGTTAAACCCCTTTGAGGCATGGATGCCGAAACGGAGCCCCCATGGATGGGTTCACGGCGTGGTTTAACTCAAGCCCTCTCTCCCATTCTTACTCTAGACTACGCCAACCACGGTTAATATTGAAACAACCACTAGCAAAAACAATAAGTTGCGCTTAGCCAACTTAACCAACATTGCTGGCTCCGTGGCTTGATCTACGTCTTTCTGCTCGGGATTAGGCAGCACCTCGGCGGAAGAGGCTACCCGAGTCAGTGTTTTTGATGGGCGCTCTGAAAAGGCAAATAGCGACTGAAGCCATACCGGCATAGCATGGGCAAAGTTACCCACAAGTAGTAAGCCGAATGCGCTTAAACGCACAGGGATAAAGTCGGCTAAATGCCTAACTGCGCTGGCTGACGTTACGGAAAAGCTCTCTTCATTACAGGCATAGTCAAACGCCTCTCTTGCCAACACATAAAAAATTGCACCTGGCGCGCCGAACGCAACAAAAAACAGGATAACCGCAGCATAATGTTGGTAGTTCAGCCACACCAAACGCAAACCAAAGGTTGCTCCCTTATCAGTCTGACTATCACAGTGTCCCATTTGTGTGCTGTACAAATAACAGGCTTCTACGTCGCCACGGTTGGCCGCTTGTAAAAAGCATTTATAGGTGTCCCTGATTGCCTGGCAACCCAGACATACAAAAAGGATGAGCGTTTGAACAACAAATTCCAACAAACCAGGCAACAATGACATCAACACTGCGCAGCACAATGCAGGAAGGAAGGCCACTACGAACCAAGCTACGGAGGTAGAGTCTTCTGAAAGCCATGCTTTTTCAGTGACCCAGTCCAAATAGTGTTTTGCATAGGTTTGCCCCTGCCATTGAGGAAGCTTTACCGTCACGCGTTCGATGGCTAATGCAATTAACAGTGCCAAAATGGTCATTTGTCATTCTCATTCATTGCAAAGAGAGTATGGTCGCTCATGGCGAGTTCATTGGCAACTAAAGTCACCTTTGAGGGCGCGGAGATTGGACCACTTCAATGTTTTTCCTCTTCGACAAGCTGCCTTTATTGAGAAGTGAAAACGGTGAAGAGCAGCGCAATGTAAACCTCTCAGCGAATAAATCATCCAAACTGGGCGTGAGTTACGAGGGAAACAACTGGCAGCTTAGCGTATATCACCTCTATTATTCACGCTATCACGATTCCATCATTTTTGACCCTAATCGCGAGCTGCTCAATCCAGACGCAGAAGGATTCGATTGGATAAATATAAAAGCCACACGAAAATATGGTATTGGTCAGGGGCAACAAACAGTAGGTATTTCATTTGAATTGAAAAACCTGCTGGATGAGCAGGTATACCTTCTCAACGACACGCCTGTTTTTTACCCTATTAACACACTTCCCGCACGACAAAGCCGTGGCGTCTACGTAACCGCGAGCCTAAGCTTTTAGCCCTGCGCTCGCCATTACAGGTTAGTATATTTATTCAGTACAGTTCTGTACTTATCTGACATCTTGTAGTTTGCCAGCGCTACATTAAACGCCTCTACTTGCGCCTCTGTCACATTTGATTTGCTGAACATGACATAAATATCGCCGGTAGTAATTCGTATGCTATGCGGCTCTATCATGCTCGACAATGCTTTACGACGAATGATTGAAGCGCCCACAAAACTGTCTTCAAGATAAGCGTCAATATCCATATCCAGCAACCGAGCCACATTCAGTTCGCCCATAATGCCAAAAACAAAATGATCGGCTTTATCTTCCGAGTCCAACATTGACGAAATTTCATCGCCATAGAAATATTCACTGACCAAACCAATTTTGCTACCGTTTTGAATAAAGTCGTCAATACTCTTGAACGCAGCGAATTCAGGTTCGTTGGTTCGGATATACAGCACAAACTCTTCCTGACGATAGGGTAGACTGAAGTGGGCGAACGTTTCTCTTGCGGGTGTTTTTGATGCCCCCAACAGCATATCAATATTACCGTTTTCAAGGCCCTGTAAGAGGTCTCGCCAGGTACCCTGTACAAACTCTAAATCACAGTCCATAAGGGATGCCACATCAGAAATAAGCTCAATATCTAATCCGCTTACTTGATTGTTCAAATCGACAAATTGATAGGGCGCCCAGACGTCGAAACCCAATCGAAACGCGCAGTCCGATTTTACTGTTGCGTCTGCAGCGTTAGATTCAGATACGACTTCAGGTTCAGGGGGGGCGGTTTGTGCCGCATTAGACTGGGAAGCGTGTTCTTGGGTACAGGACATCAGTACGAAAGACACGACCAGAATCAACCAAAAATTCGGTATTTTCATATGTTCGGTCCTTACTGTTTTCTCTTTCAGTATATTTCTGAGTGGTGAGAAACGCCAATCGACCGTAACATTTTTTTTACAAACCAGTCTGCACCATCCCCCTGAAACGGCCCCAATCAAAGGCAACGCCTGGGTCTGTTTTTCGGCCAGGTGCAATGTCGTTATGGCCAACAATTCTGCCCAGCGTGATCAAAGGGTATTGCTGTTGCAACATTCGGGTAAGCGCAGCAAGACTCTGATATTGTTCGTCGGTATAGGGTGCTGTATCTGTGCCTTCCAGTTCAATACCGATGGCGTAGTCATTACATCGGCTTCTTCCCTGAAACGAGGACACACCGGCATGCCAGGCTCGTTTGTCATAATCAACGAATTGGTCAATTTCACCGGTTCTGTAAATAACCGCATGGGCAGACACCTTAAGCCCACGTAACTGGGAAAAATAAGGGTGCTCGTTGCAGTCTAGGGTACCTAAAAACAGCTGTTTAATATAAGGCTGGGCAAACTCCCCGGGGGGTAAGCTAATGTTGTGAATAACCAACAATGAAATAGGAGTATCGGGTCGGTCATCACAATGTGGTGAAGGTAACCAGTTAGCGCGAATTTCAGTCATTCTGTCTCTTTGCCCCTAATCCAATAAAGCCATCATCTACTTTGTTTATGGTAACGTATAACCTTACTGTTTGTTATCGCATTGTGGAGTGAAAATTGGATACTGAGCCCGATTCGGCGGCGTCGTCAGCCAAATGGATGATCTTGTTGGCCTGGGTGTGCGCCATAGGGATTTGTGCCTGGGCGTTTTCTGGGTTACTGGAACGACAACACAACCCCAATATGCGGGTAGAGTCAAACCAAGTCGGCAGCAATATTGAAGTACAACTCAAACAAAACCGACAGGGGCACTACGTTGCCAATGGTAAAATTAATGGGGAAACCGTGACGTTTCTGGTAGACACGGGCGCAACTTCTGTTTCTGTGCCTGCCCATTTGTCTGAAAAGCTGGGGTTAAGGCCACTCGGCAGAGGTATAGCGCGCACCGCTAACGGCAACGTTGAGATTGCGTTTACGCGTATTGCTCAACTCGAGCTTGGCGATATTATGCTAAACAATGTTGACGCCAGTATTAACCCTGGTATGCGTGATGACCATATTTTACTTGGCATGAGTGTGCTAAGACAATTAGAGTTTACCCAGCGCGGCGAATGGCTCATATTACGCACCCTTTAACACACCAATCGAGATCGACAACACGGAGTGCATTAATGCCACATCACACTGTTAAACCCACCCCTGGTGATATCACCGCTCATGTTTATCAGGCACTAAAAGAGGATTTAGGTGGATGGGTAGATATTAATCAAGATATCACGGCCAGCCTGATCCCTTCTCAGGCCCAAGCACAAGCACACATCATTACCCGAGAGCCAATGGTCATGTGCGGTCGTGACTGGGCTCACTGCGCGTTTACCGCACTGGATAACGCTATAGAGGTGACTTGGCATGTTCAGGACGGACAGTCAGTAGCTGCGGGCACGACATTGTGTGATATCAAAGGCAATGCGCGCGTATTACTGTGTGCTGAGCGCACTGCCCTTAACTTTTTGCAAACCTTAAGTGCAACAGCCACTACTACTACCCACTACGTGCGTTTACTCAAAGGCACTCAAACAAAACTACTCGATACGCGTAAAACGCTACCAGGCTTTCGCCAAGCGCAAAAATACGCCGTTCATTGCGGGGGCGGCAACAACCACAGAGTAGGTTTGTTTGATGCGTATTTAATCAAGGAAAATCACATCGCAGCCTGTAACGGTATCAAGAATGCGGTTCAGCAGGCGAAAATGTCACACCCTGGCAAATCTATCGAAGTCGAGGTAGAGACATTTGAAGAGCTCGAACAGGCGTTGTTGGCGGGTGCAGACATTATTATGCTGGACAATTTCACTACGACAGAAGTTCGGCAGGCCGTTAATTACGTTAGTGGGCGCTGTTTATTAGAAGTGTCGGGAAATATTACTGACACAAGATTAAGCGCGCTTGCAAGTACCGGTGTTGACTATATTTCTTCGGGCGCCCTGACCAAACACATTCAAGCTATTGATTTATCTATGCGGTTGAGCTTGTTATAACAGCAAAAAGACTGCTACAGTGAACAGGTGACGTTAGGGTTTTTGCGGTGTATAACTAAAACTCAGACTTAGGTATGCACCCTTATACTTGTCAGTTTGAAAATCTTTTTTATACTGAATTCAAGTACCGAGGCGTACCATTGATAACAACGCAACCGGTATGCTTTGAAACTGTTAAACTAACCCAGCGCGAAAGCGCGACCCGGAGAGAAGACCATGAACCAAGTTAAGACTAACCAAAAAGGCTTTACACTAATCGAACTAATGATTGTTGTTGCAATCATCGGTATTTTGGCAGCAGTAGCTTTGCCTGCTTATCAGAATTACACCAACAAGGCTAAATTTAGCGGTGTTGTAACTGCCACAGCTTCTGCAAAGACTGCGGTTGAAGTTTGTGCACACTCAACAGGTGACTTAGCCCAGTGTGATGCGGGTACGAATGGTATTCCAGCAGACGTTGCAGGTGCGGACGATGAGGTTCCAGAAGTAACCACTGCAAACGGTGTTATTACTGCGACTGGCGATGGCGGCGCTATCGAAGGTATTACTTACATCATGACTCCTACTATTGAAGGTGATGGTCGTGTAACTTGGGATAAGACTGGTACTTGTACTACTAATAACCCACCACTCTGCTAATCAATTGAAAGGGAGCTCGCTCATGAAGAGCGAGCTTTTTTTATATGTCAAAAGCCTCAACAACTTTCGTATGGAACGGCACTGATCGTTCTGGCAACAAAAGAGCAGGTGAAATAGTTGCTAGCTCAATCATAGAAGCACGCAACCTCCTACGAAGACAAGGCGTATCAGCGTCAACCGTCAAAAAACAAAAAAAGCCACTTTTTGGTGGTGACCCCAAAATAACAGCAGCTGACATCTCCGTAATAACTCGACAAATAGCGACTATGCTAGGAGCAGGTGTGAGCTTACTACAAACGTTAGAGATGATCGGAGATGGTCACTCAAAACCGAAAATGCGTAGGCTGCTAAAAGAAATTGCTAACGAAGTGAAGGCTGGGGGCATGTTGTCCAATGCACTCAGAAAACACCCCATATATTTTGATGATCTTTATTGTGACTTGGTAAAAACAGGGGAGCAATCTGGAGCATTAGAACTTATCTTTGATAGAGTGGCAACGTATAAAGAAAAAGCTGAAGCGCTAAAGTCAAAGATCAAAAAGGCCATGTTTTACCCTGTGGCAGTATTGGTTGTCGCTTTCATCGTAACAACAATCCTTCTAATATTTGTTGTACCTCAATTTGAGGAGATATTTGCTGGATTTGGCGCAGAATTGCCGGCATTCACACAATTAGTATTGGGTATATCCAGGTTTATGCAAGACTATGGTCTGTATTTTATTGCCGCCATGATCGCATTTGGCTTTATGTTTGGCAAAGCACATAGAAAATCACAAAAACTTCGCGATACCGTTGATGCTAAGCTGTTAAAAGTGCCCGTCGTAGGAGAAATCCTTAAAAAAGCATCTATTGCCCGATACACCAGAACACTCGCGACTACTTTTGCTTCAGGTGTGCCATTAATTCAAGGTCTTGAATCAGCTGCAGGTGCAGCTGGCAATGCCATTTATAGAGACGCGATTCTTTATGTTCGTAAAGAGGTCTCTAGTGGCATGCCCATGAACACAGCCATGCGCGCTACCAATGTCTTTCCTGATATGGTTAACCAAATGGTGGCCATTGGTGAAGAATCGGGTGCTGTTGATGACATGCTCAGCAAGGTTGCCTCCATTTTCGAAGCCGAAGTTGATGATATGGTCGATGGTCTTACCAGCCTGCTAGAACCCATGATAATGGCGGTACTCGGCGTGGTAATTGGTGGTTTGATAGTGGCTATGTATCTGCCAATATTCCAGATGGGTAACGTTGTCTAAACAGCATTAGATACCACTTGATTTAACGGGTAATAAGAATAATGACCGCCCTTTTTGACGCGCTACACAGTTCACCTTGGCTTTTTTGCTCTGTCGTGTTTATTGTCAGTTTGATGGTAGGCAGCTTTTTAAACGTGGTAATTTACCGTCTGCCCATTATGATGGAACGCGGATGGAAAGCAGAATTTCACGCTTATTTCGGTGAACAGGACGACCCATCTTCTGAAAAGAACGAGCTATTTAACCTTGCCGTTCCCGTTAGCAGCTGTCCCCAGTGTGGCCATAAAATCAGAGCATGGGAAAACATACCTGTGCTCAGTTATCTGTTCCTTGGTGGAAAATGCAGTAGCTGCAAAACGCCCATTTCTATTCGTTACCCTATCGTTGAGCTTCTCACCGGCCTATTTAGTGTGTGGGTAGCTTGGTACTATGGCCCAAGTGCGCAAGCATGTATTGCCATAATTCTTACCTGGTTACTTATTGCTATGACTGGCATTGACCTGGATACTATGCTCCTGCCTGATCAACTTACACTTGGCGCACTGTGGATAGGCCTGCTGGCCAGTACACAACAGCTTTTCGTCGGGCCTGTTGACGCTATTTTGGGCGCTACTTTTGGTTATTTGAGTTTATGGAGCGTGTATTGGCTGTTTAAACTGGTCACGGGCAAAGAAGGCATGGGGTTTGGCGACTTTAAATTACTCGCCGCACTAGGCGCGTTTGTTGGTTGGCAGGGGTTACCTATCATTATATTGCTAAGCTCGCTAGTAGGCGCCGTGGTTGGTATTACCATGATGCTGGTTCAGGCAAAGGACAGAAACCTAGCAATACCGTTTGGCCCTTACTTGGCCGCTGCGGGCTGGCTGGCGTTATTATACAAAGATACCATCACCAACTACTACTTCACCCAAATACTCGGTTTATGAAAAAGCTGGTTGTAGGCTTAACCGGCGGCATCGGCAGTGGTAAGTCCACCGTAGCGAACCTTTTTGTATCCAGAGGTATCGACCTTATTGATGCTGATAAAATAGCCAGAGACGTGGTACAGCCCGGTATGCCAGCAACCAATGCTATCGCAGAACATTTTGGTACAGCAGTACTTGAAGAAAATGGGCAGTTAAATCGCCCCGTACTCAGACAAATCGTATTTAGCGATGATAAGGCCAAAGCCTGGCTTGACGCCCTACTTCATCCCATAATTCGTCAAACAATGCATAGCGCCATTAACAAAGCAAAATCTGCATATTGTATGGTCGATGTTCCTTTATTGACTGAAAACAAAATGCAGTCGCAGTTTGATCGCATTCTGGTGGTTGATTGTCCAGCAGAGCTTCAGTTGCAACGCGCCATGTCCAGAGACGGCAGCAGCGAAGACACTATCAAGCGTATTATTGCTTCACAAGCCAGTCGTGAAGCGCGTTTGGGCATTGCAGACGACATCATTGAAAACACCAGTACATTGGATGCATTGGTACCGAAGGTGGATGCGTTACACAATAAATACTTAACACTGGTTTCACAGGAGTAAAAAATAACCATTTTTGCGCTCTGAGTGCTAAAAAATGGTCAAAGACTTGGTTATAAAGCGAATAAGCGGTAAGCTAATCAATAAGTTACCATAGGAAGAATGCATGTCAGCGGCTACATATGAGTTTCCATTAAGTGAGAGGATGCGCAACTACTTGCGTATAGAGCATTTAATGGCCCAAGCAAAAGCCGCTGCAGCGCATGATGACAGCCACGCTCATCTCAATTATTTCTCTCATCTTTTCACCTTGCTCGATCTAATAGAGCGTATTGATGTAAGAACAGACGTGGTAAAAGAGTTAGATACGCAAGAACGAAATCTGGTTCACTGGTCGCAACATCCCAACATTAACAGCGATGCATTATCTGAAACTCTGCAAGCAGTAATCCACACAAGAGACAAGTTAAAAGCCAGTAAAAAACCCGGTAGTGAACTCAAACTGGAAGGTTTTTTACAGTCTATTCGCCAGCGCTTTACTATCCCGGGTGGCACTTGCAGTTTTGATTTACCGCATCTTCATTTTTGGTTGAACAAACCTACCGATGAGCGCAAGGCTGATATGGCTCTTTGGCTATCGCATATCGATCTGCTTAGTGATGCCATTAGTTTGTTATTGTCATTTCTGCGACAGCGCAGTCAATTTGTAGAACTCACTGCCCCAAATGGCTTTTACCAGGGTGACGCCGAAGATAAAAGCGAACTGATCCGTGTTCGCCTCGCAGCAAGCGCTGGAGTTTACCCAACATTAAGCGGCAATAAATACCGCTACGCGTTACGCTTTATGCAAATGAAAGGCGATCAGGCCGTATCGTCTACTGCCGATATTACTTTTGATATGGCGGCGTGTAAGTGAAGGTTAACTGTCCCACCTGCCAGACTGGCGTTGAATGGCAAGAAACAAGCACATACAGGCCTTTCTGCAGTAAGCGCTGTCAAATGATTGATCTTGGAGAATGGGCAGAAGAAAACCACAGTATTGCCGGTGAGCCGGCACAAGACATTAACAGCATGACAGATGAGGCCCTTGAAGCCTATATTGAAAAAATGCGTTCCCCCCACCAGTCATCATGAAAGATATCATTAATAAAGTACTTATTGTGGGTGGCACCCACGGTAATGAAACAAGTGGTACGACATTACTTCACTCTGCATATAAAAGTGCCATTAATAGTCAATTTGGTGGTCTTACCATCAATTTTGCGATGGGTAACCCCAGAGCTTGTAAGCAAAATATTCGCTATACGGAAGAAGATTTAAATCGCCAATTCAGTTTGACATCGCTGGCAACAGAGGCGCAGTGCTATGAGGCGCTCAGAGCGCAGGAAATCAACCAGCAATACGGCCCCAAAGCCGCTCCAACACAAGATATTGTAATCGATATTCACAATACCACATCTAACATGGGTCCAACGCTTATTGTGTTGCAAGCGGATGAGTTTCACATTGGCCTCAGCCGCTATGTCAAGCAACACATGCCCAGCGCAGTCATTCTAGTCGAAGACGAAAAGCCCCCCCAGGACCACCCTTATCTATGTACAATTGGGAAGCGGGGACTTATGGTTGAAGTTGGCCCTCAGGAACAAGGCGTTTGCCGTGCCACCATCACACAACAAGCCTTTGAAATGATCCAGCACATACTCGCATTTTGTGAGTTGTGGAACAATAAGGGCCGCGCGGTACTGACAGAGCTCACTGTCGCCCCAGCCTTCAGATTAGATAAGGTTGTCGAATATCCACTTTCAGATAGTGGTGAAAGGGTGGCTATGATACACCCTGAGTTACAGGATAGAGATTTTCATTTGCTGCAAGCCGGAGACCCAGTATTTGCACATTTCGATGGCAACGTAACAACCTGGGATGGTGAACCTACTTATCCACATTTCATCAATGAAGCCGCTTATCAGCATCTACAGATAGCGTTTGCTACTGCCGATAGCATTAGTTTGTAAGTATTTGTTTTAACTTATCGATAATAGCCACATTCGCGGCAGGAAAGTCTTCGGGTTTTAATTCATCCAGCGTTCGCCACGCGCTAGGTTGCCCTTCTTTGCCATGAGGCTCTCCCGAAAAATCTCTGACAAGCTGCACATGCAGGCATACTGCTTTATCTGTGTAGTCATGGCGCAACGTCATTAGTGGCACTGCGCGCTTAACTTGAATACCGATTTCCTCAGCAAGTTCTCTGGACAGCGCCTGAGTGTCAGTTTCTCCTGACTCTACTTTTCCGCCTGGGAACTCCCATAGGTCACCTTGATGGGCATCTTTGGCTCGTTTACAAACAAACACGCTGCGGTCACGTATTACAACACCAACCGCAACATTAACTACCGCTTGGACCATTAGGTCAATTTACCGCAACACTGCTTATATTTTTTACCTGAACCACACGGGCAAGCATCATTGCGCCCGACTTTTGCTCCATCGCGTACTACCGGTTGAGGTGGTCTTGCTGGCTGTGGCGTTTCCTGAGCAGCGTCAACACCTTGTGCTTCTTGATGCTGATACTGCTTGGGTACCTCATCAGCCTGACGACGTTGCTCTTCCACCTTTTCCACGTCTGACTCTGCTCTCACCTGCACTTTACTCAAAATAGTGATCACTTCGGTCTTTAGGTTTTCCAACATCGTCGAGAAAAGTTCAAAACTTTCTCTTTTGTATTCCTGTTTAGGGTTTTTCTGAGCATAACCACGCAAATGTATACCCTGACGAAGGTGGTCCATCGCGGCAAGGTGCTCTTTCCAGTGTGAGTCTAGGTTTTGTAGCATTACTGCTTTTTCAAATTGACGCAGTACACTTTCACCTACCATATTCTCTTTTTCTTTGTAGGCTTCATCGACTTTCTCAGCAATGCGGTCACGCAACTTCTCTTCATACAGCTTGTCGTCCTCATCAAGCCATTGCTTCAGCGGTAATGCGACGGCAAAGTCAGCTTTTAAGCGCTCTTCTAAGCCCGCAACATCCCACATTTCTTCAAGTGATTGTGGTGGGATATATTCATTAATCACATCGTTTAGTACATCTTCGCGGATAGCAACAATGGTTTCACCAATATCACCTTCATCAAGCAACTCATTGCGCTGTTCGTAAATAACTTTACGCTGATCATTGGCAACATCGTCGTATTCAAGCAGTTGCTTACGCACATCGAAGTTGCGCCCTTCCACCTTGCGCTGAGCATTCTCGATTGCCCGGGTAACCCAGGGATGCTCAATGGCTTCGCCACGCTCCATGCCCAGACGTTTCATCATATTACCCATCTTTTCAGAGGCAAAAATGCGCATTAGGGCGTCATCAAGCGACAAGTAAAAACGCGATGAACCTGGGTCTCCCTGACGACCTGAGCGGCCGCGGAGCTGATTATCAATACGACGCGATTCGTGGCGCTCGGTACCTATAATGTGCAGGCCGCCAGCCTCCAGAACAACCTTATGTGATTCATCCCATGCAGCTTTAATTTTGGCAATTTTTTCTTCCGATGGGTTTTCCAACTCTGCCACTTCAGACTGCCAGTTGCCACCCAGAACAATATCCGTACCACGGCCAGCCATGTTGGTGGCTATAGTAACGGCACCAGGTTTACCCGCTTGCGCAACAATGTCAGCTTCCTGTTCGTGGAATTTAGCATTCAGTACTTTGTGCTTTATTTTTTCTTTTTTAAGAATACGCGACAACAGCTCAGAATTTTCAATTGAAATAGTACCAACCAGACAAGGCTGACCACGCTCAACACAGTCTTTAATATCTTCAACTATTGCTTCGTATTTTTCTTGCGCTGTTAAATAAATCAGATCGGCTTTGTCATCTCGGATCATAGGTTTGTTGGTTGGAATAACCACAGTTTCCAAACCGTATATATGATTAAATTCGAACGCTTCGGTGTCGGCAGTACCTGTCATACCTGACAGCTTGTTGTACAACCTGAAGTAGTTCTGGAAAGTGATTGAAGCCAAGGTTTGGTTTTCATTTTGAATTTTCACCCCCTCTTTGGCTTCAACCGCCTGATGCAGACCTTCCGACCAGCGACGTCCTTCCATCGTTCGCCCAGTGTGCTCGTCTACAATCACGATTTCCTGATCTTTGACGATATAGTCGACGTCTTTCTGATAAAGCTTGTGTGCGCGAAGTGCTGCATTCACATGATGCAGTAATGAGATATTACCCGCTGCAAACAGCGACTCATCTTCAGGCAGAATGCCATTGCGCTGTAAGATTTCCTCAACCCGTATCTGACCATTCTCGGTTAAATGAACCTGCTTACCTTTTTCATCAATAGTAAAGTCACCGTCACCCGGATTGTCTTCTTCGTCTTCTTTTTCTTGTTGAACCAGCTCTGGGATAATGGTGTTGATACTGCGATAAAGTGCCGAGCTGTCTTCAGCAGCACCTGATATGATCAGTGGGGTACGTGCCTCATCGATAAGGATTGAGTCGACTTCATCTATAACGGCAAAATTTAGCGGGCGTTGAACGCGATCTTGCGGACTAAAAGCCATATTGTCGCGAAGGTAGTCGAAACCAAATTCATTGTTGGTTCCGTAGGTAACGTCAGCTTGATACGCCTCACGCTTTTGCTGTGGAGACATACCAGGAACATTACAGCCTACTGTCATTCCTAAAAACTCAAATAAAGGCCTGCTCCAATCGGCATCACGGCGGGCAAGGTAGTCGTTTACGGTTACCACGTGAACGCCTTCTCCTGAGAGCGCGTTGAGGTATGTGGGTAAGGTGGCCGTTAAGGTCTTACCTTCACCCGTTCGCATCTCTGCAATTTTACCTTGGTGAAGCACCTGACCACCAACCATTTGCACATCAAAGTGACGCATGCCAAAAACGCGTTTACTGGCTTCACGTACGGTTGCAAATGCTTCCAGCAGAATATCATCCAGTGTCTTTCCATCTGCAAGCGCTTGTCTAAACTCAGCCGTTTTACTCTTCAGCTGTTCATCATCAAGCTTTTCAAACTCTGCTTCTAATGCATTGATGGTCGTAACACTTTTATTCAGTTTTTTCAGTAGCCTGTCGTTTCTGCTACCAAATATTTTCTTAAGTACGCTTGAGAACATTGCTGTTATATTTCCACTACTTCCGCAATTACTATTGCCTGATGATGTTATTAGATGTGTTCATCGCAGATAGGCGAGGGGGTCGACCTGTTGCCCATTTTTAATGACTTCATAATGCACATGAGCGCCTGTTGAGCGTCCTGTACTGCCTACTGTGGCGATGGTTTGACCTTTGGTAACAACATCTCCCACTTTCACTGTTATATCGCTATTGTGACCATAACGAGTGACGATGCCATTGCCATGATTGATTTCTACCAGATTACCGTAACCAAAGCGCTCACCCGACCACGTGACCAAACCAGCACCAGTCGCCACTACCGCACTGCCTGCCTTCGCCGCAAAATCGAGCCCTTTGTGCATGGCAGGCTTTCCCGTAAAGGGGTCATTACGCATACCGTAATAAGACGATAACCACCCTTTCTGTATGGGCCTGCCAGACAACGCAACCTGTGTGTCTATATGGTGACCAGCAACCAGTTTTTCAAGCAAAGCCAGTTGTTTTTGTTTGTCTTCAATAGTCAACCTTGCGGTTTCAATACGCTCAAACAGTGGGTCGCCGGTGTTTCCTATCGCGCGATCTGAAACCTTTTTGGATGGTTCAAAAAGCGCCTCAACATTTAATCGCTCAGCCAAGGCGCGCTGCGTTTGCTGCATGGCCGTCAACTCTTTGTTTAACTGTGCTATTTGCTGTGAGTATGCGTTAAGGCTTACCTTAATTTCATCGCTTAATTCAGTGAGACGATTATTGTCTTGGCGGAGCAAGGCTTCAGCTACCTGCACTCTTGCATAGTCTTCCATAACAGATTCTGTCGAACGACTGGAAACCAAAAATAAAATAGAAACAAGTACACTCCCACTCACCAGGTTACGCACAGACACATGACGCCTGTAACGCGTTTTTTTCCCGTGAAATGTTAAAGTGAGTTTCATGCTACTGATAATATTGTCAAACCAAAATCCGCACCTAGTGTACAGATGTTCATTTAGGTACTCAATGTCACTAGGCAGTTAATTGTCAGATTGCGCCGGCTGTTCTTTTTTTATCGGCATGGGTGCTGGTGCTTGCTCTGTTTTCGCCGGTTTGGCAGCAGGCGTAATGGCAATAATCGATTCAACATAATAGATGAGGGACTTCTGCGTTTTTACATCATAAATAAACACATAATTCAACGTGGAGCCCAACAAATTCACATTTTTCAATACTTGGCCATCCGCCACTGTCAGTTCGATTTGCTCGTGCTCTCGTTCACCTTCTTGGATGAGCTCGGCTTCTTTAAATGCAAAGGTAAATGTATAGACGGCAAGGCTACCAATAACAATAAGGATAGTTAACGTGATATTGGCCTGCCGGTTTTGCGGTGACCAAAAAAAGGCCCTTAAGAATTTTTTGAACAGAGGAATGGGCTCGTCATTGTTGTGGGATAACAGCCTTGCACGCCACGCATTACTTTTATCGACAGCAAATAACAAAGCAATAATGAAGGTGAAGATTAAGATGATATCGGGATTCTTGATAGGCGTAGCGAGAATATCTTCGAAGGTCACATATTTGACAATATCAATGTCAAAACTGCCATAAAACACATACACATAGTGCATGCTTGAAAGAATAAGTATTAAGTAAGCAGCAGTAATAGCCAGCCCGGTTGATTCTCGCATAAACCGGTAAAGCTCTTCAAAAAGGTAGACTTGGCTATGCGGTGATTCGGTGTCACTTTTTTGTGCGTCCATTTTGCTTCCTCAATAAACCAAAAAAGGCGCCTTGATACCAAGCTTACACACTCGGCTCATTGACGCCTATTTATCAAACGCTCAGGACAAAATGACAGCACTAGGCTAAGGCAGGCTTCCCGTAGCGAATTGGAGCGGTGTCTTTATCTTCAAACTCAGCATACTCCCATGCGTCTTTTTGCGCTAGCATGGCATTCAGCAGCTTATTGTTTAAACCGTGACCTGTTTTGTAGGCATGAAGCTCACCGATAATAGAATGACCACCTAAATAAAGGTCACCCACGGCATCGAGGATTTTATGCTTCAAAAACTCATCATCATAGCGCAAGCCTTCTGGATTAAGAACGCGATAATCGTCTAGGGCAACGGCATTTTCCATACTGCCGCCCAAGGCTAAGTTGTTAGCATTCATGTATTCCAAATCACGCATAAAGCCAAACGTTCTTGCTCGGCTCACTTCGTCAATGTAAGACGCTGTGTCAAAATCCATGACCACATGTTGACGGGTTTGACTAATCACAGGATGGTCAAAGTCGATGGCAAAGTTAACGCGAAAACCATCGTAGGGTTTTAGCTCAGCCCACTTATCGCCGTCTTCAACACGCACTGTCTTTTTAATTCTAATAAAGCGTTTAGGTGCATTCAGCTCTTCAATACCTGCCGATTGCAATAAAAATACAAACGGACTGGCACTGCCATCCATAATCGGCAGCTCGTTGCTGTTAACTTCCACAATGATGTTGTCGATACCCAAACCGGCCAACGCAGATGCAAGGTGCTCTACGGTATTGATAGTAGCACCGTCTTCATTGCTCAAACAGGTACACAACATGGTATCGCCAACGGCGTTTGCACGCGAAGGAATATCGGCAAAAGGCGTAAGGTCTACACGCCGGAACACAATACCTGTATTCGCGGGTGCGGGTCGGAGAGTCATAGTGACCTTATCGCCCTTATGCAGCCCGATGCCTGTTTCCTGCACCGGCCTTTTTATAGTACGTTGCTTGATCATATTATCTAACTGATTAGACCTGTTCAAAATGGGCACGCATTATAGTTAGTAATTACTATCTTGTCAAAAAAGTGTCATCTTAATAACAAGAAGTAATGACTAGTCAGCCTGTTTCCGCAAAAATGCCGGAATATCCAGATAGTCAATGTCATCTTTTGGCTGAGCTAGGTCATCAGTTTTAAGCGCCTGATTACCGTCAGTTGCCGGTCTAACTTCAACATTGGGCGTAAACTCTCTGGCCGTACCCGTCAATCGACTACCCTCTGAACTAACTAATGAGATATCAGGCTTTTTCTCTGCACCTATTCCTGTTGCAACCACAGTCACACGCAGTTCATCAGCCATCTCCATGTCTATCACAGTACCAACCACAACAGTGGCGTTTTCAGATGCAAACGCTTTTACGGCGTTACCTACTGTTTCGAATTCATCGATAGCAAAATCAGGACCCGCTGTAATATTAACCAAGATTCCACGTGCACCTGACAAGTCAATGTCTTCCAACAAAGGACAAGCAATAGCGGCTTCTGCTGCTTCCTCTGCGCGATCAGCGCCAGATGCATTGCCGCTGCCCATCATGGCAGTGCCCATTTCAGACATCACGGTTTTCACGTCAGCGAAGTCAACGTTGATCAAACCAGGACGGGTGATCAGCTCTGCAATACCCTGCACAGCACCGCGCAATACGTCATTGGCAGAGCTGAATGCCTGCAACAACGGCGTGCCAGGCCCCATCACTTTAAGTAGTTTTTCATTCGGGATAGTGATCAATGAGTCAACGTGTTTTGAAAGCTCTTCGATACCTTGACTGGCGTACTCGGTACGTTTTTTTCCTTCAAATGGGAAAGGCTTGGTGACAACCGCTACAGTGAGAATCCCCATCTCGCGTGCAATCTTGGCCACTTCAGGAGCTGCACCTGTTCCAGTACCCCCGCCCATACCGGCAGTGATAAATACCATATCCGCGCCCTCTAAAGACTGGCGAATGGTTTCGCGGTCTTCCTGTGCCGCTTCTCGGCCACGGTTTGGATCGGCCCCCGCACCAAGCCCTTTGGTTACATTAGAACCAATTTGCAAGGTAACGTTTGCAGTAGAACGACGAAGTACCTGCGCATCTGTGTTGACAGCGATAAACTCAACACCTTCAATGCTTTGTGAAACCATGTGCTCAACGGCATTACCGCCACCGCCGCCAACACCGATTACTTTGATTACGGCTTCTTCGCCGTGACTATCCATTAACTCAAACATACTTACTCTCCGGATTTGTACGTCTTTTTTTGCGCAACACACCCATAAGCCTTGGCCTTACTGCTTCCTTGCCGACCCTTATGGCTGTGCTTGACGCCCCCAAAAAAATTAAAATTCACCTTTGAACCAGCTTTGAACCCGGTTCCACAAGGTATCGCCGGTCTTATTACTGCCGGTCTTGTTATTACTTGTGTGTAGCTTTCCATACTGTAACAATCCTATCGCCGTAGCGAAACTAGCATCGTCAACATATTCTGATAAACCTTTAATGTTTATTGGCTGCCCTACTCTAACTGGCATTTGAAACAGCTCTTCTGCAAATTCGACTGCACCTTCCATTTTGGCAGTCCCACCGGTTAACACCAAACCCGCGGCAATTTGCTCTTCAAACCCACTACCACGAATTTCATCGTGAATGAGTTCGAATAATTCTTGATATCGAGGTTCAATGACCTCGGCCAGAGTATGCCTTGACATTGCTCGGGCTGGTCGACCTCCCACACTGGGCACTTCAATACTTTCTTCCATGCTGACCATATCTTTTAATGCACAGGCATAATTCACTTTTATATCTTCTGCATTGCTTATTGGCGTTCGGAAAATCTTCGCAATATCACTGGTAATTTGGTTACCGGCAACAGGAATAACGGCGGTATGCCTTATCGCTCCGTCTGTGTAAATCACCATATCCATAGTGCCACCACCGATATCGACGACGCAGACACCTAACTCTTTTTCATCGTCCGTCAATGCAGCATAAGATGACGCTAACGCCGAAAATATCAATTGGTCAGCATGAAGCTCACAGCGTTCAATACACTTAACCAGGTTTTTAGCCATGTCATCAGCACAGGTAATAATGTGTGCGTCGGCTTCCATCCTCACACCTGACATACCAATTGGATTTTTTATGCCCTCTTGCACATCAATAGTAAACTCTTGAGGAAGCACGTGAAGCAATCGCCTCTCTGCCGCAATCGGAACAGAGCGTGCGGCATGTACCACGTTGTCTACATCTTCCTGAGTCACCTCTTGGTTGTTAATCGGCACCATACCGTTTTCATTCTGACATTTAACGTGACGGCCGCTGATAGACATGAACACCGATGACACACGACAATCTGCCATTAGCTCCATTTCATGTACAGCACGCTGCACTGACTGAACCACTAGGTTCAAATCGTTCACGCCACCTTTATCCATACCTTTAGACGCATGCGTACCTACACCCACAACACTTAGCGTATCGTCAGCGAGTACTTCACCGATCACAGCCTTTACTTGACTGGTTCCTATGTCGAGTCCGACTATCAGATTGCGTTCTGCTGGTTTAGACATCCGTCTTGTTCTCTTCTTCTTGTTGCCAGCCCACGGCTAAACCCGTGTCATAGCGTAAATCTACATACTGGATAGGTTTGTCCTGCTTAGCCAACAACGGATATACATCAATAAAGCGTTGTAACCTATCCATAAATTCTTGCCGGCCCAGATTCAATCTAATGCCGTTGGTTAACTGTACCTGCCAGGCAAAACGTTCACTCAGCGACAATTCACTGATCGCCAGGCCGCTGGTCGCGAGCAACTGCTGCATCGCATTGTAACCTTCCAGCGCAGTCGTCTCGCTCCCGCCTGGCCCAAATAGCTGGGGCAGTTCAAGCGGTTCAGGAGCCACATTAAATGCCTCTCCAAAGGGATTCAGCACCATATCAGCATTCCAGGCAACGACTGGCTGTTGCTCTACCAAATAAATCTGCAACGTATGAGGCCACTGTTTTCTTATAGAAGCCCTGTACACCCACGGGTGTCCCTCGATTAACTCGTGTACCTCATTGACATCCAAAGCAAAAAAGCTTCCCGGTTGAGAGGTGCGAATCAAACGCTCCAACTCAGTGATGCTCACATGTTCAAACTCACCAGAAAACAGAATCGTCTGCACAGGCGACTTTTGCTCATCCTGCAAGTAATGCCGAATTTGCCAAGCCAAAAAAGCCAGCAAACAGATGACAGCTACTAAGAAGGTTAATCCTCCCCAGTGATACGCTGTCCAGCGCTGGCTCACACCCGCACTCCTGGCGCGAAACTGGTTGCGACTATCTCGCAGACCAAATCTTCAAAGGCCACGCCATCCACCTTAGCGGCTTTCGGGATCAGGCTAGTTGCCGTCATACCCGGAATGGTATTGAGTTCCAATAAATAGAACCGACCTTGTTCATCACGCATTGCATCAATACGCCCCCATCCTGATGCAGACAGCGCATTAAATGCATCCAAGCAGAGTGACCTTAACTGTTTTTCTTCTTCGTCACTCAAGCCACTCGGGCAAAAATACTGCGTCGTGCTGTCTTCGTATTTGGCAGCGTAATCATAAAACGTATGTGGGGTAGACATTCGGATTGAAGGTAATACTCGGTCTTTTATAATGCCGACTGTATATTCTTTACCAACAATGTACTGCTCAAGGAGCACAAGCGAATCATAACGAAACGCTGTACTTACAGCAGTGGCGAGTGTTTTAGCGCAATTCACCTTGGCCATACCTATACTCGATCCTTCTCGAGCAGGTTTCACCATGACGATCCCCCCCAGTTCATCCATTATAGCGCTACAAGATCCAGCGTCAAAGGTTGATTGCGTCACAATGCGGTATTTTGCAGTGGAAATTCCAACACTTTGCCAAATTTGCTTAGTGTGGATCTTATCCATCGCAATGGCTGACCCCAAAACACCGCATCCAGTATATGGCAAACCAAGGTATTCCAGCGCACCCTGTATGGTGCCATCTTCGCCTCCGCGGCCATGCAACATAATTAAGGCGCGATCTACCTTAAGATCTACCAGCTCGTGTAACGGCCGCGTTGATGGATCAAACGGGATAGCCTCTACCCCTTTTGCCAAAAGCGCTTGCAAGCAAGCTTGCCCTGAACTCAGTGAGACTTCACGCTCGGCTGATGTACCGCCCATAAGCACAGCCACCTTACCAAATTTATCTATTTGAACCGCTTGCGGCGTCATGTTTCTTTACGCTCCTGTCGCACAGTGCTGGATAAGTTGTTTTGCTAACATACCCACGCTACCTGCACCTTGCAGCATGACAATATCGTCGTGTTGTATAACGTTATTTAACATATCGAAAAGCTTTTCATTCGGTCCTACATAGATAGGCTCCACATCCCCGCGAAGCCGGATGGAACGGCATAAAGATTTACTGTCTGCCCCCTCAATGGGCTGCTCGCTCGCAGCGTAAACATCAAGTAATAACAAACTATCAGCGGCTGACAATACATCCACAAAGTCTTCGTACAGGTCACGAGTTCGCGAAAACCGGTGGGGCTGGTAAACCATCACTATCCGTTTGTCTGGCCAGTTGGCACGAGCCGCCGCCAAGGTCGCTTTTACTTCGGTCGGATGGTGACCGTAATCATCAACTAAGGTAAAGCTACCTTTCTCAACCTGCAGGTTTTCTGTTACGTCAAAACGTCTGCCTATGCCCTCAAAGCCAGCAAGTGCTGTCTGAATAGCCTTGTCATCAAGGCCTTCTTCGGTGGCTACAGCCACAGCAGCCAGTGCGTTGAGCACATTGTGCTGCCCCACCAAGTTCAACTTAATGTGTAACGGCTCACCTTTCGGCCTATGTGCCTCAAATTCCACACAGTTGAAACCAAATGTAATGTTCTTCGCCTGATAATCATTGTGGGCTTGCGTACCATAGGTCGATACGCTGCGACCAATTCTTGGCCTAAGGCGTTGAATGACTTCGTCATCACCACATACAATTGCCTGCCCGTAGAACGGCAGGTTATGCAAAAAGTCAATGAAGGTATCTTCCATTTTAGAGAAGTCGCCACCATAGGTGTCCATATGGTCGGCTTCAATATTGGTAACCACAGAAATCATCGGTTGGAGATGAAGAAAAGATGCATCACTCTCATCTGCTTCGGCAATTAAATAGCGACTACTACCCAGTTTTGCATTGGTGCCAGCACTATTCAGCAAGCCTCCAATCACAAATGTTGGATCTGTATTTGCCTCTGCAAAGATAGTTGCCAACAAACTGGTCGTGGTCGTCTTTCCGTGTGTTCCCGCCACGGCAATGCCATATCGAAACCGCATAAGTTCAGCCAGCATTTCAGCTCGGCGAATGATAGGTATTCGGTTTTCATTGGCATAGTGTATCTCAGGGTTGCTTTGATCAATCGCACTGGACACCACCACAACATTAGCACCTTGGGGATTATTGTATTGATGACCAATCGTCACCTCAGCACCTAGTTTTTCTAAGCGCTCAGTCATACTATTACGGGCGATATCAGAACCGGCTATTTGATAACCTTCATTAAGCAATACCTCTGCTATTCCCCCCATACCGGCACCACCAATGCCAATAAAAAAGATGCGCGTTACTCGTCGCATGGTTGGACTTTGAAAGTTTTGTTCTGCTGGCACTACGCTGACTCCACCACTCGTTGTTCACATTTTTCGACAATGCGTATTGTCGCATTTTTTGGCAACACCTTTTTAGCCTTTTCCCCCATATCAGCACATAACTGAGGATTGTTTAACCACTGGCTAATGGCTTCAGTCAAACCGTCAAAAAGTGTTGCCTGCGGAACAAGAAACGCTGCGCCTTTTTCAACCAAAGATTGCGCGTTTTTTGTCTGATGATCATCAACGGCATGAGGCAACGGCACAAAGCATGCTGCGACCCCCGCTTGTGCAATTTCAGAAACGGTTAATGCGCCCGCTCTGCAAATAATCGCATCGGCCCATGCATAATGCGATGCAACATCGTCAATAAAGTCAGCAACTTGAGCATTAACTCCTTCCTTCGCGTACGCTTCGGCTACTGCATATTGGTTACCTTTTCCACATTGATGCACGATATTCAGGTTATCAAATGCTTTACACACCAATGGCAAGGTTTCATTTAAGGCCTGTGCCCCCAAGCTACCACCGACGATAAACAGGTTCAGTGTTCCGTCAATGGCTTTACCCACCTTTTCTTTAATGTCTGTTCGAATAGGATTACCTACCACTTCCGACGCAATGCCTTTTTGCGCAAATACCTTGCTGGCTTGAGGAAACCCCAAAAGTACTTCATCTGCCAATTTGCCCAACAATCGATTGGTTAATCCGGGTACAGCATTCTGTTCATGAATGATCAATGGCGTGCGCGCCAGCTTGGCGGCAATACCCCCAGGCGCACTGGGATAACCACCAAAACCCAAGACCAGATCAGGCTTAACACGTTTAATCAATCCCATGGCGTTAAGCGTACTTCTTATTAGCCCAAATACGGCTAATAGCATATTGAATAGCCCTTTTCCTCTAAGACCTTTAACCGGCAAAAAGTGAATCTCATAGCCGCGACGTGGCACAATTTCAGCTTCCATTCTGTCGGCAGTACCCAACCAATGAATATGCCAACCTTGTTCACGTAAGCGATCGGCAACGGCCAATGCAGGAAAAATGTGGCCACCGGTTCCCCCTGCCATTACAATCGCGCTAGGCATCGACCACCTCACTGGGCTTGGACTTAGGTTTGTCTTTAGCATTACCCTTTGACATAGCCTGAACGCCGTCTACGCGACATTCAAAATCAATACGCAACAGGATTGCTACAGCAACAGTCATAACAATTAGGGAAGTACCGCCAGAACTAACCAGTGGAAGCGTCAGCCCTTTAGTGGGCAAAATACCCGCACTAGCTCCTACATTGACGGCCGTCTGAAAGCTAAACCAAATACCAATCGCATAGGCAAAGAAGGATTCAAAAGGGCGTTCCTTTGCCATCGCAATTTGGCCAATATTCAATGCTTTTATTACCAGATACAGCAAAAGTAATAAAACGACCATCACACCGACAAACCCCATCTCTTCAGCGATGATCGCCATGATAAAATCAGTATGGGCTTCAGGAAGAAATTCGTTTTTGTGCAAGCTGTTGCCGAGTCCCTGACCAAAAAGATCACCGCGACCGTATGCCATGAGTGATTGTGTTAACTGAAAGCCACCACCAAATGGATCAGCCCAAGGGTCGAGGAACGAGGTGACGCGCTTCAATCGGTATTCTTTGTCCAAAATAAGAACGACAAAAGCCAATAAGCCAACAAAGACCAATGCAAAGAATTGCCAAAGTCTCGCCCCAGCTAGAAACAACAAGCCTATCGTGGTGGTGAACATGACCACCACAGTACCAAAATCCGGTTGCTTGAGTAGTAGCAGGGCTAGAAGGAAAAATACAAACAAAGGTTTGATAAAGCCCTTTAAGTTTTCAGTGACTTCTTCGTAGCGTCGCACAAGGTAACCAGCCAGATAGGCAAACAAAAACAATTTGGCTCCCTCTGCGGGCTGAATAGTGAACCCTGCAATGGCGATCCAGCGTTTTGCTCCGTTAACCGTATGACCGATGGCCAGCACAGCAACCAGTAACAGAATAGCAAGTAACAATAACCACGGGTTAAAACGTTGCCAGACATACATAGGCACTTGCACGATAACCATGCCACAAATTAGTGAGGCAATGAGGTATATGGCATGGCGAATCGAAAAATGAAAGGGATTATCGAACAATCGTTCAGCAACTGGCATTGAAGCCGAGGTCACCATAACCAGCCCAATGGCCATTAGCGCCAGTGAAACCAGAATAAGTCCACCGTCGTAGGGTTTGTTGTCTGGGAAAACGTCCTTGGTCATGCAGCCGACACCCGTTCAACGGCAGATTTAAATACTGCGGCGCGATGCTCATAATTGTCAAACATGTCCCAGCTGGCACAGGCGGGTGACAGCAAGACCACATCGCCCTTTTGACATTCGAGGTTGATCATATCGACGGCTTCCTCCATAGAGTTTGCCGCCGCTGCATTTGCATGGAGTTCCTTGAGTTTATGCCCGTCTTTTCCCATGGCGATGAGTTTATACACGAATAGAGCAAAAACAGGAGCAAGATCGCTAAAGTCAGCGCCTTTGCCGTCGCCACCCGCAATCAAAAATAGTCGGCCTTGGGTCAGCGGGCCCAACCCCTTTAAGGCAGCGATTGTCGCCCCAGGGTTGGTCGCCTTTGAGTCATCAATCCACTGAACGCTTTTGTAATTAGAAATTGTTACACATCGGTGTTGCGGGGGGACAAATTGCATTACGCCATGCCGTAATGAGGTTACAGGAACATCTAGCAATCTCGCCATCGCACAACACGCCATTACATTCATGGCATTGTGTAAGCCAGCCATGGGAATATCGTTAACAGCAATCACTTCAGCGTTTCCCTGACACACAAAGCCATCAGAGACAGTCCAGTCATCATCAGATAAAACTTGGTTCAAACCAAATGTGCTTGTTTTATTCATTTTTTTTACAGGGATGGTTTCTGATTGTTCCCGCCAGTACACGGCTTTTAGCGCATGATTGTAGATACGCTGCTTCAATTTTCCATAGTGGGCAATAGTGCCATGGCGGTCCAAGTGATCATCACTCAAATTAAGAAAACACGCGATTTCAAGGGGTAAATTGCTTGTCATTTCCAACTGAAAACTGGACAACTCCAGCACTAGAACATCCACGTCGAGGTCGATACAGTCCAACGCGGGCTTGCCGACGTTACCCGCACATTGTGCTTTAATGCCTGCGTGATTTAATAGGTGTGTAAGCAGTAAAGTGCAGGTTGTTTTGCCATTGGAACCTGTTATCCCTACTAATTTAGGTGGCACTTGTCGCTGTGAGATAGCGTAAGCAAAGAGCTCTATATCACCAATTAGCGGAATATGGTGCCGGCGCACAGGTTCCAATGCATCGCCCCAAGGGTCAATGCCAGGACTGATGACCACGCCATCGACTGCTACCCAAAATGCATCGGTTTGCTCGCCCAATCGCCTTGCTGCTGATGCAGGAACCCGTTCGCTACTTGCGATATCGCTCGCATCTCGGGTATCCCAGCAGGTAACGTTTACCCCTTGAGCAATAAGGTAGCTAGCTACCGAGAGCCCGGTTTTACCTAGGCCCACTACCACAATGTGCTTATCAGGCAAGTTGTTCCATGGAGTTGTGATAGTCGGCGCCCCCATTTTTTACCTCAACTTAAGGGTGGCTAAGCCAATCAGCACAAGAATTAGCGAGATAATCCAAAACCGGACAATGACGGTTGGCTCAGGCCAGCCCTTTAATTCGAAGTGATGATGAATGGGCGCCATTCTGAATATGCGTTTACCACGAAGTTTATAAGAGCCTACCTGCAAAATCACCGAAAGGGTTTCGATAACAAATATACCACCCATTATGATAAGTACGATTTCCTGTCTTACCAATACGGCCAGAATACCTAATGCACCGCCCAGCGCCAATGAACCAACATCGCCCATAAAGACTTGTGCTGGATAAGTATTAAACCATAGGAAACCCAATCCAGCGCCTACAATGGCAGTGCACACCACCACGAGTTCGCTAGTGAAAGGAATATGCGGGATATTCAGGTAATCTGAGAAATTAACATTTCCGGTAACATAGGCGAATATTGCCAGTGCACCTGCAACCAGTATGGTGGGTACGATTGCCAACCCGTCCAAACCATCAGTCAAGTTAACTGCATTACTGCTGCCCACTAGCGCAAAGTAAACCAGGGCTAAGTACAACAACCCAAGTTGCGGCATCACATCTTTGAAAAATGGCACGATAAGGGCAGTCTCAGCCTCAAGTGAAGCTGCACTATACAAATAAAACGCGACCACGATCGCTACAACGGATAACCAAAAGTACTTCCATTTGGCTATCAAACCTTTAGGGTCTTTGCGCACCACTTTTCTGTAATCATCAACAAAACCGATGATGCCATAAGTGGTTATAACAAAGAGCGTCGCCCATACGTAGTGGTTGGACAAATCAGCCCAAAGTAACACGCTGGTCATAATGGCAAACAGAATAAGTACACCACCCATAGTGGGTGTGCCCGACTTAGACAGATGGCTTTCAGGACCATCATCTCTTACTGTCTGGCCAATTTGCAGACGCTGTAAAAAGCGGATCATTCGCGGACCAATCACAATGGCCAGAATCAACGCCGTCAGGGTGCTCGAAATGGCTCTCATAGTCAGATAAGAGAATACATTGAACCCAGTATCAAACTGGGTGAGCCACTGCGCCAGCCACATTAACATGCTACGCGCTCCCGACGGCGATTACGCTTTCCCAAGCTTGATGCCTCTATGGCTGCGGCAACATCTTCCATGCGTGCACTTCTAGACCCTTTGACCAGCAAAGTAATATCGCGAAACTCTGCAGCCAGTGTTGCCTCAAGTGACTGAAGCAAGTCCTCTGTTCGGGTATGGTGAATACCGGCTTCACCAAATACGGCACTCGCGGTTTGGCTTAATACACCAATAGTCATCAAGTTATCTATGCCCTTTTCTTTCGCGTACAAACCCACCTGTTCATGGTAATAACGAGATTTTTGACCCAGTTCTGCCATGTCGCCCAATACCAAAATGCGCCGACCTGAAAAGCTACTTAGTAGGTCAATTGCAGCGTTGACCGAAGCTACATTGGCATTGTAGGAATCGTCCAATAACCGAATATGTGGCGCGATTTGCTTCACATTCAAACGGCCCTTGACTTGTGACATATTTGCCAGGCCATCCTGGATGTCTTCGAGTGTTGCTCCCACTTCCATGGTGAGTGCAGCAGCCAGCATAGCGTTACCAATATTATGTTGGCCAGGAAGTGCCAGCCTGATATCTATTTCGCCGTCTGGTGTGCACAGTAAAAACTCAGCGCAACCATCTAGCGAAAGAGAGATGTCTTTAGCATAGAAATCAGCAGTAGCATTGTATTCTGTTGGCGAGAACTGTTTGACTTTACGTTGCTTAAGTTTGCCCAGCCAAAATGGCGCAAACTGACTATCTGCATTCACAATAGCCACACCATGCTGAGTAAGTCCCTTAAAGATTTCACTTTTCGCTCTGGCAACACCGAACAAACTCCCAAAGCCTTCCAAGTGAGACGCCGCTGCATTCACAATAGTCGCAACATCGGGCTTTACTAAGTCTGTGGTATACGCAATCTCGCCTAAGTGATTTGCGCCCAACTCAAGTACGGCATATTCGTGTTCTTGCTTTAATTCCAAAAGGGTCAGAGGTACACCAATATCATTGTTAAAATTACCTTTGGTAGCAAGAACAGCGCCACGTCTTGACAAGATCGCCGCACACATTTCTTTTACCGTGGTTTTTCCACTGGATCCCGTAATGGCAATAGTCTTTGGATTAACACAGTCCTTTACAGCCTTACCCAAAAGACCTAACGCTAGTTTCGTGTCCGCCACCTGAATCACAGACAATGACGTTTCTACAGGCTCGCTTGCAATAATTGCACACGCGCCCTCTTTTTCGGCAGTTTGAACAAAATCATGCCCATTAAAGCGTTCGCCCTTTAACGCGATATACAAATCGCCTTTTTGTAGCTCTCGGGTATCTGTGGTCACCTTAGTGACCATAGCGTCCGAACCTGTTAATTCACCGTTGACCTGCTGGGCTATCCAGCGCAAAGATTTGGTGATCATGATGAATACTCCTGTTGCAAACGCGCTATCACTGCACGCTCGTCGTAATCCAAAGTGTGATTATTGATAATTTGATAAGCTTCATGGCCTTTACCTGCGGCCAATATGAGGTCTTGTGGCGAAGCATTATTGAGACAATAGCGCAACGCCTGTTCCCGGTCTGGCTGATTCCCGACCACTGCTGCATCGTCAAATCCTTTCATAATGTCAGCCACGATAGTTTGCGGGTCTTCGCTGCGTGCATTGTCTGTGGTTAATACGACCCGATCGGCAAATTTCTCGGCAACGGTCGCCATTTGAGGACGTTTACCTTTGTCTCTGTCACCGCCGCAGCCAAAAATGCACCAGCATTTTGCCCCTGTGTGTTTCCTGACTGCTTGAAGCGCCTTTTCAAGCGCATCTGGCGTATGTGCGTAGTCAACCACCACATTGGCAGCTCGGCTGAACTCAAAAACTTCCATGCGACCGGCAACGGGTTTAACTTCTGCGATCCCTTTTATAACCTCACTGAAACGCTCTCCTTGCACTAGTAAGGTTGCGACTGCCGAGAGCAGGTTGTACACATTGAACTCGCCAAGTAGTGCGCATTTAACCTGGGCTTTCCCCCATGAGGTATGAAGTATGAATATTACGCCATTGGTGTGATACTGAATATCACTGGCAAAGCAATAGTGTTGGTATTCTTCAAAAACTTCGGATGTACTACGTAGACCGGTAATAACCGTTTTTATCCCTCTTTCTTTTGCACCCTCTATCCACGCTTTCGACCAGTGGTCGTCACCATTGATAACAGCCGCTCGCACACTAGGCTGATCAAGCAGAAGCCTTTTTGCAGCCGCGTATTCTTCCATTGTGCCGTGATAGTCGAGATGGTCTCGGGACAGATTAGTAAATACGGCTACATCGGTTTTAATCTGTGCCAATCGCCCTTGCACCAGCGCATGAGAAGACGCTTCAAAAGCAACATGTGCAACACCTTGCTGAACAAATTCAGCCAGCTGATACTGCATATATATAGCATCGGGGGTGGTGTTGGCGTTTTTTGACTCAGCCCAGTCTGTCTGCGGGCCTTCGTAAATAGCACTGCCCAAAGTACCAATCGCCGCAGAACGTGTGCCAAGTGTAAACTTCAGTTGAGAAATTAAATTGACGACAGAGGTTTTACCGTTGGTGCCGGTGACGGCTGTTGTGATTAACTTATTTGCAGGGTAATCATAGAACGCGCCTGCAATAGAAGACAGAATATCGGGTAAGGCATAAAGGTAAATCAGCACGGTGTGATCACGCATGGTAATTTGGCCATGTTCCTGTTCACTGTCAGCTTGCACAAAAATAATTGGTGTGCCCAGGCTTATTGCCTGAGGGATAAAATCACGACCGTCTAAGCTGTGTCCTTTCACCGCAACAAAAGCAACGTGCGACGATACGTCTCTGCTATCAAGCGTCATTGCCTGAATGCGAATGTCCGGCGCATCGATACCAAATTTTTGCATCAGAGGCCGCACACTTTGAACAAATTCACTGACTACCATCTAGCCTCCATGCCTAGCAAACGTTGAGGAAACACGCTTATCATCAGGCGCAACATTGAGCATTTGCAGTGCGCCCCCCATAATTTGCGAAAACACGGGTGCAGCAGTTTCATTGGCGTGGTACAAATCACCGCCGGGCTCATTGATCAGCACTACGGTAACCAGCTTTGGATCACTCACTGGTGCTATACCAGCAAAAATATTGACGTATTCACTGGAATAGCCTCCCGCTACCGCCTTTTTACTTGTACCTGTCTTTCCTGCAACCCGGTAACCCGCTACGGCCGCTCTTCTGGCCGAGGCATCCTCCTGAGTGACGCTCTCCATCATGTGTACTACTGCGCGGGCATTCTTTTCGCTGACAACGCGATAAGGTTCAGACTGAAATGTATTTTTCTTATCATTTTTAACGATATTAAGGGGCTTCTTTATACCGCCTGAAGCAAGGATCGTGTACATCCGGGCAATTTGCGCGGCAGTCACTGAAATATTGTAACCAAACGATAAGGCAGCTAATTCATGCTTTGACCAACGGCTACGCTCGTGGAAAATGCCGCTAATTTCACCGGTTAGATTCGTCCCCGTATCTTCCATTAGCCCCATGTTGTAATAGGTATCTATCCAAAAGCGCTCAGGAATAGACAGGACTAACTTGGAGGTGCCCATATTGCTCGACTTTTGAATGATTTCTTCTAATGTCATCAGGCCATTATTAACGGGGTCCTGAATGAGGCTCCCCCCTACTCGCATCCAGCCTGGTGAGGTATCAATAACATCATCAATCTGCACAGAACCAAATTCCAATGCGGCTAATACGGCCAGCGGTTTCATAGAAGAGCCGGGCTCAAACGCATCAGTGATCACTCGGTTACGCATGCGATGTGGTGATGCATTTTGTCTGTCATTGGGATTAAAAGAAGGGCTGTTTGCCATCGCCATGATGTCCCCACTTTCAACGTCCACAACAATCGCAGAAACCGAAGAAGCCTGGTAACGGATTGTCGCCTCTTTGACCGCCTTGTAGGCCAGTGCTTGAATACGTTGATCTATGGTCAGAACGAGACTACCGGCGTCCTCACCTTCTTTCATTTCAAGAAGTTCAACTTGGCGTCCCTTGGCGTCTCTACGAATTTTACGCGTACCAGGTGTGCCCGTTAGCCTATCGTTGTACAAACGTTCCAGCCCTTCAATGCCGTTGTCGTCAACGTCTGTGATTCCGATGAGCTGTGCTGATACCTCACCCGTTGGATAATAACGTCTGGATTCATTGAGCAGGTGAATGCCAGGTATATCAAGCTGGTCTACATAGTTAGCCATGGCGGGTGAAACCTGACGTTGCAGGTATACAAAACGACGTTTCGGATCCTGTACCCGCGCCATGAGTTCGCTGGTTTCCTGACCCAGTACATCCGACAATGCCAACCAACGTCTGTGATGCTGAAGCGCGCCCGTTTCATGAATAACTTTTGGGTCAGCCCATACTGCTCTCACTGGCACACTGACCGCGAGTTCAACGCCATTCCTGTCTTTAATGATGCCGCGATATGTTGGCATATTACGGGTTCTAAGGGTTCGGTTATCGCCCTCTTTTACCAAATGCCCTGGAGCAATTACCTGAATGTAAGCAGCCCTTACCGCCAGTACGACAAAAACACTTACCACACCAATGATAACCACCCAAAAGCGCCAGGGTAATTGTGCGGGGCGAACTGTCTGCTTCGCTTTGGCCATCTACTTTACTCTCACCACAACTTCTTCATCTACCGATGGACGGTACATATTCAGTTCTTTTTGAACCATGGCTTCAATGCGGTTGTGTTCTGTCAGAGCACGCTGTTCCAATACTAGATTACGCCATTCTATGTCTAAATCGTCCTGCTGCTGCATCAGCGCTTCAAGTTTGATGTTTTGCTGTCGGTTGTGATGCGTTGATAACACCACGGCTATGGCACTTATTACTACCAGCAAAGACAACAAAACCCGCATTTTATGGCGGGTCAAGTCAGTGACCAGTATCAGCAGCAGATTAAAATTTGTCCCTGCGTATTTCATCGTTTTTCGGCCACCCGCAACACAGAGCTTCGCGCCCGCACGTTTATGTCAATTTCTGCCTGGGAGGGTTTAATAGCCTTACCGATAAGCTTGAGCACTCTGTCGGCATCTATCTGCTCTGCAGTAATAGGTAACCCAACTGGATAGGCTTTGCCTTGGCTTTGATCTTTCATAAAGCGTTTAACAAGACGGTCTTCCAGAGAATGAAAACTGATTACAGCCAAACGACCATGCGGTGCCAGTAAGCTTACGGCCGCTTTCAACCCCTCCCTCAACTGGTCTAATTCTGCATTAATGTATATGCGAATAGCCTGAAATGAACGTGTGGCTGGATGTTTGAACTTGTCTTTGACGGGTACTGACTCGTCAATAATTTTCGCCAGTTGCAAAGTTCGGGTAATAGGTGTCAGCTGACGCGCATTAACAATACCGTGGGCAATGCGTTTGCCAAATTTTTCTTCGCCAAACTCTTTAATAACCTGTGCAATATCTTGCTCTTCTGCACTAGCTAACCACTGCGCTGCACTAAGACCAGAACTGGTATCCATTCGCATATCCAAAGGACCATCTCGCAAAAAGCTAAACCCGCGATCTGCCTGATCCAACTGAGGCGAAGAAACGCCTAAGTCCATCAATACGCCCTTCACCTTGCCGAGTAAGCCAAGTTTATCTATTTGCTCGGCCATGTCAGAAAAAGGGCTATGGATGATGCTAAAACGCGCATCTTGGTTGGCGAGCGCTTTCCCTTCTTCGATAGCTTGAGGGTCGCGATCGAAGGCGATTAAACGGCCGGAGTCACCAAGTGACGCTAATATCGCTCTGCTGTGCCCACCTCGTCCAAAGGTAGCATCTACATAAATACCTTCGGGTGCAATCGCTAGCCCTTCTAGGCACTCATTTAACAAGACAGAAGCATGTTCCGGGGAAGCGTAGTCGTTTGTACCACTCACAATGAGAAATCCTGCAACCGTTCTGTCAATTCGAAACCGCCGGCTCGTTCAGTAGCCACGTCAGCATCAATTTGCGCAGTCCAAGTTGCAGCATCCCAGATTTCAAATCGATTGAGCTTACCCACCAGCATGATGGACTTGTCTAATTTGGCATATTGACGAAGAGGAGGAGGCACCAAGACACGGCCGTTTTTGTCCATGTCACTGTCGGTAGCGTTGCCCAGAAGAAGCCTTTGAAGTCTACTTTCCTGCTCAATCATGCTGGAAAGCTTGAGAAGTTTTATTTCAATTTCTTCCCATTCGGGAAGTGGGTAAAGTAGCAAGCAGCTTTGCTTTGAGTCTATGGTGCAGATCAGCTGTCCGTCACAATCATCCAGAATAGACTGACGATACTTCGTTGGTATTGCCAGTCTCCCTTTGCTATCCAGATTAATTGCATTAGCGCCGCGGAACATTCCCCTAGCCTTCTTTTTATTGTTTGCTGTTTTTTATTTTTATTCTTGAGCTCTGTTCTGCAATAGTACGACGCAAAGATCCACTATTCACCACTTTTACCCACTTTTTGCAGTTTAGTTACCCCCGCACCCCACTGTCAAGGCAAAAAATGGATAATTTGATCCCACAATTGCACTTAGGCAACGATGAAAAAATAATCAATGAAAAAGTGTATGATTTAGTTGATATTTTTAAGGCATAAAAAAACCGGTGAAAAAACACCGGTTTTATAAGAAAAGCGAGAATTTGTTATGCGTTTTCAGGTGCAGCTTGGCCTTCCGCATTTTGCTGTTCACTCAAACGTACAATTTGCATTGACTGAATGGGGTTCTCTGTTTTGTTCGATAATTCAACCAAACGATTTAGCTGTCCGAGTGAAACCATTGCAGTATAAGCCGCACCAATAAAGCCATTTTTATGTAAATCAACAACGGCTTCTGCAGACAAATCCAACAAGTTCTTCTCATTGATGCTGTACAAGCCTGTTACATTTCGCTGCTCACCATTTTGATAAGCAATGCGAATGTTGATCTCTTCCAATAGGTTGTGTTCCTGAAGTTTGGCAACAAAACGCTGGGTTAGCATTTCACTGTTAGCCAAATCAGTCAGAAACTGCTGGCGTGAGCGCAAAAAGGTGCTTGGCTCGCCATCGACGAAGAGAGGTTCTCCGTCATCAGTGATTTGGTAGCTGTTCTCGTCGATGTAGATACCTAACTTGTCGCCATCTGGTTTGATGTCGAAAGGATAACGCAATAGATTCATTGGGACGTGCGAGCCCTGCCATTGGCCGTCGTGCAAAAACAAATTTTGCTTTTGCTCAATCCCCAACATCACAACTGAATAAAAACGTTTGTTTGGATCTTCGATAAAAACGATCGGCATTGATGCTGCCAACATTGCAAATTCGCGCACTGATGCAGCAGAAATATGCGCCTCTTTGGCAAACTCTAAGTTAGGTCTGGCCGCTATTTTAATATCTTTGTGTTTTTCTTTGTCTAGCGGTACAAAATTCATAGCCATTTATCTATTACTCTTTCATTATTATAGGCAGTGGCCATAGCGCCCTGCCGGGTTATTACATACAAATGGCCAGTACAGCCACAAAACGCGAAGCAGTATTACCCATTTGGCAAAAGATGTCACTCTGGAAAAACAATAACTGCTTTCCCATTATCTTGGGATGATGTTAGCCTGTTTCAAGTATTAAATTTTTGTGACATTTCAGAGATTCACACAACGTATTTTTACCCATCGGACATTGCATGAACAAAAAACTTATCTCAACCCTTACATTACTCGCACTTTCCCATACGGCAGTAGCAAACTATTCCGCATCAGACAAAGCCCATAAGATTGCTCAGGACAATATCATAGTTGATGGACATATCGATGTTCCATACCGTGTAAATCGGGCTTGGGTAGACGTCACTGAGGCCACTAAAGGTGGTGACTTTGATTACCCAAGAGCAAAACAAGGAGGGCTCAATGCGCCTTTCATGTCGATCTATGTGCCAGCAAGCCTTGATAATTCACCGCAATCGACTCAGTTGGCCCATCAGCTCATTGATTCTGTGGAAGCCATTGCAGCCCGCGCACCAGACAAGTTTGCCATAGCAAAAACCGTTAGCGATGTAGAGGAACACTTTAAGGCAGGGCTGATTTCCTTGCCTATGGGCATGGAGAACGGCTCTCCCTTGCAGGGTGAATTGAGTAATCTGGCGCATTTTTATCAGCGCGGTATCCGATACATTACCCTCGCACACTCCCAAAGCAATCACATTAGTGATTCATCGTATGATTTGCGACGCAAATGGAAAGGCTTGAGTCCTTTTGGAAAGACACTGATCAAAGAAATGAATGATATCGGTATGATAATCGATATTTCACATGTTTCTGATGCCGCTTTTTACCAGGTAATGGAACTCACCGAAGCCCCTGTAATCGCATCACATTCGTCTATGAGAAAGTTTACACCTGGCTTTGAGCGCAATATGGATGACGACATGATCAGGGCGCTGGCGAAAAACAATGGCGTGATTATGATTAACTTTGGTTCTGGTTTTGTTACCCGCGAAGCCAGAGTATGGCGTGATCAGTATTCAGCCGCTAGGAAAGCCTTGATAGAAAAGGAAGGTGAGGACAGCCCAAAAGTTGCAACATTTGACGAAGATTACAAGAAAACGAATCCCTACCCGTTTTCTACATTGGAAGAAGTACTGGATCATATCGACCATGTGGTAGACGTTGTGGGTATAGACTATGTGGGTATAGGCTCTGACTATGATGGCGTAGGTGACTCGCTCCCCACAGGATTGAAAGATGTCTCAACGTTTCCCAACTTGATTCAGGGTTTGCTCGACAGAAAGTACTCCGAAGCAGACATCAAGAAAATTCTCAACGAAAATGTATTACGGGTATGGCGCGACGTAGAGCGCTACGCTAAAGCACAAAAAAGCTGATCAGCGCCACGCTTCCCAATAGCAAGAGATAGGGGAAGGGTGACTGATACCAACGCATTTCAGCAGGTGCAGCATGTTTGTCTGCACTTGCCTCTGCTAAGGCTCGAGGTTGCTTCCCCCCCCACCCCCTGACTAATAACCAACCAAGCACGCCAAGTGTTACCAATACGCTTAAAGCGGTCACTAAGGTAAAACCCTCATAAACCCAGACGGCATAAAAGTAGAGAAAAAGGTAAATACCAATTATCGAATAAAAGAAAAACTTCATCGTTACTCCTGCAAAGCAAAATACGTAGTTAACAGATTGGCCACTTGTGTAAATACGGGGTTAGCTTGCGGTAATGCGCAAGGTTCTCTAGCATCTAGGCTTGATTTTTTGATACCAATTTTACGGACTGCAGCCTTATCCAGCATTAGATTGCCGTGGCACACTTTGTACTTCGCGTTAATATACAATGCCGTATTAGTACCATCATTAAAAGTCAGCAGGTTCTCTACACCACGAATTGGCGTGGTAATGTCTGACTCAGAGTGTGCAGCGAAAATAGGTAAATTTAACCGTTTCCCCTCATCTAGCTGAGACCGGATATCAGAAATCACTTCCATTAATTCAATGCCCGACGAATTAGACACCGAAGGGTATTTATAGGGATTCGGTCCATCTGTCATATACTCGCCATCTAACAGTCTCGCGAGCATCCCTACTCCCCAAATTCTGGACAAGCTCTCAGCGTTGTCAGACAGGGCGAGCGCCCCAGAGAACAACAACAAGCCACTTACATCAGCTGGGTTTTCTAGTACGTATTGTGTCGCTAATGCGCCTCCGGTTGAAAACCCACCAATATACACCTTGTTTCCAAATTCCTTTGCAAACATCATCACCTGACTCACATGGTGACGCCACTTGTCCGACAGTTCACTGGATTGCATAATGTCATGCGCATTTTTTAAACCATGTCCGGGTAACAAAGGCACCACAACATTCATTCCGCGCTCATGTAAAAGCGGTGCGATTGCAGAAAAATAAAAAGGCGAATCACTTAATCCGTGAAACAAAACAACTACAGCTTCTGTCTTGGTATTATGATGAAGAATATACGGGCCGTTGCCATCATTTCGAAGTGCATCAGAGCACACCCGGTGCGCACGGTTGCCGCAGGACTTAGCGTTTGAAAGTGACTCATTGTACAAGTCGGTGAATTGTGCAAGTGGTGACTCAATTGCATTTGCGGTTAAAGACATTCCGCAGCAAAGTAAGGTAACAAAAAGGTATTTCAAGCTGAATTCAACAATCCAAAGATAAGTGTTCTACACTCTATCAACAGACATAAAAGGAACCAAGTACCATGACACAAGCAAACCCAAAGTTTCCTTCAATTGAAGGACAACGTGTACCCGATGTGACATTTCCTATTCGTCAGGGTGAAGATTGGATTACTAAATCAACTGACGATTTATTTAAGGGCAAAAAAGTAGTGGTGTTCTCCTTACCTGGTGCCTTTACCCCCACCTGCTCTTCAACGCACTTACCCCGCTACAACGAGCTGGCTAATGTGTTTAAAGCGCATGGTGTAGACAGCATTATTTGCGTGTCTGTCAATGACACCTTTGTTATGAATGCCTGGGCCGCGGATCAGGAGTCTGAAAACATTGAACTCATCCCAGACGGGAATGGTGACTTTACTGAGAAAATGGGATTGCTGGTAGACAAAGCCGATCTGGGTTTTGGAAAAAGAAGTTGGCGCTACTCTATGTTGGTCGAGGACAAGGTGATTAAAAAAATGTTCATAGAGCCAGACTTACCCGGTGACCCTTTTGAAGTATCAGATGCTGATACCATGCTTGCTTACATCGCGCCAGGAGCAGAGGTCAACCAACCCGTATCTGTGTTTAGCAAACCGGGATGCCCCTATTGCGCAAAAGCGAAAGCACTACTATCCGACCACCACATGGCCTTTGAAGAAATTGTAATGGGGAAAAATGCCTCTTTGACTTCACTCAAAGCCGTAAGTGGTAGGGACACAGTTCCCCAAGTGTTTATCGGCGGTCAGCATATTGGCGGTAGTGAAGAACTCGAACAGTACTTTGCTGATAAGCGCGACTAAACAACGAAGTAATAGACCGAGAAGTAATGAAAACTGCACCCCGCCAGCACAAACACGTGCCATATGGCGTGGGTGTATTGCTTGTTTTTCGCCACATAAAAAAGTACGCCAACACTAAAGCACACCCCACCCGCGACCAATAACCATAAACCAGCTCCGGGTAACGCTTGGTATAGTGGATAAATAAGCAAAACAATTATCCAACCCAGTATCAGATAGGTCGTCACCGCAACTTTGGGAAAGCGCTGCCCTGCAATACATTTAAAGGCTACGCCACCTATGGCGAGTATCCACACCACGGCTGTTGCAATCACGCCCAGTGTTCCACCTATAGCAAGTAACGTAAAGGGGGTATAGGTGCCTGCAATAAGCAAATAAATAGCACTGTGGTCGAATAACTTCAGCCAGCGTTTCGTTTCTGTGTGAGTAATGGCGTGATACACAGTTGATGTAAGGAACATCAAGATCAATGTACTTCCATATATCGCTGATGCGGTTATGGCAATGTAACTGTCGGCTCTGTACAGCATAGACACTAAGCCAGCGATAGCTGCCAGAAAACCCGCACCATGGGTCAGTGCATTAATTAACTCCTCAGAAGAAGAGTATCTGTGGATGGGTGTAGTCACTTTCTGCATGGGTTTAGTATAATAATTCGGCGTACACTTGTACACCCAAAATTCAGACCCCTTTTTTATACCTTATTTAAAGCCAACCATTGTAGATCAGACGCTTAATGGAGAAATGGCGGTATAAAGGTATCAAAAAATATCCCCATATATTGAGCAACATGCATACTGACTTTTTTTTGTGCTCTATATTTGCGATATAGCTTTATGAGAGGAGCAAACAATGATTGTTTTAGTTGGTGGTGAAAAAGGCGGAAGCGGGAAGAGCTGTCTGGCACAGAATATTGCTGTATACCTTCGTCGCGAAAAAAATGCCTCTGTATTAATGGTGGATTGCGATCCACAACGCACAACGTCAGATTGGATTCAGGAGCGAAACGGCAATGACGACCTTCCTGACATCAATTGCGTGCAGTTGTATGGAAAAATTAGAAATGAGCTGTTAAGTCTGCGCAGTCATTATGATTATGTCATCATAGACTGCGGTGGTCAGGACAACCTCGCATTGCGTTCTTCAATGGCCGTCGCCGATCACATCCTGATCCCGCTGCGTCCGAAACGCAGAGACCTTAAAACCGTACCACACATGGAAGACATTTTGTCGACCTGTAAGATGGTGAACCCAAACATGAACGAGGCTTTTGTGATTACACAATGCCCGTCACTGCCCTCGCTGGCAAATCGGATTCTGGAAGCCAAGGAAGTCTGTCGTTCATTTGAAATCCCTGTACTTAACTCTGTCACATACAGCAGGAACATGTATGACGATTCGGAAGAATCGGGCATGTCAGTAATGGAAAGCGAACCAGATGGCAAAGCCGCAGTGGAAATACGCAGCATTATTGAAGAACTTCTTGCGCGAGGACAGACAAATGAGCTTATCGAGCCTCAAAAAATCCACGCAGTCGGATAGACCGAAGCTGGTAACTGTTGATCAGTTTATTGATGACGCTGTTGCTTATGCCCATGGAAGCAGTGGTAAATACGCGCAGCGTCAAAAGTTACATATTGTTGGGCATCAACGCGGTGACATGCCGAAAATGCGCAGGGCGACATATACCCTAAGCATTGACACTATGGACGCACTAACACAGCTAGCCGAAAGAACGGGTATTACCAAATCGAGACTCATTCGCATACTGGTTGCTAACCATATGCGAAAGTCTAGTGACAACGCGCTTTTAGACAGCCAGGTACGCTGACGATCAGCTGCCTGTCTTAATGTCTTCCATCTGGTATTTGTCAATAAGCGAATACAAAGTAGGACGTGTAACGCCAAGTAATTCAGCCGTTTTAGACATATTGTAGTCAGAGCGTTGATACGCACGTCTAATGGCACGACTTTCTGCTTGTTCCCGAACTTCTCTCAAATTGAAACTTTCAGTTTCTACGTCACCATCGGGAGCAAGCAGACCCAAATCATCAGCCTGAATAACAGCTCCTTCCGCCATGATTACTGCCGATTTAAGTTTGTTTTGAAGTTCCCGAATATTACCTGGCCATTTGTGTGCCAGCATCGCATTCACCGCGCCATCACTGAAGCTTTTTGCTTTGGCGTTAAACTCTTCCTGGTACTGGCTAAGAAACGTTTTTGCCAATAGCACCACATCCTGTTCACGTTCTCTGAGTGGAGGAATAAAGATGGGCAACTCACCCACGCGATAGAATAAATCTTCCCGAAATGACTCTTCACTCACCATAGTTTGCAAATCTCTGTGGGTCGCACAAATCACCCTGATATCTACAGGAATTTCATTGCGCCCCCCCACACGTTCAATGACGCGCTCTTGAAGGAAACGCAACATCTTGGCCTGTAGGCCTATAGGCATATCGCCAATCTCATCAAGGAAAAGCGTCCCGCCTTGTGCGGTTTCAATTTTACCCAGTGTGGTTTTATTCGCGCCAGTAAAGGCACCTTTTTCATATCCGAACAGTTCACTCTCTAGCAAGTTTTCTGGGATTGATGCACAGTTTATTGCAACAAAGGGTTTGTCTTTACGGGGGCTGTTTTCATGGATAGAGCGCGCAAACACTTCTTTACCGGTCCCGCTCTCACCTAGCAATAGGGTGCTAATATCTGTTGCTGCAATTTTTTCAGCCTTGCGCATAACGGCTAAAATCGCATCACTGTTTCCGATTATGCGCCCCATACCTTTTTTGGCTTTCTGCAAGAGGCGATTTTCGTGTTCCAGATTGGCAAGGTTCAGGGCCCGGGCAACAAGCAGCTTAATCGTGTCTGAGTCTATTGGCTTTTGGTAAAAGTCATACGCACCAAGTTCAATCGCTTTTAACGCGTTTTCCTTGTCATTGTTGCCGGTTACCACAATGACTTTCGTTTTAGGCGCTAACGCGATAATTTCTTCGAGTGTTTTTAACCCTTCAGATGCATTGGCAGGATCAGGTGGCAAACCTAGGTCGAGAGTCACCACTTTAGGTTCATGGCGACGCAGTTGAGCAATAGCCGACTGTCTGTCCTCGGCGAATGCGATTTGATAATCCGTAAAACTCCATTTGAGCTGCTTTTGAATACCTAGGTCATCATCGACAACCAGTATGCTTTCCTTCATGCCTCTACCTATTATTGCGTGGGAAAATTCAGTGTAAAACAGGTTCCCTTACCTTCTTCACTGGCCACCGAAAGCTGACCACCAATTGCTGTCAAATAATTTCGCGCGTCATACACGCCAATTCCCATCCCAGCATTACCTTTTGTCGTATCAAAGGGTGTAAATAGTCTGTGTTCTATGAAATCTTGACTCATACCACATCCGTTATCCTGAATGGAAACGATCAGCATATGAGACGCTTCTGAATACGTTATCGTAACACACACAAACCCATTGTCATCGGTTGCTTGCTGTGCGTTATTCAAAAGGTGGTACATCACATTTTTCAGTTTTTCTTTGTCGACTACAACTTGTGTTTCACTTTGCACAATCAGTTCTGGAACAGGAGCAAGCCCCTGGCACTGCTGGGTAATCACCTGTTCAATCAGCGGTGATATGAGTGTCGCAGCATCATTAGTGGCCTGCACTTCTTTCTTTTCTGTTAGCTGCTTGAGCATCTTGTCCATTCTCGACTTGGTATGCTCTAATGTTTCAAATGTATCGGCAATAAATTCAGGATTGTCTTTATGCTGCTCAGCGTTGCACAGAATCAGGTCAATTTGCGCCAGTACATTCTTTAAATCATGCACAACAAAGGCTGACATTCTGCTAAAAGCCGCAAACTGTGCATTCTCAGCAAGAGCCTTGCCGTTTTCATGGTGATATATGTAAGACGATATTTGGTCTGAAACAGCATTGAGGTAGTCTCTGACTTCCCAGTCCAGATTAATAGATTCTCTGTCTTTTGCATTTAGCAGTACTACCCCTCTTAACTCGTCGTCGTGCAACAGAGGGATAACAATCTGATATTGAAAGGCGTTAATAGCAGATTTATCAAGATGTAAATCCGGGTAATCAAACGGTCGGCTAATGTACTGATGCAAGTCAAGAATCCATCGGGTATGTCGACAGTAATCGGTAATTTCGCTAAGTAGCGCATTTTGCTCTTGTGTCATATTGGGGGTATTCAGACTAGCCACTTTTTCAAAAAAGTTACCCCGTTTCATCAGCAAACTACCCTGGTCGTAATTAACCGAGTCTGTAAAGCCATGTAATGCACGTTCATATACATCAGACAAATTATTAGAGGACATGGAAAGCGTTTTCGTGAGCTTTACCCATTCAACGCGATAGTCATACTGATTGGCAAAAAAGTGTTTGGTTATAAAGATTTTAATTTTGGTGCGAATTTGGTTCGACATGAACACGGCTGCCAGCACAACGATAGACGCCGCGATGAGCACTATCTGTATAGTTGTGCTCCATTCACCGCCCCAGTAGCTGACCACATAGCCTGCCATTGCCATAACAAACAGGTATACACCAGCAACCAGTAACAATGAACTGTGCAGCACCACATCTCTGGACACGAAAATATTGATGCCCCAGTGTTTTATCCGCCGCACCGCTAACACCAATAAAGGAGCTAGCAGAAAATAAATATACCCCCGAGCGGCTATGTATCGACCATCAACCTCACTGACCATAGTGGCGTTAGCATACAAGACAAATTCATACAGCTGCGTGGCGCCTAAAAACATGATCAACGGCTTAAAAGTCCATTGCTGATCACCTGCCTGACGATAGACAAGCTCAAGAAGGATCAACATTTCAAGTGCCAATACAGTTTGCAGCAAAGTCAGCCACATGGGCTCAAGCACAATAAGGTAGGGCAACACCAGCACAAATACAGGCAACGCCAAAATGGCTATGGTTTCGGGTCTTTGCAATACCTGCCACAAAGAAGCAAAGCTTTTTTGTAAGCACGAAGCCAAGAACAGCAACCAGACAAACTGCTTTAACGCGTCTGCAACATACAAACGCTGAGGAGACAGCTCTCCGGCTAACTGACTCACAAAACTTAACGACCAGACCGCCGTTCCGAGTCCAGCGAGGACCAGCAAATGTTTGGCCAACCCGGACTGCCTTGATGTGAGTAACAGTAACACCAGCAGCAAATAGGCGGCAGCGCTTATGGCATAGCCAATATCAGAAATCATGATTTAATGGCGTTTTTGAATAACCAAGCTACCGATAGAGTAACCTGCGCCAAACGAGCAGATGACCCCTATGTCGTCTTGTTTTAAGTCTTCATGGTGCAATGCAAAGGCAATAATTGAACCCGCTGATGCTGTATTGGCATACTGATCGAGCACAATGGGTGCCTCTTGTGCTGAGGGGTCTCTACCAAGCAGGCGTTTTGCAATAAGTTGATTCATATTGATATTGGCCTGATGAAGCCACCAGCGTGATACATTGTCTGGCGCATAACCATGCTGTGCCAGATGTGACTGAATATGCTCAGCCGCCATTGGACAAACTTCTTTGAAAACTTTTCTGCCTTCCTGGTGAAATAGTCGATCAGCTGCGTACGGGTCTTCGTCTGTAGCTCGGCTTAAATACCCAAAATTGGAGCGTATATTGTTTGAGAACTGCGTTTTCGCTTTGGTTCCCAGAATTGCAAACTGATGTGAGGAGGTTGCGGTATCCTCAGACTCAATGATCACCGCAGTTGCCACATCACCAAAGATAAAATGGCTGTCTCTGTCAGTATAATTGACCTGAGGTGATGTGAGTTCAGGATTGATAACCAATACGCTTCGCGCGCTACCTGCCTTGACCATTTCGTAGGCACGGTGAAGACCAAATGTAGCAGCCGAACATGCTACGAGCATGTCAAAACCGAACCCTTCTATTCCCAAGGCTCCCTGAACTTCGATGGCGATAGCTGGATAGGCCCGTTCAGTATAGGCACAGGACACAATGACCACGTCAATGTCTTCGGCTTTTTTGTTTGCTTGCAACATGGCTTTTTTTGCAGCATTTACTGCCATCTCGGCCTGATGTGATAATTCATCATCCCTTCGTTTGGGAATAAGCGGACGCATTCTGTCAATGTCCAGCGCCCCCTCTTTTTGATAAATGTAGCGCTGTTTTATCCCCGATGCTTTTTCGATAAATTCAGCACTACTAAAGGGCATTGCGTCAATCTGACCAGCCTCTATTTGGGCCTTGTGTTCTACGTTGAATTTCTCGGCATACGCGTTATAGCTCATCACCAACTCTTCATTAGTAATGGCATTTTCTGGGGTCCAAAGACCAACCCCACTGATCACGGGTGTATTTGACATCTTACTCAGCTTATCAGTTTATTGTTATTGCACATCTACTGATAGCTTATCGCTTAATGTTATGAAAGTCATGAAAAGAAAAACGGCGCCATCAGGCGCCGTTTTTACACAGTTAACAACTGCTTTATCTCTCAGTAATACTCCAGATTGTCACGGTTCCGCTTACTTCAGAACCAACAAGCAACAAAGGAGTGTCAGTTGGACTGTCTTCAGCATTAACAATCACCAGGCTCTCTGGCGCCAAGTCACCCATACCTGCATCGCCAACTACTAAGCCCTCAGTCAATCCACGGTTGTTCACGTAGTCAACGAAGTTAACATCATAAGGGTTAGTCACGTCATACACCATTACGCCGCCCATTCGCTCTAATCCAATGAAAGCGTAAGTACGATCACCGATTGTGCCTACTGTCAGTGCTTCAGGCTCTGGCCCCTTGTTTTCAGAGCGATCATCACTGGCATTTTCATCATCCGTGTTATTAAACTGAGCGCCATAAACTGAGGCAGTAATACGTTCAAAATCGTCCCCTGAATCGAACACAACCAGACCGTTTTGATCCCATATCGTGAATGAGCGCGCACCGTAGGCATATGCATTGTCATATTCCCCATCGTTATCAGCATCGCCCAATGCTTGAGTAACACGTAAGTCATCCGCTTCACCATTCATCTGCAATGCTTCTAATGGTGACCCCGGCTCTGCAGTAAGGTCTTTCACCTTCACTTCATCGGTATATGCAAGGCAACCGTCATCCTCATCAAATTCAACTACATCGCCGGCAGCCAAACAGGTGGCTTCATCAAAAGGCGTCACATCAAAGAAATACTCTCTCGCATCGCCTTCATTAGCCGTCACCAAAAAGGTCGCCCCTTTCCACTCATAATGAGAAATGGTGTCAGGCATATAAACACCGTATAAACCTTCATATTGACCGAAGCTTACAGCACCATTTTCCTGCACATCGATATTTAATCCGCTCCAGTTTTTGAAGCCAAGACCGACAATGTCAACTGACAGTGTTTCAAGGTCGAGAACAGCAACACCATTGTTTTCTTGAAGTGTGATGTAAGCTGTGGTGTCGGTTGTAGTGATGTATTCAGGCTCCAAATCCTGCGCAACACTGGTTGTAATGGCAACGCCATTAATCGTCTGTCCCTCTGGATTAGGAAAGTGCATACCCATTGCTTCTAAGTCAGTTTTTTGTGCATTGAAGCTATCGAAGCCAACGATATCCGCAGTTTCTGCATTTTCACCTGACGCTAAGATATCAATAACGGCAACCCCACCGACAGGATCGACCGTGTAGTCATCACTCGGCTCACCTTCTAATGCGACCAACACTTTAGCGCCATTTGGCGTGAACGTTACCATATCGGGAAGTGCACCCACCTCAACCGCGTCTAAGAATGCAGGAGCAGCATTGTCCAGCCCGTTGTAAAACAAAACGTAACCATTGTCCGTTTTATTATCTGCCGTCATCGCGACTGCCATTAGGTCGCCCGATATGGCAATACTGGTAACCCCGCCCAGTGCATTGCCATCCGCTTCAGTTGGCAGCGCTAACGATGCAACCGCTAAATTAGCAGTGTTTATGGGATCTGCCATTTCTACTGCAGTCAAATTTGAGGCATCGATAACACCGATGCTGTTGGTTTCACCATTAGTTGCATAAATCGTTTGGGTAGCAGCATGATACTGTACGATTTCGGCGGCACCAGACACGCCTAGGCCTGCGCGACCCACTACCGCAAGACTGATACCGTTAGAGGCATCTGTGCCATCCTGACCATCTGCGCCAGGTTGTCCATCAGTTCCAGGGTCACCCTGTGGACCTTGTGCACCCTGTTCTCCCTGAGGTCCATTTTCACCGTCAAGTCCACAACCGGTTAACGTGGCTGCCACAAACAGTGCCAACAGCCCGTACTTAAATGTTTTCTGCGCTACCATGAGCTTTCCTTTTTTACCTTATTGATTCGTAAAGCAACGTGATTCCAAACTGCTACTATAGGCAGCTTGCTTGGATGATGTCTAGTTTGAGAACGTTAAAACGCTACGACACAAAAGTGACAATTGTGTTACGTCAATACAAAAAGCCCTCGACACTATGGCGAGGGCTTGCATTAAAACACTAGTTATAACAACAACTAGTCCTGATTCGTTTCTTCTTTCTGAATATGAACATCCATTTGGGGGAATGGAATTGAGATCCCCTCAGCATCAAAGCGCAATTTCACTTTTTCAGTGAAGTCCAGTTTTACGCCCCAGTAATCTGCTGTATTTACCCAAGGTCTGACGATAAAGTTAACGCTGCTATCACCTAATTCACCCACAGCTACCTTAGGTGCAGGATCTGCCAGTATACGCTCGTCTTCTTCAATCATTTTTAGTAGCACAGATTTGGCTTTTAATAAGTCATCATCGTATCCAATGCCAAATACCATATCTACTCGACGGGTATCACGAATAGAATAGTTAATGATATTACCGCCATAAATAGCCCCATTTGGCACAATCACTTCTTTGTTATCGGGTGTTAACATAGTTGTTGTGAAAATACCTATTTTTAGAATTGTCCCAGCTTCGCCACCGGCTTCAACATAATGACCCGCCTGAAAAGGTTTAAACACAAGAAGCATTACCCCTGCAGCAAAATTTTTCAAAGAATCCTGCAAAGACAGACCAATGGCTAAACCTGCTGCACCCAGTATGGCTACCAGAGAAGTAGTATCAACACCCAACTCATTGAGAGAAGCGACAATAACAAAGAGCATTAACACTGCCCTGAGGATTGACCCTAAAAATTCCACCAACATATTGTCGTAGTTAGATTTACCCATGAGTTTGGTGAACATTGAGACAATAACGCCAACGACAATGCGACCCACAATAAAAATTATGAGTGCCATTGCGATATTTATTGCCCAAGGCACCGCATAGGTATTCACTAAATTTTCGATATCTTCTGCTGAATAGTTCACGAATTTTTTCCTTTTAAAATGAGCTAATTGTGCTTGCTTTACACCACAGGAACGCTGCGTAATGCAATAACGTTAAACAAGAAAAGTGAATGGTGCAATGAATTCGTGATAACAAATAATTTGTTTACTAAAGTGCTTTCTATTTTTATAAATAATAACAACAGCTTATCTTTAACGCAGGCGTCATGAAAACTCTATCCAATTGTTTTTATTAGACTTTCACCCCAACTATCTTTTTTATCCTGATCATTGAAATGACACATATATTGGCTATGCTTTAGTTTACTTTGTGTAATTTGCGAGCTGTTGTAAGGGACTCGTGCCTCAGATTATATAGGACTTAGCAATGCTTTTCTTTTTTGGACTGGCCGCAATCACAGCCGGCCTTGCAGTATATGCGTGTAGCGCTGATAAGGGTAAAAACACCAAACACTGTCGGCGCTGCAATCAGTCAAAACTGCGCTCAGCACAGGCAAAATATTTGATACAGGCTAAATCAACGTTAAACTAGCGCCTTTGTTGAGGTGAGAATTCACCCCCGATGTAAAGGCACTATGAGAATTCCAAGATTTTTCCACCCTGATCAGCTGTCTGTCGATACCGATGTCGCACTTTCACCTGATGCCCTCCACCACTGTGTTAATGTGCTTAGGTTGCGCGTTGGTGCAAACCTGATCCTATTTGATGGGACCGGTAAAGAATTTGTGGGTGAAATAATCCAAAGCGAAAAGCGAAGAGTGATTGTTGCTCTCAACACCGAGATTGCGCTTGATCCACAATCACCGCTCACGTTGCATTTGGCTCAGGGTGTATCAAAAGGCGACAGAATGGAATGGGTACTACAAAAAGCGACTGAGCTAGGCGTGACCGATATCACCCCCGTTATCACTGAACGTTGCAATGTAAAGTTAGATGAATCCCGTTGGCAAAAAAAACATGAACAATGGAAAAAGGTAGTGATAGGTGCCTGTGAGCAATCGGGCAGAAACACACTTCCCGTGTTACACCCGGTTACTGCTTTGACTGACTTTCTTGCTCAGTCGACCACGCAAAACCGATTAATTTTAACGCCTGACGCAGAACAAACATTCAATAATCTTCAAACCACTGCCAGAGACGGCTTTAGGCTAATTATAGGGCCTGAGGGCGGTCTTTCTGATCTTGAAACCAATCAGGCTAGAGAGAAAGGTTATCAGCCAATGCGATTTGGGCCCCGAATATTAAGAACCGAAACAGCAGCCATCGCCAGTATTGCCACTTTGCAAAGTCGATTTGGTGATTTGATTTAACTGACTTAATTCGGTTATTATTTGAGCGGATAAGAAACTTTCACTTCAAACAACAATAATAAGAAGAAAGTCATCATGAGTAAGATTGCGCTAGTTCAACACAATGCTCATATTGAGAAGTTGTCTGCACAACGTCAGTTGTCTGTTCAGAAATTAAGAGCGGATGCATTTGAAAAGCTCGTCAACGGCATTCAAACCAATGACATTATAGACAGTATTGTAACGCAAATTGAAGCGATCACTGACGGCCCAAAATTGGTGGTGTTCACGCCAGATAATACAACACTGCACCTCAGCCCCATAAGTTATCCTTCATTACCCACTGCATTTGTCGATGGATTAAAAAATTACCCAATTATCGATTCACGTGATCAGTGTGGTATCGCCTATTTCACAGGTAATGTAGAACGTCTAGAGCCTGTATTCTCCCAACCTTTACATGCCAGTTTACGCGTACTAGCAAATCATGCGGCCATCTACTCTTGCATCTCTTTTCCCATGCAACAATCAGACGATGATTGCATAGGCGCAATTGATGCCTATGTAGAAGATGTCAATAGTCTAAGCCATGAGCAAATACATCTTCTGTCGTGTGCCGCTGACCTTATTTCTATTGTTATTGAACGTGGTAAATCGTTCACAAACCAGCGTAAAGTAGAACGCTTACTCCGAGAAAAAGTGGATGAGCAACAGCGCGAAATTGTTACCACACATGCCATGTTGCACAAGGCGCTGTCTCAAAGGGATGCAGTGAGAAAACAATTAGTTGAAATGGAAAAATCGGCGGCAGTCGGCACTATGCTTTCCAGTATTACCCACGAAATGAATACGCCTATCGGTGTTTCTTTAACAGCAGTTACCCACTTGCAACGACTGAGAAAAGAAAGCCTAACCGCGTTTAACAATAACAACCTTAAGCGCTCGCAGCTCAATCGGTTTTATCAGGACTGTGAGGAGGCTTGTACGATTACAGAACGAAATCTTGCCAGAGCCTCAAGTATAGTGAGCACGTTTAAACAGCTAAATTCAGACCAATACAGCGAAGAGACGCGTTCTATTCACTTAACCAGCTATATTTGTGAGTTGTTGCTTTCGCTCAAGCCCACATTGAAACAAGCAAAATACAAGGTTTGTATTGATATTGATGCCGATCTTCACATTGACAGTTATCCATCTGCATTAGGCCAAATTCTTGTTAACTTGATTATGAATTCAGTTAAACACGGATTTGAGAATAGAGAACAGGGCAACATTTTCATTGCAGCCAAACTGGACAGAAAAGATAAACGCAACGAACTTATTCTTCAATATGCAGATAATGGTAAGGGTATGGATGAAGCCACACAAAATAGTATCTATCGTCCATTTTTCACTCAAGCCCGCCATAAGGGCGGTACGGGGCTTGGTATGCACATCTGCTATAACTTAGCGGTAAATATGCTCCAAGGCAGCATTCAGTGTGAGTCTGAAGAGGGCGTAGGCACTCGGTTTACGCTTCGATTCCCAGTTATGCGCAATTTAGGTTTTCTATAGTCGAATACATTTGTACAAAGCCTTGATTTTACCTTATGTTGCCCCATAGTTATTGAATAATAATCTAACTTGAAAGACGATAATGACGTATTCAGTAGGCATCATAATGGACCCAATCGCGTCTATTAAGCCTTACAAAGACACCAGTTTCGCCATGATGCTAGAGGCGCAACAGCGCAATGCTGAGCTTTTTTATATTGAAATGCAGGACCTTTTTATTGAGCAGGGTATCGCCAAGACGCTGACGCGAAAAGTAGAGGTCACTGATGTTGAAAAAGACAGCCTGACACCGTATTACCGTTTCATCAGTGAAGACAGCGTAAAGCCGCTAGGCGACTTTGACGTATTGCTTATGCGCAAAGATCCACCAGTAGATGCCGAGTTTATCTACACCACTCACATTTTGAGCCTTGCTCAGGAACAAGGCGCCCTTGTGGTCAATAATCCTCAAAGTTTGAGGGATTTTAATGAAAAACTCTTTACCTCCTACTTTCCTGATTTGATACCGCCCACATTGGTAAGTAAAGACCCATCCACGATACGTGCGTTTCATCAACACCACGGCACCATTATTTGTAAACCTCTTGATGGCATGGGCGGAACATCAATCTTCAAAGTCGAAGAGAGCGGTAACAATTTAGGGGTCATTATTGAGACACTGACGCAGCACGGTCAGCAGTTTATGATGGCACAGCGCTTCATGCCCGAGATTAAGGAAGGAGATAAGCGTATCCTTATTGTCGATGGTGAAGTGATGCCATATGCATTGGCCCGCTTGCCGAGTAAGGGAGAAACCCGCGGTAACCTGGCTGTTGGCGGCACTGGACGCCCTCAACCTCTATCGGATAGTGATTTTCATGTCGCCCAGCAAATAGCCCCAGTGGTAAAAGACAAAGGGCTCATGTTTGTAGGATTAGATGTGATTGGAGACAAAGTGACTGAAATAAACATTACCAGTCCAACCTGCGTGAGAGAAATTGAACAAGCTTTCCCTGTAGGTATTTTGTCCAAGCTGTTTGATGCTATTGAGCAAAAACTCGCAGGATGCACTCAATGACCAATCTCAGTAGCCTTGAGAACCACTTTTTGATTGCAATGCCGTCGTTGAACGACCCTTACTTTAATCGTTCACTCACCTACATCTGCGAGCATAACGACCAAGGAGCCATGGGTTTGGTCGTGAACCAGCCCACAAGGATGACACTTAAAGAATTGTTAGAGCAAGCAGACAAAGACGCCGAAGTATTGCAAGAAAAAGCTGAGCAGATTGTATTGGCAGGCGGACCTGTTAGCCAAGAAAGAGGCTTCATTTTGCACTCTCCTCAATCGGGCTGGTCATCAAGTTTGTCGCTAACTGATGAAATTATGGTGACGACATCAAAAGATATTTTGGGCGCGATTGGTAACGAAACGGGGCCGGAAAAAGCGCTGGTTACGCTGGGGTATGCTGGTTGGACAGCAGGTCAACTAGAGCAGGAACTCCAAGAGAACGCCTGGTTAACAGTAGAAGCAGACACAGACATTCTTTTCAATACGCCGATGCACCAGCGATGGCAAGCAGCGGTCAATAAGTTGGGTATTGATGTATGGCAATTAGGGCCAGATAGTGGCCACGCATAGCACTGTTCTTGCATTTGATTTTGGGACGAAAAGTATTGGCGTTGCCGTAGGACAAATGGTTACACAAACTGCCTTCCCACTTGAAGCATTAAAGGCCAATGACGGGATCCCCAATTGGGCCTCAATTCAAGACATCTACGATGAATGGCAGCCCGACGCTGTCATCGTTGGATTGCCGTTGAACATGGATGGTAGTGAACAGGACATCACAGCTAGAGCCAAAAAGTTTGCCAACCGGTTACACGGGCGTTTCAAAAAACCGGTTCAGATGCACGATGAACGACTGTCAACCGTTGACGCAAAAGCCATGCTATTTGAGTTGGGCGGCTACAAAAAGCTCAGTAAAGGGAAAGTAGACAGTGTCTCAGCCTGTGTTATCTTCCAGAGTTGGGCAGAGGTGCAATGATAGCTACAGCCGTTTTACTTGCCCGCAAGACCAGCAAATTTCAAAAGACGGTTCGTTTTCTTCCCTGCAATTAGCACAGCACCAAGGTTCCTCGTCCACTGACATGTGTCTAAGATCGTCAACCAATGACTTCGCTCTATTGTACCAATCATCATCAATGAGCCAGACTTCAGGAATGGCATCGAAGGGTGACAGCTCTCCCACGGCTCCCAATGAAAACTCATTCTTTACCATGTAAGGAATGCGATTGGCGTCTAACAATTGCGCCACTTGCTGAATTGAAAACCAGTCTTCACTGACATACAGTTTTTTCACAGTAAATATTCTTCCTCAATTGAATTGAAGCAGCGAATAGCCCTAATCCATGTCGATGGACACGTTGGAGAGCGCCCCTAAACTACTACCTTCTTTGGTATCCAGTTTCATCATCAATCGCAAATCATTAGGTGAGTCAGCATGGTGCAGTGCTTGTTCCATATCGATACGCCCTTGTTTGTATAAATCATAAAGGGCCATATCAAAGGTTTGCATACCCATTTCTTTGCCTTTTTTCATGGCTTCCTTAAGTCCGCCCATGTCATTACGCCGGATCATGTCGGAAATCAACGGTGAATTGAGCAAAATTTCAATCGCAGCAACCCGTCCTTTACCATCGACCGTTGGCACAAGTTGCTGTGCCACAATTGCACGAATATTCAGACTTAGATCAAACCTTAGCTTTTCATGCAGATCCTTAGGCGCAAGGTGCATAATACGCTCTATCGCCTGGTTGGCGTTGTTGGCGTGCAGTGTTGCTACGCATAAGTGCCCTGTATCGGCAAATGACATAGCATACTCCATGGTTTCCATAGACCGGATTTCACCAATGAGTATGACATCAGGGGCTTGACGCAACGAGCTTTTTAGGGCGTCGTCAAAAGTTTGGGTATCTATGCCCACTTCTCTTTGGGTAACCACACAATTATTGTGCTCATGAACGAATTCAATGGGATCTTCAATGGTGAGAATATGGCCCTTTGAATTCGCATTTCTGTGACCTATCAATGCAGCCAGAGATGTTGATTTACCCGTGCCTGTGCCACCGACGAACAACACAAGCCCTCGCTTTGCCATTATGATATCTGATAACACTTTGGGTAAGCCTAAATCTTCGGCTTTCGGAATTTGTGTCACAATGCGGCGCACCACCATGCCTGCTTGGTCACGTTGCCAAAATGCGCTACAACGGAATCGACCCACGCCTTCTCGAGCGATAGCAAAGTTACATTCCCGGCTTGAATGAAATTCCTCCTGCTGACTCTCATTCATAGCCTCATGGACCAAATCCAATGCTTCTTCGGGCGATAGGACATGATCGTTAAACGGCGTAATTTTTCCATCAACTTTAGCGCTGACAGGGTAGTTGGCTGTCACAAACAGGTCTGACGCACCTTGTTCAACCATATGTTCTAGGCAGGCATCTAAATGCATAACATCGCTCCTACATTCCGCTCATGGCTTGTTTGTTGAGGCTTTTTGCCGCCGCGTCCTGTTGCGTAATTACGCCCATACCCACCAGCTTTTGTAAGCACTGATCCATGGTTTGCATGCCATGTGCTTGTCCCGTTTGGATCACTGAATACATTTGCGGAACCTTGTCTTCACGGATCAGGTTACGGATAGCGGGAATGCCAATCATAATTTCATGAGCAGCAACACGCCCCCCGCCAATCTTCTTCAGCAGGGTCTGAGAAATAACTGCTCTTAATGATTCTGAAAGCATTGAACGCACCATCCCTTTTTCTGCGGCGGGAAACACATCAATAATACGGTCGATGGTTTTGGGAGCAGAGTTAGTATGCAAGGTACCAAATACCAAGTGACCCGTTTCAGCAGCAGAAATCGCCAGACGAATGGTTTCAAGGTCACGTAGTTCCCCTACCAGTATCACGTCGGGGTCTTCACGCAGAGCTGACCTGAGTGCATTGTTAAAGCTGTGCGTGTCTCTGTGCACCTCACGCTGATTAATCACCGCGAGTTTATTGTTGTGCACAAATTCAATAGGGTCTTCTATAGTAAGAATATGCTCGCGCTTGTGTGAGTTGATGTAGTCAATCATGGCTGCCAATGTGGTACTTTTACCTGAGCCAGTAGCGCCGGTAACCAGTACTATACCCGTCGGCTGATTGATGATTTGTTTAAATATCTCAGGCGCTCCCAGTTCATCCAGGGTAAGCACTTTGCTGGGAATGGTTCTAAGCACAGCAGCAGCACCGCGATTCTGAACAAAAGCATTGACCCTGAAACGCGCCAGGTCTTTTACTTCGAAAGAAAAATCGGTTTCGAGGTTTTCTTCGTACTCTTTACGTTGAGAGTCGTTCATGATTTCATAAATGAGCGTGTGAACTTGTTTGTGATCTAAGGCTGGTACATTTAAACGCCGCATTTCGCCATCAACGCGAATGATAGGTGGCAAGCCTGCTGAAAGGTGTAAATCAGACGCGTTATTGGTAACACTAAACGCTAAAAGTTCGGTAATATCCACGACCATGTTCTCCAAAAACAAAAGGTGTTATGCAAACCATAGCAGAACGATTAGATATCGCCCATAACGCCATCAAATTGGCGGCCAAAGCTGCACATCGTGATTACCATTCTGTGCAATTATTGGCGGTAAGTAAAACAAAACCCGTATCAGATATACATCTCGCGTATAAAGCAGGACAACGAATGTTCGGTGAAAACTACGTGCAAGAGGGTGTTGAAAAAATACTTCATTGCCAATCACTTAGTGGCATGGAGTGGCATATGATTGGTCCGATTCAGTCAAATAAAACTAAATTGGTGGCAGAACATTTCGACTGGGTACAAAGCGTAGACCGAGAGAAAATTGCCCGCAGACTCGATGCTCAGCGGCCTGAATCATTGCCACCGTTGAATATATGCATTCAAATTAATATTGACGATGAATCAAGCAAATCGGGTGTCGGGCTCGACCAGGCGGATACATTGATGGCTGCGGTGGAATCTCTGCCGAGGCTCACTCTGCGTGGCATTATGGCCATACCGAAAGCCAATGCTTCAGATGAAGAACGAGCGCATAGCTTTGCACGACTTCAACAACTCTTTTCTCACGCGCAAGAGCGATTCCCTCAGGTAGACACACTCTCCTTGGGAATGAGTAACGATATGACGACGGCCATTCAGTATGGCTCAACGATGGTAAGGCTGGGCACAGCATTGTTTGGCAGTCGCGACAAAAAAGGATAGTGGCATTATGAAGAAGACAAAAAAAATAACGTTTATTGGCGCTGGCAATATGGCGCGCAGTATTATTAAGGGGCTTGTTAATGCAGGCTATCCTGCCAGTGAGATCATGGCGTGTAACCGTACCGCTGAAAAACTGGCATTCTTTTCACAGCTCGGCATCAATACTAGTACCGACAACGACCAAGGCGTTGCTTTTGCGGATGTGGTGGTATTAGCAGTTAAACCTCAATTTATGCAAGCTATGTGTGAAAGCCTTGCACAGCATGGTAAATGCACGGACAAAGTATTTGTGTCTATTGCTGCAGGCTTAACCGTAGCGCGACTTCAGGCATTCTTAGGATGCCCTTGTCCTGTTATACGCGTAATGCCCAACACGCCAAGTTTAATTGGCAGGGGGGTATCTGGACTTTACGCCAATGACGATGTGTCCGACTCAGACAAAACATTTGTTGCGGAAATGATGAACGCGGTAGGTACGACCATTTGGGTGCCAGAGGAATCTCAAATCAATGGCGTTATTGCTGCTGCAGGCAGCAGTCCTGCTTATTTTTTCCTGTTTCTTGAAGCCATGGAGCAGGAGGCGCTTAATATGGGGTTTGATAAAAATGCGGCACGCGCTATGGTTGAAAACGCCATGCTAGGGGCCGCTGAAATGGTCTGTCACAATTCAGACCTTGAATTAAGCGAGCTTCGCGCCCAAGTTACTTCTAAGGGCGGAACAACTGCCAAGGCAATTGAGCACTTTCAGCAACAAGGGCTGTCTGAGTTAGTGCAAAATGCCATGCGTGCTGCAGTAACCCGCGCGCAAGAAATGGAAAAAACCTTTTAAATTTTCGCGGAGTATTTTGGCTTATGAACGCCACCATTTTTCTAATTAGCACCCTATTCAACCTTTACCTAATGGTGGTGCTATTGCGCCTGTGGTTACAACTTGCCAAAGCAGATTTTTATAATCCATTCAGTCAATTTGTGGTCAAAGCTACGCACCCCATCGTTGGCCCGATGCGACGAGTTTTACCATCGGTGGGGTCGTTGGATACCGCCACACTGTTATTGGCCTTTCTGGTTTCTATGGTGAAAATTACCACGTTAAGTTTCCTCTTTGCTGGCGGATTCCCCAATGTCATCACGCTAACACTTGGGTCTTTGCTTGACGTGATCAACGAAGGTCTAAGCTTGATCTTCTGGGTTTTAATCCTCAGCGCCGTTTTGAGTTGGGTAAGTCAGGGCCGCTCTCCCATTGAATATGTACTTAACCAGTTGACTGACCCAATTCTAAGACCTATCCGTAAAATTTTACCGCCAATGGGCGGGCTAGATTTGTCGGTATTGGTCGCCATTATCGGTTTGCAATTTATTCGTATTCTGTTGTCTGACTTTATCGGTCTGCGTTAATCGAACAGCTATTTTCGGGGTTAAGAATGAAAAGGTTTCTACTCGTTTTGATCACTCTTTTTTCATGCACCAGTGTCACATATGCTGAGCAAAAAAAGGTTGTTGGCCCATGGGATGTGCACTACATGGTGGTGAATACGACCTTCCTAACCCCCGAAATAGCAAAAGCAAATGGTATTGTTAGAAGTAAATATAACGCACTGGTGAATATTTCTGTTCTCGACACTGATGACAAAAAAGCGCAGTTAGTTGCCATCGACGGCGAGGCGACTAATTTACTTGGTAACAAGAAAAAACTCAGCTTCAAACGCGTACAGGAAGGTCAGGCCATCTATTACCTTGCAGTGGTGCCGTTTCGGGACAAAGAAACCTTGCGTTTCGATATTTCTCTGCGTCAAGGCAACACAAATGATAGCTTAAAATTCCAGCAAAAAATGACGGTAGACTAACGTGAGCCGTCGTCCGAGATATGTGCTGAAGTCCATATAAACCCTGAGATCCACAATATGACGGTCAAAAAAACACTTGCTTTTGACCACGCAATATACAATAGTTCCATTTTGGTTAGTTCTAAAAAATATAATTTATACCTCTAACCTATAAAAAGAACGCATGCTATGGAACCTGTAACAGTATCAACACAATCATTTTTTCACTTGATGAGCAACAAATGTTGACTCTCATTTTCCATATCTGTGCATGACGTTCTTAAAGACATAACAAATCTATTGGGAACATAACATGATAGACACACAAAAAATGCGTAGGCTCCCTCTTGCCCATGCTATCAGTTGCATACTGGCGTCGGCGTCATTTGCAGCAGCAGCTCAAGAACAAGAAACCACTGAACCAAAAGCAGACGAGGCCGTTGAGAAAATCTCGGTCGTAGGTAGCCGTATTCGCAACGACGGATTCGACAGAGCCCTACCTGTTGAAGTTATTTTAGCTGACGATGCCGTCTCTCAGGGCATTGGTGATGTGAGTGAGCTTCTCAGGAATTCAACGGTTGCCGCGGGTTCTCCTCAGGCCACAGCGGCACTTTCAACTGCACTAATCCAAGAAGGTGGTGCAGGTTCAGAAACTATATCTTTGCGTGGTTTAGGTGCCAACCGTACTTTAGTACTATTGAATGGTCGTCGTATCGGTCCAGCGGGTACACGTGGGCAGGTTTCTTCTTTCGATTTCAACGTGCTTCCTCTTTCTGCTGTTGAAAGAATTGAAATCCTTAAAGACGGTGCATCATCTATCTACGGTTCAGATGCCGTTGCAGGTGTTGTTAACATTATTACCAAGAAAGACGATGGCGGAAACGTTGACGTTTCTTATACACAGCCCATGGAAAGTGGTGGCGAGCAGTTCCGTATCAACGCCACATACGGTCAGGCGAATGAAAACGGTTCATTCAGGGTTACTGCAGACTATAATTTGCAAACTGAACTCGCGAAGAAAGACAGAGATTGGTTCCAGTGTGGTGAGCGTTATGTGTTTGATGCGCAAACTGGAGAGCGTGCTGACTTAGTTGACCCCAGAACCGGTGAATTCCAGTGCCGTGACTTATTGTGGGGCCATGTTTGGATGTATGACTACCAAGACAGTTACACTGATGATGGAAACCGCCCTGGTAACTTTACGAGAATTCAATATGACTATGACGGCGTATTAGGAAACTATATTCCGGCATTTAATACCGACCCTAACAACCCTTATCACGTAGGTGTGCCTGATGGTTGGTTCCCAGTGGGTTATGATGCGGCCTCTGATGCCGTTCAAGATTACCAGCATCCTTTCTTTGGTTTGACATCGTTGATACCAAAAAATGAGCGTGCGACTGTCTACGCGACGGGTGATTATCAAATCACAGACACCATGATGGTGTACGGTGAAGCACTCATCAACAGACGTGAAACAACCATAAACGGTTACCGTCAATATTGGAGTTATATTTATAACGAAAATGCAAACTTTGGAAACCTCTTCGGTGGGGAACCAATTGTTGATGGTGGCGGTAGCTCATTGAGTGAAGGTTGGACAGGTGCCAACTGGCTGAGCCCTACGCCAATCACAGACCACTCAGGTAGTGTGACTACGGTTGATTATCAACGCTTTGTAGTAGGCTTAACCGGTGATATTGGCGACACTTGGTACTTTGACGTATCGCTTCAGTCTAGCCGTTCAGACGGTGATTACTTGAACAAAATCATCTACGACGACGCAATTAGCGACAACAACTTCTCTACAGGGTCTTGCGTAGGCACAACGAGCTCCGTGCGCGGTGCGGCATGTGTGGATGTTCCTTGGTTAAGTCCAGACCTGATGCGCGGTGTGGTATCACAAGAAGTTCGTGACTTCTTGTTTGGTGAAGACGTGGGTAACACCGTTTATAAACAGCAAACCTTTGAAGCCTTCGCTTCAGGTGATGTGTTTGAACTGCCAGCAGGTACTGTTGGTGCCGCGGTTGGTATTTATTACCAGAAAGACGAAATTGTGGACACTCCTGGAGAAGCCACCCTTGCAGGTAACGTGTGGGGCGCATCAACGGCTGGTATTACCGCTGGTGATGACAATACCAAAGCAGTGTTTGCCGAGTTCCAGATCCCTGTGCTTGAGGACGTATTCCTAGCGCAGAAACTAGATTTAACACTATCTGGCCGTTACACCGACGTCGATTCGTCTGGCGACGATACTACGTACAAAGTGGGCGTAAACTGGACCATCAACGACCAACTTAGATTCCGTGGTAACAGAAGTACTTCTTTCCGTTCACCTGCTTTGTTCGAATTATATCTGAATGAGCAAACCGGAAGCCTTCGTCAATCGCTTGCCGACCCTTGTGTACGCTGGGGTGATGCATTGTCTCAAGGTAACATTACGCAAAGAACCGCTGACAACTGCGCGGCAGACGGCATTGCAGCTGATTATTCGGGTGGCGCTATTAGTGCAACCACGGTCACGTCAGGCGGCTTAGGCGTATTGGCACCGGAAACGTCAACATCGAATACCTTTGGCTTCATCTATAAGCCAAGCTTCGTTGAAAACTTAGTCATGTCCATCGACTTCTTTGACATTGAAATAGAAGGTGAAGTAACTAACTTGGGCGGAGCGACCATTACCGCACAGTGTTATAACTCACTAGACTTTGCCAATGAACCTTTGTGTGACCAGTTTGACCGTGACCCTCTCGATCAGCGTATTTCAACTATCCGAGGCGGTTACCTAAACATTGCTAGCCAGGTCAACCGTGGTTACGACGTTGCAGTAAGGTATGACTTTGAAACCGAGTACGGTCAGTTCGACGTAAGTCTAGAAGGTACTGTACAGCAAGAAGCGTCTCGTCAGCTGTTCCCAACGGAAGATCCTGAGGACAGAACAGGTGAATTTGGTCGCCCTGAGAAAGTGGCTAACTTCACGTTGAGCTGGACTTCAAACGAAGATTGGAACGTAACATGGACAGCGCGCTATATCGGTAGCGTGTCTAACCACGTGAGACCTTTCCAGAATGAAAATGAGTACAACGACACATCAACTATTCGCGGCCAAGAAGTCAGACTTGACTTTAACGACAGCGGTAAGATGTACCACTCTCTAGCGGTATCTAAGAACCTTTATGATATCGATTTCACTTTTGGTATGGCCAACGTGCTGGATCAGGAGCCGCCTAAAGCCAGTGACTTTGGTGGTGTAGTAAGACGTGAAGGTACCTCTGCTTTCTACAGCCAGTATGACTGGTTAGGAAGAAGACTGTTCCTTAATATGTCTTATGACTTCTAAGTAATAGCTATTGTAAAAAGCCGACTTCGGTCGGCTTTTTTAATTGCTTCACGGTAAGCGCTCGTAATCTGGTATAAGATGCTTTTATACTAGGTCAAGAAGTAATCAATTAGTCAATGGGGCGTAAAGCAACAGAATGCCAAGAGTTTTTGCTAAGTCTGATAACCTGAACGAGCTCAACAAAAATTTTGAGCAACACCCTCTCACACATCCCGTTTTTATTAATTCAGTGCCCAAGTGTGGCACCCACTTAATGCGCAACATTTTGAGAATGTTTGTGCCAGTAGAACAACAATACCATGCTGACTTCATTCAGCATCCTAACCTTAAACAGCATTTGCAGGCATTTGATAGCAAAAAGCCTGTACTAAGTTGGGGACACCTGCTGTTTTCTGATGATGCAGCCAGAGGCCTTAAATCCACAACGCAATTGCTCATTGTTCGTGACCCTTATGACTGGGTACTAGCAAGAGCGCGCTTTTTCCTCTCTGACAGTTTTCAGGGACAAATGGATCACCTTAAAAACGGCGCGGTTTCCATAGAAGAGATGCTAAACATGATGATATTTGGTATTTATCAAAAAGCACCTACCTTGGAAGAAATTTTTACACACAATGCGGTTGCATGGCTTGGTACTGGCGTAAAGCTGGTCAAGTACGAACATGTGATAAAACATTTGAAAAATCTGGAAAGCAAAGAAGCAGAGACCTTTTTTGCTGATTTACTCAGTGTGCTTGGTTTGCCTTCATTGCCAGGTGACTGGAAAGAACGGGTAAAAATTGGCTCTGACAGAAAACAAAGTGGTACCGCCAGAGAGAACTTATCGGGTCAGAGTGTGGAATTACCGAGTGAGTTACCCGATAAACAAAAACAGCTTGTTGAATATGCAGCACCAGGATTGCGCAATATTCTTGGCTACTATTAATATTAGATAATCGTTATGCAAAAAAGAAGAGTAGTAATCGTAGGGGGCGGCTCAGCAGGTTGGATGACTGCCGCCTATCTGAACGGCGCACTGAACAATAAAGGTGCTGATCCAAAGGTCGATATTCACCTGATAGAGTCACCTGATACTCCCAGAATTTCTGTGGGTGAGGCCACCATTCCTTCGATGCGTCATTTACTTGCCGTTATCGGTGTGGACGAAATGGAATTTATGCGCGCCACTGAGGCCACATTCAAACAATCCATCAAGTACACCAATTGGGTGCATAAGAACAATACCTTCTACCACCACCCGTTCAGCAGGGCGACCGTCCAGCCCCGTGACAACATGGGCATGCGCTGGCTGCAAAGTGATCAAAGTATTCCCTTTATGGAAACCTGCTCAGCCCAACCGATTATTTGTGAAATGGGGCTAACACCTAAAATGATGGGTGAATGGCGTATGGGACAACCCCTTAGCTATGCCTACCATATGAATGCACAGAAGTTTGCTGACTATTTATGCGAATTTTCGGTTCAGCGTGGCGTTAAACATACCTTTGCCAATGTAGTCGATATTACATTGCGCGATGCAGATCATATCCAATCGGTTACCACCGACCAGGGTGAAACACTCGAATCTGACATTTTTGTCGACTGTACGGGTTTTCGAGCGCGGCTGATTGAAGAAAAGCTAGGTGTCGGTTTTGAAGATTGCTCACAATGGCTATTGTGTGACAGAGCTATTACCATGCACGTGCCCTATGATGATTTTTATCCTGGCATGGTTCGTCCCTACACAACGGCTACAGCCCTATCCAATGGCTGGATTTGGGATATTCCTATGCAAAGCCGCCGTTCAATTGGCTATGTGCATTCAAGTGCCTTCATCGACGAGGAATCAGCTGAAAGAGAAATGCGCGCCTATCAGGGTGACGACACAGGCGCATTGGACGCGCGCTTGGTACGCTTCAAAGTAGGAAGAAGGCATAGAACTTGGCACGGCAACTGTGTTGCGATAGGCTTATCGGGTGGCTTTATTGAGCCCCTTGAATCGACCGGTTTGTATTTAAGTGACATGGGCGCGGTAATGCTCGCTGAGCATTTCCCCTGGCAGGACTCGGGGATGGACTTGCTGTCTACCCGATATAACCGTCTGATGAGCAACCGGTTTTATGAAATACTCGATTTCATTAATATGCACTATTGCCTCACACAACGGACCGATACTGATTTCTGGCGCGAAGTGCAAAAGCCAGAGCGCATTAACGACAGATTGAAAGCTAAGTTTGAATACTGGAAAGTGAAGCCCCCGAGCCCTTCAGACTTTGATGATATGTGGTTACCGGGTCAATCTGTGTTACCGGTAGACCAGACAATAGCGGGTCAGGACCGCAGACCTGCAGTAGACACAGCCGGTCTATGGAACTATCAAAGCTATGAATGCATTTTATATGGCATGGACTTCTTAAAGCAGGAGTCAGAACAATGGTTCGGCACAAACCGGCCACCCACTGAAATCAATCCGATCATTTTACAGCGTCTTCAGGCAGCAAAACAGAACCTGCCACCCCATGCCTACTGGCTGCAACAAAAGGTTGGCATGCAGCAATATCAAACCCATGCCAAACCGGCAGGCTGGGTAGCCTAGACCGAGTTAAAACTGGTCAAGCATAATGGTGTTGCCGTCCGGGTCCTTAAAAATACAGTGACCCGGACCACTTTCTCCTTTGACAGGAGTGAGCATTTCCACACCTTCTTCTGTCAATAATCGTTCAATTTCCCGCACATTGTCCGGGTTAAACGTCATTATGTTGTCTTCAAACATCCCTTCAAACAGCCCTATCATCACGCTACCACTTTTCATGATGAGCCATTTATCTTCGATGGAACCACAGGATGGCAAGGGTTCGAAGCCTAACTTTTCATAGAAAGATTTAGAAATAGCGATATCGCTTACTGATAAACTGAGAGAAAACTGACCGAGCTGCATGACACGTCCTAATGTTGGATATTTGTTGACTAGTATTAAATCACTTACATGAATAAATAATAGCCAACAATTGTGTCTATTTGTTGAACGAGGCTAATTTTTCCTGTTCTTTTTGCAGCGCGCGTTGATAAGCCTCTCTTCTCATCACGGTTTCACAATAGTGCTTAACATTGTCAAATTGGCAAGGCATGTTAGCGTTCTTGGCCCAGTTCAACGTGTGGACAGCCAAAATATCAGCATAACTAAACTGCGTGCCCGTGGCATACGCGTTGTCGTTGAGCATGCTTGAAAACACCTTGAGTGCTCGTTCATATTCCCACTTAGCCGTCTCTTTCACTTTTTTAACACGCCTTTCTTCGGGCAGTGCAAATGTATGCTTCGCCATTGTCCACAACGGCTGCTCCAGTTCACAGGCAATAAAAGACTGCATCTCAAATACCTTACCAGTGACAAAAAGGTCGGTACTGTCAGGCAATAAAGGAGCGCCATGATGAGCCGCCAAATAAGCCAGTATCGCTGGCGACTCCGCAAGCACACCTTCAGGTGTTTTTAATAAGGGCACTTTAGCCATGGGTGATAAGGCCAAATAGTTAGCTTGCTTATGCTCGCCTTGGTATAAATTTACTACCTGATAATCATAGTTAACCTGAGCTTCCTCTAGCGCCCAAAGCACTCTAAAAGAACGCGTATTAGGAAACCCGTAAAGTGTATACATGAGTGCTACTCCTGGCTGTCACGCAAAAAAACTGGGGTATCGGGCGTACTGTCTTTTTCACTGTAAACATAACCGGCAAGGTTGAAAGACGATAGCTCGGTTGATGATGTCAGCTTATTTTGAATTATGTAGCGAGCCATGAGACCGCGGGCTTTTTTGGCATAAAAACTGATAATTTTGTACTGCCCGTTTTTATAGTCCTTAAAAACTGGGGTAATAATAGTGGCGTTGAGCGCCTTTTTGTCAACGGCCTTAAAATATTCATTAGAGGCTAAGTTCACCAGGGTCTGCTCTGACGCTTCGTTTAACTCAGTATTTATTTTCTCTGCTAGCTTGGTATTCCAAAATTCATAGAGGTTTTTTCCCCGTGAATTATCCAGCTTAGTGCCCATTTCAAGGCGGTATGGTTGAATAAGGTCAAGGGGGCGCAAAATACCATAAAGCCCTGATAGGATACGCAAGTGTTTTTGTGCAAATGCCACATCATCGTCATCGAGGCTCTGCGCATCCAGTCCTGTATAGACATCGCCATTAAACATATACATCGCCTGTTTTGCATTTTCCTTTGTTAAAGGTAACGTGAAACTGTTGAAGCGTTCCGCATTTAAAACGGCCAACTTATCACTGATAGACATCAGTGAACCTAGCTGCGATGGCGATAATGTTTTACAACGATCGACTAATGTCATGGTATCGTCAATCAAGTCTGGTAAAGTATAGTCCTCGACTGAAACCGCAGACGTGACGTCGAGATTCTTGGCTGGCGATACAACAATTAACATAAAAACTCCTAGCTCATTTGATAACTGGAAGAGTATACACTCAAGCGCCCTATTAGGTTTATACTTCCTCCATTTGTAATAAAATTAAATACGAGAGCCACATGACGAATCAACTTGATGCTTTGCGAGACATCACAACTGTTGTTGCCGACACGGGCGACATTGAGGCAATAAAAAAATATCAGCCTGTTGACGCAACTACCAACCCTTCCTTATTGCTTAAAGCAGCGGCCCTTCCACAGTACGCTTCATTAATACAAGAATCTGTTGATTGGGCAAAGTCGCAAAGTGCAGACATTGCTCAGCAAGTCATTGACGCTGGCGACAAACTCGCAGTGCTGATAGGAAAAGAAATCAGCGCCTTGATCCCTGGCAGAATTTCTACTGAGGTCGATGCCCGATTGTCCTTTGATACAAATGCAACGATCGAAAAGGCACACCGACTCATCGCGTTGTATGACCAGGCAGGCATAGATAAATCGCGCATCCTGATTAAAATAGCGTCAACCTGGGAAGGTATCAAAGCTGCCGAGCATCTCGAAAAAGAGGGGATCAACTGTAACCTTACATTGCTTTTCAGCTTTGCTCAGGCTCGGGCATGTGCCGAATCTGGCGTTTATCTGATTTCCCCTTTCGTAGGCCGTATTTTGGATTGGTATAAAGCAAATACAGGTGTCGATAGTTATGCACCACTCGAGGACCCGGGCGTGCAATCAGTGACTCGAATTTACAATTATTACAAAGAACATGGCTACAAAACGGTAGTGATGGGCGCAAGTTTCCGCAATATTGGCGAAATTCAGGCTCTGGCAGGATGTGATAGGCTGACTATCAGCCCTCAACTACTTGAAGAACTTGCCAATGAAAAAACGGCTTTACCTACGCAATTAACCGACAAGGGTACCACTGCCACTCCCTCTGATTCCCTCACCGAGTCACAATTTCGCTGGGAGATGAATGAAGACCCGATGGCAACTGAAAAGTTAGCTGAAGGTATTCGCAATTTCGCAGCCGATCAAGGCAAGTTAGAAGCACAATTAAAGCAAAAGCTTACAGTGTAAAGGAACATAGTCATTATGAATTTCATGCAGACTCCAGAATGGACAACGTTGTCAAATCTTGCAAACGAAATCAAAGGTCAGCACATGCGAGACTGGTTTGCAGCTGAACCCTCACGCGCTCAAGATTTCACTGTGTCGGCGTGTGGTATCGAAATAGATTATTCAAAAAACCGCATAACAAGCAGTGTTATGCAGGGTCTATTCGACCTAGCCAAAGCGTGTAAGGTTGAAGAAACTCGAGATGCCATGTTCGCAGGTGAGATTATTAATAACACCGAAGGGCGTGCCGTGTTGCATACTGCACTGCGTAACAAGTCAGATAAACCTGTTTATGTAGATGGCAAGGACGTCATGCCAGAAGTAAGGGCAACGCTAGATAAGATGGCCGCCTTTGTAAACGACATTCACAGTGGTCGTCATCTTGGCTATACCGGGAAACCTATCAAACACGTAGTAAGTATTGGCATTGGCGGGTCTTTCTTAGGCCCTAAGATCATGACCGAAGCATTGAAGCCTTACCAAACTGACACCATCAACGTCCATTTTGTGGCAAATGTTGATGGTTGCCACATCAATGATGTGTTGAATGCGCTGGATCATGAAGAAACCTTGATTGTGATGTCTTCTAAGTCATTCACTACGCAGGAAACATTGCAAAATACCCTCACCGCAAAATCTTGGTTTTTTTCTAAGGGCGGCACACAAGAGGATATCGCAAAACACTTTATCGCAATTTCATCTAATGTCGCGGCGGCGACTGAGTTTGGAATTGCAAAAGAAAATATCTTTCCTATGTGGGATTGGGTTGGCGGCCGCTATTCATTGTGGTCAGCAATCGGTTTGCCGATTGCACTAGCACTGGGCTTTGATAACTTCAATGCCATGCTGGACGGTGCCCATGCCATGGATGAACATTTTGTGTCTGCACCTCTTGAACAAAATATACCTGTAATTCTTGCCACACTTGGCGTTTGGTATCGACACTTCTTTGATGGCCAGTCGCAGGTTCTATTGCCCTATTACCATTACTTAAGAGGCCTACCCGCATATATTCAGCAATTGGACATGGAAAGCAATGGAAAAAGTGTGAACAAAGACGGCGAGCGTGTTGATTATGCCACTGGTCCCATCATTTGGGGTAGTGAAGGCACCAATGGGCAGCATAGTTTTCACCAATTGATCCATCAAGGTGCAGGACTTATGCCTATCGACTTCATTTTCCCACTCGTGGCCGACAACAGCGATGCAACCCATCACGCCATGCTGGCCTCTAACTGTTTTGGTCAGGCACAGGCACTTATGCAGGGTAAGGCGTATGAAGATTGTTATGCAGACCTCGAAAACAAAGGCTTGGAAGAAGATGAGCGCCGTGCTTTAGCGGAACACAAGACCATGCCAGGTAACAAACCTAGCAATACCATTACGTTTGAAAAACTCGATCCTTTCACACTTGGCGCGCTGATTGCTATGTATGAGCATAAAGTACATGTTCAGGGCACCATTTGGCACCTAAATTCTTACGACCAGTGGGGCGTGGAATTAGGAAAAGTTCTGGGTAATCAGGTACTGAGTGGGATTGATGGGAACACTGCACTAAGTGCATTTGATCACTCAACCGCGGCATTAATAACAAAATTCAAACAAGCTAATACTCAGTAACCCCTTGCGCACACCTCGAAGAGGTGTGCGAATTTCTCCCAGTTCTCACCCATCTAGTCTCCTCAATTTGTCACGAAATTGTCACAACTTGTTAATCAAAAGTTAATTTTTATATTTTATTTTTTGGTTGCCTGTGGTAAAAAATTAATTGGTAGCGGATATAACTACCGACCAATTGTGTAGTAAGCGGTAATAACAAAGGGGATCTACGTGGATACTTCCGATCTTTTTTCAGTGCTAGATAAAGAAACTCGTCCCGCAAAAACCAAAAGTAAAAAACGCAAATGGCGTGAAATAGAAGCAATTAAAGACCGCTTCCGCCTAGAAAAAGAGCTCGCCGAATACGACATGGGCTTTGAATACGAGCTAGAAACCGCAGAGAGATAACAGAAAGGCCGCATCGTGTATGCGGCCTTTTTTATTTCTTCAGGTTTTAAATGGCTAGTTACCTAGGTGCCAGTCGATAGGCTGTTGCCCCTTATTCGCAAGAAGAGTATTGGTCTGACTAAAGTGACGGCAACCTAGGAAGCCCCTGTGCGCTGACAACGGCGAAGGGTGTGGCGCTCTTAAGACGCTATGTTTTTGTTCATCCAAAAGCATTGCTTTCTTTTGGGCATGGCTGCCCCATAATAAGAACACGACATGCTTATTGTGGTCATTGACGGCTTTTATGACCGCGTCAGTAAAGGTTTCCCACCCTTTGTTTGCGTGTGAGTGTGGCTTACTCTCTTCAACGGTGAGTACTGTATTTAGGAGCAACACCCCCTGACTTGCCCATGCCGTTAAATCACCCATTTCGGGAATAGAAAAGCCTGCTATATCCTGACTCAACTCTTTAAATATATTTCGTAGCGAAGGGGGTGGACGGATACCGGGCGGCACAGAAAAGCACAAACCATGGGCCTGGTTTGGCCCGTGGTAAGGATCCTGCCCTAAAATAACCACTTTTACAGACGCCAAAGGTGTCAATTTCAGCGCGTTGAACACATCAGCAGGCGGTGGGTATATGACTTTTGTACTCGCGCGTTCCTGTTCCACAAATGCCATTAATTGCTTGAAATAATCTGACTGCTTTTCAGCAGCCAGTGTTTCTTTCCATGTGGTCTGCATGTTAGCCGAGTGTCGCAAAAAGCTTGGCTTTTAAATCCTCATAATCACTACTGATGGGCTCATCAAGCCCTTTCTCAGCAGCACACGCGGCCAATGGTCCAGGTAAGGCAATAGGCTGACCTAACACATTCTCAACAGTTTCCCTGAATTTAGCCGGGTGAGCAGTACCTAAAAACAAGCCAATTTCGCCTTCTTCAAGGTGATGTTCGAGCGCATGAAATGCTACTGCCGCATGAGGCTCACTTGTATATCCTTTTTGTGCCAATTGGCGCATAGCGATTTGTGTTGACTCTTCATCTACTGCGACACCTGCCAGCGCCTCTTTTGGCAGCTCCCCTCTTTCGATAAGCGCCTCAATACGCGGCCAATTATTGGGACGGCTTACGTCCATGGCATTGGAAATCGTAGCGACTGTATCATTAGGAGCCCATACGCCATCTTTAAGATAACGCGGCACCGTATCATTGGCATTGGTTGCTGCAATAAAGCGCTTGATAGGTAACCCTAACGCCCTTGCAATAATACCGGCAGTTAAGTTTCCGAAGTTACCACTAGGCACAGACACAACGACCTTGTCGCGCTGTGATTCAGGCAGTTGAGCAAAGGCTTCAAAGTAATAGCACACTTGTGCTAACAGACGACTAATATTGATTGAGTTTGCACTGTTCAGGTGCAAGCCCTCTCTAACATCAGGGTCATCAAACGCGGTTTTAACCAGCGCTTGGCACTGATCAAAATCACCGTCAACACTAAAGGTGTGAATATTGCCACCAAGCGTAGTGAAAAGCTTCTCTTGCAGCGGGCTTATCTTTCCCTTGGGAAATAAGATAACCACATTGATGTTATCTATACCGTGAAATGCATGTGCTACGGCAGCCCCCGTATCACCTGATGTTGCAGTAAGAATAGTGATAGGCTCGCCATCACTGATTTTTGAAAGGCACTGTGCCATAAACCTGCCCCCAAAATCTTTAAAGGCCAATGTTGGCCCGTGAAAGAGTTCTAGGGTGTAGATATTATCGGTTACCGCCGCAACAGGCGCAGTAAAGTTAAATGCGGTATCGACGATTTCTGTAATATCAGCATCGGTTAGTTCATCGCCAATAATGGCCCTTAAGATGAACGCACTGCGTTGCTGAAGTGGCATATTAAGCACACTGTTTACATCATCGAAAGCTTTAAAACTTCGGGGGAAATACAAACCTTGTTGCTTACCCAATCCGCGTTTTACTGCCTCTTTAAAACTGGCTGTGTCTTGTGGATCTTTTAAATTAACTAATTCCACTGTTTTTCCTACATCTTTGTTGTTTCGATCACCACACCCTCATCTGGTATGCGGCATACGTGGCTAAAGCCATCTTTATTTTGTACATAATGTTGTTGCAACCACTGTGCAAGATCATCCGCCGTTTCTTTATTATCACTAACAGCGAAAACCGTTGGGCCCGAACCGGAAATACCAAATGCCAATGCGCCCTTGCTCATGCAATATGCTCGCGCTTCGGTAAACCCTGGCAATAGAGTTTGTCGATAGGGCTCAGCAATTACATCATGCATCATACTCGCTGCACGCGCCTCATCCTGTTGATGTAAGGCATCAACGAATACCGCCAGTTGGCGACCGAAAGTGAGTGCAGTCGCCATGTCTACTTGTTCAGGCAGTATTTTTCTTGCCGCGGATGTAGACACTGATATGCCAGAATAGCACAAGGTCCAATACCAAGAATCAACTTGTGGTAATTTGCTGGTCACAGGTGATGACAACCCCGTCATTAATGTCATCCCCCCGAGATAACTGGGAGCGACGTTGTCGTAGTGAACACTACCGCTAATTTGTCCCTCACACTCTCCCATCATGGTAAGTAGCTCATCTTCGTTGAAGTGATTGCCATAATGCGCATTGAGAGCCGCAAACGCTGCGACTATAGAACTGGCACTGCTGCCCAACCCGCTACCAATAGGCAGGTTTTTTTCTAATGACATCGCCGTTGAAGGAATTGTAATACCCCGCAATGCACATGCCTCGCGAAAAAAATGTAGGCATTGTGTAACAATATTGGTACTGGCATCGGCGGGAAGCTTATGCGCAAATGGACCTTGTACATCAAGGCTGTCTGACGTCGCTTCTGAGACAGAAACATAATCGCCGAGTTTGTCTCCGCTCACGGGTACCAGCGCAGCACCGAGAACGTCGAAGCCCAGACTGACATTTCCTATCGAGGCAGGTGCGTAAACTGTTGTTTTTGTCATGGTTGATAATTGCATCTTAAATTTGTTTCCACGGCATAGTGCGCAATATATCAGCAAACACCCCCGCGGCGGTAACAGTTCCGCCGGCACCATAACCACGAATAACATAAGGTTTTGGTTGATAATAGTCACTGTGAATTGCAAGCGCATTTTCACCATCGCGGATCACAGCCAGTGGATGGTCTGGAAGAACGGCTTCAATACTGACTTTGCAACTACCATGTTCAATCTTGCCGATGTATCTTAGCACTTTACCCGCCTGTTTAGCGGCTTCAACTTTTTCAGCAAACGCGTGGTCACACTCGTGAAGCCGCGCCATAAAGCTTTCAATATCGTCATTGCCGGCGAAGCCTTCGGGCAGCACAGACTCAATATCAATATCAGATAATTCAAGTGATATGCCTGCCTCTCTTGCTAAGATGAGAAGTTTACGTGCCACGTCTGTACCACTGAGGTCATCACGTGGATCGGGTTCAGTAAATCCATTTTCTTTGGCTGTAGCAGTGGCTTCAGACAAGCTCATACCATCTTCCAGTTTACCAAAAACGTAACTGAGGCTACCTGATAAAATGCCTTCAAAGCGGTGCAGTTCATCGCCAGCACTGAACAGTTTTTGCAAGTTATCAATGACAGGTAGGCCTGCGCCTACGGTTGTCTCGTAAAGATACTGGCGCTTTGTTTGCAGTGCGGTATTTTTAAGTGCTTCGTAGTAAGTAAGAGAACCTGTGTTGGCCTTTTTGTTTGGTGTAACCACATGGAAGCCAGCATTCATGAGATCCACATAGAGCGATGCCACTGCTTCGCTGCTGGTACAGTCAACAATTACCGGATTAACCAAGCACTGTTCATCTACCCAGTTTTGGAGCAGCTCAATAGAAAAAGATTCCTGACTAGCAGCCAGCGCTGAGTACCAATCAGTGCTTAGGTCAATCCCCTCATTGTTCAGCAGTAACTTTTTGCTGTTGGCAATGCCATAAACACGAAGCTGAATGTGTTTTTCCAATAGTGCTTTTTGCTGACGAGCGAACTGATCAAGCAGCTCCTTACCCACATTGCCACAGCCCACCAAAAATACATCAATCGTATGCCGTTCAGAGAAAAAATTCTGATGTATAGCACGTACCGCCTTTTTCGCTTTATCAGCTTCAACAACCGTTGAAATTGAACGCTCACTGGACCCCTGAGCGATTGCGACGTTGTTCACTCTAGCCTGTGAAATTGAGTTGAAGAATTTTGCCGCAAGCCCTTTTGTTCGTTTCATCCCATCTCCGACTAGGGTAACAATTGACAAGTTGTGCCTGACCTCTATGGGGTCGAGCAGTTGATTAGATAATTCAAGTGCAAACGCATCTTCAAGCAATGCCAGCGCACGTTCAGCATCTTTGCTGTGTATACAAAAACTAATGCTGTATTCCGACGAAGACTGGGTGATCAAAGTTATCGAGATACTGGCGTTGCTCATGACTTCAAATACTCGGCTCGCCATGCCTACCATACCTTTCATGCCTGGGCCTGCAACATTAAACATAGCCACATTTTCAAGCTGTGAAATACCTTTAACATTGGTCCACTTCGTGCTGGCTTCGTTACTAATTAACGTGCCGGGCGCCGCGGGATTAAGCGTATTTTTAATTAGACATGGAATGTGATGTTGTGCAATCGGACCTATTGTCTTGGGGTGCAACACTTTTGCACCAAAGTAGGACAGCTCCATGGCTTCTTGATAGGTAAGCTTGTCCATCAACACAGCACCTTCTACCTGATTCGGATCAGCGTTGTACACACCGTCGACGTCGGTCCAGATTTCGCAACAGGTAGCATCTATACACGCGGCTAGTATTGCAGCAGAGTAGTCAGAGCCATTTCGCCCCAAGGTTACCTTTTCACCCTGCTCATTGGCGGCAACAAAGCCTGGCATAATGAGTACTTGACTGCCGCTCGCATCCACGTCTGAGAAGCGCGCTTTGCTCAGCGCAACATCGGCTATACTGTCAAGGTAATCTCCCTCGGCAAGTACGTACTCAACAGGGTCAAGGATAGTGCTGTCTACGCCCTTCGCTGACAGAATGTGATGAAGAAAGTTAACACTTACATACTCTCCAATGCTTAAAATAGCAGCTGAAATAGCATCTGGAGCACACCCCAGTAATGTAAAACCTTCTAACTGTCGTGATAACCACGCTAAACGTTCGTCAATAAGCGCGACCAAAGCAGCATGCTCATATCCTGTTAGCGCCTGGTCCAATTCATCGTTAATTCCCTTTAACGTCATGCGGAGTTTCTCTAACAACTCAAAATAATCGGTCTGGTTTGCTGCTTGCTCACACAATAACGACAGCGCATTTGTCACGCCTTTGGGGGCCGACAAAACCACAGCAGCACCATCGCTGTTGTGGCAGTCAAGCGTTATGTCAGTGACACGAAGATAGCGTGTAGCATCTGCTAGTGAACTACCGCCAAACTTCATAACCTTCATGTGAAACTCCTAAGCTTTTGCTGTTGAGTGAATAAAAAAAAGCCCGCTTGTTTAGGGCGGGCTTTCGTTGTCTTTTGCAATTTGCACTAGCCAGCGACCGCCCCCAAGGGGATGGTTGTCATCATAATGCCGGTAGTGCTAATTATTGTTTTCATACGGTCAATTTGCCGTATAGACGTCTATATGTCAACAGTGAAATGGCAAAGATTATGGCTAATTTGCCATAACTTATACGCTTTTCGTTTCAATTGGACTAAAAGAAACCGTATAACTTGAGGGTTTGCGTAAGCTTTTCGGCACAAATAGGTTTAGGAATAAAGTCGACAACACCAAATTGTTTCACTCGGCTTTGCATCTCAGGCTGAATATCGCCAGAGATGACAATGGTAAATATGTCGATTTCTTTTTGCTTTAATTGCTCAAGTACCCCTACACCATCAAGTATGGGCATAGTCAGATCGAGTAATAATAGATCAAATTGCTGTTGCGAGAGCAAGCTTACTGCCTCCTCGCCGTTACTTGCCTGAGCGACCGAATCTGCGAAGTTATCGGGTAAGCTCCTTTTTGTCATTTTCCGCGCCAGTGCTGAATCGTCGCAAATAAGCACCCGATAACTCATGATATTCTGCCAAAGTCTTATTATTTTTGTTGTGCGTTAAAGTACCTTAGGCAATAGAATAATGAAAGTCCTACACTTATTAATGCGGTGAAGTATGCAAAAAGAGGCACAACGAGCAGCTTATCTGATCATGCAGGGGTTCGATAAAAGCTTTCGCTGGTTCTCGCGTGTCACCTTGGGTGCCCAGACGCTTTTTGAAAAAGGTGACTGGCAAGGCATGCAAAATGCGGTTCGTGAACGTATCGCGATATACGAACAAAGTTTAGCTGACGTAGTAGCTCAACTCTTCAGCTTGCCGCCCGAGTCCAGACAATCGCTCGCGTTTTGGCGATGTCTAAAAGAAGCCTATTTACTTCAGCTTAACGGCCACCCACAGTCTGAACTTGCAGAGACCTACTATAACTCGATCGTAGGACGCATTTTTAAGCACACACAAATCAATGACGAACTGCTATTTCTTCAGCCCAGTATGTGCTTTCTGCCCGGAAAGGATCGCCATAAGGTTGTGTTTAGCTTTGACACGCAAACGACGGTTCGAACGCTCATCGAATCCCTGTTTGCCTGTTATCGCTTTGGCATTCCCTATGAAAACTGGGAACGAGATGTACAACGGTTAGATGAAGCTTTAAGACAACGACTTAGCCATAGCCAGCTTGCCAGTGTGACTGATGTTGATGTGTTGAAGCCCATCTTTTTTCGCGGCAAAGCGGCATACATTATTGGCAGAATTCAAATGCCGGATGAAACCCTGCCATTTGTAGTAGCTTTACAAACTAATGACTGTCAGGAAATTTATGTCGATGCGCTGCTAACTGACCGCCGGGACCTGAGTGTAGTATTTGGCTTTGCCCGTGCTTATTTTATGGTGGATGCGCAGTACCCGGCAGAGATGGTTGCTTTTCTGCACGAGTTGATCCCCAATAAAAAGCTTTTTGAGCTGTATTTATCAATTGGTTTTCATAAACACGGGAAAACTGCTTTCTATCGCGACTACCTACAACATTTAGCGACATCCGATGATAATTTTGAGCTGGCTCCTGGTATAAAAGGCCTGGTCATGGCGGTATTTTATTTACCTTCTTACGGTGTAGTATTTAAAGTTATAAGGGATAAATTCGCCGAAAGTAAACGAATTACCCGCGAACACGTTAAAAAATGCTACAAAATGGTCAAGATGTCAGACCGTGTAGGGCGCATGGCAGATACCCATGAATACGTCAATTTCCAACTGCCCAAAACACGAGTATCACAAGCTCTACTTGATGAACTAACCAGCACATGCCAGAGCAGCATCACCATTGATGACGACACAATAACCATCCATCATCTATACATCGAGAAGCGACTCACACCACTGAATCTCTTTTTAGACAATGAGAAGGATGAAGATAAGCAACGCGCAGCTATACAGGACTTGGGCACTTGTATAAAACAAATCGCGATGGCAAACATCTTTCCCGGTGACATGTTGCACAAAAACTTTGGTATCACCAAACACGGCAGAGTCGTTTTTTACGATTATGATGAAATCTGCTTAATGCATGAGCGGCATTTTCGCGAGCTACCTAAAGACGACCCGTATGCAATGGACACATTGTCAGTGGGGCCTACCGATGTTTTCCCAGAACAATTTGAACACTTTATTCTTACCAAAAAAGTGTGGAAAGAGATGTTAAAAGAAGAGCACAGTGACCTGTTTAGCGCTACCTACTGGAAAGGATTGCAACAAAGTATTCAGCAAGGTGCTAACCCACACTTTTGTCCCTTTAACCCTAAAATGCGCTTTAGAAGGGATGAATAGTTCAGTTTAACGATAAGAGCGTCAAACACCGCCAAACTTACCCAGTAACTTTTTTGCATAAGACATCGCATCCCGCTCAATTTTAGTTAGTGGATCTTTGGGGTTCGAATGAGGGCTCCGCAAAATTGACTGCGCAAACTCTATTGCTTCTCGCTCAACCTTAAGCAAGTTTTTGACTTCTGTGTCTTTACTCACTGAGTGCTCTGCCATCGACTGCTCCTGAACAATAGTATTAATTGACGTTTCAAACACAGCAGCAAGACATTTTAAAGACTCGAAGCCCGCGTTTTGACCTGCTTCGATTCTTTGGATCGTACGGGTACTCAAACCAGCGTACCTAGCTAATTCTTCCTGAGACCAACCTTTATCCAACCTGCGTGCACGAATGCTCATTGTCGTTCCTTATATGCTGCGAGCACTTAGTTATGACAGAGAATGATTAAAATGAACACGACACTGTCGCGACACAGACTCAAAAAGCCTGTGCAAATAGTGTGAACAACGCCGCCATGGCAACTATCCAGCAAGCACTCCTTAGTGTCGCTTTGTCAAACCAATAGCACAGCAGATATAGCACTCTGGCCAGGACAAACACTAGTGCACTCAACTCGGCGAGTTCGTTGACGTTACTCGTTGCAATAACGGCCAGCACTGCTGGTGTGTAACATGCTAATGCTTCGAAACAATTATAATGTGCAGCATTCGCCCGAGCCCCAAACCCTGTTAACCTCGCCTGTTGGTCTCTTGGGTAGGCATTGTCATACTTACTTTCTTTATTCATGGCAACCGCGAGGGGTGCCTTCGCCAAAAACGGCATTATGATTGTGATAAGTAGGCTAGATAGCAATAGCGTCACAGTAATAGTCCTTTACACAGGGGTGAATGGTCAGATCTTTATAGTACTGACTTTTCCTGTCGCTGCATAAAAATTGTGACTTCAGCCATGACTATGCCAAATTTTTGAATGTAAGCTCGGTTCATCAAGGTTTCTTGATCAAAGGCCCAAAACCAGTCGTTAAAGGCAACTTCGTATGATGTGTCACCAACGGGCAGATCCATCTCATACTGAAAGTTAAATGCGTTGCCATAAGAACGCCCGCTTGCTTTCCCCATAATATCGCCGGCTTCCCCAGTAAACGAACCGTCTTCATTATAAGTAATGACCCAGATGCGTTTTTCAGGCCCATCACCCATAAAATATTCAAAGGTCTCGTCCAAGGTCAATGTGTTGCCCTCGCGAGTGCCGTCAATGTCCACTACAAAGCGCTGCACGACTTCGCCGGAACGATTCTGCACTATTCCCCATGCTTTTACCTGTCCATCAAAAAAAGTGCGAATATCCAGCTTTGGGGAAAGCGACTGGTACTGTTCTCCATCAATTGATAAAGAACATCCACTTAAAAGAGTCCAGGCTGCTAGTAGTAGGACTGAGCGACGAATAAATCCCATTTTATTTTTCTCCTATTAGTTTTTTTCTCAAGCGAGGTTCCGACGTATTTTCATGTAACCAGATAGCAAAAAATTGTTCGCCAAACTCCCGGTCCTCAACCGCCCCTATCAATTCCTGATTTTTATAGAAAACCGTGGTTTGGTCCGCTTTTATAATGCCTGTAATTTGCTCACCTTCTTGCACGTCAGGGAATATATCTTTCATGACTTGCTCCCATGACGCTAACTTTTCTTTGTCTTTGAAGCCAAGGCCTTCCATTTCTTCTCTGGAACGTACGGCAATATCCTCCCCGTCAAAATTGCGCAAGTAGGTAAGCGTTAGTGCATAAGGCGCCTGAGCCTGCCACCGACCATCGGGCGCAAAAAGCTGTGCATTGTAGACATCCCAAAATAAGTAGGTAAATTTACCTTCACCCACAAGCTTCGCCTGAGGAATGTGTTCGTCCACCGGCTGTGGCATACTTAATACTCCAAATGAAATGAGTAGGCCCATCAAAATCGTTGGCAATCTCATCATGTTGAACTCCAGTAAACAGATAAAAGTAGATACGATGCGGTGGGCACTTTCGGTTCGAATTCAAAGATTAAACTTATGTCATTCACCTCTATTCCCGCTGCTTTACCTTCTCCACTGACGCCCTTCTCTCTCGATGACTGGCCTCACGATGCGCCTTGTGTATGGGTAAAGCGGGATGATCTGATTCATCCTTATATATCGGGTAACAAATGGCGAAAACTGGCCTATACAAATATTGAAAAAGCACATCACGTGATGAGTATTGGGGGGGGATACTCCAATCACTTACACGCGCTGGGTTATAAATGCGCAACCAGCGGGGTGCCTTTTACTGCACTGATCCGAGGCAATTATGCTGACAGCCTCACCCCTATGCTAATCGATTTGCAAAGCTGGGGGTGCCAGATTCACTTTCTTAGCAAAGCACAATATGCACAACGAGAGTCATCGACATTTGCCTCATGGCGGGAGTCTGTATTCGGCCCCCATACTTATATTCCAGAGGGTGGCAGCACACGATTGGCCGTGCTCGGCGTGCTGGATATGATGAAAGAAATATCAATGCTGACGAAACTGCATGCTCGGAATCTGCCCACACACTTTGTCGCGCCTGTGGCAAGTGGCGCTACGCTGGCGGGAATGATTAAAGGAAGCAACCAAAGCCAATATGTTTTGGGTATTGCTGTACTAAAAGGTCAAAATTACCTTGAAGATCAAGTCCAGAGGTTCATTGACACTGGCGACACCAACTGGCGCATTACACATGATTTTGTGCATAAAGGTTATGCGAAAAGTAGCCCAGAACTGTTGGCTTTTTGCAATAAAGTGAACAGCACAACAGATATTAGTGTGGAGCCTGTATATAGCGGCAAAGCCTTTTACGCGCTAGATCAGTTAATTAAACAAAAACACTTTAAGCAATCCGACAATATCGTAATAGTTCACACTGGAGGGTTACAAGGTGCACGGGTAAATTCCAACCAGAAATGAACCAGCTCTGTTCTCTTTTCGTTTATAGGGTACAGAGGAGTAAAAAGATGGTTGAACCTGCAAAAATACCGAATCACATGCATGACCTTGTGGCCAAGGTTTTGGCATTTTCTTCAAGTCAGCTGGCCAGGCACGCCGTTTTTTATCCTTTCGCAGCGGTTTGTGAAAAAGGTAAATTTGACTGTGTGATGACCGATCATGCCCCTAGTGTCACTGATGCATCAGACATGATTGAGATACTTCAGTGGCGGTTAATTGATATCGCCTACGCTAAACCATTACAAACGGCGCTGGCCTATTCCGCTATTCTCGCTGAAAAAAATCAGATCCCTTGCGACGCGGTAGCCATTGAGTTAAGCGATGAAAAAGACTCGAACTATTTTTTGGTTTTTCCCTATACGGTGACGAACGGAGAGGTAATCTTTGCTGAACCCTTGACGGAAACATCAAACTAAGCCGACTTGCTCATCTTTTCTGTACAAATTTATTATCTTTGCTAGCATTCAGCGCAAAATCACTTTTGGTAGGAATAAACTATGTCACGTGTTCTGATAATTGGTGCTGGCGGCGTTGCCACTGTTACTGTTAAAAAATGCGCTCGCTTACCTGAGCATTTTGACGAGATTTACTTGGCAAGTCGCACGGTATCTAAGTGTGAAGCTTTGCAACAGGAAGTGGGAGAGGACCGGGTAAAAGGTGTTTTTGCCGTAGACGCAGACAATGCCGATGAAGTAGAGGCGCTTATTAATCAGGTAAAACCTGACTTAGTAGTCAATTTAGCCCTGCCCTATCAGGACCTTCCAATTATGGATGCCTGCCTGGCCACGCAAACTGATTATCTCGACACCGCCAATTACGAACCAAAAGATGAAGCGAAGTTCGAATACAGCTGGCAGTGGGCTTATCAGGAACGATTTAAAGAAAAAGGGATTATGGCACTGCTGGGCAGCGGTTTTGATCCCGGTGTTACCAATGTTTACACCGCCTACGCGGCAAAACACTATTTTGATGAAATTCATTATCTCGACATTGTGGATTGCAATGGCGGCGATCATGGACAAGCATTCGCGACAAACTTTAATCCGGAAATCAATATTCGGGAAATTACCCAAAGGGGCCGCTTTTGGGAAAATGGCGAATGGAAAGAAACCGACCCCCTTAGCGTCCGTGAAGATCTGCATTATCAAAACATTGGTGAGCGAGCCTCCTACCTGATGTTTCACGAAGAATTGGAGTCACTGGTTAAGCACTTCCCTACGCTAAAACGTGCGCGTTTTTGGATGACGTTTGGCGATGCCTATCTTAACCATTTGCGTGTTCTTGAGGGCATTGGCATGACCAGCATTGAGCCTGTTGAATTCCAGGGCCAACAGATTGTTCCATTGGAGTTCCTGAAAGCCGTCTTGCCTAATCCAGGTTCTTTGGCCGAGGGATACACGGGAATGACCTGCATTGGTACCTACATTACAGGTGTGAAGGATGGTAAAGAAAAAACCATCTTTATTTACAACAACTGTGACCATGCGGTCTGCAATGAGGAAGTAGGTGCACAGGCAGTATCCTACACAACGGGCGTACCCGCTATGATAGGCGCGGCATTAATGCTCAATGGCACTTGGAAGAAGTCAGGTGTGTGGAATATGGAACAGTTTGATCCTGACCCCTTCATGGACATGCTCAACCAACATGGTCTGCCCTGGCAGGTCTTGGAATGTGACCAGAGCCCATTTGCTAAATAAACGAGTATGCGCGCCGTGACTGACCTGACTAAACGCACTGATATTCCCTCGCCCTGTTACGTGTTGGAAGAGCAGAAGCTCATTGACAATTTAACTCTCATGGAGCGAGTCCAACAAGAGTCCGGTGTTCGCATCATACTGGCACTAAAAGGGTTTTCGATGTGGTCTGTTTTCGACACTATCAAACCGTATTTGCACGGTGCGACAGCCAGCTCTGTCTGGGAAGCAAAGCTGGCAAAGGAAATGGGCAAAGAGGTGCACGCTTTTTCACCCGCTTATAAACAGGCAGATGTCGACGAAATGGCTCATCTAGTGAATCACTTGTCGTTTAACAGCCTAAGTCAGTGCAGGCAGTACAAAGCGCAACTCAAAGCGGCGGGTGTGTCAGTGGGCTTGCGCATCAATCCGGAGCATCAGGAAGCTGAGACACCTTTGTATGATCCAGCCGCGCCAGGGTCGCGATTGGGAGTGCGGTTGCAAGACCTCAACGAACAGGATGTGACCGAGCTTGATGGATTTCACGTGCACAATTTATGTGAGTGCGATTCCTATGCCACTGAGCGAACACTTTTAGCTATTGAAGACAAATTCGGTCATTGGTTTAAGCACATTAAATGGCTTAATTTGGGCGGAGGCCATTTAATGACACGTGAGGGGTACGATGTCGTCCACCTCATAAATACCCTACGCGCGTTTAAACAACGCCACCCTCATTTAGATGTAATTCTCGAGCCTGGCTCGGCAGTTGCTTGGCAAACAGGCCCTCTTATTGCCGAAGTCGTCGATATTGTTGAGAATGAAGGTGCGATTGCCATTCTTGACATTTCTGCAACTGCGCACATGCCCGACGTTCTGGAAATGCCCTATCGACCGGTAGTATTGCATGGTTTTGAGGAGGGGCAACACCCCTATAATTATCGTTTCGGCGGCAATTCCTGCCTAGCCGGTGATGTCATCGATACATATAGCTTCGCTGCGCCCCTGCGCGTAGGTGACCGGATACAGTTTGAAGACATGATGCACTACACCATGGTTAAAACTACATTTTTCAATGGTGTTGAACACCCATCTATCGCCATTCTGAGGCAAGATGGTTCACTTGAAGTCGTACGCAAATTTGACTACAAGGACTTTAAGTACAAGTTATCGTAACGGTATCGGTGGCACTTCTTGCTTTTTGTTAGTTGGCGTCACTGTGCCACTCTAAGCCCTTTTGATAGAGGGCATTCTTTTTCAATTCATAATGCTCTGCAACAATGGCGGCTGCTTTTTTTAGCGGCAGAACCTCTGACAGTGTTCGAAGCAGTTTTAGCGCCTCTGGAGGTATCTCTGTGTTGGATCGTGTGTCTGGCCCAATAAGGACTACAAACTCACCTTTTTGCCTTGCGCTATCCGCTTCTAACCACTCGATACAGGACAATGCTGTACCAACCTCATAGTGCTCAAAAGCCTTGGTGATTTCTTTTGCAATAGCAACTTGCCGATGCGGGCCTAGAGTATCTGCAATATCCTGCAATGTAGTGATTATTCTTCGAGGGGCTTCATAAAAAGCAGTAGTATGTGTACTTTGTTCAACCGAAGATAAAACCGACAGCCTCGCCTTGTGTTTGACGGGCAAAAAACCACAAAAGCTCACTTTGTCAGTGGGCAGCCCTGCTCCACTCAATGCTGTCACAAAGGCACAAGGCCCCGGCAGTGCAGTTACAGTAATACCCGCAGATCTACATTCATTCACCAGCACGTAACCCGGATCGCTGATCAGCGGTGTACCTGCATCACTAATGAGTGCAATATTCTCGCCTTCCAGTAGTCGCTTGATCAAGCCGTGTGCTCGTTGACTCTCATTGTGTTCATGAACAGAGACAAGTGCAGTATTAATGGCAAAGTGCTGCAACAACACACCACTGTGACGGGTATCTTCAGCAGCAATGACATTCACATTGCGCAAAACAGAAAGGGCTCTTTGTGTAATATCTTCGAGGTTGCCAATTGGCGTTGGCACTATGTACAGGATGCCAGCAGCTGCAGGACTTGATACACTCACGGTTCGACTCTTATATTTACGTTTTTTCCGGGTGAGTTTATCACGCTTACGCCGTATACACAGAGGTTGTCTGCATGCCGCATCACAGAATATCAATAAAAGGTCTACTTATTGTTTGTGCTTGTACGCTACTGCAAGCCTGTGGAAGCACTCAAACGGTTTCGCCCATCCCAACCAAAGCAATGACTGCATCACCTACTGATGTGGTACAGTCAAACGAAAAATTAGACATTAACAGCATCGCTCCTCTACTGCAGGCTATGCCCATCGACGGTAAAGCCATTCTTCAAACAGCAAAGCAGCTCATTATTGAAGCGCAGCCAGATATGGCAAAAGCCTTGCTTTTTGCTTATGCACCACACGCCCAACAAGAGGATATAGACCTGTTTAAAAGCCTGCTAGCGCTGAGCACGAAGCCATTACCAGACTATGTGAATGAGAGTTGGTTGCAACACCCATTTACAGAGGCCCCGCTGGAACAAAAGCGATTACAACTTCTTGTTGAACTGCATAACAAACAAGGCGACGCTATCTCTGCGTTATTAGCACAACTTGCGCTGGCGCCTGAAGACATGCAGATACACTTACAGTTGGTGGAGTACTTGGCTAGCATGTCCAGTGCAGATGTGCGTGCACTTGAGACCCAACATAGCGCGCTGCGCCCTCATTCAGCCCTTGTCACTATTCAACGGGAACACGGTGGTTCGCCAGAACGATTAGCTGAAGCAATCGCGCAGTTTCAACAGGTGTATTTTGCTCACCCATTGGCATTAAACATCCCGCCAAGTATGTTGACTGCTTCTGTTGTGACCAATAGTGCTAAACAAGATGTCATCGTCATGCTTCCCCTCAGTGGCAGATTCGAATCTACTGGGTCGGCAATAAAGCAAGGCATTCTCGCTGCATTCTTTGCGCTAAATGAGTCTGAAGAACGCGTTTCAGTGCGCTTTTTGGACACCGCACTAATGCCTTCTGAGCAGTTGATCCAAGAGGCTGCTACTGCAAACTGGGTCATTGGCCCATTGTTAAGAGAGAATATTGATGCCGTTGTTCCCTTTCTCCCTCTCTCTGTAAAGCGATTGGCACTCAATCGCGTTGAAGCTGATGTCCGCAGTGAACTTGCGCTTACGCTGGGCAATACGCAAACAGCCTATTTTGGTCTGGCTCCGGAGGACGAAGCAGAGCAGTTAGCACAGCATGTTTACAAACAGGGCTACCGACACCCGATAGTTGTCGCCTCGGATATTGGTGTTGGGCAACGCATGCTGCAAGCATTTACCAGAAAATGGCAGCGGATGCGCGCAACACGCTCAGTACCTCAGGGGCACGTTGGCTTTGATATCGTTGAGTTTGACACCATAGACAATCTGGGCAGTGCATTGGCTGATGCTTTAGGGGTGTCGCAAAGTGACGAGAACATAAGCCAAATTAATCGTATGACCAATCGCATTGTTTACGATCAGAACAGAAGCAGGCAAGACATTGATGCCATCGTAGTCTTTGCAACGCCAGAACAACTGTCGCTTATTAACCCCATGGTCGAAGCCAGTATTAGCCCGTTCAGGCAGCAATCGGTGCCGGTCTATGCCTCGTCCCGCTCTATAGAACGAACAGACGCACCAAACCAACTTAGAGATTTGGAGAATGTTCGCTTTTTAGATGCGCCTTTTGTGCTGGCGCCTGAGCGGTGGCAAGCTGAATCTGAGCAGTTGTCTGCACTATGGCCAGAGCAAAGGGCCTCTTTCGCTCGTTTGTTTGCATTTGGGTTTGATGCCTTAACCATGCTTTCAGAAATCCATACTCTTGCAGCAATGCCTGGCTATCGCTTTGAAGGTATGTCGGGCAGCCTGAGAATGAATCAGTATGCAGAAATAGAGCGACAGCTCCCCATGGCAGAGGTTAGTCAGCAGCAAGTCTCTAGTTTGGAAATGGAGTAACTAAGAACTGACAGCGTCACATATAAATGGGCAGCGCGCTGAACAGCAAGCCGCAGAATACCTTAGTCAACAAGGGCTAAAGGTCATAGACAGAAATGTTAGAAAAAAGTGCGGTGAACTTGATATCATTTGCCGTCATGGCCCGTGCTGGGTTTGTGTCGAAGTAAAATACAGGGGAAACCGCGATCACGGGCACCCTCTTGAGACGGTCAATCCGAGAAAGCTTCAACGCATGATTGCCACTTTTAACCTTTATTTGATAGACAATAACCTTAACCCAGCACACACTGATATTAGATTCGACATTATCGCCATTGATGAAAATGAACTGACATGGTTACGCAATGTCACTATATAAAATACCTGAGTACAAACATGATAGAAAACATTAAAGCCAACTTTACCGAGAGTATTCAAACTAAAATAGCTGCAGCAGAATTGCTCCCACCTGTTATTGAACGTGCTTCCACTATGATGGTAGAAGCACTGATTCGCGGTAATAAAATCTTATGCTGTGGAAATGGCGGCTCAGCGGGTGATTCCCAACATTTTTCATCAGAGCTACTTAATAGGTATGAAAGAGACCGACCTAGTTTGCCTGCAATCGCGCTAACTACAGATACATCAACCTTAACGTCGATTGCGAATGACTACAGTTATGATCAGGTATTTTCGAAGCAAGTCAGAGCACTTGGCCAACCCGGCGATATACTTTTGGCAATTTCTACAAGTGGTAATTCTCGAAATGTCATTAATGCCATGGAAGCTGCACTTGCCAGAGACATGACAATTGTTGCGTTGACAGGGAAAGACGGTGGCGAAATGGCAGGTTTTTTAAGTGAAAACGACGTTGAAATACGGGTACCGTCAAACCGCACAGCACGCATACAGGAAGTTCATCTTCTTATTATTCACAACCTTTGCGAATGCATTGACGACAGCTTATTCCCAGCAGATTCATTTGAAGGATAGAAGGAAGGATCACATGACCAGACGCAGGCACCTTTTTGTCGTTAGTCTATTTATTGCAACATTATTTACGCAGGGCTGTGCCGTAGTCGCTGTTGGCACAGCAGGAGCAGTAGCCGCAAAATCTGCCAATGACAGACGCACCGTAGGCACGCAAATAGACGATACTACAGCAAGTACACAAATTGCCTATCGGTGGGGACAAGTTGAGGGCTTATCTGAGCTGACTAATTTACAGGTTAATGTGTATAACGGGGTGGCGCTGCTCACTGGTCAGGCGCCCAGCCAACCGCTTATTAATCAAGCCGAAAGTATAGCGAAATCGGTTGAACACATCACGAAAGTGCACAATCAAATTCGCATCGGTCAGCCCATTTCAGCATCAACACAAGCTAATGACATCTGGCTTGGCTCTAAAGTAAAAACACAGCTATTGACAGAAAAGGATGTGCCTTCATTGCAAATAAACGTTGTGGTGGAAGATAGTGAAGTCTTTTTAATGGGTCGGCTGACGAATGCAGAAGCCACAAAAGCGGTTGAAATAACTCGCAACGTCAATGGTGTTAAACGCGTCGTCAGAGCGCTGGAACTGATGTAACACAATCGCCTTTTTAGCCCGGCATTCAAGTCGGGCTATTTCCCCTTATTTCCAAGATTTTTTTGTCTATTTTTCTTAAAGTAATCGATTAAAAGACAAGGAAATTTTGCCTGTTAGGCCCACACTTCGGATTAGTTTTACTATCACCTGGTTTGCTAAATTCGGTGTGTAACTTCTACACTTAGAGTATGTAATCTGTGGCCTCACTGCTTCAGAATCAATGCATTAACAAACCGCAACATACTGATTAAAAATAGATTTTTGATTAATTCAGGCTGGTACCAATAATGCACTGCAGTATGGCAAAGAGGTAATAAGCTTCGGAGTAGCCAACATGACGAATAGAGATGTTTTCTTTGCTTTAGCTTTAGCCACCTGCATTGCTGTGCCATTGGCTATAGCAACCAATCACACCACCGAAGCCGACGCTGTGGTCGTTAAATGTCAACCCCAGGCAGAGGCGCAACCTGTGGTAGATCAAGAATCAGAAATCTGTCGAATTGATAAAGACACACCCTACTTATGATCGAGGTTTTCAAGCTCTGATTCTAGCCAGGCAAGTGCCGCTTCTTCGCAATCAAAACAAGCGCGCGTAAAGTCGCCCATTTCCTCAACCACCATTCGGTCGAGAAATTGCCTTTTCATTGCAGATGGCGTGTAAATCTGAGCTGCGCGTTTCAGGTTATTGTCGATACACCATTCGACCAACGATTCGATAACTGGAAACATATCTGGGGAGCATAAATCCCAATCATCCAAATAGACAACATGCCCCCATGGTCTCTCCACCAAAGGGGCGGCCTGCGCTTTAAAACGCTGCGCGAAAGAAACCGCTGCCTCTTTGTTCCATGTACCTTTAAGACGCGCAAAAAGAATGCGCTTATTACACCAAACATCGCATTCACCGTGTGGCTGAAAGAGTTTGTTTGATAACACAATGCCATCTCCTTTTTAATGGACAATATAATTATAAGACAATTCACAGAATTACGATTAAAAAACACTCCCGGAGCCACTTTGTCGACAATATAGACAATAAAAACTTGTATTTAGTGAATTATGAGCTATATTGTCGACAATAAATAATCTAAGAGTAAACTATGGCAATCCCCATCACTCATGCAGATAGAACATTTGTGGCCCTTCGCAATGCCATTGTCGAGGGTGAGATACTGGCGGGTTCAAAGTTAAATGAAGCAGAACTGGCACACCGCTACGAGGTAAGTCGGGCCGTAATAAGAGAAGCGATCAACCGGCTTTCCACCTGTAATCTCATTGAACGCAGACCCAATGTCGGTGCACGGGTAGTGACATTGTCCTATGACGGGCTTATCCACTTGTACGCCGTGCGAGAAGCTTTAGAGGGCATGGCTGCACGTCTGGCTGCTAAGCATATGCCTGAGACCGACATAGATGAAGTCTATGCTCTGTTAGCGTCTCATGCTGCCGAGGTGAAAGGAGAGCAAACCTATTATCAGGAAGCCGGAGATGTCGACTTTCACTACCGCATTATCAAAGGTAGTCACAGTCCACAGTTAACCACCATGCTGCTTGAGGGCATTTATCATCTGGTACGCATGTACAGGGTTCAATTGGGTATGGCAGGACCGCGGGTATCTAATGCTTGGGATGAACACAAACACATCATCATGGCAATCAAAAATCGCGACGGAGAACTCGCTGAGATGTTAATGCGCAGGCACATTCAGTATTCCCGTCTCCACATTGAAGAGTTACTACATTAAGAGGCAATGACTTATGAGTGCAGGTAAGAAATTCAGACAAGCTTTAAAAGACAATAAACCACTACAAATTGTGGGCACTATACATGCCTATTCAGCCATGATGGCAAAGCGTATCGGACATAAGGCTATTTATCTGTCAGGCGGCGGAGTAGCGAATGCATCATACGGTTTGCCAGACCTTGGTATGACATCACTCAATGACGTAATTGCTGATGTGCAGCGTATTACAGCAGCCTGTGACCTTCCTTTATTGGTTGATATAGACACGGGCTGGGGCGGCGCTTTTAATATTGCCAAAACTATAAAAGATATGGAAAAAGCCGGTGCTGCCGCAGTTCATATGGAAGATCAGGTAGCACAAAAACGCTGTGGCCACCGACCGGGTAAAGAAATTGTATCTACCGAAGAAATGGTTGATCGGATAAAAGCAGCGGTCGATGCGCGTACTGATCCAGACTTCTTTATTATGGCTCGAACAGATGCATTTGCGCAGGAAGGCTTGGAAGCAGCAATTGCCAGGGCAAAAGCCTATGTCGCTGCCGGTGCAGATGGAATTTTTGCTGAAGCGGTACAAACCGAAGAACATTATCGTGCCTTCGCAGAAGCGCTTGACGTACCTATTCTCGCTAACATCACTGAGTTTGGTAAAACGGAACTTTGGAATGCAAAGCAGTTAGGTGAATGGGGTGCAGCAATGGTGCTTTATCCGCTGAGCGCTTTCAGGGCCATGAATAAAGCCGCTGAACGTGTCTACGATGCAATACTGACAGATGGCGATCAAAAGGCGGTAGTAGATACCATGCAAACCCGAGCAGAACTCTACGACTACCTGAGCTATCACGAATACGAAGACAAACTGGATGCTTTGTTCGCACAAGGCAAAAACAAATAAATTAATACACCCTATATTACGGAGAACATCATGGCGAAAGTACTAAGTGGCGCAGGTTTGCGTGGACAGGTTGCAGGTAAAACAGCCCTATCGACCGTTGGCAAGTCCGGCTCTGGACTCACCTACCGCGGTTACGATGTTAAAGATTTGGCGAATCATTGCGAATTCGAAGAAGTCGCGTATTTGATCCTTAAAGGCAAGCTTCCCAATGCCAGTGAACTTGCTCAGTACAAAACAAAACTCAAGTCATTGAGAGGCTTGCCTGCAGGCGTTAAAACGGTGCTTGAAACCATTCCCGCCGACGCACATCCAATGGATGTATTAAGAACCGGATGCTCTATTTTAGGCAACATTGAGACCGAACAGGACTTCACCGAACAGCAAGAAGCCACAGATCGCATGCTTGCCTGCTTTCCTAGTATCATCTGCTATTGGTATCGCTTCACTCACGATGGCGTGCGCATTGATGTTGAAACAGACGACGACTCAATAGGTGCGCACTTCCTGCACATGTTACACGGTGAAAAGCCCAATGCATTGCACGAGAAAGTGATGCATGTCTCGCTTATTCTCTACGCAGAGCATGAATTTAACGCTTCAACTTTCACCGCCCGCGTATGTGCGTCAACCTTGTCCGATATTCATTCATGTATAACAGGCGCCATAGGGTCATTGCGCGGTCCATTGCACGGCGGTGCTAACGAAGCGGCGATGGCGATGATTGAGAAGTTCACCTCGCCAGAACATGCTGAGGAAGAAATGATGGGTATGCTGGCGCGAAAAGAAAAAATCATGGGCTTTGGTCATGCCGTGTATTCAGAATCAGACCCACGCAATGAAATTATTAAAGGCTGGTCGGAAAAGCTGGCAGCTGATGTCGGTGACACTGTCTTGTATCCTGTTTCGGTTCGCTGCGAAGAGGTTATGTGGCGCGAGAAAAAGCTCTTTTGTAATGCTGATTTCTTCCATGCCTCGGCTTACAACTTTATGGGTATTCCTACCCCCTTATTTACCCCAATTTTTGTGATGTCTCGACTGACCGGCTGGGCAGCCCATGTTATGGAACAGCGCGCAGACAATCGTATTATTCGTCCCTCAGCAGAATACACTGGCGAAGAGCTACGCACTGTACCACCTATTGGCGAACGCGACTGATCACACAGCGAGAAAAATTATGAATAGCGAATACCGCAAACCCTTACCCAATGCGCCTATGATGGTGGACTACTTTGATGTTGAGTCTGCCATAAACGCAATTAAGCCCGGGGCTTATGCAACCTTGCCATATAGCTTAAAAGTATTTGCCGAGAACCTAGTGAGAAAGTGCCCACCGGAGACTCTTCAGCGTTCCCTAACTCAGATAATTGAGCGGAAGCGAGAGCATGATTTCCCTTGGTTTCCCTCGCGCGTGGTATGCCACGACATTTTGGGTCAAACCGCACTTGTTGACCTAGCTGGGCTAAGAGATGCGATAGCCAAAGAAGGCGGAGACCCCGCTAAAATCAATCCTGTGGTTCCCACACAATTGATAGTCGACCACTCATTGGCTGTTGAACACGCTGGTTTTGAAAAAGACGCGTTTGAAAAGAACCGCGCCATTGAAGACAGGCGAAATGATGACCGTTTTCACTTTATAAACTGGACAAAAACGGCCTTCAAAAACATCGATGTTATCCCTCCTGGTAACGGCATCATGCACCAGATCAACCTGGAAAGGATGTCTCCCGTCGTACACAACCGAGACGGCGTTGCCTTTCCCGATACACTGGTAGGCACTGATAGCCATACACCTCACGTTGATGCATTGGGCGTTATTGCCATCGGAGTCGGCGGCCTAGAAGCTGAAAGCGTTATGTTGGGCCGAGCTTCATACATGCGTGTACCTGATATTGTAGGTGTAGAACTCCACGGGAAACCCAAGCCTAACATTACTGCGACAGATGTTGTTTTGGCTCTGACAGCCTTCTTGCGCGAAGCTAAAGTGGTGGGTGCCTATCTGGAATTCTTTGGTGAAGGTGCAGCGCACCTTACCTTAGGTGACAGGGCGACCATTGCCAATATGACGCCTGAATACGGCGCAACAGCCGGTATGTTCTATATCGACCAGCAAACCCTGGACTACTTAAAACTAACCGGCCGCGAGGACAGCCAGGTTGCCCTGGTAGAAACCTATGCAAAACAAGTTGGACTCTGGGCTGAGTCGCTCGAATCGGCACACTATGAGCGCGTCTTACACTTTGACCTATCGGCCGTAGAACGCACTATGGCTGGTCCTTCAAGACCACATGCAAAACTGCCCGTAGAACAATTGCAGTCGCAAGGTATTGCCGCACACTATGACGAGTCAGATGACCAGATGCCAGATGGTGCTGTCATCATCGCCGCCATTACCAGCTGTACAAATACCAGCAATCCGCGCAACGTTATCTCTGCCGGACTGTTGGCGCGTAACGCAAATAGATTGGGGCTTACCCGTAAACCTTGGGTGAAAACATCACTGGCACCCGGTTCTAAAGCGGTCCAACTGTATCTTGAAGAGGCTGAACTCCTCCCTGAACTGGAGGCATTGGGCTTTGGCATCGTCGCGTTTGCCTGTACAACCTGCAACGGTATGTCTGGTGCGTTAGACAAAGACATCCAACAGGAAATCATTGACAGGGATCTCTACGCCACCGCAGTATTATCGGGCAACCGAAATTTTGACGGTCGTATTCATCCTTACGCAAAACAAGCGTTCTTGGCGTCCCCAGCATTGGTTGTTGCCTATGCAATCGCAGGTTCAATTCGTTTCGACATTGAGCGCGATGTGCTCGGTTACGACAAAAACAACAAGCCAATAACACTCAAAGACCTCTGGCCGAGTGATGAAGAGATAGACGCGGTCATTGCCCAAAGTGTTAAGCCCGAACACTTCAAGAAAGTGTATGAACCAATGTTTGATTTGGCAGATGCCCACGACGCCAATATTGATCCTTTGTATCCGTGGCGTGAAATGAGCACCTATATTCGTAGACCTCCATACTGGGAAGGGGCACTTGCTGCACCACGAATGATGAAAGATATGCGTCCATTGGCTATTCTGGGCGATAACATCACCACTGATCACCTGTCACCGTCAAATGCCATTATGGCAAGCAGTGCCGCAGGTGAGTATTTGGCAAAGATGGGCCTGCCAGAGGAAGATTTTAATTCCTATGCCACGCACAGAGGCGATCATTTGACAGCGCAACGCGCTACGTTAGCTAACCCCAAATTACTCAACGAAATGGTTCAAGAAGACGGTGAAGTTGTGCAAGGCTCGCTCGCCAGGTTGGAACCGGAAGGCAAAGTGATGCGCATGTGGGATGCCATTGAAACTTACATGGAAAGGAAGCAGCCACTGATTATTATTGCTGGTGCAGACTACGGTCAAGGTTCTTCTCGCGACTGGGCAGCCAAGGGGGTTCGCCTTGCTGGTGTTGAAGTCATTGTTGCGGAGGGATTTGAGCGTATTCACCGCACTAATCTGATTGGCATGGGCGTGCTTCCCCTTGAGTTCGTCGAGGGAGTAAACCGAACAACGCTAGCCCTTGACGGTACTGAAACCTATTCTGTGGAAGGTGAACCCGCTCCAGGTGCTACACTTACCCTCATCGTTAAACGCCAAAATGGTGAGACTAAAAATGTGGCTGTTCGGTGCCGACTCGACACGCTTGAAGAGGTATCTATATACGGTGCGGGTGGCGTATTACAGCGCTTTGCCAAAGACTTTTTGCAAGCAGAAGAGGCCTCATCATGAGTCAGCAGACAAGTATCCCTGCAACTTACATGCGCGGCGGTACCAGCAAAGGTGTGTTCTTCCGGCTTGAAGACTTGCCCGTCGAGGCTCAGCAGCCTGGTGAATACCGTGATTCGTTGTTGCTTAGGGTGATAGGCAGTCCCGATCCATACGGTAAGCATACTGACGGAATGGGGGGCGCCACTTCCAGTACCAGTAAAACGGTCATTTTGTCCAAGAGCGACCGGGAAGATTGCGATGTGAACTACCTGTTTGGGCAAGTCGCCATTGATAGGCCCATTATTGACTGGAGTGGCAACTGTGGAAATTTGACAGCCGCAGTGGGCGTGTTTGCGATTCAACAAGGTCTTGTTGATGCATCGCGTTTGAAGGGTGATAACGTCACCGTTCGCATCTGGCAACAAAACATTCAAAAGGTGATTTTGGCAAAAATACAGTTACGCGAAGGACAAGCTGTTGAGCTTGGAGACTTTGAGCTCGACGGAGTAACATTTCCCGCAGCTGAGGTAGAAGTTACCTTTATGTCGCCCGCTGATGCTGGCAATAATGTGCTGCCAACCGGAAATCCTGTGGATGAATTATCTGTTGAAGGTATAGGAAGCTTATCCGCCACTATGATTAACTCTGGCATTCCAACCGTTTTTGTTAATGCGTCTGATGCAGGTTTTATGGGTACGGAAAGTCAGGACGTGGTTAATAGCTCACCTGAATCATTACAAAAGCTTGAGCTAATTCGCGCAGCAGGTGCGGCTGCCATGGGAATACCCTTGAGCGGGCATATTCCTAAAGTCGCCTTTGTCTCTCCCCCAAAAGCTTACACTGCTTCCAGTGGGAAGCGTATTAGTGAGGCAGATACGGACTTGCTAGTGCGAGCCGTCTCTATGGGTAAGTTACATCATGCTATGATGGGAACAGCCGCAGTCGCGATTGCCAGTGCTGCCGCTATGCCAGGCACACTGCTCAATCAGGCAGCCAAGGGGAATGTAGACGGCACTGTCACTTTTGGGCACCCATCAGGAACCTTGACTGTAGGAGCAGAGGTTGAGGAGCTTAATGGAGATTGGCTGGTCAATTCGGTCACTATGAGTCGAAGTGCTCGTACTTTGATGAAAGGTCACGTTTACATACCACCTGTTTAACGTACTGATAATGGGGTGTCTTAGACACCCCATAACTCTGGAGTGAGGTTACATCCAAGACTTCTGAGTGGTTTGTGCAATATCTAGTGTCTCTTGCGCTAACTGCTTCGCCATATTTTCCGGCACAAAGGGAACACTAATCCCGCCACTGGCCAATACAATCTGCACATTCATTACCTTATTCCTGCGCATAAAAAAGCTCTGCTTTAGACTGACTTGCTGCATTTTGTACCGTTCAAAGCAGCGCACTGTTTTGCCAATCAACCCATTCTGGACATAAATATATTTCTCGTCCCATGCCACCCCCCACCGCAACCAACGCAGGTAGATCAAACCAACAAAACCGCTAAATGCTGCCAAGTTAATTAACAAAGGCGAGTAGGTATCGGCAAACAGTGATAAGGAGGTAGTCAAAATAAAGAGAGGAAGTAACCTAACAAACCAGCGATTAATCAGGTAGTACCCACTCACCCTTTGAAAAGCAATCGTATCTGCCTGACTGTCGGGCATCGCCTCAGACAACAGGGCGTGCGCTTCCTGATAAGTTACCGAGGGCACCAACACTTGGTTTGTTTGAGCAAGTGATTCGCCGGCGACAAAACCTGTTTGATTTTGTAAGTAAAAGAAATTTATTCGCTTGAGAATAACGTCGAGCCAGTCCTGTTTGAGCTTTATAACCTGTAGCCGGCTGTGCTGCATGCTGACTTCCTGCACACTGAGCAGGCCACTTTTCCTCACATAGCGCTCACCTTGCTTGAGCAACACATAATTATGGAACGCCATGATGGCCCCGAACACAGACAACAAGGCCACCAAAAAGCCTGCAATGGCAATGAGCGTGATGGCATACAGACCGAACTGCCACCATGCAATAGTCTGATCTCCCACCAATTGGCTAAGTGTTAACCCTTGGGCTGTCAACCAAGCTTCTACGGCCTCGAAGAAATTATCAAAAAAGGGGGCCAAACCACCTAAAATTAACCATACACGATTGTTTGATATGCCATGGATAATGAGATCTTTTAGCTGACGTTTATTAAGAATCTGAACGTCGTCATGCTGGCGATTGATGCTTTCTTCATCGCCATGTGGCTTTTTCGCCACTTTCATCACATGCTCTTTAATTGCTTCCGCATCATGTAGCACCAGCGCCGCTAGCACAGCCTCGTTTTGTGCAGAGCCCGCAGAGTCAAGCGTTGCGGCAGCATGCCCGGTAAAACGGAAAAAAAATGGCTGAACAATTTTCACGCTTTGAATGCGTTCGAAAGGCAGATCAAGGGTATTTCGCTTAAACACCCCAGACTTAATAATAAGCTTTTGATGAGTAAGCTTAAATGTAAACTTTAAGTAATAAGCAATGCTCCAACATAACACCAGACATAGCAGGGCGAGTACAGCCGGTAATAGAATGGCTAGATGCGCTTTCACCTTATCCAAATTCAACGCTAAAACAGGGATTAAATAGAATGCGCTGCGTCCTATGTTAAGGACATTCTGAAAAAAGTAGTACATGACGGCAAAGAGTGACAGCCTGTGCCACTTGTCCATTTCAAAAGACAGGGCTTGGGCTAGTTCGCGTTGTTCCTTAACGGCCTTCAATCTACTGGTCCGAATTTGTATCTTTGTGCGCCATAATGAACTCGCGTAACTGCTCGGCAGACTCGACGGATAAACCCGGAATCGCGAAGGTATGCGCAACACCACCCGCTGAGTAGATATTCAAATTTGCCAAATTACGCATGCGCTCAAAAGGGCCTTGCTTAATTTCTACATGCTGAATACGCTTAACAGGCTGGCAGGTAATAGAGCGGAAAATCAACCCTTTGTGCAATACTACATCCTGTTCTCTGGCAACATAACGTATTTTTGGATCAGCAAACCAATGGTAGGTAACCGACCAAACAGAAAAGAAAACGATAATGCCATAAGCGACCCACTCAAACGCCAGCAAGCTCTCGGGTAACGCAAATAAGGGCTGATGTGCAATACCGGCAAAAATCAACAACAGTACAGCCGAAACCACAATACTTATGCTGATATTTAATCGCCTGTATTCAGGACTTACAGGAAGTGTATCTGTGTCAGTAAACATAGCTTTGTCTTCCATTACGTTTTCGCTAATCATCTATTACCTGCGACTTTAGCCAATCGTTGAGTGCCTGCGTGTCGTGATCTACGGCCATATGCAGCTCTTCCACCCAATCATGTACATTTTGCCACCATGCAGGGTGATCACCTTGCTGAATTTGATTGGCGATACGCTGCACCCTTGCCAACCCCACTGAGCCTGCCGCGCCTTTAATTTTATGAGCCTCAGAGCATACCTCATCTTTTTCATCTGCGCTCAAACTCAATTGCAGTATCTCCATATATTCAGGCATTTTTTCGTGAAATACCTTCACACTTTCCCGAACCATGTCAACACCAATGGTATCAATCAGCATATGCAATAATTCGAGGTCCAACATACTGCTTAAGGCTTTTTGCGTATTGTCCTGTTGCAAAGTCTGCTTCTCGACAGGTTCACGTAATGGCTCGCAGAACAAATCATTGAATACTTCTATCACCCGACTTTTCTTAATGGGTTTGGCAATAACATCGTCCATGCCGTTTTGCAGGTACTCTTCACGTTTTTTAATTACATTTGCCGTTAATGCCACTATAGGCGTACCAGCGCATAGATCCTCCTCATGCAGGATTGCGGCTACATCAAAGCCACTCATATCAGGTAGCTGTATATCTAATAAAACCAAATCGTAATGCTCAGTCCTGGCCTTGTCGATGGCCTCCTGTCCTGTCATCGCCACATCGACTTTTTGTCCCATTTTTTCCAATAGCGCTTTGGCTACCATGACGTTAAGCTCAATGTCTTCGACCAACAGAATACTTAGGTCAGACACCTTTAACTCTTGTACCTGCATAGGTTGCTGGGAAAGAGGTAACGGCAAACGCACGGTGAATGTTGTCCCCTTGCCAACTGTACTAGTCACGTCAATACTGCCGTTCATAAGCGCTACCATCTGCTTACAAATGGCTAGACCAATACCCGTGCCGGTGGCAGTTTGGTGGTCTGGGTGATCGACCTGATAATACATGGCAAAAATTTTGTCTATTTCCTCCTCAGGTATGCCAACCCCAGTATCTTTCATAACAAAGGTGACTTCTGACACCCCTTCAACCGGCTTAGATGCACTAACATTCAATGAGACCGTGCCTTTTTGAGTAAACTTCACGGCGTTGTACAAAATATTCCACAAAATTTGGCGAAGACGTGTGCCATCTGCCTCAACCAGCGCCGGTAAGGGTTCATTTATCTTGCTAATAAAATCGAGTGACTTATCCGCCGCGAGCAGCCGAATGATACTGCTAAGCTCTTCGGTGAAATCTTTAATTGAAATGGTTTTAGGCGACAGTTCGACTTTGTCTCTGTCGAGCTTATCCAAATCGATAATGTCATTAAATATATTGCCCAGTGTGATTGCACTGGCATAAATAGTACTTACCCAATTGAATTGCTCCTGAGACAGATCGGTGTCTCTTAACATTCGGCTAAGCCCCACAATACCGTTCAATGGCGTTCTCAATTCATGACTGATTGTGGCAATAAAGCGGGTTTTGTCTTTGCTGGCTTTGGCGGCTGCACTTTCGGCTTGTTTGCGTTCAGTCATATCTCGCCCAAACGCTAGTAGCCCAAGCCTGTGACCTTCCTTATCAAAAAACGGGACTTTTCGCATTTCAAAATACCGGTGTTTTCCATCGGCAAAACGCAGCCATAGCTCTTCAGTTATACTGGCATTACTTTCCAGCACTTCGTGATCACTTTCTACCACCTGCCTAGCGAGATCTTCTTCATACACATCATGGGGTGTTAACCCGAGTAGCTCTTCCTGAGTTTTGCCCGTCATTTGTTCAGCAACTCGGTTGCACCCTGCAAACCGCCCCTCTTCATTGCGGTAATAAATTAGGTCAGGTGATGCATCAATGATGGAACGCAGAAGTGTGGACAAGCGTCTGGCTTCAATTTCCTGTTCAGTCTTGTGTTTAATTTCCTTTTCTAACTCTTTAAAAACGGTCTCTCTCTCTTCCTGCGCTTGACGACGCTGTTCAATTTCATGGTTTAGTTGGCGAATGTTGGTTTGCAATTCTCGGTTGAGAAATACGTCTTCTTCACGCAGACGCTCCAACTGGGAGACAACCTCTTTTAAGTTTGCCCGAGAGTTTTCCAGATGACGCACCAGCTCACTGAAAAAGTACAACACCCAAGGGGCAGATAATAACGTCAGCAAAAATGCACTCACGAAGTCATCAAGCTCAATGTCACTATTCATACTGACTCGAATCGCGTAAGACCCACCTAAAGTAGCTACCAACGTGAGAATGACAAAAATAATACTGATTTTGACTGTGCCAAAGCGTTGAACAAACTGCGCAAATCGGATTGCCCAAGCGTCACGGGAAGGGTCTGAATGCATAATAGATAAACTGAACGTAAGGATACCTAATCCTATCATTTACACGATTAGTCGCAAACCATTAGCAATAGCGCTCAAAATGAATTTTTATGCTATGTAGACCAGAATTTCATGCAAACCTTGCGAATCACGCAAACGCGGGCTTTACCTTAACGTTCACGTAAACCAAAATAGCGAAGACAACATGATCGCTACCTCACCCACCTCCCAATGATAGATTATTAAAGGGCTACAGCAACAGTGAAACAAAATTTTCACAGTCGAAAAGAGAATACTGTTTGATTTTGTTTTCGACTATCGGTATTTTGTACGACCCGTGTATTCAATATGCATAATCATGCGGGCAAGACTGGCTCAAAAAAGGTAACGATATCAGTATCGTAACCAACCCTATAAAAACAACAAATAATAACGACAATAATCACCCTCAGTGAGCAATAAGTAACATAGTGTGTGCCTTGACCAGTCCAAGGTGTAGGAGAAAAATATGAGTTTGTATCATCCTAATGATGCTCGTGATAATTGTGGTTTTGGCCTGATCGCGCACACCACAGGTAGCCCCAGCCATAAGCTAGTTCAAACAGCGATTACAGGGTTGGACAGAATGCAACATCGCGGTGGTATTGCCGCAGATGGTGTTACCGGTGATGGGTGTGGCCTATTGCTGCAAAAGCCAGACAGCTTCTTCAGGGCAATTGCTGAAGAAAATGGTTGGAAGCTGGGCAAAAAATATGCTGTAGGCATGATCTTTCTAAGCAAAGACGACGCGCTGGCCAATCAATCTATCGAAGTATTAAATCGCGAATTGGCCCAAGAAACACTAGGTGTAGTTGGGTGGCGAGATGTGCCGGTAGACGAATCGATTCTAGGTGAGCTAGCGCTGACTGGCGTCCCCCAGATAAAGCAAGTATTTATCAACGCCCCTGCTGGATGGCGTAAGAAGGACGTAGAGCGCCGTTTATTTATGGTGCGAAGACGAGCCGAAAAGCAACTCGTGAACGATCCTGACTTTTATGTTGCCTGTCTATCGGGTTTAGTCACCGTTTACAAAGGCCTGGTAATGCCCAAGGATTTACCCAGATTCTATACTGATCTGGCAGACCCGCGCATGCAAAGCGCCATTTGTGTTTTCCACCAGCGTTTTTCTACCAATACGCTACCTAAATGGCCGCTAGCACAACCATTTCGTTTCCTCGCTCACAATGGCGAAATAAATACTATTAAGGGTAACCGTGATTGGGCTATGGCGCGGGAAGCCAAGTTTGCCACGCCGCTTTTGCCTGATTTGAAAGACGCGGCGCCTTTCGTTAATACCGAAGGGTCAGATTCCTCGTCACTGGATAATATGCTTGAGCTCTTTCTTGCGGGCGGTATGGATTTATTCCGGGCCATGCGTCTTTTAGTGCCGCCAGCCTATCAGAATGATGCCACCATGGATGAGGATTTGCGTGCCTTTTACGAGTTTAATTCTATGCATATGGAGCCTTGGGATGGCCCTGCAGGCATAGTGTTGACCAATGGCAGACACGTGGCCTGCAACCTGGATAGAAACGGTCTGCGCCCTGCTCGTTATGTGTTAACCAACGACGGTTTTATCACACTGGCCTCTGAAGTCGGTATTTGGGATTACAAACCTGAAGACGTTATAGAAAAAGGCCGTGTAGGGCCTGGCGAAATGCTGGCTGTAGACACTTACACAGGTAAAATTTGGCGTTCAAATGAAATTGATGAAGACCTTAAAGATCGCCACCCCTATGCTGAATGGCTCGAGAACAATATTCGCCGACTAACCCCTATCGAAAAATTAGACGCATCGGAAATTGGCCACCGGGTATTTGACGACGATACCATGTCAACTTACCACAAACTGTTTAATTACAGTTATGAAGAAATACATCAAATTATCAAGGTGTTGGCAAAGGATGGTCAGGAAGCGGTAGGCTCAATGGGTGATGACACCCCTATGGCAGTTATGTCGACTAAGCAAAGAACGCTTTACGATTATTTCCGCCAGCAGTTTGCCCAAGTGACGAATCCGCCCATTGATCCTCTCCGAGAAAGTCATGTTATGTCACTAGCTACCTGTATTGGTCGTGAGCAAAACGTGTTTAGCGAGACAAGTGGTTACGCCGACCGGGTGTTGTTTGACAGCCCCGTACTTATGTATACCGACCTAAAGCAACTACGAGAGTTTAATCCTGAGAACTATTATTCAGAAGTGGTAGAGCTTCAATTCGCACAGGAAGAGGGCCTCAAACGTGCCATCGAACGTATTTGTAATGAAGTTGAGTATCTAGTCAAACAAAAACGTGCAGCCTTTGTCGTACTGTCTGACAGAAATATAAAGCCCAACCGCTTACCCATTCCTGCGCCCATGGCTGTAGGTGCCGTTCAACGTCGTTTGATTGAAAAAGCACTTCGCTGTGATGCCAATATTGTTGTTGAGACAGCGTCTGCCAGAGATCCCCACCACTTTGCTGTGCTATTGGGGCTGGGTGCAACTGCCATTTATCCGTTTCTCGCTTACGAAACCATTGAGCAACTTGCCGAGTCTGGCGCTATCGATGTTCCGATCATGCAAGCAGTACTCAACTATCGCAAAGGTATCAATAAAGGCCTGTACAAAATTATGTCTAAGATGGGCATCAGTACAGTAGCGAGCTATCGCAGTTCTAAGTTATTCGAGGCGATAGGCATAAACGATGAAGTCATGCAGCAGTGCTTTACTGGTGTGACCTCGCGCATTCAGGGCGCCGGTTTTGCTGACTTTGAACAGGATCTGCTGAATCTTTCCCGTGTAGCTTGGATTAAGCGAAAAACCATCAGCCATGGTGGATTGCTCAAATATGTTCATGATGGGGAATATCACGCCTACAATCCGGATGTCGTAAAAACCCTGCAAACCGCTGTAGTAAGCGGAAAGTATGAGGACTATCAACAATTTTCGACACTGGTTAATGACCGTGCACCAGCCCACATACGTGATTTGTTGGGCTTGAATCCACATGCAGAGCCCATCGATATAAATGAGGTGGAACCCGCCGAAAGCCTGTATCCACGCTTTGATACTGCCGCCATGTCAATTGGCGCGCTAAGTCCTGAAGCGCATGAAGCACTGGCGATCGCGATGAACCGTTTGGGTGGTCAGTCTAACTCAGGAGAGGGCGGCGAAGATCCGGCGCGTTTTAACACGGAAAAGAATTCCAAAATAAAACAAGTCGCGTCAGGCAGATTTGGTGTCACCCCTCATTACTTGACCAATGCCAGTGTAATCCAAATTAAAGTCGCTCAAGGTGCGAAGCCGGGTGAAGGCGGACAGCTACCCGGTGATAAAGTCAATAAATACATCGCTCAGTTGCGCTTTTCTGTGCCTGGTGTAACCCTGATATCACCGCCACCTCACCATGATATTTATTCAATTGAAGACTTAGCACAGCTTATCTTCGACTTGAAGCAGGTAAATCCAAAGGCGCTGATTTCAGTTAAACTGGTTTCAGAACCCGGCGTTGGCACCATAGCCACAGGTGTGGCAAAAGCCTACGCGGATTTGATCACAGTGTCCGGCTACGACGGTGGTACGGGTGCAAGTCCACTCACCTCGGTTAAATACGCAGGTTGCCCCTTTGAACTGGGACTGGCTGAAACTCAACAAGCGCTGGTAGAAAATGGGCTACGCCACAAAGTACGTCTGCAAACAGATGGCGGCTTAAAAACCGGTTTAGACGTTGTAAAAGCGGGGATTTTGGGTGCGGAGAGTTTTGGCTTCGGAACCGGACCTATGGTCGCTCTTGGCTGCAAATACTTGCGTATTTGCCATCTCAATAACTGTGCTACCGGTGTTGCCACTCAGGATGAAAAGCTCAGAGACAACTATTTTATTGGTTTGCCTGAAATGGTCATGAATTACTTCCGCTTTGTAGCCCAGGAAGTGCGTGAATTAATGGCGTTATTGGGAATAAGGAAGTTTGACGACCTTATTGGTCAAACAGAGTTACTGAAAGTGCTCGATGGCATCACTGCCAAGCAGTCCAAGCTGGATTTAAGTCCAATATTGAAAAAACCCACGGCAGGCGCCCACACCCGACTGTTCTGTTCAGAGACTACCAATGCGCCTTTAGATACGGGCGAATTAAATGCCGCTATCCTTGCTGATGTTAAGGACGCCATCGCAGCAAAAACAGGTAAACAATTAAGCTATACCATACGTAACACAGACCGCTCAGTCGGCGCACTGGTATCAGGTGCGATTGCCCAACTTCACGGCAATCACGATATGGAGGATAAACCTGTGGTTTTGAATCTGGAAGGTACTGCGGGTCAGAGTTTTGGCGTATGGAATGCAGGCGGGCTTCACATGTACTTGAAAGGCGATGCGAACGACTACGTCGGAAAAGGTATGACGGGGGGTAAATTAGTGGTTTATCCCCCAGAGGATGTGCAATACACGGCTCATGAAAGTGCCATTGTGGGGAATACCTGTTTGTATGGTGCAACCGGCGGTAAGTTGTTTGCAGCAGGTCGAGCTGGCGAACGTTTTGCCGTGAGGAACTCCGGCGCCATTGCAATTGTTGAAGGGCTGGGTGATAACGGTTGTGAATATATGACCGGAGGAATCGTCGCTGTGCTAGGAAAAATAGGGCTGAACTTTGGTGCAGGTATGACCGGCGGCTTTGCCTATCTTTATGACGAAACTGGCGATATGGCGCAACGCGTCAACCCAGAATTACTCGACATTATGTCTATTGATGACAAGGTCATTTTGTCCGAGCACTTGCGTGGTTTAATCAATCAACACTACGAAGAAACAGGCAGTGAACGTGCACTTCATTTACTCACCAACTTTCAGGAAGAGCGTGGTAATTTCAGATTGATTAAGCCAAAAACCAGTGATGTTAAGAATCTTCTGGGTCACATCAGTCGCTCTAGTGCAGAGCTTCGAGTGCAAGCGCAATAATCGGATAAGGTGAAGTATAAATGGCTAAAAACGTATATCAATTTGTAGATGTTGAAAGAATTGACCCGCCAAAAAAACCGATTGTTGTGCGGAAGCAAGGTTTCGACGAAATTTATCATGAGATGACAGATTCTCAGGTACAAGGTCAGGCAGATCGCTGTCTCGACTGCGGTAACCCCTATTGCGAATGGAAGTGCCCTGTTCACAATTACATCCCACAGTGGTTGGCACTGGCCAATGAGGGCAAAATTTTTGAAGCTGCAGAGCTATCTAGCAAAACTAATAGCCTGCCAGAAGTGTGTGGACGCGTGTGTCCCCAAGATAGGTTGTGTGAAGGGGCATGCACCCTAAATGATGATTTTGGTGCAGTGACCATTGGCTCTATTGAAAAGTACATAACTGACACAGCCTTTAAAATGGGCTGGCGACCAGACATGTCTGATGTGGTCTGGACAGACAAAAAAGTGGCCATTGTTGGAGCGGGGCCTGCAGGGCTTGCCTGTGCAGATATTTTGGTCAGAAACGGGGTGAAACCCGTCGTTTATGACCGCTATGAAGAGATTGGCGGGCTCCTTACATTTGGTATCCCTTCATTTAAGCTTGAAAAAGACGTGATCAAGCTACGCCGCGAAATTTTCACGAATATGGGCATAGAGTTTGTGCTTAATACCGAAATAGGTAAAGACTTGCCGTTTCAGGACCTTTTGGATGGCTATGATGCTGTATTTCTTGGTATGGGTACGTATCGCGCGATGAAAGGTGGGTTTGAGCATGAGTCAGCGCCTGGTGTACACGAAGCCTTACCGTTTCTCATTGCCAATACCAATCGCGTCATGGGGATTGAAAAAGACCCCAGTGAATACATCGATATGAAGGGTAAAAAGGTAGTTGTACTCGGTGGTGGTGATACCACAATGGATTGCGTTCGCACCTCTATTCGCCAAGGCGCTGAATCGGTCATCTGTGCCTACCGTCGGGATGAGGAGAGCATGCCTGGCTCAAGACGTGAAGTGGTCAATGCAAGAGAAGAAGGCGTTGAGTTTAAGTTTAACCTACAGCCTTTAGATATTGCCGTTGACGAAAACGGTCATGCCGTAGGCGTAAGATTGGTAAAAACGCAAATGGGCGAACCTGATGCACAAGGGCGTCGCCGACCCGTTGAGGTTGAAGGGTCGGAACACATTTTAGAGGCAGATGCCGTCATTATTGCGTTTGGTTTCCAGCCAAGCCCTTCACCTTGGTTTGCTGATTTTGGCATCATCCTGGATGAAAAAGGACGGGTTCGTGCGCCTGCCAAGGGCAAATATCCGTTCCAGACTTCCAACCCTAAAATATTCTCAGGCGGCGATATGGTGCGTGGTAGCGACTTGGTTGTTACCGCCATCGATGAAGGAAGAAAAGCGGCTGAAGGTATTCTGGACTACCTAAACGTATGAGTTTAGGCACCACTGCACGGTTTGCAGTGGTGCTTAACTCAGCATATACTGAATTTCAGTTTAGGGAACCTGAGATAATCCAAGCGTGATGAAACGTTCAAGTTTAGTAATGGCGGCTTTAAGCTTGCTACCTCTACAGGCGATCAGCGACAACTATGCCGGTTCGCCAGACGTTGCTAACTGTCCGGAGAATTTCCATTCAATTGCGCTCCATCAGGACGCTAAACTTTGTCAAATTTTTGACGAAGGTTTACCTGCAACGTTAGTTTATCACCTTAAGCTTTCTCCCAACCAGGTCGTGACCTATTACACGCAAGCAGACGGATTTGAAGTGCGTTCTGTGGTCGGTGAACGTACCCTTATCAGTAATAATCAGGACAGCAAACGCATTGTCATATCGCCCGATGGCAAGGGAACTCAAATTGACATTCTGGTAATTTCCACAAATTAATTCGACACCTCACGAGTTGGCATTGCAATTGCTCTAGTTTCTACAGAGCAGTTTGTTGTGTCATTGACTTGACACTTCACGTGTAAGTTTGCAGTGAGGTTATTTGAATGGAATTAGCTATTATTTTAATGATGATACTGATTGTCGTATCGGCCGGTGCAATGGCATTGTCAGTGCAAAATACCCATTATCCATTTAGGCGAAAAGGTCAGTTGTTTACTCCTGTTGAACACACTTTCTTGCAGCTGCTGGAGCAGGCAGTAAATAACGAGTTTCGTATCATGTGCAGAGTAAAACTGAGTGACATTGTCACCGTATCTGCAAGTACAAAGAAGAAGCAAGCGTCAACTGCCCTTAGCAGAGCATCTGCAAAAAGCATCGATTTTGTGCTGTGTAATAAAAGCGATATGCAACCCGTGCTGGCAATTGACCTAGTACACAAACAAGGTGCAGACGGCTACAAGGTACAAAAAGACCTCTTTGTCTCTAACGCCCTTGATGGGGCCAATATCCCCCATGCACGGATTAAGGTTAAGTCAGGCTACTCGGTGGAGGAAATCCGCGAGTGTATCGAAACCAAGTTAATACCGATGCGCAGACGTCAGCAAAAACTCACCGAGTCCAGGCTAAACCCCGAAAGGCCGAATAAGCCAACACGCCCTTTACGTTCCAGTCGCGTTGCGGCTTGACATCCCCAGCCATTGATTAAATGGTTTGCCCCTCTACTGAGGGGCTTTTTTGTTTATTCCCCAATGTGTTTTAAACTTTAACCAATACTTGTAGAATGCGCTCCCACTCGCGCCCTATTTGGAGAAAGAATTGTGAAAATTGGCATTTTAGGTGCAATGGACCAGGAAGTGTCTTTGCTTAAACAATCACTTGAAAACGTAACCGTCTCCGAATATGCGCACTTGGCGTTCTACGCAGGCACACTACATGGCGTTGAAGTGGTGGTGGTAAAATGTGGTATTGGAAAAGTAGCCGCATCCGTAGCCACTACAGTATTGATTGACAGATTTGCACCTGATTTTGTAGTTAATACGGGCTCTGCAGGCGGCTTTGATACCAGCTTACAAATTGGCGACTTGGTCATCGGCAGCGGTGTACAACACCATGACGTAGATGTCACTCACTTTGGTTATGCCTTGGGGCAGGTCTATGGAATGCCTGACATTTATCCTTGTGATGAACGACTTATCATTGCAGCCGAAGAAGCCGCCGAAGACGTATTACATGTCACGTCCAAGCGCGGGCTAATCTGTACGGGTGATCAGTTTATTGGTTGTGATGAAGCCGCAGAAAGGCTGCGCAACCTTATTCCGGCTATGGCAGCTGTAGAAATGGAAGGTGCAGCCATTGGCCAAACTTGTTTTATGCTGGACACACCTTTTTTGGTTATTCGTTCGCTCTCTGATATCGCAGGCGTCACCTCGACAGTGTCGTTCAAATCATACCTTGAAACAGCCGCTAAGCATTCGGCAGAGCTTGTCATGGGTATGGTAAAGAGTTTATCAGAAAAAGATTTATAGGCGTTTGGACAACTTCCTTACACAGTTTGCACAAGGGGGGGCACTGACTTCTGCAACCCTCGCCCTGGTAGCTATCGCAGCAGACCGTTTGTGGTGCTGGCCCGCAAAGTGGCATCCGCTAACATTGGTACAGCTACTTGCCAGACGCATGGCGATAAAAGTGCAGACACCCGTTGACGCTGTTGCTCAACAACACGTCATTTCAGGCACTTTGGCTTATTTAGTACTGTTTGGTCCTTTGCTTATATTGATGGCCTTACTACTTGAATTCGCGGCCTACAAAAGCTTCTTTGAGGGCCTTTTGCTTTATTTGACGCTTGGCTTCGCCCAAGTCAGAAAGGTGTATACCCGCGTAATCACAGCGCTCGCAAAAAAACAAAAAACACTGGCGAGAGAATGGCTGAGTCAAACCGTGAAACGCGACACATCATCGCTCTCAGATATTGGCGTGGGTAAAGCCGCAATGGAATCGCTTTTACTGCGCTTTTTTTATCAGTACGTCACGGTTATTTTTCTTTTTATGGTTGGCGGCATTGTTTTGGCTATGACTTATCGATGCGCATTAGAGTGCCGCTGGCAATGGAAACGTCCCCAGGCGGGCAGTGACTTCTTTGTGGTCCCGGTCACCTTTTTTTGCCGCCTTTGTCAATGGCTGCCCTGCGCGATCATGACATTACTATTAAAGCTTGTGATATGGCCAAAGCTCAACCATCAAAAAGGTCGAGAGCCAGTGCGCGTTTCACCACCAAAGATTGGCTTCTGGCACTTAGCACCACTGATTATTCGCACTTTTTCCTGCAAGCTTGCCATAGCCTTATCGGGCCCCATGTATTACCAGAAAATAAAGGTCAATCTTCCCCGATTGGGTATGCCCTTTCAGGTTCGACTGAGCGACATGAAAGCGACAGAGACTATCATTGAATTACTTTCCCTTGTCATGAGCTGTTTACTGATAGTATTGATAGCGTTTTCTTTATATCTGACAAAATAAGGAGCTTTTGTTTGCGAATAGCAGTCGCGTTTTTGGCATTACTGACTACCAGTACATTGAATGCTGGCGAATTACGCATCGTTACTTTGGCACCACACCTTACAGAGTGGGTTTACTCTCTTCAGGAAGAGGATAACCTTGTCGGTGTCAGTGCCTATTCAGACTACCCTGAGTCAGCATTGTCAAAACCCATCATTGCAGATTATCAGGGTGTCAACATAGCGGCCCTTTTACACTTAAAACCCGATCTTGTTCTGGCCTGGGAAGGCGGTAACAAGCCTCAGGACATTGCCAGAATTAAATCGCTGGGTATAAACGTGTTTTTGTCTCGACCACAGGTACCCGAAGACATTGTCACTGAGTTACTTGAATTGGGTACATTATTAAACAAATCTCATCAGGCTCAAAAACTTGTTGAGCCATTCAGCAAGACGCTTAATACACTGCGCCTGAAATATGCCAAACAACAGAAAATTCCCATTTTCTATTACTCATGGCATAACCCCATCATGACAATAGGAAAAGAGGCGTGGGGCAATCAGTTGCTCAAAGTGTGTGGCGCAGAAACGATTTTCTCAGATAGCCCAGTGGACTATCCCACAGTCAGTGCACAACAAGTGCTCCTTAAACAGCCTGAAATTATCCTAAGTATTTCTGACAAACCTATTGAAGAAGTTCGTCAATATTGGGAGAAACACCATGCCTTTCTCAACGCCCGTTACATTCGAACCAACCCCGATATAATGAGCCGTTACACGCTGCGACTCGCACCAGAACTAACGCGTCTATGTACCTCTATCAATAATGATGAAGACAAGACACATTAAGATTGCATCTCTTCCTACCGATATATAAGTAAACAGATAGTATGTACAAAGGCACGATAATCAAAAAGTCTGCTGGACAAGATGAACCGCCTCTTATAGGTTTGCCGTACAAGAGTCACCAACATAATTAGTCATATAAGCAGGAACACGAAAATGGCAAAAAACGACACAGTAACCAACTCCGTACTATCCACCGGCGACTACAAGGTTGCAGATATCGCATTAGCGGATTATGGACGCAAAGAACTGACCATTGCAGAAAGTGAAATGCCTGCGCTAATGGCTATCAGAGCAAAATACAAAGACGAGCAGCCCTTGGCGGGTGCAAAAATATTGGGTTGTATTCACATGACAATCCAAACCGGTGTACTGATAGAAACACTGGTGGAACTTGGCGCAGAAGTGCGGTGGTCATCATGCAACATTTTTTCTACGCAAGATCATGCTGCTGCGGCGATGGTAGCCGCAGGCGTGCCTGTTTATGCCTGGAAGGGTGAAACCGAAGAAGAATATGAATGGTGCCTGGAACAAACTATTTTAAAAGACGGTCAGCCTTGGGAAGCGAATATGGTCCTGGACGACGGTGGCGATCTGACCGCTATGCTGCACGATAAGTACCCCCAAGTACTAGAGGCTGTTCATGGTATTACAGAAGAAACTACGACAGGCGTACACCGTCTGTATGAAATGCTGAAAGCGGGCGAGCTCAAAGTACCGGCTATCAATGTGAACGACTCAGTTACAAAGTCGAAGAATGACAATAAGTATGGATGTAGACACAGCCTAAGTGATGCAATTAAGCGCGCCACTGACCACTTGTTGATGGGTAAAAAAGCCCTTGTAATAGGGTACGGCGACGTGGGTAAAGGCTCAGCACAATCGCTGCGTCAGGAAGGGATGATCGTTAAGGTGACTGAAGTGGATCCTATCTGTGCGATGCAGGCTTGCATGGATGGATTTGAAGTCGTGTCGCCTTTCAAAAATGGCGTAAATACCGGCAAAATCGAAGATGTTGATGCAACTTTGTTACAAAACACTGATTTATTAGTTACCACAACAGGTAATTATGATGTCTGTAACAGTGCGATGCTGCAAGCTATCAAACCTGGTGCTGTGGTGTGTAATATCGGTCACTTTGACAACGAAATTGATACTGCTTATATGCGTAAAAACTGGCGCTGGGAGGAAATCAAAGCTCAGGTACATAAAGTCTATAGAAGCGAAGATGAAACAGACCATCTTATCCTATTGTCGGAAGGCCGCTTAGTAAACCTTGGCAATGCAACTGGCCACCCTTCGCGCATTATGGACGGTTCTTTTGCCAATCAGGTTCTGGCACAAATTCACTTATTTAAAGAGAAGTTTGCCGATCTGTCTGATGCGGACAAACAAACGGCCTTACGAGTGGAAGTATTGCCCAAACAACTTGATGAAGAAGTAGCTCGGTACATGGTTGAAGGTTTCGGTGGCGTTATCACCAAGCTCACTCAGCAACAGGCCGACTATATTCACGTATCTGTAGATGGTCCATTCAAGGCCGACGAATACAAGTATTAATTAATTTGGATACAGCATAATGAAAAAATTCTTTCTCGTTTTATTGCTAAGTCTGCCTATGCAGTTATGGGCAGAAACCCAAACCATTTCTGTGCAAGAGGTACATCAGGCACTGATAAGTGAACAGGGCATTAAAGGCACTCTGGTAGACGTTCGTACACCTGAGGAGTTTGCTGCAGGTCACATCCCTGGTGCGATCAATATTCCTCACAAAGACATTGAGGCGCATTTGGCCACCTTGAGCCCTTTGGAAAAAGAAGGGTTAATACTCTTTTGCCGAAGCGGCAAAAGAGCGGGCTATGCTATCGAAAAGTTAAAGGATGCGGGCATGTCTAACCTGACGCATATGGAAGGTGACATGAAGGCTTGGTTTGCCGCTGAATTGCCAATCGAAACGCCGTGACATCGTCACGGCGAAACTTGTACCTTCTTATTTTTTCAGGGTTACACGGGCAAATTTGCGTTTGCCCACCTGATAAACGTGTGTTCCTTCTTCATTCAACTTTAGCCGGGTGTCATCGACTTTTCCGCCGTCTATTTTCACTGCTCCCTGCTTAATCATGCGCATAGCGTCTGATGTTGAAGCCACTAGCTCGGCTTCTTTCAGTAAGCTTGCAATGCCAATACCTTCCTCATTGAACGAAATAGACACTTCAGGCATATCATCTGGAATAGCATTTTTCTGAAAGCGCTGCACAAAATCCTGATAAGCTGCTTCAGCTGCTTCCTCAGAGTGGAATCGCGCAATAATTTCCTTGGCTAGTTCAATTTTAACGTCTCTTGGATTAGCACCCGCCGCAACGCTGTCTTTGAGCTTTGCAATCTCTTCCAAGGGTTTAAAACTGAGCAGGTCATAGTATCGCCACATTAAGTCGTCAGAGATAGACATTATTTTGCCAAACATGTCATTGGGTGCATCTGTGATACCAATGTAATTGTTCAGCGATTTTGACATTTTTTGTACGCCGTCCAAGCCTTCTAATAGAGGCATCATCAAGATAGCCTGCTGGGCTTGCCCCTGACTTTTCTGGAGCTCTCTTCCCATCAGCAAATTAAACCGCTGATCCGTTCCTCCAAGCTCCACGTCGGCCTCTAGAGCAACAGAGTCCCACCCTTGAGCCAACGGATACAGGAACTCATGAATAGCGATAGGCTGCTCGTTAGCATAGCGCTTCTTAAAGTCATCACGTTCTAACATACGGGCAACTGTTTGGCTGGCCGCCAATTTAATCATGCCGCTTGCGCCCAGTTTCTCCATCCATTCAGAATTGAACCGTATCGCCGTCTTCTCTGGATCGAGAATTTTGAATACCTGCTCCTGATAGGTTTTTGCATTGCGCATTACATCGTCGCGAGTAAGCGGCTTGCGGGTAACATTTTTCCCGGTGGGGTCGCCTATCATACCGGTGAAATCACCGATGAGGAAAACAACATTGTGGCCTAATTGCTGAAAAGTTCTCAGCTTGTTAATTAGAACCGTGTGTCCTAAATGCAAATCAGGTGCAGTGGGATCAAACCCGGCTTTGATCGTAAGGGGTTTGCCTGTTTTAAGTTTCTCAACCAGCTCTTGTTCTGGAAGTATTTCATCAGTACCACGTTTTATTTCTGCTAACGCGGTCATCCAGTCGGTCATGGCATACTCGTTTATCGTTATTCAAAGTGGGTCGAGCATTTTATACGATATGCCTAAAAATGCTACGTAAAATGCCCTTTTGCGACTAGGTTTAACTTGAAATTGCACCGCTAAAACCAGTATTCTCAACAGGTCTTGTAAAAAGAGTGAGTTATGCGTCCAGTTAAGTTGTTTTCTTCCCTACCCAAGGCCCACCAGATTAGTATTACCATGGTGACGGGTTTTATGTGTTTTTTATTGTTACTCCCCAGCGATCCTGCCACAGCCAGCAGACACACAGAGTCAACGATTTTGGAAGTAGGGCAACGCTACCCACTGGCTTTATCTTATTCAGCTGTTGAAAACGTTGTCCCTGCTGCATTGCTCGAAGAGTCTTGGGAAAGTGTGACGGTTAAACGCGGAGACACACTCGCTAAGATTTTCCAACGTATTGGTTTTTCGCCCAGAGATACACACAGAGTAAGCCGCGCAGGAGAACCGGCAAAAACCCTGGTTACTTTGCTGCCCGGCGATGAACTTCGCTATCGCAGTAATGAAGAAGGCGGATTTGCCGCGCTTCAATACGCACTTTCAGCGACAAAAACACTGATTATTGAAGCCTCCGAGGACGGTGAGCTCACATCGCGCGTGGAAGAACAGCCAGTCGAAGTGCGTGCACATTTTGCACAAGGGGAAATTACCAGCAATTTTTGGAATGCAGCATCTAGAGCAGGTTTGTCAGATAATCAAATTATGCGTCTTGCAAGCATATTTGGCTGGGATATCGACTTTGCAATGGAAATTCGTGAAGGCGATACATTCAATGTGGTATTTGAAGAAAAATACTTAGACGGGGAATTCATTGGGCACGGTGATATTATCGCAGCCGAATTCGTTAATCAGGGAGAGCAGTTCCAGGCTATTCTTCATTCTGATGGTAATTATTACACGCCGGAAGGCAGAAGCATGCGTAAGAGCTTTTTGCGCGCGCCAATCAATTTCAAATACGTAAGTTCAAACTTTAACCCTAGGCGCTTTCACCCAGTGCTGAAGAGATGGAAAGCACACAGGGGCGTCGATTACGTTGCCAGAGTGGGCACCCCAGTTATGGCTGCCGGTGACGGAAAGGTCATTAAATCAAGCTACGACAAACTCAATGGCCACCATGTATTTATTCAGCACGGTGAAAAGTACACTACAAAGTACCTTCACTTTAAAAGTAGAGCCGTTAAAAAGGGTGAAATTGTTAAACAGGGCCAAACAATAGGCTATCTGGGTGCCACTGGCAGAGTCACAGGTGCGCATCTGCATTATGAATTCTTGGTTGATGGCGTGCACCGCAACCCAAGAACGGTGTCACTCCCCAAGGCTATGCCGATAGCCAACGAAGAAAGAGAAAGTTTTGAAGCGATTGCAGCGGCAAGCCTGAAGAAACTCAATGCATCTAAGCGCATCATGATTGCTATGAATCAAAAGCTAAACGACCGCGCAAACATCAGTGAATAATCATTAATGGCGCGTAAACTCGATACTGCTGACTTAGCTATTCTTGCCGCTCTTTACAGCGATCCGCAAACGTCAAATAAAGCGATTGCCGAAGCCGTGGGTATTGCTCCTTCTTCTTGTTTAGAAAGAACGCGAAGGCTGAAGGTGGATGGGGTAATAAAAGGCTTTTACGCACAGCTAAATCTCACCCCCTTGGGTGGGCATATTCAGGCAATGGTTGCAGTTCGGCTAGCGTCGCATGACAGAAATACGTTCAAAGATTTTCAGAGTGCATTACTGAATTCAGCAGAAGTCCTGCAGCTATTTCATACTGGCGGTGAAAATGATGTGCTCTTACATGTTACTGTCAGTGATGCACCACATCTCAGAGATTTCGTGTTTGATCAGATCACCTCGCGCAACGACGTTACTCACGTTGAAACCTCACTGATATACGATCATAAGATAAGTAACCAGCTCCCGCATTTTGAAAACAGCTAATTCTGTCAGGCATATCACCTCCACTTCAAAGGACTGGCAGGATGGATTCATCATAAATACACAAGTTGTTCATCAGAAAGGACAAGAGCGCGTTAGACTCTGGATCACTGGTCAGCAGGGCACTATCAGTCTGGATTCTCCCCCTCAGTCTGCCATCGCGTTTATCGAACGTGAGAACCTGCTAGAAGCCATGACACTGTCTAACGACTCACATGATATCCAGTTCATAGATTCACATTTACATACGTTTAAAAACAAACCTGTTGCAGTGCTCAAAGCCAACACACAGAAGCAGTTGAGGTCTTTTGAGGTGATATGTCGCGACGCTGGTATTGAAATCTTCGAAGCAGATATAAAGCCCGCCGACCGTTATATCATGGAGCGCTTTGTTTACGGCAGTGTGCAATATCGCAGCTTACCAGAGCTAAAAATTCGCCCTGGTACATACCGTCCATCGCTGCGATACATTGTTGTCGATATAGAGTGTGATGAAAACGGACAACTCTACTCCATTGGTTGTGATGATGGAAAAAATGGTTGGGTCTGGATGCGTGATGATGCGCCAGAGACGTTTAAAAGCAACGAGTTTACCTACCTGAACGTCGCCAGTGAATTGCACCTGCTGAAGGCGTGGGTAGACTTTATCCGTCAGTATGACCCTGATGTAATAACCGGTTGGAATGTTAAGCAATTTGACTGTAGAGTCCTGACTGAGCGTGCAAGTCTATGCGGTATTTCACTGAATATAGGCAGAGATGGGCAGGCGATGACGGTCAGGAAAACGACCAATGAGCAATACTGGGTTGAAGTGCCAGGTCGTGCCGTTGTTGACGGCATAGAGTCGTTAAAAACGATGACGTTTCATTTTTCGAGCTTCACGCTAAATTATGTTGCTGAGCAACTACTTGGAGAGCAAAAACTCATACATGATGATGATCAGCTAGGTCGCATCAAACATCTTTTTATACATGATAAGCCCACACTGGCGCGCTATAACTGGATGGACTGCCGTCTTGTTGCCAGAATCATTGAAAAAACCAACCTAATAAACTTTTTGGTGTTACGTAGTTGCTTGACTGGCTTGCCACTCTCACGGCCGGGAGGTTCTGTTGCAGCCTTTATCAATAATTACCTCCCACACGTTCACCGCGCTGGCTATGTATCCCCTAATAGACCACATGATGGCGGATTGGCAAGTCCTGGCGGGTACGTTATGACTTCCTCACCTGGAATGTATGAGCATATTTTGGTACTGGATTTTAAAAGCCTCTACCCTTCTATTATCCGCACCTTTTTGATTGACCCTGTCGGCTTGGTGGAGGGTTTAAAATGCCCGGAAGATAGCATACCTGGTTTCAAAGACGCGTTTTTCTCGAGGGATAAGCATTTTCTCCCAGACATCATTGATCAGTTGTGGCAACAACGTGATGAAGCCAAAAAAGACGGTGACGAAGCCAGATCAAGGGCTATCAAAATCATTATGAACTCCTTCTACGGCGTGTTGGGCTCGGGCGGCTGCCCGTTTTACGATACTCGCCTCGCCAGCTCAATCACACTGCGTGGCCATGAAATCATGCAGACCACTAAAGCTTGGATAGAAGAAATGGGCTACACCGTAATCTATGGCGATACTGACTCAACTTTTGTATGGATAAAAGGCTGTAATGACGCCATTGAAGTCAATAATATTGGTCGGCAAGTCGCCTCCCATATTAATGCGAAATGGAAGCATCATATTAACGCTGTATACAACACCGAATGCTTCTTAGAAATTGAATTTGAAACTCACTTCGCTCGATTTTTTATGCCTACTATCCGACACTCAGAACTGGGAAGTAAAAAGCGCTATGCAGGTATGACAGGGCCTTATCATGGCGAAAAGCTGATATTTAAAGGGCTTGAGAGTGTGCGTTCAGACTGGACACAACTTGCCAAAGAGTTTCAAACAACCCTGTACCAAAAGGTATTTAAACAAGAACCCGTCGAAGACTACATTAAGCATACAGTTAGTCAGGTATCTGAAGGTCTGTTAGATGCTAAGTTGATTTATCAAAAACGGTTAAGAAAACCCGTTGACGCTTACATTAAAACCCGACCACCACACGTAAAAGCTGCCATCATCGCCAATGATGAAGCTAAAAGTGCGGGTAAACCTATTCCCTACCCCAATAAAAGTTCAGTTCAGTACGTTATATCGACGAATGGACCGGTACCGGTTGGCACAAACGTTCCTCTCGACTACACACATTATATTGATAAGCAGCTTAAACCTATCGCAGACAGCATTCTGCCTCATCTTGGGTTGTCGTTTGATGCAATGACTGCAGCGCAATTGCGGTTGTTTGAGTAACGCTTCCTGCATCGTTTCTCTACGTTAACCATGTGGAGAAGCTTGCCTCGTCAATGGGTTTGCTGAAATAGTACCCTTGGAAAACCGAACACCCCATTGCTGATAATAGTTCGACTTGTTCAAGTGTTTCCGTTCCCTCAGCGACGTTGTCGAGTCCTAAAGTTTGGCTGATTGCAATAATCGCCCTGATGAGTTCCTTGCCCTTTTCATCATTGATGCGATCGACAAAAGATTTGTCAATTTTGAGCACATTTATTGGCAACTCGCTTAGATAAGACAATGACGAATAGCCGGTGCCAAAATCATCTAACGCCACGCCAATACCTTTTGCTCTAAGTTCGGCAAGTGTCTTGATTGCGCTCTTCTTGTCTCTAAGCAAGCCAGACTCGGTGAGTTCAAGCTCCACTGCCCCTTTGGGTATGTGAAAGCGTATCAGCTGCTCGAGTAATGTTGACAGAAAACTCTCATCATCAAACTGTGATGCCGTAACATTAATTGATATTGGCACAATGCGCTTGCCTTGTTCTTGCCATTGTTGAATATGGGTAAACACGGTTTGTATTACCCATAAACCAAGTGCATGTATGGCGCCGGTTTCTTCAGCGATAGGGATAAACTCAGCGGGAGAAATGAAACCACGCTCCTCGCTATGCCAACGCAGAAGTGCCTCCGCACCAAGCAAGCTTCCCTCTTTGTCGACCTTAGGCTGATAGAAAACCGATAATCCTTTGTTCTTCTCAACGGCTTCCACCAACGATTGCTCGATGTCCCGGGTATATTCAAAGTGTGCTAACAAAGAAGGATTAAACAACGCACTGCGACCGCGTCCTTCTTCCTTTGCCCTAGCTAAAGCATGCTCTGCAGCACCAATGACATCAAAGTGCGAGTGTAGCTGAGAGGGAAAGACAACAGCGCCCATACTGCAATCAAGGTGAATTCGTCGATGCCCCACGTAACACGTCCGCGTGATAATAGCTTGTATGGCGGTCCAGTGAACCTCCAACATAGAACTGATACCGTTTCGAACATTTGGCAGCACTACTGCAAATTCGTCTCCTCCGTTCCGCGAAACAAAGACGCCATCCGAGGCATAACTCGATAGCCGTTCACCTATAATCCGGATGATTTGATCACCAACATCATAACCATAACGCTGGTTTACCTCGCCAAAATGGTCGAGATCGAATTGCATTAACATCGAATCCTGTCCCGACTGACTTAATCGATTAATGTGCTGGAGTAATTTGGTTCGGTTAGGCAAACGCGTCAAATAGTCAGTATATGCCGTGGCCTTTAGTTCTTCTTGTAACTTCTCTCGTCTCAACTCAGCACTAATACGCGTAGCAAAAATATCGACTATGGTACGCAACATAGCTTCGTGATGAAGCGGTGTAGTAAATAACAACACCAATAAACCTATGGGTTGGTTATCAGCATCTACCACCGGGTAACCAATATACGACTCAATCTTTTCCTCTTTGAGCATGAGATCTGTGGGAAAAATGTCTGCTACGCCCTGCTGATACACACAGGCATCAATCGACAAGACATTTTCACAGGGTGTACCGCGCCGCTGATAACTGAAATTGCCAATGGGTAGGGCATTTTTTAGCGCAACTCTTGTTCTAATTTGGTCTATATTTGCAGTGTCTACTAATCCCAGAAGGGCAAAATCAGCGCGACTAAAATCAGCCAACAGTCGCATCGTTTCGAGGTAAAATTCTGATTCACCGGGTTCATTAGATATCTTGGCCAAGTCAGCGAACAACTCACGCATTGATTTACTGGCTTGTAAGGCTTCATCTAACTCCTGTGATTTTTGCTTAAACCCATATACGATTGAAAACAAAACCCCCAATGACAAAAATGTCGGGGGAACGCCGCCCATATAAACCCAAAACGAACGGTTGCTGTCTAATTGATATCCAATGAATCCACTAGCAATTTGCATCAGTACAGTGACAACTAAAATCAAAGACATCCAGGAGTGTTTGCGTTGATAGAATCTGTAGGCGCAATAACATAAGAATAAGCAAATCACGCCATATATTAGGTGAAATAATGGAAACAGAGCGCCACTTTCTCCGACTAACAGATAGGCGCTGTCACCGAACATAGTTTGATAGGCAAAGGTTGATACGTTCTCGCCATAGCGCAACGGCATGTCTGACGCCGCATTAACAATGAGCATCACAACTGACACAACAATAAAACCAAGTGTGAATGTTTTGGTTTGCCTAAAGCCTGTCCAAGCGGCTACAGAGTAAAATAACAGCGGATAGCTAAATATCACGATAGCCATGTGATAACGACTTAAGGTAATTGCAGACACCACGTTTGATTCTGCTAGTAAGATCACAGACACTGCATGAAACAAAAATAACATCACGTTTAGTAGCGCCAGTGTTAACAAGTAAGGGCGCTTGTGTTGAATGCCTGAGATTAAAATAAGCACTGCACACATAGCATTAATTGTCATCAATGCTGTGTAGAACATTTCCATAGCAAGTCTTTCGTTACGCTTTCAGTCCTTTTGAATCTAGACCCTTACCTGAGGTGTTGTCCAGAGAATATGTTTACTTTCATCCTGCACACTAAACAGTAAGCCAGGCTCCGCCGATACACATTATGAACATCAACTAGTTCGTTATAGTGCTGCCGCCACAAGCTCTTCTGATGTTTCAGTAGCACTACTCATTCTTACTTTGTCGCCATCTTTAAGGCGTTCTGCGCCGCGAATAACTACAGGTCCATCGGCCAGCAACTTACCTTTAACTTCAATGCGTTCACCTAACCCAGCCCCCGTAGTAACGGGAATTTGCTGCGCTTTATTGTTCGCATCTACTTGGTAAATGTAGGTGCCAGATTTGCGCAAGACTAACGCGTCTCTTGGTACGGTATGTCCCTCATGCGCCGCACTATTTGGTAAACCGACTCTTACGGCGCCGCCAATGATAAAATCGTTGGGATCAAGTGTAATCCGAATTTCCATCATACGAGACCGCGCGTTGCCGACAGGTACAATTGAGCGAACCGTTTGCGTTACTTGCAGCCTAGAATCGGACACAGGAACTGCCATACCCTTATTAATAAAAGGGATTACGCTGAGCGGCGCCCGAACACTGGCTTCGACTTTTGTTGGGTCCACTACTCGGAGCAGCACTTGACCGACAGAAGTAAATTCGCCTGGCGATTGCAGTCGCTCCACTACCAATATATCAAAAGGGGCAGTAACCTGACTTTGCACGATTTGGTATTCTGTTAACTCAAGATTTGCACGGGCTTGCACCAGTTCCTGTCTGGCAATGGTTAGCTCAGCACGAATCTCATCCATCTGATCTTCAGACATATTCTGCTTCGCAGCCATACTGTCAAAACGGTCTACACGGGCAGACAATAAGTTTACTCTAGCTTGCCACTTTTCGATATTGGCCTGATCCTGATTACGTGTGATCTCAAGACGTTGACTGTCCAACTTAACCACAGGCTGTCCTGCTTGAATACGCTCCCCCACATTTGCCATCCAGGTTATCCGCCCAGATACTTCTGATGACAATTCGCTGTCGGTGACACTGAGCACAGTACCTGGCACCCAAATACGTGCTGTTATCATTTCTGCATTAACTGAATCAACCTCGACTAGTTGTGCGGGAGGTTCATTGTTGTCTTGAGCAATCGCCAGTCCAGGGACAAATAAATCAAGGGTGATCAGCAAAGGAATAATAATATTTCGCGTTAACATGGTGGCGTATCCTCTAAAATGATTCTTTGTTTGGGTGCTGTCTTGCCGTAAGCAGGCTTCCGCTAACTCGCGGTGTAGCCTGATCAGCCTCTTTGGTTCTCCCCCATTTCATTTGCAGCAAGGTGGGTAATAGCAACAAGGTAAAAATTGTACTTACCGACATGCCACCAACAATAACAGCGGCAAGACCTCGGTAAATAACACTGCCTGCGCCAGGCAGCAGTAGCAGGGGTAACATTCCAAAGATTGAGGTAAGTGTGCTCATGAATATGGGTCGTAGTCTTAACTCAATCGCCTGATGTACCGCTTGTGTTCGGTTTAGTCCTCGGCTTTCGCCTATACGCGTTTGATGCACAAGCAGTATGGCATTGTTTACAACGAGCCCGAGTAAGATGATAAACCCTATCATGGTAAGTAGGTCCATAGGCTGAAAGATGAACAAATTCATGATTTGAATTGACGCCACACCGCCGACAATCGCCAGAGGCAAAGCCAGAACAACCAGCACACTGTCTTTAAACGACTTAAACAGTCCGGCCATTAGCAACAACAAAAGTCCCATCGCAAAAATAAAGTTCTGGCTCATGGTCGAGATTGCGGCTTTTAGGCTGTCAGCACTTCCACCGTAGTTAATCGCACCATCACTTGGCATCACCTCTAACAGCCTAGGTTCAACCTCCTCCTGAATCAGTGCTATCGCTTCTTCAAGTGTCATGTCTTCTGGTGGATTAACGTTAAGTGTCAAGGTTCTCCTGCGATCTACCCTTTGGATACGTGATGGTCCGACCGATCTTTGTATCTCTACCAGCTCGCCCAGCTGTACCATCTCTCCACTGGGTGGCATGATGGGCAGTGAGCTGAGCTGCTCTGGGTCGTCCCAGGGCTGTGCTTTGAGAATGATATTCAGGCGTTTTACCCCGTCAAAATACTCCCCCACATATAAACCATTACCCATTGCACGAACGAGGTTGGCTGTTCGGTTACGGCTATAGCCAACCTCCATAATACGGGCATCGTTGGGATAAAACTGTAATTCAGGCTCCGCCTGTTCTAGCGGGGGATTAGCTCTAATATTGGCTCCGGGGAAGGTTTCTTCGAGCAGATCCTGCCCTATTCTTGCAGCGTTGACTAAACCTTCCTGATCCGTTGCCTGAAGGTGCACTGCAATTGATCTCCCATTACCAAAACCGCCAAACAAGTTGCCCTGCATAGCAAAAGTACGGGTATCTGGAAGATCTTTTAGTATCTCTTCTCTTACTAAACGCTCAAGTTCTCGTACTTTGCCCTGATCCTGTGCTCTTACGCCCAAAGTGCCGCCATTGGGCCAAGTGAGTATGTAATAATTTTTCAGCACTGGATGCTTTTCGCCATCCATATAAGGCTGCAATCTCTCCACAACCAGTGACATCACTTCTTTTTCAACAAACTCGTTACCTGCACCTGCCGGTAAATTAAACCATGCATCAACCGCGTCACGCTTCACAGGGGGTAAATAGTCCATTTTTGGCATTAGTAGGTAAGTACCAGCCAATGGTAGTCCCATTAACAACACCGTCATGGCAATTCTTCGTTTTTGCGTGCCTGAAAGAAACATTACCCGAGCCGCTATGCGTTTCCATAGCCATTGCAAATTGTCTGAAGGCAAATTGTTTGAGAGATAACGACTGGCTACGACGGGAAGAACGGTAACGGCAACAATTAAGGATATTGTTACCGCTATAGCAATAGTCAATGCCAAGTCCGCGAACAATTGTCCTTCAACGTCATTTAGGAACATTACAGGTACGAAAATCGCTACCGTCGTTGCCGTCGATGCCATTAGCGCCCCAATAACTTCCTTGGTTGCCTTATAGGCATTTTCTTTTTTGTCATTATTGGTTGCTTGGTATCGAACAATATTCTCTAGCACCACAATGGCAGCATCCAAGACCATTCCTACAGCAAATGCTAACCCGGCGAGAGAGATAATATTCAGTGAACGACCAGTGAGCTGCAAAACAACGAAGGTACTTAATAGTGAAATCGGAATCGCCAGTGCTACGATAACTGTGGCTCTAGCTTGGCGCATAAACAACCACAGTATTCCGATGGATAGCGCTACGCCTAAAAACAAATTATTTGTTACCAGGCTAACGGCCCTTTTAATAAACACAGACGCATCAAAGGACTGAACCATAGTTAACTGCTGATCGGCTAACACCCCATTATTCAGTTCTGAAACGCGCTCCTTTACTGCTGTTAGCGTGGCCAATACATTCGCGTTATTTTCTCTGTCTATTCTAATGGATAATGCAGGATTACCATTTTGTACATTAAAATCGGCACCCTCCGGCCGCTGTATTTTTATTTCAGCGATGTCCCTTAGATAAATTGGGCTACCTTCCCGCCATTCTAGGATCATGCTACCCATTTCTAGTGGCTCGTATTTCCCTTCAAAGCGCAAGGTATAACGGCGCCGCCCTACTTCGACAAAGCCCCCTGATACATCATTGGCAGTTCCCAACATAGCAGCAATATTTGTAATATCTATGCCTAGCTCTGCAGCTCTAAAGGGGTCAAATATAATTTGAAACTCCTCTTGACCACTTGCTCCATTTTGCACTTGTGCTCTAGCTACACCGGGAATAGATTCAATTCTAGGTCTAATTACATCATCAAAATAAGTAACATACTGATCGATGGCGGTTGGGTTTTCAGGTAACTGTTGTAAGAAGAAATAGGTAAGCGCAGGGGTATCACCTCCACCGCCACCCATCATTATGTTCGGCGATAACGCATCCCTCGGCAGTGGTGGGATGCGGTTCATTCTACTAATCACTTCTATCAGTGTTTTCTGCATATCCGTTTCCAAACCAAAACGGAGGTTTATCCACGCTCCGCCCTGATTCGCCCATGCTTGCATAGAATGTAGACCGGGTATGCCTTGCAAGACCTCTTCCTGAGGTTCCAGTATTTCGGATTCGATTTCTTGTGGAGAGGCGGCTCGCCAAGCTGTTTGAATGGATATAGTGGGACGCTCAATATCCGGAAATAATTGAACCGGTAATTTTAATAAACTAAAAATGCCTAGTATGGCAACGATGATTACAGCGATCCCTACACCAGATGCGTTTTTTATTGCTGTACGGGTAATGTCCATAGCCATACTCGATATGCTTTTATGTATGCCGATGACTATAGGTCGATTAATCTTTCAAAAAAGTTTATTTCCGCGGATTGCCGGTAATCTGCGATGAAAAGTAACCTTTTCTTTACATTGAGATAAACAGCATTTTACGAAGATTAATCACCCCTAATAACTGCCATTCATCTTACGATTGACGTTTTAAAAAAGAAGATATGTCAGAAAAAGTAAAAAAGCGGCCCGCGAGGGCCGCCTTTTGTAGCAGAGTGTTCACTCTGCAACCATGTTGAACTGGTTGTTGTCAGTTCTATTACAAACGCTCTTGAAGTTCAGCAGCGATTGGACTTGAATCTAGGCCTTGCTCAGCAATCCAAGCACTCNCGTAAGTCTTTGCAAGTACTGTAGTGATTGCTGCAGTTAGTGTAGTTTTACCGTGGTCAACGTGACCGATTGTACCAACGTTGACGTGCGGTTTCGTACGTTCAAACTTTTCTTTTGCCATTTCTCTATTCCTAGCAAAGTTACGTTAAATTGTGGTTTCTAAACATGAGGTGGGGAAGAATGGTGCTGATAGGCAGATTTGAACTGCCGACCTCACCCTTACCAAGGGTGCGCTCTACCAACTGAGCTATATCAGCATAGAATCTGGAGCGGGCAGCGGGAGTCGAACCCGCATCATCAGCTTGGAAGGCTGAGGTAATAGCCATTATACGATGCCCGCAAATCCCATTCTCTGGCCACGTCATAGAAAGTGGTGGAGGGGGCAGGATTCGAACCTGCGAAGGCTGAGCCGGCAGATTTACAGTCTGCTCCCGTTGACCGCTTGGGTACCCCTCCAGAGATTGATGGTGCCGGCTGCCGGAATCGAACTGGCGACCTACTGATTACAAGTCAGTTGCTCTACCAACTGAGCTAAGCCGGCACTGCATCAAGTGGGTGCGCATTCTAGATGAATGCTTTAGATGGTGCAATAGGCTTTTTTGAAAAAATTCACTTTTTTGGATTGTTTGATTACTTATCTCTCAATCCGGCTACTTTTTACTCAATTCACCTTGCTGGGCATAGCGGGCTAAACCCTGAAGCACCAAATTTTCGGCGCGGAGAATACCACTCCCTTTTACAGATGTCAGCACTTTATCGTCACCACCTGTCAAAAAAATGCAATATTGCTGAAATTTTCGGCGCAATACCATTTTTGCCATCTCTACCGCACCTAATGCCGCAGCAAAACAACCGTAGCCAACGCATTCTGGTGTAGACTGACCAAGTGCCAGTTGCTCGACCATGCGGTTGTCGGCAAACACGCGGGCGGTGTTCTGTGTAAGTGCATCCTGCATTAATTGCCGCCCCGGTATAATCCAGCCGCCCACATGCTTCCCTTCGTTGACGATGTCACACGTTATTGCAGTACCAAACATGAGGACCGCAAACGGCAAGTCAGTCTTTTCTGCTACAGCAAGCATAGCAAGCCATCGGTCTACCCCCATGGTGGAGACATCCTCGTAAGCATTTTTTAAGCCTAAGGCATTTGACTCAGTTTCGATGGTGTGAACGGTGATCTGTTTTTCGTTTAAATGTGTGATGACATCATGAAACGCAGCATCGCGTCTTACGCTGGCCAACCAAACCGCTCTACACGTTTGATGCTGAAGCCATTCATGAAATGCGCTGTTAGACGCTGTATTGAATATTATTGTTGCGGGGTTGGCGAGAGAGGAGACTTTGATGCGAGAATTACCCGCATCAATTAGCAAGATCTCGCTTTGCTTCACTCAGCAAATCCCCTAAGGCTAACTTCCCCACCATGGAATGATTCGACCCCTGAGTCGGTGGCAAGCAGCAAGGCACCGCTTTTGTCGACGCCATTGCCCGTTCCAACCACCTGCCGTTCTCCCATAGACAATGCAATGCGTTTACCCTGAAACACATCATAGGATTGCCACTCTTGTTGAAAGGCAGAAAAGCCTTTTGCTTCAAATTCTTGAAGTGTTTCCCACATGGTACTCACGATGACACCTGCAAATTTATTTCTGTCGGGCTCTTCGTTGAGGATCGAAGCAATGTCTATGACGGGCTGGTCAACATACAAATTCTGGTTTTCCAGATTAATGTTCAACCCAACGCCGATAATACATGCCGCAGAGCTACCCAACTGTCCTTCCAGCTCTACCAGCACCCCCCCTAGTTTTGACATGCCGCTGTAAATGTCGTTAGGCCACTTCACGCCTACATCAACAACCCCCAAGCGGTGTAATGCCCGGCATATTGCTACGCCTACCACCAATGATAAGCCAGTAAGACTCTGATGCCCTTGGTCGAATCGCCAGAACATAGAGAAGGTTAAACCACTCCCCACAGGCGCTACCCAGTCTCGCCCTCTACGACCTCGACCATGCGTTTGAATATCTGCCAGTAAAACTTCACCTTGCTGCCAGTCATGCGCACTTTTCATAGAAGCGTTTGTAGATTCCAAGCAGGTATGAATACGAATGGGCGCGAGTGTTGCTGACGTAAAAGCGGCTTCTATCTTGTCTTTATCCAACGGCGTAAAAGCATGGGCAAGCTTATACCCGCGACCTTTCACAGAAAAGATATCAGCTCCCCAGGATGCAAGCTTTCTAATGTCAGTCGCGATAGACGCCCGGCTTACTTCAAACTCAGAGGCAAGTTCTTCGCCTGAGACAAAATCACCAGGAGCTAATATTTTGATGATACGCTCTAAACGTTCTTGTTTTTTCATAAACAAATCAATCCTTGTTTGCCAATCAGTCGAGCTTCAGGCTCTAACTGTATGTTATAAACATTGAATACCTCAGTCATAATTGACTGTGAAAAGGAGATTAACTCTGCTCCCGTACCTTGGTTGGCATTAATGAGTACCAATGGTTGGTTAGGATGACACCGAATACCACCTGCACTTTTTTGCTTAAACCCCAAAGAGTCAATTAGCCAAGCCGCCGCTACTTTAACTCTATTCCCTTCAACGGGAAAGCCGACCATAGTCGGAAAATTGCTTTTAAGCGTTAACCAGTGTTCTTTATCTATAACAGGGTTCTTAAAAAAGCTGCCTGCATTTCCGACCACATTAGGGTCTGGAAGTTTCGTTCTTCTGATATTAACAACATGCTCATAGAGCGCCTGCGGTGTCTTTGGATTTAACTGGGCTATGTCTTTGTACGACACATTTAGGCTTGCGTCCTTGGGTAAATGAAAGACAACCTGAGTGACCAGCCACTCTGGCGCTCGCTTAAACACGCTGTCCCGGTAGGCGAACTCGCACTCAGAATGCGTAAATTCGCAATAGTCACCGGTAACCGTATTCACGGCTAAGACACGGTTAATGAATGTTTCTGCTTCAACGCCATAGGCTCCAATATTTTGGATAGGGGCAGCCCCCACAGAGCCCGGAATTAGCGCGAGATTCTCAAGGCCGTGCCACCCGTTGTGCATACAAGAGGTGACAAAATTATGCCAGTTTTCGCCCGCTTTAACCGAAATCTCATGGTGATGTTTTTTCTCTTTGTACTCGACCCCCTTCAATTGATTGATGGCAACAGTGCCGTCAAAGTCCTCAAGAAAAATTGTATTGCTACCTTCACCGATGAGGTATTTAGGCCCTTCCTGCGCGATATACTGGGCGACTTGCTCTTCTCTTTCTAGCAGATATAGCGCACGGCAACGCGCTGAAAGACCAAAGGTGTGATAAGAAGAAAGAGAAACCATAACGCCATCTAGCTAGAAAAATTAGCTCAGATGGTAGGGTATATAAGGTCGAATTAAAAGGTCATTATTGCGGTGTCAGAACCGCTGCCTGCGCAGATGCTTCACATTCAACAGAACAACACCCAGTACGGGCGAGCCTGCTTCTGTCAATTTCTCTAGCGCTTCTGATAGTTGAACCGGTTCTGTTTTGGTCACATCACACAGGAGTACTAAAGCATCTGCATGTCTTGAAAGCATAGCGGCATCACTAAACCCTTGTACCGGCGGCACAGATACTATGAGTCGATCATAGAACACGCTTAGCTTTTGAATGAAAGATCCAAAGCGCGGTTTCGACAACGTTGCAATAGGGTCTTGAGTCTGTTTACCCGCGGGTAACACGGTTAATTGAGACTGTTCAATCCGGTGGGAGCTGGCACTAAATTTTACCTTGTCGTTGACAATGTCAGTAATGCCTAGGTGGTCTTGGTCTAAAGAAAGAGACGCTGATACGCCTGCGGTTCTGAGGTTAGCATCCACAAGAAGGGTTTTTTCTACCTGACTGTAAGACTCAGCGAGTTTTAACGTAAGCTCAGTATTTTGGCGGTAGTGCTCCACACCCGTTATGCCCACTACGCGATTAGGCTCACCTCTTTCCATTACGATTATCGCGGTGCGCAAAGTGCGAATCGCTTCTTCATAGCGCCCTTGTGCATGACTCTGTTTGCCCATAAAAAATCGAAACGGTTGTTTTGGCACTTCGGCGATAATAGACAAGCGAAATCGGCCTACTACCCTTTTGTAACGGCTTCGCTTATCACTGACTAGGTGCAAAACAAGGAATAAGCCAATACTGAACAAGGTGGACAATATCACGATTACAGCCATGGTAAGGGCCACGCGAGGTGACACTGGAATTGTCGGTATCTGCGCCTCATCAACCACTGCATACTGTGGTTGTTCAGTGGCATCCTGAAACACCTCGGCGTCCTGTAACCGTGCTAGAAATACGGAATATAATTGCTGATTGGTTTCTACATCGCGCCGTAAGCGTGTAAGCTGAATTTCCAGTTGCCCTAGTTCACTGTGTTGCGCTCTGGCCTGGCCAATTTGCTCACTCAGGTTTTGCTGGCGCAAACGGGTGGCTTCTATCTTTTCAGTCAGTGCCAGTCCAATTTCCTCCACCGTTTCTACGAGTTTACGTTGCCATTCATCAACCGATGCCGCAGCAGCCTTATACCGCACATGTTTTTCTTTATAGCGCTTTTTAACTTCTTCAAATTCAGTGAGTTTGTGCTGGATGTTCGTTCTTAATGTTCGGATAAAGTCATTATTAGCAATAAAGGGGACTTGCAGCTGACTATTGAGATTGCCGTTGGTCAGGTCGAGCTGCGTTTTATTGGCTAAAAGCTCGCTGAGTGTTTTATCCGCGGCTAATTTTTGATGCATTAGCGCCACGATTTCGCTTTGAAGCAGGTCCATCTCGCTTTTCACGTCTATGATGTTATTTCCCACCATAAATTGTTGAAGTGCTGCTTCTGAGGCATCTAGCCCTTGGCGAATAACACTGATTTGGTCAGTTAACCACGAAGAAGCACTTTCTGCATTTGCCTGCTCTTTCGATGACAGATAATTGAAAAACAAAGGGCCCATGGTATTAACAATGCTCGCCGCCAATTCGGGGGATCGTGCAACATAGGTCAGGGTTAACATGTCGGTGTTCGCCACCACAGAAACCCGCAAGTCCTCTCGAAGCACATTTACCGCATGATCAACAGAGGGGAAAGCGTTTCCCTGGTCGCTAGGCGCCAGAAACTCCTGCTCAAAATGAAGGTTCAGCTCTGTAACTAATGCCTTTAAGAACTTTCTGGATTTGAGCATTTCAATATGCGCGTCCAAATTACTGTCATTACTGCCTGTAAGACCAGAAAATCCAGACAATTTTAGTGAAGACGCAGGCGCGGTGAGCTGAACCACTGCCGATGCAGAATAAAGCCGAGGCATATTCTGAACGTACATATATCCCAAGCAGGTAAGCAATGTAGTTGTCAGTATGATCGCCCATTTGGTATTCCACAAAAATGCGAACAAATCACCTAAATCAAAGGACACTTCTTGAGGTGCAGACGCGACGCGGTAAGCATGATTGTCACGCATCAGAAGAAGCTCTCCGGAATTTCAATCACGTCTCCGGGCAAAACCTTAGATTCAGCGGTGACGTCATGTCGCGTTTTATTTGGACCGCGTGTTAAGTACCAACCGCTATTTGATGCCCGTGGCGTCAGCCCGCCAGCTATCGCGATGGCCTGACTGACAGTCAGACCAATCACATATTCATAAGCTCCTGCCGATTCCACCTTTCCGCGAATATAAAAAGGTCGGTACCTATCAATAGCCACGCGCACTTGAGGTTCAACCAGGTAGCCATCATCTAGAGCGGCCATGATCGCTTTTGAGATTTCATCGGGGGTTTTTCCTACCACAGTAACAACGCCTACAAGGGGCATATTGATCGTGCCGTGGGTACCCACTTTTTCCTTGACTGTCAGGTCAGGCTCATTGTGAACCACCACATGAATGTGATCACCTACGCCAATCGGTAAGACCTGCGCATTCAGTGGCAGCACAATCAACAGCATAGAGATAAAAGCGATCAACCTGTTCATGAAGCCAGTTTATGCTCCGTCGGTGCATAAGCCAGAGGCGCTTCGAGTAGTAAATCGCGCGCTTCACTCTCATTGTTCTGAGTGAGGGCATAGTTTATCCTGTCCATTAGCATCACCACGTCAGAAAACGGAATACGTACCTCATTGGCACCCATTATTCTTGGGTGAGCAGTTTGCGTTTCAGCATCATCAATCAGTAATTCTTCATACAGCTTTTCACCCGGGCGTAGTCCTGAGAACACTAACTCAATGTCACCCTCATCGTCTTTTCCACGTTTCACCGTTAATCCCATAAGATGGGCCATTTTTACTGCAAGATCAGTGATTTTTACCGGCGGGCCCATATCCAGTACAAACACTTCGCCATCACTGCCCATGGCACCTGCCTGTATGACTAGTTGAGCCGCTTCCGGGATCGTCATAAAGTAGCGAATGATGTCAGGGTGAGTCACCGTTATCGGGCCCCCTTGTCGTATCTGGCGGTCAAAAACCGGGACAACCGATCCTGATGAGCCTAGTACATTGCCAAACCGGACAATCGCAAACTCTGTTTCTGAGTTTAGTTCCGCCAGCCCCTGTACAAAGAGCTCAGCAAAGCGTTTCGTTGCGCCCATGATATTGGTAGGACGGACTGCTTTGTCGGTTGACACCAAAACAAACTTTTCCACTTGATACTCAGCGGCTACTAAGGCGGTATTAGCGGTACCAAAAATATTATTGCGAATACCTGCGGTTATATTGTGTTCTACCATAGGCACGTGCTTATAGGCAGCAGCGTGGTATATCGTCTGAATGTTAAAGCACTCTATGGTACTGCGTAATACATCATTATCCTGAATAGAGGCTAATACAGGGTGCAACACCAAATTGGGGTACTGTCCTTTGAGTTCGTGCTCAATCTGGTAAAGGTTGAATTCACTCAGCTCATACAAGGTCAGTGATGCGGGTTTTCCTCTTGCAATTTGACGACATAATTCGCTGCCTATTGATCCCCCTGCCCCAGTGACCATTACATGTTTACCGGCAATATTTTGGCTAAGCAAATCGGCAATAGGCGGCACGGGCTCTCTGCCCAGCAACTCTTCGATTTTGACTTCTCTTAGCTCACTAATTTTCCGCTTGCCAGAGGCGACCTCTGTGACATCAGGTACCGTTAACAGCTCAAGAGCAAACGGTTCAAGCTCTGCCAGTAACTCTTTTCTGCGTTTGGCTGATGTATTGTTTACCGCTAATAGAATCTTGCTGATGTTATACTTTGTCACCAGCTTAGGGATCTGTGCTTTGTCTACTACGGGTAGCCCCATCACTGAGCTGCCCAGATACTTTTGTTTCGCATCGACAAATGCCACAGGCTGAAGTTCAAAGCCCTGGTTCAGCGCCATAGCTAATGAGCGGCCCGCGTGCTCAGCACCAAAGATCAGACACTTTTCTTTTTGACCGTATTTTTCCCATTGCGTGGTCAACATAATAAGCAGCCTCGGCCCGCCCATTCCTATCCCCGCAAAGGCCAGGAACAAAATGGGTACGCTCATAGGCATAAACACTGCGCCGCCTGCGCCAGCAATGTATAACAAGGTGACAGACACGATAAGGCTTACTGCCAGAGGCAAGAAAGAACGAGGAGCCAAGTAACGCAATATCTGCCTGTAGTGGCCGAGCAGCTGTAATGCTGTCAGAGTAAAAACTGAGATACCTAATAACAAAACAAGCTCAGCTTGGCCTACTGGGTAAGCCGATAGCCCCACTCTTACCATGTAGGCAAATAGGAAGGAAAAACAGATTACACCAGCATCCCAGACATACTGAACCCCCACCTTCGCCCATTGGGGCCAACTAAATAGCGCGTTGAGTAGTCGCATGACTAGCCTCCATCATGACAGAATGAATCGCTTGCTGCGTCAAAGCTATCTCGTCGTCTGTAAGTGTTGGATGGACTAAAAACATCAAGCTGATGTCTGCCAGCTCTTGTGCGTTTTTCAATGCGGCCTTAGGCCTGAAGTCTGTACCGTCGAACGCTTTTTCCCTATACATTTCAGAGCAAGAGCCGGAAAAGCAAGGTACTCCCAGGGCATTAATTGCATCGATAATGCGCTCTCTAGTCCAGCCTTTCGTCAGATATTCCGGGTTTACATAGGCATAGAATTTATAGTGTGCATGTTCAATATCTGCGGGTATTTCTGGGACTTCAAGAGCAAGATATTGACGACAGGCTTCTGCCAAAGCCTGCGCATTTTGGGCCCGCTGAGCTTGCCACTGTGGCATTTTTTTCAGTTGAATTCGTCCCACTGCAGACTGCATTTCGGTTAATCGCCAATTGGTACCGAATGATTCGTGAAGCCAGCGAAAGCCAGGCGGGTGCTGTTTGTTATACACAGCATCATAGCTTTTACCATGATCCTTGAAAGACCAGGCTTTTGACCACAATTGCTCATCATTCGTGGTTACCATGCCGCCCTCACCGGCTGTGGTCATAATTTTGTCCTGACAAAATGACCAGGCCGCAATATGTCCCCAACTTCCCACTGAGCGGCCTTTGTACTTAGCACCATGCGCCTGAGCACAATCCTCTACCACCTTTAAATTGTGCTGTTCTGCCAGCGCTAAAATTGGCGACATATCACATGGCCACCCCGCTAGGTGCACACAAAGTATGGCGCTTGTTTTATCACTGAGCACAGCAGAAATGGTCTCTGCAGAGATATTTTGCGACGCTTTGTCAACGTCGGCAAAAACCGGTACAAGCCCTGCCAACACTATGGTTGACACAGACGCGATAAAAGAACGTGACGTAACAACCACTTCACTGCCTTTGGGCAGGTTAAGCGCCTGCCATGCCAGATCAAGAGCGACAGTGCCATTGGCTACCGCAATGGCGTGTTTGCAATCGGCGAATTCAGCAAACTCTTTTTCGAATTCCCGACCTTCCGTACCCGTCCAGTAGTTAACGCGATTGCTTTGCATTACCTTCAGGACCGCTTGTTGCTCTGTTTCGTCATAGCACGGCCATGGCGAAAAAGGTCCATTCAACATGGTTTTTCCCCTAGTTTTTTATCATTATTTTTGCTGGTGAACCGACAGCAGAATGCCCTTCAGGTATATCGCTAATCACTGTCGACCCCGCACCCACGATGCATTTATCACCAATTTTTTTCTGTGGCAGGATAGCGCTTCCTGCCCCAATTAACGTTTCTTTACCCACTGTGACACCGCCACACAGATTGGCCCCGGGCGCAATATGCGCGCCGTCGGCCACAACACAATCGTGATCGACGGTAGCAGCTGTATTAACAATGCAACCTAGGCCCAAACTTGCGTCTGCGTTGATCACCGCCTTTGCCACTACCAGACTTGCTTTACCAATCTTGGCTGACGGGCTAACCACTGCCGAGGGGTGCACCAAGGTGGCAAGCGATTTTTTTCGCTCAATGAGCGCATTCAACAAACGCAAACGCACAGCGTTTGCACCAATTGCCACAAAATACGCCGCCTTGTTAGTCGCCTCAATTGCCTGCTCACAGGTTCCCTGAATGTGATATCCCAAAGGTTTGGAGCCTTCGGGATTATCATCAAACACCCAGATAGTCTGATAGCCCATTGCGCATGCTGTTTCGATAACCACTTTGGCATGACCACCAGCCCCGATTATGACCAGTTCAGTTCGCTCACTAATCACTGGATTTACTCCCTTCAAACGGCTTCATTGTGGCACTCTCAGCGCCGCTTATTCCCTCTCGTTTAAGCACTTTGAACAAAGTAAGCACCAAAATTTTCATATCCAGCCAGGTAGATTGATTGTCGACGTACCATACATCTAGTGAAAACTTCTTTTCCCATGACAAGGCGTTTCTGCCATTAACCTGCGACCAGCCTGTAATACCCGGCCTCACTTCATGCCGCCGATGCTGCTGCGGGTTATACAAAGCGAGATATTCAGGTAACAAAGGACGGGGACCAACCAAGCTCATGTCCCCTTTAAGTACATTGATGAGCTCAGGTAATTCGTCGAGACTGGTACTTCTCAGCCAACGACCGAAACGGGTTAACCGCTTGTCATCACAGAGCAAATTTCCACTTTCATCACGCGCATCCGTCATGCTGCGAAACTTAACCATTTCAAAGAGTTCACTATTGCGACCGGGTCGCGTTTGCTTGAAAAATACCGGGCGCCCCAAATTGGCAGCAACAAGCAAATAAAGAATAAAGAACAAGGGCATTAACAACAGCAGTGCTATCGCCGATATCAGAATGTCTAGACAGCGTTTCATGCGGTACGCCCCTTGTGGTCGGCTAACACATGCTGGTAGAAGTGAGACACCTCCAATGCATTCTTTTTTACATTCATCACACTTGAGACTTTTTCAAGCCCACGTTCTACCAACGCCTCTGACTGCGCTTTTTGTTCGATGGCCTGACAAATCTGGGCAGCCAATGAGACAGGATCTTTTGCCTTGGCCATATAGCCGGTCACGCCAGGCTCAATAAGATCTGGGAAACCACCAACGTTTGTTGTCAGTGTGGGGATTTTGGAATACATAGACTCTACCGCGCCCCCCACATTTTCTGAGTGAGACGGGTGTACGGCTAAATCGAATTGAGGGTACAGTGAGGGTACATCTTGTCTTGTACCCAAAAAGACACAAGCATCGCCCACTTTCTTGTGGGCAAATCGCTTCACTGATTCAAAGTAACGGTCTGCTTTACCCCACGGACCACCGATCATGACGCAACGTACAAAGGGATACTTTTTTAAGACGATAGCCAATGCTTCGATCAGGTCTTCATGACCTTTTAGACCGCGGGTTTGTCCTAGAAAGCGTTTTGGTGCATAAAAATAAGCCACCATACCCACGACGAAGGTGTTGTTGTCTGCCCCAATCAACCCACGCAAATCTGTATGACTTGGCTTTGCATGTAAAAAGTCTTCAGCATTGACACCGTAGTAGGCCAGACCAATTTTGTTTTTATTAACACCAAACTTATTTAGGGCATCACGCGTCCATTTACAAGAAGCGAGGTAGTAGTCGTGCTGATTTGCTGAGCGTAAATCCATATAACGATAAAGCACATGTTCTAAGTGCAGAGGACCTGGAATGTGAAAAACTTTTGGAATGCTGTGGTGCCTGAGAGCCAAACGCATCAGCAAAGTGGAAGTGACAAAGTGACTGTGCACTATATCTGGTTGAACCTGCTCGACCAACTGCGCCAACGCCCGTGCTTTCGCACGGTTTTTCCACCATGCTGTGAGCGCCAATGAGGGATCAAACTCATGCACTGTCATACCTGCCAGCCGATACTTTTCAGTCATAGGGCCCTCTGGCATGGCAATATGCACCTCAATGCCCTGGGCTACCAATTCTTTAGTTTGACGAAGTGCCCATGTTGCACCTACAGCGGTTTTAATTAAGTGCAGCACTCTCATAAGGGGGCCTCTAATAGATGTTTGTACAGGGCTTCTCTGCGAATTTGTAATTGCTTATCATGAAAGTCCATTGCGCGATGATAGTGACGTTCACAGAGCTTGTGTCTGCTGGATAAATCGAGTGTTATGGCGCGGGTTATAGCACTGACCAACAGCTCTGAAGAATGTGGTGCTATTACCCAGGAAGGGGGCAAAAGTTCATTCACACCCCCTACGTCGGTCGCGATACAAAACTTGCCTCTGGCCATAGCTTCTATCAAAACCCGTGGTAATCCTTCCTGTCGCGAGGGCAAGACAAAGCAGTCGGCGTTATCAATGTATTGACGCATGTCGTTTCTGTTGGCCACATTACCCACAAACTGTACCTGCGAATCAAGGTTGAGCGCACTGGCATAGTCCTGCATGTTAGCCAGTAGACTCCCTCCACCAATCCATGTGAGCTGACAGTTCACGCCACTATTTTTCAGTACAGCCAAGGCGTCCAACATTAAGTCACAGCCTTTATAGGGCTGAGATAAGTTACCGATACAGAGCAGCTTCACGGGCGTTGACCATGTTCTTTGTATTGGCTCTTTAAAATCTTCGTCACACAAGTGGATGGACGAATAATGGGTAAAGAGTGCTGCTTTATTAGGGGGATATCGCCGCTGCAAGGCTGACTCAGTAACATAAGATATCGCATACGCCCCTTTGCACTGTCGCTTAAGCAAGTAAACAAAGAAATACCGCAGTAAAGGTCTAAGCGGATGTTTACTGGCAGCACGTGTAAAGGTATCTGCAGGATCGCCTACCACTTCAGCGCCATACACCGATTGCCTGCTACCCGCTGTGACACTGTAAAGCCAGGCCAATATGCCAGGTACGCGATAAATAACCCTTCGTTCTATGCCGCGCCGAGACGCGAGCACAGACAATGTCTTAGGCAAAGCCTTAAGTAATCCCATTGGACCTATGTATCCGGGTAATGCCGTAATTAAAACATTATGTCCGGTGACTTGCCGCCACCCCGATTGGGCCACGCTCACATCATGTACACGGGCCACAATATTAACCTGTGAAAACACGGCGAGATATCGCTGCCAAAACGCATAAGGAAAGGCATTTTCGGTCCAAATGTGACCTTCTCTACAGCGAAAAAATCGCTTTTCAATTACGATGTCAACAAGCATGTTAAACCTGAAAGTACAGCCTCCCGCGTTGCGATATAAACAGCAAGCCAACAAAAATGATCACGCTGTAAATAAAGGCTTTAAACAAAATAAGAGATTCACCCCGAATCGCATACACAAAATAAAAGAGTGCATAGTATGTTAATAGCACGCCCATCGGCCGATTTTGCAGAAAGCCGCGATAAGTCCACGCCAAAAAGAAGGCGATGAAAGCAAACAAGAAGGGAATGCCCGCAATGCCAAAGTTAATCAGTGCCTCTCCTTCAATGGAAAAGCCAAATGCGCCATCATTGGCGGCCGGTGAATATTCGCGGCTAAACCAAATAGAGAGGGGCGTGGTGAGCTTTATTGCGCCTAATGTAAGCATATTAATAAAGCTAGAAAAGTATGATGCCCCCCAGCTCACTAACTGGCCTTGCTCCAGCCACAGAATGATGTTGGTTGTCACCATCAGATTGCTGCCCTGGTTTAAGAAAGACGCTAGTCCACCTCCGTCGAACTCTGAAGAGCGGCCCGCTGACATGAGGGTAAAACCCACCGCGGCAACCACAACCCCCACACTAAGCTTCCACAAGGGCAGAGGCTTGTCTTTATAAAACCAAAATACCAAGGGCACACCGATAAGCGCAAAATCCCGCTCACCCATGTAAAAGCAATAGCTAAAATAAAGCAGTATGATAGCGGCAAATGACCACGCTTCACCGCGACTTAGCGCGTGTTTTGGAGCAACGGTAAGGTAGCAGAACAAACACAACGGCCACAGCGTTAAAATGACGTAGTGGAATATGCCGACCGCAGCAATACGCTGCACCTTGTCCAAGGGTGCAAAGCCTATTTTAGCCAGTGCAAGCGCAAAGAGAAGCGCAACAGGTACAGTGAGTAAGAGGCGGGTAATTTGTTTAACCAAGACAGGCTCTTTGATTACCAGGCGATAGGGCATATCGAGTTTTGCCACAAAATTTGATGGAAAAAGTGCGAGTGTGGCAATGGCCAGAAAGAAAACAAACGCGGCTTCGTCCATGTAGTCGCGCTGTATACCACTATAAATCCCAAACCCTAAAACATCGGCCAGATAAGGGCCAAAACAAAAATACAGATAACAGAACGAATAAATAGCCAATGGAGAAATTTTGCCTTTATTGACGAAAAACTCCCACAATATTCTGGCAAATACCAGTATGACTGATAATGTGAAAAACAGATGCTCAAACATGTTCACCTGCCAAATGCATCTTCATTTTCCTGAAGCAACACAGGAATTGCAGCCCCCCACAACAGGCGACGATTGCGATCAGACCAGAAAACCCAAACGCGTAAAACCCCAACCAACCCAACACTGAGCAGAGTCCCGTGTTAAGCAAAGTTAATACAAGTAAAAACCGGTGATTGTGCGTTACGATCAGCAAATAATTAGCAAAAGAGAAAAGAATTGGGCCAACGGCAAACCACAGCGTTTGGTGATATACCGCCATTAAGTCGACTTGCAACAAGTTGATATTATTGTGAGCTTGCCAAAATGGAGACGCCAGCAGCGGAAGGTGAAATACCTGCAGAGCGATATATAAGAGCGCGAGCAAGCCCATTGTTTTGTAGAGGCTTTGCATGAAAATGGCGTTCCGCTCACTCGCAACCTGCTTGCGCCAGTGCGCCAACTGAGACTGACAGTAGGCATTGCTAACAATAAGGGCGACCATGATCAAAAAGCTGCTAACAGTAAACACCGCCAGTTCCTGCACATGACTGTCACCACCTAGTACATACCGAGGAATGTAAAAATAAACAGAGAATACAAGCGCATTAAGCGAAAGTGGTAATGCTTGGGCAGCGACACTGAGCGATTTACCCATGGTGCGTTTTTGTTGTGTTTCAAAAAGCGCATCGAGGACAAACAAGACACCAAGCACACTGAGACCAATGATAAGTGAAGCAGACCAAAACGTGATCACAACGCCAAGCAGGGTAAACCCGGCTTTTCTGATAGCCCTTAAAAATAAAGCGCGCTTAGCATTTTTCTTGATAAGGTCAGCAATCGCTATGTCGTAATAAAACTCACCGTTTTTACAGACAAATAGCGCAACAGCAAGCAGTAAGGCACCCTGCCAGTGTCCAATTGCCGCTATAACACTGATGCCAAGCAGTGAAAAAGCGAACCGAATAACAACAGTATGGTGACTGACATCTTCATCACCACTCAGTAAGAAATTTCTGGACGGCGTGGCTAATAACAAACACAAAGGCGCAACGATGGCTAAAAGCAGACTGAAATCTGCGACACTGTTAATACTGGCCGTATGACTCAGCCACAACACAGCGAACCACGGCACAAGGAATGCCGTAGCCTGAAAGACAAGCAAAGAAACCGTCGAGCCGAACCGCCCAACGGTTCGATCAAACAGCTGGGTATAGCGCATTTATTATTATTGATCCCAAAAAGCTGTAATATTTTTTTACATCCATGCAACATTTTTATTATTCCAAACAGAACAATAATGGAATTTTGACGATTTTCCTACACTTTGTGTCAAAAATTCGACAATAAAAATGCAAAAAACGCCTCTATTGGGGCGTTTTTTCTTTGAGAAACAATAAACGGGTTAATCGCTGTGAAGTGCATCGATGGGATTTAGTTTGGACGCTTTAACCGCGGGAAACACGCCAAAACCAACTCCCACTACCATACAAATGGTCAATGACAAAAAGATTGCCGGCAAGGACCAACTTACTGCCCAGCCAGAATAGAAACCAATGACCTCCGAGAGAACCAATCCAAAAAAGATACCTAACAAGCCACCCAATATAGAAATAGTAAAGCTCTCAGCAATAAATTGAAGACGAATATTTTTTTGCGTCGCGCCAACAGCTCGCAACAACCCGATTTCTTTTGTACGCTCCATCACGTTGGCCAGCATTATGTTCATAATGCCAATACCGCCGACTAGTAGCGAGATACCAGCAACACAAGCCATAACAATATTAAATATTTGTTGCGTCTGCTTTTGCTGTTCTAATAACGCAGCAGGAATAATCAACTCGTAATCGTCGAGACTTCCATGGCGCATTGCTATGAGGCTGTCGATAGCCTGGGCAGCAATGACGGGGTCGGTGCCTTTCGCAATATTCAGCTTAATACTGTCTAACTGACTGGCCAATACATCACTGGCAAACTTATTGATACTGGTACTCAAGGGCACAAATATGCGATAGCGATCTCCGCCAATTTGCACGCCCTGAAATTCATTTTTGCTCCCCTCAGGTGCCTGCAATACGCCAATGACTTTTAACCAAACATGGTTCACTTTTACAAACTGTCCAATCATCTCGTCGGCGTCTTTGGCTGGAAACAACTCAGTAGCAGCATCGGCCCCCAACACTGCAACTTGTGCCAGCGCATTTTCGTCCTGCGTAGAGATAAAACGCCCTGCCGCCAAACGCAAATTGCCGTGTCCGAAGTAACTAATCGTCACTCCCCAGGCCTGCGCATCACTCTTTGCATAGTCACTGTATACATCGTGTAATTCTATATTTTTCGACGCGCTGTAATCATCTACAAAAGGCAAGGTCGCGAGAGCGGCATCCACATCTCCCATATTGAGCCCGAGCGATTCTTCGCGAATTTCTTTGAGCTCGTCTTTTTCATATGACCTAGCATTGACAATAATGTTGTTAACACCCATCGAATCAATTAGCTTTAGTGCCTCTTTTTCCGCACCTTCACCAATGTTCAGCATGGCAATAACCGCGCCGACCCCGAAGATCATACCCAGTAAGGTAAGGAATGTACGCAGCTTTTGTGACGACAGTTCATGAATGGCGTCGCCAATTAAAACGATATACTGATTCAACCTTCATCTCCTTCAACCGTTGAATTAGCCGGCTGAGCCAACGCGATAAGGTCTCCGCTTTCCAAACCACTGGTCACCTCAACAAGGTGAAGGTTTTTCCTGCCGCTGGTTACCTGACGTTTAATAAAGCGGTCTCCTTGCTGTAAAAACACATAGGAATTGCCGTCTTCGTGGTGCAGTGTTTGCAGCGGCACCACGAGTGTTGGCGTGGGCGCTTTTACTTTTATCGATGCACTAAGCTTTCTACCTGGTTGCATCATGTTTTTATCCTGCTCTAACAAAGTGACGATCAACTCAAAATAGGTCACAGGATTTCCACGTTCTATACTGCGAGGGAAGCCAGAAACTTGTTTAACTTCACCAGAGAAAACCTTACCTGGAAATGCATCCAGAACGATATCAACGGACTGCCCCTCCGCGAGATCTATCGCATCATTGGCCTGCACAAACACTTTGGCTTGCATGTTATCTAGGTTAGGAATTTGTGCGATTGGCCTTCCAGGGAAGATGGTTTGACCAACTGCAGGTTTCTCCCCCCGCCTGTCTTTTTCGAACACCAACAAACCGGAGAAAGGTGATACCACTTCGAGGCTAGATAACGCTTGTTGAAGCTGTTCAAATTTGCTGCCTACACCTGACTTGCGGATATCGAGTACGGCAATTTGACTATCGTGCTGCTGGTCGATACTGCTCTCTTTCCAGTTGAGAAACCCGTCTTTAGCTTCCAAAAAATCCCTATTGGCAAAGGTATCAATGATTTCCAGCTGTGAATATACGTTGATATCGTCAATGGCAAAACGCTCTACAAAGTCAAATTCATGGTCTACGAATATTTGGTCTGATTCGACTTCTTGTTTTTGCTCACGCTGTTGCGCCACACTTTTTAAAATTTCCTGCTCTAATCGCAATAGCTCCAGCTCTTCTGCGCGACTGTCCTTTTGGATACGCTGGGCATCAAAGCGTGCAATGACGTCTCCTGCTTCTACATAGCTGTTTTCTTCTTTTAGCCAAGCCAGTGTCATTGGGCGACGTCCGGGAGAAAATATCTTTTGAGACTGCGCCGCTTCTATTTCACCAAAACCACTTACCTGAATACCAAAGTCTGAGGCTTCAACTTCAAATACCGGGGTCGTTTGCGTAGTTTGCTCACCACAAGCCGAGATAAACAGCAAAGCAATAGGAAGTAAAACGTACCTCATGACGCCACCTTTGCCAATTCCACTGTGGCCTTCATGCCTGGCCGCATAATGTTTAAATCCATTTGCTCTAACTCTACCCATGCATCAAATACTACTTTTTGATTATTGGTGGATTTTTGTCTGTAAGATTGGCCAATTTCACTAATCTGGCCAGCAAAGGGCCGTTCTGGATAACCGTCTAAGGTCACTCTGACCGTATCACCCAGATTCACCTGTGACGTGGTGGATTCATCAAACTCCACCTTCACAGCAATCATCTCTAAAGAAGGTAAAGCCAGAATTCGCGCGCCCATGAAAACCGTGTCGCCCACAGCGGGTTTATCACCGTCACCATTGGGAATTAATGTCACCATACCCGCTTTGGGTGCGGTGACACTTAGCTTGGCGATGCTGTCATTGATCTGATCAACCCGGCTTTGTGCTTTATCAATTTTGGCTTGCTGAACCTGCTCGTCCAATACCATGATTTGTTTGTGTTTTTCTACTCGAGCGACGGCCTGTTCATAAAGCTCTGTAGCAATAACAAATTCAGACTGCTGCTTTCGCCTCTCTATTTCTGAACGGGACACGTCGGTAATTTCAACCTTTCTGCGTGCTATATCCTGATTTTTCTTTGCTTCTGCCATATCAAGAATGAGCTGTTCCAGCTTGGCTTCATTCGACAGCTTTTTATTTTCAGCTTCTTTTTTCTCTGCATTGAGCTCACTTTGACGCTCAAGGAGTTGCGTTCGCAAACGCTGCCCGTCAAATCGAATTAGCAAATCGCCTTCTTTGACCAGATCATTCTCCCGAGCCAGAAATTCAATTTTATATTCCCAAGTACGGGGAATATTGGGCGGCGTCAATGATATTTCCTGCAAAGATACTAACTCGGCAGGTGCATAAACCCCTTTTTTCAGTGTGCTTTCTACCGCCTTTTCTGCTGCTTGCTCTGAGCAAGCTGCCATTACCAATAGTGACAAGACTAAAACAAGGCTACGCATCTATAACCTCCTTGTTAACATGAATTCGCACGCTCATTCCTGGCTGTAATTTAACATCGGGCAAACCATCAAATTGGACAATAGCGGGGAAATAGGCACTCTTACTCCACTGTGGCCGGGTTTCGCTTTGCGGGCTCAGCGATACGATAGTGCCGTTGAATGTTCTATCCGGATAGGCATCTAACACGATTTCAACAGTTGTATCTTTTGACAAGCCTATCGCGTCTAATTCGTGCACCCAAGTTTCAATTTGAAACTTTTCTGTTGATTGCACATCAACCACATTCCAGCTTGGCCTGACGTTCATGCCAGGCGCCACCTTTTCACCAAACCAGGGGTGAATGGCATAGCTAACGGGTCCGGTGTATTCTGAAATAACCCGAAGTTGACCAAGAATATTATTGAGATACGCAATTTCTTCTTTGGTTTTAAGAATATCGACTTCTTTTTTTGTCAGCTCTGCCTTTTGTTCCTGCTTAGCTCTGGCATAGGCCTCTTCTGCCTTTACCTGCTCGAGCAACGCCCGTTGCAAAGCCAATTCATATTGCCCTTTGTCATAGGCACTGACCTCTGAGTCTGGCACAGAGGCTTCGATACGTGCTTTGTCGACTCGCATTTTCGCTACGGTCAAACTACCCTTGGCATCAATGACATTCTGTTCCTGTTCAATCACCAGTTGCTTTAGCTCAAGTTCTAGTCGGTCTAGATTTTCCTGCTGTGTTAGCAGTTGGGTTTGCTCAGACGCACCATCGAACACCACAACCGGTTCGCCTTTTTGCACAATTTTGCCTTCTTCTTCCATCCACTGAATTTGGATTTGCCAACGACTCGCCTGTGGCGCAACTACAACTTGTTTGGCCGAGGAACTAATACTGCCAGTGAGCAGTAACTCTTCAGCCTGAGTATTCAGTGATACAAGTAGACTCAGTGCGAGGAGGACTTTGTTATTTATCATTGATAATCACCCCGTCTTTCATATGAATCACGCGTTGCGCATACTCCGCGATGTCATCTTCATGGGTTACCATCACAATTGTCTGCCCCTGTTTGTGCAACTCTGTGAGTAACTGCATGATTTCATATGACGTTTTGCTGTCTAGATTGCCTGTAGGCTCATCGGCAAGTATAACTGATGGCCGATTTATAAGGGCGCGGGCAATCGCTACACGCTGACGCTGTCCTCCCGACATTTCAAAAGGCTTATGATGCTTCCGGTGTGTTAAACCCACTTTATCAATCAGTGACAACGCTCTTTCTTCGGCTTCGGCGGCTGGCACATCTGAATAGCGAAGTGGCAAACTGACATTGCCCACAACATCCAATTTAGGCAGCAGATGAAACGTCTGAAAGATGAAGCCAATGTGTTCATTGCGAATTTTAGACAGCTCGTCATCACTGAGCGAGGCAACATCTTTATTGTCCAGCCGGTAAGTCCCAGAGTTTGGTGTGTCCAGACAGCCCAGCACATTCATTAAGGTTGATTTACCTGAGCCTGAGCTACCCATAATAGCGACAAATTCATTTTGTTCGATCGTTAAACTGACATTGTTGATTGCGGTAACAATCTCTTCGCCGTTTTGAAATGACTTAACAATGTTCTGTAATTCCAGCATTTGGTTCCTTTTTTGACCCGGCAATATGACAGCCTGCGTTTATCACTACTCTGTCATGTCAATTCTGATAGACAGTAACCCTGCGTTTTTGGGAAGACAAGCACAAAGCGCTCAAGTGTGAACTAATTTGTAAGTGTTTGTTAATACCTGATTCGAGCGGCTTCCTCTTAGTTATATGAAGTTAGGTTTAGCTTAATCTCTAACCTCTGTGTAGATGCTTCATCATGACTAGCTTCTTGGAATACAGAGGTTGCTCCTCTTCGTAACGCGCCAACGCAGTCGCTTTTTTCATGTGACGCAAGGCCGCCGCTTCTTTGCCAAGTGCAGAATAAGACTTTGCGAGCCCAAAATGACTCTCATGCAAATAGGGGCCCATTTCAACGGCTTTTCGATAATAAGCCGATGCTTTGCGCCAATTCCCCTTTTTCTCCTTTTCAGCAGCTAAATCTAACCAAACAAAAGGGTTGTCATCATCTACAAATGAATACTTATCTGCAATTTCCTCGGCCTCTTCTACGCGACCTATTGATGCAAGTAGTTGAGCATAGTTTTCAAACAACACAAGGGAACCTCCTGAGTACTCAACCCCATAGGCAAATACGTTTAGTGCATCTTTTAGGAAGCCTTGTCTCTTATAAACAACAGCAACAGCATTTAGCAAACTTGCATTTTGAGGTGCAATACTAAGCCCTTTGTACAAATACGCTAATGCTTCCTGCATTTGGTTCTTCATCATTTTCTCAGCGGCTAAGTTCTGGTAATACATTGCTATTGCGTCCTTTTGTGCAACTCTTTTCCCAACTACGTACTCACTACTGGGAAAGTAATCAATAACCGCATAGCTACCTAATATGATATTCGCGAAATCGGAGTGAGGAGGTACGTTTGGAGAAAAGACACGCGTCTGAACATGAGAGGAGAGTGTGAGTATATTATTTTTTCTTTGATAGATAGGTGGTGTGTTTACTCTGCGGTATTGTACTTTTAACCCAACACTTTGCGCCAATCCCGCAGTCACGATTGCCAGCGAAAGGCAATTGCCCTCCATCTCATCCATAGCCTGACTTGCCTTTAATGTGCGTCCTTTGTAATCAAAGCTACTCATTTGAGATTCCAAGTAGTGCGCCAACCGCTTATGAGGAGCAATGTCTGTATTATCCTCATCGTAAAAGAAAGCGTGAAACTGACTGCGCTGCAATTCATTTAATGAAAACAGGCCTTCCGGATTACTTTTGTTCAGGTGCGTTGGCAACTCCCCTCTTAATGGAGGAGGTGGAGTAGGTTTATACGCGGTAACTTGATTGCTATTTGGCTTGCTGGCGCAGCCTGTTAGCATCATAACAACAAGTAGTATAAAGACCTTTATGTAAAATGGCTGCCGAATTTTGAAAACCATCTTGCCTCTACTTATCTCGTTTTTTAGACAATAGCTTATGTATCCTACGCCGAATATACACAAAGGTCATTACGGAAGTGACATTCAAACACTTACATTACCCTTGAGTCGGCGTGTGTATATGGCACATTTCAGAGATACATCTGGATAGCACCTTTTCGTGTACTTGCTCACGCCTGTAACAGCCCTAACCAATGATAAACCCATCGAACACTCGCTACCCTTCATCACTAATAGAAAGAAAACATAGGCTGCGTAAAGTAGAAACTGAGTTCTTATTGCCAACGTTTTCTTGATCTGCGTCAAGCAATATACTAAAGTTTCAGAAATTTCTGAACCTTTAGTAAAATTAGAACAATGAAAATGACCCCAATGCTCGAATCATTTGTATTTCACTTTGGCGAAATGGGTAGTCGATGGGGGTTTAACCGCACCGTTGGCCAGATATATGCCCTTCTCGTAATTACTGAAGAGCCCATCAGTGCCAATGAAATTGGTGAATGTTTGAATATTTCCCGTGGCAACGTGAGCATGGGCTTAAAAGAGCTAAGTAGCTGGCAGTTGGTTCACACGCTTCACAAACCCGGCGACAGAAAAGACTACTACCATACCAACGGCAGTATTTGGGACATGGCTAATCGCGTATTTGAAGAACGCAGAAAACGAGAGATCGACCCAACACTGTCGCTGCTCAGAGATATTCTTTTGGATAATCCGGGTAACGACGCAGAAAAATATGCACAAGTCAGAATTGACGAAATATATCGCCTGCTAGAAAACATTACTCAGTGGGCACAAAGTCTTCAGTCATTGTCACCAGAGAAATTAGACACACTCATGAAGTTGGGTTCGGGTGTTGGCAAAGTATTAGACATAAAAGACAAGCTGTTACAAAAACAACAATAAATGTAAGCGAGTGGTTTATGCATCGATTTTAAAAAAAACTTAAGGAGTAAGCCATGGATGTGTTGTTGCTGTCACGCATTCAATTTGCTGCGAATATCAGCTTTCATATTCTCTTTCCCACCATCACGATCGCCCTAGGGTGGTTATTGTTTTACTTTAAAGTTAGGTATGACTTTTCTAAACATCCAGTTTGGATGCGCGCTTATCGCTTTTGGGTAAAAGTGTTTGCATTGACCTTTGCCCTTGGCGTGGTGAGCGGTATCACCATGTCATTTCAATTTGGAACCAACTGGCCAGGTTTTATGGAAACCATCGGCAATATAGCAGGGCCTTTACTCGCCTATGAAATCTTAACCGCGTTCTTTCTGGAAGCTACCTTGTTAGGCATTATGTTGTTTGGGTTTCATAAGGTACCCGGCTGGCTACATACCTCGGCGACATTTTTGGTGGCCTTTGGTACGACCATGTCAGCCTTTTGGATACTAGTGCTCAACTCTTGGATGCAAACACCCGTCGGCTTTGAAATGCGGGAGGGTGTTGCGCATGCAACAGATTGGTTTGCCATTATCTTCAACCCCTCTTTTCCCTATCGCTTCTCACATACCTTGATGTCGTCTGCATTGACCGTTTGTTTCTTAGTAGCGGGGATCTCGTCATACCGCATTTGGCGTGGAGATGACAAAAAAGCGCCCATACTTACAATGAAAACCGCCTTGTTCAGTGCCGCTTTGCTGGCCCCCTTGCAAGCGTTTGTTGGTGACCTTCACGGGCTAAATACCCTTGAGCATCAACCCGCAAAAGTAGCGGCAATGGAAGGGGCATGGGAGACCAACAACGGCGCACCATTAATCTTGTTTGGCATTCCTGATGAAGAAGCGCGAACAAACCATTACGCTATTGAAATACCAAAACTGGCAAGTCTCATCCTTACCCATGATCTTAACGGTGAGCTAAAGGGAGTAAACGATTTCGAATCCCATCCTCCCGTTGCGCCGGTATTTTTTAGCTTTCGTGTGATGGTTGGCGTTGGACTGTTAATGATTGCTATAGCCTGGTGGTGTAGCCTGACATTAAAACGTAAAGGTCGACTGTCAAACCTGCAGCTTAAAGCGTTAATGGCTATGACGTTTTCAGGATGGGTTGCCACGTTGGCTGGCTGGTATGTTACTGAAATTGGTCGCCAACCTTATTTAGTCCATGGTGTACTAAAGACCGCCGACGCTGTTACCACTATTGCCAGTGAAAATGTAGCAATTACCCTTGCTGCCTATCTAACTATTTATGCAGTCTTGCTAGTCGCTTATATCAAAACCTTGTTTGGCTTGGCAAAGAAAGCGGTAGACGTCGAAGAGTACGACTTAACCTTGCCCGGCCTACCGGAGAGGAAAGCGACTTATACAGGTAAGGAGGCAAAAGCATGAACTGGTTTACACACGAGAACCTAGCACTTATCTTTGCAGGTCTAACCGCGTTCGCTGTTTTGCTTTACGCCATATTAGATGGCTATGACTTAGGGGTTGGAATCACTCTGCCCATGCATAACGAAGAATGGCGAGATACGGCGATTGCCTCTATTGGTCCTTTCTGGGACGCCAATGAAACTTGGCTGGTGTTGGCAGTTGGCTTACTCCTAGTTGCTTTCCCCTCTGCACATAGCGCAATTCTCAAGGCACTTTATCTACCTGTTGCTGTATTGCTGATCGGCCTTATTCTTCGCGGTGTTGCCTTTGACTTTAGGGCCAAAGTAAAGGCCCACCAAAAAATACGCTGGGATTGGTGTTTTAAAATGGGCTCTATTTTGGCCGCGTTCAGTCAGGGCTTCATGTTAGGCATTTATATAATGGGACTCGAATACACATCAGTAAGCCTACTGTTTGCCTGTTTTAGTGGAGTTTGTGTGGTAGCCGCATACGCTTTAATTGGCAATAACTGGCTCATCATGAAAACGAGTAACGCCTTACAACTGTTTGCAATTAGACGGAGTAAACAGGCTGGAACAATTACCTTTGGTGGTATTTTGGCTGTTTGCCTGGTTAATCCGCTGGTTAACACTAATGTGTACGAAATCTGGAGTACGCCACCCTTCGCCTCTTTATTTGCAGCTATACCACTAGTGTGCTTCGCTATGTTTGTATTGGGTTACCAAGTTTTAAAGCGCCTACCATTGGAAGATGACAAAGGAGCTTGGTTACCGTTTGTAATGACTATAGTGATTTTTTGTATGTGTTTCTTTGGACTAGCTGTGAGCTTTTATCCATTTGTCGTACCAAACCAAATTACCCTCTATGATGCGGCGAGTGCCAGAGATTCATTAATGATCATGTTTGTAGGATCGGTATTTGTCATTCCCGTTATTACCGCTTACACCTTTGTTGCTTATTACGCATTCAGGGGAAAAGCGGATAACTTACGCTATTACTAGAGAAAAGAAGAAAAAGGCATCAAAGTAAAAATATTTACTCTACGCCTTTTTTCTTTTAATCTTTACATTAGCACTTATATTTCTGCTTATAGGATCACCAATGGAAGACTTTTTTGATGAACTGGAAGAGCTAGCACTTGGAAGTCGTTTGAAGCGATTGAGTGATCGCATGTACGCAGAAGCACAAAGTGTTTATAAAAATCTCAACATCCCTGTTCAGCCAAAGTGGTTTTCTCTACTGGCATTGTTATATAAAAAAGAACGTATCAGTGTTGTTGAAGCTGCAGACAGCTTACAACTCTCGCAACCCGCGCTGAGTCAATTCTGCAAGCAACTCATTGCGGAGGGGCTGGCTGAATTTCACTCAGATAAAAAAGACTCAAGAAAACGCATCATCGCGCTTACTCCCAAAGGCTGGGTGACTATCAGCAACCTGCATATTACCTGGAAAGGGATTGAGCGTGCGGCGCAAGATCTCTGTAAGGAGGCTGATAATGATTTTTATCAGTCACTAGTTAAGTTCGAACATGCTCTGAGCCGTCAGAGCCTTCTCGAAAGAAGTCAAAGCCACTTAGCATTAATAACGGATGGACAACAAGTGGAGTTTATCCCCTTTCAAGATAACTATGCACCCTATTTTGATGTTATTAACACCGAGTGGATTGAATCTATGTTCACCCTGGAGGAAATAGACAAGCAGGTACTGCGCAACCCAAAGCAGTTTATTATTGAACCGGGCGGGCATATTTGGTTTGCCAAACATCCCTTGTATGGAATTGTGGGCGCATGTGCGTTACTAAAAAGTGGAGAAAACGAATATGAGCTCACAAAAATGGGAGTGCTTTCAACAGTAAGAGGGTTAAAAATAGGAGAAGCATTACTTATTCATGTTCTACATTTTGCCACTAAGACACTCAACGCCGATAGCATCTACCTGCTTACTAATAGAAAGTGTGAAGCCGCTATTCACTTATATGAAAAACTAGGCTTTATCCATAGCAAAGAGATTATGCGCAAGTACGGTAGCCACTACGAGAGATGCAATGTAGCCATGAATTTAACAGGAATCGAAAGATAAAAGTAAAAAAGCGGCCCGCGAGGGCCGCCTTTTGTAGCAGAGTGTTGACTCTGCAACCATGTTGAACTGGTTGTTGTCAGTTCTATTACAAACGCTCTTGAAGTTCAGCAGCGATTGGACTTGAATCTAGGCCTTGCTCAGCAATCCAGGCACTTAAGGTTTTGCCGTCTTGCTCTGGGCTACTGAGTGTTCTGCTAGGCATTTTCTTCACCATCAAGGTGCCGGTTTCTACCGCGTTGCTCAGTAGCGCTGTGCGGATAAGGCTTTGACCGTTACACGTGATACCGTCGTAGTAGTCGCGTAATTTCATTCTATAGTCTGACTGTACTGTACGCATTTTCTTGCGAAGCTCGCCTTTGTCATCAGCTTGTACAATGGTGCAGATGTTAGCACGGGCCTCGTTGATGTCTGCTTGTGCAGGCATAGCGAATCCAACAGTAGCGGCGGTAACGATTAGTGAAGCTTTAACTATTTTCAACATGGTTAAGTCCTCTGTAGTAGTTAATTAAGTTAAATTTGGTAACGCTGTGTGCGTTGTCGTTGGATGCATTAAAGCGCACAGAGGTGACTAAAAAAACAGCAGAGGTAATACTTAGGTATGTGGAATGATAACTTAATAAGACGCCCGTAGCCGGCAGGGACAATGTCCTACTCGCACAAGAGGAAACCCTGTACGACGCGGGTAGCCAGAAAGTAAAAAACCCCGGCCTTGAGACCGGGGTTCTTCGAATAGGAGTCTGGCGATGTGCTACTCTCACATGGGGAAACCCCACACTACCATCGCCGCTAACGTGTTTCACTTCTGAGTTCGGAATGGAGTCAGGTGGTACC